>NZ_JADALJ010000001.1:0-1200000 GCF_014876185.1 Rufibacter sp. LB8 | reverse complement strand
GAACCCCGCGATGTGCTGGGTGCCGGCAATGTGGGCTACCTCATCTCGGGCATTAAAAACGCGAAAGAGGTAAAAGTAGGCGATACCATCACGCACGCCGCCAATCCAGACACCATCCAGATTCAAGGTTTTGAGGAAGTAAAACCGATGGTATTTGCCGGTATTTACCCGGTAGAAACCACGGAGTACGAGGAACTACGTTCTTCCATGGAGAAGTTGCAGCTGAACGATGCATCATTGGTTTGGGAACCGGAAACCTCGGCGGCGTTGGGCTTTGGGTTCAGATGCGGATTCTTGGGCATGCTCCACATGGAGATTGTGCAGGAGCGTCTGGAGCGCGAGTTTGACATGACCGTGATCACTACGGTGCCCAGCGTGCAGTTCAAGGCCTTCACCACCAAAGACGGCGAAATCAAAGTGAATGCGCCGTCAGAAATGCCGGAGCCTAACTTTATTGACCGCATTGAGGAGCCGTTTATCAAAGCGCAGATCATCTCTAAGTCAGAATACATTGGGGCCATTATCTCGTTGTGCATGGACAAACGCGCCATTCTCAAGAACCAGAACTTCCTGACCTCAGACCGTGTGGAGCTGGTGTTTGAAATGCCGCTGGCCGAAATTGTATTCGATTTCTTCGATAAACTGAAAACCATCAGCCGCGGCTACGCTTCCCTGGACTATGAATTAATCGGGTTCCGGGAATCAACCATGGTCAAACTGGACATCATGCTCAACGGCGAGAAAGTAGATGCCCTAAGCGCCATTGTGCACCGCGACAAAGCCTATGACTGGGGCAAGCGCCTTTGTGAGAAACTAAGGGAGTTGCTGCCACGCCAGATGTTTGAGATTGCCATTCAAGCCGCCATCGGTCAGAAAATCATTGCCCGTGAGACGGTGAAAGCCCTTCGCAAAAACGTATTGGCCAAATGCTACGGCGGTGACATTTCCCGTAAGCGGAAGCTCCTGGAAAAGCAGAAGAAAGGAAAGAAACGCATGCGCCAGGTAGGCAACGTGGAGATTCCGCAGGAAGCATTTTTAGCAGTGTTGAAATTGGATTGATTTTTAAAACCCGGTGCGCAGGCATCGGGTTTTTTGTTTACATTTAACACATGTTCAACCTCAACTGTCCATGTTCCAGAAAAAGCTGAAAGTTGCTGCCTGGCTATTGAACACTGCTGTTCTTTCAGTTACTGCAGTTGTTGGGTTTCTGGCTTTTCAACTTGTGACAGATAAAGATTCTTTAACTGGTGAAATTGAACCGTGGTGTGCAACTGTAGAGCAACCTTTCTATGACATTGTCTACCAAGAGGAGGTAATCCATAATGTAACAGGCAGGGCTTTGTTTCAGAATAACTGCACGCAATGCCATTCTTTAAGTACCGAGGTAATTGTTGGGCCGGGGTTGGCGGGCGTGATGGAGCGGCACTCTAAAGAATGGGTGTACGCCTTCGTGCTGAGTTCCTCAGAAATGATTGAGAAGAAAGACTCCGCGGCCGTAGCTGTTTTCAATACATTTGCCCAGCAACAAATGCCGTCTTTTGCCTTGGCAAGACCAGAGTTAGATTCTTTGTTTGATTATATTAATGCCCAACCCAGGGCAATACCTGCTGTGGCTGTTGATTACCATGAATAAGACTTCCGTTTTCAGCTTCATTTTCAGAAATGAGCCCGAAAACGGAAGTATAAATCCTTAGATTTCCTTCACAACCTTTTTTCTTCTGTCATCATGAAAGGACCTCTCGCCTTTGTTGGTGTAATCACCAACAAACCTAACGGCAGGAGCTATTATGCTTGTGGCTGATAACACCAACAAGGGCGAGAGGGATCTTGGTGGCAAACTGTAGTATCTTTTAGTACATACTCTCTACTTCGCACACAAGACCTTTCCAAGATGACATTGGTGAGAAGAACAGCCTTCATCAATAAATATCATCAATCAACCATTAATTATCCGTCAGGTTGTAGATGGCTTTGATTTCCTGGAGTATGTTTTTGAAGTCTATTTCCAGGTCCACAATGTGGCCGGTGTGCAGATCGAAAACCCAACCGTGGACTTCTGGGTAGCCGTTTTGTTGGTAACTTACCTGCATGGCGGCGGTTTTGATGATGTTGGTGCATTGCTCCACCACGTTCAGTTCCACCAGGCGTTCGTAGCGCTTCTCCTCATCGGTGATTGCGTCTAGTTCGGCTTTGTGATGGCGGTACACGTCTCTGATGTTGCGCAGCCACGGGTTGAGAATGCCCAGGTCTTTGGGTTGCATGGCCGCCTTCACGCCGCCGCAGTTGTAATGGCCGCAGACAATGATGTGCTTCACCTTGAGGTGTTTAATGGCATAATTCAGCACCGACATCACGTTAAGGTCCACGTTGTTCACCAGGTTGGCCACGTTGCGGTGTACAAAGACTTCGCCGGGGCCCAGGCCCATCATTTCCTCGGCGGTCACGCGGCTGTCTGAACAGCCAATGTAGAGATAGTCGGGGTTTTGGTCTTTGGCCAGCTGCTGGAAGAAATCGGCGTTGGTAGCGGTTTTCTGGGCAATCCACTGGCGGTTGTTCTCAAAGATTTCCTGGTAGGTGGCCATAGCGGTGTGTTGAAGAAGGAAGGTTTGGCCTGTAAGGTAGCCATTTCGGATAAAAGTTGCCGCGCGCTTAGTAAATCCACAGAGGCGTTTTCGGGCTCATTTCCAGAAACGAAGCCAAAAACGGAATTTTAGTGCGAATGTCATTTCCCCGGAGCATGAATCGAAATAGAAACAAATGGTCCACTTTCTTAAATTTCTTTAAAATTACAAGGCGATTACCGTTTGGGCTTGTACTTTTGAGCCTTGTTCCATTCTTCCATTTCTCCTGATCATGACCCTTTTAGACGGAAAGAAAACCTCTGAAGACATTCAATCTGAAATTGCCGCCGAGGTGGCCCAACTCAAAGCCAACGGCCAGCGCGCCCCGCACTTAGCCGCCATTCTGGTGGGGCAAGACGGCGGTTCCATGACCTACGTGAACAACAAAGTGCTGGCCTGCGAGCGCGTGGGCTTCGGGTCTACCTTGCTGCATTATAACGAGGACATCACCGAACAGGAACTGCTGGACAAGATTGAGGAGATCAACCAAAACCCCGAGATTGACGGCCTCATTGTACAATTGCCGCTGCCCAAACACATCAACTCAGACAAGGTTTTAGAGGTGCTGGACTATAAAAAAGACGTAGACGGCTTTCACCCCGTGAACGTGGGGCGCATGGTGGCGGGCTTGCCGGCCTATTTACCGGCTACGCCGTACGGCATCATGCAGCTGTTGGAGCGCTATCACATTGACACCAAAGGCAAGCACTGCGTGGTGGTAGGCCGAAGCAATATTGTGGGCACGCCCATCAGCATTCTCATGAGCAAATGCACCCTTCCCGGTGAATGCACCGTGACCATCTGCCACCGCAACACCGTGGACCTTCCCAGCCATACCCGCCAGGCCGACATTCTGATTGTAGCCGTCGGAAGACCGGGCCTCATCACCGCCGACATGGTGAAGGAAGGCGCCGTGGTCATTGACGTGGGCACCACCCGCGTGCCAGACGCCAGCCGTGCCCGCGGCTGGAGACTGCGCGGCGATGTGGATTTTGACAGCGTGGCGCCCAAGTGCAGCTACATTACCCCGGTTCCGGGCGGCGTTGGCCCTTTGACCATTTCCATGCTTTTGAAAAATACCCTTAGAGCCGCCAAGAAAGAAGTGTATTCCTAGCGCTACACAACGTAGAAAACGGCAAGGCCTCCCTTAAATAAAGACGGGAGGCCTTGCCGTTTTTGGGCTTTAAATTAGAAATAAAGCCAAAACTGTGAAATGGAATTTCTAAAAAGCCGGAAACAGTCAGTTTACCAAAATCAAGAAATGTGTATAACCTGGAAGTGCGCGCAGCTCATCCGGGCGTCTTCCGTAAATTCTGTTTTCGGGCTCATTTCTGGAAATGAGCCCGAAAACGGAAGGTTACAAGGTGCCTTCTTTGTGCTGCTGCCGTAGCAGAAGCGCTAGTTCCTGGTAGTCGTTCGGGAGGAGGGTGACTTGTTTCTGCCTGCCCTCAAACACTTTCAATTGCTCTGGCAACTGAATCTCTTGCTCCAGAATTTCTTCCATGGTGGCCTTAAACTTGGCGGGGTGCGCTGTCTCCAGAAAAATGCCGTGGGCTGGTCCGTAATCTGCGTTTTCCACCAAGCTCAGGTAACCAATAGCACCATGCGGGTCTAAAAGGTAGCCCTGGTTTTCGTGCACGTCTTTGATGATTTTTTTGATGGTGGCATCATCGGCCCAAAACCCTTTCACTACTTTTTGCAGGGCTTCTAACTCATGCTGAAACAAATGCTGAATGCGCGGGAAATTGTTGGGCGCGCCCACATCCATGGCATTGGCAATGGTAGCCACCGACGGCGCAGGTTGATAGTGGCCGGTCTCTAAATACTGAGGAACCACGTGGTTTTGGTTGGTGGCCGCTATGAACGTGGAGATGGGCAGGCCCATTTGCCTCGCCAAAAGCCCCGCAGCCAAATTCCCGAAGTTCCCGCTGGGCACCGCCACCGTGAGTTCTGTTGCTGCCGGATATTTTAGTTTCCATTGCCCGTAGGCGTGAAAATAATAGATCATCTGCGGCAACCAGCGCGCCACGTTGATGGAGTTGGCCGAGGAAAGGTTTCTCACCTGGTTTAGTTCCTGGTCTGAGAAGGCTTGTTTCACCAGGCGCTGGCAATCGTCAAACGTGCCATCCACGGCCACGGCGCTAATGTTCTGACCCAGCGTAGTGAACTGCATTTCCTGGATGTGGCTCACGCCGCCCTGCGGATATAGGACTACCACGTCTATGTTCTCCAGACCCAGAAAGCCGTTGGCCACCGCGCTGCCCGTATCTCCTGATGTGGCCACCAGCACCGTGACCGGCTGACTGGGATCCGCGAACAGTTGCAGGCATCGTGACATGAATCGCGCGCCCACGTCTTTGAATGCGCAGGTTGGCCCATGAAACAATTCCAGCGCGTGCAGGCCCGGCTGTACTTCCACCAATGGAATGGGGAACGTGAAAACTTCTTCACAGATGCGGGTCAGTTGCTCCGCAGAAATATCTGGCTGCACAAAGGGTTTGAGCACCTGCACGGCAATCTGCGGAAGCAGTAAGTGGGGGAGGGCTTCAAAAAAAGTCTGGGGCAACACGGGAATTTCTTCCGGAAAAAACAGTCCTTGGTCCTCGGGGAGACCTTTCAAGACCGCTTCTTTAAAACTCAGGACGGCAGCGGCGGAGCCGTTGGTGCTATAAAAGTTCATGCGTGACAGGTTGTAAAGCTGGTGATTTTACCAGGCGAACTCCTTGCGGAGGCACCTTGGAGACATAGGATTTGGTTTCAATGCCGCTGCCCAGGTACACGGTTTCCATGGCCTTCCGCGCGGCTTCGGCTTGCTCCTTGGTAGCAGATAAGGCAAAAATACTGGGCCCAGACCCGGAAATGCCACAACCCAAGGCCCCGGCGGCCAAGGCGGCGGCTTTCACTTCTTTGAACAATGGTATGAGCACGCTGCGCTCCGGTTCAAAGATTTCGTCGTGCAGGCTTCTACCTATGAGGGCGTAGTCTTTCAGCAGGAGCCCGGCCATGAGCCCGGCCAGGTTGCCCCATTGCTTGATGCCTTTCTTGAGCGGAATTTCCTGGCGTAAAATACTTCGGGCCAGAGAGGTTTTAAGTTCAATCTGCGGATAGAGTACCGTGCAATACAAGTCCACTGGCACGCCCAACGGCACCACATCCAGCGGCTCATACGACCGAACCAGCACAAACCCGCCCAACAGAGACGGGGCCACGTTGTCGGCGTGCGCGGAGCCGGAGGCTTTTCGTTCGCCTTCCATGGCAAAAATTACCAGGTCCTGGGTGGAAAACGGTTTGCCCAGCACTTCATTCACTGCAAAGGCCGTTGCCGCCGAGGAGGCGGCGCTGCTGCCCAATCCGCTGCCTACGGGCATGCCCTTGTGCAGTTGCAATTCCAGGCCAATAGACAAATCAAGGGCTTCCAGCATTTTCTGGGCCACCACGCCAATCACGTTTTCCTGGGGGTTGGCGGTTAAACCCTGGGCGCCGGCCACTGCAGTAATGGTGATGCCCGGTGTTTCTGATTTTCGGGCCCAAACCTCGTCGCCGGGGGCTTCCAGGGCAAAGCCCAGCACATCAAAGCCGCAACAGACGTTGGCTACGGTGGCCGGGGCAAATACTTTTATAAATTCAGGGTGGTTCATGTATGGGTAGGTTAGGTCAGCGCAGGCTCAGGTTTTTGGGGAACGGTCAGAAAAAAGCGGTTATGTAACAGATTGACGGCTTTATGGGCATCTTCGGTGCGCAGCACCACCGATATGATGCGTTCGGTGGCGCCCTGGGCAATGGCTCTGATGTTGATTTTATGTTCGCCCAAAAGTGAAAACGCCTTGCCGGCAATGCCGGGCTGCTGAATCATGCCGTTGCCTACCAGGGCTACAATGCTCATGGGCACTTCCAGACTGATGGGGTTCACCAATTCCTGCGCAATGTCGTCTGCAAATTCTTGATTGACTGCCTGGACCGCTTTTTGGCCTTCGGCCTCTGCCAAGCCCACAGTAATGCTCTGCTCTGAAGAAGATTGCGTGATGAAATAGATGTTGATGCTTTCCAGAGCCAGGGCTTTGAACATGCGCATGGCCACGCCGGGCACGCCCACCATGCCGCTGCCGCTGAGTGTGAGCACCGCTATCTGGTCTATGCAGGAAATGCCTTTCACCACTTGGCTGGTTGGCACCGGTGCATGGGAAATCAGCGTGCCTTTGTGGCCCGGATTGAAGGTGTTTTTGAGGACCAACGGAATCTTGGCGGCCACCAAGGGCGCAATGGTGGGCGGGTATAAGACCTTAGCGCCAAAATAGGCCAGTTCCATGGCTTCTTCATAGCTCAGTTCCTCAATGGAGAAAGCAGCGGCGGCTTTGCGCGGATCTGTGGTGTACATGCCGTCTACGTCTGACCAGATCTCCAGCAAGTCGGCCTGCAGGCCGGCGGCAAACAAGGAGGCCGTGAAATCAGAGCCGCCCCGGCCCAGCACGGTGGTTTTACCTTCAGAAGATCTGGCAATGAACCCGGGCGCCACCAGCAAATCAGCCTTGGGCAAGACCTGCATGTTCTGGTATGTTTTTTTAAGGTTTACCTTGGCGTTTAGGAAAGTGGCGTCTGTGACAATGTAGTCGCGGCTGTCTACCAGCGTGTTGGGCAAGCCGTGGTGCTGAAAGGCCACCGAGACAATAGCCGAGGACAAGCGCTCGCCGTAGGCCATGACCCGCGCCTTGGTGCTGTCGCTAAGTTCGTCCAGCAGATATATTCCGCGGCAGACATCTTCCAATTCCCTGAAAATCATTTTTACGCGGCCCATGATGTCTATCTGCTGGCTCATGGGCACCAACTCTACAATGGCCTGCAGGTGTTTTTGCTCTAGTTGCAGCAGTAGTTCCAGGTAGGTAGGGTCTTGCACGGCCGCTTTCTGGTACAGGCTAATCAAGAGGTCGGTGACTTTGGACATGGCGGAGACCACCACCACTTTGGGCTTGGAGGTGCCTTTGTCCTGCAAGATGGAGATCAGTTGACGGATGGCGGCTGGGTTGGCCACAGAGGTGCCCCCAAATTTTAAAACCAACATGACAAATGGTTTTTAAGATGAACTAATAATTGAAAGAGAGTAGCACCCTTAAGACAGGCGCAGAAAGCCAAAATGGCTATAATGAATGGACGATATGTAATGCAGCACCCCCGTTGGGGTGGTAATAATGGTAGTACCCGTAAACGAAGTCACAACACAGGCAGCCCCCGGGTGAGAGCCCAGCGGAAAAGCGAAGAAAGGGATAGCTGCGTTGCTGATTTGTTTCATAGACAGGGGCAATATCTAAAAAATAGTTAAAACATTGTCATGAAATATTAAATATTTTTATAAACTAACACTTGTTCTTATGAATTCCATACTAGTGAAGGCGTAACAGTTTCAATGTTGTATCTTTGCACTTCCGTTCAAGTACAAGGCCCGCAAGCTGCTGATTTAAATCTGATTTAACTTCCAGGCACGCAACTTCTGGTTATGGGTGCTTGTTGTGGAGTGTACCATTTTCCGTTTTCGGGCTCATTTCTGAAAATGAAGGCAAAAACGGAAATCCTTAGCTTTTAAGACGTTGGAAGATATCTTACAAATAAAAACCGCTTCTATTCATACGGTTCCGGCAGACGGCACCAAGTTGCCGCTCATGGAGCATTTTTACACCATTCAGGGCGAAGGCTACCATACCGGCAAAGCGGCCTACTTCATTAGGTTGGGCGGCTGTGACATTGGTTGCCACTGGTGCGATGTGAAAGAATCTTGGGACGCCACGCTGCACCCACTCACCGACACCGATTGGATTGTGCAGCAGGCCGTGAAGTACCCCGGCAAAGCAGTAGTGGTCACCGGCGGCGAACCGTTGCTGTACAACCTGGACTACCTCACGGGGGAACTGCAGAAACGCGGAATCCAGACCTTTATTGAGACCTCGGGGGCTTATCCTTTGAGCGGACTCTGGGATTGGGTTTGCCTGTCGCCTAAGAAATTCAAAGCGCCGCACCCTAATGTGTTGCCCCACGCCGGCGAGTTGAAAGTGATTATCTTCAATAAAAGTGATTTTGCCTGGGCAGAAGAACATGCCGCCAACGTGACCGCGGGCACGCGTTTGTATCTGCAGCCAGAATGGAGCAAGGCCAGCCAGATTATGCCTTTGATTGTGGAGTATGTAAAAGAAAACCCTAAATGGAACGTTTCGTTACAAACGCATAAGTATCTGAATATTCCTTAATCCATGCACTGGTTCCGGCTCCTTCTCTTTCTTCTGGTAGTGATTGTACAAACCGGAACCGGGGAGGTTAAGGCGCAGACCATTACTACGGGGCAGACCCAGAATGCCCGGGCCAAAAAAGCCTACGACGAAGGCATTAGGTTTACCCAGGCCCGCAATTTCCAGAAAGCGCTGGAGGCATATAATGAGGCCATTGCCAAAGACCCGGCGTTTGCGCTGGCCTACGTCCGGGCCGCCGGGTTGTACAAAATTCTGCAGCAGGAAGACCAGGCCTTCCAGTATTATACCAAAGGCTTGCCGGCCCTTACCCCAGATCCTGCCCTGGCCGCCGAATACCTGACTTTTGCCGACCTTTCGTTTGAGCGCGGACAGTATGAACAGGCGGCCACGGTGTACCAGACTTTGCTGGGCCTCAGTAAAAACAAACGGCATCTGGCCCACGCGCAAAATCAACTCCAAAATATCTCCTTCGCGCAGAAAGCTATTGGCAACCCGGTGACTTTCCAGCCAAAATTGCTTTCACCTCAGGTGAATCGGTTTGGGCTGCAGTATTCGCCTGTGCTCACCGCCGACCAGAAAGCCTTGCTGTTCACGGCCCGCGCCGGGAGCGGACCTCTGGATGACGAGGATTTGTACCTGGCCGTGAAAGGCGAAAAAGGGGAGTGGCAAGCCCCAGTCTCCATTTCGGCCAACATCAACTCTGAACTGAACGAAGGCGCGGCCTCCATGTCCGGTGATGGGCGGGTGCTGGTCTTCACCTCCTGCAACCGGAAAGATTCTTACGGCAGTTGTGACTTGTACATAAGTGTGCGCCAGGGCAGCAAGTGGAGCAAGCCCAGGAACATGGGCCGCAACGTGAACAGCGCCGCCTGGGACTCACAGCCCAGCCTTTCCGCCGATGGCCGAACCTTATATTTTGCGTCTAACCGCACCGGCGGCTATGGCGAGGAAGATTTGTGGGTCACGCAGCAGAATGCTGATGGCACCTGGGAAATTCCGGTGAACCTGGGGAAAGAAGTGAACACCAGCGGCCATGAAAATTCACCTTTTCTGCACGCCAGCGGCAACACGCTTTATTTTGCCACCAACGGTTTACAGGGCATGGGCGGCCTGGATCTGTTTATGGTGAAGAAAGTTGGCAGTGCCTGGGGAACTCCGGTCAACATGGGCTATCCTTTAAACACACATCGCAACGAGAGCTCCATCTTTATTTCCGCGGATAATGAGACGGGTTATTATGCCAGCCAACCGGCAGAAAAAGGGAAAACCGAAGTGGCCCTGTACCAATTTGAGGTGCCCAACCCCTGGAAAGGCGAAACCGTGAGTTCTTTTGCCCAGGGCCGCGTGTTTGATGCCGTCTCCAAAAAACCGTTAGAAGCGTTAGTGCAAGTCTACGACCTGGATTCGCTGGATGTGCTGGCTCAACAGGTTTCTTCTGACTCTGAGGACGGAAATTACACCATTGTGGTGAACCAAAGGCAACGCTACGCTTTGTACGTGTCGGCGCCGGGGCATGTGCTGGAAAGCCGGCATTTGGCCGCGGCCGCTACTGCCAAGCCCGTGGCCCTGGATTTTTACCTGCAACCCATTGGCAAAGGCGCGAAAGCGGTGCTCAGCAACCTTTTCTTTGACACCGGCAGAGCCACGCTTCGGCCGGAGTCCTGCACTGAGTTGAATAAACTTCTGCAGTTCCTGAAAGCCAATGCCACCGCCAAAGTAGAGATAGCCGGCCACACCGACAACGTGGGCCAACCTGCCGCCAACCAAAAACTGTCGGAGGCCAGGGCCAAAGCGGTGGTGGCCTATCTTGTTTCTAAAGGCGCTCCTTCGGCTATGTTTCAGGCCAAAGGCTACGGTCAAACCCAACCCGCCGCCCCCAATTCCTCAGAAGAAAATCGCCAACTAAACCGCCGGATTGAGTTGCGGGTGCTGTAGAAATTGCAGACCGGGCTTTTAAAAAACTTCCTGTTTTCGGGCTCATTTCTGAAAATGAAGCCAAAAACGGAAATAATGGAAGGGTTGAATCAGTAAAATTTCAAAAGTTAGCAGGTAGTAGACCGAAGCTGCATTCGGTTTCTGATTATTTACAACACTTTTTTGTACACCGTTTCCGTGGCTTTCGCTTCTTCGCCGTCTGGCGAGGTGTTGTAGGCGGTGAGGACCAATTCTTGGTTGTTGTTAAATTCAATGGTGGTGCGCCAGCCCCAGTGTTGCTCGGTTTCTGGGGTCACATACGCGTAACTGCCTGTGACTGACAATTCTTTCGCGGCTTTCTGGCCTTCAGAAAACATTATGGCCGTACCCGTATGAAACGAATCTACCCAGGCGCACTGGTATTTCTGGGTGTCTAGGTTGTAGCCAATAAGGGCCATGCCCGTAATAGGCTTCCCCCCGAAGCTGCCCTGGTACTCATGCAACATGTATTTTCCGTCCATCAACGGCTTTATGGTGCCCTTCACCGGCGACTCGTCTTCCACCTTGCTGGGGTCAAACCAGACGCTGGCGGTGCCTTCCCAGGTTCCTTCTAACCGGGCTAATTGGGCATGGGCGCCTGTGGTTTTAGAGGTCTCTAGTTTTTCGGCCATAGTGAGGTAGTTGAAATGATTTAAATTTATATTTAACTGTTTCGTATAAACATCATGCAAGGCCGTCGGCCGTGGCATGATGTTTATACAAAGTTGTGCTTAGTGCTTATTTTTTATTTCCTGCATTTTATCCTGGTAATTAAAATTCTTGTTTTCGTTGTAGACCGAGTCAATTACGTTCTTAAAGTTTGATTCAAATGAAATTAGATAATAACCATTCAATCTTTGTTTATCTAGACTAGAGTCGGCGAGGAAGACAAAGGTTCTATTTGATAAAGAGTCAATGAAGATATGTTTTTCCCAGTCCATGTTTTGAAAAGTATAGCTTCCAATTTTAATGTCATTTTTTAAGAATGTGACATCATAAAATTCTCCGGCAAAGTCGCCATTGTAAATTTCTTTGTATTCAATTGCGTTCCTCTGTGAAATTAAAATTTTTCCGGAAGAGTTAATTGGACCAAATGCTAACCATAATAACAATGAAATGGAAATCAATAGCAGTACGACAATACCGAGTAAGATTGAAAAGGCCTTGATTATCGTTTTGGTTTTCATTTTACATTAAGCACAACTACAATATACCCTAATTTAAACCTACGATTTATTATATTTTACCACAAATAACCTTAACAGCCCAATCAACTTACGGCAGAGCAGAAAATAAAATCATTTCCGTTTTTGGCTCCGTTTCCAGAAATGAGCCCGAAAACGGAATTCCTACTTCACAAAAAAAAAGGGAAGCCAAGCCTGAGCTTAACTTCCCTTTTCTCTAATATTAGCAGGTCCTTACCGCTTGTTGATCTCCACGTAATCACGCTCGGTAGCACCGGTGTACACCTGGCGCGGACGACCAATTGGCTCTTTGCCTTCGCGCATTTCTTTCCACTGGGCAATCCAGCCGGGCAGGCGGCCCAAGGCGAACATTACCGTGAACATTTCGGTTGGGATGCCCATGGCGCGGTAAATGATACCGGAGTAGAAGTCCACGTTAGGGTACAGTTTGCGCTCCACAAAGTAAGAATCATTCAAAGCGGCTTGCTCCAGTTCCTTGGCAATGTTCAGGATAGGGTCGTTCACGCCCAGGGCGGTCAAGACGTCATCTGCGGTTTTCTTGATGATGGTGGCGCGTGGGTCAAAGTTCTTGTACACGCGGTGCCCGAAGCCCATCAAACGGAACGGATCGTTTTTGTCTTTGGCTTTCTCAATGAATTTCTTAGAATCGCCGCCATCGGCTTTGATTTCCTCCAGCATCTCAATCACGGCCTGGTTGGCGCCGCCGTGCAACGGTCCCCACAGCGCACTGATGCCCGCCGAAACAGAAGAATAAAGAGAAGCATTAGCTGACCCCACCAAACGAACGGTAGAGGTAGAGCAGTTCTGCTCATGGTCGGCGTGCAGGATCAGGAGTTTGTTCAGGGCGTCTACCACCACCGGGTTGATTTCGTACTCCTCAGTAGGGTACGCAAACATCATGTGCAGGAAGTTGGAGCAATAGTCCAGCTTGTTTTTAGGATAGTTTACCGGGTGACCCACCGAATTCTTGTAAGACCAGGCGGCAATGGTAGAAAGCTTCGCCATCAATCTAATGATGGAAAGGTCAATTTCCTCTTTGGTTTGGTTGGGGTTCAAGGACTCTGGGTAGAACGCAGTCAACGAACTCACCATGGCCGACAGCATGCCCATAGGGTGCGCCGTAGACGGGAAACCGTCCAGGATCTTGCGCATGTCCTCGTTCACCAGCGTATGAATCTTGATCTGGTTGCTGAAGGTGTTCAACTCCTCTTCAGTGGGCAGCGTGCCGTAAATAAGCAGGTAGGCCACTTCAATAAAGTTGGAGCGCTCGGCCAGTTGCTCAATAGGGTAGCCTCTGTATCTTAGAATTCCTTCTTCGCCGTCAAGGAAGGTAATGGCGCTTTCTGTGGCGCCGGTATTTTTATAGCCCGAGTCAAGGGTAATGTATCCGGTTTGGGCGCGTAAGGCATTGATATCAATGGCCTTCTCATTCTCAGTTCCGGTGATGATTGGAAACTGGTATGATTTACCCTCCAGAATCAGTTCAGCAAATTCAGACATAGTTAATATATATGAGTGTTTGGTTAGATGTTGGTGCCCGGCAGCGAAGTTAGCCATTGGGGTTTAAAAACAAAAATCTTATAAAAACAAACACCTGTAAGGCTTTAAATTACACCCAGTTTGTTGTACAAATCTCATGTTTTAAAACTCCTCTTCTTGCTTAAGTATTGCTGCTTTGAATAATTCAAATGCCTTCTGTAAAACCCGCTTTTGCTAGCAATGTTTGCAAAAGCGTATTTTCTGGAATTTGTCACGTGTTTTTCTACTAGAACAGTCCTCACTGCCAAGGTATTGGTGCGTACGCAAAAGTGCTGCTTAAAGTCAGTTCAAAAGTTTGAAAAAGCGAATGATAGTTAGTAGTCAAATTGTGAAAAGTTAATACCAAATAACTAATAATGATAAAAAGTGAAATGAAAGACTGGTTTTATATTAAATGGAATATTATTTTGTGTATTTCATTTTAAGTATTACAATTGCGATGTCTTTACCAGATATCCTTATGGAAATAATAGAAACCTCGCCCAAGTTCTCAGTGCAAGCGCTGCAGGCCATTTTTCAGCCAGAAGACCAGGTACCCGCTGAATTTGCCTTACCCCAGGAAATTCACCAAAAGGAGTACCTCTCTAATGGTTTCATGAAAAAATGGGACGGCGAGGTGCACCAGGTCTTCTCGCCGGTGGCCTTTCCGCAACCTGAAGGTTCTTTCCAACGCAAACTGATTGGGTCTTACCCGGTGTGTTCTGAGCAAGAAGCCCTGGAAGCGCTGGACGCAGCCGTTACCGCCTATGACAACGGGCGCGGGGCTTGGCCCACCATGGCCGTAGATGGGCGCATTGCCTGCGTGGAGAATTTCAACCAGAAAATGATTGCCCAGAAAGACCTGGTGGTAAAGCTCATCATGTGGGAGATAGGCAAGTCCTATGCAGATTCTGTGAAAGAGTTTGACCGTACGGTAGAATACATTTACGCCACCATTGACGCCCTTAAAACCATAGACCGGCAGTCTAGCAGATTTGAGATTGAGCAAGGCATAGTGGCGCAGGTGCGCCGCTCGCCGTTGGGCGTGGTATTGTGCATGGGGCCGTTCAATTACCCGCTCAATGAAACCCTCACCACGTTTATACCGGCGCTCATCATGGGCAACACCATTTTGTTCAAGCCGCCCAAGCACGGTACGCTCTTGTTTTACCCTTTGCTGCAGGCATTTTTAGATAGCTTCCCTGAAGGAGTGGTGAACACCATTTACGGTCGGGGCCACGCCATTGTGCCCGCCCTCATGCAGTCTGGCAAAGTGAACGTGCTCACGCTCATAGGCTCCAGCAAAGTGGCTGATGAGTTGAAGAAGCTCCACCCCAAAGTCAACCGTTTGCGCGCCATTTTGGGTTTAGACGCCAAAAACGCCGCCATTATCACCCAGCACGCTGACCTGGAACTGGCCGTAGCCGAAACCGTGCTGGGCGCCTTGTCTTTCAACGGACAGCGCTGCACGGCACTTAAAATCATCTTCGTGCACCGCAGCAAGGTCAATGCTTTTCTGCAGCAATTAACCGCGGCCGTGGAAAAACTGCCCTTTGGCATGCCCTGGCAGAAAGGCGTGGCCCTTACTCCGCTACCAGAACCGCACAAACCCGCCTACCTGAAAACGTGCATTGACGATGCCGTGGCCCATGGTGCACGCGTGGTGAATGAGGGCGGGGGCACCACAGTGGCGTCTTTTGTGTACCCTGCCATTGTGTACCCGGTCACCCGGGAAATGAAACTGTACCGCGAGGAACAATTTGGACCTGTGATTCCGGTAGTGGCCTTTGACGACCTGGAAGAACCTATTCAGTATTTGATTGAGTCCACGCACGGGCAGCAGGTGAGTGTTTTCAGCCAGGATGCCCATGAACTCTCCAGTCTGATAGACCCCTTGGTGAACCAGGTGAGCCGCGTGAATATAAATTGCCAGTGCCAACGCGGGCCAGACGTGTTCCCGTTCACCGGCCGCAAAGACAGCGCCGAAGGAACCTTGTCTGTGGTAGATGCCCTGCGCTCGTTCTCCATCAGGTCCTTGGTGGCTACCAAATTAAACGACAATAATAAGCAGTTGCTCAACCAGATTGTCAGTGACGGTTCCTCTAATTTCCTGAGCACTAAATTTATTTTTTAATTGATATTCTCCACCCAAGCAACTGAAAGCCACCGCAGCCCTAGCGGTGGCTTTTCTATTTTAATTCCGTTTTCGGGCTCATTTCTGAAAATGAGCCCGAAAACGGAAAGACCTGGCCATTCACTCTTTTCCTTTTGATGCGGGAATTTAACATGTAAGCGTTGGTCAACTGGTGGAAACTTTTTCTAGTCCCATCAAAATGTAATACCTGGCAGGCGAGGGCAGAAGGTTGCAAAGCGTAGAGCCAGGGCACTGCCTTGTTTCTACATTAAGACGAGAGATTCCGGTGCTCTATTTCCGTTTGATGATGAACCGGCAAGAGGACTTTCGTTTTCGGCTTCATTTCTAATTTGGAGCCCAAAAACGGCTTTTAAAAATCATTCACCTCTATTATAGATAAGGCCGAGGCTGGTCAATCATTTCAAACCTGGGGAAAAACGACTTCTCTTTCAAGATTCTCGGGTTCCTACATAGACATGATGCTATGTTTTCCGTACACGAATCCCGAGGAAAACAAATGAGTAAATTCCTCACCAGAAACTGACCCTACCTTTATGACAACCATTACCTATCCGGGCAAGCCCTTCCCGCTGGGAGCCACCTGGGATGGCCATGGCGTGAACTTCGCGCTGTACGCAGACAACGCCACCAAGGTGGAGCTCTGCCTGTTCTCCAACCTGGAGCCAGACATTGAGACCGTCCGCATTGAGATGACCGAACGCTCCTACCAGGTCTGGCATACCTACATTCCGGAGCTGGGCCCGGGGCAGCTCTACGGTTACCGCGTGCATGGCCCGTATGAACCGGAGAACGGCCACCGTTTCAACCACCACAAATTGTTGATTGACCCCTACGCCAAGGCCATTGCCGGCACCATTAACTGGCATGAGTCACTGTTTGGCTATCAGTTTGGGCATGAAGACGAAGACCTGAGCTACAGTGAACTGGACAGCGCGCCCTACATTCCCAAGGCCGTGGTGATAGACGCCAGCTTTGACTGGGAAGGCGACAAAGCGCCCAATATCCCTTATTTCCAGTCTATTATCTATGAGGCGCACGTGAAAGGCTTCACACAGTTGCATCCAGACATTCCCGAGGAAATAAAAGGCACTTACGCGGGCATTGCGCACCCGGCCACTATTAACTATTTAAAGGAGTTGGGCATCACGGCTATTGAGCTGTTGCCGGTGCACCATTTTATTACCGACTGGTACTTGCAGGAGAAAGGCCTTACCAATTATTGGGGCTACAACTCCATCGGGTTCTTTGCGCCAGATGTGCGGTATTCCAGTTCTGGCGTACTGGGCGAGCAGGTAAACGAGTTCAAGCAGATGGTGAAGGAATTGCACCGCGCCGGCATTGAGGTTATTCTGGACGTGGTCTACAACCATACCGGCGAAGGCAACGAAAAAGGCCCCACGCTCTCTTTCAAAGGGGTGGACAACGCTTCTTATTACCGCCTGGTGGAAGATGACCAGCGCTATTACATGGACTACACCGGCACAGGCAACACGCTCAACGCCAACCTGCCCAGCGTGCTCCGCCTCATCATGGACAGCCTGCGCTACTGGATTCTGGAGATGCATGTAGATGGCTTCCGGTTTGACCTGGCCTCTGCGCTGGCGCGCGAATTGCACGGCGTGGACAAGCTGAGTTCTTTCTTTGACATCATCCACCAGGACCCGGTTATCTCACAGGTGAAACTCATTGCTGAACCCTGGGACGTGGGCGAGGGTGGTTACCAGGTAGGCAATTTTCCGCCCGGCTGGACCGAGTGGAACGGCATGTACCGCGACTGCATGCGCGATTTCTGGCGCGGCGAGGAAAGCATGCTGGCCGAGTTCGCAAACCGGTTCACAGGCTCTTCTGATTTGTATTTTGATGATTACCGCCGGCCCACGGCCAGCATCAACTTCATCACGGCGCATGACGGCTTCACGCTACATGACCTGGTGTCTTACAACGAAAAACACAACGAGGCCAACGGCGAAGACAGCAAAGACGGCGATGACCATAACCGCTCCTGGAACTGCGGCGCCGAAGGCCCCACTGATGACCAATGGATCATTGACCTGCGCGACCGCCAGAAACGCAATTTCCTGACTACCTTATTTCTGTCGCAGGGCGTACCCATGTTGGTGGCCGGTGATGAGATGAGCCGCACCCAGAACGGAAACAACAACGCGTACTGTCAGGACAATGAAATCTCGTGGCTCAACTGGCCCACCGCCGATGCGCCGCTCATGGACTTTACCAAAAAGCTGATCCATTTCCGGAAAAACCACCTGGTCTTCCGCCGTAGGCGTTGGTTTCAGGGGCAGCCCATCAAAGGCCACGGCCTGGAAGACATTGGCTGGTTTCTGCCCAACGGCGAGGAGATGGAATATGAACACTGGGAACAGGACCACGCCAAATCACTGGGCGTTTTCCTGAATGGCCGGGGCGTTCATTCACGCGGCGGCAAAGGCGAAATTGTGCTGGATGATTCGTTTTACGTGATTTTCAACGCCTACCATGATTCTCTGAACTTCAAGGCCCCGGCCGCTAAATATGGCGAGCAGTGGCAGGTCTGCATTGACACGTTCCGGCAACAGGTGGAGCCAGAGGAGCCCATCGTGTACAAAGCATCAGAAGAGTTTCTGGTGGAGGGCCGCTCTATTCTGGTATTGAAGAACCCCATTTTCCATTTCGACAATGAATAACCTAGATGTGATGGCCCGTAAACTGGGCGTCCGGTTTTTGCCTAACCGCCAAGCTGAGGTTTGGTTATGGGCGCCCAAGGCGGAACTGGTGGAAATTATTCTCAACGAAGGCAACACCAGCATTCCGCTTAAAAAACAAGAGTACGGCTACTGGCACTTGCTCACAGACCAAGTTCAACCCGGTGACCTGTACAAATTCAGGCTGAACGAAGACCAGGAATTCCCAGACCCTGCCTCGCTGTCGCAGCCCCAGGGTGTTCACGGTCCGTCTGAGGCTTTAGAAGTAGACCAGTTCGCGTGGACCGATGAAAACTGGCAAAACCATGACCTGGAAACCTATGTGCTCTATGAACTGCACGTGGGCACCTTTACACCCGAAGGTACTTTTGCCGGTTTAGAGGAAAAGCTTGACTACCTCAAGGACCTGGGCGTGACGGCCATTGAACTCATGCCCGTGGCGCAGTTCCCCGGCGACCGAAACTGGGGCTATGACGGCGTATTTCCGTTTGCGGTGCAGAATTCCTACGGTGGCCCGAAAGCCCTGCAGCATTTAGTAGACACTTGCCATTCTAAAGGCTTGGCGGTGGTGTTGGATGTGGTTTACAATCACCTGGGCCCCGAAGGGAATTACCTGGGCGTTTACGGCCACTACTTCACAGATAAATACAACACGCCCTGGGGGCCGGCCCTGAACTTTGACGATGCCTGGTGCGACGGCGTACGGCACTACTTCATCGAGAATCTCTTGATGTGGTTCCGGGATTTTCACATTGACGCCGTGCGCATGGATGCCGTGCATGCCATCAAAGACTTCAGCCCGAACCACATTCTGCGTGAAATGAAGCAACAGGTGAACCAGCTCAAACAGGCAACCGGCCGTGAGCATTACATGATTGTGGAACTGGACCTCAATGATACGCGCTTCATCAGCCCCCTGGAAGAGCAAGGCTTCGGGATGGATGCCCAATGGATTGACGAGTTTCACCACGCCCTTCGCGTGACCATAACCGGCGAGCAGACGGGTTACTATTCAGATTTTTGCGGCATCAGTCACCTGGCCAAGGCTTACCAAGACGCCTATGTGTTTGACGGGCAATACTCAGAGCACCGTAAGAAAAACTTCGGGGTAAAAGCTGAGAAAAACCCAGGCAAACAGTTTGTGGTCTTCACCCAGAACCATGACCACGTGGGCAACCGCATGTTGGGCGAACGCCTGGGAAGCTTGGTGAGTTTTGAGATGCAGAAGTTGGCGGCCGGGGCTGTGCTGTTGAGTCCGTTTCTGCCCATGCTCTGGATGGGAGAGGAGTACGCAGAATCCAACCCGTTCCAGTACTTTGTGAGCCACACAGACCCAGACCTGGCCGAGGCCGTGCGCAAAGGCCGCAAAGCTGAGTTCGCCGATTTCCATGCCGAAGGCGAAGCGCCAGATCCCATGGCTCAGGAGACTTTCCAGCGCTCAAAACTGCAGTGGGAGTTGGTGCAACAAGAGCCTCATCAGACGCTATATAAATATTATCAAACCCTGCTGCGCCTGCGCCGTGAACTACCCGCCCTCCAGCACCTGGACCGCCAAAACGTGCAAGCCGAAGCCAACGAAAGTCAAAACACGTTGGTGCTCAGAAGGTCACATGCAGATCAGCAGGTTGTGGCGCTCATGAATTTCTCCAAAGAAGTGCAGCACGTTGATTTACCATTGGGCGCGCAAGACTGGCACATCATTTTAGATTCCGCTTCGCCAGACTGGCACGGTCCACAAGCCACCGCCGTTGATTTGGCCACAGATAAGACGGTCGCGCTGCCACCAGAAAGTTTATTGGTGTTGGCCACTGGTTCAGATTTCAACTAAAAGTTGTAGCCTTGATTTCCTGTTTTCGGGCTCATTCCCAGAAACGAGCCTGAAAACAGAAATTATTGAAATAGAGATGTACTCTAAATTGTAAACATCCCCCTTCGCCCCCTTCAAAGGGGGAGTATCAGCAATAGTAAAATCAGAATCACTGTAGAAAAAGCCAACCGTTTTCGGGCTCATTTCCGTAAACGAGGCCAAAAACGTACTAACAGAAAGCAAGTCACTCACTAGGCGTAGGGGTTGTCCTATTTGCATTTTCAAATCTCCCCATCTCCAAATCTTCAAATTAAAAAGAATGCATAACCCAGTTGCCACGTACCGCCTGCAGTTTCATCAAGAATTTACGTTTCAGGACTTCGAGAAAATTATTCCTTATTTACAGAAGTTGGGGGTGAGCACCATTTATGCCTCGCCTATTTTTAAGGCCACGCCGGGTAGCACACACGGCTATGATGGGGTGAATCCGCACCGCATCAACCCAGAGATTGGCACCGAGGAAGAACTGAAAAGCCTGAGCGGCAACCTGAAAGAAAACGGCATAAATTGGCTGCAGGACATTGTGCCTAACCACATGGCGTTCCATCCTGGCAACCCCTGGCTGATGGATGTGCTGGAAAAAGGACCATTAAGTCAATACCATAAGTTCTTTGACATCAACTGGACCAGCGCGCTGCACAACGGCCGCGTAATGGTGCCGTTTCTGGGCGCCAAATTGGAAACCGTCATTGAAAACGGGGAATTACAAGTGGCCTTTGACGAAGCGCAGCAGCGGCTGGTGTTGAAGTATTATGACAGCGCGTATCCGTTGAACCCGCGTGCGTATGAAACCTTGCTGAAAGGGGAAGATGGGGAAAATCAAGCCTTCACGCAACTGCTGCAGACCCTGGAAGAAACCCACCAGGAGGAAGACCCAAAAACCTTCGCGCTCAAGTGGGACGAGTTCCGGCAGCAATTGACGGCTTTGATGAAAGACGCCACCGTACGGCAAGCTATTGAAACCAAACTGCAGGCATTCAACCAGGACAAAGCTAAAATTCAGCAGTTGGCAGAAGAACAAGTGTACCAACTGTGCTACTGGCAGGAAACCGATTACCAGATTAACTTCCGGCGTTTTTTCACTGTGAACGGCTTAATTTGCCTCAACATTCAGGACCCAGACGTTTTTGAAACTTATCACCGGTACATCAAAGAACTGCAAGATGCAGGCGTTTTCCAGGGCCTCAGAATTGACCACGTAGACGGCTTGTATGACCCAACCGGGTACCTGCAGCAGCTTCGGGAATTGGCCGGTGAGGAAACCTACATTGTGGTGGAGAAAATACTGGAACCCGGCGAAGCCTTGCCGCAGGAATGGCCCATTCAAGGCAGCAGCGGCTATGATTTCCTGGCGCTGGTCAACAACCTGTTTACCTACAAACCATCAGAAGAACAGTTCACACAACTTTATTCCCAATTGGTGGGTGAGGGGGCTACCGTGCATAACCAAATCAGGGAAAAGAAAGCCCATATCTTACAGGAAAACATGGCCGGCGAATTGGAGAACCTGTACCAATATTTCCTGCAACTTAATTTAGTGAAAGAAGACGTGCTGGGAATAGTTTCGCCGGAAAACCTGAAAGCTGCCATTGGCGAATTCCTGATTCAATGCCCTGTGTACCGGTATTATGGAAACCAAATGCCGCTAGATGGAGCAGAGGCCGAAGAAGTACAGAACATCTTCAACGTCATCAGAGAACAAAAGCCAGACTTAACCGGCGCCGTGGAGATTTTAGAAAAAGTAGTGCTGGGCTCCGCACCCGAAGGGGAAGACGACACATACCAACAGCGCGCGCTCCAGTTTTACCAGCGCTGGATGCAGTTCAGCGGACCGTTAATGGCGAAGGGCGTGGAAGATACGCTCATGTACACCTACAATCGCTTTATTGGCCATAATGAAGTAGGCGATGCGCCAGAGACGTTCGGGATGACTGCGGAAGAATTCCATGCCGCCATGCAAGACCGGCAGCAGAAATGGCCGCTGGCCCTTAACGGCACCTCCACGCATGACACCAAACGCGGCGAAGACGTGCGCGCCCGCCTGAACGTGCTCACTGAACTACCCGAGGAATGGGCCGCTGCCGTGCAGGATTGGCAACAACTCAACGCCGATCTGAAAGAAAACGGCGCGCCCACCGTGAACGATGAATACTTGATTTACCAGACCTTGGCGGGCGCGTTCCCTATGCCGGGCCAGGACGAAGATGATTTTGAGAACCGCGTGCAGGAATACCTGCAAAAGGCGCTGCGCGAAGCCAAAACCCATTCCAACTGGACCACACCAAACGAGGAGTACGAGGCGGCTACCAAAGCCTTCGCGGTGAAACTGTTATACAAGAGCCGTCCGTTTTGGGCTGCGTTTGAGAAATGGAGGGCAAAAACGGTCGACTTCGGTATTGTGAATTCACTGAGCCAGTTGCTGCTAAAATTTACCGCTCCCGGCATTCCAGATGTGTACCAAGGCACCGAACTCTGGGACTTCAGCCTGGTTGACCCCGACAACCGCCGGGCCGTGGATTACCAGAAGCGTCAATCCTGGCTGGAAGAACTCAATGACTATGATTTGAACAAGCAAGAGCGGCTCTGGGAAGAACTCTGGGAAAACCGGCATGACGCCCGCATCAAACTCTGGCTCACCCGCTCGCTCTTCACAGAACGCAAAAACAATCCTGCCCTTTTCGCCAAAGGTTCTTATTTGCCTTTAGAGGTAGAAGGGGAATACAAAGAGCACGTGCTGGCCTATGTGCGAAAGCATTTGCAGACGTGGTACGTGGTGGCGGTGCCTCTGCATTTAGCGGCGCTTGCCAAAAAGCAGGGCGTAGACACTATTGAAAAGATAGACTGGAAAGACACAAAAGTCATTATACCAGAGGAAGCGCCCAAAGATTGGCAGGACCTGTTGGTACGCTCCAGCGGCAAATACGCGCATGAACTGCGGGTGTCTGATTTGTTCGGGATTTTTCCGCTGGCCTTGCTCAAGTTGCAGGCCCAGAACGAGCGCGGCGCGGGAATTTTGCTGCACATCACGTCTTTGCCTTCGCCTTTCGGGATTGGGGATTTAGGGCCCGAGGCCAGAAAGTTCGCTGATTTTCTGCAGGCCAGTAACCAAAAATACTGGCAGCTGCTCCCGCTCAATCCCATTGAGGAAGGTCAAGGCTATTCGCCATATAGTTCCATCTCCAGCCGCGCCGGAAACCCGCTTCTGATTTCTCCTGAGTTGTTGGCCAAGGATGGTTTGCTGAAGGCGGCGGAACTGCCAACGTACCACTTGCCCCAGACCGGCAGCGTGGACTATGAACAGGTTCGGCAACGCAAAGAAGAACTGCTGGAGAAAGCCTGGCAAACCTATACTGCCGGTGACTTTGCCACGCTCAAGCAGCAGTTTGTAGACTATTGCGGGTCTGAGGCGGCCTGGCTGCAGGACTTCGCGTATTACGTGTTGCTGAAGGAGCAGAACGGGAGTGCGGCCTGGTTGCAGTGGGAAGACAAGTATAAAAACCGCGAAGCTGAAGCCTTGGAACAGTTGGCGCAGGAAAACGCAGAGGCGCTGGAAAAAATCAAGTGGGTGCAGTTCATCTTCCATAAGCAATGGATGCGGCTGCGCAACTACTGCAACAACCGCGGCATCCAGATGTTCGGGGATATGCCGTTCTACATCAGCTATGACAGCGTGGATGTGTGGGGCAACCGGGCCATTTTTGCGGTGGACGAGGAAGGGAACATGACCGGCGTGGCCGGCGTGCCGCCCGATGATTTCTCGGAAGATGGCCAGCTCTGGGGCATGCCGGTGTTCAACTGGGAGGCGCTCAAAGAGCAAGACTACAGCTGGTGGATAGGCCGACTTCGCAAGAACATGGAACTCTATGACCTGGTGCGGCTAGACCATTTCAGAGCCTTCGCTGATTATTGGGAAGTGCCCGCCGGCGAAGAAACCGCCAAGAACGGGGAGTGGAGAATTGGGCCGGGGGGCGATTTCTTCACCTTCGTGGAGAAGGAACTGGGCAGCCTTCCGTTCATTGCCGAAGACTTGGGTGAAATCAATGACCTGGTGCTCAAGCTGCGCGATGATTTCAACCTACCTGGCATGAAGATTCTGCAATTCGCGTGGGGTGATGAAATGCCGCAGAACGACTACATGCCGCACAACTACGCCCGTAACTTTATTGCCTACACTGGCACCCATGACAACAACACCACGCTGGGCTGGTACCGGCAAGAAGGCAAAGAACACCACCAGCAAATTGAGCACTACGTGGGCCGTGAACTGAGTGAGGAGGATATTTATTGGGTGATGGCGCGCCTGGCCTACGCCTCGGTGGCAAAAACCGCCATTCTGCCCATCCAAGATGTGCTGGGCATTGATGAACAAGGCCGCATGAACACACCCGGCAGTTCATCCGGCAACTGGGGCTGGCGGTTACTGCCCGGGCAGATTACCAAGCAGACGGAGGAGCAGTTGAAGGAATGGACGTGGTTGTATAACAGGGATTAGTGTTTCTATTTAGAAGAGAAGGCCATTGTAGAGCAATTTCCATGGCCTTTCTCATTTATACATTTAATGGCTACTTAATTGCTCTAAGGCTTAGGTAGTTATAAATATTTGACAAGAACTTTACACATCTAAATCCAGCACAATCCGCACATTTTCCTTTATCTTCTGCCGCAGTTCCTCCTCTAACTGACCAATCTTGCGCACAAGTCTGGAGTTGTCAATGGCTCTGATTTGGTCTATCATGATGTCGCAGGCTTCTTTCACGTTGGCGGTGCCTTTGGGCAGGTGCACTCGCAGAATCTCCGCCTCGGGTTGCACGTTGATAGTAATGGGGCAGATGATGGTAGAAGGGTGAGTTTTGTTCAGGAGGTCGGTTTGGAGAATGACCACGGGGCGGACTTTGCCGGTTTCGGTGCCAATTCTGGGGTTAAGGTCCGCCACCCAGACCTCAAACTGCTTAGGCTTCATTGTCTTCCAACGCCTCAAATTCCTTCAATACTGAGAGTGACTCGTTGGCCACTAAGGTTGACTCTTTGCTCAGTTGCTTGGCCAGCAGGCGGCGCTTCTGCAATTTGTTGTAGAACTCTAGCGCTTCATTGATATAGCGGTTCCGGTTGGTCTGAAGTTGGCCCAGTAGACTTTCGGTTTCCTGGAAAATTGTGTCCTCTAGTTTTAAAGATAAATTCCTCATGGCTTGAACGTTTTTTATAAAGGTATATATCAGTGGTATATACTGCAACGTAAAACCATAAGTTTTACGTTGCAGCTCTTTAACTATTCGTTACAATTAAGTGCTTGCCTAGAAAACTAAAGGCCCTTAGCTGAGTTATACCAGACAAGGGACCATCACCGTTCTTGATGTAGCTATTTTGTATTAAGTAATTCCTTATCTTTCATCAACAATTAACTAAAGCACCACATGAACACTCCTAAGAAAAACAGCTTTTTGCTGACAATGCTTTTCCTGTTCGCAATGACCGCTCAGGTGTTTGGGCAAGACGCGCCCAAACCGAAGGCCAGCCCAGCGGCTACCGCCACCGGAAAAGTAGGGAAAGCCAACATTACCATCGCCTACAGCAGCCCAGCGGTGAAAGGCCGAAACGTGTGGGCAGACCTGGCGCCAGCCGGAAAAGCCTGGAGAGCGGGTGCCAACGAGGCCACCACCTTCACCACTGACCAAGACATCACAGTAGAAGGTAAAACTCTGAAAGCCGGCAAGTACAGCGTGTTTATGGTACCAGGTGAGAAAGAATGGCAAATCATCTTCAATTCGCAGACCGGACAGTGGGGAACCACCCGGCAAGGCGCCAACTTTGACCCAGCTAACAACGTGCTCACCGTAAACGTGAAGCCTAAGAAATCGAAGGAAATGAACGAGCGCTTGTTGTACGCCATCAACAGCAAAGGCTTCTCGCTGCTGTGGGAAAACCTGGAAGTGCCGGTTTCCATCAAGTAGAAAGAGGGAAACTATATCATTAAATTAGAAGCGGCTCTGGAGGGTATGTTCTTATTTAACATACCTTCCAGAGCCGCTTCTTTTTTCAGTCCACTGGTAACTGGTTAAACATCAGGGCTGAACGTGTTTAGGGTTTTCAATTAAATAACTTCTAGTGCTAGCAACTTTGCGTTTTTGGCTTCATTTCTGGAAATGGGGCCAAAAACAGGAAAGTAAGTTTGGTACGCTGTGGAGATAGGTTTCGGGGTTAAGAAATAAACTGAAGGCTTTTATAGTCAGAATATTTCAGGTTAGCCGGGTAGTAGCATATTATTGGAAGAAAAGCCGATCCAGGTTATTCCTGAATTATCAAAAGAGCCAGGTAACCGATGTACAAAGAAAGCAGAACCGCTCCTTCCCAGCGGGATAGGCGCCTGCCCCGGCCTGTGAAAATAAAGATAAACAACAAAAGGCTGGCGCCAATATTGACCACCACATCGGTCATGGAAGTAGGCAGCACCGGCAGGGGAGTGATTATGGTGGAAAGACCCAGTACCAGGAAGATATTGAAGATATTAGACCCCACTACATTCCCGATGGCAATGTCTACATTCCGCTTCCGGACCGCCACAATAGAGGTGGCAAGTTCTGGCAAGGAGGTGCCCACAGACACAATGGTAAGGCCAATGATACGTTCAGAAAGCCCGAAGGCCACTGCCATACTGGTGGCGCTGGTCACAATCAGTTGACCGCCTATAATCAACCCAGCCAAACCCAGGAGAATAAATAAAGTTGCTTTTAGCGGCGTGTATAAGAGGGTTTCGGTTTCTTCTTCATTGGGTGTGTTCTGGGCAATCTTGAGGTTATACACCAAAAAGATGCAGAAGAACAGCAGGAGCACCAAGCCTTCACTTCGGGTAATAAAGTTGGCGGTGGCACCATCCAGGAACACATCATTGGCAAGAATGAAGACCGTCACGGCGGCCAGCAAACTCAGCGGTATTTCTAACCAGGTGGTATTGGTCTTGACCGTTAGCGGGAAAATGAGGGCCGAAATCCCTAAAATAGCAAGCACATTAAAGATATTGCTGCCCAATACATTGCCCAGCACCATTTCTGTTTTCTGGTCAAGGGCGGCAATCACGTTCACCACCATCTCCGGGGCCGAGGTCCCGAAAGCCACAATGGTCAACCCGATCACAATGTTAGGAATACCAAAGCGCGTGGCCAGGCTAGAGGCAGCATCTACTAATTTATCGGCCCCGAAAATAAGGGCTACAAACCCCGCCAACAGCAACAGAATATCAACCATAGTTCTATGTGTTCCTTTCCAAACAAGGGAATGTGAGAGTTGGAAAGCATTCTAAAAAATATTTCCTTCTATAAAACGGCAAGGTATAAGAAAGGGATGAGAATGCAGGGATCACCACTAGTCAGGCTATCTACACCTGCCACTACAGAGAGTCAAGGCCTAAATTGCCGTAGTAAGACCCCACTGCCATGATAACGCAGGAGACAAGAACTCCCAGACTGGTGGCAAGAAAGGCTTTTCGGCGCTCAATCTTTAGAACGTAAGCAGCTATGGCGCCCATGTAGGCCCCTGTCCCGGGCAGCGGAATCATCACAAACACCATCAGGCCCCAGAAACCGTATTTCTCTACGCTGCCACCCACGCCTTTCTTAGCCCGGCGGGAAAAATGCACCACTCCCTTCCGGTAACGACGGTTGGGCCAAAGTTTTTGGCTGAACGTGTCAATGAGCCACATGATGAGCGGAAAAATAAGCAGGTTGCCCAACAGCCCCACCAGAAAGGCCCAGAAAATGGGAATATCATTCAGAACAGCATAAGGAATGCCCGCCCGCGCTTCGCCCAACGGCGAAATACTCAATAGAAACGTGTAAATCAGGACATCTAGCATGGGGAATAAAAAGAACTGCAAAGGTCGGTATTTTGGCAGTAGTTTGTACAAGGTAAGCTAACTTTTACAGAAAGAGTTCAGTAAGGTGAAGGGAGCCTTCCGGAGCAACTTTTGCCCATGCATTTACTTTTACAGACCATCTCTGATATCAACGCATAAACCATTTGTGTAAGGTTATTGAAAGCCACGCTGCTGGGTGGTTTTTGAGGTTGGGAAAGAGAATCAAGGTGGCAGTCTCCCAATTTAAAAACACACAATATTTTCTCAATTGGGACCCTAAACCCACGGCCTCACCACCACCGCCACTAGTGAAGTGGCAGCTGTGGGGTTGAATCAGCAACTGTAGAGACGCAACACCTTGCGTCTTTGCACAATGGAATAATCGTGCACGACAGAAGCAAAGTAGTACGTGTCTTCAAAAAGACTTTTCTCAGGTACTCTGCAGTGTAACTGAAGCCACATTTTATCCTAATAAAGGCAAGCACTTTCCGTATAAATATGTGTTCCAGTAGAACTTGAATACTTTAGGCTATGCAAGACACCCTCAGACTTTTTGTGGCCGCGGCACTTCCCCAGGAATTGAAGAACTACCTGATCAAGGCGCGGCATGCGTTTGACCACCCCGCTGTCCGGCCGGTGCCCGATGATAATTTGCACCTCACGCTTTTCTTCATCGGGAACGTGGCTGCGCAGCAGAAGCCAGGTATTCTGGAGAAACTGGCGGACATTGCGCAGCGGCATGTGGAGTTTACGTTAACGCTGGAGCAGGTAGAGCCGGGACCTAGCCTCCAATCTCCCAGGTTGGTTTGGGCGCGTTTTCAGCAGCGTTCGGCTTTTGCTCAGTTGAGCCGCGAGGTAACACAGGCCCTAACCGGCGCGCCGGCGCGCAAGTAGGACAATTTTCTTCCGCACGTGACTTTATGCCGTTTCAGGAAAGAAAAAAGCAAACCGCCAGAATTGCCAATTATAAAACCAACTGCGGAAATTCTATTTCCGGTGACGTCTCTGGCGCTCTGGAAATCTACCCTGGCTTCGCCGCATCCGGTCTATTCTGTGTTGCAGGAATTTCCGTTGGGGAAACGTCAATCGTAGCCATTTCTCCAAACAGATTTCCGTTTTCGGGCTCATTTCCTGAAATTGGGGCAAAAACAGGATTCCCTTTGCAAGACACAGACCCACCGAATCGCCATTTCATTCTGCACAAACCCTTTGATTTTTTGAGCCAATTCAAAGGTAATCCCAAGAACAAGAAACTGCTGGGTCATCTGTTCCCGTTCCCGGAAGGCACCATGGCGATTGGCAGGCTAGACCAAGACAGCGAAGGTTTGCTTTTGCTGACCACCAACGGAAAAATGAGCGAATACGTGCGCAGCCGGAAAGTGGAGAAGGAATACTACGCGCAGGTGGACGGACTTATCACCCCTGAGGCCTTGGAAAAACTGCGCCGCGGTGGCCTGGAGATCACCCATGAAAAACAACCTTACCTCACGCTCCCGTGCCAGGCGATTATCTTGGAACCTTCCCCAACCTTTCCAGAGCGCAGCCGCCGCGTGCGCGATGACCGGCACGGCCCCACCAGCTGGGTGTCCATTACCCTCACCGAAGGCAAAAACCGCCAGGTCCGGAAGATGACCGCCGCCGTCGGCTTTCCCACCCTACGACTCATACGGGTGCGCATTGGGCAGATTACTTTAGGCAGCCTGCCGTCCGGCCATGTCTTGGAAGTAGACCAGTTTGAATTGTAGCATTGATTTCCGTTTTCGGGCTCATTTCTGAAAATGAGCCCTAAACCGGACTTTGGGAAAATGCTTTATGATTGACTTTCGTGAATACGCTCTTTACTATTTCAGTTTAAACGAAGGAAGAAGAGGTTGATTTGTTCGTCAGCACACCTTACTTCTACTGAATTACTTTTTCTGCGCGGTAGATTTACGTAAATTGGGATTTAAGAAAAAGAGAAGATGCGTGGTTTTCTGAACTGCGGCATATCTTTTGCCTTCTGCTATTTGTATTATCATTATGCCTTTGACAACCCGCTGGTCCATGACAAAAAGAAACTCTCACCTTACGTTCTTCGGTCTTTGTGCTCTGGTGCTTTCCTGCCTGGTGGTGTTTGGCGCCTTCACCACAGAGGTGCCCGTGGCCAGGAAAAACCGGACGTATTTGCAGGAACTACAGGAAGTGCAGAAAACCGCCGTCCTGCTGCAAAACCAAACGGGTTTGGTGCCGCTCAAAAACCTGAACCAAAAGATTGCCTCCGTGAATCTGGGGACTGGGCAAGCACAAGTTTTTGACAGCCTGGCTTCGCTTTATACAAACGTAGACACGCTTCGGTTAATGGGGCAAGTCTCAGACTCATCGCTGAATGTACTGAACCAGGAACTCAAGTTTCACCAGACGGTGCTGTTGCAGGTTTCTGCTGCATGGTTAGATAACAAAGCGGTCATTTCGTTTATACAGGAACTCCAGAAAGAGAAAGACGTGGTGTTGGCGGTGTACGGCCCAAGAACTCTTTTGCCGTTGGCTAACGGTTTATCGGTGCCCATGATTTGGCAGGAGCAGGAAAATGCAGTGACGGCAGCGTTTGCGGCCCAGTTGGTCTTTGGGGGCGTGGCGTCCACCGGGCAACTGGATAAAACATATTCTGCGGCATTTAAAACGGGAACCGGTTATAAAACAGCGGTCACCAGATTGAAGTACACCGTGCCGGAGGAAGTAGGCATTGCCACCAATGATCTCAAAGTGCCCATTGATGCCATTGTACAGGAAGCCATCAGGGAGAAAGCTGCGCCTGGGGCGGTGGTCATGGTAGTGAAAGACGGGAAAGTGATTTTTCACCAGGCCTATGGGGCACATACCTATGACGGAAGCCGGCCTACCCGCACCAATGATATTTTTGATGTGGCGTCGGTGACCAAGATTTCGGCCACCACCATGGCGCTTATGGATTTGTATGACCGGCATAAACTGAAGCTGACCGAGCCTTTGGGCAGCTATGTGCCATCGGTCCGGAACTCAGACAAGAAAAATTTAACCGTGCGCGACGTTCTGCTTCACCAGTCGGGTTTACCGGCGGGGGTGGGCTTGCCCGTGCAGCCCCAGGACGTGCAGAAAGTGCCGTCAAGTGCCTACACCGTGAAAGCCTCGGACAGTCTTTTTCTCCGGAACAGCTATTTCAAAGAAGTGCTCTGGCCGCGCATGTTGTCGGCTAAGATGGGCACGCCCGGCAAATACGTGTACTCAGACCTCACCATGTATTTCATGAAGGAAGTAGTGGAACGTCAGGCCGAGGCGCCTTTGGAAGAATTGGTGCAGAGCCGTTTTTATGCGCCGCTGGGCATGCAAACCGCCGGATTTTTACCCTTGAACCGCTTTGACAGAAGTCGCATTGTACCCACCGAGGAAGACGCCCATTTCCGGAAAACGCTTTTGCAAGGCTACGTGCATGACGGTGGCGCGGCGCGGTTAGGCGGTATTGCCGGGCATGCGGGTTTGTTTTCCTCGGCCAATGATTTAGCCATTTTGTACCAGATGATGCTGAACCGCGGCACCTACGGTGGCGCGCAGTATTTCAAACCGACCACGGTAGATCTGTTCACCTCGCGCCAATCTAACGTGAGCCGCAGAGGCCTGGGCTTTGACCGCTGGGACCCAGATACCAGCCAGCAGTATCCGTCCAGGTTGGCCTCGCCGGCTACGTATGGCCACACCGGCTACACTGGTACTTGCGTTTGGGTAGACCCCACGCACAAACTGGTGTATGTGTTTCTGAGTAACCGGGTGCACCCCAAGGTGTCTAACAAATTGATTTCATTGAAGATACGCGGCCGCATACAAGACGCCATTTACCAGGCCATTGCCAAAGCTACACCAGCAGCCAGCGCAGCCGGCAAAAGTTAAGCGTATTACTTTCAGAGTATAAAAAAACTCCGTTGCCTAAGCTGTAAGATGCCGGGCAACGGAGTTTTGTTTTAGTAGCTTGGTTTAAGCTGAAGACGCTTATTTAACCGTGTTTTCAGATTTTTTGGCAGCTCGGGCAGCGGCTTTTTCTTCTTTGCGTTGGGCTTTTTCTTCGGCTTTGGCCAGCTTGCTTGCCTGCGTGGCCACTTCCAGGGCTTCCTCTTCCAGATAATGGGCTTCGCGGGCCGCTATTTTGGCGGATTTGGCGTCTTCGCGGGCTTTCTTGCGGAGCATCACTTTTCGGTGGTACTCAATTTTGGCAATTTCTTCCTGGGGTAAGTTCTGGGCAGTGGGCTGGGCGGGTTTGGCCACCGCCGCATAAGATTGCGCCTGGGCCGAGGTGGCGTTCAGGCAAAACAGCAAACCGGCTGCCGCGGCATGGGTAAACCTTTTCATAGGCATAGGGGATATGGTACTTGCATATATACGAATTCTATGAAAGACTGCCTGCACCGGTAACCTGAATTTTTAACTTTACTAAGTGATTTTCCGTTGCCGGAAAGAGGAATAATATTCTTTAACAAAATTGTATTATTTGCCCGGCAACAAATACCCATGGCCAGTGGTTTTAAGAGGAGGGAAGCCGCCTGAATTTACCATTTTGATTTCGGGCCAGGGCTTGCCAAACTTTTATAAACCAGACGTAAAACAGTAACTTACATGGAAGAGAATAAAACAACAGGACAAACCGAAGTAGCCACATTTGCAGGTGGTTGTTTCTGGTGCATGGTGAAACCGTTTCACAAATATGATGGCGTGCTGGAGGTGATTTCTGGCTACACCGGCGGCCATTTGCCCAACCCCACCTATGAACAGGTCTGCTCTGAGACCACCGGCCACTTAGAGGCGGTGCAGGTGGTTTTTGACCCGGGCATCATCAGTTACAAAGAGGTTTTGGACATCTTCTGGCAGTCCATTGACCCCACCGATGCCGGTGGCCAGTTTGGTGACCGGGGACAGTCTTACCAGACCGCTATCTTCTACCACAGCCCTGGGCAGCAAGACCAGGCCGAAGCCTCCAAAGCCGCCATCAATGAGCAGGGTCCGTTTGAGTTGCCGGTGGTCACGCCTATTCTGCCCGCCAAGCCTTTCTACCCCGCTGAGACCTACCACCAGGACTATTACCAGAAAAACCCCAGCCATTACAACCGCTACTTTGTAGGCTCCGGCCGGGCTGGTTTTCTGGAAAGACACTGGAAAAAGAATGCCTAACCTTTTCTGTTTTCGGGCTCATTTCCAGAAATGAGCCCGAAAACGGAAGGTGTTTAATAGAGGAGGTGGGAGCCGAGATAATTAGAAAACAGGCCGGCAAGGCGCATGGTGGGAACTTGAGAATATTTCCTATTTTTAGACCAACGCAGACGCCCATTCATGAAACAGATTGTCCTATTCCTTTTTGCTCTGGTTTGCTCTTTTTCCGTGCTGGCCCAGGAGACTGAAACCTACGAATACGAGCCGCATTTCAAGCAGGACGATGCCATTTACGCCCGGGTGGGGTTGAGTAGGCCGGGACTCAGAGCCAACGCCAACCACAACATTGCCCGCATCACCAGCTACAACTTCGCGTTTGGGTACAGCCGTTCCCTTACCTACAAAGGCGATGTGAGCCTAAACGGGGAACTGGGGTTTTCGCGCCAGGGCTTCGCATTTAAAGATGTAACAGACCCGGCAGATCCCAAAGAAATCAGGTTGCATTACGTGAACATTCCGGTGTACCTGAAATACTACCCACACCCAACCATCAAAAGTTTTTACGTGGGCGCCGGCCCGCAACTGGGCATCAGAACCAGCGCCGACATGAAAACCCAGGGCGGGGGCGTGTTGCAGATAAGCGATGAAGGCCTGGAAGACCTGGACCTTAGTTTAATTGGCGTGGCGGGCATGCACATTACCCGTCAGTTGAACATGGGCGTGGAAGTGCGCTACCAACACAGTTTTTCCAAAGTCATCACGTTTATGCCAGAGGCCCGGCAGTCGGTGGTGCAGGTGAGCTTCTTCTTCCCCGGCGAGGCCCTGCTGCAATTCATGCAACTTTTCGCGTACATTCCCATTTTCTAACACCTTCTGTCAGAATAGAAAATTTCTTGCTTATGGCGGCTTAGTTCAAAAGCTGTGCTATACAAGATTGGGAAGGCGCAAACGGGCGGTGCGTCTTATTAAACCTGTTTTGGACGCTGTTTTGAAAATAGAGCCCGAAAACAGAAATTCAGGACAGGTTCAATGAACTCCAGCACAAAGTAATAAAAGGGAGCAAAAGCGGAAGGAGTAAACCAAGGGGCAAGAGCGCATGGACAGGTTTGAACAATTTAGCCAAAGGCAGTTTGACGGATTGGCTTTACAAGACAGTGGAAGAGGACAAAGAGATAAAATAAAAAGGGGGCATCCCCCGAGGCCCCCTTTTTAAGACAACAAAAACAAAAAACCAAACAGAAAGCCTGCACTAGAATTCCTATTTGACACAAAGTTCCGGTATTCTGGGCACCTGTGAAATACTCAGAAGTAAGTATTTATTAAGGAATTTCTATGTTAAGAGGTGGCCTGGAACTCTAGAAGCCTTACCTGCCTATTGGTAAAATAAGGTTGTTAGGAAGGTCTGAACAGTTTTGCCTTAAGACTTGACCAACAGGTAAATACCTTTAAATAAGTGCAGCCACCTCTTTCTGCCGAAAGCTTTAAGGTCCTTGAAAAGCCGGCCCCAATGAAAAAATCGGCACGCAGGTTGTAACTTGCCGGGGAGTTTTCGGCTATACCCACTTATGTACACAAGAGAACAGGCATCACAGCTTCGGCAGGCATTCTGGACAGCTTTTGGGCAATACATGGCGCCCATTCCTTCGTCTGAGGGCATGCGCATCAATTGGTCTAATTACAAAACGGGCTTCAAGAACGTGTATTTCAGAATGCGGGCCGAAAAGAAGTCGGCGTCCATTGGCATTGAACTCACCCACCGCGATCCAGAAATACAGGAGCTTTTTTTTGAGCAGTTCCTAGCGCTAAGCATACTCCTGCATGACACCCTGCAAGAGGAATGGACCTGGGAACTGCATGCGGAAGATGAAAACGGCGAAACCGTGAGTAGAATCTATAAGGAAATTGGCCCGGTTAACGTCTTTAACAAAGAAGACTGGCCGCAATTGATCTCTTTCTTTAAGCCGCGCATTATAGCTTTAGATGCCTTCTGGGCAGATGCGCAATATAGCTTTGAGGAGTTGAAGTAACTCTAAGAACTGCTAAATAGATTAAGGCTGGGAAGTTGCCTTTTTCTCTAACAATGCTTCTTCCTGTTGCTCTATTTCCTCCAGGTTTTGGTCTCTGGGCTGTGTGAGCGCCTGCTGCATGTCCTGGGCTTCAATCTGAGTATGCACGCCGCGGGCCTGTTGTACCAGCGCTTGGAACAGACGGCGCTGTACGCTGCGCTGGGGCAAATATTCCGGGTGCCACTGCACGCCAATTAGAAAAGGCGCCAGCGTGCTTTCTATGCCTTGCACCACTCCGTTTTTTTCTTTCGCCACAATCTGAATGCCTTTGCCAGGTACGTGCACCGCCTGGTGGTGCAGCGCGTTGACCTTTAACTTAGGCACGCCCAGAATCTTAAACAGCAGGCTGTTGGGTTCTATCTGGACTTTCTTCACCGGGAAAATGCTGGACGGGTTGGGCTCCTCCAGGTAGAAGTTCTGGATTTCCTGGTGCAAGGTGCCCCGGAAGTAAACATTGAGCAATTGCGAACCCCGGCAGATACCCAGCACCGGCAACTTCTTCTTCACGGCCTGGTCAATCAATTGAAACTCCAGGTGGTCGCGGTCACGGTCAATGGACCACTGCGGTTTTTTGCTGAACAGCTTTCTAAGAAAGAACAGCGCCGGGAAATACCACCACCGCAGGAACCGGCTCAGCCGCGCCCAGAAGCTTTTCTTAGGGTTTTGGAGGGTGCGCTGTAAATATTCCTGCAGCACGTCTTCCTGCTGATAAGCCCGCGGGTCCACATCGGCGCCGCCGCCAATAATGAGGCCCTGCAGCCCGTCGGCGGTGCGGGGGAACTGCGGCGTGATGCGCACCGGCTTGCCCCCGGCCAACCGCACGCCCAGCGCTGTGAACAGCCAGGCCACCTCGCCGCCTTTGTCGGGGCCGGTGACGCCAATGGTGGGCCGGGTGCGGTTGATGGAAGTGTTCTCGTTTAATACAGCCACTGTTCGGTTTTTTTGGTCCACTTTTCCTCAAAGCCCAGCAAGGTGTTTTCTTTGATGGTGAGGTATTCCTGGCACAGCATGTCTAGCCGGGCGGGACTGTTAGCCAATTCCTCAATGGTCACCCACCTATTCCACTCCTGCGCCAGGGTCCATTTGGGGTCAGAGACACAGCTGTTGGGCAGGCGGTAGTGGAAGGTCTCTCTGGGGTTTACGGTGCCCAGGTTAGAAAAGGATTTGATTTTTTCCTCGCGCAGGCTGGCAAACAGCGGGTACAGGTCTAGCGGTCGGTTACGGTCTGGGTTAAATTGGTGGTATTCGTCTATCAATTGGTTTAGATCTGGACTATAACTGGGCTGCAGCACGCGGTCTGTGTATTCTTCTGGGAAAGGGTTGATGAAGGTGGTCATGTGCCGCCGGGCGAAATCTGTTTTGCCGGTTTTCAGGAGCAAGGGATAAAGTACCAGAAAAGCCTTGAGGTAGCGCAGAATAGTGCCGGTTTCCAGGTTGGGCAGCTCTGGGTTAATGTGCATGCCGAAGGCGTTGGTCCAGAAAGCCTCGGTGCCCTCTGCCTTGTGCTCAAAGAGCGCCTGGCGCAGGGGCTCCAGTTGGTGCAGTTCGGTGCAGGGCACGGGCGGCGCGCTGATCTCGTAGGGAATCACCTTCCGGATCATGGTCTCCAGCGCGTCTTCCACTTTTTCCTCCAGCGTGGTGTCGCCTATCTTAATGCTTTCCAGGTCAATGTTTAGGGAGTCAAAAAGGGCCTTGTATTTTTTCTCGGTGAGTAGTTTCAGGTCTAATTCCACCGTGAAATCGCCCAGGCGCGTGCCCACCACTTTCTGGGAGAACCGGTGTTTGACTTGTACCTTTCCGCCGTACAGCTGCTTGATGAGGTCCACGCACTGGGCAATGTCCACATTTGAAAACTCCAATTCTAGACCCACTTTCCGGACGTCGCCTTTGGCGTTGTGGACCAGGGGTAATCTGTTGAACCGCATAGCTGTACAAAATAATGTCAGATTAAAGCAAACGGAGAAAAGACCCCAGCGTTGCTTCTGCATTCCTGTATTTGTACTGAATTTTTATGGAAGATGGCGTTTACACTAAAATAGTGGCCAGGTTTGCCTGATAGGAATAGGAGCAAAGTCTTACGGTGGAAACCAAATCAAACTTTGACAGGCCGAAGGGAATGGTGATTTCCGTTTTCGGGCTCAATTCTGAAAATGAGCCCGAAAACAGAAATGAGTTGATTTACCAGAGCGGGTTGTTCTGGTCCAGGTCTTGGTTGGAGCGGTAAAATTTCTGGTTGAAATCTGCCGATGAGCCGTTGCCTTCCAGGTATTGCTGAAGGTCATGCTGCATGCGTTGTTGGTCCAGGGCCAGGTACTCTTCCCAGAGCGCTTGGTCCTCCGGCGAGAAACTGCCGGTGATTTCTTTGATGTCCAGATTTCGGCCGGCCTGGGTCTGCTCTTTCAGGTAAGGGTCAGTGTCTAGCTGGTGGTTAATGAGTTCCTTGAAATACAAGTTCAGTTCCTGGTGACGGTCAGAGTTGAAAGGGGTAGCATCCATAGAATTCAAGCTAAAGGTGAAAGCTGTTTTCGGGCTCATTTTACGAAACGGAGCCGAAAACAGCCAAGCTGCGGGCGGGTTATTCTTCGTGGCCAGGGCCGTTTGGCGCCACGCCCGGCGGGTTGAACAGGCCCCAGCTGTCGGTGACGTAATTCCAGGGGTCAAAGCCCTGTACCCATTCAATGAACAGCAGCCGGTACTCTTCAATGGCCTGGCGCAGCAGCAGAAAATACTGCACGTCTTTAAACCCGAACATCTCCAGGCTGGTGCAGTGGCTGAGCAGGTCGCGGGCGGCTTTTCTTATGAGGGTGGCGTTTTCCATGCGCAGGTCGTAGAGGTCCGCGGCCTCGGCGCCGGCCACTTTCACGGTGAGCAGGGCTGCATCCTGGAACATGAATTCTTTCAGAGACACATGAATTTCCTCTTCGTCTTCAATGAGCGCGGTGATTTTCATGGTGAGCTGCAGAATCTCGCGGCCTTTCTGGTACAGGGCCATGTCGTCAGGCAAATTGAAATCGTCGTCGTCTTCTGGTGGGAGCATGGCCAAATCTACACATTCTGCCCCAATTTTGTATTGATGACAAACCAGGAAGCCTGATAAATATTTCCGTTTTCGGGCTCATTTCTGAAAACGAGCCCGAAAACGGAAGAGCATGTTTTTTTGGTAGGACAGGGAAGTGGCGGGCAGAACGATTGGCAACCAATAAGCGTTGGTCTTGCTGAATTTGCATGAAAACACCGGCTTTGCTGCGGTTCATAATTACAATTACCACTATTTGCCGTACCTTTGTGCCGTTTCCCACACCATCCAAAGCAAGCACGTTGCCTTGGCCAACCATTCTGGGGAAGCCCGCTGCACATGGAGTCATTGACCACTTTTCTGGAATCTGGGTTGCTGGAACTGTACGCCATGGGCGCCACCTCTCCTGAGGAAACCCAAACTGTGGAGCAGATGGTGGCCCAACACCCAGCAGCCAAGGCTGAGTTGGAGGCCATTACCCAAAGCCTGGAGGCCTATGCAATGACCCATGCCGTGGAGCCAAACCAGACCGTGAAGCCTTTGTTTCTGGCCACCATTGATTACATGGACCGCATGCAAAAAGGGGAGGTGCCCGTGTCGCCGCCAGAACTGGGCCCGCACACCACCGTAGCCGACTTTGAACCGTGGCTCAGCCGCCCTGAACTTAACGTTCCTGACCTTTCTGAAGACATTTACGTGAAGATTATTGGCTACACGCCGGCGGCTACTACGGCAATTGTCTGGCTCAAAAGCGTAGCCCCCCAAGAGATACATCATGATGAGTTGGAGTGTTTCTTTATTCTGGAAGGTACCTGCACCATTACCGTGGAAGACCAACCGCACTACCTAAAACCCGGCGATTTCTTTGCCATTCCGCTGTACAAAACCCATTCGGTACAGGTGACTTCTGAGGTACCTTGCAAGGTAATTTTGCAGCGGTTGGCTGCGTAGCATAGAATCATTCCCCGTACGGACAGGGCTTGACCTGTCCCACCACGCATTGCCTTCGCATGCCTGATCCATTCGCATTCCCGAGAACCAAACCAATTGTTTCATGGCAAACTGAAACGCCACTTTAGATGCAAAGGACAGGTCGCGACCTGTCCCTACGCAGTGAACGCCCATACCTTGTACCGCTCTTCGGCTTGTTCCAGAATCTCATCCAGAATCTCCTGCAGGTCTGCTTGAACTTTAAACCGCAGTACCTTCTTCACGGCTAGTTGCAGTTGGGCTTTGGTGTCGTCTTTTTTGTACCAGTCTGGTTGGGAGGCGCTTTTCTTGACCTCGGCCAGGATTTTTTTCACCAGGTCTTTGATGAGGTCAAAATCCTGAATGGCGTTGGGGTGGTTGGCCAGGATCTGGTAGAAAGCTTCCTCTTCTTCGGTGAGGCCCAGTTGTTGGCGGATCTGATCTTCTTCCTGCATCTGCTTGGCCACGGCGCGCAGTTTTTCCATGGCTACAAGGCTGTCGAAGAAATGGGCGTGGTAGTCGGCAATGATCTTTTCTACTTCTTCTTTGAGTTTGCGGTACTTGATCAGGTTTTTGGTGGAGCGGATTTTGATCTCATCGTTCATGATCTGGCGCAGGAGTTCCAGCTTGAGCTCGTTGCCGGTTTTCTGTTCTTTGGCGGTGGCCAGGAACTCGTCATTGATGATGGAGATGTCAAAGCGTTCTATGCCGGCCATCTGGAACACGTCTACCACGTCCTCAGATTCAATGCTGCGGTGGATAAGGTCTTTGATTTTGTTCGCCGATTGCCGTATGTTTTGCTGCGGGTTCTTTGCCTTGCGCAAAGCGGCACCAACGTGTTGTAGGTACACAATATCAGCGCCCAGTTCATGTATGTTTTGGTGGCTTTTAACAATGGGTGCCAAACCGCTGAGTTTTTTCTCATTCAGCATAAAGGTCTTGCACAGGTCATCATCTGATACCAGATAATTGATTGCATATCCCACTAGTTTCAACCGTTCTGTTTTAGGCAAGCTGGAGAAGTATGGAATAGCGGCGTGTAGAGAGGTAAAGGTTTTCATGTCTTCTTCTTCCCGCGCATTAAGATTCCCCGTAGGGACAGGTCGCGACCTGTCCTCCACGCATTCCTGATCTTGCCCATTCCTTTGGTACGCATTCAGTCCCCCTTCGGAGGGGGTAGGGGGAGGACTACTCGTGCTGAACCCCGCGTTCCCGATTGGTTCTTCTCCTGTTGTTTGCTTTGTAGCTGATGTTCCTGCGTTTTCAGAGGCCTTTGTCATCCCCCTACCCCCTTCAAAGGGGGACGGAATGCGTGAAACGGAGACGGGGCCGCTGGGCAAGGCTTCACGTAACTGCTGAATCAATTCCCTGGTCAACTCAAACGCTTCTTCAATATCAAAGGCCACGGCACCAGAACCTCCGGCACCGGTGTATTTCTTGGTGGCGTCGCGCAGGCGGTCGCCTATGCCGATGTAGTCCACGATGAGGCCGCTGGGTTTGTCACGGAAGACGGTGGCGACGCGGTTGACGGCCTGGATAAGGTTGTGGCCGGTCATCACTTTGTCTACGTAGAGCGTGTGCATGGCGGGGTTGTCAAAGCCGGTGAGCCACATGTCGCGCACAATCACCAGTTTCAAATCATCATCCGGGTCTTTGAAGCGGGTCTTGATGCCTTCCATGGCTTCCTTGGTGCGCACGTGCGGGTTCCAGGCCAGGGGGTCTTTGGCGATGTTGGTGGTCATGATGACGGCCACCTCGGGGCAGCCTTCCAGGGCAGTGAGGGCGTCATAGAGCTTCACGCAGTTGCGGCGGCTCATGCACACAATCATGGCTTTGCCGCTCAAACTGGCATTGCGGGCGGTGTAGTGCTGCAGTATGTCTCGGGCAATGGCGGCCACGCGCTCCTGAGAACCGGCGGCATCTTCCATGGCGGCCCACAGAATCTTGTTCTTGTCGTTTTCTTCCAGCCCGCCGGTGATTTCCTCGGCTTCTTCCTCTAGTTGGGCGTTGCCCAGGTGCAGCTTGGCCAGGCGCGGCTCGTAGTAAATGGGCACCACGGCCTTGTCTTCGGTGGCCTGCTTTATGTCATAGGTGTGGATGATGTCTCCGAACACGGCCACGGTATCGGCGTCTTTGCTGTCTACAGGTGTGCCGGTGAAGCCTATGAAACTCGCCTGCGGCAGGGCGCGGCGCAGGTTGCTGGCGAAGCCCTGCACCAGGCCGTACTGGGTGCGGTGGCACTCATCGGCAATCACAATGATGTTGTCGCGGGAACTCAGGACGGGGTGCTCCAGCTCGCGGCCGTTAGCCCCTTCTTTGAGGTTGAACTTCTGCACGGTGCTGAACACCACGCCGCCGCACTCGCCGCTGAGCAGGGTACGCAGTTCGTCGGTGGTATTGGCGATGCGCACGTCACCTACCAGGTCTTTGGCGGCCACGAAATCCTCGAAGAGCTGGCGGTTCAGGTCAAAGCGGTCCACCTGCACCACAATGGTGGGGTTCTTGAGCTGGGGCAGCTGGCGCAGGATGCCTGTGTAAATAGCCATGGTAATGCTCTTGCCAGAGCGGGTGGTGTGCCAGATTACGCCAATGCGGCCGTCCCCATAGGGGCGCACGTGCTGGAGGGTTTCCTGCAGGGCGTACTGTATGCCGTAGAACTGGTGGTACTTGGCGCCTTTCTTTATAAGTTCGCCTTTGTCTAGCTCATGGAAGATGTAGTGGCGCACGTATTGCAGCAGACGCTGGGGCACCAGCAAACCTTTGATAAGGGTTTCCAGCGCGAAGCCGTTGGCTACCACCTCCCGACCGTCTATGCTTTTCCAGGCGGCGTACCACTCCAGGCCGCTGCTGAACATGCCGTGCAGGGTGGTCTGGCCGTCGGAGACCACGGTGAGGGCGTTGTACTCAAAAACCGCCGGAATGTCTAGGGTGTAGTGCTGCACCTGGTTGAAGGCGGCCTCTACGGTAGCAAGTTATTAATATTTAAGATTAAGAGATATTAGAATTTTAAATTTTTTACCCTTCATACAACCACCAATCTAGCGAACATGCGTTTTGACTATAATCCCAGTAAAGATAAAAGACCTTCTCTTTTGTAATTTTCTTTATAACATTTGGAGGTTATAAATACATCTAAGTCTGCGTTATGGAAACTGTTTAAAGATTCATTAAATAAATAGTAATACAGTTCAGAAAGCTTAGGATATTTAAAATCTGAAAATCCATTGTCAATTTGGCAAATATCTTTCCCCAATTTCATTGTGTCAAATCTAATCATATTCTCCGGAATGTTATAGTTTATGCCGTTTCTCTCGCATTCCGCTAAAAATATATTGATGTCAAAATCTATATTATGCGCTACTAAAATGTCACAATTAGCTAAGTCATTAATAAATTTTATTAGTACTTCTTTAATTGGATAACCAGCTTTTCTCCTAATATTATCTGATATTCCTGTTAATTTCTCTACTTTAGGAATGACTGATATGCTATCGTCTTTGATAATAAAAGATTCTTTTTTAAGCTCCTTAAAGTTGCCAGACATTACGATCCAAGATATTTGCAATATATTAGGCCATAAAGTGCTATTGTTTACTTGTCTTTTTTCAGGCAGGCCATTTGTTTCAACATCAAAAACAATAGAAATAGGGCCTTTACTTTCAGACTTTAAAATCTTAATGTCATGACTTTTTAGCTGTTTAGCTTTTAACTTTTGAGGACCATTTTTAAAAAAATCATCACCTGATGCACCTAAGTAATTATTATTTACATCACAGAATTTCAGAACAAAATATCGTAAACTCAAATTTTTATCCTTTCTACCATTCTCATCATACTCCAATTCTCTTGTTTTAGAATTCCATTTACCATTGCTATAGTAGTTTTTTAACTCTAAAGGAGGATGATTAGGGAGCTTACCCGACAAAAAAGTATAAGTCTGACCAGAATTATGTAATGATGGTGGTAGAACTAAATGACCAGCCCATCTTATTTCAAGGTGTTCAAAAACTTCTTTAAAATCTTCATTTGGGCCTAAAGCATACACTTGATGATTAAATATTGAATAGTTATCTTCAATTTTTGATTCGGCCTCTAAACTATCGTCATTAGAGTAAAATAAAAATGTGGAATCCATTCCCACTACCGCTTCTCATAACCCAAGGATAATCTAACGGTAACTGTAAAGTTTCAAGAACTTTATCAATAAACTCTAAGCTAACACATCCATCAATATCTAAAGCCCTTAGATTCTGGTGTCCTAAAATAACGCCCACTCCAGTAGCATCTTTCCAGTTATATTCTAATATTTCTTCTTTATTTTGTCTTTCAAATTGATACTTCGTCCATTCATGATAAGGAGATTTAAAAAGATTTTTCTCCATGAAGTTAAATTCAGTCAGATAGTTTGTTATGCAACTAATATTGAGCTTAAAAGAGTGGTAAATTTTGGCGTAAGTTTCAAGTGAATCCATTAATTCAAGATTAAAGAAAGCTAAATTTGTTAATTGATTATGTTTATTTCTTGAATAGAAGATGGGCTTTCAATTGAGTCATTATCTTTTAAATGATTAAAATCTAAATATTGCTCAGCGATTTTTTTTGCATTTTCTGACCATCTCAACGTTTGAATAATTGCAATGCTTGATATTAGGCCAAATATGGAAATATATAATGCATAATGAAATAATCTATTTTTACCAAATGCAATTTTGGAATTAACATGAATTTGACCTATTAATTTACTATCTACTTTTGAGAAGATGCTTGTTGATTGTTGTGAGTTCCCAGTATTTAAAGTTTGGTGAAGTTTAATCTTAAAAGTATTATATGAAATAGAACTTATATATCCAAAATATAACACATTCTTTGATTTTAGTCTTTTTTTCTTAAATCTACCAGAAAACCATATAGACCAACCAGTAACAGAAATCAGTGAAATAGAAAGAGAAAGTAGTAGCCATGGGACAAGCCAATAAACAATAAAGTAATTAATGATTGGGTTTTTGATAGAATCATTAACGCATTGAATTAAGCCAATCATAATTGCTCCATTCAATGCTATCAATGCAGTGTTTTTAGCTTCAATAAATTTGAGCCAGTCATTAACATTTGTGAATAGGAATTTTAATTCTTCCCGCATGTTCAATTATTATAAGTCCAAACTAGAGAAGCGCCAAAAATAGTTATTGCATTACCACCTACAGTTAATTTGTTTTGGTTCCATAGTTTGTTGACAAGACTAAAGCGATTTGGTTGAGTATTAATTAACCCCTGAAAAACATTTTCTGTTATTAGAATAGATGGGTGCGTTTTTTTTACAGTTTTAATTTTTTCCTCAACCTTATTGAATACACTATAAGTTTTTCCAGCATTATCAGTTAATTTAGATGCAACATTTGCAGGTTGCCCTAACCAAACTAAATCTTGATTATTTAATCCCTCTTTCCCTCTTTGTGTGATACCTACTAAAACTACATGCATTTCACCATAGTCTATCCCAATCCCAGCTTTAATAGTAAAATTATTTCCTAATAAGGAAATAAAACTAGATTGTAATTTTTCTAATAAACTATTACAACTAACTGCACAATCAACAGAATTTTTAAAACATCCATCTCCAACAAATATAATCATTACTCTATCACCAACTATATTCCTTACAGAACCATTATGCTCTGATGCGCACTGAAGAACCATTCTTACAAAAGCAGTATAAACTTTTGAGGTTATGTCAGGATTATAAAGTTCATTGAATTTTGTTGAATCTCTTAAATCAATATGCATCACACAAGCATTGATTCTTACGGCTCTTAAATCCGTTTTAGCATTGACGGTGAGATGCTGGTGCTCAATTGTTGGAACAGCCCTTCCGTCTTGAGGGGTAAAAGGAAGGGAAGGATTTAATAATTCTTTTACCCAATTTTCGATTTCTTCAATAACATCTTTTTTCATACTATTTGCCTAGTTCTACAATTGTATCATAATGAACACCCTTTAAAGTTACTTTTCTAACTGCTTTTTCTCGCCATAATGGAGATAAAACTGAGGTAAAATATTTTCGATGAAAATCATAATGGCTGTTTCTAAAGAAGTTTATGCAGCAATCTTTACTTTCTGATTCCAATCTAAATAATTCCGTCATGGGCTTTCCAATTGCATAAAATTCATCAACACTTGTATTTTTATTGTGATAATATATCATTTTACCAAAGTGTACAGCCACTTTAACCGGGTAAGTGGTAATTTTTCTTATATCAATAATTTCGCTAGCACATTGTTCAGCCTTGTTAAACAATTCTTTTACACTACCAGTAGTAAATGGATAGCCGAATATTGCAATTATTCCATCTCCAATTATTTTTTCAACCTCTCCATTATACTTGTAGATAATAGGAAGCACATCTTTATAATACTTATCTAAAATAGTGGCAATACTTGAAGCTGTGAGACTTGAGGTTTTTGTTGAAAAATCTGTCATATCAATAAATAATAGAGCTAGTTCAACATCAGGTTTAGCAATTAGTCTATTTACTAAGCTTACTTCTTTAAATGCCGCAAATGCTTTAGTGCTTTCTCTTCCGTTTCGGTTTAAAGACTCGAATATCGCTCTAGCTTCGTTCTTTAAGTCTTGTCTATTTTGTGGGGCATATTGCTCTCTTAATTGAGCCATTAATGTTAGATTAGGCATAATTATATATATATATATATATATATATATATATATAATTTATTTACTAGTATGCAAAGTAATTTTTAATCCAATACTGATTTGATTCTCTTGTATCTTCTTTTAAAGAACCACACCTTCCTCAAACTGCTTCATCAACTCTTCCGTCAACTTTTGCATCTTCTCCTCAAATGGTACACCATCATCTTCCTAGGCTTAGGAGCCTACATAGCGGCCCGGCGAGAGCACGTAGTTGTTGGCGGCCACTTCGTCTAGGGTAGCGGCCTTGCAGAAGCCTTCTACATCTGTGTAGCTGCCGCCCTGGTTGCGCCATTGGTGGTAGGTGTCAGAGATGCGGGCTACGTCTGCGTCTTCAAACACGCGCAGGCGGCGGCTGGCCATGGTGCCCAGCTTGCGGGCGTCTATGAACAGGATTTCTTTTTTGCGTTCACGGTGTTCGCCGTCGCGGCCGTCACGGTTCTTACTCAAAAGAAAGATACAGGCGGGTATGCCGGTGGTCAGGAACAGCTTGTCGGGCATCTGCACAATGCAGTGAACCATGCCTTGGGTAATCATGTGCTCGCGCACGTTCTTTTCGCCGGCGCTGCCGGTGGTCATGGCGCCGTTGGCCATTACTACGCCCGCCGTGCCGCGGGCAGAGAGGTGGTGCCACAGCGTCTGGAACCACATGTAATTGGCGTTGCCGGGGGTGGTAAAGGTGTCTTTGGCCCCGAAGAGGCGCGGGTCGTTGTCGGGCAGCAGCTCGGGGTGCCAGTTGGAGATGTTGAACGGCGGGTTCATGAGGGCGTAATCGGCCTTCAGGTCAGAGAAGCGGTCGTGCAGCAAGGAGTCTCCCAGCTTCACGTCGAAGGAGAGGTTGCGCAGCAGCAGGTTCATCTTGCAGAGGCGCAGCGTGCCCTCGTAGCGCTCCTGCCCGTAAATGGAGATGTCGTTTTTTTCGCCGCCGTGGGCCTGCAAGAACTTGAGGCTTTGCACAAACATGCCGCCGCTGCCGCAGGCCAAATCCATGATGCGGCCCTTGAGCGGCTCCAGCATTTCTACCAGCAGGCGCACCACGCTGCCCGGCGTGAAGAACTGCCCCGCACCGGAGCCCTCGGCCATGGCGAACTTACCGATGTAGTATTCATACACGCGGCCGTAGATGTCGCTTTCGGGGTTGTTTATCTCAGAGAAGGTCTCTTTGGAGAACAGGTTAATGAGCCCCGCTACCTGCGTAAGCGAGAGCTGGCTCTTCACGAAGATAGGCTCCAGCACGCCTTTGTAGTCGGGGTTGCGCTTGGCCAGAATTTCGTCTTTGAGCACGAAGGCCTGGTCTACCTTCACCTTGATGTCGTCCTGCTCAGCGTTCTCGCGCAGGTAGTCCCAGGTGGCGTGTAGGGGCAGGCGGTAGGCGTTCTTGACCTGGTACTCCAACTCGTCTTCCAGCACCAGATTTAGTTGCGCCTGTTGTTTTTCGGGAGACAAAGACGCAAAGTATTGCGTCTCTACAGGGTCCTGGAAAAGGGACAGTTGCAGTTCCTGCTTGCGCACCTCGTAGCGCTCGCTCAGGTGCTTCACGAACAGCAGGGAGAGCACGTAGTCTTTGTATTGGTTTTCGGCCACGGCGCCGCGCAGCTCGTTGGCTACGTCCCAGAGTTCTTTCTCAAAATCTATATCGCCTTTGGCCGCGGGGGCCGAGGTATTCTTTTTCGCCATTAGGGGAAATAAAGGGTAGTGGTGTGGGTTTGGGAATTAGTACCCAAGATATAGAAAATTATAATATTTTTACTGACAGCCGCCAGGGTTGTAATAATTTTTCGTAGGGACAGGTCGCGACCTGTCCGCTGCAGCCGAAGCTGCATCATGGTTTGCCATGAAACAATTGATTTGATTCTCGGGAATGCGTGGAATCATCCATGTTTGGTGATCAGGAATACGTAGGATCATGAATACGAATTGATCAGGAACGCGTGGTGGACAGGTCGCGACCTGTCCCTACGGTGGGAAACGCGGTTTAATTTACCATGCAACCAATGGTTTGATTTTCAGGAATGCAAATTGATTAAGAACCCGTGTTGATCTGGAATGCGTGGTGGGCAGGCCGAAACCTGTCCTTGCGGGGATGGCGGAAACGAGATAGGATAGGTGGCGTATAAAATGCGTAAGATTCATTTTTCCGTTTTTGCCCTCATTTCATGAAACGAGCCCGAAAACACAACCGTCTGCCAGGTTTTGATTACAGCCGGGAGGAAATCTATTTTGTGACGTCGTGCGTGAGAGAAAATGCCTGCGTCCTTGGCGAAGTGGTAGAAGGGGAGATGGTATTGAATGAAATTGGCCTGATTGCGCAAGCGCAGTGGCAGGCGGTGATGGAGAGGTATGCCTATGTATATTCACATGCGTTTGTGGTCATGCCGAATCATGTGCATGGGCTGGTAGAGATTAATCAGCAATGGGATTTAGGAGGAGATATTAAACGCGATGATCAGGAACGCGATGATCAGGAAGGTGTGGATCGGGCATGCGTGGATCAGGAATGCGTGCGGACAGGTCGCGACCTGTCCCTACATGATCGGCATGCCAGCCACATAAAATCCCAAGAGCCTGTGAAGGTTCAGAAGATAAAATCAATTTCAGAATTGATGGGCGCGTACAAAACCACCTCGTCTAAATTAATCCGATTGGCAGGTTTATCTGATTTTGTCTGGCAACGGTCTTTTCATGACCATATCGTTAGAAACGAGCAAAGTTTCCGCCACATTAAAGATTACATTGAAAACAACCCCACCCGCTGGCAAGAAGACAAATTCTGGAGATAATAGCAACCCAGCTACCCGTAGGGACAGGTCGCGACCTGTCCACCACACATTCCTTTCGCATTTCTGATCCACGCATTCCCGAGAGTCACATTCACTTGTTGCATAGTTAGCTGATTGCTGTTGGAGCCGTTTAGGACAGGTCGAGCCCTGTCCGTACATTTGATCAGTAGAAAACCCAAAAATCCAGGCACAAAAAAAGCCTCTCCAGAGGGAGAGGCTTTTTCTTGATGGCAAATATCTTTAAAAGACTAGGCCAATTTTACGTTCACGGCGTTTAGTCCTTTTCTTCCTTCTTGAAGATCATAAACTACCTCGTCGTTTTCTCTGATTTCGTCTACTAAACCAGATACGTGCACGAAGTACTCCTGATTTGTGTTGCTGTCTTTAATGAAGCCGAAGCCTTTATCATCATTAAAGAATTTTACTGTTCCTTGATTCATATTATTGTTCATTATACACTAAAGACACGGACTCACCGGCTTTTGTTCAATATTACTGAAAATAAATTAAAACGTTGCCTGTTTCCTAGGCTTCAGAGTGCGTTTCGCTTACTAGAATACAACTTTTTTCTTATAAGAGTGCTATGTAGTACGCTGGTTTAGAAAGTGTTACCAATATTGTGTGTGCCAAGCCATAGCTTGAAAATAGCCTAAAAATAATCTGCTCAGCTGTTCTGCCGGAGCTGTTCAGTGATGGCGTCTATCACCTCAGAAGCCAAGCGCTCGGCTACGTCATCTAGTTCCTGCGGGGTCCAGGGTTGAAAATAGCGCTTCTCCACCCAGGTGGTATTTTTGTCTGGCCCCACACTGTAGGTGGTATGTTCTAACTTTAACACTAGGTCTTTGGCAATGTCAAAGGAGGTGACGCCCGCCCGCTGAAAGCCCAGCAATTGCAGCTTGAGGCCAATCTGGGCCACGTTTCCGTTTTCAAGACTAATGGGTTTGTCTGAGGGGTTGTCCCGGTCTTTGGTCCAGGTGTCGGCTACTCGTTCCAGGCTGAAGTCATCAAACAGTGGCACCACCTCAGTGAGTTGCTGGTACAGTTTATCGGCTAGTTGCGGGAGCAGCTGGTCATACAAGGGTTTAATGCTGTCTTTGTCTTTGGTATCGGCCATATAATTGTTGTCTTGCTGAAAGGTGTACGTTTTAAGGGGCAAAGAGCGTTACTAGAAGTAGGGGAGTTTCCGTTTTCGGGCTCTAAAACCCAATTGACGCCGAAACTGAAATAACGGTTACGCAAATTCTGTTTTCTGCACAAAAGTAGGCTGTTAGTTCGCCGTCTGTGCAAAACCCATAAAACTTTGGTAGCTTAGGCGAAGAAAAGATGCAAGGTGGAAAACATAAGTTAACTGATACGAATTACGACCCGATTTTTAATGGTGAAAGAAGCAAGACCCGCTGCCTTTGCTGGTGTTTTTGTCGCCTTTGTGGGAGTTATTACTAACAATACTTTCAGCATCGGCAGTTTCACTTATTGAAGAAAACAATAAAAGGCATTTTTGGAATGGATCACGCCCAGGAATTAATTCCGGATCGTTTAAAGCAAATGAAAGAAGTATGATCATTATAGCAATTATAGTAGTAGGGGTTTTGGGTTACTTTTTAGGCAGCCGCCTGGGACCGCACCGCGAACTCAAGACCACCCTGCAGGAACTCAGAACCCAATGCGAAGCCGCCCTGAACGAAGGCCGAAGAGGCGTGTACACCACTTTGATCACCGACCAGCAGAAATCGTCTGAGTTGGTGATAGAGGTGAAAGAATTGGCCACCACCCAAGCCGGACAGGTGAAAGTGGAATACCTGAGCGCCTACTACAAGAACCCGGATTTCAGGACTAAAAAAGGCGAGGCGTTGCTGGCAGAAGTGCAGGAACTACTGGGTCTTTACCTGCCCGATGCTGATATTGAATGGTACCAGCAGCCCAGCGCCCGGCAAGAGAAAGTACAGGCCTTCGCCCAAAAACTGGAGAAACTGAGCAAAACCCAGGAACGCACTTAACCAAATCTTCGCTTAATAATAAATCTCGCTTGGCGAAGAAGGAAAAAATGAAACATAGTAGCGGTAAGCGTGTGGCAAATTTGTGGCCGCGCCTTACCTTGTTAAAAAAATAGCCCCATGGAAAACCAAGACCTCACCTTGTCTGAGAACAAAGAACTGGTGCAGAAACGCGCCCAGGAAATAGCCGGCACCATTGACCCCTACAAACCAGAAAGCCTGAGCGCCTTCGGGGTGGAGACGCAGCGCAAACTGGGCCATTACTCCAATGAACTGCTCACCAAGGTTAAAGCCAAAGATTCCGGCGATGCCGGGGCTGCCATCAATGAACTGTTGGCCCAGATCAATCAGATCAAGATTGATGAACCGGAGAGCGGCGGTTTCCTGTCCAGGATTCCGTTCATGAAGAAGTTCGCCGACAAGACCAAACGCCTGGCCAGCCAGTACAACTCTGTGTCTGAGAACGTAGATGACGTGGTGGTGAAACTGGAGAAAACCCGGCAGAGCGTGCTCAAAGATTCTACCGGTCTGGAAGTCATGTTCAAGCAGGTGGTGGAGTACATTCATGAGGTGCGGTCCCTGATTGCCGCGGGCCGGCTGAAGATTGAGGAGATTGAAACCCAGACCATTCCGGCCCTGCAGGCCCAGGTAGAAAGCAGCGGGCAAGATGAAATTGTGGTTCAGCGTTTAGCTGACATGGTGGCGTTCAAAGATCGGCTGGAGAAGAAAGTGCATGATTTTACTTTGTCGCATACCATTGCCACGCAGAGCATGCCACAGATCAGAATGATTCAGACTACCAATGAAGTGCTGGCGCAGAAGATCCAGAATTCCATTGTAACCGTTATCCCGGTGTGGCGCCAGCAGGTAGCCATTGCCTTGGGATTAGAGAAACAGCGCAAAGCCCTGGAAATCCAGAAAAAGGTCACCGACACCACCAATGAAATGTTGCTCAAGAACTCCCAAATGCTCAAGACCAACGTGGTCACGGCAGCTCAGGAAAACGAACGCGGCATTGTGGACGTGGACACGCTCAAGAAAGTAAACAAAGACATGGTGGAAACCCTTGACGCCGTGATCAAGATTTCTGAGGAGGGCAGCCGCAAGCGCGCCGAAGCCGTAAAAGAGCTGGCCCAGGTGCAGGAAGAGCTCAACAGCAAAATTCTGGGTAACCTGAACAAGTCCAACAAGATTGACCTTCAATAATGATCCAGACTTCTGGCCAACCAGTTGCCAAACCCATTCTCACGCTTACCAAAGACCAGGAAGCCCTGCTAGACCTGTACCTGCAGAACCTTGACAGTTTTCTGGAGAACCTCAAAGACGCCGAAAAAATACAGGTGGAGATTGAGACCTTACATTTAAAGAAGATACTCACGGGGCATGCTTAATTTTTTGCGATCCCTGTTCGGGATGGAAGAGCGGGAAGGCCAGCGTACGGTGGCCGGCGGGCCCACCGAGTTTGGCCTGCGCGAGGTGACCATCATCAAAGACTCAAACAAGCGCCTGAGCCAGCTGCAGCAACTGAGCCAGCGGTTCCAGGGTTCCAAGCATGAACATGGGTTGCAGGCCGTGTATGAGAAAACCCGGAACATTCATGCTTATCTGGTTTCCACCAAAAAGGTGCATGAGCTGGAGCTATTCCATGTGCGCCAAACCGATCATTTCATTTCGGCGTTCCAAGCCATCGTGCAGGTGCAGGAACAACCGGCCTCGGCGGTTAAATCCAACGCGGGCGCAGCAACCAAACCGGCCAGGCCCCGGGTGCCGTTGTTGGCGCCAACCCATGATATGGTTAAGCCTATTAGTACGCAGGGACACCAGCAGACACCTGCGGGGGTAAGAATCACCGTGCCGCGCCTGTACATCCCAGACATTGCCATTCATACGTTTGAGAGTGTGACCTATTACCCAGAAACCAAAGACGGACAACTGGTGCCGCACACCATTAGCCTTAGTTCTACCCCGCGCGAGAAGGAGACCTTTCTGAAGCACGTAATGGGCCGCCTGGGGTTAGAAAATGTCACGTACGTAGGAAACACCCATGTCACCATCCCCAACCAGAACGGCGTTATTCCCACGGGCATGGTGCCGGTCATTCACTGGGAGGGCTACTGGTACGCGCTCAATCTCAATGATTACCGCCTTTTCCCGGTCAAAATCTCCAGGAACGGGTAGTAATTTCCGGTCCTTAGAAAATTCAAAAATTGATTAGCCTTGAATGGGAGGGGGTTGACTTTTGAAAATTGGACTTCGATCTGAAAATTAATTTTTGGCTGGTGCGGCTATTTGCCTAGGCTTAAGTAGTTGGGTAGTTAGTTTCTAAATTATTCCTGTCATTTTATTTCGAATAACGCACAAAAAAAGCCACTCCCAGGGGAGTGGCTTTTTCAATACATTGTCTTTATGAGGTAAGACTAGGCGCGCTTCACGTTAGTGGCGTTCAGTCCTTTTCTTCCTTCTTGAAGATCATAGACTACTTCGTCGTTCTCTCTGATTTCATCTACCAGACCAGACACGTGTACGAAGTACTCCTGATTGTCATTGTTGTCTTTGATAAAACCGAATCCTTTAGATTCATTGAAGAATTTTACTGTTCCTTGATTCATGATATTGTTAATTATACATCTACTTTCCGTAAAGGTAACCATATCTGGCAGGTATCCTAGAAAAAGTTAAATTTCTTTTAGACTATTGTCTAACTATGACTAGTTGATTTTAGGTTCTTACGGCCCATTTTCGTACCTTTGTCCCAGAAAGCAATCATTGTCTTTTTCCCTTGCCCATTAAGGCGTGGCAAGCGGCACCAGATTTTCATTGCTGGTTCTCCATCGGGCGAAGGTTGCCCAGGCTGCACTACCTTACCTGGTTGGCTGCTCAGATTCCTACGCTCACCAAGGGTACGCCTCAAAAAGAGGCAGCCAGTTTAAAATTTCACGTATAAAGCAATTGCCTGGTTTCCCGTCTAACTGACAGGGCGACGTTTGAAAGGCCTTTTGTTCCATTTAACCCACCCATATGGCAAGATCACAGAACAGTTTCATGAAGAAACAACTAGAACAAAAAAGACTCAAGAAAAAGAAAGACAAGGAGGAGCGCAAGCAGGAACGTCAGGAAAACTCTACCGGCGGTAACCTGGAAGACATGTTGATGTATGTAGATGAGTTCGGTAATTTCTCTTCTACCCCACCAGAGAAGAAAGTAGAGAAGAAGAAAGAAGACACGCCACCTGCGCCCAGAAAACGCGACGAGCAGCGTTAATTTTTTAAGATAACCAATTGCCGGCAATTTTGCCGCGCAACTTACTCTTTGGCGCTCCACTGCGCCAGGAGTAAACAGGTTTGTGATGTCCCTTCTACAGGGACATTTTCTTTTTACAGTCTTCGGAATTTTTACAAAAGGCTGCAGGTGCCTAAAGTGCTTTCTTTGTTTTTCTGTTTTCGGGCTCATTATCAGAAATGAGCCCGAAAACGGAAATTTCGCCAACCTGAATCTTAAGTAATTTACAAAAGAAAAGCGCTCAGATAGCAGCATTCTCTAAAAGCTGCAGCGGCTTCTCTTTTTAATTTGCCCTGTCAAGTTTTACTTTCTTGCCTTTCAGTTTCTCTTGCTGTAAAAGCGCAATGGCCTTCTCAAGTTTCAGGCGGTTAACAGCCACGAAGGTGGCGGAGTCCTGCACTTCAATCTTGCCCACGTCTGCTTTCTCCAGATTCCCTTTTTGCAGGAGCCAACCCACTACATCGCCTTTGCTGATTTTGTCCTTTTTGCCAGCGCTCACATACAGGGTGTCCCAGAAAGAAGCGGGCGGCGCGGTCACCTGGGTGGGGAGCGAAACCGTGGGCGGCACGGTAGGCAGGTAGTCTGGCTTCTCGCCGGGGTGCAGCAGCAGGTACACGGTGCCTTTGGCGTTCATGCGCGCAGTGCGGCCGTTGCGGTGTACAAAGGTCGGGGCATCAGTCATTTGGAAGTGCACCACGTTTTCAATCTCGGGTATGTCCAGGCCCCGGGCGGCAAGATCAGTGCTGATCAATAAATGGTGCGTGCCGTTCCTGAATTTAAGGAGCACCCGTTCGCGATCTGGCTGTTCAAGCCCCCCGTGGAAAATGCCGTGCGCCACTTTCTTGTTTTGGAGGTAAGTGCTCACCTGTTCCACGACATCGCGTTGATTACAGAAAACCAGGGTTGGCGTGTTGCCCAGGTGGCAGATTAATTGGTAAAGCGTGCCTATTTTGTCGTTGTTTTTAACCAGGGCGGTTCTGAGGTCCACATCTGGCAAACTGGCTTCTTCCTTGAGGTAATTGAGGGTGGTGTATTGCTTGAGACCCGTGAAGGCCGGAATGGAATGCATGGCTGTGGCCGAAGTCAATAAACGGCGCTCCACCCGCGGCAACTGCCCAATGATATAGCCCATCTCTTCCTGAAACCCCATTTCCAGGGATTTATCAAATTCGTCCAGAACCAGCGTGTGTACCGTGTTGCCGGCCATATAGCCTTCTTTAATGTGCGAGGCAATGCGCCCGGGCGTACCAATGGCCACGGCGGGAGGAGAGGCCAGGCTCTTTTTCTCGTCATACACCGAGTGGCCACCGTAAAAGCAGTCAATCTTCACGCCCAAGCCCATTTGCTTGAGTACCTGTTCAATCTGCTGGGCTAATTCGCGGGTGGGGGCCAGAATCAACGCCTGTACGCCTTCTTTTTCTTTCTGCAACCGATCGGCCAAGGGCAGCAAAAAGGCCAGGGTTTTGCCGGAACCGGTGGGGGAGAGCACCACCACATCCTGCGCCTTGGCGGCCTCTACGGTGGCGGACTGCATAGGGGTCAGGGTTTCAATTTTCAGGCGTTCCAGTATTTTTTGCTGCATGGTGGGTTCTTTTTTAACGGGGCAAAGGTAGCTATATTTACCGCAGCACGCGTGTCTTTGGGCAATGCCGCCGCGTTTGCGCTTGTGGTTATACTTAGTCCCTTGTTTTTGCGTTTTAGGCTTGGTTTCTGAAAATGAGCCCGAAAACGCCTTTTTTACCTCTATGCCTGCTTTGTCTGTTTATGTGTGGCTCTCGCTTTTCCTGGCTTTTGGCAGCAGCCCAGTCAGTGCGCCCCAGCCAAAAGAAACCGTGAACTGGCTCACGCTGCCAGAGGCCATGGAGAAATCTAAAAAGCAGCCCAAGAAAATTGTGATTGACGTGTACACCACCTGGTGCGGCTGGTGCAAGAAAATGGACCGCGAAGTCTACCAGAACCCAGCCGTGGTGGCCGCCCTGAATCGTGATTTCTACGTGGTCAAACTCAACGCCGAACAAAAGCAGCCCATCACCGTCAACGGTACTACCTACCAATACAACTCGTCATACAAAGCCCATGAACTGGCGTTGGGGCTTTTGAAAGGCGAGATGAGTTACCCCAGCACCGTCTTCCTGAATGAACAACAGCAAGTCATGCAGCGCCTGCCCGGTTACTACTCCGCCCAGGATTTTCTGCGGGTTTTGGCGTATCTTGCGGAAAAATAGGCCCACTAGCCTTTTCACCACAAAGCTGTACGCGTTTGATTTCTTCGCTTTTAAATAAAGACACCATTGTGGCCTTGTCCACCGCCGCCGGGCACGGGGCCATTGCCGTTATCCGGCTTTCTGGCCCAGAGGCCATTGCCATGGTCAACGGGGTGTTCAAAGGCAAAAACCTGGAAAAGCAGGTTACCCACACCCTCCATTTCGGGACCATTAGGGACCAGGAGAAAATCTTAGACGAAGTGGTGGTGGGGTTGTTTAAAGGCCCTAATTCCTACACCAAGGAAGACGTGGTGGAAGTGTCCTGCCACGGGTCGCCGTACATCACCGAGCAATTGCTCAGGCTTTTCCTGCAGCAGGGCGCCCGACTGGCTGAACCCGGCGAATTCACCAAACGTGCCTTCTTGAACGGACAGTTTGATCTGGCCCAGGCCGAAGCCGTGGCGGACCTCATTGCCTCTGACTCGGCGCTCACGCACCAGGTGGCCATGAAACAGATGCGCGGCGGTTTTTCTCAGGAAATTAAAGTCTTGCGGGCCCAACTAATCCACTTCGCGTCTATGGTGGAGTTGGAGCTGGACTTCAGTGAGGAAGACGTGGAGTTCGCTGACAGAACCGCCCTTCGGAAATTGATTCAGACTTTGCAAAAGCTCATCCAGGATTTGCTGCAGTCTTTTGAGATGGGGAACGTGTTGAAAAACGGGGTGCCTACCGTCATCGCCGGTAAGCCCAATGCCGGCAAGTCCACCCTGCTCAATGCCCTGCTCAACGAAGAGAAAGCCATTGTCTCTGACATACCCGGTACCACCCGAGACGTGATTGAAGACGAAGTGATGATAAGTGGCATTCGGTTCCGGTTTATAGACACCGCCGGCCTGCGCGACACCCAGGACACCGTGGAGGCCATTGGCGTAGCCAGAACCAAGGAACAACTGCAGAAAGCGGCTTTGGTATTGTATCTGTTTGATGTGACCACCACCACACCATATGAGTTGCAACAGGAAGTAGAGGATTTGCAACTGCCGTCTGTTCCTTATCTGTTGTTAGGGAACAAACAAGACCTGGCTTCACCCGCCCAATTAGAGAATTTTAAAGATTTTGATTCTCTCTTGTTCCTTTCGGCTGGAAATAAGGAAGGCATGGAGGATTTGAAGCAGGCGCTTCTGCACCAGGTGCATGCCAATCAAGCCATCACCGGAGACCGCACTATTGTCACCAACCTTCGGCATTTTCAAGGGCTGGAAAAAACAAATGTGGCTTTACTGGAAGTGGTGCAAGGGTTAGACAACGGCCTCTCCAGCGACTGGCTGGCCGCTGACATTAGAAGAGCGCTCTTCTACCTTGGAGAAATTACCGGTGAAATCACGACAGATGATTTGCTGGATAACATCTTTACTAAATTCTGCATCGGAAAGTAAACTCACAAAACAAGCATAAGTAAAGAACTGCCAAAAACAACCTAAGAGCCTCCTAGTGAGGCTCTTTTTATGGCTGTGGAATAATATACATAAGTTTATTTATAATTACCAATAGGTTGCGTAGGTAGACATTGGTTTTTCATAAAGTAAAGCACTGAGTATTGCGTTACTACAGTGTTTTTTACGCTTTATCCTTTTGAAAGCCAGTTTTCTTCTTTGATTACGTAAGGTGATTTTACCCCTTGGGTCCATACCAAGGAACCTCTGAAACATTAATCAGAGGAACGTGGAATGTGCCTTTTTGCACTTCAAAGGTTTCTTGATTTGTGTTTTCCGACGGGCTGGTGATAGCCTGAAATTCAAAGGTGCCCGAAATGGTGGACAGCCCTAAATTTGTAATTTCCAGGTACCCATCAATTGCCAAGGCCTCCTTGGGCCCACCGTCCACGAGGTAATATATTGCACGGGAATAAGTTGGTCCCGGATTGCTTTGGGTATACCCTCTAAAATAAAATTTTCCTTTTTTTAATTGATTGTACACCAGCATGGATATATATGAGGTGCTGCCATCGGCCAATTCGCCAGGGCTAAGTGTCAGGACCAAAGTGTGCTGTTGTATTGAATTTTGGAAAAATAACCTGCCAGAGGCAAGCAAAGGGTTATAGCAAGACCAAGCCACATTGTTTACCATAGCGCTGGCATGGTAAGGCTCGGCGGGAACATCATGCTCATCTTTCTTGCATGAAAGCAAGAACAAGACATTCAGTACTATTACTAGAAATCGCTTCATGTAGGTTCCAGATTCTAATATTGTAGAAAAGTGTCGAAAACCACACAAGACCCCGGTTCTATCATAATTCCAGAGGTTCTGGAAACTATGCCAGGGGAATCATTTTTCTTTGCTTCTGCTCTATACCGCACAGGGTTTCCGCCTTCTTTATTTTTAATTTTAAATACAGCAGCCCTTATAGAAGCAGAATTGCAGGTAGGCTCTTGGCCTATAGGGCTACAGTTAGAAATCTTTATGATGTCATTGAAGGAAAGGCAGTTAATGTACTTAACCTCCGTTTCCTGATGCATACCACTTATTTCTATTCTGACATCTTGGTAATTGTTTGAGTCATAGAAGATCAAGGTGCTTTCCCTTTGGCTGGGATCTTCTTCATTACAGGCCATTGACAAAAAGGCGAGAAATACCAAAGGCCACCTTACCCTATGTAGTTGTTTCAGCCCCGAAAAATAAGATAAATACTTTAGTAACCTTGACATAAGCCGATGTAGTGTATTTGCTACGGGTCACAAAACCATATCTGGGTAAATGACACACGGTCCTTTTTTCCTATATACGGGTAGGATAAGAGGCGAATCCTTTCCGTAAAAAGAAATAGAAAATATTGTCATAACCTTTGATGCAGGGTAAAATGTATTTGAGCCGATGCCCCATTTTCGGGCTCATTTCCAGAAATGAGCCCGAAAACGGGAATTTCTCTTTCCTGGAAAACCTCAAGGATTAACCGTGACCACCACCTTGCCCATGGTCTTACCGCGCTGAAACAAATGGATAGCCTGGTGCAGTTGGTCAAAAGGAAACACATGGCCCACGTGCTGGGGCTCCAGTTGAAGATCCTGTAATTTCTGCAGAATGTGGAGCATCTTGTCGGTTTCCTCATACAGGTAGATGAGGTTAAAGCCCATCAGGGATTTATTGAGGGTGGGCAGGCGCAACGGGTCAATTTTAGGCCGCCGGAGAAACTTCCAGATCAGGCTGGGGTAATTAGGCGAGGGGCTGTGGCTGTAGAAGCTGGCGTTGCCGTACACCACCATGCGGCCAGTAGGAGCCATAGTGTCCCAGCCTTGCTGTAGAATCTTTCCGCCTATGCACTCCAGCACCAAAAGCAGTTTGCGGTGGCCTAACGTTTTCTGAAGGTTGGTTTTGAAATGGCGGTCCCGTACAATGACGGCGCCGTACTTTTCCTGGTTCAGGAGAAAATCTACTTTTTGAGCATTTCCTACCGTGCCAATGGTGAAAGCGCCCAATTGCCGACAGATGCGGTTGGCCAGAAGGCCCACCCCGCCAGCCGCGCTGTGAATCAGAACGGTCATGCCCGGTGCCAAACCACCCAGTTCCAGCAGCGCATAATACGCCGTAAGGCCCTGTACCAGAAAGCTCGCCCCTTGCTCAAAATTCCAGGTGGGTGGCAACGGAATCACGTAGCGGCTATCACTGTTCAGGTTAGTGGCATAACCCCCGAATTTGGTCACGCCCATCACCCGGTCCCCGGCCTTCAAATTGGTCACGGCTTCGCCAACCGCCAACACTGTACCTGCGTATTCCAGGCCTGGCACAAAAGAACCGGCGGGCGTGGCACTGTAAAGGCCCTGCATGGCAAACACATCGGCAAAATTCAACCCGATGGCCCTTACTTGCACACAAACTTCCTGCGGAAGCGGCGGCGGTAAATCTTCCGGTATCCGCTTTAGATTTGAAATAGAACCCGCCTTGGGCATTCGGTACACTTGCCTTTCCATGGTGGTATGCGTTGAGGTGAATTCTTTAACAGCAGTTTCCGTTTTCGGGCTCATTTCTGGAAATGAGCCCGAAAACGGAAATTGCATTTACTGTTTAGTGGATTGTAAATCACAACTCATCACAAGAGGCTTCAAAGATTTCATCCTTCCACGAGGTGCTATCTATCAGGGCGTGTTGAGCGTAGGGGAAAAGGTCTTGGTTCTTCGGGCCAGCACGCCGTGGGTGGGAGAGAAAATAAACGCCAGGGTGAATTCTAAACCAATAATAGCCGCAATGGCGCCCGCCACCGACCCATTCAGATACAGCGCCAGGTAATACCCCGCCACCGAGGCAATGATTCCCAAAACCGCCGACAACCCTAGCATGATTTTTAAATTGTCGGTGAGCAGATAAGCCGTGGCAGGAGGGCCTACCAGCAAAGCCACCACCAAAATTGCCCCCACAGACTCAAACGCCGCCACCGTGGTCAATGACACCGCACTCATCAAGAGGTAATACCAGAGCGTAGTAGAAACGCCAATGGCCGCAGCATAGGCCGGATCAAACGAGGTGAGATACAAAGGCCGGTAAAAAACAGTGACGAACAGTACAATGATCAAGAGCACGCCACCCATGAACCAGACGGTTCTGGGGCCCAGGCTTTGCCCGGTTTTGGTGATCCAGGTATCCAGGGGCACGTAGGCAATCTCGCCGTACAGTACACAGTCCTGGTCCAGGTCAACCTTACCGGCGTACACAGAAATCAGAATAATACCCAGCGCGAACAACCAGGTAAAGGTCACGCCAATGGAGGCATCGGCGGGCACGCGGGCTTTCTGGTGCAGGAACTCAATCAGAAAGGTACAGGCCACGCCCAGGGCGGCTGCGCCCAACAGCATGCTCCAGACTTCGCGGGTGCCGCTAAACAAAAAGGCCAGCACAATGCCGGGCAGCACGGCGTGCGAGATGGCATCGCCCACCATGGCCATGCGGCGCAAAATTAAAAAGCAGCCCAGCAGACTGCAGCAGACCGCCACCAGGGAGCCGGTGAGAATTATCCAGAAAGCGTCTAGGTGCATCATGGCTTGGGAATGGAGGTTTGGTGCGGGTCAGCGGTGGGGAAGTCCAGAAGTTCTTCCAGGCGCTGTTCCAGTTCTGGGGTGAGCACATGTTCAATGGATTCAGCGTCTTCATGCACATGGTCTGAGGCCACCTGCAGGTACTGCGTAAGGTACAGTTCCCAGAGACGGTGCAACCGGACCACGCGCTGCGCCTCGGCTTTGCCGGCAGGAGTGAGGGCCCAGCCGTTTTTGCTTTTGGTGACCAGTCCTTTGCGGGCCAACACGCGCAGGCCTTCTTTCATTCTTAAAAGGGGCAGTTCGCGGCGTTCCCGTATCTGTTGGTGGGTGTAGCTGTGCTGGTACTCTTGCCTGGCCTCGCCTAAATGAAAAAGCGTTTTAAGAATATTCTCCCTGAGCATCTGCCGTCGCACCCGCCGCTGCAACAACAGCCGGGCTAGCAGTCCGCGCTTAGGCGCCAGAATGAATGACAGAATGGCCAGCAAGGAAAGCAGCATTACAATCCAGGGGCCGGTGGGCATGGCCGGCGCGGTAAAGGACACAAACGCCCCGGCAGCCCCGCAAAAAGCGCTCATGCCGGCGGCCACCAGAATCATGACGCCAAGGCGGTCGGTCCAGAAACGGGCGGCAGCGGCCGGGGTAATAAGCATGGCCGACATCAACACCACGCCCACACTCTGAATGCCCACCACCACCGCCAGCACCGTGAGCGTGGTGAGCAACAGCTCCAATCGGCGCACAGGCAAGCCAATGGTACGGGCATAGGCCACATCAAAACTGATGAGCTTGAATTCTTTGTAAAGCAGCACCACGCTCAGCAATAACAGCACCGCCACCGCGCCAAACGTGATCAAATCCTGGCCCACCAAAGAAGCCGCGCTCCCGAACAGGAACTTGTCCAGCCCGCTCTGGTTTTCATTACCGGAATGCTGAATGGAAGTGAGCAACAAAATACCAATCCCGAAGAAAACGGACAGAATCAGGCCGATGGCAGTATCTTCCTTGATTCGGCTGTAGCGCGTAATCACGTCAATAAGCACCATGGAAAGCCAGCCCGTTAGAAAGGAGCCGAGCAGCAGCACCAAGGGGTTTTTCTCACCGGTGAGCATGAACGCCAGACACACGCCAGGCAATACCGCGTGGGCCACGGCATCGCCCACCAGGGCGCGTTTGCGCAGCACTGTAAAACAGCCCACCACCGCTGAACTAGCCGCCAGCAGCACGGCTCCCAGCGTGACAAAGCGCACGTTGGCATCCTGCATACTCAGAAACTCCCAGAGCGTGTTCATTTTTTGGCAGGCTTTTTCTCCCGTATGGGAAAGTTCTTTTTGTGCAGCAGCTCACTCACCTTGCTCAGTTCTGTGAGGCGGCCGCCGTAGGTGTTTTCCAGCAGTTGCGGGGTGAGGGTTTCTGCCGTGGGCCCCGAAGCCACCAGGCGCATGTTCAACAGCAACACCCAGTCAAAATAATCCTGGGCGCTTTGCAGGTCATGGTGCACCACCACCACCGTCTTGCCGTCTTCACGCATCTGACGCAAAAGCTGGATAATGGCAGTTTCAGTGGCGATGTCTACCCCGGCAAAGGGTTCATCCATCAAATACAGATCAGCGTTCTGGGCCAGGGCGCGGGCCAGAAACACCCTTTGCTGCTGCCCGCCCGACAGTTGGGAAATCTGCCGGTTGGCGAAATCCTGCATGCCCACTTTCTCTAGTGCTTCCATGGCCTGTTGTTTGTGCTTAGAAGATGGCCTGGCAAACAAACCCAGCTGGCTGTAAGTCCCCATCAACGCCACATCCAACGCCGAGGCCGGAAAATCCCAATCCACCGACTCGCGCTGCGGCACGTAGCTAACTTTTTTGCGCACCTCGTCCAATGTTTTCCCGAAGAGCTGCACGTAGCCGCTGTTCAAGGGCAACAAGCCCATAATGGCCTTAATCAAAGTCGATTTTCCCGCACCGTTAGGGCCGATGATGCCCACCAAGGCCTGCGCCGGTAGCGTGAGGTCAATGTCCCAGAGCACCGGTTTACGTTGGTAACTCACCGTCAAATCATGCACTTCCAGAACCGGGTCATTCACGTGTTGGATCATAGGACTTTAATGGCTTCGTTCGCTTACCTGGCTGTTTTATAAATTGTTAACTGTTTCCTTTTGAAGCATTGCTTGTTTCCGTTTTCGGGCTCGTTTTCAGAAATGAGCCCGAAAACGGAACTTGTTTTCAAGCTTGAAATTTCTCTCCAAAGCTTTATTTCAAGGCGGTCACCACGGTTTTCACGTTCGCTTTCACCATTCCCACATACGTTCCGGCCGGACCCGAAGGATCCCCCAGCGCGTCTGAGTAGAGCGTGCCGCCCAGTTTCACGTCATGACCTTTCTGCCGGCAGCCTTCCAGCACCGCTTCAATGGCTTTCTGTGACACGGAACTCTCCACAAACACCGCCTTGATTTTCTTCTGTACAATGTAATTCACCAACGAAGAAACATCCTGTAATCCAAACTCGGAGACCGTGGAAATGCCCTGCAAGCCCTTCACCTGCACCTGGTACGCATCGCCAAAATACCCGAAGGCGTCATGCGCGGTGATCAAGATGCGGTGGTGCGGCTGAATGGTGCTGATCTGCGCTTTGGTCCAGGTGTGGAGGCTGTCCAGTTGCTGCAGGTAACCGGCGGTGGTTTTCAGGTAATAGGTGGCGTTGGTGCTGTCATGCCGCTGCATTTTCTGGGCAACCTTGGCCACCACTTGCCGCCAGAGAGAGACATCAAACCATACGTGTGGGTCATGGCTATTCTTGTAACCTGGCAAAGACCGAAGCTTGTTTTCAGGCAATCCTTCGGCCGCGGCCCATACCACCTGCTGCCGGGACAGTTTTTCCAGCACTTCGCCCATCTTGCCTTCCAGGTGCAGGCCATTGTAGATGATGATGTCGGCTTCGCGCAGTTTCTGTAGGTCACCCAGGGCGGCTTTGTAGAGGTGCGGGTCCACGCCCGGTCCCATCAAGGCCTCTACCACGGCTTTCTCCCCGGCCACGTTGGCCACGGCGTCCTGCAGAATGCCGGTGGTTGTGACTATGTACAGCTTGCCCGCCTGCCTGGCTTTTTGGCCGGTGGTGGGGTCAGACGTACACGCTGACAAGGCGAGTAGCAGCGGTACCCAAACCATCCATTGGCGGTGGGCAAATTTCCGTTTTCGGCTCCGTTTCTGGAAATGAGGCCGAAAACGGAAGCTACGGGTGAATGACAAAAATCTTTTCCAGGACATCAGAAGAAAGAATAACAGATTTGGCTTTATCTATGCTGATCTCCAATGAATTATCATACGCTATCTTGTCTTTTACTTGCAGGTGCGAGCCAATGTGAATGCCCACTTTGTCCAGGTACTGCAGAAAGCTGGGCTGCGAATCACGCACGCGGCACACCACGCCTTCCTGGTGCAAATCAAGGTTGGCCAACGGCTTTTGCTCAATCTGCCGGAACTCGCCGTCCTCGGTGGGGATGGGGTCACCGTGCGGGTCTACGCGCGGGTGGCCCAGGAACTCGTCCAGGCGCTGCACCAGCAGTTCAGAATGCACATGCTCCATCTGCTCGGCCACGTCATGCACTTCGTCCCAGGTGAACTTGAGCTTCTGCACCAGAAAGACTTCCCAGAGGCGATGCTTCCGGATGATCTTGAGCGCCACGCGCTGTCCGGTGGGGGTGAGTTGCACGCCGTGGTATTTCACGTAATGCACCAGTTCCTTGGCGCTCAGCTTGCGCAGCATGTCACTCACCGAGGCAGGCTTAGTGTCCAAGACCTGGGCCAGGGCGTTGGTGCTCACGGCTTCGTCCCCGCTGGCCGACAGTTTGTAGATGGCTTTTATGTAATTCTCTTCGGCGGTGCTGTGCATGTGCTTACCACCTTATCAAGGCAGAAGCCCAGGTAAACCCACTGCCAAACGCCGCCAGGCAGATTAAATCGCCTTCTTTCACGCGGCCTTCCTCAAACGCCTCAGAGAAAGCAATGGGCACCGAAGCCGCCGTGGTGTTGCCGTATTTCTGGATGTTGCTGAAGATTTTGCCCTCCGGCAGTTTCATTTTCTGTTGGATGAACTGCGTGATGCGCAGGTTGGCCTGGTGCGGCACAATCAGGTCCAGGTCTTCTGGCGTGACGTTGTTCTGGTTAAGAGCTTCCATGATCACCTCCGGAAAGCGGGTCACAGCGTGCTTAAACACCGTACTGCCGTTCATGTACGGGTAGGTAGAACCATCATCAATCATTTCATGCGTAAGGCGCTGCTCCAGGTTACTGGATGGGTTGATGGCGGCCAATTCCTCGGCAAACTCGCCCTGCGCGTGCAAGTGCGTGGACAGGATTCCTTTTTCCAGGCTGTCAGAAGGCGTCAACACTGCGGCACCGGCTCCGTCCCCAAAAATCACCGACACAGAACGCCCGCGGTCATTGAACTCCAACCCCGAGGATTGAATCTCTGAACCCACCACCAGCACGTTGTTGCACATACCTGATTTGATGTACTGGTCCCCCAACGAAAGCGCATAGATAAAGCCCGAGCACTGGTTTCTGATGTCAAAGCATGGAATGTCTGAGATGCCCAGTTCGCGCTGCAGCAACACCCCGGAGCCCGGGAAGAAATAATCTGGGCTCAGCGTGGCGAACACAATCATGTCCAGGTCTTTGGCTTCCAGGCCAGCTCTCTCTAGGGCCACGCGCGCGGCGTTGGCGGCCATGTTGGCGGTTGTGTCTTTGCCAGGTTCAAAGTAGCGGCGTTCATGAATACCGGTCCGCTCCACAATCCAGGCGTCTGAGGTGTCCATGAGTTTCTCTAAATCAGCGTTTTTTATTACCTTCTCTGGTACGTAGTGGCCCAGGCCGGCAATGCGTGAATTTCTAAGTTGTTTTGTCATAGCTGCACAAATATACGAGCGTTAAAATAAAAGTTTAGGTAAGTCTAAAAATAATTGAGTTAGTTTAGGCATCAGCCAATTTTAGCATAAGGTCTTGCACGGCTTTTGTTTCCTCAGCCCAGAAAACATTCTGCGGAATTCCTTTCGAATAAAATATGGTATGCCTTAAGGCCTCCACAAAATCTTGCCCAATCGGTTTCTGGAAATCAAGGCTGAAACCGGCATTGGCTTGTTGCAATAAATTTGACCAGACGGGGTTTTCCTGCACCAGAGTTACCAGGCCGTTTCCTACATACTCAAACAGTTTGGTAGGTACGCAGGTTTTGGTGCTGGGATGCGGATGATACGGCAATAACCCAATGTGGTGGGAAAGCTGGGCGGCTAAAATCTGATCATGCGGTACCAGCTGAGCTCCGCCTACCAAGGTGATGAATGGGTGCGGCTGAATGATTTCCTTGATTTTCGCCAACAATGAGGCTTCAGCGCAATACCCTATAATGGTCAGTTGAGTAGCAGGCAGAAATTGGTGTAGTTGTACGCTAAATGAAATGGCTTCAAAAATTCCATACAAGTGAGAGATGGTACCAGAATACAGAAGCTTCAAAGGAACCTGTTCCTTCAAAAGCACCGGAGTGGCCCTGGCGGGAGATGGAAGGTGAGATGGCGGCAGGTATTTGTTTTGCAAGATGGTAAAGCGGTTCCCCAAGAAAGGAAGTTCCTGGGCATACGCGGCTTCGGCTAGGAAGAAATGCGCTGTCTCTGGTGCGGTAAATTTTTCTATGGCCCGGACCCCAGCCGCCAAAGCTTGCGCCAGCAGGGCAGGGTAGACTTGCTGGGTGCTCAGGTTGAGGTGGTAATTTTCCTGCACATCGTACACCAATCGGCAATCGTGGTGGCGGCAGTACCACCAGCCTGCCAGCAGCAGTTCATGCGTGGCCACCATTAGTATTTTCGGCTGGACCTTTTTCAGGAGCTTATAAAAACGGAATTGTGCGGTAAACCTTGCCAACGAAAGGCGGTTGAACTGGAAGATAGGGTGGAAGGTGACGCCCTTGGCCTGGGCGGCTGCAGGAACTTCACTGGCAAAGCCCGCTATATGTACCTCAAATTCAGGCAGCTGCCCCAGGCTCTGGCCCAGCTTTTCGTACAGCCGGGTGTCATTGACGGGTTTGAGCAGGGAAGCCAGCAGAATTCGTTTTCGAATCATGGATGTAATTTAATAATTTTGGCCTTTATCTTTTCATAAGACAGCATGAACAACCTAATAGAATCTATAGAAGCCGCCTGGACCGACAGAACCCTGTTGCAGCAAGCGCACACGCAGGAGGCCATCCGGGAAGTGGTGCGCCTGCTGGACCTGGGCCAGTTGCGCGTGGCAGAACCAACGGGCGGCGAGAAATGGCAAGTGAACGAGTGGGTAAAGAAAGCGGTGCTCATGTATTTCCCCATCCAGCAGATGGAAACCATTGAAGCCGGTCCGTTTGAGTTCCATGACAAGATTCCCTTGAAAAAGAACTTCGCTGCGCTGGGCGTGCGTGTGGTGCCCCAGGCGGTGGCGCGGTACGGTTCTTTCCTGGCCAAAGGCGTGATTTTGATGCCTTCTTACACCAACATTGGCGCATACGTAGACGAGGGCACCATGGTAGACACCTGGGCCACCGTGGGCTCTTGTGCGCAAGTGGGCAAGCACGTGCATTTAAGCGGCGGCGTGGGCTTAGGTGGAGTGTTGGAACCCGTGCAGGCCGCTCCGGTGATTGTGGAAGACGGGGCGTTCATTGGTTCACGTAGCATTTTGGTGGAAGGCTGCCATATTGGGAAAGAAGCCGTGATTGGCGCCAACGTCTGCATCACGGGTAGTACCAAAATCATTGACGTGACTGGCGCAGAACCCAAGGAATACAGAGGCTACGTGCCACCGCGTTCAGTAGTGATTCCGGGTTCATACACCAAGGAATTCCCGGCCGGTTCTTACCAGGTGCCCTGCGCCTTGATCATTGGCCAACGCAAGGAAAGCACTGACTTGAAAACGTCTTTAAACGATGCCTTGCGGGAAAACGAAGTAGCCGTTTAAGGGCTCCATTTTCCAAATGAAGCAAAAAACAGAAGCGCCGGTAATTTTTTACCGGCGCTTCTGTTTTTTTGAATTCCCGTTTTCGGGTTCATTTCTGAAATTGAGCCCGAAAACGGAAAATTATTTCTTAAATGAGTCTGCTACAACCAGGTCTTTGGTGCCGTGGGTGTAACTGTAAAAGCCCTGGCCAGATTTCACTCCTTTGTGACCGGCCTGTACCATGTTCACCAGCAACGGGCAAGGCGCGTATTTGGGGTTCCCGAAACCGTCATGCAGCACGCGCAAGATGGAAAGGCACACGTCTAAGCCAATAAAGTCGGCGAGCTGCAACGGACCCATGGGGTGGGCCATGCCCAGTTTCATGATGGTGTCAATCTCCTCCACGCCAGCCACGCCTTCAAACAGGGAATAGATAGCTTCGTTGATCATCGGCATCAAGATTCTATTAGCCACAAAACCAGGGTAATCATTCGCCTCTGCCGGTATTTTTCCTAGCTGCCTGGACAGGTCCAGAATCTGGTGCGTGACTTCATCTGAGGTAGAATAGCCCCTGATCACTTCCACCAGTTTCATCACCGGCACCGGGTTCATGAAGTGCATGCCTATCACTTTGTCGGGCCGGTTGGTCACCGAGGCAATCTTGGTGATGGAGATGGAGGAGGTGTTGCTGGACAGAATACAAGACGGCTTGGTGAATTCCTCCAGTTTCCGGAACAGGTCCAGTTTAATGTCCACGTTCTCGGTGGCGGCTTCAATCACCAGGTCTGCATCCTGTACGCCTTCTTTTAAATCTGTGAAGGTGCTGATGTTGCCCAGGGTCTGGGTTTTCTGGTCTTCGGTCACGGTGCCTTTGGAGACCATGCGGTCCAGGTTTTTGGAAATGGTGCCCAGCGCGCGGGTCAATGACTCCTGCGAAATATCTACTAAAGAAACTTTGAAATTATGCTGCGCGAACACGTGGGCAATGCCGTTGCCCATGGTGCCAGATCCTATTACAGTTATATTCATAGCGTTGAAATGTAGTGTGAAAGTACAAAGCTAAAACAAATCTCTGTGACCGCAACAAATGTCTGTTAGCCACTTTTCAGGCAAAGCAAAGGCCCTGGACATAATTGGATTCCCTATATTTTAATGGCTATATAAATCTTTTGAAATATTCTTGCGTACAAGCTAAAAATTCATAAACAGCGCCTTTTTTGGGAACTGTGATGGAATGAAACCTAAACCTAACACAACTAAAACTATGGGAAATTTATTGTATATCATCGCGGTAGTGCTGGTGATAATCTGGCTAATCGGATTCTTAGGATTCGGAGATCAAGTAGGTGGCATCATCCACGTGTTATTGGTAATTGCCGTGATTGCGGTATTGCTGAAACTGATCAGACGAGCGTAGCTCCTTACCTTTTGTTTCACCTGTTTTAAGAACAGCTAAAAAATAAGACTATGGGAAATTTATTGTATATCATCGCGGTAGTATTGGTGATCGTTTGGTTAATCGGTTTCTTAGGATTCGGTGACCAGGTAGGAGGCATCATTCACGTTTTATTGGTAATTGCCGTGATTGCGGTGTTGTTACGTTTGATAAGACGAGCCTAAGTTATATTGTTTTCAAGGGCGAAGTTTTCGCCTTTAAGTAGATAAAAAGAAAGGGCGCCATTTATTGGCGCCCTTTCTTTTTTAGGCTGGTAAAAGCTTATTTAACGGTAGCTATAAACCCAATGATTTCAGGCATTAATTTAGGAGCCAAGGCCAAGGCAGGTTGGTTATAGGTAGAGGCGTTGGCGGCTTTGTCTGCGGTGGTTTCTTTGAGCACATGGTTCATGCCTTCTATCACTGCCAATTTGCTTTTGGGCTGGGCTGCCTTGAGAAGTTGTGCTTCCTGCTCAGTAACCTGCAAATCCTGCGTTCCTTGTACCACCAACACCGGCACAGAAAGTTTCTTGATTTCAACTTGCGGGTCATACTGAAACCAGGAAATGATGTAGGGCTGAATGCTGGGTCTGAACAATGATGCCAACATGGGGTTCACCTCGGCCACCGGTTTCCCTTGCACCAGCTGGTCCAGAATAGGCAGGGCCATGTCGGTCACCATCTTGGGTTGGGCCTGCAATTGCTGCCGTATGACTTTATCAGCAGATTGGCCCGGACCGGCCACCGAGATAAAACCATCAGCCATTGCTTCACGGGCGGCCACCATGCCAATCAAAGAACCTTCGCTGTGGCCTAACACTATGACTTTGCTGAAGCGCTTATCAGTTTTCAATTTCTGGAGCCAGGCAGTGGCGTCTTTCACGTAGTGGTCAAACCTAAGGTCCTGCTCCGGAATGGCAGCCTCCTTGCTTTCAGCAATCCCACGTTTATCATAGCGCAGCGTGGCCACGCCCTGGGCATAGAGTGCTTCGGCTACCAGCTTCAAGCTGTTGTTTTTCATGATGGGATTGTTCCCGTCACGGTCGGTGGGGCCAGAGCCGGAAATCAACAGCACCACTTTTACAGGTTTGGAAGAAGCCGGAAGTAGCAAAGTGCCTTTGAGTGTGCCGTTGGCCGTGGTAAGTTCCAGCGAAGTGCCCACAGATTCTGCCACACTCTGCGCGTATATGTTGGGAAGATTCAGGAAAAATAAAGCAAGCAAAGAAAGCAGATAATTTTTCATATGGGAATGTGTTGCTTCAGTAAAGTTAGCAGGTTAGGCCAGGTGCGCAAAAGAGAATCCTGTTTTCGGGCTCATTTCTGAAAATGAAGCCAAAAACGGAAATGGTTTATTTCCTTGTGAAAGCAGTAAAAAGCAAGGGAAGATGAACCAACTCCTAAATAACTAATCAAAAAGAAAAGGCGCTACGTTGGTAGCGCCCTTTCTTTTAAATTCTGTTTTCGGGCTCATTTCTGAAAATGAGCCCGAAAACGCAAAAGCCTTAGGCCATTGATTTCTCTTTGTACATTTTGGCCCGAAGTTCTTTGATGCTCTCATCTGTGAGGTATTCATCATAGCTCATGCGCTTGTCAATGATGCCGTTGGGCGTGAGTTCAATGATGCGGTTGGCAATGGTGTCCACGAATTGCAAGTCATGGGAACTGAACAGGAGGGACCCTTGGAAATCTTTTAGCCCGTTGTTCAAGGCCGTGATGGATTCCAGGTCAAGGTGGTTGGTAGGTTCGTCCAGCACCAGCATGTTGCCGCTCTGCAGCATCATGCGAGATAGCATACAACGCACTTTCTCGCCACCAGACAACACGCTCGCTTTCTTCAAAGATTCCTCGCCGGAGAACAACATGCGCCCCAGGAAACCTCTGATAAAACTCTCGTCTTTCTCCACAGAGAACTGTCTTAGCCAATCTACCAGGTTGTCATCGGTATGGAAGAACTCAGCGTTGTCTTTGGGGAAATAGGCGGTGCTGATGGTGGTGCCCCACTTGAATTCACCTTTGTCCTGCTTCGCCTCACCCATGATGATCTTGAAGAACGTGGTGGCCGCCAGGTCATTCCGGCTGATCACCGCAATCTTGTCGCTCTTGTCCACCATGAAAGAAACGTTCTTGAACAACGTTTCGCCTTCATGGCTCATAGCCAGTTCATCCACCTGCAGCAACTGGTTTCCGGCCTCACGTTCTTGCTTGAACTGAATATAAGGGTACCGGCGGCTTGACGGTTTGATGTCTTCCAGGGTCAGTTTCTCCAGCAATTTGGCGCGGGAAGTAGCTTGCTTAGATTTAGACGCGTTGGCGCTGAAACGGGCAATAAAGGCCTGCAGTTCCTTGCGCTTGTCATCGGTTTTCTTGTTGGCGTCGGTGCGCTGCTTAGAAGCCAGTTGGCTGGACTCATACCAGAACGAGTAGTTACCGGCGTACAGTTGAATCTTGCTGTAGTCAATGTCGGCCACGTGCGTACACACGGCATCCAGAAAGTGGCGGTCGTGGGAAACCACAATCACAGTGTTCTGGAAATTATCAAGGAAGTTCTCCAGCCACATGATAGACTCGGCGTCCAGGTGGTTGGTAGGTTCATCCAGCAGCAGAATATCTGGGTTACCGAACAAGGCCTGCGCCAGCAACACACGTATTTTCTCGTTCCCGCCCAGGTCCTTCATTAAGGTGTAGTGCATGTCAGGCTGAATGCCCAGACCACTCAATAATTCTCCGGCTTCGTATTCGGCATTCCAGCCTTCCATGTCGGCAAATTCGGCTTCCAGCTCAGAGGCGCGCATGCCGTCATCCTCGCTGAAATCTTCCTTTGCGTAGATGGCGTCTTTTTCGGTCATGATCTCATACAGCCGCTTGTGGCCCATGATCACCGTCTGGAGCACCGGAAACTCATCATACTCATAATGGTTCTGCTTGAGCACCGCCATACGGGCTTTGGCCGGAATGTCTACCGTGCCGGTATTGGGGTCAATTTCCCCCGAAAGGATTTTCAGGAAAGTGGACTTGCCGGCACCGTTGGCCCCAATGAGGCCGTAACAGTTGCCCGGCGAAAACTTAATGGTGACGTCTTCAAACAAGGTGCGCTTGCCGTATCTAAGGCTTACGTTACTGGTGCTGATCATGCTCTGCTGTTGTATCTGAAATGATAGGAAAAGGCAAAGTTACCAAAAGAAAAGGAAAGGCCCCCACGCGGGCGGCAATCAATAGGCAACTAAACCTACTTACAGACAATCAAACGCTTAAATCAGTTCAGCGGCGCGGCCATACACTTGCCGGGCAGAAAATTGGCGGCTGGAATTTAAAAAATCGGGTTTGGGCACAACACCAGACCGCCTATCTAAGTATATGATAAATCATATCTAGTATATGACACAGAAAGCCAGGGCGCTTTCAACCGTACCAAACTAAAAACAAAATAAAACTAACCATGGAACAACGTAGGACAACGGTACAGAAAACTGGTACCTATTACGGAATAATGACGGGCATTGCAGCAATTGTCTATATGGTCATCATCAAGCTCCTGGGCTTGATTGAAAACGTATCGCTCCATTTTGTGACCGGTATTATTCTGGTCATAGGGGTTGTGATGGCCATTAAAAGCCATAAACAAAAAAAAGACGGCAACCTCAATTACCTGGAAGGGATAGGCGTTGGCTTTGTAGTGGGCCTGGTGGCAGCTATTTTGTTTACGATCTTCCAACTTTTGGCAGACTCAGTGTTCAATCTGGCCATGAGTTATCCTTATATGGCAGATGATGCTTACGGCGAAGGCGGTTCTATTGGCTTGATGGCTATCTTGTGGATCCTGTTCGGGTCAGTGATTGGAACCTTCGTGGGTTATTTGGCCATGCAGTTCTTTAAACGCCCAGATCATAAGATGAGTAATTAACCTCCTAAAAAACCATATTAAGGAAACCTGGCCAAGCGGCCAGGTTTTTTTATGCTATCAGAAAAAAGTTGAAAACCACAATCAATATATAAATATTGGTATATGCATAATGCTTTTAAGTGCAACTGTAATTTAAGTATAATACAATATTATCCTATTCTTAAAAAGTTGATTTAGTGTTTGAATTATATGTTAATGGTTTAATTAGGTAATTAACTTGGAAAAGTAATAAAATTGAAATTTTAATATATAGTTATTTAATATATTGTTCAATATAACAGTTAGGTGTAGTGAAATAAGAAAATATTAAAATTCCTATAACCTTGATTTTGGAGAAGCGTTAAAGGATATATAAATCGGATTTAGCATTACTTGTTAATAACCTTTAAGCGTCAAAACAACATGAAAAAGTTTTTCTTATCTGCCTTAATGCTGGGAGCTTTTTATACTGCCCAGGCACAAACCAATCTTACCGGAACCGCTGCAGCTTCTAGAACTGTACTCTCCATGAGTGCTACTGAGCTGAGCCGCCAGATGTACAATGACCTGGAGTTGAATGAAGGACAGTATGTAAAGATCAAATCCTTAAACCAGGCTCGCCTGGATAGATTCAACGAGATAGAGCGGATGAATTCCAATGACATTCAAATGCGTGACGCCAAGCTGGCCGAAGTCAATACGCAAATGGATGAGGAATTCGCCCAGATTCTAACCCCTAAGCAATTCACGGCTTATCTGGAGCTTGATGGTAGAGGAACTTCTACTGCCGCGCCGGCTTCAAACAATACTACCACTATGCCTACTTCTTCAATGGATACCACGGCCACCGCTCCTAAGAAAAGCGAGTCTGAGGTGAAAATGAAGGATGACAAAATCAAACTGGAGACTGAAACCGAGAAGGTGAAGATTGAAGAAGACAAGATGAAAATGGAGTCTTCTTACGGCGAGATGAAAATTAAAAAAGACGGTACGGAGAAATTGAAAACCGATAACGTGAAATACAAGTCAAGCCCTTCAGAAACTAAAATCAAAACCCCCAACGGGAAGACCAAAGTTGAGGCCGACAAAGTGAAGACCAAAACTGAAACGTCAAAGAAAAAGACCAAAAACTAAGACTTGACGCTTGCCCAGAAAGCCGTTCTCCTGCAAGGGAGATCGGCTTTCTACTTTTATAGCATATTAGTTGGTGGTAAGGTTGGCCTCGCGCACATTGCCCAACGCATCAAACCTAACCGCCAGGGTGGTAGCAGGTGTGTTCTTATCTGAAAGTTGGCATTTGGGCCCTGGGGTAAGATAATACACGTATATTTTTTGGCTTCTTTCCAGCAGTTCCTCCGCGTCTGGTTTACCAAATAACTTGCGTATCTTGGTTTCTTTCTGGCCCGGCAACTGTAGCCTAATGTTTTCCAGGTCTTTTTGCAATGTTGCCCGCTGCCCTTTGCAACCGCTTAAATCATTCTTCCAGGTGCCGGAGTCAAAAGTAATGTCGTCTTGGCCTGAGGAACAGGAAACCGCTGTAAATGCTGTTAGTAAAAGTGCCCAGATAGGCGTGCGCAACCTCGTATTTCGTACCATTTTGAGTTTTAAATATTGTATGACCACCAAACCAGTTAATTTTGCAAATAACTGACTTAAATTGGTCACCATGGAACAAAAGTAACACGTATAAGGGTTATTACTGCGAAGCTGGTAAAGAATTAAGATATGAATAGAATAATTTTAAGCCTATCGTTTTTAACTGTCCTTTCGGTAGCCGCACCGGCTACCAGTAACCCGGCCGCTTATTTGCCCCAAAATTCCTCCTCTATAGAACTTGCTGATTTAAACCTTGCCACTAATGGCGTTCCTGGCAAAGTAAAACCCTTTGAGGATTTCCTGGAAGATATTTATGACGAAGCAGATTTAAGACAAGCCGGTCTTGACTATGATGTGTTTCAGCGCGCCGCCACTGGGTTTTATAACCTGAAAGGGCAAGGGAAAGTAAAAAAAGATGTGCTCACCGTCATTGACTTCAGCAAATCAAGCAAGAAGAAGAGACTTTGGGTAATTGACGTAGACAAAAGAAAGGTGTTGTTCCATAGCCTGGTTGCCCACGGGCAAGGGTCTGGTGATGACAAAGCAGTGAAGTTTTCTAACATAGTGAACTCCCACATGAGCAGCGTGGGCTTTTATGTAACCCAGAACACCTACCATGGCAAGCACGGTCTTTCTTTGAAGTTGAATGGTTTAGACCCTAACTTCAACTCAAGAGCCAATGAAAGAGCAATTGTAGTACACGGCGCTGACTATGTAAGTGAGTCCTTTATCAAACAGCACGGTAGATTAGGCCGCAGCCATGGTTGCCCGGCGTTGCCTAAAGAGCTGAACGAGAAAGTGATCAGCTTGATCAAGAACGGTTCTTTGCTGTACATTGACGCTCCGGTTGCCAATTACCAATCTGCTTACCTGAATGCTGACAAGGCCATTAAGAGCTTTGAGGCCGAGATTATTGCCAAACAAGCTCAGATTTTATCTAGATAATACTACCGCTGCTAGCGGTGATCATAAAAAAGAGGCCAGCCCTAATTTGGGCTGGCCTCTTTTTTATATATAGTCTTAAAAAATGACCTACGCCTGGTCCCGCGTGGCTTTCACCAGACTTATTCCCGTAAACAGGAATATGAGACCAACTACAAACGGCACCGCTGAAGAGAATTGGTTCATGGACACATTCCCTACAGAGTCACCGCCTGCCAAGAAAGCATAAGCTCCCCAGATAATGCCTACAATCCCTAGGATTGTTAAAATCGCACCGAATGTTCTTTTCAGGTTCATAGTTTTAGGTTTTAGCTGTAAAGTAAACGGGCTTCTGCACGTTTGGGTATCTTACGTATGTACAATCAAAAAGATATAGCTGTGGTTCTATGTTTGGGGGAGAAGAATCTGAATAACCTATTGCGTAAGCGTAACTAAGCATATGCAGTAGCCGTTCTTGGTGTACCTCTTGCGTGAAATACGGTAAAAGGTAAAACTGTTTTAGGCTTGGTCAAAATTAATAAATTGCAACTATTCACTTTTGGTCAAGGCAACATTTATCAATAGGCTTCTGTTTCTTTAAGGTGTAAAGTTTACCCCTAAGGGCTGGCCAAGGGCATTCACTTTTATGACCTTAGCAGAATGAAGAATACTCACTTAATGTCGCATACGCGGTAATCAAAATACTGAGGTAGGTGGGAAGGGATTAAATAACCTGTGCCTACTTGCAACTTGTTAACAGTTTTCTGTTTTCGGGCTCATTTCTGGAAATGAGCCCGAAAACAGAAAACAGAACCAGCGTTTTTCAACTTATGACCAAAATATTATTCGTCATCAATCCCATTGCCGGAGACATAGACAAAGAGGAACTGGTAGAAGATGTGCAGGCTTTCTGTCGGCAGCATCAATTCACTGCAGAGTTTTATAAAACCTCCGGCGAGCAGGATGAGAAACACTTGAAAGAAAAAATCACAGCCTTTTCACCAGGCATAGTTGCCGCCATTGGCGGTGACGGTACGGTGAGCCTGGCAGCCAAACTTTTAATAAACTCCTCCATTGCTTTGGCCATCATCCCGCAGGGGTCTGGAAACGGGCTTTCTAAAGATTTGGGCATTCCGCAGGATTTTGATGAATCGCTTTTCTTGCTCAAACAGCATTGGGTGCAACAAATAGACACGCTGCTGGTGAACAAGCAATTGTCCATTCATCTTTGTGACATGGGGTTCAATGCTTTGGTGGTAAAGCGCTTCTGTGAAGGAGATACCCGTGGGCCCGGAGCGTACGCCTGGATTGCCATGCAGGAATACATAGCCTATGAACCTAAAAAATACACGGTTAAATCAGGCGGAAAGGTTTTGTTTGACGGCGAGGCCTTCATGATCACGGTGACCAACGCCAAGGCCTTCGGGAGCAACATGGTCATCAACCCCAATTTTGTGATTGACGATGGGCTTTTCGAAATCTGTATTCTGGAGCCTTTCCCTAAAACCTCTAGCCTGGCACTATTATACCGCATGTATACCGATAGCATTGATGAATCTGTGTACACCCACCGGTTCAGTGTGCGCGAGGCTACCATCACCAATCATGACGGGGAAATGACCCAGATAGACGGGGAGCCGCTGGAACTTCCCAAGGAATTGAAATTCAATGTTCAGCCCAAAAGCTTAAAGGTGCTGCTGCCAATTATTGAGGAAGAATCTGAGGAGTAGTTTCCATCTTGTGCAGGCATTTCCTGAAAACTAATTCACTTCCTTCACCTTGTGGGTTTGGTTCAAGCACCCGCAGCCAGATTGTGCCGTCCTGGTAATGGTCCAGTACTAAAAAGCCTTTGTTTTCATGGGAGAACGTTGCTTTGCCGCCTTTGGCCACAAAACTGGTCTTGCTCCCCGATCCGCTGACTGCATAGTGGTTTCCTTTCACCTGAAAATACTGTAGGTTGTGGTCATGCCCTGCCACGTAGAAAACAGGGGAGTGGCGGTGAAGAATCTTCAAAAGCTTCTTCCTGAACCGTTTGAACGGCGGAAAAGACATGTCTTCATGGGCGCCCACGTATTGCCTATACAAGCGGTACATGGTACCCACCAACGGCAACGGTACCAGCGCCCGCTTATGCACAAACGTTAAGGGGAAAAGGTGCTGCTTCACGGTGAACTTGCCGCCGTGCAGGGCATTGCTGTACAGGGGGTGGTGGCCTGCCAATACTATAAACCGGTGCTTATTGGCCTCCAGTAGTTTCTCAAAAGCCTCAAAAAATTCTGACGAAGACGCGTAGTCACAGCCAAATTGAGGCCCCAGCGGCTTAAAGCCCCTTTGCACCCACCATTGCGTATTAATGATCACCAACAGAACCTGTTCGTTGATTTCCCAGGTGACCGGCCCCAGACAACCGCCCTGCGGCAGATACGCCAGTGGGTCATTTAAATGCTGGGTGATGATTTCCTGCTGCCGGAGCATGTAGGTAAACCCATTGCGGCGGCCCTTGTTCCAGTCATGGTTGCCGCCTAGATAAATGACCTTGCCCTGGTAGCTTTTAAACAGTTCAAATTGGTATTGCAGGCGTTCCATGGCACGGGCATGGTGGCGGTGGCCTTCGGGCGGCACGCCCACTGGGTAAATGTTATCGCCTAAAAAAATAAGGGTGCTTTGGTCGCCGGCTTCTTGCTGCCACGCACGTATGCTTTTCAGCACAGGGTCCTTCTCCAAAGGTCCGGCATTGCCAATATCACCCACTAAAGCAATAGAATGCCTTCTTTGTGATGCTGGCGGAGGTAGTACCGTGCGCCACCCAATGTCTGACAACCCGTAGAAAGGTTTTTTCCTGAATTTGCGTTCCTGGAGATAGGCCCAAACCATCCAACTCAAAAACGCCAGGAAAAAGAAAAACACAAGTTGGTAGAGCATGGCAATGGAAAATCCCGCTGGGTTTGTACTCTCTTACCTTTGAACAACCCTAAAAGTTATGTGGCGGCAGGCTTTTAAAATGACCATTGAGCTTTACCCGTTCTTTCAGGCGTTCCGTCTCCAGCACCACCGGTAAAATCTGGGTAAGGTGGGCATGAATCTGGGCCATGCGCTCAGACTCCTTCAGGCACTGAAGCAGTTTGTATTCCTGGTCAATGGAAAAGCCCAGATGGTGCGCCACATCATACGACTTAAAATTGGGTGGCAGGTTGAGCATCAGGTTTTTGATACCGAGGGCTTTGTACAATTGCAGCAGCAGCTCTGTAACCTGGGCACGCATGGTGACATCCTCGTCCTCAAATAAGTGCAAATCTTCCACTTCGCCACCGGCGTACAAGCGGCCCGGCATCTGTTTGTGAAATTCCTTAAGTTTAAAAATGCCCAACCCTTTGGTCTTAATGTCCATTTCGCCGCCGCTATAGGTGTTTTCCACGGAAATCAGTTTTATCTCAGTGCCGTATTCACCAATCCCATGGTCCAGCACAACCGGAATGCCGAAGGTGGTGCCATTTGCTTGGCACTCCGTAATTAGTTGCTTGTAGCGGGGCTCAAAAATATGCAGGTTCAGTTTCTCACCAGGGAACACCACCAAATTGAGAGGGAAGAGCGGCAGAAATCTACTCATAGAATTAGTGAAAAGTACAAGGCGCTAATGTAAGAACGATTCCAGAAGCTGCCACTATTTCTTTAGATTTGTAGCCCAGCCCAGGTAACCCTAAATTCCGCAGCCATGGCCCTAACCCAGACAAGTTTTTCATTTACATGGCGAGACGCCAGGGTCCTGTTCGGGAAACTGTGTTTGGTCTTGTTTCTTTGTTCGCTGCTTTGGGTGGTCACGTATAGGTGGGTAGATCCGCCCGTAACCTTGCATATGCTTTCCAAGCGCTCAGAGCCGTCGCCCAATGACCAGCAAGTAAAAGAGATAGATTTCACCTTTGTGGAATTAGAAGACATGTCGGCGCAGTTGCCTTTGGCCGCCATTGCTGCCGAGGACCAGTTGTTTTTGTCGCATAGCGGGTTTGATTTCAAAGCCATGAAAATGGCCTTTGACAAGAACATGTCAGGTAAACGCAAGACCGTGGTTGGCGGCAGTACCATCAGCCAACAAGTGGCCAAAAACGTGTTTCTTTGGCACGGCCGAAGTTACCTGAGGAAGGGAGTGGAGATGTATTTCACGTTTCTGATTGAGCTGTTGTGGGGCAAAGAACGCATCATGGAAGTGTACCTCAACATAGCCGAAATGGGCGACCATGTGTTTGGTGTGCACGCGGCGAGCCAGAAATATTTCAACACTACCCCAGACAAAATTGGCAGGCAACAAGCGGCTTTGCTGGCGGCTGTGTTGCCTAACCCCATACGGTACAAAGTCTCCAAACCCACAGGCTACGTCCTGCGCCGCAGAAGAGCCATTGTCCGGAACATGGGCCGGTTAGGCGGCACCGAGTACATTAAAGGTTGGATGTTGTAATCTCTACGCTATGCGCTATCTACCAGTATTTTTTTTCATCTTGATGGTGGGCTGCAGCCCTAAAATTCCGCAGAGCGGCCCGGCCAAGAAGGAGATCCAGGCCATCATGGATTTTCAAAGCCAAGCCTGGAACCGGGGCGATTTACCGGCTTTCATGGAGCCCTATTGGCAATCTGATTCTCTGGTATTCATCGGTAAAAGCGGCCCAACTTACGGCTGGACTAAGACCTTGCAGAACTATCAGAAAAGTTACCCGTCCGCAGAAGCCATGGGAAAACTAACGTTCACCCTGCTCCAGGTAAATCCCATAGCGCCCGATATTCTGTTTGTGGTGGGCAAATGGCACCTGGCCCGCAGCATGGGCAACCTGGAAGGGCATTTCTCTTTACTGTTCAGAAAAATTGATGGTCAATGGAAAATAGTGGCTGACCATTCCAGTTAAGGGAAGAATATTTCGCTTCCCTTACTTTTGCTCCGGCACTATGGGCAGGTAGACTTTGAACACAGAGCCTTCTCCCACTTCAGAGGTTAAGGTGATTTTGCCGCCGGCGTGCTCCACAATGCGCTTGACCAAGTACAACCCAATGCCGGTGCCTTCCACGTCTGTGAACTCCCGCGCGAACTGGTGAAAAATGAGATCCTGGTTTTCTGCGTTAATGCCGCGGCCATTGTCTTTGAATGAAATGACCACGTAATCATTCACTTTGTAATTGTTGATATGTATGGTGGGCACACGGTCTGGGTGCTGGTACTTAATGGCGTTGCTTAATAGGTTATAGGCAATGCTTCGCAGGTTTTTGCGGGAGAAAATAATTTCTTGCACCTGCAGGTCATACGTGATCTCAGCGCATTTCTCATTGATTTTCTCTTTGAGGGTAAGCTCCACTTCGTTAAAAATCTCCTCAAAATTTACGGGTTTGGCATTCTTGCCCACGCTATCCTCCAGACGGGTGATTTCTGTGAGGTCCTGAATAATGCCGCGCATGGTTTGCAGGGCTATATGCAAATGGCGGCTCACTTCTTTCTGCTCCTGTACGTCAGGCAATGCCTTCTCTTGCGGGTTTTCGCCCAAGTCAATAAAATAGGTAACCAGCCCTTCCACGTTGTTGAGCGGCGCCAGCAAATCATGGGTCACGGCATAGATAAAGGTCTCATGGGAGGCATTCAGTTTCTCCAGCTCGCGCAGGTTTTTCATGCGGCCCGTGATGTCCACAAACGTGATGATCACGCCGTTGGCCCGTTTCTCTTTGGGCACCAGGTACGGAATGATGTTCATTTGAAACCAGTTGCCGTCTGTGGTCTGAATTTCCTTTTCCATCATTTCTTCTGAGTCTATCACGTCTTTGATGTTCTCAATAATGGTGGAGTACTGAATGTTGTCCACCAGATCCACCATGGGCCTGCCAATGTGGTCTGGCGTAAACCGGAACTGCTTCATGGCAGGGGGCGTGAATTTCCGGAGGATGAGGTTGGCGTCTACAAACAACTGCGGAATAAGGGTGTTCCGGAAATAGTTTTCAAGCTCATCATTCAGCTTAATAAGTTCTTTGATCTGTTCTTTTTGATTAGGTTGGTCAGGCATGGTGGGCACGGGGTACTAAAAAAGGCGAAGGGTAGGAGGTAATAAAAAAAAATTTCCGTTTTCGGGCTCATTTCCAGAAATGAGCCCGAAAACGGAAATCACTCGGTTTCAGGCAAAGGAAGTTCTAAGGTGATTTTTTCTTTTAATTTAAGGCAGAGTTCCGGGCAAAGGACATCCATGGGGTCCTGGGAATCTGAGGTGAGCGGTACCGGGTCAATACCCAGTTCCTGAAAAATAAAGGCGGGCGTGTGGCCAGACTGACAAAGGCGCATGGCCTGCAAGAATTTTTCGTTTGTCATGGGGTCATAAAAGTTGTGCTAGGTACGTTGCCTGTCTTTCGCAAAAAAGACAGGAACCCATGATAAGCAACAGTAAGACCCAGGGAATAAGAGATACCACTTACGGCATGGAAAGGCAATATATAGCTATACGCAGATTTAGTAAGTTAAGCCATGTCTACCCCACTTTCCTTGTGTCTTTGCTGATGGGCTCCGGTGCCTGGTGCGTGGCCGTGCCCACGTCATCACTGGTGTCAATGGCTTTCTGCTCTTCTACTTTCTGCACTTCTTCCTGGTAAATGAGGCCCATTTCTGCCGCGTGCCGGGCGGCCTGCTCGGTATCTTTCACCAGAATCATGTCCACGGTGCCTTTGAGTTCCTCGGTTATTTTGGTGACAATCTCGGCGCGCTCAGGCAATTCCACGTCTCTGATGTAGGTGCAGATTACCCGGCCCGGAAACTGCTTGATCACCTCGCGGTAAATGGGCGCGTCTTCCTGGCCACTGTCACCAATCAAAACAAAGTTGAGGTGCGGGTAGGTGAGAAAAATGTTCTGAATCTCCTTGAACTTGTGGCTCATGTGGTCAGAACCGAAGAATTTGTTTTGCATCAACCCAAAATCACGCAGCAAAAGCGGTCCGGCCGGAATATCATGGATGTCCAGGAAGTCATGCAGCAGGTCATAGAGGTTCCAGGGGCTGCTGCTCACGTAGAAAAAAGGGTTATTGCGCTTTCCGTTCCTACCCAATTGCAACGACCGGTAAAAAGCCGACACGCCCGCAAACGGCAGCCGCGTGCGCGCGTTGTTCATGAACGTGTTCTGTGACATCCTGATCAAATCTGTGGCCGAGGTGAGCACAATGGTGTCATCAATGTCAGAAATGATGCCGTATTCTGCGTCTGGTGGAGGAACCAGCACGTGGGCTTTGGCTTTAATACCCGGCACAAAAGAAGAAATGTCAGCTTCCAGCAGTTCAATATCAAGTTCATGCCAGATGTCTTCCAGTTCCAGAGGGGTTTTTGGGGCCAGGTTCAGCACAAAATAGCCTTCTCGGTCTGTGGTGACTACATACTGTTCATCCTGGAAATTCACCTGCAACCGGGCGTCTCGCACTTCATCGCTCTCAAACCGGCGGTACATGTTCAACAGGTTCTTGAGCAGGTTGTCATTGTCAGCGGCAGAGGTAATGCCTTTGTCTGCCAGCACGCGGCCTTTGAGGTACAGGCGATTCACGGTGCCGTAGCTGCGGTAAGGCAGAATGTGCAAGGGATGGTACAAGCCCAGCCGGTTCCTGAACCGTTGCATATACAGGTCCAGGGTGTCATCTGCTTTTTCCAGCAAATTGCCGAAGGTGGTTTTCCAGTTATTTTCCATGCCTGATGAGGTGCTTGAGTGATTCTGAGGAAACGTGCGCGCTTAAAGACCTAAGTTGCGTTTAAATTGCTGGTACCCAGTATTGGCGGCTGCCTCGCGTTGGCAGCCCTGGGTCTGGGCTTTGGCTTGAATGTCCTGCACGCGGTTGCCCGGGGAAGGGTGGGTACTGATGAATTCGGGCGGCGTGCCTTTTTGCTCCAGCGTCTGCATTTTCTGGAAGAAGCCCGCGGCGCCGTCACAGGCGTAATAGTTGGTGCCCGCCAAATACTCCACTGAAAAATTATCTGATTCCCTTTCATAGTCTCGGCTGAATTTTAGGCCCGCCATCTGGCCGGCCAATTGCGCCACAATGGTCTCCAGCTGCCCCGCATTCTCACCCAGAAACAGGTTCATGATGAAGGCCATGCCGTGCTGCTTCTGCAATTGTTTGATGGAGTGGCGCTTGTCGGCGTGGGCAATTTCATGGCCCAATACTCCGGCCAACTGGTCTTCGGTGTCAAGATAATTAATCAGGCCAGTGAACACATAAATGTGGCCGCCGGGCGTGGCGAAAGCATTTTGGGTGGCTGGGTCTTGTATGATGGTCACCTTCCAGGGGAATTCGTCTTCGTAGCTCACCGCGCCAGAATTGAGCAGCCTCTCTACTATTTTGTCAAGGTGGGCGTAGGCGTTTTTGATCTTGGGGTCAGAAGAGTTTCGGTCCAGGAGTTGGCCTTTGGCGCGGTACGTGGAGTCTACCTGGTTAGCCACCTGTTGGCCAAGTTTCAAGTCTTCTTCAATGCCAAACAAGACAAGGTCCCCGTTTTTATCGCCACCGCAGGAAGCCAGGGAAAGAAGTAGAGCCAATAGCCCAACGTAGGTAGGTTTGAAGAAGGATGCGTTCATAGGAGGCCTCAATATAGAAATAAGTTGTACTCTACTACGCAAGCGGCGCATATTTGATATGACTGGCGCTCGGCTCAGAACGTACTGCCCTGTATTTTCCGTTTTCGGGCTCCATTCCGGAAATGAGCCCGAAAATGGAAACCATAACTTTTCTGGGTTTTAAAAGTTAAATGACAAATTCCACTAATCCCAACCATGGAAGAACCCCAAAACGCCGAATCAACCGGCATTGACTATAAAGCCTTCGCCGAGCAGGCGGGCCTGCGCTATATACCAGACACCAAACCTGGTTTCACCAGAGCGCAGAATGGTAAAAAAACCGAATTCCTCACCGCCAAAGGCGAAAAAGTAACCGATGCCAAAATACTGGACCGCCTGACAAAACTGGTGATTCCGCCCGCCTGGACCAATGTCTGGATCTGTCCTTCGCCGAACGGGCACATACAGGTCACGGGCCGGGATGAGAAAGGCCGCAAGCAATACATGTACCATCCGCAATGGAATGCGGTGCGCAGTTTAAACAAGTTTGGGCGCATGCGGGCCTTCGGGAAGGTGTTGCCCACCATTAGAGAGCAGATTGAGAAAGACCTGCGGCTGAAGAAACTGGAGAAACGCAAGATTCTGGCCATTGTGGTGGAGTTGCTGGACCATTCTTTCATTAGAATCGGGAACAAAGCCTATGCCAGGGAAAACAAATCCTTCGGGCTCACCACGCTGCGCGACCGCCATGTGAAGATTGTAGGTGACCAGTTGCACCTGGAATTTGTGGGGAAGAAAGGCGTGCCGCACCAAATCAGCATCAAAGACAAACGGCTGGCCCGCCTGGTGAAACAATGCCAGGACATTCCGGGGTATGATTTGTTTCAGTACTATGATGAAAACGGCCAGCGGCAAGCTGTGGAATCTGGTGATGTGAACGAATACCTTCGGGAGTTGAGCGGGGAGGAGTTTACGGCCAAAGATTTCAGGACCTGGGGCGGCACCGTGCTCATGGTAGAATGCCTGGAGCAGATTCTAGACGAAAACCCCGAACTGGAGAAAGAGAAATCTGTGAAGGAAGCCGTGAAATTGGTGGCCAAAGAATTGGGAAACACGCCCACCGTCTGCAGCAAATATTACATTCACCCGGAAGTGACCAGCCTGTTCAAGCAAGACAAGCTCATTGATTACCTGCGCAAGCACGACGCCAAAAAGAAAAAGGAGCAGCCCCACTTATCCCGCACCGAGGAATTTGTGATAAGAATGTTGGAAACCCTGGAGAAGGACGCTGCTTAATATTGCGTTCCGAAAGAATTCCCGTTTTCGGGCTCATTTCTGTAAATGAGCCCGAAAACGGGAATTTTATTTAGATTCCTTCACGGTCAAAGGCGTGTACCACGGTATTTTTGCTTTTGTAGATTTTGGTTTCCTTGCCTTTTTCTTCGGCCACCATGCCCTGGCGGGTGTCATAGACTTTGGTTTTCTTGCCCCAGCCGCTCACGTGGGACGTGTCTTTAATTTCATCTTCACCCATGCCGCCGTAGATGTGCACGGTGATGCCGCGGTCTGCCTTACCGGTAATAATGAATTCATCTGAGGCGGCCAGCCCGTGCAGCGTAATGGTTTTGGTTTCGCCTTTCTTGAACACGCGGTCAAAGACTAACTGTGACTGCTCTTTCTTCTCTTTGTTTTCCTGCAACACCAGTACCCGCGTGTCGCCGTTGGGCAGGCGCTCCACCACAAATTTTTCTTTTTCATCGGTGCCCGGCACCACCACGTTTTTGGCGAAGCGGAGGTACATTTGCTGGGCTATTTTTGGCAGTTGGGCTCGTCTGGCTTTCAGTTTTTTCAAAAGGTCTGGGCCTACTAAAGGATATACTTCGGTCGGCATTCGGTTTATGGCATCTTGCAAAACTTGGTCAGTGAGGCCGGTCTGTAATTCCTGCGCCAGCGCCTGCCATTGTTCTAAGGTCACCTCGTTCAGGCAGCGTTCATCAATGAACTGGGCGTTTTGCAGGTAGCCTTTCACGGAAGTCACATCCTTGTGAAACGTTTTCATTTTGCTCAAAGGCGCCCACCGCCGGCTGAACAACCAAGGAACAAACCCGTCATCAAATTTAAAAAAAGCCTGGTCTCTGTCTTTGGGAACGGGGGCGTATGAAGTAACCGAGCCTGTGTCATAGACCGCCCATTGCCATTGGCCTTCGTGCCGATCCCAGTCGCCGATGAACACGTCAAACAAACGCGCCTTTGCAAAAGCCACCTGGTCTGGTAAGTGAGAGTGTTTGGCGAATCTGTTTTTCAGGAATTCCTCTGAATCCACCAAATCTTTGGCTTTGCCTAAATAGCGGGTAAGGGCTTCTTTGCCTTCGTATTTCTCTTCCAGCAGAAACACCTTGTCTTCAAAATCTGGCGAGATGTTCTCCAGTTTCTCTATGTTGGTAGGAATGTACACGTAGCGCGGATGGCTGTGCGGAATCTTGGCGCCTTCGGCTAACCCAGACACCACCACCGCCCCGTACGGCAAGCCCGCCGATGTTTGGTCTCTCAAAAGATTGGTAAGCCCAGTTTTACGGAGGCCTTTGGGAAGAATGTCTTTGGGATCTTTGTCAACGCTGCGAAGGGCATATTCGCGGCCTTTCTCGTTTTCTAAGGTAAGGCTGGTGGTCTGGAAACCTCCGCCCAGTTTCTGCGGCACTAATCCGCCGTGCATGCGTTTGAGGTCCAGCACTGGTAACCGGACCGGTTGTGCCCAGACTTTACGGTAATGCGAACCCCACCACAACCGGTGCCAGAACCCGCGGTCATAATGTTTGCCGGCCACCACCAGGGCAGAATCCCACTTGGCGCGGGTCTCAGAGGTAACCGGCCCCGCCAAGGCTGACTCCTGGAAATAGTTTTTCTTGCCGCAGCTGGTTACCAACGCCACCGAAAGGAAAAGACAGATGTATATTACTCTTTGCATGTTCTAATTTCTTTTCTGCCTTACCGCCTGCGCCCCATAAAGGTTTTCCTAATAAGGCCGCTGAACCTCTGACTTGCTTTCTAAGTATAAATACCCACATGAATTTTCTTATAAAGTTTACGGTTGCCAGCAAAACATCATGGGTTTGCCTCTGGTTTTTCCTGTTTTTCCTTTCTGTATTAAGACCAGTTGCTGCCACCGCGCAACAGAAAGACTCTACCGTAACGGTGGCCGCGGGCCCGCATTACATTAAAAACGCCTTTCACCGGTTTTGGTGGGGCCGGCATTACCGGCAGGTGTGGGCCGAGCCGGTAGCGGCGCCTTTTTTCTGGGTAGAAAAATTCAAAGGTGGCGTAACACCCATTAAACAAGGAGGAAGTTTCCAGACCAAAAACCTGCGCCTGCAAGATTCGGTGGGCCGTGAATTTGTGCTGCGTTCCATTGATAAAGATCCGTCAAAAGCGTTGCCTAAAGGCTTACAGAAAACCTTTGTAGCCAATCTCATGCGTGACCAAACCAGCGTGATTCATCCGTACGGGGCGTTTATTGTGCCGCACCTGGCCAATGCGGCCGGCGTGTACCATACTAATCCGGCGCTGGTGTTTATTCCAGATGACCCGGCGCTGGGCGAGTTCAGGGCGGAGTTCGCCAACACGCTGGCTTTGGTGGAAGAACGGCCCGACGGCAACTGGGAAAAGAAAGCGAGTTTCGGGAATCCGGCGGAAGTGGTGAGTTCCAAAAAAGCCTTCGAGAAATTGATGGAAGACCCCAACCACCAGGTGGAGGCGCGGCGTTACTTAACCAGCCGGTTGTTTGACATGTGGCTGAGTGACTGGAGCCGCCGCGAAGACCAATGGCGCTGGGGCGTGCATGAAAAAGAAGGAAAGACCACCTATGGCGCCATTCCCCGCGACCGGGACCATGCCTTCTTTAAATTCCATGACGGCGTGCTCACGGCTTTTGTGAGTTTGTTCAAGCCCAATTACCAGAGTTTCGACAAGACCATCAGCAAGGCCAACGTAAAGGGGCTGATTAACGCCTCTAAACGCATGGACGCCTACTTTCTTGCCTACCTCACCCGAGAAGACTTCCAACAGATTGCCCAAGACTTGCAGGTGAAACTGGCCGACACCGTGATTGAAAACGCGTTGCTTAATTGGCCCCCGCAGATCAGGAAATTAACCGCCAAGCAGTTCACCGCCAAACTCAAAACCCGCCGAGACCAATTAGCCAGAGCCGCCGATTTATTTTACCTGCAACTGAACAAAGAAGTATTATTGCCTGGCACCGATGAAAAAGACAAGTTCTTGGTGCAGTACCTGGAAAACGGCGATGTGACCGTGCAGCTTTGGACTTCCCCTAAAAAAGACCCGCCCACGCTGGTGCACCAGAAAACCTTTAAAGCAGGCGTGACCAAATCCATTGAGCTGTTTGGCCTGGGCAAAGCAGATGAACTGGAAATAAGCGGTACTGGACCCAATAAAATGGACATTACCTGGGTTGGCGGCGAAGGCTCAGATGTTCTGAAAATTCCGGAGAATTGGAAAGGCGGCGCTAAACTTCTGGTGTTGGATGAAAAAGACGGAAATGAATACCCGCGGCACAAAGCCGTGAAAGTGAGAGAGCATTCACCCAAAGCCAATGAATTCAACGGCGAAGGCTGGCTCCTGCGGCACCGGTTACATTAAAAGAATTCCTGTTTTCGGGCTCATTTCTGGAAATGAGCCCGAAAACAGGAATCAGTCAAAAATCAAGACTTTGTCTTTGTGCGACGTTCTGAGGTAACCGCGTATAATCTGCTGCGTGTCTTTGTTGTCATTGTAATATTTGATCACATCCTTGAAATCCTCCAGACCGGTGGCGCTGAACGTTTCGTCCATGTAGCCAAAGCCCAGGTAACGTCCGTTGTCTACCACCACCACAGATTTCTCGTCGGCGCTGCGGCCTTTGCCAATCACCACAAAGGAACCGTAGTCATATTTAAAGGCGTCCATGGCTTCGGTCACGCGCTTGTTGTATTCTTCTGGTGCCTCTTTTCCCACGCAGGCGCCGTTGCACTGGTGCACCTGGTAATCAAAACAAGCGCCGTTTGACTTATACAAATCGCAGAGTTTCTGGCAGAGGTTGTATTTCTGTACGCGGCTGTGCAGGAAATTCTTGGCCTGAAATTGGTTGGCCATGGTGAGCAGCGGCGGCACCGCATCCCTTGATTTCTGAAACGTAAGCCGCAGATAACCGTCCTGGTCTATATACGAGTAAATGCCGGAATGGAACACGCTGCGGCGCTGGGCACGGTTGTAGTACGGTTTCCGTTTCTTGATTTCATCAGACTCAAACAGCAAGGCCACCAACTCAGAACCCGTTCGCTCATAACTGATGCTGGCGATGCGGTTCTTGAACTCCACAGATTTCTTGCTCTTGTAATCAATGTTAAAGTGCTGAATGATGCGCTTTTTGATGCTTTTGCTTTTGCCCACGTAAATAATCTCGCCGGTCTCATCATGGAAATAATACACGCCGGCCTCCAGCGGCAGCGCGTCCACCATTTCTTTGCTGATGGCCGGCGGCAGGAGCGAGGTCTTGATTTCACGGGAAATGGCGGAGCCCAGCTTTTCGTCCTGATCTGCATTTACTTTATCAGCGTCAATCTTGAGCAGGCGGTCAAACAGTACGGCGGTGGCCTCGGCGTCGCCAATGGCGCGGTGGCGCATGCGCAGTGGAATGTCAATGCTCTGGCACAGTTTGCCCAAACTGTAAGAAGGCAGGCCCGGCATCAGTTTCCGGCTCAGGCGCACCGTACACAAAGTTTTCCGTTGGAAGTTGAAACCCAGATCCGCAAACTCTTTTTTCACGAAGGAATAGTCAAACCGCACGTTGTGAGCCACAAATACATTGCCCTCGGTGATCTGCACAATCTGGCGGGCCACTTCATGAAACTTTGGCGCGTCGCGCACCATGTCATCGGTAATGCCGGTGAGCTGCGAAATAAAGAAAGGAATGGAGCGGCCCGGGTTAATGAGCGAATGGAACTGGTCCACCACTTTCTCTCCGTCATGGATGAAAATGGCGATCTCGGTAATCCGGTCATCGGCGGGCTGACTGCCGGTAGTTTCAATGTCTATGATGGCGTACACGCGCGTTTCTTAAGGTTCAGGCGGCAGCAGCACTGCCTCTTTCTTAACTCAATTACGGGCAATATCGTTTCATTTCAATACTCTGGAAAGCTAGTCTTTTTAGCTTTGCTAACGCTATCCCGTTTTTGGCTCCGTTTCCAGAAATGAGCCCGAAAACGCAAACCCCAGAAACCAAAAAAGCAGCCAGAAGGCTGCTTTCTCTTGCCCCTGTACGGGGCGGCACTATATCCAAATCTATAATTCCTGTATCAGGTTTTGATGTAATTTAAGGCTGTATGTAAGTAAAGCATTAACTGAATTTCAGGAGTCTTGGTCCCAATGAGCCAGCTACTTATGCAGACAGATGTTTATATACTGGCGTTTAACAGAATTGGTTGCGGCGTTTTGGGGCTCATTTTCAGAAATGAGCCCCAAAACGGGATTATTCATTTTTCTGACGCTTGAGTTTCTTAAGGAACTTGTTTTCTTTGTTCTCCTGATGCACGTCACTTAGTAGAAACCCGAAGGGCTTGAGCGGTTCATACGCGTCAAACAGCACCTTGAGAATTGCGATGATGGGAATGGAAAGGATCATGCCGGGCGCGCCCCAGATTTCGCCGCCAATAATCAAGGCCAGAATGGCCGCAAATGGGTTGATGCTCACCCTGGAGCCTACAATGTAGGGCGTGATGAAATTGCCTTCCAGAAACTGCACAAACCCGAAGATAGCCACCACAATAAGCGCCTGCCCAATAGAACCAGTGTCTACCAGCACAAACAACGCTGGGAACAGCGCGCCAATCAGAATACCTATGTAAGGAATAATGGTCAGAATGGCCGCCAGCACGCCAAAGAAAATAGCATATTCCACGCCCATGACCAACAGCCCCACCGAGTTGAGTACCGACACAATGCAGATCACAATCAGCAAACCCGACAGATAGCCCTGCACCACGCGCTGTATATTGTCAACAGTGTCCATGAGTGAGCCGCGGCGGTTGTTGGCAATGAACTGGAACATGAACTGGCGCAGGTGGTCTCTGAAATAGAGCATACAGAACACGTAAATGGGAATAAGCGTGAACACGGTAAGTGCGCCGGTGGTCAACGAAATGGTGCTTCCCAAAAAAGCCGTCCCGCTCTGCGTAATGGTGCCCATGGCTTTCTCCAGGAATTCATTTTTGTTGGTAGGCTTAATCCCGAACTGTTCCTGCAAGAACCCCTGGAACTTGGCAATGAGCATGGAGATTTTAGAGTTGATTTCCTTTAACTCCTCTGAGAAACTAGCCAGCTGAGAAGACAGAAACCAAACCAACAGCGCCAGCACTATGATCACCAGCACCAGGCAGATGGTTATGGCCAAAGCCCTGGGCAGTTTCCGCTCCATCACGCGCGTCATGGGCAGCAGGAGCAAGGCAAACAGCGCCGAGAAACAAAGAGGAATAAGAATGGAGCTAAAGGTCTGCAGGAAAAAAAGGAGCAAATACAGCCCCAGCAGAATCAGGACGTACTTGGCGAAGGAGGGAATTTTTAGCTCCATGGGGCAAGGCAGAAGTTAGAAAGGTGTTAACGGTTATGAAAGAAACTAAAAAGCTAAAATAATTAGCAAAATGGTTGTTTGTTTTGATTTAGCAGATAAAAATAGCTAAATTTATAAGCAAATAGCAGCTCTCCATTGAACCTGAAAGTGGCACATTTGGTTACAAATAAAAGCAAAACAACGCAGGCTGAATCAAAGCCCAGGCGCTGTAAAACCGCATTTAAAGACTAAATTTGTCTTTGCGCTGCCTGGTTGCCGCCAGCTCCCTGGCAATGTACATTCAAAAATTCATTTATTTTACCCAATACTACTAAACCCAAAAGTTCCCTATGGCTGAACTGACTGATGTTACCTACAACGAGGATAGTATACGTTCCTTAGACTGGCGTGAACACATCCGGCTGCGCCCGGGTATGTACATTGGCAAGCTAGGCGATGGCTCCTCTCCCGATGATGGGATTTACATTCTGGTGAAAGAGGTGATTGACAATTCCATTGATGAGCACATGATGGGGCATGGCCGCACCATTGAAGTCAAAATCTCTGACCACAAAGTGGTGGTGCGTGACTACGGCCGCGGCATTCCGCTGGGTAAGGTTATTGACTGCGTGAGCAAGATTAACACCGGTGGTAAGTATGACAGCCGCGCCTTCCAGAAATCGGTGGGCTTGAACGGCGTGGGAACCAAGGCGGTGAACGCTTTGTCGGCCCAGTTCAAGATTCAGTCGGTGCGTGACGGCAAAACCAAAGTAGCCGAGTTTGAGCGCGGCGAATTGGTGAACGACGAACCCCTGCAGGACACCACCCAGCGCAACGGGACCACCACGGTCTTCGTGCCAGATGACACCATTTTCAAGAATTACCATTTCATTCCGGAGTTCCTGGAAAACCAGATCTGGAACTACGTGTACCTCAACGCCGGCCTCACCATCCATTTTAACGGGCAGAAGTATTTGTCTGAAAACGGCTTGAAGGATTTGCTGAGCCGCAAGATTGCCGAGGAAAGCATGCGGTACCCTATCGTCCACATTAAAGGGGAGGATATTGAGTTCGCGCTCACCCACGGCAATGATTACGGCGAGGAGTATTATTCCTTCGTGAACGGACAGTATACCACCCAGGGCGGTACGCACCTGGCGGCTTTTAGAGAAGCTGTGGTGAAAACCGTGCGCGAGTTCTACAAGAAAGATTATGACGCCACAGATATAAGAGGTTCCATTGTGGCGGCTGTGGCTATACGCGTGCAGGAACCGGTGTTTGAAAGCCAGACCAAGACCAAACTGGGCTCCATTAACATGGCGCATGAAGGGCCCACCGTGCGGAACTTTGTGAATGACTATGTCAAAGAGCATCTAGACAATTACCTGCACAAGAACCCAACCGTGGCAGATGCCCTGCGTCGCCGCATTGAGCAAAGTGAGCGCGAGCGCAAAGACATGGCGGGCATTAAAAAGCTGGCCAACCAACGCGCCAAAAAAGCCAACCTGCACAACAAGAAACTGCGTGACTGCCGCTTCCACTTCGCGGAGAGCAAAGATTTAGAGAAAGAAGCCTTGACCACCTTGTTCATTACCGAAGGGGACTCGGCCTCAGGCTCTATCACCAAATCCCGCAACGTAGAGTTAGAGGCGGTGTTCAGTTTGCGCGGGAAACCGTTGAACTGTTTCGGGCTGAAAAAGAAAGTGGTCTATGAGAACGAGGAATTCAACCTGCTGCAACATGCTTTAAACATTGAAGAAGGCCTGGAAGGCTTGCGCTACAACCGCGTGGTAGTGGCAACAGATGCTGACGTGGACGGTATGCACATTCGGTTGCTGTTGATGACCTTCTTTTTGCAGTTCTTCCCAGACCTGGTGAAAAACGGACACTTGTACATCCTGGAAACGCCTTTGTTCCGGGTGCGCAACAAGAAAGAGACCATCTACTGCTACAACGAGCAGGAGAAGCAGAACGCTATCAGAAAATTGGGCAAAAACCCAGAAATTACGCGCTTTAAAGGGCTGGGTGAGATTTCACCGGAAGAGTTTGGCAAGTTCATTGGCGACAACATACGGCTGGAGCCGGTGATCATGGGCAAAACCGGCGAGAACATCCAGAAGATGCTGTCTTACTTTATGGGCAAGAACACGCCGGAGCGCCAGCAGTTTATCATTGAGAATCTCAAAATAGAGAAAGATATAGTAGAGGAGGTTTATGCTTAACGAAGAATTGGAAAACGAGAATAACTTAGAACTGGGAACTGAACTAGCCGCTGATGAAGTCATCCATGACATCACGTCGGTTTCTGGGCTCTATGAAAACTGGTTTCTGGACTACGCCTCTTATGTAATTCTGGAACGGGCCGTGCCTGCCCTGGAAGATGGTTTCAAACCAGTGCAGCGCCGCATCATGCACGCCATGAAAGAGATGGACGATGGCCGTTTCAACAAAGTGGCCAACGTGATTGGGCAGACCATGCAGTACCACCCGCACGGTGACGCGTCTATTGGCGATGCCATTGTGAACCTGGGCCAGAAAGACTTACTGATTGAAACCCAGGGAAACTGGGGCGACGTGCGTACCGGTGACAGCGCGGCGGCCCCGCGTTACATTGAGGCGCGTTTGACTAAGTTTGCTTTGGACGTGGTGTTCAATGGCCAAACCACTGAGTGGCAATTGAGCTATGACGGCCGCAAGAACGAACCGGTGACCTTGCCAGTGAAATTCCCGTTGCTGCTCGCGCAAGGCGTGGAAGGTATTGCCGTGGGCTTGTCCACCAAGATCATGCCCCACAACTTCCGGGAATTGATCAAAGGCTCCATTGACGTGCTGAAAGGCAGACAAACCACTTTATTGCCTGACTTCCCAACGGGCGGGTTGGCGGACTTCACCAATTACAACGGTGGGGGCAGAGGCGGTAAAATCAGGCTGCGCGCCACCATTGAGAAAGTTGACAAGTCCTTGCTGGTGATCAAAGATGTGCCTTACGGTACCACCACCACCGCTTTGATGGAATCTATTGTCAAGGCCAGCGAGAACAACAAAATCAAGATCAAGAAAGTGGTGGATAATACCGCCGCTGCTGTTGAAATTCAGGTGCACATTCCGCCCGGAATTTCACCTGACTTGACCATTGACGCGCTGTATGCCTTTACAGACTGTGAGGTGTCCATTTCGCCCAACACCTGCGTGATCATTGAAGACAAACCCCGTTTCTTGAACGTGGACGAACTCCTGCGCATGTCAACGGTGAAAACCGTGCGGTTGCTGGAGCGCGAGTTGGAGATACGCATGGGCGAGCTTGAAGACAAATGGCACCAGAGCAGCTTGGAGAAGATCTTCATTGAGAACCGCATCTACCGAGACATTGAGGAGTGTGAGACCTGGGAAGCCGTGTTGCAAGCCATTGATGAAGGCTTGAACCCGTTCAAACCCTTGCTTCGCCGCGAGGTTACCCAGGAAGATATCATCCGCCTGACGGAAATCAAAATCAAGCGCATCTCTAAGTTTGACGCCTTTAAGGCAGATGAATTTATTAGAAAGCTGGAAGACGAGATGGCTGAAGTGGCCGATAATCTGGCGAACCTGACACGCTACGCCATTAGTTATTTTGAGGGCTTGTTGGCCAAATATGGCAAAGGCAAAGAGCGCAAAACCCAAATCAGAACATTTGATGTGGTGTCGGCGCAGAAGGTGGCGGTGGCCAACCAGAAGTTGTACGTGAACCGCAAAGATGGTTTTGTGGGGTATGGCCTCAAGAAAGACGACAATGTGGAAATGGTGTGTGAATGTTCAGACATGGACGACATCATTGCCATTAGGAAGGATGGCAAATTTATGGTGAGCCGCATTTCTGATAAACTTTTCATGGGGAAAGATATCATCCACCTAGGGGTCTATAACAAGAATGACGAGCACATGGTCTACAACATGATCTATGTAGATGGTAAAACCGGCATTTCCTTCGCGAAGCGCTTTGCCGTGACGTCCATCACTCGTGACAAAGAGTATGATTTGACCAAAGGCGAGAAAAACTCCAAAGTGGTGTACCTGACGGCCAACCCTAACTCTGAATCTGAACTGGTGACCATTACTTTGCAACCGGCCAGTACCGCCAGAGTGAAACAGTTCGACTTTGACTTCGCTGAATTACTGATCAAGGGCAAAGGTTCTCAGGGGAATATTGTGACCAAGCACCCAATCAAGAAAGTAACTCAGAAAGCCTTGGGTGAATCAACCCGTGGCGGACGTGAAATCTACTATGATGAAGTGATTGGCCGTTTGAACACCGAAAACAGAGGTCGTTACTTGGGTTCGTTTAATACCGACGACAACATTCTGGTGATTTACAAAGACGGGTCTTATGAACTGACTTCGTTTGAGTTGTCTAACCATTATGACGTGGCCAATATTGAGGTGATTCACAAGTTCTCCCCAGAGTTGGTAGTGTCGGCGGTGTACACAGACGGCGAAACCAAGATTACCTATGTAAAGCGTTTTGTAGTGGAGACCAGTACCATAGGCAAGCGGTTTATCTTCATCAGTGAAGCCAAAGGCTCAAAACTGCTGGCCGCCACGGTGAACCCAGAACCTAAGGCAGAGATTAAATTCCAACGGGATAAAAAATCTGAGAAGGAATCTGAGGTGTTGCTTTTGAACGAGTTCATTGACGTGAAAGGCTGGCGGGCAAATGGGAACAAACTGAATTACTACAAGATTTTCAGCATCACCATTGAACAACCAGAGACCAAGGAGCCAATTAAAAGCAAAAATGGGATTAAAGCAGTAAAGAATAGTAAAGTAGAGGCAATATTTATTCCTAAAATTGAGCCATCTTTTTCCAGTGGAGACGAAGTAATCCTTGATTTGCAGCGGGAACAACCATTAGAGGTAGCTTCCGTAGAAAGTGAACAAATTGGGGAACCTGAAAAAGCCCCTAAAAAAGAAAAAAGGCAACTCAATCTCTTTTAGGAATTTACAATGCTTTTTCGTAGCTTCCCCAATCCTGCATTTAGACAATATAAAGAATGGGAAGCATGCGAAGCATTTTTACTGTAGTTTATCTGCTGGTCTTGCTAATTAGCGTTTCTCCCCAGGCTGCCAAAGCTGGTGGCCTGGGCTCAGATAAGCTGTTGTGGGAGGCTAATCAGCTGTACCGGGAATTCAAGGACACCGAGGCGCTGGAGAAGTTTGAGCTGGTGCTGGCCCTGGACCCAGCGCAACAGGAAGCCCTGTGCAAAGCCAGCATTCTCTGCGGCCGCATTGGCAACCGGTACGGCGATGACACCTACAAAGGCATTTATTTCCAGAAATCTCTAGGGTATGCGCAACGCGCCCTGGCCGTTGACAGCACCCACGCCGAGGCTAACTTTGTCACGGCCTTGTCTTTAAGCTTGCTGAGTCAGACGTCTTCGCTCAAACAGCGCATGCAGCATTTGGTCTTGATCAAGCGTTACCTGCAGAGCGCCCTTACTTATGATGCAATGCACTCCGGTGCCTGGCATTTACTGGGCCGGTGGAACTACAAGGTGGCCAACATGTCATTTGCAGAGCGCGCGGCCAGTAAGTTGTTCACGCAGCAGGATCTCTTGACCGTGACCAACCAGGAAGCCATTACCGCCATCTACAAATCCATTGAACTGGAACCCAGCAACCTGCTCTACTACTATGACCTGGCCCGTGTCCTGCATGATGCCGACCAAACCAATGAATGCATCTCTATCTTGCAGAAGGCCCTTGACCAAAAGCTGGTCACCTCAGAAGACCTGGAACTGAGCAGAAGATGCCGCCTTCTATTGCAGGAAGTCATGAAAGTGAGGGCATAAGGTTACACCTATTATAAACAGAGAAAGGCGCCCATAAGGCGCCTTTCTCTGTTTATAAATCTACTTAAGAAGAAGCGAACTATGCTTAAGGGCAGTGCCATATTAGTTGCATTTCTTTTCAATTAAACAATGTATCTTTAGCTTAGCCTTTACCTTGGGTACTTTCCGTTTTCGGGTTCATTTCCAAAAATGAGCCCGAAGACGGAACCCATTTATGTGCCTAAGAAGCGTGGCGGCTTTCATTGCCAGGTGGCCCATTTGTCAAATAATACCGAACTTTTATAAGAAGAAATTACTTGTCCTTTTTGGATAGGATTTGCCAAGGAGGAAGGGAACGGAATTCATGTTAGAAGTAAGGTTAAAATTCATTTTGCTAGGTTAAAGAATAAAGCATAACCAATACCAAAGCAATGGTTTACCTATCGGTAGAAAAGAGGTAACTTATATTCATGTCAGTGCTAGTATCATGACATCAGAAGGATTCATTAGGTTTTGGCGCTTATTTTGAATTTAGAGCCCAAAAACGAAGACGTGCCATCTGGTGATAAATTAATAAGCGTAATGAGTGGTATTAACTGGTTAAATATTAAATAGTTATCAGTTGAAAGGTTTTGAAGCTTTTGATAAATTGAAAAAATATTATTAAGTTGATAGGGGATTTCTTCTGTTGACTGTCTATTGTAGGAGAATTCTTCTTTTCCCCCAAAAGAAGCACCCGCCAGAGACTACTCACTTCTGGGTATTTATAGGCTCTGCGGGCATAGTAATCCATTGATGCTTACCGTAACTCATTACAAATTCTATCTTTGCTTTTCAATATTAGCTTTGTGAAAAATCTCTTATTACCTGTCCTTCTGTTGTGGAGTGCTTTGTCGGCGGTGGGCCAGAATGCGCCTATCAGAGGCAAAGTGGTGGACGCTGATTCTAAGAAACCGTTGGACTACGTAACCGTCCATTTATATAAAGCCAAAGTGCCCACCTTCACAGATGAAGCGGGGGCGTATGAAATAAAATCCTACTCGCTTTCAGATTCAGTCACGTTTACCTTGTTGGGGTATTCGGCCATCACCAAATCAACCAAAGCACTGCAGAAAAACGGGAACATTCAGCTGGTGCGCCAAAGCTACGCCATCCAGGAAATTGTGGTGAGACCCCGCGAAAACCCTGCGTTCAGAATAGTGCGCGAAGCCGCCAAGAAGAAACACCTGTACCTGCCAGAGAACCAACCTTCGGCCCAGTTCAGAACCTATTCCATTATGAAGGGGAGCATTCTGGAGCGCGATGCCACAAACAAAAAGAAAGGCTTCTCCAAGCGCTACGCCCCGTACCTGGACAGCGTGGCCTTGTCTGACAATCCCAATAAGAAGGCCGCTTTGCCCATCTTCCAGACCGAGACCGTGAAAGAGACGTTTTTCACCCGTGATCCCCGGAAAAGCAAGGAAGTTCTGGTGGCCAGCAAGATGAAAAGCGTGGGCTTTGAGGGCGATGACAACCAGATTTCGCAGTTGATCAATGCGCAGGCTGAACACTTCACGCTCAACCAGAACTTCATGCGCATGTTTGACAAGGAGTTCATCAGCCCCATTGCCAATAGCTGGAACGCCTATTATGACTATGACCTGGAAGACAGCGTGGAAAGCGGAAGCGGCAAAGTCTACAAGCTCAAAATCATACCCAAGCGTCCGCAGGACCTCACCTTTGAAGGCTACATGTGGATTGCCGACAGCTCTTTTGCCTTGCGCCGCATTGAACTCAAGATGAACAAAGACGTAGGCCTCAACTTTGTGAGTGACCTCCAGATTGTGCAGGCCTGGGACGATAAATACCCCACCATGTTGCCGCTGTCCAGCAAGCGCAAATTCCAGATTTCGGGCTTGCCGGGCACAGACGTGCGCATTTACATTGAGACCATTACGCAGTACTCAGACCTTGTGCTGGGAACCGCCAAGCCAGACGGGTTCTTCAACATCACGCACCAAATAAGTGACTCGGCGCTGAAACACAAAGAATCATATTGGCAGACCATCAGGCCGCAGGCATTTTCACCGGCTGAGCTCAAGCGCATGGAAGCCATTGACCAGATCAACCAACTGCCCGAAGTGCAGAGCACCGTAAAGCTCATCAGGGTAATTGTGGAAGGCCACATGAAGGTCAATGACAAGTTTGAATGGGGACCGGTGTTTGGCGCGTACGTGTACAACAAAGTGGAGGGCAGCCGTTTTCAGTTTGGCGGCCGAACCACGTCAGACTTCCACAACAACTGGATTTTGAACGGCTACGTGGCCTATGGCACCAAAGACAAATCGTTTAAAAGTCTGGTGAACGTGCGCTATATTTTTGACCGCGAACGCTGGACGGAGTGGGGAATGAGTTACCTCAATGATGTAGGGCCGGCGGCCATGGATTTGAACAACACGCAGGTGAACAGTTTGTTTTTTTCGGCGTTCAGGTGGGGCAAGATGAATTTCCCGTACCAGCAGGAGCGTTTCCAGATTTGGGGCGAACGGGAGTGGTTTCAAACCTTTAGGCAACGGCTAACCTTGCGCCATAGCACATTCCGGCCGGTGTTTGAAATGGCCGAAGTGGTGAATGAAGGAACCGACGCCCGGTTTTCCAGTTTCCGGAGCACCGACATCACCTTAAGTTTCCGGTTTTCGCCTGACCGCAAAATGTTGATCAGGCACCATAACAAAATAGCCATCTCCAACTCCAATTCCCCGGTGATTGGGCTGGAATTGTCGGCGGGTTTAACGGGCTTATTGAAGTCAGATCTGTCTTACCAGCAAGTGACCCTCTCAGTGGACCAGCGCCTGAACACCGGCGTGTTTGGCTATGGCCGATATTACTTCAGGGCTGGAAAGACGTTCAACCGCGTACCGCTGCCGTTGCTGCAGGTGCCCACCGGCAATGAGACGCCGTTCTTCATTCTGCACGGGTATAACCTGATGCCATTCTTCGCCTTCGCTACTGATGAGTTTGTGTCTTTGCGCTATGACCACCACTTTGAGGGAGCCGTTTCCTTGACCAACAGATTGCCGCTGCTTAAAAAATCACGGGTGCGGTTGGTGGCGGGCGGCGCGGTGCTCTATGGCAGACTCACAGATAAAAACAAACCCGAAGGCGGCGTGACCCAAACCGAAACCGGAAATTTCAGAGGCCTGGGCAAAACACCGTACGCCGAAGCCAACGTAGGGTTCAAGAACATCTTCCAATTGATTCGGGTGGATTTGATCAGACGCCTTACCTACAAAGAATTGGAGTCGCCGCTGTGGGGCGTGCGCATGTCGCTGGCCATAAATCCATAAAGGCACTTTCCGTTTTTGGCCTCGTTTCCAGAAATGAGCCCGAAAACGGAAATCAACTTGGAACTCCTGGTTGAATTTTTAAGAAATCGATTCAATACTTTTCTGAAATCCGAATATTTACAAACAAAAAAGGAAAGGTATCTACTGAAAAAGTGGGAGGCGAAATTTCCGTTTTCGGGCTCATTTCCAGAAATGAGCCCGAAAACGTTTTAGATTTCCGGGTAAGCCGTATCTTCGTCTGGATTAAAAACTCATCTGCCGGAATGCGATTTTCCCTTTGGTCTTTGTATGCGTTGGTATTGCTCTCGTTTTCTTGTACTGAGAAAGTGAAAGAGGGCGAACGCATGTTTTCCATGACCAAGGTAGACAGCAGCGTGCCCACCCAGATTGCCGAACTCACCAAAGCCCTGGAACAAGGCAATGACCGGCCTGAGTGGTACTTGAAACGCGCCCGGCTGTACCTTGCCCAGAACCTACCCAAAGAAGCGCTGGTAGACATTAACCAGGCCATTGCCCAGGACAAAGACTTAGGCGAGGCTTATTTCCTGAAAGCAGGCATCTTGCTGCAACGCGGCGACTACCAGGGCACCCGGCAGATGATGGCGCAGGCACAAACCTACAACTACTATACCCCGGAGTCAGAGGCCATTCTAGCGGAAACTTACGTGGCCCTGAAGCAGTATGACCAGGCCCTGGGCCACAGCAGCAAAGCCATTGCCTTAAGTCCGGGCCAGCCCAAATACTATGTCTTGCTTGCCCGCGCCCAAGCCGGCACCGGTGATACCACCAAAGCCTTGGTAAATCTGGAAAGAGCCTTGCAACAGGATTCTACGTCTTTGCCAGCGTATAAGGAGTTAAGCGCCATTTACACCGCCCGGCAGCAGTTTGACCTAGCTATCCCGTATGTGCAGGCAGGGGTGAAGCGTCAGCCGCAGCAAGGCTTTTGGTGGCACCACCTGGGCGAGTTCTACCTGAGCCAGCGCCTCACTGACACCGCCATGGCCTGCTTCACCAAAGCCATTGACCTGGAACCCGACAGCCCCCAGCCGCATGCCGGTCTGGCCAAAGGCTGGTACAAGAAAAGACAGTACAGCGCGGCGCTCCAACATTTTCAAAAAGCGCAGGAGCTAGGCTTGGTCCTGGATGATGCCACCCGGTATTTATTGGCCACCACCCTTGAATGGACCGGCAACCGCGAGGTAGCCCGCACCCATTATGTTTTTTTATACAGAAAAAATCCGCAGAACCCGCGTTATAGCGTAGCTTTGCAGCGTACCGCCCCGCCAAGGCCGCGCGTGCAGATTGATTCCTTGCCGCAGAGAACAGTTTTTTAACTATTTTGCCACGGTCAAGCTAAAATGAAGCTTATTTGATTGCTATATGATTAACATCACTTTGCCGGACGGCTCCGTCCGTGAATACCAGGAGGGCGTCACCGGAATTGAAGTGGCCGCCTCCATTAGTGAAGGGCTTGCCCGCAACGTATTAGCCGCCAAAGTAAACGGGCAGGTGTGGGACCTTACGCGCCCTATTGAACAAGATGCCCATGTCCAACTCCTCACCTGGAATGATGACGAAGGCAAGGCTACCTACTGGCACTCCTCGGCGCACTTAATGGCGGAGGCCCTGGAGGTCTTGTACCCCGGCGTGAAACTGGGCATTGGCCCGGCCATTGAGAACGGCTTTTATTATGACATTGACCTGGGCGAAGAGAAAACCTTGTCCAGCGATGACTTCCCGGCCATTGAGCAGAAAATGCTGGACCTGGCCCGCCAGAAAAGCGAATACGTGCGCAAGGCAGTAAGCAAAGCAGATGCCATTGCGTATTTCACGGAGAAACAAGATCCTTATAAACTAGACTTACTGGAGCGCCTGGAAGACGGTTCTATTACCTTCTACACCCAAGGCAATTTTACAGACCTTTGCCGCGGGCCACATATTCCCAACACCGGGTTTATCAAGGCGGCCAAGATCATGAACGTGGCCGGTGCCTACTGGCGCGGCGACGAGAAGAGCAAACAGCTTACCCGTGTGTACGCCATCACGTTCCCCAAGCAAAAAGACTTAACCGAATACCTGGAGCGCCTGGAAGAAGCCAAACGCCGTGACCACCGCAAGCTGGGCAAGGAGATGGAGCTGTTCGCGTTCTCAGAGAAAGTGGGCATGGGCTTGCCGTTGTGGTTGCCCAAAGGCACCATGCTCCGCGAGCGTCTGGAGCAGTTCATGCGCAAAGCCCAGCAGAAAGCTGGCTACCAACCGGTGGTGACCCCGCACATTGGATCCAAAGAATTATATGTGACGTCTGGTCACTATGAGAAATACGGGGCAGACAGTTTTCAGCCTATCAAGACGCCTAATGAAAACGAGGAGTTCTTCTTGAAGCCCATGAACTGCCCGCACCACTGCGAAATCTACAAAACCCGCCCGCGTTCCTACAAAGAATTACCGGTGCGGTTAGCAGAATTCGGGACGGTGTATAGATATGAGCAAAGCGGCGAATTGCACGGCTTGACCCGCGTGCGCGGCTTTACCCAAGATGACGCCCACATTTTCTGCCGCCCAGACCAGGTGAAAGAGGAATTCACGAAAGTGATTGACCTGGTGCTGTATGTGTTCAGAGCCCTCGGGTTTGAGAACTACACCGCCCAGATTTCGTTGCGTGACCCAGAAAACAAAGCCAAATACATTGGCGCCGATGACCTTTGGGAGAAAGCCGAGCGCGCCATTATTGAAGCCGCCGAAGAAAAAGGTTTGCCAACGGTAACTGAACTTGGCGAAGCGGCATTCTACGGCCCTAAGCTGGATTTCATGGTGCGTGACGCCTTAGGGCGCAAGTGGCAGTTGGGAACAATTCAAGTAGATTACAACTTACCTGAGCGATTTGAGTTAGAGTATATTGGCTCAGACAATGAAAAGCACCGGCCGGTTATGATTCACCGGGCACCGTTCGGGTCACTGGAGCGGTTTGTGGCGGTTTTGATTGAGCATTGCGCCGGTAACTTCCCGTTGTGGTTGAGCCCAGAGCAGGTGGCCGTGTTGCCTATCTCTGAGAAATACCATGACTATGCCCAACAGGTAATGTCGCAATTAGCAGACCAGGACATACGCGGCTATTTAGACAGCCGTGATGAAAAGATTGGCCGTAAAATACGTGATGCCGAAGTGAGCAAAGTACCGTACATGATCATTGTAGGGGAGAAAGAACAGGAAAACCAGATTATCTCAGTGCGCAAACACGGGCTGGGCGACATGGGTAATATGCGGGTAGATGCCTTTGTGGAGAACTTCAGGGCGGTGCTGGCAGAGATGCTCAGTTAAAAATTTTAGAAAATTATTTTTATTGTACAGGGAAAAACGCGATCTTCGCACCCTGATTGTGAAACCTATATTGAGGAGGTACAACTATTTCTACGAATAACAAACGCTACGTGCCACGTGGCAAAGTTGAAGAAGCCCACAGAATCAACCAGCGCATCACCGGTTTACGGGAAGTGCGTGTGGTTGGCGAAAACGTGGAACCGGGTGTCTACAGTATTGACCAGGCCCGCCGTTTAGCGCAGGAGCAGAATCTTGACCTGGTGGAAATTTCCCCCAAGGCAGACCCGCCAGTTTGCCGCATTATTGACTATTCTAAGTTCAAGTACGAACAGAAGAAGAAGCAACGGGAGATGAAAGCCAAAACCACCAAGGTGGTTATGAAAGAGATTCGGTTTGGCCCTAACACAGATGAGCATGACTTTGAGTTTAAACTCAAGCACGCCCGTCAGTTCTTGAATGAAGGCGCCAAGGTGAAAGCGTACGTGCACTTTGTGGGCCGTACCATTGTCTTCAAAGAACGCGGCGAGTTGCTCTTGCTCAAGTTTGCCCAAGCCCTTGAAGAAGTGGCCAAGGTGGAGCAGTTGCCCAAGTTGGAGGGGAAACGGATGTTCTTGTTCCTGTCTCCTAAAGTGAAGAAATAACCGTTCACTATTTATATAACCCACATGCCTAAAATGAAAAGCAAATCAGGGGCTAAGAAGCGATTCACCCTGACAGGCACTGGCAAAGTAAAGCGTAAGCACGCCTACAAAAGCCACATCCTGACCAAGAAAACCACCAAGCAGAAGAGAAATCTGACTCACATTGGTTTAGTTAGCGAAGCTGACCAAGCGAACGTGAAACGCATGTTGGTGGCCTAACCCAATCAATTTTTTTCAAATTGTTTCATCGGGAACTGGTAACTAAGAATTACACCGAGATCACCAGCCCCAAAAAAAATCAGAAATGCCTAGATCGGTCAATACCGTGGCTGCGCGCCACAAGAGAAAAAGAATAATGAAATTGGCCAAAGGGTACTTTGGCCGTAGAAAAAACGTTTGGACAGTAGCCAAAAACGCGGTAGAAAAAGGTATGCTTTACGCTTACCGCGATAGAAAGGTGAAGAAAAGAGATTTCCGTGCCCTGTGGATCCAGCGTATCAACGCTGCTGCCCGCATCAACGGCCTGTCTTACTCCCAATTGATGGGCGGTCTGAAGAAAGCCAACATCAACCTGAACCGCAAGGTTTTGGCTGACCTGGCCTTAAACCACCCAGAAGCCTTTACTGGAATTGTTGCGAAAGTGAAATAAGCTTTCCTGTAAATAGATTTGAAAAGCCCGGTTTTGCCGGGCTTTTTTTGTGGGTAAAATTTTAAAGTGCTCTTTCCTGTTTTTGGGCTTGATTCTGGAAATGAGCTCTAAAACGGGAATTTATTTTAACTTATGTGAGACTATCTGTATTCAGGTGACTTACTTCTGTCTTTTAATTCCCTGAGCTTCATTTTCCAATGCGATCCGGTACCAAGAAAACTGGCTGTGGGCTTGGGTATTTGCTAAATCATTAAATTCTCTTGGAGATAAAGCTTTGGTGCCGGGTGGGCATGAAAATAAAATTCAAACCGGGTCATTAACCAAGAAACAATATGAGAGCATGTTTAAATTTGCCTTTTGCGCTGCAAAATCAAAATTTAAACAAGCTCTGAAGGTTGAATTAGAAGTGATAAGTCAAATGACCAGTTGACAAAAACTCTAGTAAATCAAGAATACGGGAGGTGAAAACTACTTGAACTCTGGAGAAGGTTCTTGCTCCACAGCCCGCATGTAATTTTGCCAATTGACGATTAGCACCTTGTTTTGAGGAAGGACTATGTACCCGTAGTCATAGCAGAAATTATATAACCGGCCGTTTTGTGCCTGGTATTGGTGGGTATGGTATCTAAAATCAAATCCGGCGCTTTGTAGCAGTGAAAGGCTTACCGTGGTCTTGCCTCTGGGCGACGCGTGTTTGAGGACGCTTCTGTTTTTGCGCAAAATAGCATTGGTTTGGTGAATGAGCCTTTCGCCAAGATCTTGTTGCTTCTTTTTATTGTTCGCCAAAGACCGACACTGTTCCCCACAGAAAACTTTATCTGATCTTCCTTGCACAGGGGTGAGACATTGAGGGCACTTTCTTGTTTCCTTTTGTTCCATATCCGTGTTATTACCCGTGTATATCCGGATATACACGGGTAATAACACGGCTGACCTTTACAAAGGTTTTATTTTTACCCCTGTAAAATTACAATGCTACTCCATGGCTACTACGTTGCCCATCCTTTATCTCAATCAGTTAGTCCACCAGGGTAGAACTTTCATTAAGTTGTGGTATGCGGCTAACCCATTGTTGACGAACCATTTGCGCCAGGCCAGCTGGATTCAATTCAGTAAAACCTATAAAGCCTTTGTGATGCATCATTCCCCGGAGTGCTTGGAACGGACCTTTGCACATTGCCATGGTGTGGCCACGGTGACTACGGTCTATTTGAAAAAGGCACCAAGATTAACGCCAGGTAAACCAACCGTTTTGCTGGCAGAAGTGACAGGTATGGACCCATTGCCAAAAGTACCTGATTTGCCCGTAGTTAAATTACAGCCCTTTTTATTGGAGGACGGGAGCACAAAGGTGGCATTAAGCTTTAAGTATTCTGAAGAGATATTTACTATTTTGAAGAAGAGCCCAGTTGTGCATTGGCACAAAGAAAAGCGGGTATTTGTGGTGGCCGCCACTGGTGAGGTGCTTAAGAAACTGCAGGCGCAACTAACTGGAAAAGCATGGCTTTGGCTCAGCCAGGAACTTGCAGTGAAAGATGTGGCCTTGTTACGGCAGCTCTGGGAGCAAACTTTCTGCAAACCAGAAGACTTCATCTCTTGCCCACTAGCCTTCCTGGAAAAATTGTTTTTATTGAATTACAGCCAAAACACTATTAGAACTTACCATAGCCTGCTTCTGCGGTTTTTGAATTGGCATAAACACGTTGGGTTACCCAAGATCCAGCAGTTCAAGGAAATGGAGATTAACGAGTACCATAGGCAAATGGTGCAGGCAGGCACGTATTCTTATTCTTTTGTCAACCAAAGCATTAATGCTATAAAATTTTATTACCAGCGGAGTTTGGGCCGCGCCGATGTGCACCTAGCCAATGTTGAGCGACCTGAAAAACCAGAAAGATTACCCACGGTGCTGAGCAAGCAGGACGTTGCCAGAATAATGGCTGCCACATATAATCAGAAACACAGATGCTTGCTGCAACTGCTGTACGCAGGTGGGCTTCGGATTGGGGAGGTGATCAATTTGAAAATCACGGATGTACAATCGGCCCGCAACTTACTCTTCATTAGGGGTGGCAAAGGCAAGAAGGACCGAACTACACTATTGTCTCAGAAATTACTGGAGAGTTTGCGGCTCTATTATAGGGAATACAAACCGAAGGAGTGGCTGTTTGAAGGTCAATTTGGTGGGCAGTATACGGTGCAGAGTGTGCGGAAGGTTTTTAACGAGGCTGTTCTGAGAGCTGGAGTTCAGACAAAAGTCACGCCTCACACCCTTAGACACTCTTTTGCGACACATTTGCTAGAACAAGGCACTGATTTAAGGTATATTCAAACACTTCTTGGCCATAAGAATAGCAAAACCACAGAAATTTACACCCACGTGACAAGTCACGCCCTAGACAAGATTGTGAGTCCGCTTGATTGTTTGTGATAATGTGTTACTTTTAATTCTAAATATACCGTGGTCTCACCGTCCCTCAAAGAATGAAGGTCATCCAAAAAACAACCTTTCTGCCTACAGGTATAGTGCTGATAAGTATACCTGGTGTGTTTATACTGTAGTTAGGCGTAATAAGAACAATGAAAAAACAAAGACGAACAATTGGAGCAGTTGTTGAAATACCATTGGACGACGGCACACATTGCTACGGCATAGTTCTCGAAGATGCTTCGGTTGGTGTTTTTAAAGTAAAGACTAATGAAAATCTTGAAATTCCTGATATTCTAAATAAAGAAGTGCTCTTTATTGTTGCTGTTTATAATGAAGCAATCACTTCTGGACGATGGAAAAAAGTAGGGAAAGTGCAGTTAGATGGAAGATTTGAAGTATTACCCTTAAAATTTATTCAAGATTCTCATGATGCTACTTCGATTGACATTTATAACCCAAATACAGGCGAAATAACACCATCGACAAAAGAGGAATGCATGGGATTGGAATGTGCCGCAGTTTGGGCAGCAGAACATGTTGAAAGTAGAATAATTGATTACTTCAACAATAAAGAGAATGTGTGGGTGAAGCAATTAGCATTAAAGTAAAATTACTAACGCCTAACAACACCTAAACGTCAGTCTTCGGCCGACGGCCTCGCCCGTCGTTTAGCTTAGTACGTTGGCAGCAATTGTAATCATGAATTTTAAGTGAAAATTAAACTATATTCATTCAAGGGCTTTCTGTTACGGCTAGGGATAATTCTCTTCGATTTGGCTGTATATATGTTCTTAGGAACCATGATGATGAGCTACGACGACAACTATGACGAGAGCAAAGGCGAGTATTGGAGTTTGGAAAGTATGACCGACTTCGACAAAGCAGTAGTGGTCGGACTTTACTTTTGGCACGCAGTAAACATCATTGGGATATGCTACCTCTTCTACAAATTTATAAAGGGAATTAGGCAGCGGACAGAAACTACTTTTACCGACAGCTAACAATATTTTTGGAAAGATGAAATTTCCGTTTTTGACCTGTTTTCTGGAAAAGAGGCTAAAAACAGAATTTAATAAGAAGAACTAACAGGAGATAGAAAAAACAACTCCTGCCAACAACGTGTAAACGCCAGCAGCGGCCGACGGCCTCGCCGTCGTTTACACAAGTACGTTCTCAGTAATTCATAGAATGAAAAATAAATTGTTAAAGCTATCCGAAGGTTGGACAATCAATAGAGATGAATTCTATGAAATAGACCCATTGGACAAATCTATTGACCCCGACTTTCTATTTTCTAATCTATACATACAAGAGGATTTGCTTTCAATTTCAAAATCAGATTACCATATGGACTTGGGTTGGTATGGAGAAGAGGAAGACGGATGCTTCTGCCTTTACCTTTATAGAGGAAACGATTGGAATAAATGTGAACTCTTGGAGAAAGTACAAACTAATCGATTTTCAGAAATTACTGAGAGAATAAACTCTATTTCAGAAAAAGTTGATAACGGAAGTTATTCAGCATTAGAAAATAAAATCGCCTCGATTGACAACTATTCTGACATAGAACAATTCTCTATTCTAAACCATCAGTAAAAAAGAAAAAGAACTACTGAGAACAACAGCTAAACGCCAGCCTCGGCCGACGGCCTCCGCCGCCGTTTAGCCTAGCCGTTACCCGCAATTGTGAATATAAAAACCTCGGCTGCCCTAGTAGGAAATGTTAATCGCAGAGCAGCAGAAGTCAAAAAAAACATCTGCAAAAGCAGCAAAAGAATTTAATTAGCTTAGCAAAAGAGAGAAATCGCCGCCCGACTTTCACCGGCAGACGGAGCAGAAGAAGGCCGATTTGAAATGTCTGCGGCTCACACCGGCCCTTGGCCACCGTTTTTTGACCGTTTTCGGGAAGGCAAGCTGCATACAGGCCATGCGTGGCTTATGTTGCAGAAGAGATACCGGTAAAAATGCGCACGGCTTCAAACGGCCCATTGGCCAGCGATTAATGGCCGGATTCGGGAAATCGAGGCAAAAAAGGGAAAGGGGCAAAAGCGGCAGAAGCGGCAGACGCAAAGAAAACAACAGCGGGTAACAATGGCTAAACGCCAGCCGGGTTTTCATCAGGCGGCGGGCGCAGTTGCTTTCTTGGGCCGATAATGGTAAGTTAAAGGATAATCAGGCAAGGCTCCCGGCCGTCGCTTAGCCGGAACCGTTAGGCGGCAACTATAGAAAAATGAATCAGCTTTTTAATAAGTTTCTAAAAAAGAAAGTTTTGAATCAAGAAGAGATTCTAAATCTATCAGTTGAATTAGCGCTTGAATGGGAACAGAATTGGAACCAACCGATTCAAGCTAGGCTAACAAAAAAGCTGCCTTCCTTGACCGCAATAGAATTAGATGAATTAAATAGAAAGAGCAAAGAAGTTCTATCGACTGGATTTGAAATAATAAGAACCACTTTAGGAAAATTGACCGACAAGGGAGAAACAATAAAAGAAAAGGATTTGAAGGCGGACTTTGAAAGGGAATTAACTGCCTTTTACCCGTGGATAAGCCATGCGAATATTAAAAGTATTTGTAACCAGGGCCTGTATTACAGTTGGAAAGATGGACTTGGTGAATGTGTAAAATAAAAAGTCGCCGCCTAACAATGTATAAACGTCACCCTTCGGCCGACGGCCTTGCGCGTCGTTTATACTAACCGTTAGTTCTAATTTACAATATTTTACCGCTGCGCTAACTCGGCAGAAGAAACAGCAGAAGCGGCGTCCAAGGGCGGGCAAAGGCTTGGAGCTGAGCGGAAACTAGAACGCGGGTAGAAAAACTAGAACTAACAACGCATAAACTTCACCTCGGCCGACGGCCATCGGCGTCGTTTATACCAGGCCGTTAGCAGTAATTAGAAATATGAAAGAAACAGTTTTAAGGGACTACTTAGAAAACAGGGTTCCAGTAGAAACCTTAGCTGAAAATGTCAAGAACACTCAAAAAAGAGCTACCTATGACACCACATCGGTGCAAGTAGAGCAAATCAAGGATGGCACGACATATCAGGTAAGAAAAGAACACCTGCTTAGATTGTGCAATGAAGTCTTGAATGGGAATCTAACACTTGAAGACATTAACTCGATTGCCCTGGCTCTGGTCTTCTCTGAATACTTTATTTGGGATACTAATACAGAGGAAGGCGAAATAATAGAAACAATAATCTACGACTGGGATAGTCCAGAGATTAACTTTCCACTAACTCCCTCAAATATGCAATTATGGAAGCATTATCTTGAGACAGGTAAGTATAAGTTGCGAATAAAAAATAAAGAATAACAACTGCTAACACTGCATAAACGCCAGCATCGGCCGACGGCCTCGCCGTCGTTTATACTAGTCCATTGGCTTTCATTAAAACTATAAAAATGAACAATAGATTATTAAGGTACTTTATATTTTTCACGACATCTTTAATGTCAAGCTGTGCTGCAAGTAATTATGTATCACAGATAAAACAAGCTGAATTACCTCGCCTGGGACTTCAGTACAATATACAGGAAGTTGAGATTATAGATAGCAGAAGTGACCAGAAGACAGAGGACATTAAATTACCTGTTTTATCAAAGCCTAATTCCTTAATAAAGCATATACCAGCTTTAACAGTTAGCCATAAAGAAGTTCTGGAAAAAGTGATTAGAGAAAACACAACCGCTTCCGGGGAATCTGTAAAAGCGATAATTGACATTAGTGAAAGTTACAAGGAGTTTTCATCTACTTGGAGTAGTGAAAAGGAAAAAAGCTTTGCACAGCTGAAAGTTAGCTTTATCAAAAAAGAGACTGGCCAGTTAATTAAAGGATGCGATACAAGTGGTGAGCTTTTTGTTCAATCAGCCGATGCTACTAACGAAAGAATGGAAGAGCTTTACAAATTGACACTTAAAAATGTCTTGTATAATTGCCTAAACTCAATGTCAATACAAGAGAAAAAATAACGTAAGCCAACATTGTGTAAAAATTATGCGTCGGCCGACGGCCTAGCACACTTTTTACACGAGTCCGTTAGGTCTAATTTTAAACATGAAGAACCGTTCTCGCTTTGCAGAAAAAAGAATCAGAAAGAGTCGCAGAAGAGGAAAAATTTGAATCAGCTAAAGTAGAAAGTTAGCTTAGCAAAAGTTGGGGAACGCCGCCCGATTTTGACCAGTGAAAGTGACAAAGAGGAATTGACGCTGCGTTTGCGCAAAAGAATTTATCTTCAATGCGCGCAGCCCGACTTTATAAATGCGTTTTAGGCCTCGTTTCCCAAAATGAGGCCAAAACCAGAAAATGCGGATCGCGCCAGGAAAGCTGATTAGCGGCTCTTTTCTGGAAATCAGGCAAAAACTAGAAAAAAGACGAGCAGTCTTTGTAGAAAAAAAACTAGACCTAACAACGTGTAAACCTCACCTCGGCCGACGGCCTTCGGCGTTGTTTACACCAGTCCGTTGGCAATCATTTAAAGAATGAAAGAACAGAACCAAAATGCTGTCTTAGAAATAGACCATATAATCCGACAGAATCTTTGGTTCGACTTCCATGTGCTGAGCTATGACGGTAATAGCTTAATAATTGGCGGAAGCACCGACCTTTCAATTTCTCATACATTAGAAATTGTATTCGACGACGTGTTTTTTGTAAAAGCCTATTTCGAAGGCTGGCATACCGACACTAAAAACACTGTAATCGAAATTCCGACAGGTAATACTCAAATAGAATTGAACAAAAAGTATGAAATTGAGCAGGGTTATCAACTGTTTATCATTCGGACGGAAGATTACAAAAATGATGTTTACATTGCCGCCAGTCGGATAACTTATAAAACCGACACAGTTAAATACGCTGAATAATCATTCTTGTTTTTGGCCTGTTTTTAGAAAATTAGGCTAAAAACACGCATTTAATAAAAAAAAAACGTTTGCCAACATTGTGTAAAAATTATGCGTCGGCCGACGGCCTAGCACACTTTTTACACGAGACCGTTATGGGCAAGGCAAAGTATTAAAAAAATAAAGAAGTGAACAAACTCGCGATTACCGATAATATATTATCCTACGAAATTGACCCAGAAAATAAATGGTCACTTGAAATTGACAAAATCAAATTCATTGGAGAATACACGACTTCCGCGGGCCCAATGGCCGATGATTGGTTCTTCGTATTTGCCGACTCTGTTGACCAATGGTGGCAAGTTCCCGCACTTGCGGTTGACCATAACAATTTTTGGACTGACATTGGAAAGAAACTCGACAGTGAAATAGCTCCAAATCTGTTTGCCTCGACAAGCTGGGCGACAAGTATAATCTATCCAAAAAGCCTAGAAAAGCAGGAATTATTCGTGGTTGTAAAAACTGAAGAAGAGAAACCTAGAACATTTTGGCAAAAGTTATTTGGAAAAGGAGGAGCTAATACCAAACTTGAATTAACAGATAAGGTGAAGCAACTCTTCTGATGTAATAAAAAGCCCAGCCCATAACATTGTGCAAACGCCAGCTTCGGCCGACGGCCTTCAGCCGCCGTTTGCACGAGTCCGTTAGGTGTAATATAAATTATAATGAATACCGAAATAGATGTAAAACTGATACTTAGCGGAGTCAGAGCATTATGGGGAAATGTACCTAATTCATTAAGGTCTGTTTCTATAGAGTTGAACAATGAAAAAATAATCTGGAAATGTGCATTCGACCAAAATGCGACACAGGAAGATTTTGAACTACTTTCTGATGCTGCTGGTGAAGTAATAGCCGATTTTCCAAATTACGGATTAGAAGAAATTTCAGAAACAATTCAACTCCCTGATAAACCTGAATTTTTATCAAACCTTATCTTCTTAAGGAATGGAAAAGGCTAAAATTGAAAAAATACTAACACCTAACACTGTATAAACGCCAGCTCCGGTCGACGGCCTCCGCCGCCGTTTATACTAGTCCGTTGGGCATAAGCAAATAATTAATATGGAGTTTTTTAGATATGAGTAATAAAATACAACAAGCTATAATTCTTGAAAAGATTAATTATTTAAAACTCGCTTTTAATGAAGTGGCAACGTCAGTATTTTGGGACGAGAAAACCAAGAGCTTGAAGCACCCTGGTGAATATGGAATGTATAGAGAAGTTATAATCAAAGAATTTCTAAAATCTGTTGTGCCTCAAAAGCTAAGCATTGGCAATGGTTTTGTAATAAACAGTAATGAGGAAGTCAGTACGCAATGTGATATTATTATTTATGATAAAGATAGCACTCCTCTGATTGAAGATTCTGAAAGGCAAAAGTTTTTTCCTGTAGAAACGATTATTGCTTTAGGCGAAGTAAAGTCTAATTTATCAAAAGTACAGTTGAAAGTAGCTTTGAATAAATTAGCTAGAACAAAAAAACTTAGAGAACACATTACAGAACCTTCAACAATTAGAAAGATTGTAGATGGAGACTTCGACCCAATAAATTGTCCGTATGATAATATATTTAGTTTTATTATTTGCAAAAAATTAGATTTTGATTTAAAAAATATAGCTAATGAGATTGATACTTTGTATGAATCAGATATAATGCCATGGCAAAAACATAATTTAATTTTAAGTCTTGATGATGGTTTAATAACCTATATTTTACAAGTTGGAGAGAAAGACAGAGTATTTTCTTACCCCTATGTAAAAGGACAATCTAATCATGCATCATTTGTTACTAATAATACAAATAATGATGCACATATTTTGCTCTTTTCCACTATGATGTTTGGTAATACATCTTCCATTAGTACTTATCTTCCAGATTTACAATGTTATTTATCTTATCAACTTGATTACAATTATGTAAAAAAGGGTAAAGAATAAAGTAAAAAAATGCCTTTGCCCAACAACAACTAAACGTCAGCCTCGGCCGATGGCCTCGCCCGTCGTTTAGCCCAATACGTTAGCACAAATTAGAAACATGAATAAAAGAGAACAGGTTTGGCTGGGGATTTTTCTAGTTATACCATTGATTACAGCAAAGGCATTCGCTGATGCTTTTGCACCTGATGAAAAAATGGGGTTTCTCTATGACATCCTTTTTGGATTTGTAGGGGTCTTATTAGGATATGCTGTCTATTACTTCACGAAAGAAGCAAAGACCAAAGTGAGAGGCGTTTTTGCTGGCTTAGTCATTATAATTTTTATACTTTCCATAGCTTTCTCGACAAATTCCAATGCTTACCCTCAAACATGCCAGGTATGTGGATATAAAGCAATTGAGAAAAATGACCCTGTTTGCGGACATTGCTTTGAAGAAATTTCAGAGGAAAGAATGAAGGAAAAAGGCTATAATAGAATTGCTGAACTGGTTTACGCAAGACAGCTTTATGTTTTCTACCAAGATTCAGTTGAGCAAGTGGACTTTTATAAACCTGAAGTTTCTGAAGATGGATATGAAAAGGACAAGCAATGGAAGCCTATTATAGATAAAGAAGACCTCCTTGATTTAAGAAATGGAATAAAAGCAGAAAAATAACTTGTGCTAACATTGTGTAAAAATTATGCGTCGGCCGACGGCCTAGCACACTTTTTACACCAGGCCGTTACCAGTAATTTAATAAAATAAAATGACACAAAAATGTATAGATAGATGGTTGCTTGCTCTTAGCTGTGTTTGCGTCTTGACAATTTTACAAATAAACTTCTTTCAATTCCCATTCAATTGGTTAAACCTGAGTGATGAAAATATTGATAAAACAAATAATATAATATTTAGCATAGCAACAAGTATAATTGCAGGCTATATCTTTTATGTTATTAACTTTCAGATTGCGAACTATATGCGTGAAAAAAAGACGCGCAAACTGATTCATAATTACCTTGTTGATATAATTACTCAAATGAAAGTTGGTCAACTATATTTACACAAGACCTATAATGCCAAAATAAGTTTTGACAATTTGTCCATTAGCGACTTTACAGGTATAACGACATTAAAAAATTCACCGATTAACTTTTCTTACCAACAAATTAATACTCAAGGGAATTTAGTTCACCATACAACTGGGGCATTATCAGAAGTTGACCTTTTTTATGAAGAAATGGAATTAGTAAAGAAGAATATACAGATGATATACTCATTCCCTTATATTTCGACTTTAGATTATAATCTGTTAAATATATTACATAGAATTCAAGCTGGATTCTTCTACTTGGGGGTTCAAAATATTAGTAATGGATTCTCATATGTAAACTTTAACATGTACGCCTTTGAACATTACCAGAATTTTAGAGAATTAAAAAAGTATGTTGAGCCAAGGCAAACTCAGTAAAAAAACTACTGGTAACATTGTGTAAACATCATGCCACGGCCGACGGCCTCGCACGTTGTTTACACGAGTCCGTTGGCGGTCATTGTAAACATAAGTTCTCGCGGCGGCCAGCAAAAAAATCAGCAAACCCGACAAAATGAATCAGCTAGAGTTGAAGAAATATACCAGCAGAAGAATTAAGTTAGCATATAAAAAGCTGGTGAACGCCGCCCGACTTTGACCGAGAAATGTTGCAGAAGAGGAATTGACGCAAAATGCTTGCAGAGAATTTATCTTCAATGCGTTCAATCCGACTTTTGGAATGCGTTTTCGTCCTCGTTTTCCGAAATGAAGCCATAAACGGACGGACAGCAAAAGATTCATTTTCGCTCGGCAAGCTGTTTTCGGGCTGTTTTCTGAAATCAGGTCAAAAGCAGAAAAAATACGCGGGGAAAACAAAAGAACAACGTCCGCCAACAAAAGCTAAACGTCATCTCGGCCGACGGCCTTCGCCGTCGTTTAGCCCAGACGTTAGGGGCAATAAGTAAATAAAATGAAGAAATATATCTCTATACTGTTCGTCTTTACATCGCTTTTTGCCTACGGACAGAAGAAAAGCGACATATACAGGGATATAGAAAAACAAAAGCTTGAAGTATTTCTCGACAGCATCAAATCAACGATTCTCAGCGATACTGTCAAGTTCTCCAGGAGCGACCTGATACACTCCGCAGGGATAACCCAAAATAAAAAGCTGAATTCCCCTTTGTTTATAGTAAATGGCAAATTCTCCTATAAAATAGACATCGTAGAGGGTAAGGAAGTGCTCAAGTTTGCCGAAGGGATACTTAATGTGAGCAAAGTAGAAAGTGTTACAGTTGTCCAGCCAAAATACTCTCAGGCGCTTTATGGAAGCTTGGGAACAGGAGGAACAATACTAATAACCTTAAAGAAAAAAGCAGACTTTGACCCAGAAGTAGCTGGACTAACTTTAACAGCCAAAAATAATTTCGACCAGAGAAAACCTGGAGAATTAACTATAAGACATTAAAAAATTACAGCCCCTAACACTGTATAAAAATCATGCTTCGGCCGACGGCCTCGCACGTTTTTTATACCAACCGTTAGCGGCAAGCAATAAAATATGAAATCTGAGTTACTCTACAAGCTAGTTTTTATTTGGTCACTCTTTACTTTAATGGTTAATGCCTATTATGCTATTTCAGCAGAAGTAGGAAGCATGCTATTATTCGGCTTAATAATATTTGAAGCAATCGTTTGTTGGATAGCCTACAAATTGATTAAAGGAAAGAAATGGGCATTAGTAACCCTAGTTATTATTTATGGACTTCAATCCGTAAATATATACACCGACAACCTGAAATTCTTTACGAAGTCTGGATACAATATCGAACTAGCAATAAGCGATTGGATTAGCTTCAATGTCTTCTCGCTACTGATTCTTATCTTACTGGCAAATGATTGGTATAAAAGAAAAAAGATAAATATTGGATTTCAAACGGAAGAGGTCAATAATTAAAAAATGCCAGCCGCTAACAACACCTAAACGCCAGCCTCGGCCGACGGCCTCGCCCGTCGTTTAGCCTAACCGTTGTGCGCAAGTGAAATAATGAATTGACAACTTGAACTGCAGAAAAAATTATCATCAAGAGTAGCAGAAGTTCAAAAATAAAATCGGTTAGCGTGGCAAAAGCCGCAAAAGAAAATCAGCAAGATTTTTTAAATTAGCTTTACAAAAGAAATTGAACGCCGCCCGACTTTGACCAACGAATGTCGCAAAAGTAGCAGAAGAGGGATTGACGTTGCGTTTGAGCAAGAACGGACGCAAAATGCTTGCAGAACCGACAGAGTGAAATGCGTTTTCGGCCTCTTTTTCGGAAATTAGGCCAAAACTGGACGGACAAATAAAAAAGTCATACGCTCCGATTTTCTGTTTTCGGGCTGTTTTTCCAAAATCAGGTCAAAAACAGAAATAATATAAAGCGCGGGGAAAAGTAAAAGAACACCTCCGCACAACAACGTGTAAACGCCAGCATCAGCCGACGGCCTTCGCCGCCGTTTACACAAGTACGTTAGCGGTAAGCATAAATATGAAATCATATATCAAAAGAACAATCATATTGTGCTTGCTTATTGCTCTTATATCTTCATGTAGGACAAGCAAAGACTTTTTAGGCTACTATTCAAGTAACTTTGGAGTAAGCGGATGGTTCATCACAGAGTTGCAGCTAAACAACGATTCTACTTTCAATTACCGATTCTCGGGCGATTTATTTATTGATGAGTCAAAAGGTGCATATGATTTCCATAACGACACTCTTTACCTAATGTTTGCCCCTAAACAAACAGATGAATTTACATCATCGCTGCCCGACTCTGTGCAGCAGAAATTTAGAGGGCTAGAAGTTCCAAATTACGCTGCATCAGAAAGGCCGGGAAGATTGCTCTATAAAAACGGAAAACTCTTTGAGTTAAACTCAAAAGGGAAAGTAGTTAAGAGAAAACAAAGCAATATAAGAAAATGGATACTTTGGGGAGACACAAATATGAAGGACAGAAAGTATTTCTTAGAAAAAAGAACCAACAAATCGTTAAAATAAAAAATGCCTACCGCTAACACTGTATAAAAAACATGCTTTGGCCGACGGCCAAGCACGTTTTTTTATACTAACCGTTGGCAGTAATGGAGATAATGATTAATTAAGAAGCCAGAACTGAAACATGCAACCTTATTGCACTTTCTGATATCATCTAATTAAACAGCTGATTTTGAAGTAAACAATTATGAGAAAAGAAATAGTAGTAATAGTTGCGTTGTTGTGTACAATAATAGCAACAAGTTGTGAGGACAACACTCCACAAGCAAATCCAATAATTGGCAAATGGAAATATGTAAAAACCAATGACCCCATGACAGGAAATCATTTGGTACCTACAAATGAGCAAAGCATGGTTGAGTACAGAAAGGATAAAACGAGCATCTCTTACGATTATTCTGGAGTAGAAACGGCAAGATGTAATTACGACATAACCGATTCAAGAATCATAATATTTGGAGAAAACCTAAATGGGGAATCATGGAGAAATGAAGCCAAATATTGGTTTAAAGACGATACTCTAGTTGTCCGTGCAGATGGGGGATTTGAATATTACGATGATTATTGGGTTCGCACCAAGTAATGTTTAGGAAAAACCACTCCTGCCAACAAGGTGCATAAGGCATGCTCCGGCCGACGGCCTTGCACGTCTCATGCACGAGGCCGTTGGCAGTAATTATAAAAGATATGGAATTAGATAATCCAATTGAACATCTTAAATATTACTTATCCGAAAACATTAATGATGATTGTGGTGCTTGGGAATATGAACATATCCCACATTTAGAATCAGTTGTTGGAAGCTTAACTGAAAAACAATCCGAAGAATTCAGTCGAGTTATTTGGGATTGGCCAAATAACTTCCTTTTTGAACTTGCTAGCCCTATTCTTTTTGGAGGAAACAAATATCTGCGGCAAGATTACCTTTTTTGTAAAATTTTTAGTGAAGTTGAGCAGTCAGACAACCTAGATTTCCTTTCACAAAATTTAGGAGCCTGTTTCTATTCACTTAGTCCAAATGAATACGATATTGAAATGTTGCAAAGAATCAAATTAAATCTCTTGTATGTTTTTGAAAATGAGACAGACAATTATTGGATAAATAATTACAAAGAATTGCTTGAGGTAATTGATAAAAAAATAACTTCTGCCAACATTGTATAAAAATCATGCTTCGGCCGACGGCCTCGCACGTTTTTTATACTAACCGTTAGCGGTAATTTAAAAAAAATAATATGGAAAATAGTGAAGTTAAAAACTCATTGGACAGGTTGAGTCAAGAAATAGAAAAAGAATTCGATACAGTAATTCTTCGTAAAATGTTTGCTAAAAAAACCAGCGGACTTTTTAGGACTATTTACCCAATCGAAAGTTCAAACCTAACTGGGAAAGAAAATAATGTTTTTGGGCCAAGTTTCCCAAAATTAAAATCTTTCAACGATAATGATGTAACATATGCTTGCTTAGTTTTAGTAGCAGTAAATGACCAAGGCTTTATTTATAATAGAAACCTTCAAACAAATAAGTCCTCATTTAATGACGTTATCAACTTTTGTTCAAAAGATTTAGGATTAAAAGTGTATGATGGAGGCCAAATAAAGATGAGTTATGCAATGTCAAGTGGAATGGACACTAACGACATCTATTCAACTAGCGACACATTAATTTCTGATGACATCTATTCCAAACTCGGAAGTGTTGCATATAGAAGAGTTTTATATTATTTATAACCTTAAAAACCAAAAAAATGGGACTATTTGATTCGTTTCTCAAAAAAAAGCAACCTTCAATAGAGGAAATATTAAACATAAATATTGCTGAAATATCAAAACTTGTAGAAAAAGAATTCAATACTAAAGTGCTAAAATATGGAGTTTGCAAAGAAGAAGACGGCAAATTTAGAGACCTTTTTATGTTTAAGCCCTATTCAGCAAAATACCTTTGTTACTTATATATTCCAATAGATGAAAACAATTTTGTAATTACAAATAATTATTACAAGAATAAAAAATCAGTAATTTCTTTTTTAAACCCAGGCTTTCATGCAGGTGACTTTAGAGAAGATATAGAGGTTTGTAGCTTCATCCAAAGAGCATTTGGGGGAGGAAATATAGATAATTTTGAAGAGGAAGTTATAAATCACCACAGTGATAAAGCTAATATTGTAGAGGATATAGACAAAATTGAAAATGTTAGATATAGAGCAATTTCATATTTTGTTAATGACAACTTTTGCACTCTTTAATATTATAACCTAATAATTTATGAAATTAAGAAAAAAAACTACCGCTAACATTGTATAAAAATCATGCTACGGCCGACGGCCTAGCACGTTTTTTATACTAGACCGTTGGGTGTAATCAATAAATTGGGAATTGAAAAAAAGATATTTATTTAAAATTGCAGGAATAGAGTTTACAACTTACCGATTGATAATGACTGTTTTCTTTTCAGCAGTTACAATATGGGGAGTAAAAAATTACCTTTATAAAGAAAAAGCTTTCGAGGATTCAGGAGAAACGACCGGAACAGTGACCTACCTTCAAAACTCAAAAGGAGTTAGGGTTTCGCTTTATCCTTATATCCGTTACGAATATCAAGTATACGGACAAAAGTTTAAAGGGAGTCAAAAGTCAGAAGAAGAATTAAACCCAAAAATTGGGGACTGCATCAAAATAACTTACAGCATAACCGACCCCAACGTGTCAAAAATCAATTTTAGTGCTGGCATAGTGAAATGTGAATAAAAATGACTACACCCAACATCGTGTAAAAGTCATCTCCAGCCGACGGCTGTCGCCGTCTTTTACACTAGACGTTGGCACAAATAGATAGAATTAATAATGAATCACATCGATAGAATAAAGGAAATCTGTGGTCAAGCCGCTGAACCTCTTATTGAAGTATCAAGAAACGGGATAAAAAGCTATCAGACGTTTGAAGTAGATTGTAAAGATTTAGAAGATTACAATCATATCGACATTAGGGATTCAGAAAAATTCAAAGAAACATTCAGCCAGCTTAAGAAAGTTACAGGCCCAGTTCTTTACTGGTTTGAAATAATTTCTGATATAGACAATCAAGCAATTATTGCTGAACTAACTAAATATATCAACTTAGGTGATTATAAGTCGGTACCTGCCCTTAAAAAGACGCTAAACTTTGATACCAGAGCTTTATACGTAGGGAAAGTAAAAACGCAGTTCTGGGGCAGACTAATCCAACATTTAGGTTACTACAAAGTTAAAGCGACTCAAGGACTTCAGCTCTACTACTGGGCAAAAAATCTACCGATTAAATTCAAAATCCATGTTTATGAATTTGAGAAGAACATGGCGGACTTGATGCCAATTGTAGAAAACGCATTAGCAAAGGAGTTAAAGCCACTAATAGGGAAGCATAAATAAAAACTACTTGTGCCAACATTGTGTAAAAGTCATGCGTCGGCCGACGGCCTTGCACGTCTTTTACACGAGACCGTTGGGTGTCATTATAAATTAAGAAATGAAAAAATATATACTCGTTGTTGCTTTAGCTACTTCATTCCTTGGCTGCAAACCTGCACAAAGAATATCACCTATTGAGGCCGTAAATAAACTTGGCCCCAATCCTCACTTCATTATAGACGGACAGGCATCTGATAAATCTGCAATGCAAACAATGGAAGCTGAAGATGTTGCCTCTTTAACAACTTATTTTGGAAAGGACGCAACAACCCGATACGGAGACAAGGCTAAAGATGGAGCCGTTGAGATTGAAACTAAAGCATTTGCTAAGGTTAAGTACCAGAAGGTGCTGAAAGAAGCAAGTAGTGATTATAATAAACGACTTGAAGTTGAAGGAAGTGATGACAGTTTCCAATATATCCTGAATGGAAAAGTCTTAACAGATAATTACGCAGGTGACTTGGCCAGCATAACACCCGACTTGTTAAAAGAAGTAAAGGTTGTTTGGGGTGACGAGCTTAATAGCAATTTCAATGCAAACGGGAAAAAAGCTGTAGTTATCATTGTCGCATCGCCGCCCAAAAATCTCTACAACGGCAAGGAAAAATTCAACCAAAAATAACGTCACCCAACATTGTGTAAAAAATATGCGTCGGCCGACGGCCTAGCACACTTTTTACACGAGACCGTTGGGTGCAAGCGAAGTTATAAATGAAGATTAAAGAAATCCAAACAGACTTATTTGCTGATTACTTCCAGTTCTACCTACTAGATGAAGAATTGGAGGGGGATTTATCTGATTCTTGGACTCAGGAAGCTTGTGACCGATTTTTAGCTTTAGCTCAAGGTACAATTGGGGTTGGAACTGTCAGAAATATGGATGTACCTGTAACGATAGAAATATTCAATACAGAACCAAAACTTCCCCTTGATTTAACTCCATACGACCAAATAAATGAATGTGATTTAGAATTACCATCAGGAAAATTAGTCATCTCAGGATGTACTGAATATTTCCCAGATGCCCAAAGGATTGAACTAGAGAAGGGATTGTATAGAACACGAATTTATTACGGTAATTTGGACAAACTCAGCGAAGATGGATTAGATGGAGAGGATTTTTACCACCTCCATTTATGGCTTTCTAATAATAAAGCAGAATTGAAAATAATAAAACAAAAAACGCCAGCACCTAACAAGGTATAAACGGCATCTCGGCCGACGGCCATCGTCGCCGCTTATACTAACTGTTATGTGCAATTGTAAACATGGCTCGTAGCTGGCCATTCAGCGATTCTCAAAAAGTGAAAAGAAAAAACTGAACGCAAATTCTGGAAGCAAAACGTAATCAAAACGAGCAAAGGAATTAGATTACCTTGGCAAAAGTTTGCAAACGCACCCCGACTTTTATCGGCAAAAGTTGCAGAAGAGGAATTGTCCAGGCGTTTGAGCAAAGACGGACGCAAAATGCGTTCAACGCGACGACTCGAAATGCGTTTTCGGCCTGATTTTCGGAAATCAGGCCGAAAACAGGACGGAAAAAGAATTCGCCTAAAGCTTCGTTTTTGCGTTTTCGGGCTCTTTTTCCAAAAACAGGCCCAAAACAGAAAAGCAAAAAGTAGCAGCTTGGCCAAAGAAAAGAAACAACTGCACATAACAACACCTAAACGCCAACTCCGGCCGACGGCCATCGCCGCCGTTTAGCCAAACCGTTAGCAGTAATTAATAAAAAAAAACGGTAAGCTGAAAACGTTAGAGTAAGCATGAAAATTAACTTAAAGATATGTTTGACACTTTCGAGCCTTTTAAAAAATTAAAAAAAAAGACATTCACCTTTAGTCCGAAAAGATACGAAATATGGTTAGAAGGCAAATTAGTTAAATCGGGAAATAGTGAACTACCTATTTATTTTACAGTCATCACCCAAGACGGGGAAGAAACTTATAGAATAACAGTTTATGACAATTTATTGTTTGACCAAATTGCTAATCAATTTATTTTAGATGAATTCATAACTTCAAATGATAGATTGCAAATTGTAACATTACCAGCAGAAACAAATACAAACTGCATGGGAATATTGGGTTTAAAAATGGCAATTGGCGCTACTAGACATAAAAAAGATTTTGCTACTAACGAGCCTTATTGCTGTAATCTATTTTTTCAAGATAGTGAACCTGTTAAGGTAACTTTTTCCTTTAGCAAGCCTGAAAAATTGATAGAATTTTACAACTAGAAACTAAATAAACTTTTTATAAAATCACAATTTATGGCGACAGCTAATGAAATCTTCGACCAGGCTAATGTTTTATTAAAGCAAACAAAATTTACTGAAGCAAGCTCCTTATATATGCTCCTTATCCAAAATGGAGTTGAGGATGAAATAATATTTGCAAACAAAGCTGTATGCGATGGACAGACAAGAAATTTTGTAGATTCTTTTATTGCTAGTCATAATGCAATAAAAATAGACCCAAATTTTGCCAGTGCAATCAATTTAAGAGGTGTAGCAAATCAAATGCTTAACAACATAACTAAGGCAGAGTTAGATTATGAAAGAGCAGCCGATTTAGGAGACTCAATGGCTAAAAATAATGCAGTTCAGATTAAATACAAAAGACTAGGAGAATTAGAAAAAAAGATGGCTGGGGCTGCATCTGGAAACTTTAAACTAGACCTATCCAATATATTCTTTGTATCAAATTCTCACCAAAGATTAGAGAATGGAAGAATTGTTAGTGATAACCCGAATAGTGGCCGTGCAATAAGAATAGAAAATAATATTAATGGTGGACAAGGACATACTGTATCAATCTACAGTTTAGATGGCATACATCCAGTTTGGAAAAATTACTTACAAATGTCCCCAAAGCAAATGAAAGTTGTAAGTGAAATAAATAATAAAGTGTTGCTTGCTGGTTATGGCTCGGATACTAATGGTGAGTCTTTTGCAAATTATGAGTTAGCGATAAAGCACGATATTGGAGACATTGAAAGTATAGAATTAAAGATAAAAGATAGAAATATTGCAATTGTGTACAAAAAATAAAAACTGCTAACACTGTATAAAAATCATGCTTCGGCCGACGGCCTCGCACGTTTTTTATACTAACCGTTGTGGTGCATTTAAAATATAAAAAATGAGCGTTTCAAGGTCAATCAAAATAAGAGTAGTTACTAACCATAAAACTCTATCAGACCTCATCCGCGATTTCACCAATGATTTCTGGACTCTCAAAGACCAAAACGGAAAATTCTCTTCTATAGCGGTTAATGACCTTGACGACTTCGACTATAAAGTATTCTATGATGTAGAAGAAGTTTACAAAATACTGGACAATAGGGAAAGGAGCAACAAACTGAACGCTATTACATTTTGTGATAGGGAATACTTTGAATGTAACATTCTCCTGATTTACCCACTAGAGAATAAAAACAGTGGGTATGCAAAGCATTACGAATTGCACATTACCCCTGGAATCGGTAAAAGAATCATCGGCTCTGACAGGTACACTGACTATGGGTATTATTTGAATAACACATTACCAAAGCTGAAGGAAATTGGCTGTTATGTTTGTGAAGTAGAATGTCAGGATTTTGATAGCTAAAGCAGAAAGAAAAACGCACCACAACAACAGCTAAACGCCAGACTCGGCCGACGGCCTTGGCCGTCGTTTAGCTAAACCGTTAGCAATAAGAGAATGAAGAAAAGTTTACTATTCATTTATTCGATTTTGGTTTTCAGTCTTAGTGGCTGTTCATGGCTATCCAGTTTCTACATAATCAATAATACTCAAGATAAAATCATAATCACTTTCTCACTAATGCCAACTCAAAGAAGTGATTATGATTTTGCAATAAAGGACACCATTGAATTCTATAAGCTTAAAAAAGACTGGAAAGCGGAGGATAGTAAACTGACAAAGGACAGTTCTGGCGGTACATATTTAAAAGAAAACCGGGACGGACTAGAATATTATAAGATGATAATCAACCCCCATTCAGCGGCTTCAAGCGGAAGCAACTTGCCTAACTTCACCTTTCAAGAAGAATCTTATCGACACGAAATATTTAGCAATATCATAGAAATGCAAATCATTCGACAGGACACGAAAGATACAGTATGGCTCAAGCCTTCTTTTTTAGCTGATTTTTCTAAGCAGCTAGGTAAGTTTGATATAGCGCTTGTACTAGAATAAAAACTCCTATTGCTAACATTGTGCATAAGCCATGCTACGGCCGACGGCCTTGCACGTCTCATGCACGAGGCCGTTGGGTGTAACCAATAAAATAAAAATTGGAAAAGAAATACTTGTTCAAAATTGCAGGAATAGAATTCACAACTTATAGACTGGTAATGACTGTTTTCTTTTCAGCAGCTTTAATTTGGGGCGTAAACAACTACTTATATAAAGAAAAAGCTTTTAAGGATTCGGCAGAAACGACAGGGAAAGTGACTTTCCTTCAAAATTCAAAAGGAGTAAGAGTTTCACTTTATCCATTAATCCATTACGACTATCAAGTTAACGGACAAAAATATGAAGCTAGTCAAAAATCACAGGATGGCTTAAATCCAAATATTGGGGAATGCATTAAAATAACATATAGCAGAATAGACCCAAGCGTGTCTAAAATAAACTTTAAAGCTGGCGTTGTAAGCTGTAAATAAAAAAATGGCTTCACCCAACATTGCATAAAAATCATGCTACGGCCGACGGCCTCGCACGTTTTTTATACTAACCGTTAGCTGTTATTCATATTATGAATATAAAAGAGCAATATGATGCTAAAAGGAAAAACTTCATTGAGAAGTCACTGAGGTTTTTTGAATGCCTTTCAACGGACTACGGCTATGATAAACCGACGCATACCGAAAGTAAGCAACCGAATGGGGTTATTATTTATGACCAAATAGAATACATCAACAAAGCGGCTGAAAGGGTTGTAAGGGTCTCGAATGCCTATCATCCTGTAGACTATGGTTTTGAGATTAGAATAGTTAACACAACTCCACCTGAAACACACCTCGGCGGACAATTGGTTTATTTTGTTCTTAAAGAAGACCAGGACGTAGAACAGGACTATTTAGAGAAAGCGGCTTCCTTGTTGCTTTCGGATTTTGAAAAATATCTTACCGGCAAGGAATGGTTCCCAGTAAATGAATCAGAAAATTCTTCAAATCAAACAGATAATCAACAGGGGCAAAAAAGTAGTTGGTTAGAGGAAATAAAATTTATCTTTAAAAGAAGAAGAAAGAACAACAGCTAACAAAGGCTAAACGTCATCTCGGCCGACGTCCTTCGCCGTCGTTTAGCCAAGTCCGTTAGCGGTAAGGCATAGAAAAATGAAGAATAGACTCTTAACAATCTTATTACCGCTTTTTCTCTTTAGTTGCAATGAATCCAAAGAATTCAAAACGACAAAAGAAGAATCGACTAAGTATATAAGCGTGGAAATTAATACGCTTCTTGAAAATCCCAGCCGATTTGACGGAAAATATATAGAAGCAACGGGAATCTTGCTCTATGAATTTGAGAATGTTGGATTATATAAAACTCGGGCGGACGCAAACAGGAAAGATTCAAAAAATGCTCTTTGGACGGACTTTGAAGAAGGATTATTGCCTGAAGAAGAGCTGGAAAAGCTGAAAAATAAAAAAGTTATTGTTCGCGGACTGGTGAATTCTGCAAGCAAAGGTCATCTAATGCAATTCGCTGGGACTTTAGAAAAAGTAGACTATCTAAAATATTAAAAAAAGCCCTACCGCTAACAAGAGCTAAACGCCAGCATCGGCCGACGGCCTCCGCCGTCGTTTAGCCAAACCGTTACCTGCAAGCATAAAAAAGACAACCATGACAGAAAAGTTTGAACTACTAATAAGAAATTATAAAGCAGACCCCGAGAGTGTTTACAATACTTGGTTCGCCAATAATGATGAAAGACTAAAAGCTTTTCGTTCAATTCGCAGAGGGGTACAGCAGGTTATAAATGACATTAAGGATAAAAATTTTCCAAACGATTTTAAAGGAAGTTCCTTAGAGTTTGTTTTATCTTGTATTTCGGAGCAAAAGCAAGTTTTTGTTGGTGTCGCTCATCCCTTTTATTGGAAACCAAAATTAAGAATTCCGGACATTTATGAAAATGAAAAAAATAAAAACGATTTCGGACAATTTTTAGAAAACTGTTTTAATTACAACACAAAAGAAGATGCGATTTTAAAAGAAATAATAAAACTGGACCAACTTAAAATTAAAGGACTTGGTCCTGCGGTCGCAAGCATTTTGTATTTTTTGCATCCTACTACTATTCCACCATTTAACACTGCAATTGTCAATGGTTACAACACACTATTCAATGACAACAAAAAATTAGGTTCTTGGAATGAATATCTCAAACTACGAGAAACATTAATTGAAACAAATGAAAAACATAAATCTTTACTTTCTAACGACCTTGGTGCGTTTTCAGGGTTACTATTTGAAATAGGTGCAAAGAAAATGATTATTGGCGAAGAAAAATTTATAACAGAAGAAGACAAAATTAAATTTGAAAAGCAAGTAGAGAAAAGAAGGAAAGAAGTAGAGAGTGAGCAATTAGAAGTTGATGTACACACCGAAATGCAGTATCATTTACTGAAAATTGGACAAGCATTAGGTTATGATGTAATTAGTGCATCGAATGACCGATCTAAATCTCACCAAGGAAATAATTTTTCATTTTTAAGTTTATCTAATTTTCCTAAAATGGAAATTAGCAAAGAAACTTATAACACCGTTGGACTTATTGATGTTGTTTGGTTTGAGAAAGGGACAAACAAGCCAATTTGTGCGTTTGAGGTTGAAAAAAGCACTTCCATTTATTCAGGAATATTAAGGTTGACAGACTTATCATATTCTTTCACAGAAAGTGAACAACACCTATATATTGTTTTACCTAACAAAAGAGAAAAGGAAGTAGTAATGCAACTTTCTAGACCATCTATAAAAAGCAGTCAAACAAAAATTCAATATATTTTGTTCTCGGAGTTAAGAGAACATTGTGATGCACTTTGCAAATTTGGAGAAAGTCATAATATACTTAAGAAAATTGCGAGGACAGTTTAATAACAACAGAAATGCCAGCAGGTAACAGCACCTACAAGAAATTGGCGGTTCAGTGGTTAAATGAAGCTTTGTGCTTCGTATCAAGTTTAGTGCTGGCAGACAGTTTTGTGCTTCGTAATCGCCAACTTCTTGTAGCTGCAAACCGTTGGCAGAAATTAAATCTCAAAATCATGAAAAACATTTTATACTTATTAATAGTCGCTTTTCTATTACAAGGTTGTTTTACTAGGGACGAATCTATGGTCAATATCCCCTGCAAGCAAAATTGCGTGACGTTCAATATAACTGTCAATACTGGGCAAGGCTCACAAACCCCAGTACCAGGTGCTTCTGTAGAATTAGGTTGGAACAGCCCTGCTACACCTATAGGCAATCCAGGTAGATTAATCTCTAAAGGGAGTACGGATGAAAAAGGACGCTATACTTTTAGCTTTTCGCCTACAGCCAGAGAATTGGAGGAAGGGCAATACTACATATCCGTAAAAAAGGATAATAGCTACCATTATCAGTTTGACAGCCACTACGGTATCAACAAAACGGACACAACTGTAACGGCAAACGTACATTTACCCAGCAAGGCAACAGTTAAAGTAGTATTTAAGAATTTCAGTCCGAATTCTTCAGATGATTTTTTCCAGGCAATACCTTTGATTAACACATATGGCTCTGGCGGCATCCCAGTTGAGCAGATAAGCAGTAACCACAATTATTGGTTCTATGGTTCAGACCCTCCTTTTGCCAAATATGAAGTATCGGGCATTACAGCAGGTAACCAGTATACTCAGTTTATGATATTAATCAAGAAAAATGGACAAAGGATATCTAGAAGGGACAGTATCTACATAAAAAAAGGCGAAGTCGGAACTTTTGAGCTAGAATATTAACTACTGCCAACAATGTGCATAAGCCATGCTACGGCCGACGGCCTTGCACGCCTCATGCACGAGGCCGTTGGCGGTCATTGAAAGAACATTTTATCAGCTGGAACGGCAGAAAAACATCAGCAAGAGTGGCAGAAGTTCTAAAAAAAATCGTCTGGACTTGCAGAAGAAAATCAGCAGAGGATTTTGATTAGTTTAGCAGAAGTTGGGAACGCCTCCGACTTTCAGCCAATGTTGCAGAAGTGGAATTGACGTTGCGTTTGAGCAAGAATTGACGCAAAATGCGTGCATCACCGACGGACAGATTTGCGTTTTCGGCCTGTTTTACGGAAATCAGTCCAAAACTGGACTTGTAATCGGAATAATTCAAACACTCCGATTTCCTGTTTTCGGGCTGTTTTTCTGAAATCAGGTCAAAAGCAGAAAAAATACGCGGGGAAAATAAAACAACAACGTCCGCCAACATTGTATAAAAATCATCTCGGCCGACGGCCTTCGCCGTTTTTTATATTAGACGTTAGCTGGTATAGAAAGAATAAAAAAATGAATTCAAAAGACTCAAGCCTATACAAGATTCTTTCATTTGGGGTCGTGACTCTCATTCTTGTCGGACTTGTTCTTCTACTAAGCAATTTTCTAAAGTCCAACTTCGACTATCAAGGAGAAGCATTTTACAAAGGGCACGGTCACATAATAAGAGAAAACCCGACTAAAGGACTTGCATTTATAATTGGCGCCAATTTCGCACCTCCGATTCTTGCCACTTATCTGTTCTTTCAGCTATTTGAAAAATATGTCAAAGAATTAGCCTATAAAATTCTACGGGTTCTTATTCTCTTGATTACTTTCATCGTCTTGATATATGGGTTCGTGAAATCGGCAGAAACAACTGACTTTCACCTTATCGACAATGCAAGAACGGTAGAAATAGTATTAACATGGACTTTAAGGACAGCAGGGTTCTTTATCGGTTACCAGTTGACAAAATGGGAATGGTGGAACATTTTAAAAAGAAAAACTACACCAGCTAACATTGCATAAACGTCAGCTTCGGCCGACGGCCTTGCCGTCGTTTATACTAACCGTTAAGGAGAAAATAATACAAGATTCCATTTTCGGCTCCGTTTTCTGGAATGAGCCCAAAAACGAAAAAAAAGGAGGAGACCCTGATAGTCTTCTCCTTTTTTTGGATAAACAAAAATCTACAATGCCACTTCCTGCCATTTGCTTTCATTGCCTACGCGGTCAATGGCGGAGACGGCCACTTTAGACAGTGGGATTTGCGTACCGTCTGGTGCTTTGAAGGACCTACGCAGCACGAGGGAAGTGTCTTTGCGTGTAAGTACCTGATAGGTCCAGCGGTTGCCGTATTGCGAGTACACTACCCACTTGAAGGCGTCGGTTGGTTCTTGGGTTGACCAGGACACCTGCACGGAGTCACCTTGTACCTGGCTGCTGATGGTAGGGGAGGCCGGCGGGGTTTTATCTAGCCACGGCGAGGCCGGAACCAGCGCATCGGTTTTATAAGGACCGGCCAGCAGGGCTTTGGCCATTGGCGGGTTCTTAGTGAGCGACGAAATGCTCCAGTGCACCACGCCCTGGCTCTGGGGCAGCATGCCGCGGGCAATCATGATCTGGCTGGTGATTTCCTGTACGTTACGCGCGGTGCTGTCGCGGCCCACGCTAATGCCGGGCCAAAGGTGGCGCTGCAAAGTGTTTTCACCTTGCCACCAGCCTAACAATACGGGGTAACTCTGTTGAATCTGGTTGATTTTCCAGTACAGCTGCGGCGAGAAATAATCTATCCAGCCTTTGTTGAGCCACAGTTTGGCATCGGCGTAGAGCTTGTCATACTGGTCCAGGCCTTGAATGCTCTCGGGGTGGCCGGGGCGCCAAATCCCGAAGGGGCTCAACCCAAACTTCACATGCTTTTTCTCTTGCTTAATGCCCGTGTACAGCCGCTCTATGAACTGGTTCACGCTCTGCCGGCGCCAGTCGTTGCGCGCCATCTTTCCGCCCGACTTCTGGTAAGCCGCCCAGGTCACATGATCCGGGAAATCCTCTTCCTTGTTATAAGAAGAGTAGGGATAGAAATAATCATCGAAATGGATACCGTCCAGGTCATAGCGTTTCACCAGGTCCATGACCACGGCGTAGGAATGGTCCTGCGTGCCCTGGTGGGCGGGGTCCAGCCACCAATAGCCTTCTTTCAGGTAAAGGGCCAGCTCCGGCTTTTTCTTCACAATAGACTGGTCAGAAACCGGGCCGCCACTCACATGGTGGGCCCGGTAGGGGTTGAGCCAGGCGTGCAGTTCCAGGCCCCGGTCATGGGCGGCCTCAATCCAGAACTGCAATGGGTCATAAAACGGGTCTGGGGCTTTGCCCTGGGTGCCGGTGAGGTAATAAGACCAGGGCTCCAAACTGCTTTGGTAAAGGGCATCGGTTTGGGGCCTCACCTGAAAGATGACCGCGTTGAAATTATGCTGCTTCAGGAAATCCAGTAATTCTATGGCTTCCCGCTGTTGTTCCTGAGTGCTGAGGCCGGGTTTGCTGGGCCAGTTAATGTTGGCCACGGTGGCCACCCAGGCAGCCCTGAACTCAGAAGGCGCTTTTATAGGCTGAACGGGGGGAGCGGTGGTGGCGACGGGTGCGGTGGATTTACAGCCGGCCATCGCCAAGAGCAGCACCAGCCAGACACCAAATTTCAGAGGATTTGAAGACATCTTAAAATTTATTTAAAACTTTGAATCGCCTAAAAGTAGAACAAAATTTTAAAAACCACTATTACTTTCCCTCCTTCCTGCGGCTCTCAGGCATCCTTTCATAGCCAGATGAACCTAAATTATAAGGCCTCGTTCTACCAATTATGAGCAGAGCATTTGTAAAAGAAGACGATGCCGGCGAGGCACCCATTATAGCGCCACGCGCCGCCTTGCCGCCCGGCGTAACCAATTACGTCACCCCCAAGGGTCTGGAACTGCTGCGCCAGGAATTGGAGGAATTGGAAGCCCAGCGTGCCAAAACGGAAGCCAGCCCAGATGAACCCGCCAACCGGACCCGCCAACTGACCATTCTTAAAGCGCAGATCAGCGCCCTGTCTGAACGGCTGAACAATGCCAAGGTAATTGACAACAGCGGCCAGGCCCCGGAAGAAGTAAGGTTTGGGGCCACGGTTACCCTGAAGACAGTGAAAGGAGGGAAGCCCGGGTTGGTGCGTACCTTCACCATTGTGGGCGTAGATGAGGCGTCTTTGCCCCAAGGGAAAATCGCGTTTGTGGCGCCAATTGCTAAGGCCGTAATTGGGGCCAAGCCAGGCCAGCAGGTAACGCTAAGGTTTGGAAAAGAAGAGGAGTTGGTGGAAGTAACGGGCTTAGTTTACCAATAGTGAAGGAACACTTCTTTCTGCGCTTTGCAAAGTAATAATAACCAGCAGCCTATGTTTTTCTGTTTTCGGGCTCATTTCCAGAAATGAGCCCGAAAACGCAGCTTCCACCTTTTTTCAACTTGAAGAATGCGTTTGGGTTGAACAGACCTTCTGCTGCCATAATTGACTTCGCCTAAAGAGGTTGTGACCAGATTCTGTCGCTCGTTTCCTATCTTATTTAAGGAGTGTACAAAGTGTGGCGTACTTCCGTTTTTGTCTTCGTTTCCAGAAATGAGCCCGAAAACGGAAAGCGCAGGAACAGTTTTTCTGTCTGTAGATAAGCGCTTAAACAAAAATATAATACAGTTTCCCTCAGTTTGTCCTTTTGTAAAATCCTTGGCGAACGATACTAAGAGAATAGAAACGCTGACTCCATTTGCAACCGAGATCTTTATAAGAAGACAAAACGGAAAGTTTAATTTATCCTCATGCCTAGGTTAGAATCCAGGTATTCAAATTGGCGGAAAATTTAAGAAGGAATAAAGAAGGAGGAAGGGTATAAAAACAAAAAAGCCCCACTGTAAAGTGGAGCTTCTGTAGCGGGGAGCAGAATCGAACTGCCGACCTCAGGGTTATGAATCCTGCGCTCTAACCATCTGAGCTACCCCGCCGAATTGTGGTGCAAATGTAGGCAGAAGAATTATAAACCCACAAACTTTTTTGTGTAAAATATTTTGCCTTATTTGAGAACTATTAGGGTTTTAGTGGCAAGTTATTCTGCTGCAGGCAGCAAGGTGGTTCTTTCTTAGACCCAGCCGCCGCCGCCCTGGAACAAACCAGCCCCAGCAAAGTTGTAGTTTCAGGCTTACCTGCCAGCTTTCCTGACGGCAACCCTTGGATTCACGCTTAGAACCGCCCTTACCAAAACTATACCCTTACCTTTTAGTTCTAGTACCAATATGAGTAAAATAAAATTTGTACGAGAATACCCGCTCAATTCCTCTGCCAAGATGTTGTACCCGTACCTGAGCACCGCCTCGGGGCTTTCCCAGTGGCTCTGTGAGTCGGCGGTGCAGCTAGGCGACCGCAAGTTCAACCTGGTCTGGGACAACACAGACCACATCGCCGAAATGACCAGTCACCGCACCAACAAGTCGGTTAGGTTCACCTTCATGAACACCAACAAGGGCATTCCGCATGACTACAGCTATATTGACTTCTCCATTGAGACCAGTGAGCTCACCCAGGAACAATATCTGCGCATCATAGACTATACAGACGTGGGCGACGTTGAACAGCTGACCGAACTGTGGGACAACCTGGTGCAGAATTTACGGGAGTTGATTGGCGGATAGGCTTCTTTCCGCCGCTTTTCGTAAATTTGGCCGTTTTCCCTCAATGCCAGCACCTTTCCAGAATGGCTGGCGGCTGACAAGCGGCGCATCTACATGAAAAAATTAGACAAGCTTATTCTCAAGTCCTTTTTGGGGCCCTTTGTGCTCACCTTTGCCGTGGTGGAGTTTATTCTGCTGCTGCAGGTGATCCTAAAATACCTGGATGACCTGATAGGCAAGGATTTGGGGGCTTCCTTAATCGCGGAGCTGCTTTTTTACTTCAGCCTAAACCTGGCGCCCATGGCGTTCCCGCTGGCTATTCTGCTGTCATCGTTGATGACCTTCGGGAATTTGGGCGAGCACCATGAACTCACGGCCATCAAGACGTCGGGCATTTCACTGGTGCGCGCCTTGCGGCCGGTGTTTGTCTTTGCGGTGCTGCTCACGGTGGCGGCTTTTTTCTTCCACAACACCATAGTACCCAAAGCCAACCTGCGCGCCTACAGCCTCATGTGGGACATACGGCAGAAAAAACCATCGCTTGATTTAAAGGAAGGCTCGTTTTACAATGGCTTGCCCAACCGCAGCATTAGGGTGGGCAAAAAGTACCCAGACGGCCAAACGCTCAAAGACGTCATGATCTATGACCACAGCAACGGGCAGGGCAACACCGTGGTCATGCTGGCCGACTCGGGCAAAATGTACACCCAGTTCAATGACCAATACCTGGTGTTGGAGATGTTCAACGGCAAAACCTTTGTGGAGGACAAGGGCAACCAAGGCAGCCCCACCCAGGGCAGCGGGTTTGTACGCCAGGGCTTCGGGTACAACAAAATGGTGGTGAACATGTCTTCGTTCCAGATGACCAGGAGCAACAGCCAATGGTTTGCTGACAATAAAATGATGAAGAACATCAATCAGCTTACCCAGGTCACTGACTCGCTGAACAAACAGAAAGGAGTGGAGACCAAATTGCTGGGGCCTAACATTAAACCGTTCCACACGCAGTTCACGGCGTTTCAAGCGCCAGACACCGTGAAAACCGGTAAAGCCAAGCCCAAGGCACTGCCGGTGGCCAGCCTCAGTGATGTGCAGACTGCCTTGAACGCTGCGCGCAACGTAAAGAGTTACACCAGTTCCTATGCCTCAAGGTTGGCCAGTATTCAGCGCGAAGCCAATAACTATGAGATAGAGATCCACAAGAAATTTGCGCAGGCACTGGCGTGTTTCATCATGTTTTTGATTGGCGCGCCGCTGGGGGCCATCATTCGAAAAGGCGGCTTGGGCATGCCCGTGATCATCTCCATTGTGTTCTTCATCATCTACTACGTGCTGAGTATTCTGGGCGAGAAGTGGGGCCGCGAGGGCGTGGCGCCGGTGGCGGTGGGCATGTGGGCGGCCAACGGCATCTTGCTGCCGGTGGGCATTTTCTTTTTGTTCCAGGCCCGCAATGACTCCAGTTTGTTGGAGATTGACTTCTGGCGGAAGATCACGGCCCGGCTACGCAAGCCCCGCAAGGCGGTGTAGTGGATTTTTGCAGTTTAATTCACATGAAATTTTGAATATTCTCCTTTGTTCCTTAACTTTGCGGCTTATAAACTGCGAAAAAATAGACCAGTACTTTACACGCAATGAAATTAACTACCGAAGCGAAAAAAGAAATCTTCCAAAACAGCGGATTTGCCAAGACAGCCACCGACACCGGTTCTGCTGAATCACAAATAGCCCTGTTCACTGCCCGGATCAATCACTTGACGGATCACCTGAAATCAAACAAGAAAGACTTTTCAACCCGTTTGGGTCTTTTGAAGTTGGTGGGTAAGAGAAGAAGATTGCTCAACTACCTCACTAAAACTGATATTGGCCGCTACCGCGCCATCATTGCTGAATTAGGCATCCGTAAATAACATCCATAAGAAAGAGTAGGGAATTCATAAACGGGATTCCCTTCTCTTTTTTATGGCCTTTGCCTTTTCGTCAATACCCCCTGACTGCGCCCCTGGCTTGCTTTGCCTGTGGGTGCCTTTTACGTTGATTGTATCTTATCAAAAGAATGATGTCATATAACGCAATAACCAAAACCATTTCAATGGCCAATGGCCGTGATATCACCATTGAGACCGGCAAGCTTGCCAAGCAGGCAGACGGTTCTGTAGTGGTGAGATGCGGCAACGCCATGCTGTTGGCCACTGTAGTTTCTAACGAAGGTGCCCGCGAAGGAGTTGATTTCCTTCCCCTGTCTGTAGACTATCAAGAGAAATTCGCCTCTAACGGTAAAATACCGGGCGGTTTCTTGAAAAGAGAGGCACGCCTTTCTGACTATGAAGTATTGATTAGCCGTCTGGTAGATCGTATTCTTCGCCCTATGTTCCCAGATGATTACCATTCTGAGACGCAGGTGATCATCAACTTGATTTCGGCTGATGCTGAGATTCTGCCAGATGCATTGGCGGCTTTGGCGGCCTCTGCTGCCTTGTCAGTATCTGATATTCCGTTCAACGGACCCATCTCTGAAGTACGGGTGGCCCGCATTGATGGCCAGTTCCAGATCAACCCCTTGCTTTCTGACTTAAAGCGCGCCGACATTGACCTGATGGTTGGCGGTACCGCTGACAGTGTAGCCATGGTGGAAGGTGAAATGAGCGAAGTGTCTGAAGAAGAGATGCTGGAAGCCATCAAAATTGCCCATGACGCTATTAAAGAGCAAGTGGCCGTTCAAGTGGAGTTAGGTTTGGCGGTTGGTAAAACTACCAAGCGTACCTACAGCCATGAGAACAATGACCCAGCCTTGAAAGACCTTATTTACCAAGCCGTTTACGAGAAAGCCTACGCAGTCGCCGCTTCTGGCAACGGTGTGAAAGCCGAGCGTAAAGCTGGTTTCAAAGGCATAAAAGAAGAATTTGTGGCATCACTTCCGGCTGACCATGGCTATGATACTACCTTAATTGGCAAGTATTTCCATGATGCTGAAAAAGAAGCCGTACGTGACGTAGTGTTGAAAGAGCGTCGCCGTTTAGATGGCCGTGCCCTGGATCAAATCAGACCTATCTGGTCAGAGATCAACTACCTGCCAAGCGCGCACGGTTCTGCGGTGTTTACCCGTGGCGAGACGCAGTCGTTGACTACCGTAACCTTGGGTACTAAGTTAGACGAGCAGATGATTGATGGCGCCATGTTCTCTGGCTACAACAAATTCATGCTGCACTACAACTTCCCGCCATTCTCCACCGGTGAGGCCAAGCCTATGCGCGGAACCGGCCGTAGAGAAGTTGGGCACGGAAACCTGGCCATGCGTTCTATCAAGAAAGTATTGCCCCCGGAAGACGAAAACCCATACACTATCAGAATTGTCTCTGATATTCTGGAATCTAACGGTTCTTCTTCCATGGCTACGGTTTGCGCCGCTACCTTGGCCTTGATGGATGCCGGTATTCAAATCAAAGCGCCGGTTTCTGGTATTGCCATGGGTCTGATCATGGATGAGACCACCGGTAACTTCGCCGTTCTTTCTGACATCTTGGGTGATGAAGACCACTTAGGTGACATGGACTTTAAAGTAACGGGTACTGCCAAAGGTATCACCGCTTGCCAGATGGACATCAAGGTGAAAGGTCTTTCCTTTGAAATTTTGAGCCAGGCCTTGGCACAAGCCAAAAACGGCCGTCTGCACATCTTGGGTGAGATGAATAAAACCATCCAACAGCCTAACGCAGATTTCAAACCGCACACGCCGCGTTCTACCAATATCATCATTGAGAAAGAATTCATTGGTGCTATCATTGGGCCTGGCGGTAAAGTGATCCAGCAGATTCAGCGTGACTCTGGTGCCGTGATTCAGATTGAAGAGAAAAACGACAAAGGTTACGTGAACGTGTTTGCCACCAACCAGGAAGCCATGCAAATGGCGGTGGGTAAGATCAAAGCCATTGTGGCCGTGCCAGAAGTGGGCGAGGTGTACACAGGCAAAGTGAAATCCATACAGCCGTACGGCGCGTTTGTGGAGTTCATGGCGGGCAAAGACGGCTTGCTGCACATCTCTGAAGTGAAGTGGGAGCGTTTGGAGAGCATGGAAGGCGTGTTGGAGTTAGGCGAAGAGATCCAGGTGAAACTGGTGGACGTAGATCCTAAGACCGGCAAGTTCAAGCTGTCACGCAAGGCCTTGTTGCCGCGCCCAGAGCGCACAGAGGCTGCCCCAAAACAAGACTAATAATTGAAGCCGTTACCCAACCGAATCCGTTCTACTTGTAGGGCCGGGCGCGGTTGGGTTTTTGGGCTCTGTTTTTGAAATAGCGCCTAAAACAGAAGGAGTTGGCCAGGGTTCTGCCTAAGATAGAACTTTTGGCGCCTGGGCTGGGTTACCAAACCAGCCCTATTAACACAGAGATACACACAGTAAGAAACACACTCCAATGAGACAGCTGAAAATAAGCAAGCAGATTACCAACCGTGAAAGCCAATCCCTTGACAAATACCTGCAGGAGATTGGTAAGGTGGACTTGCTCACTCCAGATGAGGAGGTAACGCTTGCCCAGCGAATCAGAGAAGGCGACCAGTTCGCCCTCGAGAAATTAACCAAAGCCAACCTGCGCTTCGTGGTGTCGGTGGCCAAGCAATACCAGAACCAGGGCTTGTCTCTGGGCGATTTGATCAACGAAGGGAACTTAGGTTTGATCAAGGCCGCCAAACGTTTTGACGAAACCCGGGGTTTCAAATTCATCTCCTACGCCGTTTGGTGGATTCGTCAGTCTATTCTGCAGGCCTTGGCGGAGCAGTCCAGAATTGTGCGTTTGCCCTTGAACAGAGTAGGTTCCCTGAACAAAATCTCCAAGTCTTTCTCAGAACTGGAGCAGAAATTTGAGCGTGAACCGTCACCGGAAGAAATTGCTGAAGTGCTGGAATTGACCACCGCCGAGGTAGTGGACACCTTGAAGATCTCTGGCCGTCACGTGTCTGTTGATGCACCCTTTGTGCAAGGCGAGGAAAACCGTTTATTAGATGTGCTGGAAAACGAAGACGAAGAGTCTCCGGACACCGGCCTTATGAATGATTCGCTTCGCAAAGAAGTGCAGCGCGCCTTGTCTACCTTGACCAAAAGAGAGGCCGATGTAATCACACTTTACTTCGGGCTGAACGGCGAGCATTCGTTGACCCTGGAAGAGATTGGCGAGAAATTCAACCTGACCCGTGAGCGCGTGCGCCAGATCAAAGAGAAAGCCATCCGTCGCCTTCGTCACACATCACGCAGCAAAGCGTTGAAGCCTTACTTAGGTTAATCTGATTTAAATAGTAATGAAAAGCCTTGGCTCTGGTAGCCAAGGCTTTTTTGTTTCTGAAAGGTGATCAAACATTGGTTTCTGTTTTTGCGATTGCTTCTATGGCGCGGAAGTTACTTCCGTGACTTACGGAGAAATATAGCAAGTCACGGAAATAACTTCCGCGCCATAGTTGAGTGAATTTGAGCTTTTCGTTTTCGGGCTCATTTTCAGAAATGGGCCCGAAAACGGAAACCGATTTACCCCATGGTTCCCTGGCTGCAACCCAGTTTAGGACACCTTAGCCAGAAAAGGCAAGGAAAAAATTCGTAATATTGCACTCCCTAAATCTGAACCTGATATGGAAAACCAGAAAGAGCATGTGAAGTGCTTAATCATAGGTTCCGGCCCAGCCGGTTATACAGCAGCTATTTATGCGTCGCGCGCGGGCCTGAAACCGGTCATGTACCAAGGCTTGCAACCCGGCGGACAGCTCACTATTACCAATGACGTGGAGAACTATCCGGGTTATCCGCAGGGCATCAACGGTCCGCAGATGATGGAAGATTTCAAGGCGCAGGCCGCACGGTTTGGGGCAGACATACGGTATGGCATTGCCACCGCCGTGGACTTCTCCGGCAAACCGCACCAGGTGACCATAGATGACCAGAAAGTCATGACCGCTGATACGGTGATTATCGCTACTGGGGCTTCGGCCAAATGGCTGGGACTGGAGTCAGAAGCACGTTTGAACGGGAGCGGGGTTTCTGCCTGCGCCGTGTGTGACGGGTTCTTTTACCGCGGTCAGGAAGTAGCCATTGTGGGCGCTGGGGACACTGCCTGTGAAGAGGCGCATTACCTGTCAAACCTGGCTTCTAAAGTGTACATGATTGTGCGCCGCGATGAAATGCGTGCCTCCATCATTATGCAGAACCGCGTCAAAAACACGCCTAACATAGAGATTCTCTGGAACAGCCTCACCGAGGAAATCCTGGGAGAACATGCCGTAGAAGGCGCCCGCATCAAAAACACCGTGACCGGCGAAACCCAGGACATTAAAGTTACTGGTTTCTTCGTGGCCATTGGCCATGAACCTAATTCCAAGATTTTCCAGCCTTACCTGGAGCATGACGCCAGCGGCTACCTCAAAACCATACCGGGCACGTCTAAAACCAACGTTGACGGCGTGTTCGCCTGTGGCGATGTGCAGGACAATGTGTACCGCCAGGCCGTGACGGCGGCCGGCACCGGCTGCATGGCCGCCCTGGATGCCGAACGCTATCTGGCCTCTGTGGCCGACCATTAACCCATAAGAAAAAGCTGCTCCTTTATCTGCCAAGGCAATAACAGGGCGGCTTTTTCAGTTTTAAAACCGGGCCTTTGCTTGTAAAGGCCTGGTGATGACTACTGATAAATGCATTTTCAAAAAATACCTTTCTTGCTGTTTCTTTGTCTGGGGCTCCTGTTCGGGACCACCGCCCAGGCGCAGAAAAAGGCGAGGAAAGACTTGTTTAAAGTGCGGGCCCCCAAGATTAAATACGTGAAGCCTGACACCACGGTCCTTATCAAAAACGAGGATTTTCCCACCGACGGCAAAGCCAACCGCGGCACGTTCAGCCCCATCAAAAAACTTTCTATTGTCAGTGAAGACACTAGCAACCTGGACCTGGGCGAGCAGTCTATTGTGGAGATGTCTGAGGAAGTGCAGATGGAAGACAGCGTGTGGGTGAAGATTGCCAGCTACTATGCCATCTGGGACACGCGCAACATCAACCCTTACCGCAAAGACGGCCGCCAGATCAAAGACACCATTGCTATCAAGCTGTATGACAAAGAGCACAGCTACAAAATGCCTTTGGTGAAAACGCCGGTCACCTCAGACTTCGGGTTCAGGGGCTACCGATGGCATTACGGGACAGATCTGGACTTGGACACTGGTGACTCAGTGAAAGCCGCCTTTGACGGCGTGATCCGGATTTCTAAATGGGATGGCGGTGGTTACGGCAATTATCTGGTGGTACGCCACGTGAACGGTTTGGAGACCTTGTATGGCCACCTGAGCAAGCCCGTGGCCAAAGTAGGCCAGATGGTGAAAGCCGGTGAGTTGATTGGTTGGGGCGGCAGCACTGGTCGTAGCTCGGGGCCACACTTGCATTACGAAGTTCGGTACGAGGGCAACCCTATTGACCCAGAGGAGATTTATGATTTCCCAGATTATTTGTTGAAAGGGGAGAACTTCCAGATTACCTCGGCGCTGTTCAATTATTACAACCGCACCAGCAAGAAAAAATCGTCTTACGGGGCCAAATCTGCCCGGCGCGCAGTGTACCATAAAGTTAGAAGCGGTGAAGTCTTGGGGACTATTGCCCGGAAATACGGTGTGTCTGTGGCGCAGATTGCCAAGCTCAACCGCATTTCTACTAGAACCACGTTAAAAATTGGCCGCAACCTGCGCGTTAAATAAGCAATCTATGAAACTCGACCTCCTGGCGTTTGCCTCTCATCCAGACGACGCCGAACTTGGCTGCGTGGGTACCATTTTAGCGCACAAGGCGCAAGGCAAGAAAGTGGGCATCGTGGATTTGACCAGAGGTGAATTGGGAACCCGTGGTACGCCAGAAACCCGCGCCCAGGAATCTGCCGCCGCTACTCAACTTCTAGGCCTTGACGCCCGCGAGAACCTGGGCATGGCCGATGGTTTTTTCAAGAACGACGAAGCCCACCAGCGCCTGGTCATTGCGGCCATCAGAAAATACCAGCCCGAGATTGTCTTGCTGAACGCCATCTATGACCGGCACCCAGACCACGGGCGCGGAAGCCAGTTGGTGTCAGAGGCCTGTTTCTTGTCTGGCTTACGACAAGTGAAGACGCTGGATGAAAACGGTATTGAACAAGAAGCCTGGCGCCCCAAAGCCGTCTACCACTACATTCAGGACCGCATGATTACCCCAGACCTGATTGTGGATGTCACGCCGTACTGGGAAACGAAGGTGGAAGCCATTAGAGCCTTCAAAAGCCAGTTCTTCACCCCAGCCAACGAAGACACCGGCGAACCAGCCACCTATATTTCGTCGCCGGAGTTTATGCGTTTCATAGAGGCTCGCGCTTTAGAATTCGGCCATGCCATTGGTGCCACCTACGGCGAAGGCTTTACCAAAGAGCGACACATTGGCGTGAAAAACCTGTTTGATTTAATGTAAGCAGATCCAAAGATGTTTCCGTTTTTGGCTTCAATTCCAGAAATGAGCCCGAAAACGGAAATGAATAAAAAGAGCGAGCCTCAGCATCTACAGACGCTGAGGCTCGCTCTTTTGTAGTAATCAGGGGAAATCTACTTCAATCTATTCTTCCGCCAGTCAGACATGCCAGAAGTGGCGGCTACGCTGGTAGCAGCTGCTGGCGCTGTGGTTTTCTTTTTCCCCGCGAACACGGCGGCCAACACAGCGGCTAATTCTTCCTCGTCTTTATTTGGTGCTCCTTTCAGAACGGTGGGGTCTTTGAAATAACGCTCAATGAACTTGGTGTCAAAGTCCCCGGACCGGAACGCTTCATGCTGCATCACAAATTTCCCGAAGGGCAAGGTGGTTTCAATGCCGGTGATCTGGTATTCGTCAATGGCCCTGATCATTTTGTCAATGGCTTCTGCGCGGTCTTTGCCGTAAGTCACCAGTTTGGCAATCATGGGGTCATAGTAAATGGGAATCTCCATGCCTTCCTCAAACCCGTCATCTACGCGCACGCCCAGGCCCTGCGGCCTTTTGTAGGTGGTCAATGTCCCGATGTCTGGCAGGAAGTTGTTGGTGGGGTCTTCGGCGTACACGCGCAATTCCATGGCATGGCCGGTGATGGTCAAGTCTTCCTGAGAAAAGGAGAGAGGCTCGCCCTGTGCTACCTTGATCTGTTCTTTTACCAGGTCTAAACCGGTGATTTGCTCGGTCACTGGGTGCTCCACCTGCAGACGGGTGTTCATTTCCAGGAAGTAGAAATTTTTGTTCTCGTCCAGCAGAAACTCCACGGTACCCGCGCCAATATAGTTACAGGCTTTGGCCACGTTCACGGCACACAAACCCATCTCGGCACGCAATTCAGGGGTCAAGACTGCTGATGGGGCTTCCTCAATCACTTTCTGGTGGCGGCGTTGGATGGAGCATTCGCGCTCAAACAAATGCACAATGTTGCCGTGCGTGTCACCCAAAACCTGAATCTCAATGTGGCGCGGCGAACCTATGTATTTCTCAATAAAGACAGAACCGTCTCCGAACGCCGAGGTGGCCTCGCTCACGGCCACCTGCATCTGCTCCTCAAACTCAGAGACCTGGTCTACCACGCGCATGCCTTTTCCGCCGCCGCCGGCGCTGGCCTTGATTAAAATAGGAAACCCGATGGAAGTAGCCAGTTTCTTGGCTTCTTCCACATCAGTGATGGCGTATTCAGTGCCGGGCACCATGGGGATGTTGTAGTTGGCCACGGCGGCTTTTGCGGCCAGCTTGCTGCCCATCAGTTCAATGGCTTCTGGTGAAGGCCCAATAAAGGTGATGCCGGCTTCTTCCACCTGTTTGGCGAAGGTGGCGTTCTCAGAAAGGAATCCGTAACCGGGGTGAACGGCGTCTACGCCCAGATTTTTGCAGACCTCCAGAATAACATCAGCGCGAAGATAGGACTGGTTGGAAGGGGCTGGGCCCACGCACACGGCCTCGTCGGCGTAACGCACGTGCAGGGCCTGGCGGTCGGCTTCTGAGTAGATGGCCACGGTTTTAATGCCCATTTCTTTGGCGGAACGCATGACGCGCAAGGCAATCTCGCCACGGTTGGCGACCAATATTTTTTTGAATTGTTTCATCCAATAATTCTCTCGTCAATTAGGTACCCAAAGAACGCGTATTGCGGCCAAACTTAAAAGATACAAGATATAATTCATTTGCGGGCCTGGCATACTTTGTATTTGCCACTGAACCATGTAAATTTGCCCACCATTCATATTTTATTTTCGGAAGATAATGTGGACTTTTAAGGTTTGCATCATCCATCATCGCCTAAACCTTTATTTGAAGTGGATTTATTTGAAAAGTTATTAGCTAACCGCGGTCCCCTAGGTAGCCATTCACATTACGCCCACGGGTATTTCACATTTCCAAAATTAGAAGGTGATATTGCCCCACGCATGAATTTCAGGGGAAAACCCGTGTTGAACTGGAGCCTGAACAACTACCTGGGCCTGGCCAACAACCCAGAGGTGCGCAAAGCAGATGCTGATTCGGCGGCTGAGTTTGGCATGGCACTGCCCATGGGCGCCCGCATTATGTCTGGTAACTCCAACAACCATGAGCAGCTGGAGCGCGAGCTGGCCGAGTTTGTGAAGAAGGAAGATGCCTTTTTGCTGAACTTTGGGTACCAGGGCGTGGTGTCCATCATTGACGCGCTGGTAGACCGCCATGACGTGATTGTGTATGACGCGGAGTCGCATGCCTGTATCATTGACGGTGTGCGCCTGCACCAGGGCAAGCGGTTTGTGTACCAGCACAATGACATAGAGAGCCTGGAGAAACAACTGCAGCGCGCCACCCGCCTCACCAATGAATCTGGCGGTGCCATTTTGGTGATCACTGAGGGTGTGTTTGGCATGAGCGGTAATTTGGGCAAGCTGCAGGAAGTAGTGGCCCTCAAAGAGAAATATAACTTTAGACTGTTCATAGATGATGCCCACGGCTTTGGAACCATGGGAAAAACAGGTGCCGGAACCGGGGAGCATTTAGGCGTGCAAGACGGCATTGATATCTACTTCTCCACGTTTGCCAAGTCCATGGCCAGCATTGGCGCCTTTGTGGCCAGCAATGAACAGGTGATAGAATACCTACGCTACAACATGCGCTCGCAGACCTATGCCAAGTCATTGCCCATGCCGTTGGTGGTGGGTGCGCTCAAGCGTCTGGAATTATTGCGTACCAAGCCAGAACTGAAGGATAACCTCTGGACCATTGTGAACGCCCTGCAAAAAGGCCTGCGCGAAAAAGGCTTTAATATTGGCACCACCACTTCGCCGGTGACCCCGGTGCTGTTGAACGGACAAATTTCTGACGCCACGGCGCTGACCCTTGATTTACGCGAGAATTACAGCATTTTCTGTTCTATTGTGGTGTACCCGGTGGTACCTAAAGACGTGATTATGTTGAGGTTAATACCAACCGCGGTGCATACGCTGGAAGACGTGGCCGAGACCATTGCCGCCTTTGAGGCAATTTCTGCCAAGCTAGATAAAGGACTTTATACTAAAACGGGCGTAACGGTCTAAAAACGACGTTCTTTAATAAAATAATACAAACGGTAATTTTTTTGCGCCTTATTTTATAATTCCTATATTAGAGCCATCAAACCAATTGTTAAACCTTTAAAACAAGCTCTAATGAACAATTTTTCAAAAATTAAGGACCTGGTTCTTTCTCTTGAAGGCGATTTCGAGAAGTTCTATGACAAGAAGAATTCAGCTGCTGGTACTCGCGTGAGAAAAGGCATGCAGGATCTTAAAAACATGGCCCAGGACATCCGCAAGGAAGTGCAGGACATGAAGAACAGCGAAGGAGCTGGCAAATAATTTACCTCGCTTACCAACAATACGAAAAGGTGGTCTTCCAAGGACCACCTTTTGCATTTTACAAGGTTTTCTGATTTTCGTTTTTAGCCTCATTTCCAGAAATGAGACCAAAAATAGAGGTCTCTGAAATTCCTACTTCCATTGGGAAAGGGCTTAGGTTGGGGTGATTCCTTTCAAGCATTTTCCCAAACCCTCCTGGCGCGAGTCTCCAGACTCGTGCAGATGGATGAAGTGAGTCTCAAGACTCGCTGGGAGCCAGCAGCCGTTTAAATGGAGTCTGGAGACTCGACCCATCCAATGTTACGAGTCTGGAGACACGCGGCAGAGTGAGGAGGGAAAGACGCTCAACAGCCATCTGTAAATAATCAGCAATTAACAATCAGCAATTAAGCAACGGGTCAACGCCATTCCAGGTGCCTTCACTTTTGATGGGGGTGAACCGCGCGAACATTTCCTCTGAATACCAGCCTTGGGTTCTGGTTCTTGTGATGACGTCGCGGTGCGAGGCGGTTCGGTAGGCGTAGGCTTTCATGGCGGCTTCGTTCTCCCAGAGGCTGAACGTGGCCTGCCGGATGAAAGGCGCTTCGCCTAAACCAATAGAAGCGAGTAAGCCCTGGGCTTGGTCTAAACTGGCGCTGGCCTGGGGCACGTGCTTCCAGAAGTCCAAGACTTTGGTGAGTTTGATGGAGGCGCGGGTGAGTACGGCAATGGGTTGGTCTTGGGTGCTGGCGCGCGTTTCAGTGGTGAACGGGTTTTTACCGTCCCATAGCCCGTGGGTCTGCAGCGGCAGAAGGGATAAATGGTATTGCTCAAACGTGTGTTCCTGGTACTGGCGCATAAGCGGGTGGCCATGCAGAAAATCCTCAGCGGCATTCGGAGAATCCCAGGTGCACATAAGGCCGTAGCGGTACCAGTTGGGTTTCAGGCTGAAGCCCCGGCCCTGGCCGCTGCCCAACAACTTATAAAACCGAAGGCCTTTGACTTGCTGCAAGGGTTGCCGGGAGGTGCCCATTTGTGCCAAGCCCCAGCGCCAATGCCCCGGTTTTACGCCAAACAAGGAAAGGGTAGTATGCGCAGAAGAAACAGGGGAGATTGGAGAAGGCACGTACGGACTGGTTTTGGTCTTGTTTGCGAAATGTAGCCGAAAAACGGGAATCCGGCAATTGCATTAAAAAAGGGAGCGGTCAGGCTCCCTTTTCTATTTCAACTATAAATTGACTTTTTTGTTTTCGCCGGGGTGGGCAGGCTCCCCGGTAATGGCGGCTTTGACCATGCCGTACAAATGCACCACTGCGCTGCTGGGTGAGTCCCAGTATTCGGCTTTGTCAATGGTTACTTTCAGGATTCCAATTTTGGGGTCATCTTTGCCGTCTGGGAACCAGGCTTTCATGGCGGGGTTCCACAGTTCGTCTATTTTCTGCTGGTCACGGTACACCTGCGCCTTGCCCGACACCGACACGTACATTTGGTCGCCGGGTTTGGCATAGCTCAGGTTCACGTGGCTGTCGTTCTTGATTTCGTCGGTTTTGCCCGAATTGTATTCCGTGAAAAAATAGATGGTGCCGTCTTCATTGGCCTCCAGGTGGCGCATGGGCCGTGACCGAATGGAACCGTCCTCGTCGGCGGTGCTCAGCATGGCCGTGTTGATGTCCTTGATTTTCTCCAGCAGGGTTTTCACATCGCCCTGGTTGTTAGATGGGGTATTGCTCATAGTTGGTTAGGTTTCTGGGTTTGGTGGTAAATACGGCGGCCAATGGCAGAGGGTTCCTTACTATAATTAGGAATTGGGAATTAAGAATTAGGAATGGGCTTGCAATGTTTCACCAATTTTCAATTTCAACGTTTAGCCTGGGGAAGGCATCTGGTTTGAATTTTTACGGGTACAAAGGCCTTTAAAGAATGAATTAATTTCTAACTCTTACTTTCTAATTCTCAATTACAATTGAACTACCTGGCCCATCTTTTTCTATCTGGCGCTGACCCGCTGCTTCAGTTGGGAAACTTTATTGCCGACGGGGTTCGGAAAACGCAGCTGGCGCAGTTCCCAGAACGGGTGCAACAGGGCATTTACATGCACCATTTGATTGACCGGTTCACTGACACGCACCCCGTGGTGCACCAAAGCAAAGAGCGCCTCAGGCCCACCTACCGCAAATACGCCAGCGTGATTGCTGACATCTATTATGACCATTTTTTAGCCCGAAATTTCTCACACTACAGCCACCAGCCCTTGCCCGAATTTGCCGCCAGCGCCTATGCCAACATTCAAGCCCAGCCCGCGCTGTTGCCCGCTCGCGTGCAGCGGTTTCTGCCTTACATGGTAGAGCACAACTGGTTGGTTTCTTACGCGCAGGTAGCTGGCATTTCGCAAGCCTTACGTGGCCTCTCCAGAAGGGCAAGTTTTGAGTCTGGCATGGAAACCGCCGGAGAAGAATTATGCCTGAACTATGAGGCGTACCACCAAGAATTCAACCAGTTTTTCCCAGAACTCCAGCAATACGTAGCGAAAGAAATAATTATAATTGGTAATTGAGAAGTAGGAATTGAGGCATTGTAGAGACGCAATACCTTGCGTCTTGTTTCTATGCAACGAAGGTGCCCGCCAGACGCAAAGAACTGAATCTCTACAGAAACAACAGGTGGTTTAAAAAATTGATATGCGGCAATATGAAATCCTTTGCTTCTTCGGCCGCAAGGCCCATTCAGGATGCTATTTTTTGAATTCGAAGATACACGTGCGGAAATTTATAATTCCGTTTTCGGCTTCATTTCCAGAAATGAGCCCGAAAACGGAAAAAGGCGAACCAAACCGGTTCGCCTTTTCTATGCAATTGGAAGATAAGAAAGAAACCCTACTTCAGAGCCATTCTTAATTCTTAATTCCCAATTCTTAATTAATGCTAGTGGTGGTGTCCGCCTTCGCCGTGCACGTGGCCGTGGGAGATTTCCTCTGCGGATGCTTCGCGCACGCTGATGATTTTGCCTTCAAAGTGCATGTCCATGCCCGCCAGCGGGTGGTTGAAATCCATGAGTACATGGTCTTCTTCCACGTTCACAATGCGGCCTTGCATGTGGTTGCCTTCGTTGTCTGACATGGGAATGTAGTTGCCCACTTGCACCATTTCCTCGTCAATTTTACCGTCAACCTCAAACACGTTTTTAGGAACCGGCACTACGGCAGATTCGTCCACGTCGCCATAACCGTCTGCGGAGCCAACTGTGAATTTAAAGGCTTCGCCGGCGGCTTTGCCTTCCAGTTCCTGCTCAAATTTCTCTGGCAAACCGCTCACACCAAACAAAAAGACCATGGGGTTTTCTTCATCAGCGGTCTCCACCAGGGTGTCTTCGCCTTCTTCGTCGGTTACGCGGAGCTCGTAGGTGAGCGACACCACTTTGTTTTCTTCGATTTTCATTTGGTGATGTGTTTAGGTGATACTTCCTGTAAAGGTAAAGATTCATTAGAATTTACCGGCTTTGTCTTAAAATGTTGCCTTCAAATCTGGCTAATTCTCCCAAGTATGCTTTCTGGGATTTTCCAACCAAGAGAATTTGACCGTCATTTAGCAAAGCCGACAAAGTTTATTATTCGGGCTGAATGAATTCCCAGGCGCTGCGGTAGGCGCCAATCTCTTCGGCGTACAAAAGGAATTTCTGGTAAAAGTCGTGCTGGCCCAAAGTGGCGCTGTCTCCTACAATCACCATTTTTTTCTTGGCACGGGTCATGGCCACATTCATGCGGCGCTGGTCGGCCAGGAAACCAATCTCGCCTTCTGGGTTGCTGCGCACCATGCTGATGTAAATAATATCACGCTCCTGTCCCTGGAAAGAATCTACCGTGCCCACGCTCAGCTGCCGCCGCTGGTGCAAGTCTGCCAACTTAGGTTGGTGCTCCACCTGGTCATTGAGGTAATTGATCTGGGCGCGGTATGGCGAGATGATACCAATTTTCAAAGGCTTCGGTTCCGTTTCTGGAGTACCAGGTTCATAGCCCGCCAACAGTTGCAGCAGATGTTTGATTAAAACGTCGGCTTCTTCTGGGTTGGCGGTGCTGCTTCCTTCGCCAATAGTTTGGTCATTGAAGCTGCAACCGGCTGTGTCAATGAACTCTACTACCAGTCCAGGTTCAAACGCTTGACTCACCTCTGACAAGGTAGCGGTGCGTACGCTCTCATGCGCCTGCAATTCATTGTGGTAAAACTGCCGGTTAGAAAAGCCCATGATGTGTTCATGCATGCGGTACTGGGTGGTGAGCATGATGGCGGTCTCGGGCTGGCGGGCGATGCATTTCTCAAACAGCGTTTTGGCCAGACCGCCGCGTTCTGCGGTAATGGATTTCACGGTGGGCGGCAATTGATGGTGGTCTCCGGCTAACACTACACGGTTGGCTCGGGTAATGGGAATCCAGCAGGCGGGCTCCAGCGCCTGGGCGGCTTCATCAATGAACACGGTGTCATACTGCAGGTGCCGGATGGCGCGGTTGGCCGAGCCCACCAACGTACAAGTGATCACCTGCACATGGTCCAGCAAATCCTCAGTGATGTAGTCTTCAATGTCATCGGCCTGTGCCAGAATGCGCTTGCTTTCCTCTTTCATGATCTGGCGCTGCATGCGCTCCTCATGCCCGAAGTTACGTTTGTATTGACTGGCCATGGCCTTGTATTCCTGAGCGCTTTTCCGGAGTTTCTTGAGCTGCTTGTACTCACGGTGGTGCATGATCTGGGAATCCAAGGTATGCTCCAGCAAAACCTGTGACACGCGGGACGGGTTACCAATGCGAATGACGTTCACGCCTTGTTCGGCCAGTTTCTCAGTGAGCAAATCCACGGCCGTGTTGCTGGGCGCGGTGACCAGCAGTTTGCGTTCACCGGCGGCCAGGGTTTGCAGAATGGCCTGCACCAGCGTTGTGGTTTTGCCGGTGCCCGGAGGCCCGTGAATGATGGCCACGTCTTTGGCCTGCACAATGTTGCGCACGGCCTCGTTCTGCGAATCATTGAGCGCCGGAATAGATTCAAACGGTTTTTCTCTTCTGAAGATGGCTGGCTCGGCTCCCAGAATGATGTCGCGTAACTGGGCCAATCTGGATTTTTCGGCTTCCATTACTTTCATGAGGCCGTATTCCATCTCGCGGTAGCTAACTTCATCAAAGGTGAGTTCCACGCCCAGGCGCGCGCCGCCTTCCAGCCAGTCTGGCAAGTCTTCTTTGGAAGTGGCTAAGCGAAGTTTGTTGCGCTTTACTTCCAGTACCACGCCGTTAAGCACGCCGCCTTCGCCGTTGGTGAAAAGTTGCGCCGAGGAACCCGCCTGAAACATGTGCAGTTGGTCACGGGCGGCGGTGCGCTCCAGTTCCACCACCATCTTATTCCCAAAACCCACGTCTTGCTTGATCACACTTACCGGGTACCAGCAGATGCCCAGGCGTTTGCGCTCTGTTATGCTGGTCTGCGCGTTCTTCAGTTGAAATTGTTTGCGGTCTTCTTCCTGCTCTAATTTGAGCAAGGCCCGCACGTCTAATAATTCGTTTAAGATTTTGTCCATGAAGTGGTGTGTATCAGGGAGCAAGTATCAGGTATCATGACTTTTTTTTACACTTGTCTTGCTACTTGATGCCTGCTACTTGATACAAAGTTAAATAAAGAATGAATGGCCGCAGTTGGAGCAGCCGTACACGAAGGTGCCAGCGTAGAAAACCCTTTTCACCCATGATAAATTCCGGGAAGGTTCAACGGCTGGGCTGGCGCAAGCGGGGCAGGCGAGGGGAAGCTGTCCGTTTTTGGCCTCTGTTTCTGAAATGAGGGCTAAAACGGGTTGCGCCGTGGCAAGGTTATCCTCAGGAATCAGGAGTTGAAAATACCGCCCTTCCCCGAATGGAAACGTGGGCGGCCCGCAGGATTTCACCAGCGCGTAAATGCCAATTTCCTCCAACGCCTGGTACCGTTCCACAGCCTGATGATAGGTCAGGTACGTGGCCACTGGCTGGAGGAGGGTACTCATACCTTGGCTTTCTGTTTTTGCTCCTTGAGCACCGTAAGTTTAGATTTCAGGCGCACAATGTACCAGCCCAGGCCAATGGCCAGAAACGCGAAGAAAACCGTAATGGCGTCATGCTCAAACTTGGCGGCGTTGGCGGCTTCCAGGCGTTCTTCCAGGTCTTTGAGTTGGCGGTCGCGGCGGCGGTTCAGGTTCTGGGCGTTGGCCAACGAGGCCTTCAATTCATAAATGTTGTCGGTGACTACGCGTTTGTCGCCCAGAACCTGGTTGTTGAGTTTCTTGGCTTCGGCCTCAAGTTCTGCGGCGCGCTTGGCCACATTGCGGCGGGTTTCAAGGTTGGCCTGCTCAACGGCGTGTATAATCTGCTCGTCTTTCTGCAAGACTTCTTTGAGGGCCTCAATCACGGCGCGCATGTCTTCCTTTGAGGCTTTGCCCCAGAAATTGGTTTCCTGAGTTTTGAGGTAATCATATTTCAAGACCAGCTGCTCGCGTTCCGTGATGAGTTTCTCCACCTTTGACTGCGACGCCGGCAAGGCAGGTTTTGGTTTCTCTGCGGTTTCTTCCTTAGCCGTGCTGGGTTTGGCCGGTTGGGTTGCGATTTGCGCAGGCGGGGGCGGCGGTTTTACGGCGGGCTCGGTGGCTGTTTTAGGCACTGGGGTTTTCTGACCTTTGATGATGGCATTCATTTTAGCGGCCAAGGCCGGATCTGCCTGCTTTTTGGCAGGGGCTGGGGCCGTGGTGTTCTTGGGTTCCCCACCAGACAACGTTTGCGCCACAGCGGGCAAGGTTCCCCAGAAGCTAAACGCGAGGGTGGCAGTGACGAATGCTTTCATAAGTATCAACGGCTGAAGTTCCCCAAACCTGTTCTAGGATTTGGCCCTGTAAAATTACGGCAAATTTAGGACACAGGCGGTACTCTTTTTCTGGTGGCTGGTTGGCTTAAGTGAGGTTTAATGTAAATCCCTTGAAGCAATGATTGATTTAAATGTACCTCGTTAACCGCAGGAGAAAAGGCAAGGCCTCTACAGCAATATGGGCTACCGGACTATGAAAGCTTCAGGATAGTGATTTTAATATTATTGGAATTCAAAATATAGAGACCAGGCACTGCCTTGTCTCTTGCGGTATAAGTTGGCAGGAACGGTTTTTTAGGTTTTGGGCTACCAGAATACCTTATCAACCAGTTCCCCAAAAAAAGCCCTCACCGGTTTCTGGAACCGGTGAGGGGTAATGCGTTTTCGGGCTCATTTCTGGAAATGAGCCCGAAAACGGGAATTACTTATTTTTTCTGAGCATTCGCCCAGGCGTCCATTTTCTTTTCAATTACCTGCAGGGGCATGTTGCCGTCTTTCAAGATCTCGTCGTGGAAAGCGGTGAGCGTGAATTTATTGCCTAACTGTTTCTGGTATTTGTTACGCAATTCCTGGATTTTAAGCTGTCCAATTTTATAAGACAAGGCCTGGCCAGGAATGGCCATGTAGCGCTCAATCTCGGCGGTGGCGCCTTTCTCGTCAATGGCTTCGTTGGCCATCATGTAGTCAATGGCTTGCTCGCGGGTCATATTTTTGGTGTGCATGCCTACGTCTACCACCAGCCTAATGGCGCGGTGCATTTCATCGCCCAGAGCGCCCATGTATTGGTAGGGATCAGTGTAAAGGCCTAGTTCTTTGCCCAGAGATTCGGTATAAAGCGCCCAGCCTTCGCCGTAGGCACCGTACCAGCTGAAGCGGCGGAACTTAGGCAGCTTTTCGTTTTCCTGCTGCAACGAAATCTGGTAGTGGTGGCCCGGAATGGCTTCATGCAAAAACAAAGACTCCATGCCGCTGGTGGTGTTAAACTTGGTGGCGTCTAAAATAGGCACGTAGAAAATGCCCGGGCGTGACCCGTCTGGCGAACCCTGGTTGTATTCAGCAGAAGCTGAGGCGGCCCTGAAGGCTTCGGTTTGTCTGATTTCAAACGGCGTCTTTGGCGTACGCCCGAACATCTTTGACAGGTTAGGTTCAATTTTGCTCTGGATGGCCCGGAACGCGTTCAAGACTTCCTCCGGTGTTTTGTAAGGCGTGAACTTCGGGTCATTGCGTAAGTGCGTGAAGAACTCGCTGATGGTGCCTTTAAAGCCCACCTGGTTTTTCACCTTCTCCATTTCGGCCTGAATCCGTTTTACTTCTTGCTGACCGGTGGTGTAAATCTCCTCTGGGGTTTTGTCTGTGGTGGTCCAGTAGCGCACGTAATGGTTGTAGAGGCCTTGGCCGCCGGTCACGCCGTTGATACCGGTGCTGGTGCGGGCTTTGGGCAGATATTCTTGTTCCAGAAAGGTGGCCAATTTGCGGTAGGTGGGCACCAATTGGGTCATGATGGCTTGCTCGTAAACTTTGGTGAGGCGTTCACGGTCAGCGGTAGAAATGTCAGCGGGAAAGTTTTTGATGGGGCCGTAGAAAAGACTTTTGCTGGGGTGCGTAACCACCATGCTCTGCATCTGCGGAATCATTTTCTGCACCAGCACTTTGGGCAGCACCACGCCGCTGGTCATGCCTTTCCTGAAATTTACAATAGCACTGTCGGCCCAAAGGGTGAAGCCCTGCACGCGACCCAGCCAGTTGTCATAATCTTTGGCGGTTTTAAACGGTTGGTTGCCGGTGCCCGCGCCCAACTGGCCCATGGTCAAAGGCAAACCCCAGAACTGCTGAAACGGGATCAAATGGGTATTCTGCTTGAGGCCGTCTAACCGGCTCTGCATCTCATACTCAAAGATGTCATAGCTGGTTTGGTCATTGGCTCTGAGGCTGGCGCGGTCGGTTTTCTTTAACTGGGTAAGATACTGCTGGTAGAACGTTTTCAGGCTGTCTCTAAAGGCCTGGGTGTTGTCATTGGGCAGCAGGTGGTTGTAGCGGTTGTCGCCCTGCGCGGTGGCCTCTAGCGGGAAGAAGCGCAAATGCTGTTCCCAGTACTGGTCAAATAAGGTGGCCAGTTCCGGCGCGTCTTCTGCGGTAGACGTGGTCTGCGTAGAATCTGCTTTTTCTTGGCAAGATAGAACCGTGCCCGCCAAAAGCGCCATCAGCAAAAGTTTTTTCATATAAGGTTGATTAGTTTGGGTTTGGAAGCACAATATAGCCAGTTGGCAATTAAGGATGTAAGAATATTAAAGGTTGGGAAATTATCACGTAGGGACAGGGCTTGACCTGTCGGCACGCATTCTTGATCAACGCATTCCTGATCCAGGCATTCCTGATTCATGCATTCCTGAGAATCACCACTTTTGCTCTTTCGGATTTATCAATCCGAAAGTACTCTGTCGGGGATTTACCAATCCCAGTTGTTAGTCAACGTCCAAGAGAGGGGATTTATAAATCCCTGACAGAGTGGTTCGGGATTACAAATCTCGAACAGCGATTTCTAACCTTGACGGAATTGGGTCGCGACCTGGCCTAAAGCATTTCTGATCCACGCATGCCCGAGAATCGTTCGGACTCAGCACAGGATCTACCTACTGGCGACCTCCACCGCATAGGACAGGTCAAGCCCTGTCCGTACGGGGGAATACCCTGCACCATTTCCGTTTTTGGCTTCGTTTCCGGAAATGAGCCCGAAAACGGCTTTCAGAAATTTTCCCGGGCCCAGGCAAACGGCGGTCGCGGCATTTTCCCTATCTTCAAGCCGCATTGGCTTCCGCGCCATTCTTAATTCCTAATTCCCAATTCTTAATTAATACAATGCAGGCTTACTTAGACTTGATGCGCCATATTCTGGACAACGGCGTGAAGAAAGAAGACCGTACCGGCACGGGTACGCTCAGTGTGTTTGGTTACCAGATGCGGTTTAATCTGCAGGAAGGCTTCCCGCTGGTGACCACCAAAAAAGTGCACCTCAAGTCTATCATCTATGAATTGCTGTGGTTTTTGCGCGGCGAGACCAACGTGCGCTGGCTGCAGGAGCGGGGCGTGACCATCTGGAACGAATGGGCCGATGCCAACGGGGACCTGGGCCCGGTGTACGGCTCGCAATGGCGCTCTTGGCCCACGCCCGACGGCGGCCACATTGACCAGATTACGCAGGTCATCAACCAAATCAAGAACAACCCAGACAGCAGACGCCTGATTGTGAGCGCCTGGAACGTGGCCGAAGTGAACAACATGAAGCTTCCGCCGTGCCATGCGTTCTTCCAGTTCTACGTAGCCGACGGCAAACTTTCCTGCCAGCTCTACCAACGTTCTGCCGATGTCTTTTTAGGCGTGCCCTTCAACATTGCCTCCTACGCGCTGCTCACAATGATGGTAGCCCAAGTCTGCGACCTGGAACCCGGCGAATTCATCTGGACCGGCGGCGACACGCACCTTTACACCAACCACCTGGAGCAAACCGAACTGCAATTAAGCCGTGCCCCGCGCCCGCTGCCCAAAATGAAACTGAACCCCGCCGTGAAAGACATCTTCGGGTTTGACTTTGAAGATTTTACGCTGGAGGCGTATGAACCGTGGCCGGGGATAAAGGCGCCGGTGGCGGTGTAATTTTTAGTATATAAAAATTTATATTATAATAAATTTTATGAGTATTATAAATTTTGAAGTCCTTGATCTGGAAAAAAGTAATCTTTCTAATAAGGAGATTGAAACTTTTGTTTTATCATTAGTTGAATTTAAATTAAAGAAGCAAAATAAAAAATTCCATAGATACTTTAAGCAAGAAATTTTTCTATTTGAAGGAAAAAAGTCTTTTGTAGAATTCGATGCTGTAGCTCCTGATGGTATAGATGAAATTGAAGGCCCAACGATTATAGAATTTAAAAGATACTACAGCCCCAAAGTAATAACTGATTTAATAAGAAATTTTTCTGAGGCTTTTTTTAATTTCAAATCAATTTTATTAATTTTTGGTGACGTTTTACTAAACGATGATTTAATTTATCTAAATTCTTTAAAGAAATTTTATTCTGGCGTTATACACTTTGAATTTTGGGATTATAATAATTTAAATAAATTAGCTAAAAAATATAATATTGAATCATCAAAAATAGTATCAAATATAGGCGATGAAATTCTTAATTCAACAGTTGAGATAGCGTCTAACATCCAAGATTGGAAAGAAGATAGAGATTTGCTAATTAATAAATTAAATCAATCCTTTAAGAGCGATGAAATAGTGTTTTTTATTGGAGCAGGAGCTTCTAAAGACGCTGGCTTGCCAAATTGGAATGAATTATTAAAGAGTTTAAATATATCAATTATTGAAAGTAAAGTCCCTCTTGGCTTATCTCAAGAGCAAAAAGATGAAATTGTTAATTTATTAACCGACCTTCAAGCAGGGGCTCCTTTAGTAACTGCTTCTTATATTCAAAAAGCTTTAGGTGATAAATTTAATCAAGAAATTAGAAGTTCATTATATGTTGGAATGAAGCATTTAGAGGAGCAAAGGCTTTTAAATACTATTGCTACTGCAGCTAGGCCAATTAGAAATAAAGTAGGAATCAAATCAATTATAACTTATAATTTTGATGATTTGTTAGAGCAACATTTATCTTCTAAAAGTATAGATTATAAAAGTATTTACAGAGAAGGGGATTTTGAGGAACTGACAAAATTACCTATTTATCATGTTCATGGATTTGTGCCAAGTAAAGGTGATAAATATAAAGATCTTGAAAAGGCTTTGCTCGTTTTTAGTGAAGATGGGTATCACTCTTTACAATATGATCCATATTCATGGTCAAATTTGGTTCAACTTAAAGCATTAAGAGAAAATACATGTATTCTAGTTGGGCTTTCTGGAATTGATCCAAACCTTAGAAGGTTGTTTAGTAATTTTGCTAAAAGATTCGACGGTTGTAAACATTATATTTTATTAGAAAGACAATTAAAAGAATCTAATCTAACATTAACTAAAATTCAGTTTAATTCTTTTTCTAATTTGCATCATAAAATTCAAGAAGAAGTTTTTAGAGAATTGGGTTTAAGGGTTATTTGGTATACAGATCACACTGAAATTCCTAATTTAATTCAAAAAATAACTGAGCTTTAGCATTGAAATTACTTAGTTGCACAAACAAGAATCTTTCCTCCCCACCATCGTCCTAGCCCAATTTGCCTGCACCTCGCTTTGGTTTGCGGGCAATGCGGTGCTGCCTGAGTTAATTCCGCTGTTTCACTTAGAGGCCAGTTCCTTGCCGCACCTCACGTCGGCGGTACAGTTGGGGTTTATTTTGGGTACGTTGGTGTTTGCGGTGTTTACCGTGTCAGATAGGTTCTCGCCGAGTAAAGTGTTTCTGGTGTGCGCGTTGGCGGGGGCAGTTTGTAATTTGAGTTTGTTGGGGGCCAGCGGCTTGCCAACCTTGCTGGGCAGCCGGTTTCTCACGGGGTTCTGTTTGGCGGGCATTTACCCGGTAGGCATGAAGATTGCCGCAGATTACCATCAGCGCGGGTTGGGGAAGGCGCTGGGGTTCCTGGTCGGGGCGCTGGTGTTGGGCACGGCTTTTCCGCATCTGCTCAAAAGCCTTACGCAGGGGTTGCCGTGGCGGTATGTCATTTGGGGCACCTCGGGGTTGGCGGTGCTGGGCGGCGTGAGTTTGTTTTGGCTGGTGCCAGACGGGCCGTATAGAACCAAAAGCAGCTCACCCAATTTTACCGCGTTTTTCCAGATATTTAAGCAAAAAGATTTCAGGGCGGCGGCGTTTGGGTACTTCGGGCATATGTGGGAACTGTACACGTTCTGGGCCTTTGTGCCGGTTCTGCTGGCCTTGTACCTGGAGGCAAATCCAGAAACCTCGCTTTCTATTTCCGGTTGGTCTTTTGTGATTATTGCCGTGGGCGCGTTAGCCTGCGTGGCGGGCGGCTATCTCTCTGAAAAGGTGGGAAGCGCCAAAACCGCTTTTGCCGCCCTGGCCGTTTCCATGGTCTGCTGTTTGCTTTCGCCGTGGTTGTTTGCTTTGCCGTTGGAAGTATTTTTGGGTTTGCTATTGGTCTGGGGTTTGGCCGTGGTCATGGATTCGCCGCAATTTTCTACGCTGGTGGCCCAGAACGCCCCGGCCCACGTCAAAGGAACCGCGCTTACCATTGTCAACAGTTTGGGTTTTGCCATTACCATTGTGAGCATTCAATTCTTGCGCAGTATGCAAAGCGCTGTGGAGCCCAGGTATTGGTTTCTGTTTCTGGCCCTCGGGCCGTTGTTGGGCTTGCTGGCCATGCGGCGGTTGATGAAGTAGGAGCGGGGTGGTTTCTGTTTTTGCCCTCGTTTCCAGAAATGAGCCCTAAAACGAAATGTCAGTCTAGATTTTATCTTATTTGTGAGCACGCTTTTCGTCCCCCTTTGAAGGGGGTTGGGGGATGATGGCTCGTGATGATAAAAAAAAATAACCCAATAATCTTTTAATATCCCTACCGCAAGTTTAGCGCAGCGTAACTTGTAGTATTCAATATTGTAAGTTTATCAACTCACGTAAGTTTATAAACTTACAACGTGTTCAACCACAAGTTACGCTGGCGCTAAACTTGCGATAGAAAAAATCTCTATCAAAGTTATCATCCCCCAACCCCCTTCAAAGGGGGACGAAATGCGTAAATCCAATCTTAAAACTCCATTCCTAATTCTCCATTCCTAATTAAATTCTTTCCCCAATTTGCTGGCGCCACATGGCGTAGTAGAGGCCTTTTTGCGAGACTAATTCTTCATGGTTTCCGGTTTCTACAATCTTACCTTTCTCCAGCACATAGATTGTGTTGGCGTGCAAGATGGTGGAGAGGCGGTGGGCGATGAGGAGCGTGATGCGTTCGCCGGAGAGGGAGACTTCTTTCACGGTATCGGTGATTTCGTCTTCGGTGAGAGAGTCCAGGGCGGAGGTGGCTTCGTCGAAGATCAGGAGGCGCGGGTTTCTGATGAGGGCACGGGCGATGGAGATGCGCTGGCGTTCGCCGCCGCTCAGTTTCATGCCGCTTTCGCCAATGGTAGTGTCCAGGCCTTTGTCTGAGCGGTTGACAATGCCCAGGGCGCTGGCTTTTTCCAGGGCGCTCAGCATTTCTTCCTCGGTGGCGTCTGGTTTCACAAACTGCAGGTTATCGCGGAGCGTGCCCGAGAAAAGCTGCGTTTCCTGGGTCACAAACCCGAACTGCCGCCGCACGGGGTTGAACCTGATGTCTTTGGTGGAGATGCCGTTGTAGTAAATCTGGCCTTCCACGGGTTTGTAAAGGCCCACCAGCAATTTCACCAGCGTAGATTTACCCGAGCCGCTGGGCCCCACGAACGCGATGGTATCGCCGGCCCTGGCCTCTAATGAAATATGGTCAATTGCGTTAGTGGCTGAGTCCTGGTGCCGGAAAACCACGTTCTCAAACTTCAGGCTTTCAATGGGGCCAATTTCCTGCGGGTCTTCGGGGTTGGTTTCAATGGATTTGTGCATGAGTGCATCAAAGGTCTGGATAGACGCCTCGGCCTCACGGTACAGCACCAGAATATTGCCCAAATCCTGCAGCGGCATGAAAATCTGGGCGGTGATGAACTGCATGGCAATCAGTTCGCCGGGGGCCAACACATCCCTGAAAATCAGCCAGAGCAGCATGAACAGAATAGATTGTTTGAGCAGGCTGAGCGCCGAGCCTTGCAGAAAACTGAGCGTGCGCACCTGCTTGACTTTCACCATTTCCAGCGCGAAAATCTGGGCCGTATGTTCTCGCAGGCGCCTGATTTCCGGGAAGGTGAGGCCCAGGCTTTTCACCAGTTCAATGTTGCGCAAAGACTCTGTAATCACGCCCGACATTTTGTTCGTTTCGCGGTTGATGCTGCGCTGCAGGGTTTTGATTTTGTTGCTGAGCAAGCCCGTGAGTCCGCCCAACACCAGAATGCCAATCAGGAACACCGGCACCAGCGCCCAGTGTTTGGTCACGGCGTACCACACCAGAAACCCGATGCCCACCAACGAACTGAACAGAATGTTGATGAACGAATTGATGAACCGCTCGGTGTCTGTGCGTACTTTCTGGAGAATGGAGAGGGTTTCGCCGCTGCGCTGGTTGCTGAATTCCTGATAACTGAGCCGAAGCGTCTGCCGGATGCCGTCGTTGAAAATCTGCATCCCGAATTTCTGCACCACCAGCCGCACCATGTATTCTTGCACCGCTTTGGCTAGCCTTGAAAGCAAAGTAACGCCCACCGCAATGGCCAGAAGCGTGAGCACGCCGTTCACTAGTTCTTCTTCGGTTTTGGAGTCGCGTTGCAGGGCGTAGTCGTCAATGATTTTCCCGAAGATGATGGGGTCCACCAGGTTGAGCAACTGCGCCGCGGCGGCTAATAATAAAGAGAGAAAAATGAGCCCTTGGTAGGGTTTGAGGTAGGTCCAGAGTATTTTCATGCTGCTAACTGGTGGCGCGGTGCCCGGATGGTTGGTGCCTTTTATACGCGACCGCCAGAAAGAGAACAGGCGTTTTTGCCTCCATTTCTGAAAATGAGCCCGAAAACGTCGCCCAGAATTTTTCATCTTTGGCTTGGTCGCTTACCTTCACGCTATGTCTACTCTTAGAAATTTCCTTTGCCTTTTGGTATTGACGTTGGCTGGTGTCAGTGCTTGTCGCACGGCCAAACCTGAAATCGCGGTAAAAGGTGTGCCGCTGGTTACCCGCCAGCAGTGGGGTTCGGCGCAGCCGGTATTGCCCATGAAAACACACGTGCCTAATAAAATTACGGTACACCACACGGCCGTTGCCCAGAACCCAAAGCGCAGTCTGGAGGAAAAGCTCAAATCACTGCAGAAATTCTCCATGGAGCGCAGCCCTCTGTCTGACGGACGCGTGAAAGAACCCTGGGCCGATATTCCTTATCATTTCTACATCTCCGTGGATGGCCGCATTGGCGAGGCGCGGGAACTGCAATACGTGGGCGATTCCAACACGCCGTATGACCCCAGCGGGCACGCCCTGATTGTGCTGGAAGGCAATTTCAACAAAGACAGCGTGACCGTGGCGCAATACCAAAGCTTGCTCTTGCTCACCAAGGCCATTGCCAAACGCTGGAAGATTGATGCCAGCCAGATTTCGGGGCACAAAGACAACGCCCAAACCGCCTGCCCCGGTGAGGCCTTGTACGCGCTTCTTCCGAAACTTAGGGAAGACGTAGCCGGTAAATAAATTCACACCAGATTTTTGGCAACCCATGAAAGCACTTTTAGTAATTGACATCCAGAACGATTTTATACCGGGCGGTGCCTTGGCCGTGCCGGGCGGCGATGAAATCATTTCCATTGTCAACCAATTGCAACCGAAGTTCGATTTGGTGGTGGCTACCCAAGACTGGCATCCGGCCCAGCACAAAAGCTTCGCAACCCAACACTCCGGTAAAAACGTCTTTGACATCATACAACTGCACGGACTGGAGCAATCCCTCTGGCCCGACCATTGCGTGCAAGGCACCTGGGGCGCAGAATTCTCCCAGGAACTGGACATGAACAGGGTAGAGGCCATCTTCCGGAAAGGCACCAACCCAGAGATTGATTCGTACAGTGGCTTTTATGACAACGGCCACCAAAAGTCCACCGCGCTGGCAGACTACCTTAAAGGCAAAGGCGTTCGGGAAGTGTATGTAGCTGGCCTAGCCGCCGATTTTTGTGTGTATTTCACTGCCAAAGACGCGCTAAAAGAAGGGTTTCAAACATTTGTGATAGAAGACGCCACAAGGGCTATTTCACCAGAAGGATTTGAAAAAGCGAAGGAAGATTTGTTGCAGAAAGGCGCTACTATTATTAAGAGTACTGTTGTGCATTAAGCACCTAAAGATTCCACCTCGGCCTATGTTGATGCTTTCACCAACCTGCTGAATAGCGCCTGCCCTAAGGTTTTTTGGTGACCACACTATAAAAGGTGGCTAGTTGGTTTTAATCCTTTACTGCTCCTTTAGGAAATTGACGTTAACATAATTAAAGGTGCAGATGAAATTACCACAATACTCAATAAGTAGTTGTTTCTGGTTTTCTTGGTAGGATTAACTGCTTTTGATCCAATAAAAGTTGGAGTATTCAGCGGCAGCGGCTACTTTAGAACAATTAATCCCCGCCCAAGCAGCACCACGTTTCCTTTCCATGAGGTTAGTTTCTATTTTCATATTGGCCTTGCTGTGCGCGGGGCAACTTCAGGCCCAGCAAGCCCTTGTTGACAGTTTACAGGTTCAGGCTGCAAAGGCACCCACAGATTCTGTGAAAGTAGTGTTGCTTAATCAAATCAGTGAGCAATACACCAAGTTTGACCCCGAGAAAGCCATTGTCACCGCCCAGCAGGCAGAGAAGCTAGCCACTAAAATCAATTTCAGGGCGGGCAAGGCGGCGGCGCTTAACCACCAGGGGGTGAGTTACCTGCATTTGTCTGAATACGGCAAAGCCATGCAGTTCCACACCCAGGCGCTTAAATTAAGGCAGTCCTTGAAAGATACCACCGCCCTGGTGCAGTCTTACGTGAACCTGGGGAACACCCATTACCGCAACAATGATATCGACAAAGCCCTGGCAACCTACCAGGAAGGGTTGGTGCTGGCGCAAAAGGTACAGGACAAGCTGGGCATGAGCCGCATCTACAACAACATGGGCTCCATTTATGAAAACCGGGAAGATTATTCCCAGGCGCTCAAGTATTTTAAACAAGCCTCCGTTTTAAAGAAAGAGTTAAAAGACACCAAAGGCTATTCGGTAACCTTGCACCATCTGGGAACCATCAGCGCCGCTCAAGGCAATCACGCGCAGGCCATCGCGTATCTAAACCAGGCGCTGCAACTCACCCGCCAACTGGAGAACAAACAAGGCGAAATGCCCATACTCAGATCCTTGGCCGAGGCACACCTGGAGAAAAAAGAATACACCCCAGCGTTGGCAGCGGCCCAACAGGGTTTGGCTATTGCCCGGCAAGTGAAATCTACTCTGGAGACCGCCCTTTGCGCCGATTTAGTGCATGAGATTCAAGCCAAGTTGGGCAATTACCCAGAGGCCTATGCCAGCCTGTTGACCCGAACTTACGCCACAGACACGCTGCATTCGCACACCCGCCGTGAATTAGTAGCAGAGGCCGAAGCCAGGTATGAAGCCGATAAAAAGGAACTGGAAAACCAAACGCTCAAACTACAAAGAAGACAGCAGGATTTACAGATAGAACACCAGCAACAAACCCAAATCTGGATTGCCCTGGCCTTGGGCGCTGCCCTGGGGTTTGCCTTTCTTTTGTTTCTTAGCTGGCGGCGCTCCAAAGCCCACAACTTGAAATTACAGGTTTACAATGAGCAGGTTTTGGCCAAAAACAAAGAAATACGCCGGCACCAGAACGAGATGGCCGCGCAAGCCGCGGTGGTAGCCCAGCAACGCGATGAATTGGAGAAACTAAATGCCTTTAAAAGCAAAATCTTCTCTATTATCTCGCATGATTTGCGCAGCCCCTTCGCCTCTGTGCAGGCGCTCTTTTACCTGGCCGAGAACAAAACCATGACCGACCAGGAGTTCAAGCACCTGTTCAAGTTGCTGGGCAAGGACTATGAAAACGCCACCAATTTGCTGAACAATCTTCTGGTGTGGGCCAAGTCTCAAATGGCGGGCGGTTCTGTGCAGTGGGAAAGCGTGAACCTGCAGCAATTGTCAGAAGAAACGGCTTCCTTAATGGCCAACAATGCGCAATTGAAGCAAATCAGAATTCTCAACGAAGTGCCTGCCGGTTTAACGGTGACCACTGACCGCGAGCGCCTGAATTTTGTGATCCGAAACCTGGTGATGAATGCCCTGAAATTCACCCAACCCGAAGGCACTATTCATATTTCGGGGAGTGAAACCCAGGAGTATGTGCAATTACTGGTGCGGGACACGGGCCAGGGCATTTCTATGAAAAACAAAGCGAGGCTTTTTACGGACCAGCGCTTTTCTACCAAAGGCACCTTCAATGAAAAAGGAACCGGGCTGGGTCTTCTGTTCAGTAAAGAGTTGCTGGAAGGGGTAAACGGAAAAATTACTTTGGAAAGCTATGAAGGCCAGGGTAGTGTCTTTATCGTGACGTTGCCAAAAGCGAAAGCTTCCGTCACACAGCCAACCCTGGCTTATTCTTAATTTCCGTTTTCGGGCTCATTTCCAGAAATGAGCACGAAAACGGAAAACTATTCTAGGTTAGTCTTCAGAAGTTGAGGCGCCTTTTCCCCGAAGTTTTACCACCAAAGCCATTTTCTTTTCATTCAGCTGTTTCTCTAGCCCTACTTTGTAGATATGCGGGTTTAGAAGACGGCGGTAGGTTTCATGTAATAAGGAGACTTGTTGTTTGGTGCGCGCCTGTATTTCTACCAGACTGGGGGACGTGTATACTTGTTGGCCGTCTTTGAAAACGGGTACCAGCAAATCTTCAAATTGACAATCTGAGGGAAAGGTCTTGGTTTGCGTGGGGTCGTTGGGGTGGACCATTACGGGCGGGTTTTGCACGCCCTCAGTTTCTGAGTAAATCATGTCGCCCACCAATCCATCAGAAGTGTAAAAGCGGCGGACCTGCAGCATGCCTGGCGTGGAGACTTTGATGAGTTGCTCAGACAGTTTTACTTTGAAATCCCAGGTGCCGTCTTTTGTTTTTAGGGCGGCCAGTTTGTACACGCCGCCCAGGGCTGGTTGGTCATACGCGGTGACCAGTTTGGTGCCAATGCCCCAGGTGTCAATGCGCGCGCCCTGCTGCTTCAGGCTTTGGATAAGGTATTCGTCCAGGTCATTGCTTGCCAATATGGCTACTTTGGGGAAGCCCGCGGCGTCCAGCAGTTTTCTGGCCTCAATGCTCAGGTAAGCCAAATCGCCGGAGTCCAGCCTTATTCCTTTCAATTCGCTGCCTTTGGCTCTTAAGTCCTGGGCCACAGCAATGGCTTTTTTTACGCCTTCTAAAGTATTATAGGTATCAACCAGAAACACAGAATCATCTGGGAACACATCGGCGTATGCCGCAAACGCTTCTTGTTCTTCGTCAAAAGACATGACCCAGCTGTGCGCGTGCGTGCCTTACACCGGAATATTGAACAACTGGCCCGCCAAAACATTAGAAGTGGCGCCCACGCCCCCAATAAATGCCGCCCTCGCCGCACTCAAAGCACCGTCCGGACCTTGGGCCCGCCGCATGCCAAACTCAATCACCTGATCATCTTGCGCAGCGTCTATGATGCGGGCGGCTTTGGTGGCAATCAACGTCTGGAAGTTCAGGATGGTGAGCAAAGGCGTTTCCAGGAGTTGGCATTGGAGAATTGGCCCTGTGATACGGAGCAGCGGTTCATTGGGGAACACCAGCGTTCCTTCGGGCATGGCTTCTACCTGACAGGTGAAAGTGAGGTTTGATAAATAGTTCAGAAAGCCTTCCCCAAACAAAGGTTGCCCTTTACTCCCGCGCAGGTTTCTTAAATAGGCAAGGTCCTCTGGCGTGAAAGAGAAATGGTTGATCAGGTCCATGGCTTCTTCCAGGCCCGCGGCAATAGTATAGCCCCCATTGAACGGATTTTTCCGGAAATACAGATGGAACACGGCCTCTTGTTCTGCCCGGTTGTTTTTCCAATAGCCCTGGGCCATTGTGAGCTGGTACATGTCGGTGAGAAGGGCCAGGGACGGACGATAGCGTTGCGTTAGGTTCATAGCAGGTAGAAAGTGGGAAGATAGAAACTGGTACGCAGAAATATGCGGTGCCGGCTTTTAAAAAATGAGCCTATAAAATAGTGGCGATGATCAAAGAGGGAATCCTTGGCAGCATAAAACCTTACTTAAAACAACTTCTTCCTGCCATATTTAAATAATTGAAAAAAAACTTGCAGAATACAGATATAAAATTGTAACTTTTGAAAAAATTAAGGGTATAGTTAAATAAAGGACCTTCCCCCAAATGCAGCATACCTGATACCGTTCTATCATATTTTTAAAACTAACAAATGATGAAAAAGAACCATTTAGCTACCACAGTTACCCTGGCATTTTTCGCCTGCACTTTTCTACTTGCTTTCACATCTCAAGACAGTGATGTGGCGGCCTTCAGAATTCTAAGCTGCATTGGCTTGGGTTGTGTTTTGTCAGTTCTCACTATTTATTGGGACCGTCTGCCAGGTGCCAACACCGCCAAGGCAACTTCTAAATATGACGCGGTCTTGAATGACGCTCAGAAATTCTCCCAGGAATATGGCGAAGTGTATGTACTGGCAGATAAAATGAAGCAGCAACGCAAACTCAAAAAACAATTATCCGTGAAAGCTTCTTAAGCGTTAGAACCAACCCATACAAAGAGCGCCTTTCTTCTAGTGAAGAAAGGCGCTCTTTTCTTATTAGAGATTAGTAAGTGGCATGTGGCCACCACCGAGATTATTTTAATCCAGATTACTAAATATAAATTTAGGACCTATGTTCTTAAGTTTTTTGGAGGGCCTGCTAGCTTAACCTACAGAATAACTTGGTTCCTTGTTCAACACTTTAAGGAATCCATGCCCTTGAACGTCTATACCTTTTACCAAAAGGTTCTTCTTTTGGGCACGCCTGTTCTAATTATTTAAAAGAATTTTCAATTTTTTTTCTGTGGTATAAGTGCTATCAGATATTTACTCCTGACAAGGCTATTTATCAGAAGGGACTTTAAATACTCCTATAAAACTATACTAAATATACTTAAGAAGATTGCGTTTTCGGGCTCATTTCCGGAAATGAGCCCGAAAACGGTACCTACTCCCGGCGCTTGCAACTGCAGCTACTCCTAGAAATGTTCTAGCTGCAAAAGGTTGTGGCAGATGGCAAGTTCTTTGAAAGGCTATATTTGTCAATTATGTAAGTGACTGTGTTTCAAGCAAAAGACATAAAGAGGGGAACTAAAGCAGGGACCAGAATCCTTCTAAGGGTATAGTTGTACCCCTAACTGCTAAAAATATGAAAAAGTCATTTAGATCTTCGCTTACAGCAATCGTATTTTTTGCTGCAACGTTTCTCCTGGTTTTCACCTCTTATGACAGTGATGCCGCCGCCATCCGCACGGTTATATTCATGGTAGTGGCCTGTTCTTCGGTCCTGGCTATTTACCTTCCTGAAATGAACTCCCGCAACAAAGAATCGCGCAAACTGGACACCTTGTTAAATGACGCGGAAGAATTCTCCAAAGAATACGGTGACATTTACGTATTAGCAGACAAACTCAGAACCCAACGCAAAAACAAACAGCAGACGGTTTAGCCCTACAGAAATTAAACTCCTTTCTTTTGAAACGCCTCCCCAACTTGGGAGGCGTTTTTTGTTTCTTCCTTCTTTGGGAACCCGAACGGTTTGCACCTTTAAGATTGGGCCGTATCTTAGTCTCTCCACCATACATTTTATGCAAAAAGTATCGCTCGCTGAAAAACTGAGTTTGTTCCAGGATTACTGGAGCCCTAAAATTGTGGGGGCCCTAAACGGACAACATGTGAAATTGGCCAAATTAAAAGGCGAATTTGTCTGGCACCATCACGCCGAGGAAGATGAGCTTTTCCTGGTCTTGAAAGGAACCCTAAACCTAGAGTTCAGGGACCGGACCGAAGTACTGCAGGAAGGAGAATTTATCATCGTCCCGAAGGGAGTGGAGCACCGCCCGGTGGCCCCAGAAGAAGTGAGCGTGCTCTTGTTCGAACCCGCCAGCACCTTAAATACCGGAAACACTGAGAACGATTTCACCAAAACAGACCTCGACCAGCTGTAAAAAAGTTAAGTGCTAACAGGTTTTCTTTTAGGCATCGGTACTTCAATTGTTTGCGTCCATTAACTTACCAGTATGATCTCCACCAAACATGAGGTTTTCTTTGAGGTAGCCCGCCAATTAAGTTTCACCAAGGCCAGCCATACCTTGTACATCAGCCAGTCGGCTATAAGTAAGCAGATTAAGGCGCTGGAAGAGTATTACAAGACTGGATTGTTTGAGCGCTTGGGAAATACCATATCACTGACCTTGGCGGGCAAGGCTTTGTTTGAAAAACTGGAGGCCGTAAAGCAATTGCAACATGAACTGCACCAGGAAATAGGGCAATTGGCCCGTGGGTTCACGCCCCAGTTTACCTTGGTATTAGGCGCCAGCACCACCATTTCCTTGTACATTCTGCCGCCCGTATTGTCTGGCTATTTGACCAGGAACCCAGCGGTGCAGGTAACTTTGCGCAACCGGAACAGCCAGAATATATTACAGGCGCTGCTGGCCCATGAAATAGATTTGGGCATTATTGAAAGCATTTACAAAGTCACCAACGTGACCTACACGCCTTTTCTCATTGATGAAGTCATAGCGGTCTGTTCCTCCAGAAACCCCTTGGCGGGCCAACAGATAGACGTCAACAGTTTATGCCAAATCCCAATTGCCCTTCGGGAAACCGGCTCCGGTACGTTGGCGGTGCTGGAGAAAGCCTTGGAAGAGAAGGGAGTGAAGCTGCAAAACCTGCCCATTCGGGTGCGGTTGGGCGGCACCGAAGCACTTAAGAATTTTGTGCGGGTAGATACGTGTCTGGCTTTTTTGCCCAGGCAGGCGGTGCAATCAGAACTGGCTTCGGGAGAATTGGTGGAAGTAAAAATCAAAGACCTTAAGGTGCAAAGAACGTTTAATTTTATTCAGCGCAAAGGCACCGAGAACGCCATTCCGGCCAAAGACTTTATTCAGTTTGTGCGGCGCCAGTATTCCAAAACGGAATAGCCTATCACCTTTTACTATTTGCCTCCCTACTGCCGTTTAGCCTACTTGCTTGCCTATACCAATGTGAGAAGGCATGTCACCAGCGGTTCAAACGTCCATCAGTACCTTGTCTCATCTGCAATGTTCCCAATGCGGAGCCTCGTATTCTGCGTTTGAGTTGCAGCGTCTCTCTGCGTGCTGCCACATGCCCTTGCTGGCGAAGTATGAATTCCCTAGTTCCCTAGACAAAGCCCAGCTAAGTTTACGCGAGGGCACCATGTGGCGCTACCGCGAATTGTTGCCCGTCTTAGAAGACCGGAACATTGTCTCCTTAGGCGAAGGATTTACGCCCCTGCTGCGCCTGAACAATTTGGGTGAACAGGTCGGGTTTGCGCGGCTATGGTTAAAAGACGAAGGCCAAAACCCCACCGGTTCCTTTAAAGCGCGGGGCATGAGCATGGCCGTCTCCAAAGCCAAGGAATTGGGGGTGACGGGCTGCGTGGTGCCTACCGCGGGTAATGCGGGCGTGGCCATGGCGGCCTATTGCGCCAAAGCCAACTTGAGGGCCACCGTAGTCATGCCGCGGCACACGCCCAAAGCATTTTTAGAGGAATGTTACTGGTACGGGGCCGACGTGCATCTGGTGGACGGGCTGATAAACGACTGCGCAGCCTTCGCTAAAAACCTCAACGCCAACGGCGAACTGCTGGATATTTCCACGCTCAAAGAACCCTACCGTCTGGAAGGCAAAAAAACCATGGGCTACGAGATTGCCGAGCAGATGAACTGGACCTTGCCAGATGTGATTTTATACCCAGCTGGCGGCGGCACCGGCTTAATTGGTATCTGGAAAGCTTTCCAGGAAATGAAAACTTTGGGTTGGCTTATGGCTGACGTAAAATTACCCAGAATGGTGGCCGTGCAGGCCCATAACTGCCGACCCGTGGTAGATACCTTTTTAGGCAAACAAACCAACTCGCAGCAGTATAATGGCAAACCCACCATAGCCAACGGCTTGGCCGTGCCGCGGCCCATTGGGGAACCCCAGATGCTGCAGGTTATTCAAGAGTCCAACGGTACGGCCCTCAGTATCACTGAGGACGAAATGCTGCAAGGTCTGCGTGAACTGGGGCAGAAGGAAGGATTATTTGTGGCGCCGGAAGGAGCGGCTGTCTGGATGGCTGCCCAAAAGCTTCTGCAGGCAGGCTGGTTATCTTCTGACCAAAATCTTTTACTCTTAAATACCGGCTCCGGCCAGAAATACCTGGATAATATTGCCGGACGAGCCTGGGACTAAGCTCTACTTCATGTTCTAAAAACTATAGCCGCCCGCAGAAATTTTGTTGATTGAGGCCTTTTCCTTAAACTGCCTTTTCAAATAGTGGCAAGTTGCCCATTCCCCGCATGAAATCATTTCCTACGCTTCTCCTTTTAGGCGCTTGCTCATTTCTAGGCGCTTGCTCCACCAATTACCAGGCGCTTCACCAGAAAGCCATTTTGGTAGACACCCACAACGACGTGCTCTCACAGGTAGTCATGGAAGGGCACCAAATTGAACACGACCTGACCGGGAAGGCGCATACCGATTTAACCCGCATGAAAGCCGGAGGGGTTGACGTGCAGTTGTTTGCCATTTTCTGTGACGAAACCTATGGTCAGGGTAGAGCTTTCAAGTTTGCGAATGACCAGATTGATTCCCTGGAAGCCATTGTGAAACGCAACCCAGACAAACTGCAGCTGGTGTCTTCACCCGCCCAAATGCTCGCTGCGGTGCAGCAAGGCAAAATAGCTTCACTCACCGGCGTGGAAGGCGGCCACATGATAGAAGATAAACTAGACAATTTGGACCATTTCTACCGGCGGGGCGTGCGCTACCTCACCTTAACCTGGAACAACAGCACCTCCTGGGCTTCCTCGGCGGCAGATGAAACCAAAGGATCGGGTTACAATGGCAAAAAAGGCCTTAATGACTTCGGGAAACAGGTGGTGCGGCGCATGAATAACTTGGGCATGCTGGTAGATTTATCGCATGTGGGCGAGCAGACGTTTTGGGATGCCATTCAAACTTCTACTAAACCGGTGGTGGTGTCGCATAGCTGCGCGGCCAAATTCAGCAACCATTCCCGCAATCTCTCAGATGCCCAAATAATGGCCGTGGCCAAGAACGGGGGCGTAGTGCACCTGAACTTCTTCGCTGAGTTCCTGGACGGAGATTTTACCATGCGCATGAAACAGTTTATGGCCACCCATGAGGCAGAAGCCAGGCAAATGCGGGAGAAAGGACTTTCCACCGGTGCCATTAGAGATGCCTTGTACAAAAAATACCCGCAGGAAGCCGCTACCATTAAGCCGCCTATCTCTTTGCTTATTGACCACATTGACCACATTGTGAAACTGGCAGGCATTGATCACGTGGGCCTGGGTTCTGACTATGACGGCATCACCTCAACACCTACTGGCCTGGAAGACGTGAGCACGTATCCCTTGATTACCAAAGCGTTATTGGAGCGCGGCTACAAGAAAAAAGACATTGAGAAAATTCTGGGCGGCAACTTCATCAGAATCTGGGAAGCCAACGCACCTTCCAAAGTAGCAGCAAAATAAAACTTCCGTTTTCATGCTCATTTTCAGAAATGAGCCCGAAAACGGAAGTTCTCACCACAACTCTTTCCGTAGGCGGTCTACAAAGTCTAAATTGGTAGGAAGCGGTTGGCCAGAGAGTTGATTAATTTCCCTGATGCCCAGCACATTGCCACCAAAAACCAGGTCTGCTGTGAGAAGTTCTTCCGGCAAATATTCCCCTTCCTGAAAAGCCATCTTGTTTTCTTTTGCCCACTTTTTCAACCTTCGCCTGAACACCCCGTGCACGCAGCCGGTGCTGTTGGCGGGCGTGAAAAGAGTGTTTCCTGACACCCAGAAAATGTTGGAATACGTAAGTTCAGCCATGAATCCGGTGGGGCTCAGTAGCAGCACATCGTCTAAATTCTTGTGCGCTTTCTCCCGGCTGGCCAGCACGTAAACTGGCGCGTTAATTCCCTTAAACCCCGAAAACACACTGGGAACCGTGCGCACGGTCTGGCAAATTTCAAGGCGAATGGGTTGGTTGGAAAGGGGAGGAAGTGGCTGCAAAGAAACAAACCAATCTACTTCATCTGTTTGGGGCGTGTAAAGCCCGGCGCCGGACCGCCAGACTTTCAATTTCACTCTTGCCTCTTCAGTACAGCCGTTTTTACTGGCCATAGAAGTTATCTGCTGAAGAAATACTGCTGATTTTAATTCCTCCGGAAACGTCAATTTTAAGACCTTACAGGCTTCCTGCATGCGCTCCATGTGCTCTTCCCAAAAAAGAAGCTGGCCCGTTTTGAAGTAGAGAGTTTCAAAAAAGCCATCACCGTACTGAAAAGCCCGGTTGCTGAAGAGCAGTTGAAAATCCGCTTCTGCGGTAAGCTGACCGTTCCATAAAACGTACTCCATTGGGTAAGTGTAAGGCGTTATAGCAAGCTGTATAATTTTCCTGGCAAGGCCTTTACCTGACCGCTCATTTCCAAAGTGAATAAAATAGAGGAAAGTTGCCCCATGCTGAATTGGGTGGTGCGGCCCAGCACGTCAATGTGCGTGGGGCCAGCGTGTTGCAACATCTTGAGGACTTTCTGTTCGTCTGCAGAAAAGCCGGAAAAATCTCTGGGTGGCACAACTTTGGCCAGGCTAGGTGGGGCCAGTGCTTTGTCCCAGTTCAACAATTCCTCCAGGTCTTTGAATTTTGTGTAGGGTACGGCCTTCAGGCTTTTGATCAATTGGTTGGTGCCCTGCGAGGTCTCCACGTTGATAGGCCCGGGCACCGCCATCACTTCGCGGTCATAGCCGTGGGCAATATCCGCGGAAATCAACGATCCGCCTTTTTCCGTGGATTCCACCACGATGGTGCAATCGGCCATGCCGGCGATGATGCGGTTGCGGCTGGGGAACCTGGGGGCATCTGGCTTGGTCCCGAAGGGAAATTCTGACAACAACCCGCCATTCAGCACCATTTTCTCGGCGTCCCGGGCGTGTACTTCGGGGTAAATCATTTCCAGGCTGTTGGCCATGACGCCCACGGTGGGCAAACCAACTTTTAGAGCCGCCCGGTGCGAGATGATGTCAATGCCATACGCTAAGCCACTTACCACCAACGCGTCATGTTTCACCAAGTCTTTTACCAATTGCTCTGTGACTTTCTGCCCGTACTCAGTGCTTTTGCGGGTGCCCACAATACTGATGACTTTCTGCGCATTTAAATCTGCCGTGCCTTTATAATAGAGCAGGAGAGGGCCGTCCGGAATATGCCGGAGCCGTTCAGGGAAATCTGGATTGGTGTAGTACAGCAGCTGAATGTCTTCTTTTTCAGCGCGCTGGATAATTTCTGCTGCCTGCTTGAGCGCCGCCGCTTGGTGGGCTTTGATGCTTCTGATGACAACTTGCCCCACGCCAAACACCTTCGCCAATTTCTCACTAGAGGCTTTAAAAACTTCCTCCGGCGTCTGAAACGCCTGCACCAATGCCCGGGCCGTTGCACCTCCTACGTGCGGAATCAACGGCAAGGCTACCTGGTACAGCAAATCTGTTGGATTTGAGTCCTGAGTTCTGAGTCTTGAGTCTTGAGTCATGCCATCAAGAATACGAAGCGCCGCAAGGGGAGTTAAGGAAAGTCGTTTTTGGGCTCATTTTCAGAAATGAAGCCGAAAACGGGTAAAGAGTTTGGAGTAAAAAATCTGAGTTTTGAGTCCAAGGTCAATAAATAATTTTTCGACTCAAGACTCAAAACTAGCCTTTTAGGGCAGCTGTGCTTTAATGCTGTTCAGGAAATCCTTTACTTTCTCCAGGCTCTGAATCATCTCAAATTTCTCCCGCACCTGCACGCCGCGGGTTTTGAGCATTTCGCGGGCGCCTTGAATGGTATAGCCGCGCTCCTTTACCAAATGGTACACAAAGCGCAGGTTCTCAATGTCTTTGGGCGAAAAAAGACGGTTGCCTTTCTTGTTCTTTTTGGGCTTGAGAATATCGAATTCGGTTTCCCAGAACCTGATGAGGCTGGGCGCTACGTCAAACATGGCGGCTACTTCGCCAATGCTGTAGTACTGCTTTTCTATGTCGCGTTCTTTGTAGGGCACGTGGAGATAGTTCTGAGTCATGAGTTCTGAGTTCTGAGTGTGATGCATGTCTTCGAACCGACTCAGGACTCAAGACTCAAGACTCAGAACTATTTCTTGTTTTTGGCTTCATTTCTGAAAATGAGCGCTAAAACGCTGGCACCACCGCCGCAATTTGGTAAAAAAGCTTACTTTTGCAATGGAGGCGATAGGCAGGGAAAGGGCAAAAATTCGCTTTTTCTTTCGCATTTACAAGACCTTGCGCCTCCTATTACAAAGCTATTATTTAAATACATGACCTCGGCTCAGATACGTCAGCAGTTCCTAGATTTCTTCGCCTCCAAAGGCCACCAGATTGTACCGTCAGCGCCTATTGTGGTGAAAGATGACCCCACCTTGATGTTCATCAACTCCGGCATGGCGCCGTTCAAAGATTATTTTCTGGGCAACAAACCCGCGCCAAATGCTAGAGTGGCAGATACCCAGAAATGTCTGCGCGTATCTGGCAAGCACAATGACCTGGAAGAAGTGGGCTATGACACCTACCACCACACCATGTTTGAGATGCTGGGGAACTGGTCCTTCGGTGATTACTTTAAGCAGGATGCCCTGAAATGGTCGTGGGAATTATTGACCGAGGTGTATAAACTGCCCAAAGACCGGCTCTACGTCTCGGTATTTCAGGGCGATGCTTCTGAAAACTTGCCCATGGACCAGGAGGCCTTCGACATCTGGAAAACCATGATTGCCGAAGACCGCATCTTGATGGGCAACAAAAAGGACAACTTCTGGGAAATGGGCGATACCGGTCCCTGCGGACCGTGCTCTGAGATTCATGTGGACTTGCGTTCGGACGAAGAACGGGCCCAGGTTGACGGTAAATCTTTAGTGAACAATGACCATCCGCAAGTGGTGGAAATCTGGAACAACGTGTTCATGGAATTTAACCGCCTGGCAGATAGCTCTTTGGTGAAACTCCCTGCGCAACACGTAGATACGGGCATGGGTTTCGAGCGTTTGTGCATGGCCATCCAAGGAAAACAGTCAAACTATGACACCGACGTTTTCCAGCCGATGATTCAGTTCATCGCCAAGGAAGCCGGCGTGGTGTATGGCGAGAATGAGAAGGTAGACATTGCTATTCGCGTCATCGCTGACCATATCAGAGCCATCTCGTTCACCATCGCTGATGGGCAGTTGCCGAGCAATAACAAAGCCGGTTACGTGATTCGTCGGATTCTGCGTCGCGCAGTTCGCTATTCCTTCACGTACTTGAATTTCAAGAAGCCGTTTCTGAACACCATCGTTCCGGTATTGGCCGACCAACTGGCAAACGTATTCCCAGAACTGAAAGCCCAACAGGCCTTTGTGCAGCGCGTGATTGAGGAAGAGGAAAATGCATTTTTGCGTACGCTTGAAAATGGCCTAAAGCGCTTAGATACGTTACAAGATTCCTTCAAAGCCAATGGCAATACAATAGACGGAAAGACCGCCTTTGAACTATATGACACCTTCGGGTTTCCGCTGGACTTGACGGCGCTGATTGCCAAGGAAAGTGGCTTGACCATTGACGAAGCGGGCTTTACCGCCGAAATGGAACAGCAGAAAAACCGTTCGCGCAACGCCGCGCAGACAGAGCAAAGCGACTGGGTGATGCTCCAGCCTGACACTGAAACCGAATGGGTGGCCTATGATGCTGAGTCAACGGAAGCACGCATCGTACGTTACCGCGAGGTGACGGCTAAAAACAAAAAGGAATACCACGTAGTTCTGGACCGCACGCCTTTTTACGCTGAGAGCGGCGGACAGATTGGCGACACCGGCTTCCTGGAATCTGCTTCGGGCAAAGTGAAAGTGATCAATACGGTCAAAGAAAACGACCTGATTGTGCATATCACCACGGAGCTTCCGAAGAACCTGGAAGAAACGTTGGTGGCCAAGGTAGACAATTCGCGCCGGGCGCTAATCAAGAAAAACCACTCGGCTACGCACTTGTTGCACGCCGCCCTAAAGCAGGTGCTGGGCGACCACGTGAACCAGAAAGGCTCCCTGGTAAGCGATAAACTGTTGCGTTTTGACTTCTCGCACTTCACCAAAGTAACGGAGGAGCAACTGCGCGAAGTTGAGCAGATTGTAAACCAGCGCATACGTGAATCCATTGAGAAAGACGAGCGCCGCAACGTGCCTATTGAAGAAGCCAAGCAACTGGGCGCTACCGCCTTGTTCGGGGAAAAATATGGTGACTTTGTGCGTGTCATTACCTTCAACAGAGATTTCTCTATTGAACTCTGCGGCGGTATTCACGTGCAAAACACGGGTAACATCGGGTTCTTCAAAATTATCAGCGAAAGCTCGGTAGCCGCGGGTGTACGACGTATTGAAGCCGTAACTGCTGATGTGGCCGAAGCATTTGTAGACGAGCAAATCACGCAGTTTGAGGAAGTGAAGCAGGTGCTGGGCGTGCAGAAGGAATTCGGCAAGGCCATAGAAAAACTGCAGGACGAGAACGCCGCCTTGCGCAAGCAATTAGAAGCGTTTGAATTGAAGCAGGTTACGGCCCAGAAGGAGAAACTGGCTTCTCAGGTGCGTACTGTTAACGGCATAAATTTCTTGGCTGCCAAGGTAGATGTAAGCAATGCCGACTATCTGAAGAAACTGGCCTTCGACCTGCGCAGTGTGGTGAACAACCTGGTGCTGGTGCTGGCTGCCAACATAGACGGAAAACCGCAATTGGCCGTTATGCTCTCAGATGAAGTGGTTTCGGGCAAAGGCTTGAACGCGGTGCAGATGGTGAAAGAGTTAGCCAAGGAAATCAAAGGCGGCGGCGGCGGACAACCGTTCTATGCCACAGCCGGAGGAAAAGAAGTTTCTGGTTTAGAAGCAGCTTTAGCCAAGGCGGAATCGTTGATAAAATAAGTTTTCTGTTTTCGGCTTCATTTCTGAAAATGAAGCCGAAAACAGAAACAAGGCTAAATATTAGGAGTCGTTTTCCGGCTCTAAATTCGAAATAAGACCTAAAACAGAAATTGCGTACAAAAGTCTTGCTACCTGATACGCGATACTTGATACTTTATAAAACATGAACGAAGAAACCCGTTCCCAGTACCAGGCCATCATCGGGTTGGAGGTACACGCCCAGTTATTGACCGAAAGCAAGGCGTATTCAGCTGACTCCACGGAGTACGGCATGCTGCCCAACACTAACCTGAGCGTGATTACCTTGGGGCACCCAGGCACCTTGCCGCGCGTGAACAAGAAAGTGGTGGAGATGGCCATGAAAATGGGCCTGGCTACCAACTGTGCCATTGAGCGCAACAACATTTACGCCCGCAAGAACTACTTCTACCCAGACCTCCCGAAAGGCTACCAAATCACTCAAGACAAAGGCCCCATCTGCACCAAGGGCTACATGGACATCAAAACCAAAGAAGGCGGCGACAAGCGCATCGGCATCACGCGTATTCATATGGAAGAAGATGCCGGTAAATCCATGCACTTGGCCGGAGAAACTGAGACCTTGGTGGACCTGAACCGCGCCGGAACGCCTTTAATTGAGATTGTGTCGGAGCCAGACATCAGAGATTCTGAGGAAGCCTATGCCTACCTGACCCAAATAAAGAAACTGGTGCAGTACCTGGAGATCTGTGACGGAAACATGGAAGAAGGTTCTTTGCGCTGTGATGCCAACATCTCAGTCATGAAAAAAGGCGCCAGCAAGTGGGGGACCAAGGTGGAGGTGAAAAACATGAACTCCTTCCGGAACGTGCAGCGCGCCATTGAGCACGAGATTGAGCGTCAGATTGAGATTCTGGAGAACGGTGGCACTATAGATTCGCAGACCCGGAATTTTGACGCCAACACTGGCACCACCACCGGCATGCGCTCCAAGGAAACCATGAACGATTACCGCTACTTCCCAGAGCCAGACCTTCCGCCGGTTAAAATCTCCGATGAATGGCTGAATTCGGTGAAGGAAAGCATGCCCGCGCTTCCGCAGGAATTGTATAGCCGCTTCACGCAAGAATACGGCCTGTCTGACTATGACGCCAACGTGTTGGTAGACAGCAAGGAGATTGCCTTGTATTTTGACCAGCTCTGCCAGGTAACCAAGAATTACAAAGCGGCGGCCAACTGGATGAGCGGCCCGGTGAAAAGCTACCTGAATGAGTTGACGTTGAGCATGGGCGCTTTCCCGTTAAAACCAGAGCAGATTGCCGGGTTAATTGAATTGGTTGACAGCAACAAAGTGAGCCATACGGTAGCGGCCAAGCAGATTTTCCCGTACTTACTGGAAAATCCAACCAAAACCGCCCAACAGGTAGCCACTGAGCAGAACCTGGTGCAGGAATCTGATGAAGGCGCCTTGCAAGCCATTATTGACAGCGTATTGGCGGCCAACCCGGCAAAGGTAGCTGAGTACAAAGCCGGAAAAGCCTCCTTGCTGGGCATGTTCATGGGCGATGTCATGAAACAAACCAAAGGCAAGGCAGATCCTAAACTCACCAATAAGTTACTGAAAGACAGCCTGGATAAATAATATCACTTCAAGCAAACTATGAAGAAAGAATTCATTTTTGGGGCCGCCGCCTTACTGCTGGCAGGAGCCTGCCAGAAAAAAGGGGTTAGCACCATTGACACTGACAAAAGCTACCGCATCTCGGGCAAAATCAACAACATGACCACCGGCAAGGTCTTCTTAGACGAGTTGAGCGAACAAAGCTTCACACCAAGAGACACTGCCCAAATCAACAAAGACGGCACGTTCAGCATAGAAGGCACCGTGTCTGAGCCCGCCATTTACAAACTGGGGTTTGAGAACCAGGAAGGCATTATGCTGGTGGTAGACAACCAACAGATTGAAATCACCGCAGACTCGGGCAAGGTGGCCGAAAGCTATACCGTGAAAGGCTCCAAAGACTCTCAGTTGATCAAAGAGCTGAACGGCATTATGCAGGCCACGCAGCAGCAGGCCGTAGAGTTAAACCAACGGTACCAAGCGGCGGCCACCGCGGGCAAGCAGGAAGAGATGCGCCAGTTGCAGGAGCAGTTCATGGGCATGCAGCGCCAAAGCCAGGAAACCCTCAAGAAGTTTGTCAGAGCCAACCCTTCCTCGGTGGTGTCGGCGTACGTGGCGGGCAATGTTATCAATCTGGAAGAGCAGTTTCCGTTTGTAGACAGCATGACCGCCGTGCTGAAAACCAACTTGCCGTCTTCTAAATACACCAAAGCGCTGGAGACCAAACTGACCGCCATCCGGCCCACCGCTTTAGGCAGCCTGGCCCCAGATATCAAACTTCCCGCACCCAACGGTATAGAATTGGCCTTGTCCTCATTAAGAGGCAAATATGTACTGATTGACTTTTGGGCTAGCTGGTGCGGACCTTGCCGCCAGGAAAACCCCAATGTGGTGCGCATGTATAACAAATACAAAGACCAAGGGTTCGAGATTTTTGGTGTGAGCCTGGACCAGGACCGCGGCAAGTGGTTGAAAGCCATTGAAGTAGACAAACTTACCTGGCCCCACGTGTCTGATTTGAAAGGCTGGGAAAGCAGCGCCGCCGCCTTGTATGGAGTGACCGCCATTCCGCAGACCGTTCTACTGGACAAAGAAGGAAAGATCATCGCCAAGAATTTACGTGGTGCCGCCCTGGAGGAGAAGCTGGCTTCTTTGCTGAAGTAAACATGAGCGTTAAGCTTTCGTCTATTACAGATTACCATTAAAATTCCCGTTTTCGGCTTCATTTTCAGAAATGAGCCTGAAAACGGGAATTCTTGGTTTAAGCGGTTTTCCGTTTAAAGGAAAGGTGGTGGGAGGTGCAGCGGTCGTTTTGCTTGTTGGTGATAACACCAACAAGGGCACAGTTTTCAGACTTTAGAGCAGTTTTTAGAATATGCAAAGTATTAAACTTTGCGTTTTCGGGCTCATTTCTGGAAATGAGCCCGAAAAGGAAAGGAGGTAGGAAATAAAGTAAAAACAAAACAGCTGTTGATTTACCAACGGCTATTTTGTTTTAAAATCTAAGATGGTCTGTGCTATTTTCACTCGCGAGATGCAAGCAAATGATGTCTACACTTTTGGGAAACCCTTTACAGATTCCTCTAAAACAGATGTTCTACTGAAGGAAGATTTTTTTCATCGCCTCCCACAGTTTGGTTTTGAGGGCGGTGTCTTGTTCAATGTCGGTCAGGGCATCGGCCAGTACAAACCGGGTTTCGTTGAATTTGTACATGCGGTAAAACTCCATCTTGTCTAAATTAGCCACCGGCATGTCTTGCCCAAACAAGATGATTTGTCTGGCGTTTTGAGTGGCGGCTATTTCCTTTATATCATGCACCAGGCTTTTGGAAAGATTCCCGAACCTGATTTGCCCGGTGGTCAAGCCCACGGCGGCCATTACTTTCTGCAAGAACAAGTGCTGCGGCAATTCGGCAAAGACGTCTTCCGGAACGTCAAATAACAAGTAAGTCCCTTTCACCGCTTCGCCCAGCCAGGCTATGGGAACCGTTTCTTTTTGAATGACGGCAGGTGCTGGCGCTTCTGACTCGGTTGTTACGACGCTCACAGGCATTGTTAATTCCTGCGAAGATGGGGCAACGGGCTCCGGTGCGGATGGCAAAGGAAATCCCGGCACCAATTCTGTGGGTTGTTGCTCCGGAATGACGTACAGGGTGTCTTGCGCGTACAGGGATTGCAGAAAGGCGAGGTCTTTTTCCATGGCCAAAAGGGCTTTAAAGGTGGGACTAGTCTTCTAACGCGAAAAGCGCTTTCAGTTCAATGGCGTCATTGGGTTTCATGCGGCCGCCCAGAATCAATCTGAGTTGTCTGCGACGAAGCGCGCCTTCAAACAATTTCTTCTCGTCCTCAGATTCCGGCACCGCCTCCGGTACATCAATCGGATTCCCCGACTGGTCCACGGCCACAAAGGTGAAGAATGCCTCGTTTGATTTTACTTTGGTACCGGATGGAATGTCCTCCGCCCAAACCTCAATGTGCACTTCCATGGAAGAACTGAAGGCCCGGGTCACTTGTGCTTCCAGGGTGACCACGTTGCCCAGTCTGATGCCCTCCCGAAAAGAAACATTGTCCACGGAGGCGGTCACCACTATCCGGTTAGAATGCTTCTGCGCCGAGATGGCCGAGACAATGTCCATCCAGTGCATCATCTTGCCACCCATGAGGTTGTTTAGGGTATTGGTATCGTTGGGAAGGACCAGCTCCGTCATTCTAACGTAAGAGTCTTTCACGCTTCTTTGCTTGCGCATGTGAGTTCTATCTAAGTATTGAGGTTGCAAAGATACGCGCTGCCCGTGAATGCCCCACAACTTTCTGAATTGGGGTTTGCTTTAACCTGGCATAAGAAGAGTAGGCTCTTATTTCCAGCCTTGTTTACCCAGGAGCGGTACAAACTTGAAGTTGGCAAATTCTTCTCTGGTGAATTCCTCCTGGCCTTCGCGGGTTAGGCGCAGCATCTTCTGCACGCCGGTATCGCCCACCGGAATCACCAGTTTGCCGCCAATGGTTAGTTGTGTCAGAAGGTTTTTAGGGATGATGGGCGCGCCCGCCGTCACAATGATTCTGTCATAGGGCGCGTGTTGGGGCAAACCTTCAGAGCCATCGCCTAAAAACGTGTGCGCCTGCAATCCCATAACCTGCAGTTGCCGTTGGGCTTTGTGAAACAGCACTTCGTTGTATTCTATGGTGTAAACATGGGGCGTGATCTGGAGCAGAATGCTGCATTGGTAGCCAGAGCCGGTACCAATCTCCAACACTTTGTGGTGCGGCTGCAAGTCCAGGAGCTCGGTCTGGTAGGCTACGGTGTAGGGCTGGGAAATGGTCTGGCCTTCGCCAATAGGAAACGCTTTGTCTTGGTAGGCCTGCTCCAGAAATGCTTTCTCAAAAAAGAAGTGGCGGGGAACCTGCTCCAGGGCATTGAGCACGCGCGCGTCTTGAATGCCTTTGCCGGCCACGGTGCGTACCAAACTTTTCCGCATTCCCTTGTGCTTGTAATTGTCTTCTAGCATACTTCCTTCGGCCTTGCTTTCTTTGGTGTTGCAGGTTAGGCAAATGCCATTCCTTTAATCCTGCGCTAATTTAGCAATTCTGGCTGGCATAGGCCGGAAGGCGTAAAATATCTCAGAAATTTTAATAATTGCTTAGCTTTGCACTTAGCCCCGCCCGGGCTTCTGCCACTTTTTTGTTGAGCATGCGCGTAAGAAGTAACCTACATTTATATAAGATTATATTAGCAGATTTTATAGCGGCGTTCAGCGCCTGGGTGGTCTTCTATCTGTCCAGGAACTACTTCGTGCTAGAGCCTTTAACCTCAGAGTCTTCGCTGTTTTTAGTGAGGTCTTTGATTGTGGCATCTTTCTGGGTAGTGCTCTACGCGTTGCTGGGCCGTTACCGTGATATTTTCAGGCTTTCCAGGTTCAAGGAGATTCTGAACCTGGGCAGTATTTCTATTGGCGGCGCCTTGGCCATCTTCTTCGCGTTTATGTGGGAAGACCCGCTGCTGAGCAAATATGAACTCTACTCCAAGCCCATAGGCACATATTTTCTGCTTCATTTTGTGTTTGCGGTGGTGGGCAAGATGATGGTGCTGTACCATCTCAAGAAATTGGTGATTCAGGGCAAGGTGTCTTTCAATGCCGTGGTGGTGGGCTCCAACCACAACGCCCGCGATGTCTATGATGAGCTACAGACCAACAACCGGCACCTGGGCCTGCAAATGGTGGGCTACGTGCAGAGCCAGAAAGCCAAACACAACTCTTTTCAGGAGCAGATTCCGTGCTTGGGTACCTTCCGGCAGTTGCCCAACGTTATCCGGGAAAACAACATTGAGGAAGTCATCATTGCCATTGAGCCTTCTGAGCACAAATTGATTGAACAGATTTTGAGCTCCCTGGAAGGCGAACAGGTAAGAATCAGCATTATTCCAGACGTGTACCAGATTCTACTGGGTTCTGTGAAGGTCAGCCACTTGTTCGGGACGCCTTTGATTGAGGTGAAGCGCGATTTGATGCCCATTTGGCAACAGATTTTAAAGCGTGTGATTGACTTTGTGGTGGCCTTGTCTGTGTTGGTGGTGTTCTTTCCGTTGTATGCATTTTTAGCCATCATGGTGAAATTATCCTCGGCAGGGCCCATCTTCTTCACGCAGGAGCGTGTGGGCTGGCACGGAAAGCCGTTCCAGATTGTGAAGTTCAGGAGCATGTACATTGATGCTGAGAAAATGGGACCGGCCCTGTCTTCTGACACTGACCCGCGCGTGACCAAGTTTGGCCGGTTCATGCGCAAAGTGCGGCTAGACGAAATGCCGCAGTTTTACAACGTGCTCATTGGCGAGATGAGTTTGGTAGGCCCACGCCCTGAAAGGCAATATTTCATTGACCTTATCACCCAGGAAGCACCGCATTATAAGCATCTGCACCGTGTTCGGCCCGGCATCACGTCTTTGGGCCAGGTGAAATTTGGCTACGCCCAGAACGTGGGCGAAATGGTGAGACGCCTTAAATATGACATTCTATACATTGAAAACATGTCCCTGGCCATGGATTTCAGGGTTTTGCTCTACACTATCAAAATCATTGTGCAGGGAAGAGGAAAGTAATGTGCTAATTAGTTGATGTGCTAACTGAATTGTTTTTCACTTACGCATCTAACCTTTAGCACATTAGCACATTAATATATTAGCACATTAACCTATGTTCACAGGCATTATAGAAGCGCAGGGCGAAGTAGTAGCCATTAAAGATGAACAGGCCAACCGGCATTTCACGCTGCGTTGCCCGTTTACGTCTGAGCTCAAAATTGACCAGAGCCTGGCCCACAACGGCGTCTGCCTGACAGTGGTGGAACTTGAAAACGACACCTACACCGTTACGGCCATCGCCGAGACCCTGAACCGTACCAACTTAGGTAAACTACAGGTAGGCGACCATGCGAACCTAGAACGCTGTATGCTGGCCGGGAGCCGCTATGACGGGCACATTGTGCAAGGCCACGTGGACCAGACCGGTGTCTGCCAGGAAGTAGTAGACCTGAAGGGCAGTTGGTTGTTCCGGTTCAGGTATGAGCCGCAGAGCGCGGGCAACATTACCGTGGAGAAAGGCTCCATCTGCGTGAACGGCATCAGCCTGACAGTAGTGGAGTCCGGCGAAGGCTTTTTCTCAGTGGCCATTATCCCGTACACCTATGAATTCACCAACCTGAAAGACGTGAAAGCAGGGAGTGAAGTAAACCTTGAGTTTGATATTATTGGCAAATACGTGGCGAGACTGCTCCAGAAATAGAAGCCGTTTTCGGGCTCATTTTCAGAAATGAGCCCGAAAACGGAATCATCTTTTTATCGCCAAAAGGAATACCGCTGGCAGATTTGCTTGTACAAGTAAACCCCTAAAAAAGCGGCGCCCGTGCCAATGGCCGCGCCCACGGTAATATCCCCGGGGTAGTGCACGCCTAAGTAAATTCTGCTGTAGGAAATCACCACCGCCCAAAAGACCAACAGCACTTTTAACAGCCATTGCCGCGCCGGCAGCAGAAAGCACAAAAACGCGGCAATGGCAAAGGAGTTGGCTGCGTGCGAAGAGACAAACCCAAACCTACCGCCACAGCCTTCCACCACATAAACGGTAGCACCCAATACCGCTTCATGGCAAGGCCGCAAGCGTTCAAACAAAGGCTTGAAAATTCCTGAAGACACATAATCTGCCAAGCCCACACTGGCGCCCAGGGTCATGATCATCAATGCGCCGCGCCGCTTGTAAAAATACACCAGCAGAACAATCAGGAGCAGGTAAAAAGGAATCCAGACGAATTTGTTGGAGACAAACACCATCAGGCTGTCCCAGAAAGGGGAGTGGTGGCTGTTCAACTCCAGAAATAATTCCTGGTCCAGGGCTTTCAGTTTTTCCATGGCAAAGATTATTGGTTCACCCAGTCAATTCCTTTCTGGAAACAAGCCAGCGCCGCCGCCTCAGCAGAACCTTCCGCGGGAATTAAATTGTACTCCCAACTAGCCAGCGGCGGCAAACTCATCAAGATAGACTCTGTGCGCCCATTGGTCTCCAGCCCGAATTTAGTGCCCCGGTCATTGACCAGGTTAAATTCCACGTAGCGGCCGCGCCGGGTCAGTTGCCAGGCTTTCTCTTGTTCAGTGTAAGGCAGATTCCGGTTCTGGTTGGCAATGGCGGTATAAGTGGGGGCAAAGGTGTCGGCTACGGCCTGCACAAAGGCAAAGCGCTCCTCCAGGGAAATTTCTGGCGTAGCCGTGAGCCGGTCAAAGAAAATACCACCAACGCCCCTGGTCTCGGCGCGGTGCGGGATGTAAAAATAATCATCGGCCCATTTCTTGAACTCTGGGTAATAGGTGGGTTGGAAACGGTCACAGGTGGTTTTCAAAGCCTGATGAAAAAACGTGACCTGCTCTTTGTTCACGTAGATGGGGGTGAGGTCAATGCCGCCGCCAAACCAGGCCTCGCCGTTGCCAGCCTCAAAGTAACGCACGTTCATGTGCGTGATAGGCACGTGTGGGTTTTCAGGGTGCATCACCACAGATACGCCGGTGGCAAAGAAGTGCGGGTCTGGTAGGTGCAGGGCTTTGGCCGCGGCCTCGGGTAACTCACCTTCCACGGCAGAAAAGTTAACGCCGCCTTTCTCAAAAACGGCCCCGTTCTGGATGACCCGGGCTTCGCCGCCGCCGCCGCCAGGTCGTTCCCATTGGTCAGCTTTAAAGGTGGCTTTTCCGTCACAGGTCTCCAGGTCTGCCGTAAGCCTTTCCTGGAAATTCTTGAACCACTTTTCTATTTTATCTCTCATGCATTTTAGGTCTTGGTGAAAGCATTCGCCGGTTAGGCAAAAATAGCGCATTCCTTTCAATTACCGGTGGGCCGCTTCATTTTGCATTCTGCGGAATAAGCCGTAATTTAGAAAGCAAACAAATGTTAGCTTATGACACCCCAACCAGTAGAGACTACGCCTGACGTTGATGTTGCCCTGCTCCTGAAGGCCTACCGCCTCATGCTCACGGCCAAAGCACTGGCAGACACCTATGAAGAGAACAAAGCTACCTGCAGTAAATACGTCCATAGCACATCCCGCGGCCACGAGGCCATTCAACTGGCCACCGCTTTTCACCTGACACCCAAAGATTTTCTCTCAGTTTATTACCGCGATGAATCCATTCTTTTAGGTCTGGGCCTGTCGCCGTATGAACTAATGCTGCAGCTAATGGCCAAGCGCGATGATCCGTTCAGCGGAGGTCGCACCTATTACGGGCACCCGTCCTTGCGCCGCGAGGGGTTTCCGGTGATTCCGCACCAAAGTTCGGCCACCGGCATGCAGGCCATTCCAGCTACCGGCATGGCGCATGCGCTGTCGTATTTTGAATCACAAGGATTACAGAAGTCTGAAGAAGGCCGCGTGGTGCTATGTTCCTTAGGCGATGGGTCTGTGACCGAAGGAGAAGTGGCCGAGGCATTCCAGATGGCGGTCCTCAAAAAATTGCCCATCATTTACCTGGTGCAGGACAACGACTGGGGCATTTCGGCGAAAGGGTCTGAGATGCGCGCCATGAACGCTTACGAATATGCCGCGGGCTTCAAAGGCATGGAGCGGCTGCAGGTAGACGGAGCCGATTTCCAGGCATCGTACCAAACCATGGAAGAAGCGTTCAGAATCTGCCGCGAGGAAAGAGAACCGGTGCTGGTACACGCCAAATGTCCATTGCTGGGCCATCATACGTCTGGCGTAAGACGCGAATGGTACCGGGGCGAGGATTTGTCTGCGCACAGCCTGCTGGATCCTTTGCCTAAACTTGGAACGCATCTATTGTCTGCCGGGCTCACCGCCGATGAATTGATACAAGTGGCTGAGGAAGTGAAACAGGAAGTGCAGGACCAGTATGAAAAAGCACTGGCCGCCGCAGACCCAGACCCGCAGACCTTTGACCAGCACGAATTCGCGCCTACGCCGGTTACCCAAGAGAAAGGAAACCGCGCCCCGGCCAACGCTGAGAAATCTACCATGGTAGATGCTGCGCTGCACGCCGTAGATGAAATTCTGAAACAATACCCTGAGGCGCTTTTCTACGGCCAGGATGTGGGCGGCGAATTGGGCGGCGTATTCCGGGAAGCGGCCTTACTGGCTAAAAAGTACGGTGATGCCCGCGTGTTCAACACGCCCATTCAGGAAGCATATATTGTCGGGTCCACGGCGGGCATGTCGGCGGTGGGAGCCAAGGCCATTGTGGAGATCCAGTTCGCGGATTATATCTGGCCGGGCATTAACCAGTTGGTGGAGGAATTGTCTAAAAGCTGTTACCTGAGCATGGGCAAGTTTCCGGTGCAAGCTTTGATCAGAGTGCCCATTGGCGCGTATGGCGGGGGCGGACCTTACCATTCGGGCAGTGTGGAGTCTACCTTGCTCAACATCAGAGGCATTAAAGTAGTGTACCCCAGCAATGCCGCCGACATGAAAGGCCTCATGAAAGCTGCATTCCTGGATCCCAATCCCGTGGTCATGCTGGAGCACAAAGGCCTTTACTGGTCAAAAGTACCGGGCACTGAAGACGCCAAAACACTGGAGCCAGACGCTGAGTACGTGTTGCCCCTGGGCAAAGGTCGCGTAGTGCAGCACGCCGAGGAACAGCAAATCAACCTGGGAAATTCAGCCACGGTGATTACCTACGGCATGGGTGTGTACTGGGCCAAAGCAGCCAGCAAGCACCTGCCGGGTTCCATTGAAATTGTGGATTTGCGCACCTTAAACCCCTTAGATTATGAACTGGTGGAAGAATCAGTGAAACGCCACGGCAAAGTGCTGGTCTTAACCGAAGAACCGCTGATGAATTCCTTTGCGGAGTCCTTGGCGGGCCGCATCAGCAAAACCTGCTTCACGAATCTGGATGCGCCGGTCTTCACGCTGGGCGCCAAAGATTTACCGGCCATTGCGTTGAATGTAGAACTGGAGAAAATGATGCTGCCTAACGCTGATAAAGTTCTGGCTTCGCTGCAAGAGTTGTTGGAGTACTAATAAGAAATTTCCGTTTTTAGCCTCATTTCCATAAATGAAGCCAAAAACGGGAAAATGAATATTCAGTTATGATTAGAATTCTATAAAAAAACAGGAACGCCCACCAGAGAAGGTGGGCGTTCCTGTTTTCGGGCTCATTTCCGGAAATGAGCCCGAAAACAGAAAATTTAAAACGGATAGCCTATGCCCAGGTTAAAGGTGGTTTGGGTGTTTTCGCTTAAGATGTTGCCGGGCTGAAAACGGTTCAAGACGAAGCGGCTTCCTTCTGGTTGGGCCGGGTCAAACATGCGGGTCGCAATATCTAACCTGAGAATGGCGAAGGTGAAGTCAAACCGAACGCCAAACCCGGTACCCACGGCCATCTCCTTATAGAACCGATCAAAAGCAAACGTGCCCTGTCCTTCATACCTGAAATTACCGGAAGGTGCCACGTTGCTTCGTTCATTGAACAACCAGATGTTGCCTGCGTCCAGAAAGACCGCGCCGTTCACATTGGTGGTGCCAAACCGGAACATTCTAAAGCGCATCTCAGAGTTGAATTCCAACAGAATCTCACCGGGCTGCTCAAACTTGTAAATGATTTCATATTTGCCGGTTTCTTCATTCAGCCCAATCACGCGGCTGGAGCCCGGGCCCAGGCGCCGGGGCAACCAGGCCCGCACACTGGAAGATCCGCCGGCAAAGAAATGCTTGTCATACGGCAGCACTTGCGTTCTGCCAAATGGTTTGGCCACACCGCCGTTGACTCTATACACAAACATGAAATTATTGGGCAGTGGGTGGTACCGGCGGTAGTCCACACTGGCTTTTACAAATTGGTAATTGGTAAGGTCATTAAACGGCTTGGCCAGAAACCGGCCTATAATTCCCCCGGTCTCAGCAAACAGCCGCACCAACTTGGCGTCATTAGACTGGTTGTAGTTGGCGGTGTTGTAGAGGCTGGTGAAGTTCATGGAAGACACAAACGTGTTCAGGAAACTTTGCCGCAACGGGCTGCCCTGGGCCTCAAACTCATCCAGGGTTTTCAGGAAGTCATCTGAGATTTTAGGGGTGCTGATGATGTTAATGTCAATGGGCGAGAAGCTGAACTGGTGAATGTTCTGCCGCTGCCAGATGTAGTCAAATGAGAAGTCAAGGTTGGTGCGGGTGTATTCATTGCGGTTCACGTAGGTATACCCCGTGCTGAAGCGCGTGCGCGGATTAAACCTAACCAAGAGGTCGTTGGTTCGGAACGGCACCAGAATCTGCGGGAAGGTCACCCCAAAGTCGGCGCCAATTTCTGTGCGGCGGCCGGTCACAGCTTCGTTTACCTGCAGTTGGCCCTCAATACCGGCCCGCACGCCAATGTCAAAGATTTCGGCCCCACCGAAGATGTTCCTTATGCGCAGGCGTAAGCTGGAATAAGGACCGGGCACCTGCTCTGTGAAAGTACCGCCCACTTCTGCGGTTTCCTGGTAGCGGGGCAAGGGCGCCATGTTAATATTGGCGTCCAGCAAGCCGGTTCTGCTGGTGGAACTCAGCGAATCGGCCTTTTTGGTATAGGTCACGGTGGCAAACTTGAACACATCCATGCTGCTCAAAATACGCTGGTTGGTCTGCGTTCTGGCCGCCGAAAAAGTCTGACCCGGCCGTAAAATCACCTTCCTGATCATCACTTTAGGCTTGAACCGTTGTTCGTAGGCCATAAAGTAAATATCGTTCAAGAGCAGGGTGTCGCGGTTCACGCCAAAGCGGTTATTGCCCGCGTCTGTGGTCACGTAGGTGTTTTGAATGGTGTAGACTTTATGGAACGAGGAGTCTGTGGGATTGGCAATCTGCGTCTTGAGCCTGACGGTGTAGTCCACGTAACTGGTATCGGCGTTGAAGGTGACAAACTGCTGCTTGAAATCAAAATACCCGTTGTTCTTGAAAAGCTGCTCCAGGCGCACGCGTTCCTGCGCCAGCGTGGCTTCCTCAAAATTCTGGTTCAATTTCACCAAACTGGCCGCCTGGTTCCGTTGCATCAAACCCAGCAGGGCGGTGTCGGGCACTTCGTACAAATGGTGGGTGACCACGTACGGTTTGTCTTCCGTGATATGGATGGTGGCCGTCACTTTTTTGTCCTGGGTGGCGGTGCTGGAAGAAACGGTGCTCCTGAAAAAACCTTTGGAGTTCAGGTACAGCTTGACCTGTTCCTCAGTGCTGACCAGTTTGGTGGAGTCAAAGATGGCAGGCGATTCGCCCACGGTGCGCATGAGCCAGTTGCCGTTTTCCAGTTTGTTCTGCAGCTTGCCCAGTTTTTTCTCTTTTTTCTCAATCAGTTTGTCCACCTTTATAGAGTCACTACCGGCCCTGGCTATGTCTTGGTTAAACTCCTCGGTTTTCTGGTCTTTCTGGGCCTGTATCTTCTCTGGGTTGTAGAACTGCTTGCCTAAGTAGTAGAGATTCAGGTACAAAGGCGTGCCCAGCACCCGGCGGTTAGGTTTTTGCTGGTACAGCGGCGACAAGGCAGATTTCTTGTTCTGCTGGGCGCCTTCCAGGTTTATTTTCCAGAGAAGCCGCTCATTGCCGGTAAGGTGACGGGTAGGGGAACAGCCCACAAGCAAGCCCAGCATTGTGAATACCGCGCCGAATACGTAACATCGTAGCTTCAAACGTAGGAAGGTTATGATCTCAAAAGGGCTTTTGAAGTACATTAGGTCACTGCAAATAAAGAAATATAGGTTGCAACACCAAGCTTTCCTAATAGAAGGTGAAAAGAGCGTGGCCGAACTGCTGGCTTCAGACTTTGAACTGGAGACCTTGCTGGTCACCCCCAAATTCCAAGAAAAGCATACCGCCCTGCTGCCAAAAGGTTTTCCGGTGGAAATAGTGACCGAAGACGAACTCACCAAAGCCGGTAGCCTGGAAACCAACAACGCGGCCCTGGCCATTGCCAAGATGCGGCCGCAGGAAGCCTTCAACTGGCAGGAAAACCCGTTTGTGCTGGCCCTGGACGATGTGCGCGACCCTGGCAACCTGGGCACCATTATCAGAATTGCCGACTGGTACGGGCTCACCCGCGTGGTACTTTCCCAAACCTCCGCAGATTTCTACAACCAGAAAACCATTGCCGCCACCATGGGCTCGTTCACCAGAATATCCCCGCATTACGTGGACCTGGAAGCTTTCCTTCAAGCGCGGCCTCAAAAAGTACCCGTGTACGGTGCCGCCCTAGAGGGCGAAAACGTGCATAAACTGCAACTGCAACCCAGCGGCATTTTGGTCATGGGCAATGAATCACATGGCATCAGTCCGGCAATTAGGGCGCAAGTGACCCAACCCCTGCACATACCAGGCCGCGGCGGCGCCGAATCTCTGAACGTGGGCACCGCCACCGCCATTTTGCTGGATAACTTCTTCCGGAACCAGTCTTTCTAATTTCCGTTTTCGGGCTCTAAATCTGAAATGAAGCCTAAATCAGAATCGTCAAGTTTTGGTTTTCGGGCTCTAAATTCAGAATACAGCCAAAAACAGGAAAGGAGCCCTGGAGCTCCTTTTCTGTTTCATGAAGATTGGTTTGGTTAGAATTTCAAAACCCGCACCCCAACCGCGAAGGCTTGGGCTTCTGGCCCCTGGCCTTTCTCAAACATTTTGCTCAGGTGGTACTTGGCGAACACTTCCAGGCTTCTGATGCCCACAAAACCAGACAGACCGTATTGGAAGTGGTTTTGGTTGAAGTCTTGCTCTACTTCCACTGAGCGGGTGTTGCCGCCAACGGAGTATTTAGATTCATACTCGCCGTCAAACTGGTAGCCCACAAAGCCGCCGCCGCCAATTTTGAAGGCTGTTTTATTACGGCTGGTTTTGATATGCAGAGACAACTCCAACGGCACTGTGATGGTAGTGGTAGAATAAGTGCTTTTGTCTAGAGAGATGTCACTTTCTTTCCGGAACACAGTTTGCAAAGTACCATCTGCGGCTGGGGCAATGGCCATGCCCACGTTATCTTTGAAAGCGAAGTTATGGAAGTCAAAGGTTACCCCGGTGATTAAGCGCAGCGGGCTTTCTTCGCCGCCCAAGCGGTAGTGTGACTTAAAGTTCAGGCCCCAGAAAATAGACCCCAGTGGTTTCAGGCTTACTTTGTCCACCGCACCGGCACCGGCGGCATTGTTAGACAGCATTTTCTGGTCACGCAATTGGCTCACGCCCAGGTCTAACTGAAAGTCAAACTCTCTTTTTGGGTAACGCGGCTTTTTCTTTTTATTGATCTCAAACGAGGTGGTGTCATTGTCGCCGGCGTCAATGCGCACAGTGGTTTTGTTGTTGACGGTGTCGCGGTCAATGTCTATGTCAATGTCTTTGAGCCTGACTTTCTTTTTCTCCTGGGTAATCACCTGGGTCTCGTTCTTGGAACGGTCCTGAATGGTCACGGTCACTATGTCTTTGTCAGCGGTAGATTTGTTTTCCAGGGTCACGGTCACGGGTTGGTTGCCAGAACCTTGACCGGCGCGCTCAATCTGGTCTATGTGTTTTTCCAAAATGGTCATCAAGGAATCAAGGCTCTGTGATTTTAGACTTTTTATGTCTTTGATGTCTTTCACCACCACCAGCACTTTGGCGTCGTTTTTCAGTTTGAGAATCAGCGTATCCTGCACCGCAGCGCGGAAAGGTTGATTTGATTTGGCCACAGAAGGCAAGGCGATTGCAGCAGCCATCATGATGGCCGAAAGCAGGGCGTACAAACGTTTCATTAAAATTGGATTTTAGAGTTCGATGGATTTAGAAATTTTCTTGGTCCCAATGCGGGATTCAAAAGCAAAAGTTTGTTTGGTGATACCCAGTTCAGAGAGGCTGATCTTTTCTCCGTCTTTCAGGTTTTTAACTTGTTTCAAGATTCCCTTCAGCACCCGGCCGGTGTTGGGGGCATTATCTGATTCTGCGTCAACGGCTGGGGCGGCTTGCGCGAGGGCCACGGGTTCAGCGTTTGACAGAATCACAGTCACTTCTAAAGGTTGAGCGGCAGAAAGCGTACTGGTTTCAACCGTTTCTACTTTTGTGGGGGCCACGGTGGCTACCATTTCTGGCGCTGGCGTGAACTTCACAGTAGTAGGAGTTATCTCCGTGTTTCCCTTATCTACTGTACCAGATGCACCTGCCGGTTGCGAGGTTGCCTGGGTTTGAGAATTATTTTTTCTGCCCATGGCCAGTAGTTGGTTTCCTTCTTCCGTCACCGGCGCTGGTGCTGCCATTTCTGGTTGTTCGCCTTTGGTATTTGTAGCCGGTTGGGCGGGGTAAGTAGCCGTCTGCTCTGCGTTCGCCCCGCTTAAAGTGCCTGTTTGTTTAGTAGATGGTTTTGCCGTGGCAATGGTTGTCTGGGGTTGAGAAAAATTTATTTCATCTTTCAAGGTCCAGAAACCAACTCCCAAGAGCAAGGTCACCGCGGCCGCCGCTGAGTAATACCACATTGCAACGGGCTTGCGCTCCAGTTGCGGGGCGGGCGGTTGCATGCGGGCCTGGAGGCGTTCCCAGGCCTCATTGCTGGGGGCCACGGATCTGTTCTGCAACTTATCCCTGAATAGTTTATCTACGTCTACTGCGCCGGAACCCTTTTGCGAGGCGGTGGCGGGTTGCATGCGAGCCTGCAAGCGTTCCCAAGCTTCATAGCTGGGGACCACAGGTTGGTTTTGCAGCCTATCTCTGAATAGTTTATCTAAATCTTCTGCGCTCATGTCTTTATAGATTAGATGGCGACCATTACCCCTTGCTGCGCCAGCATGCGCTGTAGCATGGCCCGGGCTTTGCTTAACTGTGATTTTGAGGTGCCTTCAGAAATATTCAGCATCTCGGCAATCTCTTTGTGGGAATACCCCTCAATGGCGTACAAGTTGAATACCGCTCTGTAGCCAGCCGGAAGGTCATGCAGCAAGGCCATCATTTCCTCGGCGGTCATCTCGCTGTCGGGCAGGGCGTCTTCAGAAGCCAGGTAGTTGTGCTCTTTCTCAATAGCCATGTGTACCGGCTCCTGCTTGCGGAGAAACTGCAGTGCCTCATTGACCATGATACGGCGTACCCAACCCTCAAAACTGCCTTTGTTCTCGAAGCGCCCTACGTTCTGGTACACTTTCATGAACCCGTTGATCAAGACTTCCTCGGCATCCATGTCATCCTTCAGGTAGCGGCTACAAACCCCCATCATGTGGCTGGCGTAACGCTCGTATAGGAATCGCTGGGCTTTGGCATCACCTTGCTGTAGTGCTTGTACCAGTTCTGTCTCGTTCACAAGTTGTAAAGTTTTAAGCGATAGCTTGGTTCTTGTTTGATGGTAAGATGCACCACCTGGAGGATGGGTTGCCCGGAGATCAAAAAATATTTGGGTAAAGATAAAAAGTTGCCGCTTTTTTCCCACAAAACAGCCCAGATATTCGTTTTCGGGCTCATTTCTGAAAATGAAGCCGAAAACGGAAATTGTTGATTGTGAATTGTTGATTGTTTTCTCTGGAATTATGCTGATCGAACACTGATTATTTCTTTGAGAATTGATTAGACTTTAGTTAGAGGCAGCGAGCAAAGCTCTGCAGAGGGTTGCTTCTATCTTTTGGATTGCGAGTTGTGGTTGTAGGGACAGGTCACGACCTGTCCGCACGCATTCCTGATTTACGCATTTCTTTTGCAAATGCTGCCTTGTTTGATTCGTGGTATATTGCTTGCTGTGGCCACCGCTTAGGACAGGTCGCGACCTGTCCCTACATTTCCTAATTTGTGGGTAGATGAAAGTTCGTAAATTTGCGTTAGACTTTTAAATCCCGAAGCACATGCGCCTACTCTATATTTTTCTTTTATCAATCCTTAGTCTTACCGCAACTGCGCAAGACATAGCCAAACCAGAACCCAAAGTGGTGAAAAAACAGGTGAAGAAGGAAAAGGCGGTGTTAGTAGATGTTCGCACACCCGAGGAATTTGCTGCGGGGCACGTGAAGAAAGCCCAGAATTCAGATTTGCGCGGCGGAGCCTTTCAGCAGGAGTTCAGCAAATGGGACAAAAATAAAACGTATTACCTGTACTGCGCCTCGGGCAACCGCAGCGGACAGGCCTTGAAATTGATGCAGGAAGCAGGCTTTACCAACGTGGTGAACCTGGGAGCATTCAAAGACCTGAAGTCAACTGGTTTTCCCGTCAAATCCAAAACAGAGGCCAAAAACGGAAAAGAATAATCACAACACCAGGGCCGTGAACAACTTGTCCAGGGTTTCTGCCGGGTTCTCACTCAAGCCTGGGTGCACCGCCGACGTCTGCACCACGGTGCTCCTGGTAGAAGTAAGCCACCGGAATCTGGAGGCCAACGGAAAAGCTCCAATAACACCACCGTTTTTTCCGCCGCAGCAGATGCGGTCAAATGCCTGCAGGCGCTGGTTAAGTTCTTCTACATCTAGCGTAGGAGAGAAAGCCTTCAATCGGGCTTCATCTATATAAAACTTGGCCTGAAGGAATTTCTGGGGTCCGCAAAACAAAATCACGCCTACATTCATGAATTCTTCGCGTTCCACCCTGGGTACCACGCGCAGCACGGCGTACTCAAACAAGTAACGTTCTGGCATGGTCGGCGGCGTTGGTGAAGATGTGGGAATGGGCCAGGCGCGTCTCTAAAAACTGTACGTAAGCTTGGCGGTGCTCCTGCACGGTGGTGAACGGCGAATCGCCCAAGAGCCAGTCATCTGGAATTAACCCTACAATGTTTTGAATCACTTCCGGCGTGAGCAAAGACTTGAACTGCTGGTCTACGGCGGCTAATTGCGTGGCTTTGGGCAATAACACGTGGTCTTTGATTTGCGGGAACGGTTTCTTGGCGGTTTCTTCCACATTGGGCCAGGAGTGGTGGAAGTAAAACGCCGCGCCGTGGTCAATAAGCCAGAGTTCCTTGTGCCACATGAGCATGTTGGTGTTACGGGCGGTGCGGTCCACGTTGGTCACCAGGCAGTCTAGCCACACAATCTGCGAGGCCAGTGTTGCGTCCACGGAATTCACCAGCGCGTCAAACGTGATGGCCCCGCTCAGGTAATGCAATCCCAGATTCAAGCCCTCACTGAACCGCAGCAAATCCTGAATCTCCTCGTCGGCCTCCGTGCGCCCGAAGGCTTCGTCCAGAGACGCGAACACCAGTTCCGGTACGCGCAAACCCAGCACCCGGGCAATTTCCCCGGCCACCAGTTCGGCAATCAAGGCCTTCACACCCTGGCCTGCGCCCCGGAACTTGAGCACGTACAGAAACTCGTCATCTGCTTCCACCAATGCAGGCAACGAACCGCCTTCTCGTAAAGGCGTGACGTAGCGCGTGACCTGGACATGGCGTAATTCTGGGGGTTGGTAGGGCATGGGGCTTGAAAAGGGGAATAGGTTTAGTAGCTGATTTTAAGTATTTTAACGGTCTCGTATAAACAACGGGCAAGGCCTTATGACGAATAAGTACTTTTATATATGGTTATAAAGTCATGTATCCAATTAAATAGCTAAAAAGTTTTTGATTACATCTACCATTTCAAATCTAAACTTTGACCCTAACCATTTATGGTAATCAGGATGATAAATCCTAATAGCTCTATTTATATATGGTATATTTTCAATAATTGAAACTTGATTTGAGGGGTAATGATCAATATTAGAAAACGTAGCCATTGGATATGTTTTCCTTATATGCTTATCATAGGTTGGCCCGGTTAAGAAAACCAAAGCATCTGGATTTAAAATTTCAATTTCTTTCCTAAGAATTCTATTGTTGTCAAAAGTAATTTTATCAATTATCTCTTTTCTTGGACTTTTGCAACAGTAGTCGTGTCTAAGTAATTCAGTTAAAAGAAAACCCACTTTGTTTTTTATAGATAATTCCTTTATTAGCAAATAAATAAATAAATAAATAAATAAATAAATAAATAGGTTTTCGATAATTTTCACCGAGATTATGCTTACAGTAAATCTTCTTCAAAGCGTCAATAAATTTCTGATGCTGACGATTAATTTGTATTAAACCCGCGTTTTCTCTTTGATTTATGTCAAACCAGCCATTAGTCTCTTTCCCAATAATAAGAACTTTATAATCAGAATTTAAAAAATTTCCTTTTGTTGCTTCAACATCTATCAGGTGTGGTGCCGATAATAAACAATCTTCAAGCATTCTTTCGAGATCACTATCTGAAAATATTATTTCTAAATAGTCTTGATATAAATTATCTAGTTGTTTTTGCATAACTTTTATATAATATAATACCGCTAACTAATGTATATAAGCAGTAACCTACAAATGTCAGCATCTTTGGTACACCTAAACATACACTTTATTGTCGCTTTTGGCAAATAATAGTTCCCGTGCTAGGTCACATATAATTTTTTTTCATTCTAAAACTTTTCGTTTTTACCCTCATTTTTAGATACGAGCCCAAAAACGGAAAGAGCCTGAGAAATTTCCCAGGCTCTTTCAATATCGTCTCAAAAAAAAATCTTAATACTGCCCCACAGAGAGCATTACCAAGGTGCAGGCGTGGAGGGTTTCAATGTTCTGTTCCTGGGCTTTCTTCTCGAACTCGTAGTTCTCAGTGCCGGGGTTGAAGATGATGCGCTTGGGTTTTAGAGACAAGATGTAGTCATACCAGCTGGGTTGGTTCTGCGGGCCCACGTATAGCGTGACGGTGTCCACGTCTTCCACCATGGCTTTGTCATATTGAATGGGCAGGCCGGCCACTTCGCCTTTCTTGATGCCTACGGGCACTACCTCATGACCCGAGCGTTTCAACTGGTGCACCGCCTTGTAACTGTAACGACCCGGGTTGTCTGAGGCGCCTACCACTACTGTCTTTTTCATCGTTTTTGGGCTCTGTTTTGGAAATGGAGGCAAAACCACCGAAGGCTGCCTGTGGTTTATACTGAATTCAGAGGCCTTAGGTTAGCGCCTGATCAAGACCGCCACCTGCTCGGCGCAGCGTTCGCCGTCCATCGCGGCTGACACAATTCCCCCGGCGTAGCCCGCACCCTCGGCACACGGGAACAGGTTCTGGATTTGCGGATGCCGTAGCGTTTCTTTGTCCCTAGGTATGCGCACCGGCGAAGAGGTTCTGCTTTCCACGCCCACAATCTGCGCTTCGTTGGTGAGGTAGCCGCGCATTTTGTAGCCAAATTCCTGAAAACCGCCGCGCAGCCGCTGGCCAATCATGGGAGGGAGCACCTCCAGCATGTCCACACTTGCCAAGCCGGGTTGGTACGAGGTCTCCAGCAATGAACCAGACACTTTTCCTTTCACGAAATCCTGCAACCGTTGGGCCGGCGCGACTTGCGTGCCACCGGCGGCGGCGCAGGCTTTCTGCTCCAGCGTTTGTTGTAACCTGAGGCCGGCCAAAGCGCCATGCTGTTTTAAATCCATGTCTTCCAGGTTCACCGCCACCACAATGCCGGAGTTGGCAAACTTAGAATCGCGGCGGCTAGGCGACATGCCGTTGACCACCACTTCGCCTGGAGCCGTGGCTGATGGCACGATAAAACCTCCCGGGCACATGCAGAACGAGAAAACGCCGCGCTCCTGGCCTTTATAAGGAACCTGGTGCACCAAGGAATACGAAGCGGCCGGTAAGAACATGCCACGGTCGCCGTCGCAGTGGTACTGAATTCCGTCTATCAGGCTTTGCTGGTGCTCCACACGCACGCCCATGGCGAAGGGTTTGGCTTCAATCAATATGTTTCTGGCGTGTAGCAGTTCATAAATGTCGCGGGCCGAGTGGCCGGTGGCCAGAATTACTGCTTCGCCTTCAATTGACTGGCCGTTGGCGGTGACCACGCCTTTCATCTCCTGCTTTTCCAAGATGAAATCGGTGACTCGGGTCTCAAAATGGATTTCGCCGCCGGCAGCCAAAATGGTTTCGCGCATCTGGGCAATCAAGACCGGGAGCTTATTGGTGCCGATGTGCGGGTGCGCATCGAAGAGAATATCTGTAGTAGCGCCGTGCTGCACCAGAATCTGAAGGATGCGTTGCACATCGCCCCGTTTCTTGGATCGTGTGTAGAGTTTTCCGTCTGAGTAAGTGCCCGCCCCGCCTTCACCAAAACAGTAGTTGGAATCTGGGTTCACCACGTGCTCTTTGTTGATGGCTGCCAAATCACGCCGGCGGGCGCGCACGTCTTTGCCGCGTTCCACCACCACTGGTTTCAGGCCCAGTTCCAGACACCTTAACGCCGCAAACAGCCCAGCCGAACCAGCGCCCACAATCACCACGCGCGGAGCGTTGGGTTTTACTTCAGGATAAAAATAGGTGGGGAGAATGCTGGAAAGGTCCGGGATTTGGGTTTGGGTATAGACATCGGCGCGTACTTTCACCTGCACCTTCCGGCCGCGGGCATCAATGGAGCGCTTGATTTTATGAATGAAGGTCGCCTCTTGTGGGTGGGAGAGACCTGCCTGCTGCAAGAGTTCGCGCTCCAGCAAGGCCTGGTCATACGCCACCTCCGGCGACAAGACCAAATCTAATTCTTTCTTCATGAAGGAGTGGTAAGGGAGTTAACCTTAAAAACTGTACTAAGTATTCTTGAGAACGCAAAGGTACGCTTCTGCCTGTTAACAGCAGCAGTGCGGCAAAAATTCGTTTTCGGGCTCAATTCTGGAAATGAACACGAAAACGGGAAATGATACCTGGAAATTGCCTGCTTTCATGAAATGCCGCAAGTTTAGCGTGAGCGTAATTTGTGGTTTTGCATCTGGTGGGTTTATCAACTCAACTAAGTTTATAAACTTACAACGTGTTCAGCCACATTTACGCTGCGCCTAAACTTGCGGCATTGATAAGGTTTCTGTTTTCGGGCTCATTTCTGGAAATGAGCCCGAAAACAGAAACCATTTTCAAATTCCCAAATTCCCAAATTTTCAAATTAAAAAGTTAATCAACTTCCCCCACAATGTCATTCACCCAGCCTTTGCCCCAGTTGTCTATTTCCTCAGCAGTCCATATTTCTGGGTAGAAGATGCGCTTCTGGAATTTGGGAGGCAGGTATTTCTGCCAGTTAGTGCCGCCGGTGGCCGCAATCACCGACGGGTCTTTGTGCAGGTACCGCACCGCCGATTTGTAATGCATGAGCGGCCAGTTCACGTTCACGTTGCTGTCCAGTTCCTTGAGGTGGTTGATGAGCTTGGGGTTCTGCTGTTCCTTCGGGCTCAATTGTTTGTATACCGCCCACAGGTTTTTGGTGGCGAACTCCTGCGCGTGCCGGATTAATTTAGCCGAATATTTCTCCTCGAATTGAAGCAAAGTGAGGGTTTTGGCACCGGTAGCGGCTTCAGTGGCGCCCTCTTTCCAGTAGATGCAGCCGTACATTTCCTCGTGGGTGCTTTGCAGGCCCAGGGCTTCGCGTTTGGCTTTGTCGGTGAGGTTGCGCAGGTCCGTGGAGCAGATTTCAATCATTCTATACTGCACTGACTGAAAACCACTTGCGGGCATAAGCGCCATCCGGAACTTTAAGAATTCCTTAGGGTCCATACCGTCTACCATCACGTCAAAAGAATCAATCAGATTCTCGAAATAGCGGTTAATGCGGCCCACGCGGGTGAGGAGCATTTGGCCAGTTGGAGCTGGGTCGGCGGCTACCTGGTTGTACTCATGCAGGCAGAGTTTGAAGTAGAGCTCGGTGATCTGGTGGTACATGATGAAGATTTCCTCATCGGGTATTTTGGTGCGCGGGTTCTGGAGGCTCAACAGGGTGTCCAGGTGAATGTAATCCCAGTAGTTGAGGAAGTCAGAATACAAAAGCCCTTCCAGGTATGATGCCAGATCCTGCCCCAGCGGCCGGTATTTCTGTTGAAGCTGGTCCAGCAAAGCCAGGACCTCCGGGGAGAAGTTCTTGTCAGACATATATTAATTTGTGAATATTTGTAATAAAGGCCTTAAAGCTTCGACAAAGAAAGTAAAACTAATTGGAAAACCCGGCCACCCCAAGCATTACCGCAGGGTTTACGGGGTGACCAGCAGGAGCAGGCGGGATTTTACCAGTTCAGGCGCAATAATTCAGGTGAGCCTCTATACAGCTCCGCAATATTTTTACCTTTGGAGCTAAACACCTCCAAAAACAGACCATGGCAGAGAAAAGCAGCATTTTTGATATGATTGGACCGGTCATGATTGGGCCTTCCAGCTCGCATACCGCCGGCGTGGTACGCATTGCCCGGGCCGCTATCAGAATTCTGGGGGCTCAACCGGTAGATGCCACGGTCACGTTTTACAACTCGTTTGCGCGCACCTATGAAGGCCACGGCAGCGACCGCGCCATTATTGCCGGCATGCTGGATTTCAAGACCGATGACACGCGCATCAAAGAGGCGTTTGACCATGCCCAGGAGTACGGGTTGAAATATCATTTTAAATCAGTGGGAAACGCATCTACCATGCACCCCAACACCATAAAGCTTAATTTGACGGCGGCAGACGGCCGAACAGCTGAGGTGGTAGGACAGAGCCGGGGCGGCGGCGTGATCAGCATTGTGGAGGTAGATGGCTTTCCGTCTAACTTTTCTGCTAACTTGCACACGCTCATCATTGACGCCGACGACGTGCAGGGCAGCATTGCCTTTATCTCCAGCGTGATTGCGCATGATGACTGCAACATTGCCACCATGAACGTGAGCCGCAAGGGCCGCCATGATATGGCCCGGCAATTTATAGAAATGGACTCAGGCCTGCGGCCTATATCGTTAGAATACCTCCGGCAATTAAGCTGGGTGAAAAATGTGATCTATATTCCTAACATTGACTTATAAAATGCCGAGATTTTCTTCTGCCTTGCTCTTAACGCTTGGCCTGGCCACAGGAGGGCACTCCCTCGCAACGGCCCAAACCGCGGCGCCCACCGGTGAAACCGTCTGGAACTTGCGGCAGGTGATTGACCATGCGGTCAAGAACAACCTGCAGGTGCGTCAGGTGGGCCTTTCTGTGGAACAAGCCGCCATCAACGCTAACCAGGCCCGCGCCAACCAATTGCCCTCCATCAACGGAAGCGGGTCGCACGGGTTCAATAATGGTTTCTTCCTGGACCCCGTTCGTAACGAAATCCAGAACACCCAAATCTGGTCTGGTAGTTTTTCGGTAAGCGGCCAGGTCAATCTGTACAGCGGCTTGCAGGTGCAGAACACCATTAAACGCAACCGTCTGGACCATGAAGCTTTCAAGCTGGATCAGCAGAAAGCCCAGAATGATATAGTCCTGAACGCGGTGACGGCCTACATGCAAATTCTGCTGAACCAGGAACTGCTCAAGACCAACCAGGAGCGCCTTACGCTAACACAAAGCCAGTTAGACCGCACCCAACGCCTGTTCAAAGCCGGCAGCGTACCTGAAAGCAATGTGTTAGATCTCAATGCCCAAATGGCTAGTGATGAATTGAATATCATTACGGCACAGAACAACATTGAATTGGCAGAACTCAGGCTGATCAACCTCCTGAATCTGGAAAACGCCATGCCGTCTAACTTCGCTATTGAGGTGCCCCAGTTGCCAGACCCAGACCAGTCAGTAGTGTCATTTAATCCGCAGGAGGTGTTTAGAACCGCGGAAGAGGTGATGCCTGAGATCAAACGGGCCATGCTCCGGATTGAGAGCGCCAAGCAGTCTGTGGCCATTGCCCGGGGTGCTTACCAACCCAGCTTGAGCTTGGTAGGAAGCATCAGTAGCCGGTATTCCAGCGGTTCAAATTTATTCGCCATTGGGCAGCCTATCCCGGTAAGACGTCAGATTGGTGTGGTAGATGGCAGTGGCCAACCGGTGTTCGCTGAGACAATGATAGTTGACAGAACTCCTTTGACTTACCCGTATTTCAACCAGTTGCAAGACAACTTAGGGCAGTTCATTGGGTTGAACCTGAACATTCCTATCTTGAACGGTTTCCGGGTGAGAAACAACGTGCAGCTTTCCAGAATTGGGTTACGCAACGCGGAACTGAACAAAGACATCGCCAGAAATGACTTGCAACAAATCATTGCCCAGTCTTACACAGATGCCATTGGCGCGCAGAAACGGTTTTCGGCTGCCAAGCGTCAACTAGAAGCGTTTGACCAGGCCTATAAAAACGCGGAGATCAGACTCAACAACGGTTTGATCAACAACGTTGATTTCAACGTGGCCCGCAACAACCTGGTCAAAGCCCAGTCAGACATCATTCAAGCCAAATACGACTACACTTTCAAATTAAAGATCCTGGAATTCTACCAGGGTAAAACCATAACCTTGTAACCTAGCCATGGCTAAACGTAAATCAAACAAACTATTATACATTTTAGGCGGATTGGTAGTATTGCTGCTGGTGTTTCTGCTGGTAGCTAAAAAGAGCGGTTGGATTGGCAAAGAAGAAGGCACCGAGGTGATGGTGGAGAAAGTGAAGCCCGCCACCATTGTGGAGAAAGTAAGCGCCTCCGGCAAGATTCAGCCTGAGATTGAAGTAAAAATCAGCCCAGACGTTTCAGGGGAAATCACTGAGCTGTTTGTGAAAGAAGGCGATTCTGTAAAGGCGGGCCAATTATTGTTGCGCATTCGCCCTGACAATTACCAGGCCATGGTGGAGATGCAATCCGCCTCGGTAAACACGCAGCGCGCCAACCTGGCGCAAGCCAAAGCCAGACTGAACCAAGCCTTGGCCAACAGCAAAAACATACAACAGAACTATGAGCGTAACCGCAAACTGTTTGAGCAGAAGGTGATTTCGCAGTCTGAGTTTGACGCTTCCCGCGCTCAGTATGAAGCCAACCGCGCCGAACTAGACGCCGCCCGCCAAAGTGTGCGCGGTGCCGAATCCACGGTACGCAGCGCCAGCGCTTCTTTGGAAGAATCCAGAAGAAACCTGGACAAGACCACCATTTTCTCCCCGGTGAACGGCACCATCTCTAAACTGAGCGTGGAAAAAGGCGAACGCGTGGTAGGAACCTCCCAAATGGCCGGAACTGAGATCATGCGCATTGCCAACCTGAGTAACATGGAAGTACGCGTGAACGTGAACGAAAACGACATTGTACGCGTGCACCTGAATGATTCTGCCATTGTGGAAGTGGATTCCTACTCCGGCGAAAACCGCAAGTTCAGAGGTCTGGTAACGTCCATCGCCAATACGGCCAAAGACGCGACTACCTTAGAAGCTGTGACCGAGTTTGAAGTGCGCATCCGGTTGTTGAATGACTCGTACCAGGACATGGTGCAGAAAAGCGGTCGTTCGCCATTCAGACCGGGCATGACTGCCTCCGTGGACATCATCACCGACCAAAAGTCAGACGTACTGTCAGTGCCGTTGGCCTCTGTGACTACCAGAAGCAAAGACAAACCCGGCGCTAAAAAAGAAACCACTGCCCCGGCAGACGCAAACACCCAAGGCCCTGAGAAACCAGTAAGAGCCGGAGAGCGCCCAGACGAAGTGGTGTTTGTGCATGAAAAAGGCAAAGTGAAGATGGTGAAAGTGACCACCGGCATTAGTGACTTTGACAACATTGAGATTCTCTCAGGCTTGAAACCAGGCCAGGAAGTGATTTCAGGACCATTCAGAGCCGTTTCTAAACAGTTGAAAGACGGTGACGTAGTGGTAGTGAAGGATGAAAAATCACTGAGTAAAAGTTTAAAAGAAGAGAAACCAGTAGAAGAATAACCCTTGCAGATACAAGAGAAAATTGCGGTAGTGGGTGGGGGTAGCTGGGCTACCGCCCTGGTGAAGATTCTGTCTGAGAACGGCGCCGAAGTCAATTGGTGGCTCCGGAGCCCTGAAGACGTAGCCCATCTGCAGCAATACGCCCACAACCCACGGTACCTCAGCGGCGTTCGGTTTGACCTGGACTATGTAAAACCGTCTACTGATCTGGCTGAAACCGTGGCCAAAGCCGATTGGGTGATTCTTGCGGTGCCGGCCGCGTTTGTGCAGCAGGCGCTTACGCCCTTGGCGCAAGACGCCTTTAAAGGCAAAACGTTGGTATCGGCGGTGAAAGGCATGATTCCGGTCCAGAACATCTTGATCACCGATTACTTGGGAGAACAGTACGGCGTTCCGGCCGAGCACCAATGCGTGATTGCCGGGCCCTGCCACGCCGAGGAAGTTGCCCTGGAAAAGCAGAGTTACCTCACCATCGGGTCGCATGACATTGTACGGGCAGAACAGTTTTGCCGCCTTCTCCGGAACCGTTACGTGAAAGCCAACCCCTTGGATGACATTGACGGCGTGGAGTATTGCGCGGTGCTCAAGAACATCATTGCCCTGGCCTGCGGCATTGCCCATGGTTTAAACTACGGCGACAATTTTCAGGCGGTGATGGTCTCCAATGCCATGACGGAGATTGAAGATTTCCTGCACGCCATCATGCCCTTGCCGCGAAATTTAACAGGCAGCGCCTATCTGGGAGATTTGCTGGTGACCGCCTATTCGCAGTTCAGCCGGAACCGCACCTTCGGGAATATGATTGGCCGGGGCTATACCGTGAAATCTGCCCAGTTTGAAATGAACATGGTGGCCGAGGGCTATTACGCCGTGCAAAGCATCTATGAACTGAACAAACGTCTGCAGGTGGACATGCCTATCACCACGGCCGTGTACCATATTTTGTATGAGCGCTTTTCGCCAGCTCTGGAGATAGACATTTTAAAGGATAAGTTTAAGTAAGCAGCTTTAGTTTGGCCCATAACAAAAAGACCACCTTGTTTTCGCAAGGTGGTCTTTTGTTATCCAACGTTTTTCATTCCTGTTTTCGGGCTCATTTCTGTAAATGAGGCCGAAAACAGAAAAGTTTGAAATCAAGAAGGACACGTACCACGCGCAGATTCTCCGATTAAGTGGATAGGCCAATTGAGAGTTTGAGAAAGGAGCGCAGCTAAGAAGAAAGGTTTTTATTTCTACTGGCCATCTTTAGACAAGTAGGGACAGGTCGTGACCTGTCCTGAACGGCGGCCCTGGCAATTAGCCCACCATACAACAAATAAGACAGCACCTCATGGGAATGCGTATTTATCAGGAATGCGTGAGGTCAGGTCGCGACCTGTCCCTACAATCATCAACAAAACTTGCTCCCCTTTGCAGACACTCCTCTACTGTGTTGCGCTCGCTGCCTCAAACTTTAGATTAGGCAAACCTTAAGCGGAAAACCTGCAATGAAGACTTTGATTTCCGTTTTCGGCCTCAATTCTGAAAATGAGCCCGAAAACGGAAAAATTCTCAAATTAAAACTTCAGTAATTCCTCGTAGAGCCGGTGCACGGGCAGGCCCATCACATTGAAGTAGGAGCCCTCCATTTTGGTGATGCCCACCATGCCCAGCCAATCCTGCGCGCCGTAACTGCCGGCTTTGTCGAAGGGTTTGCAGGTGTTGATGTAGTAATCTATTTCATCGCGGGAGAGGTCTTTGAAATGCACGGTGGTCACGTCATGGAACACCACGCTTTTCTCCTGGCTCAGCAGACACACACCCGTGTACACCTCATGGCTGCGCCCCGAAAGTTGGGTGAGCATACGGGTGGCCTCGGCGTGGTCATAGGGCTTGTTCAGAACTTTCTCTTCCAGGCAGACAATGGTGTCAGCGGTGATGAGCACGTCCTCGGGCTGCAGGTCTTGGGCGTAGGCGCTGGCTTTGTGGGCGGCCAGGTATTCGGCTACATCGGCCTTGGCCAAATCCAGGGGATAATTTTCGTCCACCTCCTTTACTTTCACCGTGAACGGAAGGCCCAGGTTGGTGAGCAGTTCGTTGCGCCGCGGCGAGTTGGAGGCCAGTATGTAGTTTCTGTTAAAATTCATGGTCTTGTATGGAGGTGAATAAAAAGCCGCAGATTACTTTGGGGTAGAAAAAGGTAGATTTCTGGGGCATGACCGCGCCCGAGTGGCAAACACGCTCCACTTCCTCCATCTTAACTTCATTGGTGATTAGGGCCAGTTGCGCCTGGCCGGCGTCAACTTTGGTCAGGCATTCGGTGAAATTACGCACGTAGGAAAGTCCCTGGTAATGGCGTTGTTCTTCCGCGGAAATGCCCAACACTTTCTCTAGTATGAAATAGTGCATCACGGTCAGGTCCAGGTCTTTTACCACCGCGGGCAAATCCCAATCCAATAAATGGTGCAGTTCTGGTTTCAGGCGGGCTTTATAGGCCTGGCCTTCCAGGTACAAACCAAACGCCCATTGCTTGCCCGTGATTACTTCATTCAACTCAAAGGCTTCTTCAATGGGCTTTAACGTGAAATAAGCTTCTAACTTAGTCAGGAATTCAGCCGCCGAAATTGGTATTTTCTCCAGCAGCCGGTGCGTGGGCAGAATGCGTAAATCATCTGAGGCTGCGTTGGTGAGATACATTAAATGGTAATTGAACGGCTCCTGACCCGTGGCGTCTGGTTGCGCGGCCAATCTTTTCTTGCGGTACGCCAGGGAGCCCTCATAGCGGTGGTGCCCGTCGGCCAAGATGATTTTCTGGTCTTTTATTTGATTTACGAAATGCTGAATCACGGCCACGTCATGAATCACCGAAAGCACATCACGCACGCCTTGGTAATCCTCAGATTCATAGAGCGGCGAGGTAATGCTCTCGTCCATGTATTGTTCCAGAGTGAACGTGGGGTCGGCATACAGGCCGTGGGTGGCGCTGGTGTTCATTTGGGTTTCTTCCAGCAGCGCAATACGGTCATTCACGGCCGCCGGAATGGTGTTTTCGTGCCGAAGAATCTGTCCTTCAGTCCAGTCATAGGCTTTTATATGGCAGAGAAATCCCTTTCGGCAGAATTCTTTGGATGAACCCGGCAACCTGAAGTACTGGTAATACACATAAATGCCCGGCAACGCGTCTTGCAACAGAATGCCAGCTTTTTTCCAGTGTTCGGCGGTGCGGCGCGCCATTTGCGCAGGTTCCGGCCCGGGCGGCACCGAAAGGTGAATGCTGTTGTAGGAGTTTCGGTAGAGCGCCTGCCGCTGCTTCACTGACACCACGTCAAACAGGGGCGAGGTGAGCGCGTCAATGGAGAAGGGCAACTTGGGGTTGTACCGGAAAGCTTTTATAGGGAGAATCTCGGCCATGTGCGTTTTTGGGCTCTATTTTGGAAATGAAGGCGAAAACAGGTTAGGGCGCCAGCCGTTTGATTTTCCAGTCTGTGCCGTTTTGGTCTTTCACGTATTCCAGCCGGTCATGCAAGCGGTTTGGCCGGCCCTGCCAGAATTCTAGGCGCTCCGGAATGACCACGTACCCGCCCCAGTGCGCCGGTCGCGGGAGCACCTCATCGGCTATGAACTTCTGTTGCATTTCCTGTTCCAAAGTTTCCAAAACCTCTCGGCCGTTGATCTCCTGGCTCTGTGGCGAGGCCCAGGCGCCAATCTGGCTTCCTTTGGGGCGGCTCTGGAAATAAGCATCAGAAATCTCACCAGAAACTTGTTTCACCACGCCTTCAATGCGCACCTGCCTTTCCAGCACCGGCCAGAAAAACGTGATAGCGGCGTACGGATTCTGGGCCAGCTGCTGGCCTTTGCGGCTTTGGTAATTGGTGTAAAAGACAAATCCTTCGGCAGACAATTCTTTCAGGAGCACCACGCGGGCGCTTGGTTTGCCCTGCAGGTCACACGTGCTCACGGTCATGGCGGTGGGCTCGTCGGCTTTGGCGGCCAGGGCCTCCTGCAGCCAGGCATCAAACTGCCGCAGCGGGTTTGCCTGCACAGATTGCCGGGTTAACTCCTTCAGGCAATAATTAATCCTGATATCGGCGAGGGACAACGGTTTTTCCATAGGTAGTGCAGTTCTGCGTTTGCAAGAGTAAAAGTAGGGGAATATCTTTAAAAGGTAAGGCAACTAATAAAATGCGGGCATCGTCTTTTACGTACATACCAGTCCGGCGCGGGCATCGTTAGAAATACGCAAATATGATGGGAAGGCAAACCAATGCCCGCCCAATTTAGTAAGTAAGCTGTGTACGCGTAGCCACCCCCTAGAACAGAACCCTATGGCCAAAGCAATTCAGAACGGAAGCATTTTGATCTCAGAGCCTTTTCTGGGCGACCCTAACTTTGAGCGCAGCGTGGTGATTATCTGCCAGCATGACAAGGAGGGCACGGTAGGGTTGGTGCTCAATCGGCTCTCAGCCATGCAACTCTCAGATGTAGTGGAGGTGAACGAGACCATGTTTGACGCCCCCTTGGCAGTGGGCGGCCCCATGCAGCCCAACACGCTCCATTACATTCACCGCCTGCCCAACCTGCCAGACTCCTTGCCTATTGCCGCTGATCTTTTTTGGGGTGGTGATTTTGAGGAACTTACCTCCTGGCTTAACCAGGGCTTGGTGAAAGACGACCAGATAAAATTTTTTGTGGGCTATTCCGGCTGGAGCCCCGGGCAGCTGGAAGAGGAGATAGAGAAAAATGTTTGGTTCGTAAATAACAATGCTGCAAATAAATTGCTTACTTTGAATACAGATACCTTGTGGCGCGACATTTTGAAAGAGATGGGCGGCAAGTACAAAATGTACGCCAACTATCCCGCAGACCCAAGTTTAAACTAACCCAACGGCGCAGAGCCCCACGTGTATGATGAACCAAGAGACGGAAAATCAGAAAAACGAGAATTCGGACAACACCAACAATGCTTCTTCACAGGACCAAGCCCAGGAACAGCGCCGTATTCTGGAAGAACGCCTAGCCGAGATCAATTCACGTAACCAGGCCGACCAAGGCCCCACTGACACCCCGCAGGAACCATCTGCCGTGGCCCAGGAAACCTCTCCAGCAGCTGCAGCGCCTGAAGAAACCACCGAAGCCCAACCCGTGGAAGCGCCCGTAGTGGAGCCCGAGAAAACGCAATCATCGGTATTGGTGTCTGAGGATGAAATAACCGCTGAAGCTTCAGCGCAGCCAGAGGCAGCAGATGCTGTAAATGCAGAAGCGCCCACAAGCGTTGAGGTAGATGATAATTTAATCACGCCAGAAGAAAACACGCCAGCCGCAGAAGCTGTGGTACAGGAAGAACCAACGCCCCCCATTGCAGAGGCCAGCCCCGTGCAGGAAACGCCCGCGGCAAACACGCAGGAATCTTTGCCAGAGGTAACAATTGGGGAAGAAGAGGAACTGCAGCCGCAGGAAGACGTGAACTCGCTCTCCACCGAAGAAATCCAGAAAAGAATCATTGCCTTAACCCAGGAAGGCCAGGCGCGCAAAGCGGGCAAGGCCGTTTCTGAGTTGTACCGCGTGTACGAGCAACGCTTCAATGAAGAGCGCCAGGAAGCTCTGAAAACCTTTGTGGCAGACGGCGGTGCCGAAGATGATTTTGAATACCACGCTCCGCAGACTCACAAAAGCGTGGAGCAGGCCATGCAGCGCTTCCGGGAAAACCGCCACCGCGAACACAAGCAGGAAGAGGAAAACAAAACCCAGAACCTGCAGAAAAAACGCGAGTTGCTGGAAAAACTCAGGTTGTTCATTGAAAATGCCGAGAGTCAAACTTCTGGCAACACCATCAAAGAACTGCAGGCCGAGTGGAAAGCCATTGGCCAGGTTCCTACCACCGATGCCCAGGAACTCTGGAATTCGTACCACGCGCTGCTGGACATGTACTATAACAACCGCAGCATTCTGTTTGAACTCAAAGAACTGGACCGCAAGCGGAATTTAGATGCCAAAGCAGTTTTATGTGACCGCGCCGAAGCCCTGGCCGAGGAGAAAAACATCAACAAAGCCTTGCAAGAACTCCGTCATCTGCATGATGAGTGGAAACATATAGGCCCCGTGCCCAACGAAGCCCGCGACCAAATCTGGAATCGCTTTTTACAGGCCTCTGAGCAGGTGCATAACCGCAAGAAAGAATTCTTTGAGGCGCGCCGCACCGAGGAAATGGCCAACCTTGACGTGAAGAAAGCCTTGCTGGCTGAGATGGAGCAATTCCAGCACATCAAAACTGACCGTATCAATGACTGGCGCGACAAAACCGACCAGATTCAGAAGCTGAAAGAGCGCTGGGACGCCGCCGGTCTGGTGCCTAAGGAACACGCCGAGGAAATCAACAAAGCCTTCTGGAGCAGTTACAAAGCTTTTTTCCATAACAAAAACACCTTCTTCAAGGCCCTGGATGAGGAGAAGATGACTAACTACCGCCAGAAAGTAGCGCTTTGCGAAGAGGCCGAGGCAGTACAGGGCAGCGATGAATGGGACACCACCAAGGAGAAACTGATTCAGCTGCAGAAGAAATGGAAAACCATTGGCCGTGTGCCAGACAAATACTCAGACAAAATCTGGAATCGCTTCAGGACGGCTTGCAACGCGTTCTTTGACCGTCTGCACCAAGAGGCTGAGCAGAAGGAAAACCAGCAGACCCAACTATTTGCGCAGAAGCAGGAGTACGTGGATCAATTGTCCACCAAAATTGCCGACCCAACGTTTGTAGGTTCGCTGCCAGAATTCAACCAGTTGCACCAAGATTGGCAAGGCCTGGGCGCCGAAGGCAAGAAGAACCCTAAACTGGAAGACCGTTTCCAGCAACTCTTGGGCAAGTACCTTGACAAAGTGCCGGAACTGAGCACTGAGCAGAAGGAGCAGACCTTGTTTAAATTGCAACTGACCCATTTAAAGTCGAGCCCAGACGGGGAGCAGAAACTCTACCAGAAAGAACAACATCTGCGCCGCGACATTACCTCTCTGGAGAATGATATTTCCACGCTTAAGACAAACATTGAGTTTTTTGCCCGTTCCAAAAACGCCGAGAAGCTCAGAGAGGAATACCAGACCAAGATTGACGAGGCGCAAAACCGCATTGCACAACTGAAAAACCAACTAAAAACCCTGCGTTCGTAAATTTTCAGGTTGATTTTCAAGCGATTGGTAAAAACCTTAAAAAAAAGAGAGTAGCCGTTTTGCAAATAAGGATCAGACTACTACTTTTGTATCGCTTTCAGCAACGGCAACAATGCTAGAAGCGGATTGCCTCCTTAGCTCAGCTGGTAGAGCAACTGACTTGTAATCAGTAGGTCGCTGGTTCGATCCCGGCAGGAGGCTCCAAAAGAAAAGGCCTCAGCGTAATGCTGAGGCCTTTTAGCTTTTCCCGTTTTCGGGCTCATTTCCAGAAATGAGCCCGAAAACGGGATTTTTTTTTAAACGTTCCCCTTTGAGATCATCTAATATTCAAGCAGTTTTCTGATCGTTAAAACGCCTCGCTAAACGCGAAGTAAATGTACACTCCTTCCTTAGAGGTGGCAATGTCGCCGCGCACCACCATGCCTTCATTGTTAAGTTTGTAGCGCAGTCCGCCGCCGCCCGTGAAGTGAAAGCGGCTGAGGGAAAAATCCTCTGAATATTTAGCCACTTGTCCGGTTCCGGCAAAGGCGGCGCCGCTAATTTTCCAGAACAACGGGAAACGGTATTCGGCCTGGTACACCATGGCGTTGTCATCTCTGAACCGGCCTTCCAGCAACCCGCGCATCACGTTCACGCCACCCAACGGCGACATGAACTGAAAGGGCACATCGCCGGTGGTGAACATGAACATACTTTGCAAGGCAATCACGCCCGGGCCCACGCCGGAGAAATACTTGCGCAGGTCAAGCCGGTAGCGCATGAAATTGGTGTCACTGCCCAGAAATTTCCCGAAGTATTGCGCGTAGGCCTGGTGGTAGGCACCTGTTTTTGGGGTGAACAGATTATCACGGGTGTCATAGATAACAGAAGGGCCCAGGCCTGATGCCACAAACCCGTTGCTGCCTATTATTTCATTTTTCGCCAAAACCCCATTTTCTTTGCGCACCGGAATGGTTTCGCGCTTGAGGTCATACCGGGCACCCAGGTAGACTTTAGACGTGATGCGCTGCTCAAACTGGCCGGTCAGGTTCACGGTGCGGCTGGTGTACGCTTCCTCATTTTCAGGCCGCGTGTCATTTCCCACTCCAAAAAAGAAGTACGGGTAGTCATTGTACTCCAGCAACCCATAGATGTGCTGCCGGTTGTTCTGGCGCCAAACGTCTGCCGTAAAAGCGGTGAGAATCTGTTTCTGGGTGGTATAAATTAAAGTGGGCGAATAGGAGATGGGCCTGTCTGACGACAAACTACCTTTGGGCCTTCGCAAATGCACCACTTTTATACCAAAACCAAAGGCCGTTTCTGGGGTGTAGTAGGCCACCGGGAAAAAATTGATTTTGCGAACGGCCGTGGTCAAAGATGAATCTGCCTGCGCCGTGGTGTCTGATTGCGCCATGGCCGCCGTGCAGAGAGAGCCACAGAAAAGAACTAGTAATTTGAATTTCATATATAGAGTTTCTATGAGCCTCATACGGCTAACCGTAATAGTCCGCCATGGTTTTCTTTAGGATGAACGCAGTTCCGGTGTATTTCCTAAACTTTTAAGCCGTCCATAAGTTAAGAAAGACAACACATATAGTTCACTATTCCTGACTGGCATGATAAATGCCTAATTTTGCCCTATGAAAGAACGTAAATTTTTAACGGTATATCTTTTTTTCCTGACCATCCTTTTATCGGCCTGCGGCACCAGCACACCCGTGAATGCACAGTCGCAGCCCGTGAGCCATGCGGCCTTTGACCAGCAGCTTAAGAAATTTGTCTCGGCCAAAGGCGACGTGAATTACAAAGGGTGGCTCCAGGAGCGAAGCGGCCTGCAACGCTACCTAAAACTGCTCAGTGATAATGCGCCTAACAAGAAATGGAGCAGAGAAGACCAGCTTGCGTACTGGATCAATGCCTACAACGCCTTCACCATTGAACGCATTTTAATGGATTACCCCGTGAAGAGCATCAAAGATTTGGGTGGCCCCATCACTTTTGTGAACACGGTCTGGGATCAGAAATTCTTTAAGATTGGCGGCAAAGATTTCTCCTTGAATAACATTGAGCACAGCGTGCTCCGGAAAGACTTCAAAGAGCCACTCATTCATTTCGCCATTGTGTGTGCCTCTGCTTCTTGCCCGCAGCTACGCAATGAAGCGTATACCGGTGCTAAAATTAACGCGCAGTTAGACGAGCAGGCGCGCCAGTTCATCAATGACCCTTCCAAGAACAGAATCTCCGGCAACAAGGCCCAGCTGTCTGAGATCTTCAACTGGTTTGCCAGCGATTTCAAGAAGAAAGGATCTGTGCTGCAATTTGTGAACACCTATGCCCGCACGCCGGCTGCCCCCAACACCAAGATTTCCTATTTACCTTATGACTGGAGCTTGAACGGGAAGTGATTTTGGCCTCATTTCCAGAAATGAGCCCGAAAACTGAAAGCAAAGCCTCCTACACCAAGGGGCTTTGCTTTTTTTTGTCTAGTTTTCCGGGATGAAGCAAGATGCTTTGGTGCAGGCCACCGCCCACCACGTTGAACAACTCTTCTCCGGCGAAGGCTCCGGCCATGACTGGTTCCATATCAAACGCGTGTGGCAAAACGCCATCACCATTGGCCAGGCTGAAAACGCAGATTTATTTATAGTGCAGCTGGGCGCCCTGCTCCATGACATTGCTGACTGGAAATTCCATAACGGCGATGAAGAAGCCGGCCCCCGGGCCGCAACTGTCTGGCTGTCTTCTCATGGAACGCCCACGCCTGTCATTAAACAAGTTTGCCAGATTATAAAGGAGGTTTCTTACAAAGGGGCCGGCGTGGCCACCAACCCCAGTTCCCTGGAGGGCCGCGTGGTCCAGGACGCTGACCGGCTGGACGCTATTGGTGCCATTGGCATAGCCCGGGCCTTCGCGTACGGTGGGTTTAAAAACCGTGAAATGTACAACCCCACGCAGCCGCCGGAGGTGCATGCCACCTTTGAAGCCTACCAGAAAAACCAAAGTGCCACGCTTAACCATTTCTATGAAAAACTGTTTCTGCTAAAAGACAGGTTCACCACCGCCACCGGCAGGCAACTTGCGGAGCAAAGACACGTTTACATGCAGGAATTTGTGAAGGAGTTCTTGCAGGAATGGCATGGTGCTGAGGATGTGCCGGTTGCCTTTGTGGTATAACCCATGGTTGTAGAGTTTCCCTTGCGTTGTTTTTCCTGTTTCCCGTTTATATGATCAGAAGTTTAAAGTCCTTGGGGCTTTTGCTTGCCTTGGTAGGGGCAAGTGTTTCCAGCGTGGGCCAAAGCAAAGATTACCCTAGTTACGCAGAACTCACCACCAGATTACAGCACCTGGCCGCTCAATACAGTAAACACGCGTCGCTTACCACCATTGGCAAAACCGCTACGGGCAAAGAAGTGTGGCTCCTGACCTTGGGCCGGGAAAATGCAACCAACAAACCCGCCTTGGTGATTGCCGCCGGGGTAGAGCCTAAAAACCTGGCAGCCATTGAAATGTCGCTCATGATGGCCGAACGCCTGCTGCAATCTGCCCAGGTGCAGGATTCGGTTTTGAAACTGCTGCAAACCAAGACCATTTACATACTGCCCAACCTGAACCCCGACGCCACCGAGCAATATCATGAAAAATTGCGCTGGGAAAGAACCGGAAACGCCCAACCCGCCGATGAAGACCGTGATGGCCGCATTTTTGAAGATCCCTTTGAAGATTTAAACAATGATGGATTGATCACCCAAATGCGGATACAGGATTCCACCGGTCTTTACATTCCTTCAGCAGTAGACCCTCGGGTTATGGTGCTGGCAGACCCTTCCAAAGGAGAGAAAGGCGTGTACCGCGTATTGTCAGAAGGGATTGACAATGACAAAGACGGCCGCTGGAATGAAGACCCGGAAGGAGGGGTGCATTTCAACAAAAACTTCTCATATGATTTCCCTAATTTCCAGGAAGGCGCCGGCGAACACCCCATGTCTGAACGTGAGACAAAAGCCTTCGCAGATTTCCTCTTTGAATCTAGAAACGTATATGCCGTTTTTGTGTTGGGAGCCGCCAATACCTTGACCATTCCCTGGGAAAGTACTGCCACAAATGCCCAAAAAGGGGTTACAACTGGGTTGTTGGAAAAAGATAAACGGGTAAATCACCTGGTTTCTGAGCTTTATAAAAAGTCAGTTTCCGCCCAAGGCGCAGCCTCTACCAAGCCTGGCCCCGGCGATGTGATCCAGTGGGCCTATTTCCATTACGGCAGATATAGTTTCGGTACGCCCGCCTGGTGGCACCCGCCAGTAGCGCTTAGTAGTGATTCTGCAACTGCCAGTGCCGCGCTTTCAGAATATGAAGATGTCAATTTTCTGCGCTGGGCCGAACATGAAGACGTGCCGGGCGTTTTTATTCCCTGGCAAAAAATCAAGCACCCAGATTTTCCCGGGCAGACAGTGGAAATAGGAGGGTTGGTCCCGTATGTAAAGTTCACCCCGCCCAAACACCTGCTTGCTCCATTTGCCCAAAAGCACCTGCAGTTTTTCACGGCGTTCGCTATGGCCATGCCTTCGCTTAAAATTACCAGCCTTACCACGCAGGTGGCGGGCAAAGGTATGACCCGGGTTATTGCGGAGGTTGAGAACACAGGCAATTTACCTACTCATTCAGAAATGGGCGAGCGCAGCAGTTGGGTGCAGAAAGTGAAAATTACGCTTCAGTTGGAGGACGACCAGAAGTTAACCGAAGGAACCAGAATTAAAGTTTACCCGGCCTTACCGGCTGGCGGAAAAGTGCAGGTGAGCTGGTTAGTGAGCGGCACTGGTTTTGTCACGGTAGAAGCCCATAGCCCCATGGCAGGCACCCAAACCAAAGAGATTCTATTAAAACGATGACCTGTATGAAAACCTTGAAACGGGCCCTCGTATTGCTTGGCTTTTTAGCTGCGGTTACCAACCAACCCGGATTTGCGCAGGAGGGAGGACCAGCGGTAGTTTTACAAGATTCCATTCTGACTCCTAAAGTAGAGGCCGTTTGGAATAAGTATTATGACTATGCCAGCGTCACCGCCCTCTGCCAGCAACTGGCCGAAGCGCACCCCAACCTGGTGAAGCTGGAATCTTTGGGCGACTCCCACCAAGGCCGCAAAATGTGGGTTCTTACCATCACAGATTTCAGCGAGGGCACGGCAGAGCAAAAACCCGCCTTGTACCTGGACGGCAACATACATTCCACCGTTTATCCAGGGGTTGAAAACGTGCTTTTCACGGCTTGGTTTCTAGCAGAAGGCCATATGTCCAATCTATTCCTGCAGAATCTTCTCAAGGAGAAAACATTCTACATCATCCCTACCATTAACCCAGATTTAAGGGAAAATGTCCTGAACCCGTTTGCCGAAGCGCCAAGGGCTGGCGTTATCCCAATAGATGATGACGGTGACGGCCTACTGGATGAAGACAAACCCGAAGATTTAAATAAGGACGGATTCATCTCCTATATGCGCCGTAAGTCAAAAGATGGGCGATTTGTGGTGGACCCGCAAAATCCTTTCAGAATGATTGCCACCCCTTCTGAAAAAACGGGCAGGTACGAAATCTTAGGCTTTGAGGGGCTTGACAATGACAATGACGGCCGCGTGAACGAAGACCCCCAGAGCAACTATGATCCCAACAGAGACTGGCCCTGGAACTGGCAGCCAGCGCACATTCAGCGCGGGGCTTTCAAATACCCGTTTTCACTCACAGAGAACCGGAATGTAAAGAACTTTGTGCTGCGCGCGTCTAACATTGCGGCTGCGCAGGTGTACAGCGGGTTTGGCGCTTTCCATCCTCATGAAGAGGATTTTTCTTTTGCTGAAAACCCAACTCAGGAAGACGAGCGGGTATATAAAATGTTGGCTTCTGAGGCGCAGAAATTTCTGGCTGGATTGCCCTACCCCTTGGTATTTAAAAACCTGCAGGGTGCATTTGGAGGACAATTGAATTGGTTCCATGGTGCACGTGGGGTATATACGTTTTCAACTGAGATTCTCCCCGGCTATTCAATGGTTCAACAGAATGCAAAGCCCGCGGTATTTGATTATGAAGCCTTGCAACTGCTCTACCCAGATGAGGCTTTCCTGGACTGGGTTCCCTTTAACCACCCTACGCTGGGCATGGTGGAGATTGGTGGCCTGAAGAAAGATTTCCTGCCTGACCCCACCACCCATTTTGACCGGACCAAGCTTTTCCAAAACACCGTCCTCACCTTGTTTCATGCCTTGCATACCCCGCAATTGGAAATCCAGGGCGTGGAAACCAAGAAATTGGCAAACGGCCACACAGAGGTTACGGCCACCGTTACCAATACCCGCGTTTTACCAACCCACTCAAGCCAGGACCTGCTTTTCAAAATTGAGCGGCCAGACTTCATCAGTTTGAAAGATAGCACGGTGGTATCTGGCATTTTGGTAAGTATTGGGCAGGAGACTTTTGAGAGAGAACAGAAAGTAAGCCCGGCCCGGCTGGAGATCCCTAATATTCCAGGGCATTCCAGCGTGACGGTGCGTTGGGTGGTGAGTGCGCCAGCCCCAACCTTACAGGTGGAAGTGGAAAGCCGGAAGGGCGGCGTGGTGCGCAAGCGTTTTTAGGCTCATTTCCAAAAATGAGCCTAAAAACAGAAAGGGCAGCCATTGGCTGCCCTTTCTGTTTTTATAAGTTAAAATTACAAAGTCTCAAAATAGGCCAAAACCCGCACTACATCACCCTCTGAGGAAATGTTGATTTTCTCCTTGTCCATAAAACTTTTCACCTGCACTTGCTTCGGTCCTAAAGCCTCTAGCACAGATTTTTTGGCCAATTTTATTTTGCGCATCTGCCCGTCTACAATGAGAAAATACTGTTGCTCGTCAACCAGTTCATCATAGGGTCTGTTCATACTATAGGCGCCTTTGTAGCTTGCCTCCACTTTTGTCTTGCCTACCTTTTTAAGGAAGGTGGACTTGCCGGAATGTAATACAGCCATAAAAGTCTCAGACAACTTGGGATCCAATGCCTGGGCTTCTTTGAATTTCCTGAATTCAATGGGGCCGGTGGCCGAAGGCAGGTCAAGGGCAAAACTTTTTACCGCATTGGTGCTGAACTGTATGGTATCAGTACTTTTGGGGAGTACGGCCACCAACAAGTTGGAAAACACGTCATACTTTATTTTAAGGTTATCATAAGCCTGTGTTTTTCCTTTGTTGTCTACGGCAATCTCCACAGAACCAGGCAGCCAGGAATCAATGAAATAGGGGTGGCCTTTCATGCCGGCATACCGGTTATCAAAACCCAGAACGCCTCCTGTAGCCCCTGACTTTCCCAGACTAGAAAGCATATTCAGGGTTTGTTGGCCCGCGGCACCATCCAAAGTGTTTTGAGCAGAAGAACCGTAGGTCATTCCAAGGCCAAGGGTCATGCTCAGGCCAACTTTTCTAATAAAAGATTTCATATAGCTTCAACGCTGTAGTTTATACTTTAAATTTACAACTTTCTGGTATTAAAAAGAAATAAGGTTTATTCCTCATTTAAAATTTTGAACATGGCTTCCTCTTTTTTCAAAGCGTCCTTCATGTCTTCTCAGTCAAAGTCATTTTTGGCAGTAGTTGGGTTGAGCCTGGTCTTGTTTTCCTGCATGCCCAAGTGCCCTATTAATGCGTGCCAAACCAGAAAGGTTCACCGGCACGGCGAACAGCAGTTCAGGGGCATGCCCTGGTACAAAAAGCAAAACCCCAGAATAGGTGAAAAGCTAAAAAAACCTTCCAAAGAAGTGCAACAGGAACTAGACGGGAAAGGTGCCGGCAAGAAGGGCAAGAATTAGCTTTTTACTATCTTTTTGCGTAAATTGCCTGCTTATAAATAGTCCAAAATTTAAGCTGTATTGAAGTAAAATGGCAGAAAACGAACGGATAATCCCCATCAACATTGAAGATGAGATGCGTGGCGCTTACATTGATTACTCAATGTCTGTGATCATCTCCCGGGCCCTCCCAGACGTGCGGGATGGATTGAAACCGGTGCATCGGCGGGTGTTGTACGGAATGTCTGAGTTAGGGGTCTCCTATAACAAAGCATATAAGAAATCGGCCAGAATTGTGGGAGAAGTGTTGGGAAAATACCACCCGCACGGTGACTCCTCTGTGTATGACACCATGGTGCGCATGGCCCAGCCCTGGTCTTTGCGGTACCCCTTGGTAGACGGCCAGGGAAACTTTGGCTCCATTGACGGCGATTCTCCCGCCGCCATGCGTTACACAGAAGCCCGCCTGAAAAGGATTGCCGATGAATTGTTGGCCGACCTGGAGAAAAACACCGTCAATTTCACCGCTAACTTTGATGACTCCTTAAAGGAGCCCAGCGTGTTGCCGGCTAAATTCCCCAACCTGTTGGTGAACGGAACCTCAGGTATTGCCGTGGGCATGGCCACTAACATGGCCCCACACAACCTCACGGAGGTGGTGAACGGCACTATAGCCTATATTGAAGACAATGAGATCACCATCGCAGATCTCATGAAATATGTGACTGCCCCAGATTTTCCTACCGGTGGTATCATTTATGGTTACGACGGTGTAAAATCTGCTTTTGAGAATGGCCGGGGCCGCGTGATTGTTCGCGCCAAAGCTAATTTTGAAACCACTAAGTCGGGCAAGGAGCAAATCATTGTCACCGAGATTCCTTACATGGTCAACAAAGCGGCCATGATTGAGAAAACCGCCGCCCTGGTCAACGAGAAGAAAATTGAAGGCATCTCTGACCTGCGCGATGAATCTGACCGCGACGGCCTGCGCATTGTCTATGACCTCAAGCGCGACGCCATCCCGAATGTAGTCCTCAACAACCTGTTCAAGTACACCGCGCTGCAGTCCTCTTTTGGGGTGAACAACGTAGCCCTGGTAGGTGGCCGCCCAATGACCTTGAACCTCAAGGAACTGATCAAGTACTTTGTGGACCATCGTCATGAGGTAGTGATCAGACGGGCAGAGTATGACCTGGAAGAGGCTCGTAAGCGTGCCCACATCTTGGAGGGCTTGCTTATTGCTTTGGACAATCTGGACGAGGTGATTACCTTGATCCGGTCTTCGCGTGACCCTGAGGTGGCCCGAAATGGTTTGATCGAGCGTTTTGGCTTGTCAGATATTCAGGCCCGCGCTATTTTGGACATGCGTCTGCATAGATTGACCGGTCTGGAGCGTGACAAAATCAACAAAGAATACCAGGAGATTAAAGCCTTGATTGACTATTTAATGGAAGTTCTGGCCAGCGAAGAGCTGCGCATGAACATCATTAAAGAAGAATTGGTTGAGATCAGGGAACGCTACGGTGATGAGCGCCGCACCAGCATTGAGATGGTGTCAAGTGACATTTCGCTGGAAGACATGATCCCAGATGAGAACATGGTGATCACCATTTCGCATGAAGGGTATGTGAAGCGTACCGCCCTCACAGAATACCGCAGCCAAAGCCGCGGTGGGGTGGGATCAAGAGGCGTAGCCGCTTCTAAAGTTGATGATTTCACAGAGCATTTATTCATTGCCAGCACCCACAATTACCTGTTGATCTTCACGGAGTCTGGGAGAGTGTTCTGGGTGAAAGTATATGAAATCCCTGAAGGAGGCAAGACCACCAAAGGCCGTGCTATTCAGAACCTTATCAATATAGAGAAAGACGACAAAGTACGCGCCGTGATAAATGTGCATGGGCTTAAAAACCCTGACTATGTGTTGAACAACTACCTGGTGTTCTGTACTGAGCAAGGCACTATCAAGAAAACGCCGCTTGAAGCGTATTCAAGACCAAGAGCCACCGGTATTCAGGCCATTACCATTAATGAAGGTGACCGCTTACTGGACGTGCAGCTGACCAATGGCGCCAATGATATTGTGATTGCTTTGCGCTCAGGTAGGGCCGTTAGATTCCCTGAAACCAAAGTACGCGTGATGGGTAGAACTGCCGCCGGAGTACGCGGGGTTTCTTTGGCAGACACCGAGGACAAAGTAGTTGGTATGGTTTGTGTACAAAACACAGAGACCAACTTGCTGGTTGTTTCTGAAAACGGTTTCGGGAAGCGATCTTCTCTGGAAGAATACCGTATCACCAACCGCGGCGGAAAGGGCGTAAAAACCCTGAACATCACGGAGAAAACCGGTAGATTGGTGGCCATAAAAGGGGTGCTGGATTCAGATGATTTAATGATCATCAACAAATCAGGCATCATCATCAGACTTCGTGTGGCTGACCTGAGAGTAATTGGCAGGGTGTCACAGGGTGTGCGTTTGTTGAGGCTGAACGAAGGTGATTCTATATCGTCGGTGGCCAAGATTGAGATTGAAGACAAAGCCGAAGTGATTTTAGATGAATCAACGTTGCCTTTGGATGAGACCTTGAACCCAACAGATTTAATAGACCCTGAAACTATTAGTGAGAACTAAAAAAGCTAGGAGAAGTGTTTGCGGCGAAAGAGAGATGTTTTAATTCTTCCTTTCGCCTTAAACCATAAATCCTTTTTCTTTTGGAAGTGATGAGTTTTAACCGGTATAATAATTTTAAGTAACACAACAAACAACCTAAACTAACCTATAAAAAGAGATGAAAAAATTTCTTTTAACGGCATCAGCTGTACTTTCAATGCAGGTTGCCTTTGCGCAGACCAGCGCCATTACCAATGCCATCATGTACAATGAGAAAGGCACCTTAGACAAAGCCAAGGCAGAAATTGACAAAGCCGTGGTTCATGAGAAAACCAAGGACAACGCCAAAGCGTGGTACTACAAAGGCGTAATTTACCAGGCCATGGCAGAGCACCCCATCTACGGTAAGTCTGTGAACCCAGCTGAGATGTCAAAGGCAGCGCATGAGGCTTTTGCCAAAGTGCCAGCCCTGGAAACCAAGAAAAAAGAATTCTCTGAAGATGCCGGCAAACGCCAGCAGTTGCTTATGAACAACATGTATGCCTATGCCTTGAACGAAGGCGTGGAGCACTATAACAACAAAAAGTTTACAGACGCCCAGAAGGCTTACATGAGAGCAGCTACCTATAAGCCGGAAGATACCACGGCTTACATCTATGCAGCCTATGCGGCCACTGGGGCAGAAGATTTTGCCTCGGCTAAGACCCTTTACTCACAGTTGGTAGACAAAAAGATGGCATCACCTACGGTGTTCTCTCAGTTGCTGTACATCTCGTCTTCCATAGACAAAAACGACAAGGAGACTTTGGCTATTTTGGAGAAAGCCCGTGCCGCCTACCCAAATGACCGTAACTTCATGCTGCAGGAATTAGATTTGTATCTGAAATCTGGCAGAGAGAAAGAATCTATGGCTAAATTGGATGCGGCTATTGCAGCGGACCCAACCAATGCAAATTTATTGACCGTGAAAGGCAACTTGTTGGACAAAGTTAACAAACCCGAAGAAGCGCTGGCTTCTTACAAAAAAGCGGTGGAGCTAGACCCCAACAACTTTGATGCGCAGTACAATATGGGCGTATATTACTTCAACAAAGGCGCGGCCCTGAACAGCAAAGCCAACAACATGAAACTGGCCGAATACCAGAAAAGCGGCAAGGCCATGTTGAACGAGGCGAAGAAATTCTTCAACCAGGCGCTGCCTTACTTTGAGGCATCGCTTAAGTTAAAACCATCTGACCGTACCACGGTACAGTCATTGCTGAAAGTGTACTCTGCCCTGGAAAGACCAGCAGATGCCAAGCGCATGGATGCCCTGTTGCAGCAGGACTAATACTTGTAGCTAGTGAACAAGAATTGAAAAGGGATCCAATGGCTCCCTTTTTTGTGCCCCAAAGCGTAGCATTTGAAAGTAACTGGTGAAATTCTTTGGCTGGGGAGAGCGCGTTGCCTATTTTCAAGAAAATTTACAACGCAACAACAAACATGGCAGTAGAAAAAGCGATTGCTATTATAGCCCACGACGGAAAAAAAGCGGAAATGGTGGCCTTTGTGAAAGACCACGCCCAACTTTTTCAGCAGACCAAATTAGTAGCCACAGGAACCACGGGCCTTTACGTGGAACAGACAGGACTAAAAGTCAAAAAACTGTTGTCAGGACCAAAAGGGGGCGACGCGCAGATTGCCAGCATGGTAGCCGAAGGAAAACTGCAGGCCGTCATCTTCTTTAGAGACCCGTTGGGCAAACACCCGCATGAACCAGATGTTCAAATGCTCATGCGCCTCTGCGACCTCCACAATGTGGCTCTGGCCACCAATCCTTCCACGGCTAAACTCATGGTGAAAGGGATAGAGGCTAGCATGAACCTTCCCAAATAACGAAGGGGTTGTACGTATTTCCGTTTTTGGCCTCTAAATCAGAAATGAGGTAAAATCCAGCTTGGTAAACTTACTTGCGTGGGCTGTTGTTATTCTGGTACAAGTCAATTGTATCAACCAAAGCATAACAACATGAAAAATATATCATTGGTAGGCTTCCTGCTGGTTTTTCTGGTGGCGGCCTGCAATTCTGTACGGGTTTTGAACTCTGAAGGAAATGACGCGTTCACCCTGAGTAACTACAAGACCTTCAACTTTTTACCAATCTCCACAGATTCTATTGGCTCACCAAAAGCGGAGGAGAATCTAGTGGTAATTCAGTCTGAAGTTAGAAGGCAGCTGGAGAGGAGAGGGCTGCGGTTTTCTGAGGCTAACCCAGATCTGCAGGTAAATATTGGCGTGGTGGTCACAGACGAAGTACAAACCCGCGACACCAATTTCAGGACAGATGCGCCGTATTACATGGGCCAGCGCCGCTATACCTGGAAATCAAAGGAAGTGGTGGTGAACCGTTTTCAGCAGGGAACAGTCTCAGTGCACTTGATTGATCCAAAAGCAGAGGCGTTGGTGTGGCAAGGAGAAGTGGCAGCAGTAGTTCCGTCTAAAAAAGAAAAAGCCAACAACAAAATCTCCGAAGGCGTGGAGAAATTATTCGCTGACCTTAGATAGGAAACCCAATTATCCTGTTTATTATGTAAACCAGAACGCCTTTGCAATGTGCAAAGGCGTTCTGGTTTTTGGGTTAAGGAGCGGTTATTATTCCGCGCCGGCTTTGCTTAAATCTTTAATGAATTCATCTAAGGTGTCTTTGCTGTAGCCAACGCGGCGGGCATAATCTAAGCAGAGGTTATATTCCTGGTCATTGATGTGGCCGTCTTGCAATACCATCATGACTAGGCTTTGCAGCTCTAAGGTTTTCTGTAGACCTTCCTCTGGAATAATAAAAGAAAGCACATTAAGGTTCTCGGCAATGGGCGTGGTGTCTTCCTGTGTTAAATTCAGACGTTCGCCAATAGAAACCAGAAAATCACTTTCGTTTTGATCCAGGTAATTATCGGCCATGGCCACTAAAAGCAAATTCTGGAAGAAGGCGAGTTTTTTCTGCTTGGTATTTAAGAGGTCATCAAAAGATGTTTGCGTAGCCATAAGCGTAGGTTCTAGAACAAAAGTGGTGTTGTCATAAATACTTACAAACCGGCGCAAAAGTTATGCAGAAACCAATTGAGAAATACAGGAGAAGACCTGCTGAGAAATATTACTTTACATAATATAAATTATAAGACAAAGAAATATATGGCAGAATAGGGGCCTTTTGCTACATTTTATGCCTGTTTAGCGGTACTGGTATAAAATGCCAGATTCCAGCGGTGTCCAGACGCAGGCTTTCTGGCCGCTGGCTTTTAAACCGTTGTTGGTCCAGGTGTTGCAGGTGTAAAACAAATGGTAACTTCCCACGGCTTCGTAAAACGCGTCATGCAGGCCGTAGTTGGCGTTGGTCTTGATGTGCATGGGTTTTCCGGTGGACGTGGTTTTGAATCGATTCTTAATAAACGCTACCAATTGCTGGTATTGCGCCTGACTAAGCCAGATTTTCTTGCAATCATCATTTTCCTCTAGATTTGTGAATAATGTGGCGTGAATCGCCGAGGAACTCAGCCCGAACATGGCTTTAAACGCGGTACTCACTTTTAAATCGGCTCAGGTGGGCGTTTCCAGGTAAAATCCTTTGTCGCCCCAGCCAAAACCCACGTACTTGGCGTCAAAGGCTGGATCTTTGGTATCTGTAACAGAAATATACGTGTTCCAGTCCATTACAGGATGCACCATGGGTACCACCAAATCTGTGTGTACGCCATTAGACAGCAGATAGATAGCCACCTCCGGTTTGGCGTTTTCTGCTCTGTGCACAGATAACCTTGACAGCACGAAGGCGGCCAAAAAGTAAAGTCCCACCAGCAACACCAGGCCTAGCACCGTAAACACCATAAATTTTATAGCCACGCGCATCATGTTTATTTAGATTTGCCTTAAGGTTACCCGGCAGGAACATTCTTTAATACAGCGGCATGGCAATAGTAACCCAAGGCAGGCGCAAATAGCAGATTTCCGTTTTTGGGCTCGTTTCTGGAAATGAGCCCGAAAATGCATTAACTAGGCAAACAAAAGTAGACGAAAACAGGTGGCTTTCTGTAGTTTTGCGGTCCTTATAGCTAAACCGTATGAAATTTGACACCGCCTCCCTCACCCGCCTTTCCATTCACCACGTGGGGAACAAAGGGCTGGAACAGAAAGTAACCTTGTCAGAAAGTGAGTTTTCGCCGGGCGATGGCCTGACCGACAAATTGGAGAAATTCTTTCTGGCCAAGTTCGCCAACGCCCATGAGCGGTTCCATTTCAGCCATGCCTCTTCGCTTAAATTCAATGAGGTGTACAGCTATTGTGAAAACATTTTCGCGGACAAAGAAGCCTTTCATGAGAATTCGCGCAGCATTGCCCGCCACTTGTTTGAGAGCACCACGCATCCTAAAATCAAGCCCGGTGAGTTGTACGTGTGTCATTTCATTAACTGTGAGATTGCCGAGCGCGTGGTGGAGGCCGTGGGCATTTTCAAGACCGAGGTAAAAAGCGGCTATTTTGACGTGCAGCGCAAAAACCGCGACTACACCATTTCTTACCTAGAGGGCATTGACAGCAACAAGTTTGACAAAGGCTGCATTATCTTCAACACGCAGCAAGACCAGGGTTTTGTGGTGGCCATTATTGACAACCAGAACCGCGGCGAGGAAGCCCAATACTGGCGGACTAATTTTCTGGGCCTCACCCAGATCAGTAATGAATTCCACCAGACTAACCATTTTTTGAACCTCACCAAAGAGTTTATCTCAGAGCGGATGACCGAGGAATTTGAAGTAGAGAAAACCGACCAGATTGCACTGCTCAACCGCTCTGTGGAATATTTTACCAAGCATGAGACCTTTGACAAAGAGGAATTTGAGACCGAGGTGTTTGGCCAGCAACCGGAGCTGATTGAATCTTTCAGAAACTATGACGGCGAGTACCGCCAGAATTATGACGTGGAACTGGAAGACAGCTTCGGGATTTCACCGCAGGCCGTCAAGAAGCAGAGCCGCGTGTTCAAGAGCGTGCTCAAGCTGGACAAAAACTTCCATGTGTACATTCACGGCAACAAAGACATGATTGAAAAAGGCGTGGACCAAGACGGCCGCAAGTTTTACAAGTTGTTCTACGAAGACGAGGAATAATTCCTGTTTTCGGGCTCATTTCTGGAAATGAGCCCGAAAACGGGCCACGGCATGACAACTTTTTCCCGAGGTTTCTGTTCCCAATAGACCACCTTCGGGTTAACTGACCGTTAAGACTTGTATGAATCTATTTGTTTCCGCAGAACTCAACCAAACCCAACAAGTCCTGCTCCTGGCCAATTTGCCCGCCGGGTTCAAAACGGTTTTCGCGGCTGAAATGCAGGAGAAAGAAGTTCTGGTGGCATTGCGCCAAGCGGAAATTATCTTTGGCAACCCTCCGGTGCAATGGCTTGCCGGTCCCCTACCCGCCCTGCAGTTCTGGCAACTGGACTCTACCGGTTTTCACCAATACAAAGACCTCGACCTTTCTTGCACGGTGGCCAACATGGGTGATTTTTACGCCCAAGCCTGCGCAGAAACCATGGTAGCCGGCCTTCTGGCTTTTTACCGGGGCATTCCTACTTTGGTGAAACTGCAGGAGCAGAAGCAATGGAAAGGAAAACTGCTTCGGCCCAATCTGGAGTTGCTTTCTGGTAAAAAAGTGCTGGTGTTAGGTGCCGGTTCCATTGCGCAGGCCATCAAAAAGATGCTGCTAGGGTTTGGGTGCCAGGTGTGGCTTTCGGGCAGGCAGAATCCGGCGGCAGATTTACTGTCTTATGAAGCTATTTTAGAACAGCTCCCAATGGTTCAGATTGTGATCAACACCTTGCCGGGGCACCTGGTCCATTTTGTATCTGCTGATTTTTTTGCCAACATGGCCGATGGAAGTTTGTATGCCAGCGTGGGCCGCGGTTCCACCACTGATGAAGCCGCGCTGATAACCGCTTTACAAAACCAGAAACTGGCCGGCGCAGTACTGGACGTAACCGAACAAGAACCCTTGCCCGCCTTCTCTCCTCTCTGGGATTTGGAAAACGTACTTCTCACCCAACACACTGGCGGCGGACAAGTGCTGGAAACCGAAGGAAAAATCAACCGCTTTTTAAGAAACCTTGACCTTTTTCTTGCCGCGAAACCAGTGCCTGACAAAGTAAATCTTACCCAGGGATATTAAGATGTTTGCCGTTTTCGGGCTCATTTCCAGAAATGAGCCCAAAAACGGCAAATCAAATTAAAGCCAAAAAAAAGCGGCGATGACTTTTAGGAAGCCATCGCCGTTTTTATGTATACAAGATATGAGGTTATGCGGTCAATTCCACTTTAGGCGTGAAACCAGAGATGTCCTCACGGTCGTTGTCTGACCCATCAATCAGATAATTGGCGGCGGCCAGCGCAATGGCAATGACTAAAGCTGGCCAGAAGCCTTTTATCTCAAAGTTGCGGACCAATTTATCGGCTAGCTTGATGACCACCGCAGAGACAATCAGCTGCACAATGCTAGTGATAAGCCCCAACGTAACCACGTTCAGAATCACAGATAGCAACCAGCCCACCAACACGTTCAAAATGGCCACGAGCAAGGCAACCCACAGGGCTGTCCAGAAACTTTTAACCGTAATCTGCGGCAACAAATAGGCTAACAACAGGATGATTCCGGCGTTAACCAAAAGCTCAATAATCCAACTCATTTTTTCATAGTTTTAGGTAGAACAATTCGCCCAGCGGCGCTAATGGATACTTATACCATTATTCTTTCGGTTTGGTTAACAATAGCCTGTAATTACTGCAAAATCTCAAGCTGTGAACAATTGGTTTTTAGCCAGGCAATGCGCCAGTTGTTGGTACACGTCTCTTATTTTTTCTGGGTTTGGGTTTTCGCCTAGTGCTGTGGTCATGCGTTGCGCCAGACAGCCTTGCTGCAGCAGAATTTCTATGGCTTCGGTTAGGTCCTGGGTGAAAACCGGGGCATTTTTGACTTCTGCCCAAAGGTGTTCCCAAACAGTTTTCATGGAAGTTTTTCCCGCCGGCAAACCGAAGTTCTGTAAGTATATTCCTGAAGCAATTTCTGTGTTTGGTCCGGTCTTGATGGCGTTCAGAAAAAGGTCGGCCAGCGCTTGGGTGGGTATTTTTTTCTGATGCTCAAAACTGCCCCACTCCTCTTTCTCCAGTTTTTTCAGGATCTCGGTGACCAGAGCCGCAATGGCAATGTCGGCTTTGGGGCATTCCTGGTTGTCAATGATCCTGATCTCAATGGCCCCGCGCGAAAACCGGGCAATGGCTCCCCTTGAATTCAGGAATTCTTCCTGCAAAATGCCCTCCGGGTCATGCTTGGCAATGGCCGCAAACATGGGTTCAAATATCTTGGCTTGATATTCCTGTTGGGTGAAAACGGCCTCCGGCACCACCTGTCCGGCAATCTCTGGAATCCGTTGCTGGTTTTTGCGGTAGACTTCCAACCGCGTGTCCAGAAGTCCGCTCAGTTCACCGTCTAACATTGGTGATGCCGCGCTTAACGCCGGAATCAATGGCAAGATTAACCGAATGGCGGCGTGCAATCTTCCAAATTCCTCATCAGTGGCAAACGGCAGATTGATGTGCGTGCTCTGCAGATTTGACCAACCATGGCCGCGGCAATCAAACACCTGGTTGTAGGCTTCATAAATTTCTGAAGAGTCATGCGGCCATAGCTTGGTTTGGGTGAATGGGTCCATGAACGGGTGCGCGCCGGTGGGCAGCAACATGGCATTGAACGGCTCAAGCAATTGGTTGATTCTGACTACTTCGCCATGGAAATACTGAGATAGGTTGTCAAGGGTTGGGGCCGGTCCGTTGGTTTTGAGCTCCAGCACATGCAACACCAGTTCATTGGACCAGGCCATGGGGCCACGCTCCACATCAGAAGTTTGCTCACCGGCCTCGGCTTTGAGCACTTCATCGGCAATGGGTTTCACTTGCAAGGTGTCGCGGTCCACAATCATGTATTCCATCTCCACCCCGAAGCCTTCAAAGAGCCCTAATTTCTTAACTTTGTCCATTGTTGCCTACGTTCTTCTGGTTGTCAATGCGCCGTTTGATAGACTTGAGAATGGTGGTGTACAGATCTTTTTTCAAGACTTTGTCTTCCACGCCGTAATCAATGTTGGGGTTGTCATTCACCTCAATAATATAGGCTTTGCCGTCTATCTCTTTCAGGTCCACGCCGTATAGACCGTCACCAATGAGGTTGGCGGCTTTGAGGGCGGTGTGCAGCACAAAAAACGGCACTTCAGCGAAAGGAACTGTCTCAAAATTGCCCGAGATGTCTTTCTTCTTGCCTTCCCAGTTGTAGATCTGCCAATGGTCTTTGGCCATATAATATTTGCAGGCGTACAGCGGCTGCTTGTCTAAGATGCCAATGCGCCAGTCAAAATCTGTGGGCCTGAATTCCTGCCCAATGATCAAATCAGACTCGGCCAGCATTTCCTTGAGTTGGTCTTGTAGTTCTTCCTCGGTTTTCACTTTCACCACGCCCTGGGAGAACGAGGAATCTGGCTTCTTGAGCACGCAAGGCAACCCTAAGTCTTCAATCACCTTGTTGCAGTTCTGGCGGTGGATGATCATGGTCTTGGGAATGGCCACTTTGGCCTTGGTCAAGAGTTCGGCCAGATATACTTTGTTGGTGCAGCGCAAAATTGAAACGGGATCATCAATGACCACCAAGCCATCTGACTGGGCCCTGCGCGCAAACCGGTACGTGTGGTGGTTCACCGACGTGGTTTCCCTGATGAACAAGGCGTCAAACTCAGACAAGCGGCGGTAATCTTCTTTGGTGATGAGTTCGGTGTAGAAACCCAGCGCGTCGCCGGCTTCCATAAACTGCTGAATGGCCTTGTCATTGGAGGGCGGGTCACTGTCGGCGGGGTTCACCAGAATGGCCAGGTCATAGATCTTCTTGTTCATTCTGAGGCTGGAGAACCGGTTGCGGGCAAAATAGGCCTTCGCGAATTTGTACAGGTCCCGCAAGTGGTGCTCGGGCACCTCGTTCACCGGAATGGGATTGATGCTCTCCAGGGACCACTCTTTATTATAAACAAACTGCGCGCGCAGCAACGGGGCCTGAAACAAGTCATGCAACTGCTTGCTCAGCTTTTCATACTGCTTGGCCACGTTCTGCCCGAAATAAATGCTGAGCGTGAAGTTCTTGGATTTGAGCTTGCTCAGGCTTTTCTGAATGGTCTCGTCCAGTTCATCAGTGATAGCCCGCACAATGGTCTGGGACTTGAGGTCCTGAATGGTGATCATGTTGGGAATAGCCCGGTGGCCCCGCGCCTCTGCCAGTAAAGACACGTAATAGCCGCTGCTCTGGTATTTGTAGGACCGGCACAGGTTAAAGATGCGCGCGCTTTTCAGTTCTGTGTAAGCGGGGTCTGTGAGGTACCGTTGCGCGTCTACTACTTCCACATCCTCTACGTCTAAATCCCAGTCCTTGGGATTATTGACTACTACTAGTTTGCGCATGAAGGTCTTCTGCTTTGTCTTTAGAGTTATTTTTATTTGGGGTTGGTTCAATCACCAACAGGTTGGCGTCATAGGTGACAATGCCCAGCATAATGGCGTTGATGAGCCGGGTCACGGGCACGTTGTAATAATTATTCCCGAACAAGGGATTTTCCTGGTACGGGTCTGCCACAATTACGTGTTGCTTGTCCTGCTCATCAGCAAAACCGGCCAGCACCACAAAATGGCCCAGTGGCTCGCCGCGCACGTCGTCATAGATGGCCTCGCCGCGTTCATTGGTTCTTTCGCGGGCGCAGTTGTAGAGATAGGTGGCACTCAGACCGGTGAGCAGCGGCACGCCCCTGGAGAAATACTTGTCTAATAAACTGACGGTGAGGTCACGGTAGCAGATTTCGCCGCCCAGTTGCAGGAACTCAATGTAGGCGCGGGTGGCTACCTGCAGTTTGGTGTCTTTCTTATAGAGCAACTGCTCCTGCAAGTTGGAAATCAGTTTGTCGCGGCCCTGTTTAAACCAGGTGGGGTCAAACACATACAAATTATAGGAGTAAATGCGCGCCTGGTAGCCGCGTTTGAGCGCATGGCAACCCAGCAGTACGGCCAGCGTGCCGCCTTCCTCCAGAAATGAAACCTCAGAGATGACCTGCTCCAGCGGAAGCTTGTCTTCAAAATACTGGTACACCGCGTGCAGGCTGGTGGGCCCGCAGGTGGAGTCGTCTGGTTGGGTGAGAATTTTAAAGGAATTCAGGAGCGTGACAGGAAGCACAACGGTCAAAAGCTGGTGGTGCCTCTTATACGTGTTTTTGCGGCAGTGTTTCTCTGTGACCCAGAATATATTCTGGTTTTGGCGCGGTTGCCCGCCCAAAGGCAGCCCATGAAAACACTTTTGTACAAACAAAATGCACCTTTCTTAGTTGTTGCATTTAGTTTTATGCTATTTTAGACGCTGAGAGGCTTTTAAAACGCGCTCAATGGCACTGTTCATCACTTTGCCGTACCGTAAACCAACTTAAACCTGGACTTGTGAAAAAGGAAACGCCCTACCGCGCCATTATCATAGATGATGATGAGCTGAGCCGAATGATCTTAGAACGCCACATAAAATCTACGCCTACTTTGGAGTTGCTGAAATCGTTTAACTCCAGCACTGAGGGCCTGGCCTGGCTTCTGAAAAACGAAGGCACCACCGACATTCTTTTCCTGGATGTGGAGATGCCCGAGATGACCGGCATTGAATTGTTGCGCACGCTGCCAACCCGGCCCCATACCATTCTCATCACGTCGCACAAAGACTTCGCGCTGCAGGCTTTTGAACTCCAGGTGGTGGATTATCTGCTCAAACCTGCCGATTTCGCGCGTTTTACCCAGGCCGTTTTGAACACCATTGCCCGCCTGGAAACCAGCCAACCCACGGCTGCGCCCCAGCAGGCCGCCGCCCAGCCAGATGAACTGTTTGTGAAAGTGGACAACAAAATTGTGAAGCTGAACCTGAACAGCATTGGGTTTATTGAGGCGCGCGGTGATTACGTGGTCATCAACACAGACCAAAAAAAGCACATTGTCTATACCACCATGAGCGCCATTGACCAGAAATTGCCGCCAGAGCAGTTTTTGCGCATTCACCGGTCGTTTATCATCAATCTCAAGAAAATTGAGCTCATTGAAGATGACTCTGTGCTGATGCAGGACAAATACATTCCTATTGGCGGGTCTTACCAGGCCAAATTCTACAGCCGCATCAACAAGCTGTAAAAGAACTCTACTCCCACTTCTAGTCGCCTGTTTTCGGGCTCATTTTCAGAAATGAGCCCGAAAACAGGCGATTTCTTTTGCCGGTATTTTTACTTTTACTAAATTGAACAAACGTTCAATCATTTATGAATTCACGCAAAACCCAGCGCGAGACCAGCGCCCAAACCATTCAGGAAGCCGCTTTAAAATTGTTTTCTGAGCAGGGCTTTGACAAGACGTCCATTCGGCAGATTGCCCAGGAGGCGAACATCTCCCTGGGCTTGCTGTACAATTACTTCAAAAGCAAAGAGGAGCTGCTGCACGCCCTGCTGGTGAACGGACGGAAAGAACTGCAAAGCCCCCAAGATACTCCTGAAGGCCTCTCCCCGTTTCAAGCCCTGGAACAGTTTGTGCGCAACACCGCCCGCCAGGTAGAAACAAACCCCGGTTTCTGGCGCTTGCAGTTTGGGCTAAAGTTGCAGGCCAGCGTGTTGCCGGGCCTTGCCCAGGAATTGAAACTGGAGCACCAGAAAACGCTGCGCCAGGTAACGCAACTGTTGGCCGCTGCCGGTTCTACTTCCCCTTCTGCTGAGGCCGCGCTCCTATTGGCTACCCTGGACGGAATTCTGCAGCATTCTCTGGTGGACGCGGGGTTTCCGTTGCAAGATGTGTTGATCAGGTATTTGCTTCAACTCAAAAATCACTTGCAGGCGTAAAGCCGTTTTGGGTCTCATTTTCAGAAATGAGCCCCAAAACGGACGTTTAGCGGAGCAAATCTATATGCAGAAAACTAAATTTATGATTTTTCACAACCGGTGCTTGCATAAGAAAATTTAACACTGCATATTTGCACCATCAAAAACGAAACAGCTGGTTTCATTTGTTTTTGGTCCGGTAGTTCAGTTGGTTAGAATGCCGCCCTGTCACGGCGGAGGTCGCGGGTTCGAGTCCCGTCCGGACCGCATAAAAAGCCTGTAAGAGAAATCTTGCAGGCTTTTTTGTTTTTAAGGCTTCCACGCCTAGCCTTCCTCCTTAAGTTGAGAATTCTCACGGATGTTCGGCTGCGTTTTCGGGTTCATTTCTGGAAATGAGCCCGAAAACGACTTTTAGCCAATCTATTTAAAGCAGCATGCCTTTCTGGTGAAGCCAGTCAAAGATAAGCTGGTCCACAAGTGACACTTTTTCGCGGTCTGCGTAGGAAAGCCACACCACCTCCTCTATCTCATGGGCGGCCGCGATGCTTCCAGAAAAGGCCGCGTTGTAGCAGGTCATTTTCACCTCCACGCCGTCTGGGTGCGCATCGGCCTGCGCCTGGAACGTGCCCACGTAACGGGCTTCCTTTTCTTTCAGGTCCACTGATAATTCCTCTTTGATTTCGCGGGCCAGCGCCATGAAATCTGTCTCCCCAGGTTCACGCTTGCCACCGGGAATGTAATATTTGTGGCGGCCTTTGCTGCGGGTGCTCAGTATTCTCCCGTGTTGCAGTTCTATCCAGGCCAGCTTGTCTATAATTGCCATGCGGTGATTGGGTCAGCAGGAAAGATAAGTGCTTTCTTGATAAGATGGGCTCCGAGGCAAGGCTGTTCTAGGGGAAAAGAACCAATTCCTGTTTTCAGGCTCATTTCCAGAAATGGAGCCGAAAACAGAAATTCGGCATCCTTAAACCGATAGTTGCGCCAAATCGCTTAATACCGGGGGTCTTTCTGAAACGGCAGCTTCGCCATTTTCTCCACTTCCATGCTGGGAAACCCGAATTCCTCCACCACTTTGCCATACAGTAAATATACGCCGTTGCCTTTAAACGGCCAGGCCTGGAGGCTAGGCGGGAAATGCACCGTGTCAAAGAAATCGCCGGCGCAGTCCAGGAACGTGCCGAACTGCATGACTTCGCCGCGCACGGTGCGCACGTATTTGGTGGCGACCAGAATGCCCATCATGCGCACCTTCTGTCCCACAAATGCCAGTAAATCTTTGGCGGGCACGTCGCCGCGTTCCTGGGTCTGGAGCATTTCAAAATACGTGCAAGACACCGGGAAGCCCAATAACTCCATTTCGTCATAGGCGTCTTCTACCAGCGTGTGACAGAGCGTGGGCAGCGTGAAGGTTTTGACCGGGGCCTGAAACAAAAGCTCACTGCCGTGCGCCGCTACTTTATGGCCCAACTGCAGATGCGCCTCCCAGAGCAATGTTTTTTTGCCCTGTCCCGTGAACCGCAGCGCCTGCACCCGCGCCAAAATCAGGAGTTGCTCCAGCGAAACCTGTGTGCGCCGAATGAACTCCTGCAGGCTCGCGTACAAACCATTTTCCTCGCGCTCAGCCACAATTCTGAACGCCAGTTTCTGCTCCAGGTTCTGCACGTGCACCAAGCCCAAATAAACATCTGTGCCCGTGATGGACGTGTAATAAGTACTCTGGTTCACGCAGGGCAAATGCAGGTTGCCGCCGGCTTTCTGGGTCTGCTGCACGTACACCCACGTCCGGTAAAACCCCCCGAAGTTGTTGATGACCGCCACCATAAATTCCAGCGGATAATACGTCTTCAGGAACAAACTCTGGTAACTCTCCACCGCAAATGAAGCCGAATGCGCCTTAGAAAACGAGTACCCCGCAAACGACTCCACCTGCCGCCAAACTTCTTTGGTGATGTGCTCTGGGTAGCCTTTGGCTCGGCAGTTGTCGAAGAATTTGTCCACCAGTTTCTGGAACTCCGCCTTGGACCGGTACTTGCCGCTCATGCCCCGGCGGAGTACATCGGCGTCCGCCAAATCCAGCCCGGCAAAATGGTGGCAGACTTTAAGCACGTCTTCCTGGTAGACCATCACGCCGTAGGTTTCGCCTAGCTGCTCGGCCATGACCGGGTGCAGGTGCTCAATCTTGCCGGGGTCATGGAATCGCTGGATGTAGGCCTTCATCATGCCGCTTTTGGCAACGCCCGGCCGAATGATGGAACTGGCGGCCACCAGACTCAGGTAATGGTCACACCGGAGTTTCTTAAGCAGTCCCCGCATGGCCGGGCTCTCAATATAGAAACAGCCAATGGTATCACCTGACCTCAGTTGTTCCTTTACTTTTTCGTCTGTCTTGAACTTGGCTACCTCATGCGCATCTACCTTTATGCCCTGGTTTTTCTGCACCAACTGCACGCACTCTTTGATATGCCCAATGCCGCGCTGGCTCAGAATGTCCAGCTTCTCAAAGCCAATTCTCTCGGCCACGTACATATCCCACTGCGCGGTAGGCAGGCCTTTGGGCGGCATGTCCAGCGCGGTGTAGTTATAGATAGACTCCTCTGAAATCAGCACGCCGCCCGCATGGATGCTGCGCACGTTGGGGAAATCTTGGAGCAGTTGGCCGTACCGAAAGATTTCTTTGGTGAGGCGGTTGGCGTTGCCGGGCGCCTTGGGTTGCTCCACCAGCGCATCCAGTTCGGTTTTGGGGAGACCGTAGACTTTGCCCAGTTCGCGCAGAATGGAGCTCTGCTGAAACGTGACCATGGCGCCCATCAAAGCGGTGTGTTCCTTGCCGTAGCGTTTGAAGATGTAGTCCAGCACCTCGTCGCGTTCGTCCCAACTAAAATCAATGTCGAAGTCAGGTGGCGAGGTTCGTTTGGGGTTCAGGAAGCGCTCAAAATACAAGTCCAGCTCAATGGGGTCCACGTCAGTGATGCCCAGGCAATACGCCACCACGCTGTTAGCCCCGCTCCCCCGTCCTATGTGGTAAAAATTGCGTTTTTTGGCGTAGCTGATAACATCTTCAGTAATCAGGAAATACGCGCCAAACTCCAGCTTTTCAATGATATCTAGTTCATGCAGCACCCGCTGATGGGCCGTCTTATTGCCTCTGCCGTATCTTCGACCGACTCCGTCTAGGGCCAGTTTTTTGAGCAGCGCAATGTCTTCGCGAGCGCAAGTGGTGAAGTAAAGTTTGTTGCGGCGTTTCTTAAAATCGAAGGAAAACGCATTTTCCTGGGCCAGTTGTTGCGCGTTTTTTAGCAGTTCCGGATACAGGTCGCACTGTCGGCGCAGTTGGTCCCAGGGCTGGAAACAGGCATCCTCGGCCAGGCCGTGGTCTGGCTGCAGTTGGCTCAGTAGAATATTATGGTCAATGGCTCTAAGGTGGCGGTGGAGCGCGAAGCCCTCAGGATTTCGGCAGGTAAAGCGCGGGTAGAGCAGCAGGCGCAGGTTTTTCTTCCGGAAATCTGAGAACAGCAGCTGGTTGAGTTCTGCCGGTTGCACGCCCAGGTACTCGTTCTCGCGGAGCGGATGTTTCTGGTCCAGTTCTTTGGCTCGATTGAACGGAAAAATAATAACGGCATGGTTAAAAGCAGGCGGCAATTCAGGCACTTGCTGGTGTTGGAGCAGATAAGTGCTCAGGAATTCGTTCAATTCCCGCAAGCCTTGCTGGTTCTGCGCGATGCCCGTGTACACCCAGCGGTTGCCGCGCCTAAACTCAATGCCCACCAAGGGTGCCAGCCCCTGCACCAGACACGCCTGTACAAACGGGAAAATACCGGAGGTGGAATTAATATCCGTCAGCGTCAGCGCCAAGTAGCCTTGTTTCTTGGCTTCGGCGGCCAACTCCTCCACGGAGAGCGTACCGTAGCGAAGACTGAAATACGAATGGACGAAGGCGATCATTTTGTGGTGGTATCAAGTAGCAGGTAGCAAGACTTCTGTTTTTGGCTTCGTTTCTGAAATTGAGCCCGAAAACGGAAATTGCTGAAATCCCCTCTCCCGCTGGGAGAGGGTTAGGGTGAGGGAGATTTTTCGGGCAGAGCGGAAGGTGGTGTAGTAATGGCTATCGGCGGAGACACTCGTAGGAGCTGCGCACACTACGAGGTCTTTTGAGCAAGCGTTTGTCGGTTCCTCAGCCTTAGAGACAAGGCAGTGCCTGGTCTCTACAAAAACCTCTGCCGCAAGTTTAGCAGCAGCGTAACTTGTGGCTGCACACGTTGTAAGTTTATAAACTTACGTGAGTTGATAAACTCACCAGGTTGGTTACCACAAGTTACGCTAACGCTAAACTTGCGGCAGGAAAGTGCAGGAAGGCCACACCTTCTGTTTTCGTCTCCATTTCCAGAAATGAGCCCGAAAACAGAAATCTCCCATCTCCAAGTTTTTACATCCCCACATTAGCACATCAGCACATTAAACGCCCACTGCCCGTAGCACTGAGGCCTCGCCGTAGCGGAATCTGATTTTGTCCATGGCCTGGTAGAGGCTGGCGAGTTGGGCGGTGTCCTCAAAGAGGTCAATCTGCTGGAAGCCTTGCACCAAGTGGCTCAGCCGAACGCCCAGGAGCCGGATGAGGAGCCGCCGGTTGTAGAGTTTCTTGAAGAGCTCTTTGGCTTTATTAATAAGAATATGGTCTGCCGCGTTGTAGGGAATGGAGATCTGCTGGGTGTGGGTGTCAAAGTTGGCGTAGCGAATCTTGACCGTGATGCAGCCGGTGAGTTTGCCCTGTTTGCGGAGCTCAAAGGCCAGGCCCTCGGTCATGGTCACCAGCAGGTTGTTCAGGAAATGGATATCGGTGGTATCGGTGGCGAAGGTTTGCTCCGTGCTGATGGATTTCTGCTCAGAATACGGCACCACGGGGGCGCGGTCAATGCCATTGGCCTTCTCCCAGATGTGCACGCCTTCTTTGCCCAGCACTTTCTGCATCATCTCCACCGGAACCATGGTGAGCACTTCAATGGTAGGAATGCCCATGTTGCGCAGCAGCTGGTAGTTCTTCTGCCCCACGCCCGGGATCTTCCTGATGGAAAGCGGCGCCAGAAACGGCTTTACCTCCGGGGCGCTCACCTGCAGCGCGCCGTTAGGCTTAGCCTGCCCGGTGGCAATTTTAGAAACCGTTTTGTTCACCGAGAGCCCGAAGGAAATAGGCAAACCCGTCTCTTTCATAATGGTCTGCCGAAGCTCGTTGGTCCATTGCCAGGTGCCGTGGAACCGGTCCATGCCGGTCACATCTAGGTAATGCTCGTCAATGGAGGCTTTCTCGTAGACCGGCGCGCGGTCGGCAATGACCTGGGTCACTTTCTGCGAATGCTCACTGTAGGCTTCCATGTCGCCGCGCAGCACCAGCGCCTCTGAGCAGAGCTGTCGGGCCATTTTCATGGGCATGCCGGCGTGCACCCCGAAGAAGCGCGTCTCATAACTGCAACTGGCCACCACGCCCCTGTCTGAGAGGCCGCCAATAATAATGGGCTTGTTCTGCAGCTGCGTATTCCGCAACCGCTCCACCGACACGAAAAACGTGTCTAGATCCAAATGGGCAATGGTTCTCTTGTCTTGTACCAACATATTTCCTCCCGTTTTAGCTAAGAATTGCTCTGGTTAAAAAGCTAATTATTTTAGCAAATACGGAGGATTAATATAGAAAAGCTAAATATATTAGATTTATTTATTCACATATTTACTAACATAGTTAGCTTTTGCTAATACTTCTAGGCTGCCTTTAAGATTGATTAACGAATCCTGTGGTGGAACTTCGGAAGAGAAATCAATCTTGGCCGAGGAGGAAATTCAAATCATACCACACACTAGCAGAAACAGTTACGCAGATAAAGCAGGCAGTGTGAAACGCCTGAAGTGTCATATTGACCGCCATCAGGAAAGAAAGGAAAAAACGTTTTCGGCTTCAATTCTGAAAACGAGCCCAAAAACGGAAGGCAGCGCAAACTACGCTTCCGTATCAAGACGCATCAACTATTCATGTTTCTCTCTTGGAAAGATCTCAGCCTAGAACTTGAAAAGCGATCATTAGGCTTTATCACCATTTGCCGCCGAGATGCTTTCAGGAGGCCAAAGTGAGGAGTTTATCTTTCTTACTTACTTAGAATTGAGGGCGGGCGCAACGTAGTTACCTAAAACACTTTCATACTCGTCAATGGCGCGCACCACCATTTGCCGATGGTCATAGGGCTGAAGCACTTCCATCCACTGTTTCTCACGGAGTTTGTCATCTAGCCAGATGTCCTCGGCGTGGGGCGTGAGAATGACGGGCATGCGGTCGTGGTACGGTTGCACAGCAGAGTTAGCGGCAGTGGTAATGATGGAAAAGTAGCGGTTCAGCTCGCCGGTGTCATGATGCACACTTTCGCGCCAAAGCCCGGCCAACCCGAAGGGCTCTTCGTCTTTGAGCGTAAACCGATATTTCTGCTTCACGGGTTTGGCTTTCTTGGCCCGCTTTTTCTCGGCCTCACTTCTGATGGGGTTCCCGAACAAGTCCAGCCCCAGCGGTGCCTCAGGCTCAAGAGCTTGTTCCGCCTCCTCTTCCTCCAGTTCCTTCCACTCAAAAAAGCCGTCAATGGGAATGATACAGCGGTGACGCGGCAGCAGGGCCCTGAACCTGGGAATGAACAGCAAGTTTTCCTGCCGGACATTAAAAGGAAGCGTAGGCTTGCCGTCTGTTTCTTTCTCCGGCGAAGCCCAGGTGGCCATCACCGCTTTCTCCTGGTGGGGCAGAATCACGGGCAACTGCTGCGAAGGCCGGGCGTCAAAATTCTTCTCAAACACCAGCCCCTCCAATTTGGCAGTGAAGCGATGTTCTTTGGGTAAATTCTTTCTGTTAACCGAGTAGCGGCCGCACATACGCGTAACGTTAAATAAAAAAGATTTCAAACGGCAGTTGTTGCTCCACCCAAGGTACAGACAACTTTTTAATAAGAGATATTATTGCCTCCAATTCATCTTCTGTTTTCGGGCTCATTTCCAGAAATGAGCCCGAAAACAGAAGCACAGATACGTAGCACAAAATCACCTATTATTTAAGAAAGAAGGTGAAAGAATTAGAATGAAATTTTCACGGTTTGCAAGAATATTCTAGTAATTCACTAGTTAAATGTAAAATACAACTCCTGCTAATTCGGTAGAAATAAAAAGCCTTTCCCTCTTTTAAATTACATTTCCTCTGGCAGGAGTTCTTTGTAGGTTCCGTCTGAATAGACCAACAGTACCTTGATAAGCTCCTTCTTCTGGTTACCTGACTTACTTACAACTGGCGAAGAAGCTTTCTTTGAGTTTTGAACTTTACCAGGAGTTACAGACTCTTGCTCTACTTCAGGCACTTCTTTCTGAGCGTCTGTAGCAGGTGAACCAGGTATAGGCTGCGCTACTATTTTCTTTAGCATTTCCCCTTGACCCAGTAAAAGCCAGGCAGGGTCCACGTCGGTAAACCTGGCCAGTATCTTCTGCACCACCTCCAGGCTCACCTTGTTTCGCTCCGATAAAATATGGCTCATGACAGGTCTGGCCACGCCTACTTCATCAGCAAACGCAGCCGGTCCCATCCCAAGCCATTCCAGCAACTCTTTTATTTTAGGCAGTAAATCACTCATGCCATTTTTGGTAACGCATTATTTAAAAATGAAGAAAGAGTTTAAACCAAATCGTCCATCCACCTTTTTCTTAGGCTTCAGCCTGCCGCCCCACAGCAAGCGTTGCTTTAAGCAATCGGTTCAACTTTCTTATTAACTGCAACTTACCACCACATCCTACCAATTCAATACCTCTTTCATTTTTACAAATTAACATATTTAAACCTTGTTTACAATTGTAAAACAAATGTAAACTCAAGCAAACCAATAGCTCCTTCTAAGAACCAAACCAGCCAGCCAGCCTATTACTACTCTTTTCCCTTCAACTTTGCTTTCACACTTTCATAATCCAGAGCATCTATCCTTACTAGGTGTGAAACTCAATTTCTGTTAACCGTCAAAACACAAAGGAGCCAGCATCATAACGGAGCAATTATGGCGTTGGCATGCCCTTTAGATTTGGGCTTCCGCTTACTGCCTGTTCCATAATGCAAAGAAGCACGTTACCATTTGCTTTATCCTATGAAAATCGAATTTGTAATTTTAACAGACAAGATTTAGTTGAAAACGAAATTCGACCAGCCATAAAAAAAGGATGCTCAAAATTTGAGCATCCTTTTGAAAAAATATTGAAGAATGGCTTTTTACAACTCTTCTGTTATTTATCCAAAATAGGCATTCGCCAAATCTTGGTCATGTTTGTAGATATCATCTCTGAAATGGACGGCTCCGTTGTCATCTACCCAAGCTGTGAAATACACTATATAGACCGGTACTTTCGCCGATAAATTTACGTATTTTTCCTGACCTCCGTGCATGGCGGCTTTGATGGTAGAAGGTGTCCATTGCTTCTGGTCTTTCAATAGATACTGGGCAAACTCAAACGGTTTCTCAATTCTAATACAACCATGGCTAAAGCCCCGGGTGGCCTGGTTAAACAGGTGGTCAGAAGGCGTGTCATGCAGGTACACATTGTGCTCATTAGGGAAAATGAATTTCACAAAACCAAGCGGGTTCTTTTTACCGGGGCGCTGGCGCACACGGTACTTGAAATCTTTGTCCACTGAGTACCAATCAACAGAGTTTGTAGGAATAATCTCCACTTTGTCATTGCCAATGTCTTTCACAAGTTCCATGTCATTGGAGGCAAGGTAATTGGGATTTTTGGCTTGGGCCGGGGCAATTTCCTCCTCTAAAATCTGCGGGGTGATGTTCCAGTACGGGTAGAACACAATGTATTCCAGTTTGTCACTGAACACGGGTGTGGCGTGCATCTCTTTCCCCACTACCACTTTCATAGACAGCACTTCTTTGCCTTTCTCCATCACGTGCATGCCGTATTCCGGAATGTTCACCAGCACGTATTTGTCTTCAAAGCGTTTAGGTACCCAGCGCCAGCGTTCCATGTTAATGATAATCTGGTCAATGCGGTCTTCCACGGATACATTCAGTTTCTTGAGGGTCTCCCCACCTACCACGCCGTCTGGCTTCAATCCGTGCCGGATCTGAAAGTTTTTCACGGCGTCGGCCAATTCAGGGTCATACTGGTTCGCACCGGCTTTCCCCACGGCTTGCTTGCCCAGCACCCGTTGCCGAAGCGCGACTACGGCTTGTGAAGAATCGCCAGGCTTCAAAGTTTTGGGAGCATCTATGCGGGGCCATCCACCCTCCTGCTTGGCCAAACGGTATTGTTTCAGGGCTTCGCGCAGCTTAATATACCCTGGGTGCAAGGCTTCAAATTCATAGTAAGGATACCGGCTTTCGCGCTCCTTTAAAATGGTTTGCAGGGCTTTGTGCAGCTTGATTTTGTTTCGCTTCACTTCCCACTCAATGTTGTCCATGCTGCGCGGATTGACCGTGCCTTTGTAGAAATCTGACGCATAATTAAAGTAAGAGGCCGTTAAGGACACATCAATCTCTTTTTGTAGTGCGTGGCGGCTGGAGTCATTGGGGGTTTGCTCTAATTTCTTGAACATGGCCGGCAAATCTTTCACCATGTAGTCACGCGGGTTAAGGCCTTCTTCATGCGCCTGGTTAATTACCTCCATGAACTTGAAGGCTTGCGGCACCAAGGCACCATCTTTAAACCAGGCAAACTTATAGCCACGCTCGCGGTAAAACAGTTTTAAAAGGGAAATGTGCTCTTTGAACTCCGGTTCGGTGCTGGCGTACTTCACTACGTACACGCTGTCGGTCTGCTGCGGGAAATTCTGCGCGGCGGCTTTGGCTTCTTTCTGCTTCTGCTTCTCACCAGACTTGGCGCAGGCAGACAGCACGAGCAAGCCCAGCATCATACATAGAAAGAAGAAGGGGTAGGTCTTGTTTGATTTCATACGGGTTGTCCCTATCATATTAATTTGGTACTTATACTAAAATTCAAGTGAAAATGTTTGAAAGCTTACCAGGTTGAGAATTGTATGCAAGCCAGAAGGCTCCGCAGAATATAGCCACAGCCCTATTTTTATTATGGACCTGGCAGGATTGCCTAAAAAATTTAAAGAATGGCCGTAAGCTGTACCAGTAAATCTTTCGGTTTGAGCTTAATCTAAGGTTTAGCCCATTTGAATTACTCCTTACAACATTCATGCTAATTGTAATTTTATAATATGAATTTTACTAAAGACCCCCATTCCCATGCGTGCCCGATAGAAGCAGTCATCACTCATGTAGATTGGCTACTGACAGTTGATTTTGAAGAGAAAAAGATTGCTGGGCGGGGCAGTTACCAGATACAGCATCAAAATGCTTCAGAAATAATTCTAGACGTGAAGGGCCTGGTCATTGAAAAAGTGGAGCTGGAACCACAGAGCTCTACCCCTGTTTTCTGGCTCTCAGAACCAGATTCCATTCTGGGCCAAGGCCTGCATATACCATTGGAAGCCCAAACAAAGCGAGTGCATATCTCTTTTTCCTCCACTCAAGACTCAGCCGCGTTGCAATGGCTGTCTCCGGAGCAGACCGCCGGCAAAACAGATCCATTTTTGTTCACGCAGTCACAGGCCATTCTGGCGCGCACCTGGTTGCCCTGCCAGGACAGCCCGGGCATTAGGTTCACTTACACAGCGAAGGTCACGGTGCCCACGCATTTACTGCCTTTGATGAGCGCCCAGAACCCGCAGGAGAAAAACAGCAGCGGCACTTACCATTTTATAATGGAACGGCCTATGCCTTCTTACCTGCTCTCTCTGGCGGTGGGCGACCTGCAGTTTAAACCATTGGGCGAGCGTTGCGGTGTGTATGCGGAGCCCAGCATTATTGAAGCCGCTGCCCAGGAGTTTCTGGACACAGAAAACATGCTTGAGGCTGCCGAAACGCTTTACGGACCTTACCTCTGGGGACGGTATGATTTGCTGGTGCTGCCGCCTAGTTTCCCGTTTGGCGGAATGGAAAACCCTATGCTCACCTTCGCCACGCCCACTATCATCACCGGTGATAAATCGTTGACGTCGCTGGTGGCGCATGAGCTGGCGCATTCGTGGTCGGGGAATTTGGTGACCAACGCCACCTGGAATGATTTCTGGCTGAACGAAGGCTTCACGGTGTATTTTGAGCGCAGAATCATGGAGGCCTTGTACGGCGAAGACTACGCGCACATGCTGCACGTGCTGGGCTACCACGACCTGTTGCAAACCCTGGAGGAATTAAAGCACACCCCTGAAGACACGCACCTCAAACTGCAACTGGAAAACCGCGACCCAGACGAAGGCCTCACCGAAATTGCCTATGAAAAAGGAAACCTGTTCCTGTGCCACCTGGAGGCGCTGTTAGGCAGAGTTCGGTTTGACGCCTTCGTGACACAGTATTTCAACACGTATCAATTCAAATGCATTGACACCGCCAGTTTTGTCTCCATTTTGGAAAATGAGCTCATAAACGGAAATTCCGCCTTGCGGGACCAGATTAACTATGAGGCGTTCATCTTCCAACCCGGTATTCCGGCCGGCGTGGCGGTGCCTTCCTCCCAACGTTTCCACCAGGTTGAAACCCAAGTGCAGTTATGGCAACAAGGCACGGCCCCCGCAGAGTTGGAAACCGAAGCATGGAGCACGCATGAAATTCTGTACTTCCTGAAAAAAATGCCCAATACGCTTTCCACCGCGCAACTGCAGGAATTGGATGCCGCCTTCGGTTTTACCGCCTCCACCAATGCTGAGATTCAGGCCGCGTGGCTCCAACTGGCCATTGCGCACCAGTATGCCCCAGCTTTTCCGGCGCTGCAGGCGTTTCTGCTGCGGGTAGGCCGCCGAAAATTTGTCTTGCCGCTTTACAAAGCCCTGCTCGCCACCGAAGCCGGTACCCAGATGGCTCGGGAGATTTACCAGCAGGCCAAACCCGGGTACCATGCCGTCACTTTTTCATCCGTAGATGCGCTGCTGGCAAAATCATGAAAACCTGAGGCCCACAATTTTACGGTGAAGTAGATTTTTTCATGCCAGGAATCTGCGTTTTGACTATGGGTTTTTAAAGCCCGCTTGCTTACTTTACGCGTATATGCCCAGACATCAAACCAAGCGTACATGATTACACCAGAGTTGCTGCCCAAAGGGGTTTTGATTGCCATAGGAGGAAACGAGGACAAAGGCACCTTCCCCAAATCCAAGAAACAATTCCAGCTGAACTTTTTTGAGCTGGGGATTCTCAAGCGGGTAATTGACACCATGGGCGGCACGCAGGCCAAGATTGAAGTTATCACCACGGCCTCCATGATTCCCGAGGAAGTGGGAAACATGTACTTGCAGGCCTTCGGGGTGCTGGGGTGCCAAAACGTGGGCATCATGCACATACGCGAGGAAGCCGAGGTCAACCAGCCCCTGTACCTGGACCGGCTGCGGGCGGCCAACGGCGTCATGTTCTCGGGCGGCGACCAGTCAAGGCTGGCGCGCATTTTTTCGGGCACCGCCTTTCACCAGATTTTGCTGGACCGTTACCAGAAAGAAGAAGGCTTTGTGATTGCCGGCACCAGCGCCGGGGCCATGGCCATGTCAGATATTATGATCAAGGGCGGCAGCAGCTCCAGATCATTGCTGAAAGGAGCCGTGAAGTTGGATAGAGGTCTGGCCTTTCAGAAGAACGTGATTTTTGATTCGCACTTTGTGAAGCGCGGGCGGTTTGGGCGCTTGATGGAAGCCGTGGCCACGCACCCTTTCAAAATTGGCATTGGGCTGGGCGAAGACACCGGCGTTTTGATCAGTCAGGGAAATTACATTGAGACCATTGGGTCTAACTTAGTTATTGTAGTGGACGGGCACCACATCAAGCACAACAATACGGACTACGTCACGCCGGGCACGCCCCTTTCCATTGAAAACATGCTGGTGCATGTGCTGGCCATTGGCAACTACTATGATATTAGGGAACGCAAGTTCTGCCATAAACAAAATCCTACGCAAGAGTAATTTCCGTTTTCGGGCTCATTTCTGAAAATGAGCCCGAAAACGGAAATTTTATTCCTGGTAAATAGCCACCACGGGTTCCAGGCCCGCCACCCAGGCGGCCCGGTACATGCCCTCTGAGTTGAACGGCATGGCCACTTCCCCGGCGCCTGAAACGGCTACCAACCCGCCTTCGCCGCCAATGGGTTTCAATTTCTGCTGCACTACCACGTCACAGGCTTGCGCCAGACTCAGGCCTTTGTATTCCATTAAACAAGAGATGTCATAGGCCACCACGTGGCGGATGAAAAACTCGCCATGACCTGTGCAGGAAATAGCGCAGGTTTTATTATTGGCGTAGGTGCCGGCCCCAATCACGGGGCTGTCGCCAATGCGGTTGAAGTTCTTGTTGGTCATGCCACCGGTTGACGTTGCCGCCGCTAAATTACCCGCCTGGTCCAGCGCCACCGCCCCAACCGTCCCAAATTTTTTCTCCTTAGTTTCGGTGTGGTCCAGCATGTACACGTCAGAATCTCGCAGGGCTTGCCACTGTTCATAGCGCTGTTGGGTGAAGAAATAGTCGTCGGGCTCAAAGGCCAGGCCTTGGTTGCGGGCAAACTCCTCGGCGCCCTGGTGGCTAAGGAACACGTGGTCAGAGAAATGGAGAATGCGGCTGGCCAGAGAAATGGGGTTGCGCACATTCTTCACGCCAGTCACCGCCCCAGCCTCCAATGTTTTCCCGCACATCATGGCGGCGTCCATCTCATGCTTGCCCACTTTGTTGAACACAGAACCTTTGCCGGCGTTGAAGAGCGGGCAGTCTTCCAGGGCCACCACGGTGGCCTCTACCGCCGCCAGCGCCGTGGCACCCTGCCTTAACAGGTCATAGCCAATGGTGAGGGCTTGTTGCAGCGCGGTCCGGTAGGCACGGTCCAGTTCTGGGGTGAGGGAGCCTTTGGTAATGGTGCCGGCCCCGCCGTGGAGCGCTATGGAAAAAGGGTTGGTTGCGGTCATACAGGTGTTGAATTTGGGTCTTGTGCGGAAGGAGAATTCTGAGCGTTTTCTGCTACCGTGCAGGGAATCAGAAACCTAAGGAATTCTTGAAATTTAAGTGACTTCCCCGGAATCTAAACGCGCTATTGTTTGTATATTTGTGTAGATACTTTACTAATTTTAAAATTACCATTATGTCTTTTGATGTACAGGGAAGATTGCACGAAATCTTTGATGAAACGCAAGTGAGCGAGAAATTCCGGAAGCGCGAGTTCGTGCTGGAAATCCCAGACGGCTCTTATACGCAATATGCCAAATTTCAGCTTACCCAGGATAAGTGCGGTATTCTTGACAACTACAAAACAGGCGATGAAGTGAAAGTGGCCTTTAACCTGAGCGGCAAACCGTTCACCAAAAACGGCACCACCATGTACTTCACCAACCTGCAGGCCTGGCGCGTGGAGCATGCCAGCAACGGCGCCCCGCAAGCACAAGGTGGCGGTAACGCCGGGTACGCCCAGGCACCGCAGCCTGCCAAGTCCAGTTCCTTCATTAGTGATGACATGGACAACGACCTTCCTTTCTAAGCACTAACTTTTTAGAATAACCATAGAATGCGGCCCGTTTCGGGTCGCATTTTTTATGTTGGCGGCCCCTAGTTTTCAGAAAAGCACCTAAGCCAGCCAAAAATCCGTAGGCGGAGAAACAGAAGCCGTTGGAATTGAATTACATGACCCACCCAGACAAAGAAAAGATCATCATAATCACCGGGGCCAGCTCTGGCCTGGGCAAAGCCGCCACTGAGGCTCTGGCCCGCCAGGGTGCCCTGGTAGCCATGGTCTGCCGCAACCGCGAGAAAGGCGAAAAAGCCATCACCGATATTAAATCAAAGGTGCCCCACGCCAATCTACAGTTACACCTGGCCGATTTGTCTTCACTGGACCAGGTGCGGGCGTTGGCCCAAGAATTACAAGCGGCTTACCCGGTCATAGATGTGCTTATCAACAACGCCGGGCTCATCCCTGGCTTGCAGCAGACCACCATTGAGGGCTACGAGGTCTCCTGGGTAACCAACCACCTGGCTCCTTTCCTGCTGACCAATCTTTTGATGGACAACCTGCTAAAAGCCCAGCAGGGCCGCGTGATCACCGTAAGTTCTGAGGCGCACCGCATTGGCAAGATTGATTTCGACAATGCCGGCAACCCCCAGCATTACAGTGCGGTCACCGCTTACGCAGACTCAAAACTGGCCAACATTCTGTTCACCTATGAACTGGCCCGCCGTTCTGAGTTCACATCTCTCACTGTGAATACCTTGCACCCCGGCGTGGTGGCCACTAATTTTGGAAGCAACAGCAGCATTTTTATCAGGCTCATTTACAAATTAGGTAAACTGTTCATGAAATCGGCGGCCAATGGAGCGCAGACCATGGTGTATTTGGCTACTTCGCCAGAGGTAGAAGCTATCACGGGCAAATACTTTAAGAATAGCCAACCCAGACCTTCTTCGGCAGATTCCTGTAATGCGCACATCGCCCGCCGTTTGTGGGAATTGAGCGCGGAGCAAACCGGTTTCTAATCAAATGAAAGCAATGGGTGGGCAAGACATGCAGGAAATCCTGCTTTTGATTCTTCAGGGCGAAAGCGACACGCTGGAATTCAAGAAAACCATCACGCACCCAGACCGCATTGCCCGCACCTTGGTTTCCTTCGCCAATACGCGGGGCGGTCAGATTTTGGTGGGCGTGCTGGACAACGGCCTTATCTGTGGCGTGGATCCCGAAGAAGAGAAATTCACCCTGGAGAAAGCAATCTCGTTTTACTGTGACCCGCCCGTGCTGGTGACCTATGACGAAATTGAAATGGAGGAAGGGACCATTCTGCGCGTGACCATTCCGGAAAGCACCCGGAAACCCCATCTGGCCAAAGTGAAAGACCAGGATTGGCGCGGCTACATTAGAGTGAAAGACGAAAGCGTGCAGACCAGCCGCCTGGTGGAGAAATCCTTACAACTGGAACCCGACCCTGAACCAGCGCAGGAGCCCGGCGATCATCACAAGAAAATGATTCTCCTGCTGCTGCAGAAACATAGAAAACTGACGGCAAAGCAACTCATGCATTACGCCAACCTATCCAGGCGGCGCACCAACCGGTTGCTGGTGGAACTGGTGCTTCAAGGCCAGGTGCGGCTCCATGACAAGGAAAAGGTGCCGTTTTTCACGCTCAGCTAAAATTTCACCGATCTAAATTTCCTGGGGCTTCCGTTTTTGGGCTCCGTTTTGGAAATGAGGCCAATTTTGGTGGTCATGGGAATGGAGTCATTGGTTCTACCCCGGTTGTAAAACTGCCACCCTTGCCACGTGCCGGTGCTGTCATAAAATTGCCAGTCGCCGTGCCAGTGGTATTTCACGAAGCCATTCTCTTCAAACAGATACGCGTTGCCGGTCCGGGCAATTTTGCCGTTGGCATGGTACAACACCGTTTTAATGCGCTTTTGCTTGGGCAGGTGTTTTTCTTCGCGGGTAAGGTTGGTTTGTAATCCGTAATGCCGCCACTTGCCCACCGGCACGCCCTTTTTGTACCTTCCCTTGTACATCAATTTGTCTGGGTGGCTGGAGTAATAATCGCGCCAGCGGCCTGTTCGGTTGTCGTTTCTGTCAAATTGATTCCATTGCCAGGGCCAGGCCAGCAGGCAAAGTGGTAAGGCAAAAAGCAAACTGAAGATAACGGCCTTTCTCATAAATGAAATTGGTGTAACCAAGACAAACGGACCTATAAGTTCCAAAGGGCCATGGTTGAAACCCGACGCAATACCTTGCAAAGAAATAAAACTCCGGGAAAATATTGGTGTGTTTATTCTTTTGCTTGCACAGAGGTTTGTCAAAATTTCGTCAAAAAATAGACATGGTGCTTTTCAAAAACTCCCATGGCATCAGCTTTCTGTCAATGGTTTTACGTAGGGTAACAAGAACTCTTTACCACCTTAACCCATCCCGCCGTGAAGAAACCTGCCACTCCCAGAAAGAAAGCCAACCCTTCTGAAAATGATCTCCAAAAAGTGAAGAAAGCCTTTGTGCTGGACACCTCGGTGATTCTGTATGACCACAGCGCGGTGGAGCATTTCGGGGAACATGATGTGGCCATTCCCATCACGGTGCTGGAGGAACTGGACAACTTCAAAAAAGGCAACGACATCAAAAACTTTGAGGCCCGCGAGTTCATCAGGTTCATTGACGATCTCTCCACGGAGCACATGCTGCAAACCTGGATTCCTCTCAAGGGCACCGGCAAAGGAAGGTTCAAGGTACTTATGAGCCATGCCACGCCGGTAGACGCCGAGCGCATTTTCAGCGACAACAAAGCCGACCACAAAATCCTGAACGCCACGCTGGCCCTGCAGCATGAGATGCCAGATTACAAAGTGATTCTGGTGACCAAAGACATTAACCTCCGGTTAAAAGCCAGGGCGCTTAACTTGTCGGCGGAGGACTATGAGACCGGCAAGATCCAGAACGTGACCAATCTTTACCGCGGCAATGATCTGGTGGAAGACATTCCGCAGGAAGTCATTTCTGCCTTGTATGACCACGGCTCATGCCCCGTGGAAGACGCCATGCCGCACCCGCCGCAAGACAACCATTACTTTATCCTGCGCAACCATAAAAGCTCTACCTTAGCCTATTACAACCCCCAAGACAAAACCTTGCAGCGCGTAGACAAGGTACAGGCCGTGGGCATAAAACCCCGCAATGCCGAGCAGACTTTCGCGCTGCACGCCATCATGCACCCAGACATTAAACTGGTTTCCATTCAAGGCGTGGCCGGAACCGGCAAAACGCTGCTGGCTTTAGCCGGGGCCCTGGAACAGCGCGAAACCTACAATCAGATTTACCTGGCGCGCCCCATTGTGCCGTTGAGTAACCGCGATTTGGGCTTCTTGCCCGGCGATGCCAATTCCAAGATTGGGCCCTACATGGAACCGCTTTGGGACAACCTCAAATTCATCCAGAACCAATACCCGGAGCACAGCCGCGAAGCCAACAAGATCAAGGAAATGGTGGAACAGGACCGGTTGGTGATTACGCCCTTGGCCTACATCAGGGGCCGAAGCCTTTCCAACATCATTTTCATTGTGGACGAAGCCCAGAACCTGACCCCGCACGAAATCAAAACCATTATCTCCCGCGCCGGCGAAAACACCAAAATCATCTTTACCGGTGACATTTACCAGATTGACACGCCCTACCTGGACAGCCAAAGCAACGGTCTCTCCTACCTTATTGACAAAGTAAAAAATCATCCGCTTTACGCGCACATTACCCTGCAGAAAGGCGAACGCTCAGAACTTGCCAACCTGGCAAATGACCTTTTGTAATTGCTGATTGCTGATTGGTCATTGTTGATTGTGGAGAAACACCAACTCCTGTTTTCGGGCTCAATTCTGGAAATGAGCCCGAAAACAGGAGTTGGTGTTTTTATTCTTGTTCGGAAAAAACAATCAACAATGACCAATCAACAATTCTAAAGCTTAGCCAGGTAGCGTTCTTTTAAGATGTTGAGGTGGTGTTGTTCATGGCCGGCAATAATGTAGACCAGCGCAGAGACAGTGATGGGGTGACCGTTGGCATTTCCCCGGCGGGCCGTGGCTTCAGGTGGTAATCCTTTTATCAAAGCCAAGGTGGCGTTTCTGATGGCTTGGTGTTCAGTTACCAGACTTTCCAGGGCGCGGTCCTCAAACCGCGCGTTGGTGACGTACAGATTCTCATCAAACCCCGGCAATGAGACCTGTTCCCCGCGGGCAATGCACAAGGCGCGGTAGGCCATAATGCGTTCAGTGTCATTCATGTGCCCAAGCAGCTGCTTGATAGACCATTTACCAGGTTCATACGCAAAATCAGCGGCAGACGCACTTACCCGGCCCAGGAGTTGCTGTAGTTTCTGAGGCTGTTCTGCCAGGTATTTGACTATGTCTTCCTGGCTGGAGACCAGGCTTATGTAGTTGTCAAAATAAGGGTTATAATCGCCGGGCGCAGGTAAAGTGTACATAAAAATCAGATTATAGAAAGTCAAAGATAGAAAATGTGAGGGAGCGGTGGTGTTAATAGTCGCGCTTGAGAAAACGCCAGAAACCACCGAAGCCCACCGTCACGTGGTGCATGTAGCCGTTCAGGCCCGAATAATGGCTGCTAAACTGGGGGCTAAGAAAAGCATACCGAAGGCGCACAAACAGGTAGCGCTCCTCTCCGCCTTCGCGCCATGTATAGGCAGACCCTTGGCCTAATTTTATATCGAGCGCGGTTCCTACAGCATACGTGGTGGTAAAACCAAATTCGGCTTTTCTATATTCTTGTTGCAGGTCATTGTCTTCTTCCTCGGGGCTAATTTTGGTGGCGGCAATTCCTATGAACGGCGTCAGTTTCAACCGTTTATTTTCAGCCACCACATAGCCCAGGTCAAACTCAGGCGTAAAAGCGGTCATTCTGGAACCAGTTGGCCAAACCCCATTTTCATACGGAAAATCTTTTCTGGTATTGCCAAAACCTATGAAGGCCCTGGTAGAAAAAGCCCACCGCCGCAAATAGGCTTCAAAGGAAATACCAATGGGCACCGTATTGCTGAAATTATGGCTTAAACCTTTCGTGAAAACGCCGAAGCCGCTGAAGATTTCATACGTGAACCCCAATTTAGCCGGCACATAGGCCTCCCTGATGTTGCTTCTGATAAACGGCTCAAACTGGCTTTGCGGATAATTGCTCAAAAACCGGTTGGCCATGGCATTCAAGGTGTCTCGTTCCGCTTCAGGATTCCGCTGCATCGTTTCAGCATTTTGCCTTTCGGCTAGAGAAAACTCCTGCCGCGCCAGCATAAACTCCAAATGCAGCAAAAGGTATTCTTTGTCAATGGTTCTGAGGTCGGCATTTTTGATATCCTGCACTATTTGCGCCTTAGAATCGCGCACGGCTGTTTCTAGTTTCTCCAGGAGCATATCTGGCATCGGGAATATTTTACCCCGGAACGAGGCCAAACCCACGCTATCTAAATGAAGCACGGCGGGCAGTACGTCAAGGTAATCTTTGGTCCAATACCCCAGGTACCAGCGCTCAATTGGGAGCAGGGCCACGTAGTTTTCATCTTCCACGTGCTCCAACAAATAGTTTTTCACCTGTCGAACCTTGGCGGCGTCGCCGGCCAGAAAACGGTCCAGAATCAACCGGCGGCCTTTGGAGATCAACTCAGCGGGTGACTCTGGGTAATTCAAGATTTCCTGCTGAATGGGGTTCACCTGCCCAACCGCAGACCCACCCACACAAAGCAGCACGCAACACAGCAGGATCTTAAGTTTCATAGTATTTTTCAATGGAAAATGGCGCTTGGTTCTGTAAAGAAATGAAAACGGCGCTGCAATAAAAATACATCCGTACCAAACCCTGGTAGAAGAGCCGGGCTAGTTGCCGAAAGCTTACATCTTGACAGGCGTTCTCCCCGTATAGAGAGCATCTTTTAGACTAACGCACACAAAACTATGAGCTCTTTAACTGAAAAAGGATTGAAAATATCAAAGAATGCCATCTTCAACGCCATGGTCTCCAAAGCCGCCGGTTTAATGGGCAAACCCGTGAAGATTGGCCTCCTGCTGACCACCGCTTATGAAAAACTCACCAGTGCCAACAGCAACGTGAGCGGCTTTGAGCAGATAAAAGAAGTTATGCTGCGGTTTATGCGCCTGGTGAAAGCCTACGTGAACGGCAATTACCGCCAAGTGGAGACCAAATCCATGCTCCTGGGCGTGGCGGTGCTACTGTATGTGGCCACCCCGCTGGACCTGATTCCAGACTTTATTCCCATCATTGGCTTCGCCGATGACTTGAGTTTGATGGCCTGGTTTATTTCTGCGTTCCAGGAGGAATTGCAGAAGTTCCAGGTGTGGGAAGAAGGCGCCGTAGCCGTTGGTCATTCCTAATACAGATTTAACTCTTTAAGGCAACGCTCCGTTTTCGGGCTCATTTCCAGAAATGAGCCCGAAAACGGAGCGTTTCATTTTTAGGCTTCCCTCCTCTTGCAGTAAAGCCTTCAGCTTTTAAGGCCATTTATCTGGCTACCTAGTATTCGTTAGGTTTTCGTAAATTTGGAATCAAACTCAACCAAACGTTCTATGTTCCATTATAAGAGATTACCCTTGGTGGCGGTGCTGATGCTCAGTTCTCTGCTGGGTTGGGCCCGCCCAGACGAAGGCATGTGGCTTCCCATGTTGCTCAAGCAGCTCAATGAAGCCGATATGCAGAAAAAAGGCATGCGCCTTTCTGCCGAGGACATTTACAGCATCAACAAATCAAGCTTGAAAGACGCCATTGTACAGTTTGGCGGCGGCTGCACCGGTGAAATTATTTCTAACCAAGGCCTGTTGCTTACCAACCACCACTGCGGCTACGGCCAGATTCAGTCACACAGCTCCGTGGAGAATGATTTGCTTACCAATGGTTTCTGGGCCATGGAGCGCTCTCAGGAAAAACCGAATCCCGGCCTCACCGCCACGTTTATTGTGCGCATGGAAGACGTGACCAAGCAAATCTTGGGCGATATTCCGGCCAATTTACCAGAGGCAGAGCGCGAACAACGCGTGCAGGCCAATATCAAGAAAGTGCAGGCGCAGACCACCGCCGGAACGCATTATGACGCCGTGATTCGTCCGTTTTTCTATGGCAACGAGTATTACATGTATGTGACGGAAACCTTCCGGGACATCAGGTTGGTGGGCGCCCCGCCCGAGAGCATCGGCAAATTTGGCGGCGACACGGATAACTGGATGTGGCCGCGCCATACCGGCGATTTCTCATTGTTCCGGATCTATGCCGGGCCAGACAACAAACCCGCCGCGTATTCGCCCAACAACAAACCGTACACGCCCAAGCACCACCTCCCAATTTCCCTGGCAGGCATCAAGGAAGGCGATTTCACCATGGTCTTCGGGTTCCCGGGCCGCACTACTGAGTATTTGCCCTCCCAGGCCGTACGCGAGATTGTGGAGATTTCTGACCCAGCCAAAGTGAAAATCAGAACCGTGAAACTGGGCATTTTAGACCAGGACATGAAAGCCGACCCTAAAGTGCGTATTCAATACGCTGCCAAATATGCCAGTGTGAGCAATTCCCATAAGAAATGGATTGGCGAGATGCGCGGCCTCAGAAAACTAGACGCCATTACCCGCAAACGCGAGCAGGAACAGAAATTCAATGCATGGGTTAACCAGGAAACCGGCCGGAAGAACACCTATGGCCAGGTGCTCCAGAAATTTGAGCAGAACTACGGCCAACTGGCCAACGGCATCACCTTGTCAAGAGATTATTTCATGGAAGCAGGCCTGGGCGTGGAGTTGGTTAATTTCGCGCAAGGCTACGTGACGCTGGCCGGCATGATTCAGCAAAAAGCAACTGACGCTGAAGTACAGGCCCAGGTTAAAAGACTGCGAGACGCCGCCCCCGGCTTTTTCAAGAACTACAACCTGCCCACCGACAAGAAAGTGTTTGCCGCATTGCTGCAACTTTACCAGCAAGATGTGCCGCCGGCCTTTCACCCAGAGGTATTCAAGGCAGTAGCCCAGAACCACAACAACAACTGGGCAGCCTACGCCGACAACGTGTATGCCACTACCAACCTTGCATCTCTGGAGAAAGTACAGCAATTGCTCAGCCAGAACCCAACCACCATGCTGGCCACCTTGGCCGCCGACCCAGCTATTCAGCTGACCAGCAGCCTGGTGAACAACTACCGCGAGAAAACGCTGCCCACCTACACCCGCCTCAATGATGAGAACACGCTCCTGAACCGCACCTATTTGCAGGGTTTGCGCGAGATGATGACCAACAAGAAATTTTACCCAGATGCCAACTCCACGCTTCGGGTTTCTTTTGGTCAGATTGACGGTTACAAACCCGCCGATGGCGCGTACTACGAACACTACACCACCCTGGAAGGAATCATGGAAAAGGAAGATCCGGCCGTGGCAGATTACAAAGTACCCGCCAAACTCAAGGAATTGTACCTGAAGAAAGACTATGGACCCTATGGGGTGAACGGCCAGATGCCGGTGGCGTTCATTGCGTCTAACCACACCACGGGCGGTAACTCGGGTTCCCCGGTCATCAACGCCGATGGGCACTTGATAGGCACCAACTTTGACCGCAACTGGGAAGGCACCATGTCTGACATAATGTATGACCCGGACCGCGTGCGCAACATCTCCATGGATGCCCGCTATTTCCTGTTCATTGTAGACAAATTCGCCGGGGCTGGGCATTTAGTGAAGGAAATGACCTTGGTAACGAAGGCACCGGTTAGAAATGCATCGCCGGCTAAAAAAACAGTTCCCGCTAAAAAAGCTCCGGCCAAAGTAAAAGTGAAATAGATTTTCTGTTTTAGCCCTCATTTGAAAAAAGCAGCCCGAAAACGCATCGGGCTGCTTTTTTGTTTAGGTTGGATAAAATTTTAAAAGTGTAACGGACTAGTATAAAAGATGGCGAGGCCATCGGTCGAGGCTGAGGTTTAAGTGTTATTGTAAAGTGCTATTCTTTTAACTTTTAATGGTTGACTTTGCAGACAGCAAAAGTTTTCCTGTCTGACAATAGATATAAGTAATAGGTTTTATCGTATTTGTTTTTAGTAATTAATGATTTAGACATATTCAAAATTTCTAGTTTATTTTGATATAAGTAGTCATTCAATTCAAGATTAAAGTAGAAGGTGCCTTCTTTAAACTTGTCACTTGTATAGATTGAATTTTCCAAGTTTTGAAAAGCCAGGGAGTCTATTGTATAAATGTTGTATTCATTACTAGGAAAAAGGAGCCCGCTTACTTTTCCTGATTGAATCGAGATCGGTTTGTAAACTCTATCCAATTCAGCCATTTCATTTACATCATCAAACAGTTCGGTTTCTGTTTGACAACTGAAAAATAGTAACGCGGCTGATAGTAAAAGAATTCGGGTCATTTTTAATGCTTTACAATTAAGCTATAAACTAATTGTCACTTCGTTACTCCTTCCCTTCCTCCTTTTTCCCACGCACCATCTTCTCCACCACATCCCACATCTCGTTTGGAATTTGGTCTAAATGGTTAAATTCGCCGCCGCCGTAAAGCCATTCGCCGCCGTCAATGGTGACTACTTCGCCGTTCACGTAGGCTGAGTAATCAGAAATAAGATAGGCCGCCAGGTTAGCAAGTTCCTGGTGCTCGCCGTAGCGTTTCAAGGGAATTCGTTTCAAGGGGTCCAACTTTTCGGCGAGGGCTTCAGGGAACAGGCGGCTCCAGGCACCCTCCGTAGGAAACGGACCTGGCGCAATAGCGTTGGACCGTATTCCGTACTTGGCCCACTCGGCGGCCAGGGAGCGGGTCATGGCAAGCACGCCGGCCTTGGCGGTGGCCGAGGGCACTACGTAACCGGAGCCGGTCCAGGCGTAGGTGGTGACAATGTTCAGGATGGTGCCGGGTTGCTTGTTCTCAATCCAATGTTTGCCCAGGGTGAGTGTGCAGTTGTAGCTGCCTTTCAAAACAATGTCCACAATCACGTCAAAGGCTTTGGGGCTCAGGCGCTCCGTGGGGCTGATGAAATTGCCGGCGGCGTTGTTTAGGAGACCGTGCACGGCACCGAATCTTTCCAGGGTGGCGGCCAGCATGGCTTCCACTTCCAGGGGCTTGCGCACATCACAGGCAAAAGGCAAAACTTGTCCGCCGGTTTCCTGCATCATTTCATGGGCAGCCTGTTCCAACACGGGCATTTTGCGGCTGGTGATGACCACATTGGCCCCCAGTTTCAAGAAATACACGCCCATGGACCTGCCCAGGCCCGTGCCGCCTCCGGTAATGATAATGGTTTTATCTTTCAAAGCGCCATCGCGCAGCATTGGTTCTGTATAGTTTGGCATAAGACGTAGGTTAACTGCTTAAATATAGGAGAACTACGCTGCATGTACTACTTGTTTTTACCAAGCTCTAGGTTTGGTGCAGTGAATGCATGGAAACCCGCTTTTTAAGGTAGCATTTTGTTCTGCGGAAAGTGGTCTCTCAATAACTTCTTGGCGGCAATGATGCCACTAAGGCAGACCCCGGGAATTCCCTGGCCGGGATACACCGTATCGCCGCAGAGGTAGGCTTTATTGTGATCCAGCCGGGCGTCTTTGAGTTGCCAGGGCTTTCGGTCTTTGAATTGCGGGTAGCCGCCCACCTGACCAAAAGCCCGGCTTGTCCAATCAATCCAGGCCCCGGGCGTGGCGGCTTGCACCCATTGAACTTGGTCAGTTGTAAAGAATCCCTGCGAGGCCAGAAATTCCACCACCCACCTCTCCAATTCCTTTTTAAGGGTAATCCAATTATTAGCTGGGTCTGGCACGTGCGTACTCACCGACGCGATGCCAAAACCCTCCGGTGCCCGAAGAAAATCCTGAGGATCTGAGAAACTAACGAAAATACTGGCGCTGCCCACATAAGGCACGCCGCCTGGCACGTGTATTTGGTGATGAAGCACCGTGGTCATGCCCGGAAGTCGTTGGAAGCAAATACCCCAGGTTAGCGCGCTATGCAGTTTTTCTGACGGCAGCAAGTGTTTTTCTAAGCGCTGTCTGGTTTTTAAGTCGTCAAAAAGTTGCGCCACATTGTTCAACGGAACGCCCAGCACTACAAATTCAGCTTCCAGGATACGTTTCTTGGTTTGTATTTCATAATGCCCATTTTGGGTGGGCCTAACATGGCAGACTTCTTCTTTGTAAAGCATTTCGCCCTGGTGATTTTCAAGGAAGGTGACCAAGGCTTCAGCGAGTTTTCTGAGGCCGCCGGGCAGGTAATAATTGCCATATTGCGTATAGCACAAGGCCGTAGCGCCAAAAAGTTGGTTTACTTGCGTGTGGTCATTTTGGGCGGTGATCAGCAACTGCTGGTCTATAAACGACACAAAGCGTTCATTTTCCAAAAGCCCGAAGTCCCGCAGCAAGTCCTGCACCGTAAAAAATGCCTTGGGCAACAAGCTTACTTGCGACAATTGAACGGACTTCGCTGCTTCCCAAAGATCAGCTAAAGAACTGAACGGGAAGGCCGTCTGCCGAAGCGAGGTTTCCCAGACTTTCTGGCTGAGATGAAAGCAGCTTTCCCAAAATCCACGCTGCCCCTTTTCCCCGAACACACGCTCCGCTTCTGAAATCCATTCTTCCAACTCCTGGTGCCGCGTGACCACTGTGCCATCTAGTAACCGGACCTGCATGGGCGTTTCCAGTTTCTTGACTGGTAGTTCAATACCCGTTTGGTCCAGCACATAGCGCAAAGGCATGTGTTCGTCTAAACCCACCAAGGTGGTCGCGCCGGTTTCAAACCAAAAGCCTTTCCGTTTGTAGGTAGAGGCACAGCCGCCCGGGTATTTGTTCTGCTCCAGCACCGTGACCTGCAAACCCGCCTTCGCCAGCAAAACGGCCGTGCTTAAAGCGCCCAGCCCCGACCCAACCAAGGCCACCTGAGTTTTCCTTCTTTCCATTGCCTACTCAAACCAAATCCTAAGGCTTTTGTTGCAGGCCAACCTTGCTGTCCCCACCTTTGCTGTATGAGAGTAAAAACAGTGAGTGTGCTGGGTTGCGGTTGGTTGGGGCTGCCATTGGCGGCGCATTTGGTGCGGCAAGGTTTTAAAGTAAAAGGCTCCACAACAACCCCCGAAAAATTGACGCTTTTGGAGGATCATGGCATTGAGCCGTTTTTGGCCTCATTTCCGGAAACGGAGCCAAAAACGCACCTGCCAGATTTCCTGACTACTGATGTCTTGGTGTTCAACATTCCGCCTAGTAAATCCAGCCGCACAGACTATCTCAACGTGTTAGAAAGCGTCTTACAAGCGCTGCCTGCCACGGTGCAGCAAGTTGTCTTTGTCTCATCCACCTCCGTTTACCCAAATTCTGATTCTGAAAAAGGATTAACCGAAGCAGATGCCGTTGCCTCCCCTGCTGCTGAGACTTTGATGCTTCAGTGCGAAGCCTTGGTTCAAACTTATTTCCCTGAGAACTATACTATTTTAAGGTTTGGCGGCTTGATGGGCGGTACCCGGCACCCGGGCAAATTTCTTGCGGGCAAAACGGGTGTGGGTCAACCCCAGGGCCCGGTGAACATGATTCATTTGGCAGACTGTGTGCAGATTTTAACGCAGGTGATTCTTCAAGGTAAAACGAGACTTACATTAAACGCCTGTGCGCCGCACCACCCCACCCGCGAAGAATTTTATATCGCCGCGGCAAAAAAACTAAATTTATCCCCGCCCAGCTTTGACCATACTTCACCAGTTCAATCAAAAGTCATCCATTCAGATTTACTGGTGAAGGAACTCGGCTACCAATTTATCTACCCAGACCCGGTGGGTTGCTTAGATGCACCCGACTTTTAGCGCACACCACCGTTTTTTGCGTATTTTTGCAGCTTAAACCAGACCAAATGCCAGAGCAGGTTGTGATTATTGGGGGCGGCGCGGCCGGATTTTTTGCCGCCATCACGTGCGCGGAAGCCAACCCTGCTGTAAAGGTGCTGCTGCTGGAGAAAACCGGAAAACTGCTTTCCAAAGTAAGGGTTTCTGGCGGCGGGCGCTGCAACGTGACGCATGCCTGTTTCCAACCTTCGGCTTTTTCCCAGAACTACCCCAGGGGCCAGAAAGTCCTTAAAAAGCTGTTGCCTCTCTTTGGCGCGCAAGACACCGTGGCCTGGTTTGAGAAGCGGGGCGTTGTCCTGAAAGCAGAGCCAGACGGCCGCATGTTCCCGCAATCCAATTCGTCTGAAACTATCATTGACTGTCTATTAGATTCTGCCAGAAAAGCGGGTGTGATCATTAGAACCAATGTGGGCGTGCAGGAAATTCAGCCAATTAACCAAGACGGTGAAGTTCATTTCCTACTAAAACTTTCCACCGGCGAAGAACTGAAGGCTTCAAAAGTATTGGTAGCCACCGGCGGGAGCCCAAAGGCAGAAAGTTACGGCTGGCTGCAAGCACTGGGCCATAGCATTGAACCGCCGTTGCCTTCGTTGTTTACGCTTAACGTGCCGGGCTCGCCGTTCAAAGACCTGCAGGGCGTGGCGGTTCCCAAGGCAAAAGTGAAACTCACCGGACAGAAATTAGAAACCGAAGGCCCGCTCCTCATCACCCATTGGGGTTTGAGCGGTCCGGCCGTACTGCGCTTCTCGGCCTGGGGCGCCAAATTAATGCACGGTCTTCATTACACGGGCACAGCCTTGGTGAATTGGGTGCCAGATTATTCTGAAGACCAGGTACGGCAACAAATCTTGCAGCATCGCCAGGCCTCGCCGCATAAGACCGTCTTAACGAATCCTTTGTTTCAGCTGCCTACGCGCCTGTGGCAACGGCTCTGTGTTTTAGCCGAAGTGGCAGACACGGCAAAATGGACCGAACTACCCGGAAAAGCCCAGAACAAACTGATAGAACTCCTGCTCAGAACACCGTTTGCCGTAAAAGGAAAGACCACCTTCAAAGAAGAATTTGTGACCTGCGGCGGTATTAAATTAGATGAGCTCCACCTGGAGCGGATGGAAAGCAAAGTGGTACCGGGCCTGTTCTTCGCCGGCGAAGTGGTGGACATTGACGGCATCACCGGTGGCTTCAACTTTCAGGCAGCCTGGACCGGCGGGTTTTTAGCTGGAAAAGCCATGGCTGGGCAATAATGTTTTTTAATCACTTCCAAGTCAGTTACCCCAACTAGCGTCTTCAGTTTAATATTTCCGTTTTCGGGCTCGTTTCCAGAATTGAGCCCGAAAACGGAAAATGCACGGTTCAAGAATATTTATAATTCAGTTAGGGAATACTGAAAGCATTACTTCTTATTTAGCACGTCATTTTATTGTAATTCAATTAGTTACCTCAAGAAAAGCATTCCTGTTTACGGGCTCAATTTTGGAAATGAAGCCGAAAACAGGAATCCTCGTTCTTCAGTCAATCAACAACTTTCAGCATTTAAAACAAGGGCAAAAAAAAATCGCGGTCTCTAATGGACCGCGATTTTTCAAAACAGATACTAAACCCTTTATTAACTTTTAAGCTCTGTCCCTCAGTTATACGGGGCACAAATCTCAAGGTTTGGCAAAGGGCGAAAATAATTTAAAAATCTCTTCTTTTTCTTTCTCTGAAGCCACCGCCGCCGCTGTTGCCGCCACGGTCACGGTCTCCCCCGCCGAAACGGCTTCCACCTCTGTCACCGCCGCCGCCGCCATAGCCGCCACGGTTTCCACCACGATCACGATCTCCACCGCCACCGCCGTAAGAACGACCGCCTCTGTCTCCGCCGCCGCCGTAGCCACCGCGGCTTCCGCCTCTGTCGCCACCACGGTCACGGTCTCCGCCGCCGCGGTTGTTGGTGAAAGGTCCGTCATAGAATTTTTTTCTAGGGCGGTCTTCCAGTTCCTGCAACTCACGACCGCCTTCTGCGGGGTCCATGGTTTTCTTCTCAGCTTTCTGGAATTTCACGGTCATGCCGTTGATCTCCGTTACACCTAATTTTTCCAGGATTTCAGCCGTGAACTCAGAAGGAACCTCTACGAAGCTAAACCGGTCATACAAATCAATATCGCCAACTTTACCCGGCTGAATGCTGGTATGGTCCGTAAGGATTTCTACCAAATCTTTGGGGTGCAGTCTGTCTTTCTTTCCAAGCGTGATGAACAAACGGTCAAACCCTTCTTTAGGTCCGCCTTTAGCTTCACCGGCTTCGGCGCTTTTCTCTTTGGCTTTGGTGTCTTTCATCACCATTTTGAGCAAAGCCGCGGCAATGTCCATGGTGGTGAGGTCTTGGTCCACCAAGCGCTCAATTTTCAAGATGTGCTTAGAAAGTCCGCCTTTGGCAATTACGTCTTTCACTTGGTCTAAGACCAAAGTGGTCCGCACTTCGGCCACGTCTTCAAACGTAGGCACGTTCTGGCGAACAATTTTTGCTTTTGTAAAACGCTCAATGTCACGCAGCTTGTACAAATCACGTCCAGCAACAAAAGAATAAGCTTTCCCTGATTTACCGGCGCGACCCGTACGCCCAATACGGTGCACGTAGTTTTCTTCGTCTTGTGGCAAGTCATAGTTGATTACGGCCTCCACGTTGTCCACGTCAATACCGCGGGCAGCAACGTCTGTGGCTACCAAGATTTCCAAGGTACCGGCTTTGAACTTGCCCATCACGTTGGAACGCTGGTTCTGGTTCAGGTCACCATGCAAGCCGTCTGCGAAATAGCCGCGGGCTTGCAGGTTGCTCACCAGTTCATCAACCATGCGCTTGGTGTTACAGAAGATAATCACCACTTTGTAGTTGTACATGTCAATCAGGCGAGTGGTCACTTCCATCTTGCCTGAGCTGCGTACTTCAAAGTAAATCTGCTCAATGTTGGTCACGGTCAGCTGCTGCTGGGTCACCTTCACAATCTCTGGGTTGGTCTGGTACTTGCGCGTGAGGTCCATGATGGGCTTGCTCATGGTCGCCGAGAAGAACACCGTCTGGCGATCTTCAGGCATCTTGGTCAAGACGTACTCAATGTCCTCTCTGAAACCCATGTCCAACATTTCGTCGGCCTCATCTAAGATGATGGTTTTGGTGGTTTCCAGCTTAAGGGTACCTCTTTCAATGTGGTCCATCACGCGGCCGGGCGTCCCGATCACGATCTGTACCCCTTGCTTGAGGGCGCGTAACTGACGGTCATAGGGCTGACCACCATAGATAGGCACTACGCTGATGCCTTTTTTGTATTTAACTAGTTTCTGAATTTCTTCTGCCACCTGTATGGCCAACTCACGGGTTGGGCACAAAATAAGGGCCTGTACCTCACGGTTGTTGGGGTCAATGCCTTCAATGGTAGGGATGGCGAAGGCGGCGGTTTTACCGGTACCGGTCTGGGCCTGGCCAATCACGTCGCGGCCTTGCAATAAGACCGGGATAGCGGCCGTCTGGATAGGAGAAGCCTCTTCGTAGCCTAAGTCCACGATAGCGCGCTGGATTTCTTCCGACAACGGAAGCTCCTGGAATTTGATTCTTTCCATCAATAATTATGTTTGATATATAAATGCAATACACCTGCCCTAGGGTATTCGTCATTTATCAAGAGTTCGTTGCGGGAACCCGCACAGGATTTGCTTGAGAAGTGCCTTATCGCCAAAAATTGAGACCAACGAAGTCTCGGCGTGTATTGTGGCACAAAGGTACGCAAAAGAATTTTGGCTTCCTAATGTAGGGGTTTCTTATGGATAGGCAATGGACCTCAAATCATTTTTTAACCTACGCGAAAGGCTGCTTTATATAAGGCTGAATTAGAAATGCTCAGTCTTTTTACTGTGAAAAATTGATTGTTGATTCTTATTTGCAAAGTGCACGCCATTTGCTTTCGTTCCAAAGTTCAGCTTGATGCTGAGTTCTACAAGACGGCCTTTTCCATAGCCGGGCTCCGAGCGCTCACGGCCGCGAGGCCCCGCCTTCCCCTCTCGCACTGCCCGTCTTGGCCATAGCTGTTCTCTTCTTTTAGCTTCTGCTATACAAGGCCAACCCGCGAGGCGCTCGATGGAAAGGCTGGAAAAGGTGCGCGCTTAGCAGGCAGTCTGCTTCTAGTGTTAGCGTTTTCGGGCTCTAGATTGGAAATGGAGGTGAAACTGAGCAATGCGTGGTAGAGACAAGGCACTGCCTTGTCTCTACGGTTGAGGACCCGACGAACGCTAGCTCAAAAGACCTCGTAGTGTGCGCAGCTCCTACGAGTATCTGCGCCAATTGCGTTTTTGGGCTCTGGACTGGAAATGGAGGCGAAATTAGAAATCGTTTGTAGATTGTAGAGACCAGGCACTGCCTTGTATCTACGGTTGAGGTTGCTACAAACACCTGCTCAAAAAACCTTTTAGTGTCTTGCTGAACTACGAGTAATTCTGTCAATTCCTGTTTTCAACCTCATTTCCAAAACAGAGCCCAGAAACGCTCTACCCCTTCTTGTCTTTGTTGTAATTCAGCAACTTCATCTGCACAGACACCATGAAATAGCGGGAAACGCGGCGCGAGCGGTTGTCTGTGATGGTGTTGCCGCTGGCCGAGCGGCTGATGCTGGTGTTCTGGTCCAGTAAATCATATCCGGAGATGGAGAACGAGGCCGACCGTTTTTTGAGGAAGCGGCCGGTGATGGAGGCATTGACCAGAAAAGGGTTGTTTCGGAAGTTTCGGGCGTAGCCCTGCTCAAAGTTTTTATTCAGGTTAGCCGACAGCGTGAGCGCGCGGTTCCAGAAAAAGGCCCGTCCGTCCAGCCCCAGCCGCCACGATGAAATCTTGGACCCAAAGCTACTGGACAGTTGGTACGAATCATTCTGGTATGCATAGTTCACGCGGGCCGACACCTCAGACCATTTGGCGGGCGTCATGCGCAAGTTCAAGCCTTGGCTCAGGCTCCAGTTGCGGCGCCAGTTTTCCTGGTTGTTGCTGTAGCTCACATTGTTGCTGTAATTGGCCCCGCCGTGCAGGTTAAGCTGGTATTTCTTGTCCTTCAAAGAGCGGCCGTAACTGTAACCCACGCCTAACTGGGTATCGCCGGACTGGTTCAGGTAATAGGTTTCCTGCCTGAGGCCCAAGCCTTCGTCTAGCAGCACGGTGTTCTGCACAATCTTGTTCTGCGTAAGACCCACTGACAGGTTGGTGGACCAAAAAGCCCCGTTCTCCTTTTGTGACTTCCGGAAAGACGCATTCAAGGTGTGTTGGATAGCGGGCCGCAAATTTGGGTTCCCGATGACAATGTACCTGGGATCAGACACGTCTGAGATAGGCTGCAACTGCTCCAGGCTGGGCTGCTGCGTGTTGGCCTGGTAGTTAAAGGTGGCCTGCGCGGTTTCTGAGACCGCATAATCTCCCCTAAAAGCCCCGCTGGCGTTGAAATTGCTTCTTCGGTTAGAGTAATCACGGGTACTTTGGGTGGCGCCTTCCAGCACCGTAGGGAACGCGTTCAACCCAATGCCGTAGCGCAACTTGCCTTTCTTGCTGTCAAAATTCAAACCCAACTGCTGCGAAATGGTGGTGGACACATAGCGGCTGCTCAACGAGTCAAGCACAAAGGCATTCTCGGTTTCTGGGATCTCCTGCGTGATTCTGTTCTGCCGCCCCCACGCGTAGCTGTACATGTAATTCAAGGACAAAGATGACTCCTCACTCAGGGGTTCCACATAAAAGATGGATGCATTAAAAGAGCGGTTAAGGGCAGTGTTGTCCAGCAGGCGGTTTTGCAAGGAATCTTTGACCTGGTCCTGGCCGAACAACTGCAATTGGGTTTTTAAGATCTGTTCATCTACGTTTTCCCCGGCAGAATACCCGGCCATGACCGTGGCGTTGCGGCCGCGCTTGGCAAACCGGTGGTTCCAGGTAAGGTTGGCGGCCAGGTTCGTGTTTTGCAGGTCACTTCGGCTTTGGGAAATGCCCTCTTCCAGTTTGCGCAGTTGCTGAAGGTCCAGTTCCTGGCCTTCGGTCAGTAAGGAATCGCGCTGCACCAGGTAATTGGTGTTGCTTTCTGAATGGCTTTTATTGAATGCGAGGTTAGAGGAAAACCGCAGGAAGTTCCGGTCATTAGGGTTGAATTCAAAGCCCACATCGGCCCCAAGCCCTTTGCTCCCGCTGCTGGACCGGGTGTTGTTGGACTGCACAATCACTTCCTGCTCATAAAAACTCTGGCGCACGCTCTCGCGGAGCAGGTTCAGGTCATTGCCGCTGTGGTTGATACCCCCTGACACTTTCAGTTTCTTGCCCCAGCGGTCATGGAAGTTGAGCCCCAGGCTGCGATTGCTGGAATTGGTGCCGCCCTCACCCCCGCTGTTCTGCAGGGAGCCCATGGCGTTCACCTGCCGGTCATTATGCATGTAGTTGGTGTTGAGCGAGCCGTTCAGCCTGCCAGTGCTGGCCATGCCCATTGACCCGTTGCTGTAAAAGAACTTGTTCCGCTCCGGGTCAACTTTCAGGTTCAGGATTTTTCTGGGGTTTCCGGTTTTTATACCGCTGAGCCGAGCCAGTTCGCCGTAATCATCCACCACCTGAATTTTCTGGATCAACTCGGCAGGTAGCATTTCAATAGCTGTCTTCAAATCAGCGCCCGAAAAGAGATTGCCATTGATGCGCAGCTCTCTGATGGGTAATCCTTCCATGGTGAGGTTGCCGTCCAGGTCCAAATCCAGGCCAGGTAGTTTCTTTATAACATCTTCTACAGTAGCGTGTTCGTCTTTCTCAAACTGCGCCACGTCATACTCCACGGTGTCTTGTTTCACCAAAACGGGCGGCGGGCTCCTGATTATTACTTCCTTCAGCACATGGCTTTTGCGTTTTAGTTTTATAGCCGGAAGTTGAAAGGGGTCAGTAGTGTCATCTACTATATAGGTGTACTTAAAAGCCTCAAACTCCAGCGTATGCACAGAAATTGTAAAGGAAACTGCCTTAACTTGCCGGAAGAAAAACTGGCCTTTGGCGTTGCTGAGGGTAGTAAGGGTGTCTTTCTCTGAGACCAGACTGACCGTGGCCGCCTCCACCGCCGCGCCAGTTGAATCTGTCAATTGCCCCTGCACCGGCCTGCCGCCTTGCGCCCAACCCTGAAGGCCAGCTAACCAAAGTAAGAAAAACAGGCAACAGGCTCTCAACATGGGGGAATTTTCAAAAAAGACAGGCGGCATGGAATGCTATTCTTCAACGCCATTAGGCTTGCTTTCTTGTAAATTTAAAAGATAATCTTCAGGAATCTAGGCCCCAGTATTTCGCTAAAATTCAAAGAAGAATAAACCCGAAAGGAAGGTTGTTATTTTCCGTTTTCGAGCTTGTTTCCAGAAATGAGCCCGAAAACGAGAGCCCGCTTCAAGTATACAAGGTTCGGTTGGGAGAATTCCGATGCTCATTCATTCCTTTTCCTTATTTTCGTAAAACTGGCCACCAACAAAAGATTTCGGGCCTCTGCGTCATTCTTAATTCCCAATTCCTAATTCAACAAAGTGCCTTCTACCTTTAAAATATATTCGTCCTCGGCGGGTTCGGGCAAAACCTACCAACTCACCAAAGAGTACCTGAAACTGGCGCTCCAGAGCGAAGACCCTTCCTATTACAAAAACATTCTGGCCATCACGTTCACCAATGACGCAGCGCAGGAAATGAAGACGCGTATCTTAGGCGCCTTGCGCGGCTTCAATGACCTGGGCTTGCCAGAGAAAGAAAAACGGAACAGCGATTTCCTTCTGCTTAACATAGTTCAGGAAATACAGACAGAGTATGAGCAGCCAACGTTAACAGAAGAAGTGTTAAGGCAACGGGCCGCCAAGGTGTTTGGCCACCTGCTGTTCCATTACTCAGAATTTGCCGTGAGTACCATTGACTCTTTTGTCAACAGGGTGGTGAGCGCCTTTACCACTGAGCTGAAACTGCCACACAACTTTGAAGTGGACATGGACGCCCGAACTTTGTTGAGCACGGCGGTGAGTTTGCTTTTCAACAAAGTGAACCTGGACGCGGAAAACAAACTCCTGGCCGAAACCCTGCAACAGTATGCCCTGGAGAAGGCCGAGGAAGGCAAAAGCTGGAACGTGCTCCCCGATGAATTAGCGGACTTCGCGCAGAACTTGCTGAACGAGCAGACCTATGAACATTTACTGGACATCGGCTTGCTTACCCTGCAAGATTTCAAGAAGATACGCGCTGAACTCTACACCCAGAAACAAGACATTGAAAAACAGCTCAAATCCCTTGGCCAACAGGGTTTTGCCCTCTTGGAGCAGCACGATATTCAGCCGGAGCTCATGGCGCAGGGCAAGGGCGGCTTGTACGCGTATTTTCTGGGCTGGAGCAAGGAAGTGGATTTCACCAAGCCTTACAAATACGCGCACAACATTATTGCCGAGGACAAATGGCACAGCAGCAAAGCCAAAGCCGCAGACCGAATTCCGTTGGAGCAGATCAAGCACCAGTTAGAAGCCCTTTATCACCAACTGGAAGAATTGAAACAGAAAGAGGCCCAAAACCACATTCTTATCACGGCCATGTTGCCTCACTTGTATAAGTTGAGCGTGTTGAGCGAGCTGGAACGCTGCATTCAGGAAATCAAGCTAGACAAAAACCTGGTGCACATCTCGGAATTCAACAAGCGCATCACCGAGATTGTCTTGCAGGAGCCCATTCCGTTCATCTATGAGCGCCTGGGCGAACGCTACCAACACATTTTGATTGACGAATTCCAGGATACCTCGGTGCTGCAATGGAACAACCTCTTGCCGTTAGTGGAGAACGCCTTGAGCGGCGGCGGTTTCAACATGGTGGTAGGCGATGCCAAGCAGGCCATTTACGGTTGGCGCGGCGGCGAGATGGAGCAGATTCTGCACCTGCACCGCAACCAAACAGAGAACCTGTACCAGAACTCGCGGTTTGAGGAAAACGTGGCCCCACGCTATGACACCTTGCGCTACACCATTTCGCCGGAGTATTTAAAAACCAACTATCGCAGCGCGCCCGAGATTATTGCGTTCAACAATGAGCTGTTCCGGTTCATTAGTGTGGCCAACCCGCAGTTCCCGCTGTTGCAGGCCATTTATGACGAGCATTTTCAACAGAAATCGCCGGAAGGCAAAGAGTCCGGTACCGCGCACCTCCAGATCATCTTCACTCATAAAGATGAAAGTCCGCGCCGGTATGATTTTGACACGTGCAGCAGAACAGAGGAAATCTACGAGGGTTACACCCAGGACGCGCTTCTCTCCTACCAGGAAAGCACGCTGCAATTGGTGTTACAAATGGTGCAGCAGGCCCAGGCCGATGGCTACGCACCCCGAGACATTGCCGTGTTGAGCCGCACCAACCGCAACAGCAAGCTGGTGGCCAACTTCCTGAAGCAGAAGAAATATGACATCATCTCGCAAGATTCCCTGTCCCTGCAATTCGCCGAGGTCATCAACCTGATTATCGCTTTTTTCCGGATCATGAACCAGCCGGCCAACAGTTTGGCGCGGTCGCAGGCCCTGTATTTGGTCTACAAAGTGGTGCACCAGCAAATCCCGGACAGTGACACCACCACCCGCATTGCCGCTTTGGCCACCGAACCCAGCGTGGAGCCGTTTTTTACCTTCCTGCAGCAACAAGGCTTTGATTTGGCGTACCGCGATGCCGGGAACCTGTCTATCTATGAACTCACCGAAAAACTGATCAGGGTGTTTAATCTGCTGGGCAAAAACAATGAATGCGAGTACCTGTTCCGGTTTCTTGATTTGGTGCTGGAATACACGCTCAAACACAGCAACAACCTCAACAACTTTCTGCAGTACTGGGATTTGCACAAAGAGAAACTCAGCATCAACACGCCCAAAGACCGCGACGCCATCACCATCACCAGCATCCATAAAAGCAAAGGGTTGGATTACCCCGTGGTGATTGTGCCTTTCTGTGACTGGACCCTGGAACCGCAGAACGCCGCCTTGCTTTGGGGCACGCTGCCCGGCACCGTGGCGCAGGACACCAAGCTCCGGACTGCCGTGGTGACCATGAGCAAGAAGCTGGAGGAAACCGGCCTGAAAGACCAATACACCCAGAAACTGGAGAAAACCTTCATTGAAAACCTGAACATGCTCTATGTGGCCCTCACCCGCCCTGTGGACCGGCTTTACCTGATTGCCAACGCGCAGGATTTCAACAACGCCCGCTACCAGAAAAATGTGAGTTACTGGCTGCACCGGTTCTTAGAAAGCAAGGAACTCTGGCAAAAAGACACCTTCTGTTACCAATTGGCCAAAGGCGCCGCGCAGGCCGTGAGCCACAAACCTCTTTCTGATGATGTGTATGTGCTGGACAAGTTCAGCTCCGCCGATTGGGCGCAGAACCTGAAGCTGAAGCAGCACGCCAACAACGTCTTTGATTTTGAGACCCAACAGGAACACCGCCGCTGGAACCGCAAGCTGCACTATGCGCTAGCCTTAATAACCTACGCCGAGGAAGCTCCTAAGGCGCTTCGGCAATTGGTGCGGCAGGGCATCATCTCCCAGCGCGAGTTGCCCGCCCTTACCCAAATGGTGAACCACGTATTAAATCACCCGCAAATGCAGCGCTACTTCAGCCGGGCCATGACCGTGGAAAACGAGCGCGAGGTCTTGGACGTACGCACCAGCCGCTATAAACCAGACCGAATTGTGTTCAGTGAAACCGGCGAAGTGACCTTGATTGACTACAAACTGCCGCCCGCCAAACCAGAATACACAGAGAACCTGAATTCCTATGCCACGCTGTTCCGCGAACTGGTTTTCAGTAAAATTACCTGCGTGGTCTATTATTTTGAAGAAGAGCGCGTGGACGAATGGGAATTTGTAGGCGAAGTGGTAGGATAGAATTTCCGTTTTTGGGCTCATTTCTGGAAACGAAGCCAAAAACGGAATTGCACACTTTCATTTAATAAAGTTCAGAAGTACCAACCTACTTCCATTCCACTTGTATTAATAATTCTATCTGCTTAAACCTGTTTTGGGGCTCATTTCCAGAAATGAGCCCCAAAACAGGTTTTTTTATTCAGATCAGGAGATTCTTCAGTCCTCAATATCACCTCCTTTAGTTTCTCTTTTAAAAGAGCCTCAGACGTTCACCGAGCGAAACGGTTCATTCACCGGGTGATACGGCCAAAATCCCGTCACTTTTTAAATTAATCGCATAAATAAGGGTCCTCGTCGAATCAGCAAGTTCTACTATATAGCCTTCCTCTATCTTTGTATCATCATAAAGAAAATAAGGAAAAGGCACTTCCGGACAAAGACATGACACTAATCTCACAAAACCGTAGCACTTCAAGAATGTCATCAGCAATTTTTACTGTAAAAAACACAATTTTTGCAGTATTCATTTCCTTGCTGACTACGCTTTCTTTTACGGCATCTGCCCAGACCACTTCTTTAGGCTGCAAACTTACCAGCGAGTGCTTTGACATCACTTACACCAGCTTCGTGAAAAACAGCAACAATACCGTGACGCTTCACTTCAGTGTGAAAACCAACTGCGGAAACGCTCTGAGCAACGTGGCGTTTCAACTTCCGGCCGGAGCCAAGGCCACTAATCCTAAAAACACCAACACCAGATTCACTTTTTCTCAGGAGAACGGCACCAACAACCCATTTTACGCATTAAAGTTTGAGGCCATCAACGCCGAGGGATTCAAAAATGGAGCAGTTGATAATTTTTCTTACACCCTTACCGCCGCCCAATTCGCGCAGCTGACCACCATTAAAGTGCAAGCCAAAGCCTCTACCACAGTGGGTGTTGTGAGCTTCAAAGCGCAAACCTGCGAACCAGCTCCTTTGGTAATTTCTGGTCCGGTGTTGGTGCAGGCCAAAAGCCAGGCCACGTACTCGGTTATTTCTGGCAAAGAATCTGCGAACTACAGATGGACAGTGCCCGCCGGTTGGGAAATTGTACGCGGCCAGGGCACTAAATCGGTGACCTTGCTGGCCAGCGAGCAACCAGGCGAAGTAAAAGTGGAAGAAAACGGCCAAACCAGAGCAGGCGCCATGATGGTAGAAAGCTATTCCTTGCCGCCCGCCACGTTGCCGGTGACCTTCACGTCTTTCACGGCTACCGCCCAAGAAAACCAGGTGAAACTAGCCTGGGCCACGGCTTCTGAAAAAGACAACAAGGAATTTGTGCTGGAGCGCAGCCAAGACGCCAAAAACTACAATGCGGTGGGCACCGTGGCCGGTAACGGAACCAAAACCACGCCTACTGCTTACGCTACCGCAGACGCAAACGCCCCCGCCGGTCTGGTGTACTACAGATTAAAGCAAGTAGATTTCAACGGAGACTATGAGTATTCAAAAGTGATTTCTGTGAAGGCCCTGGGCAAGAAAGCTTCTACCCTGGCGGTGAGTAATGTGTACCCCAACCCGTTTCAGCAAGAACTGACAATTAAAGTAGAACTTTCTGCTGACGCCCAAGTTACCGTTTCCTTCCTCAACCTAGCTGGTCAGGAAGTGTTCACCCAGAAAGTAAAAGCCACAGCTGGCACCAATACCTCCCAAATCAACGGCCTGGATACATTAACTAACGGTATTTACTTCCTGAAAATCAGTGCTGGTAACCAGACCAGCGTGCAGCGGGTAGTGAAAAACTAAGCTGACGTTCTGGACAGATTCTCTAGTACTTTATATTTCCCTTTTCAAAGCTGACACAGCAATTGAAAAGGGAAATTTTACTTTTTAGGGGTATGGCGGCTTTCCAATACCTGCACTACTTCGGCTAGAGAAAGTCCGGAAGCTTCCAGCAGCACCAGCAAATGGAACAGCAAATCTGCGGCCTCGCCTTTCATGGTGTCGGTTTGTCCGGCCACGGCGTCAATGACCACTTCTACGGCTTCCTCCCCTACTTTCTGGGCTATTTTGTTGATGCCCTGGTCAAACAGGAAATTAGTATAAGATCCTTCCTGCGGCTTAGCCCGACGACCTTTGATGGTCTGCTCCAACTGCGCAATGAACTGCAACGCTTTCTCTGTGGGAGTGAATTCCTGAAAGTTGCCCAAGTGGTACGAAGTTGGGTCGCCTTCTGTATCAAAGCAGGTCTCGGTGTTTCTATGGCATGCCGGGCCGGTTGGGTTCACAAGCAGTAGCAGCGTATCCTGGTCGCAGTCCAGTTCGGCTTTCACCAGTTGAAGCGTGTTGCCAGAGGTTTCGCCTTTGGTCCAGAGTCTATTTTTAGACCGCGAGAAAAAAGTCACCAACCCGGTTTCCATGGTTTTCTGATAGGACTCCTGGTTCATGTACCCCAGCATTAACACCTTGCCGGAAATGGCATTTTGCACAACGGCCGGTACCAAACCATCGCCTTTCTTGAAATCTATGTTCATATGCTTCTGTTCTGTCTGCTTTCTATTTCCGTTTTCGGGCTCTGTTTTGTAAACAGGAGCTAAAACGATGCTGTACATTCCTTCTACCGCCAATCGGATATTTTGAAGGATTTAGTTCTTGATAATTCTGATGTCCAGGTGGTTGCTCGCCAGAAAATGTTTCAATTCTGGGATGGGCACTTCCTGAAAATGGAAAATACTGGCGGCCAGCGCAGCATCTGCCCCGGCAGCAAACACGTCTAAAAAGTGCTGTTGGTTTCCCGCGCCTCCAGACGCAATCACCGGCACAATCACATTCCTGGAAATCTCCCCGGTAATGTCCAGCGCGAAGCCGTTTTTGGTGCCGTCATTGCTCATGGAGGTCAGCAGAATCTCCCCAGCCCCGCGCGCGACTACTTCCTTGGCCCAATCTAGCGCAAACAAACCGGTGTCTACGGTGCCCGCCTTGCTGAAGACTTTCCAACCGTCTGGGGTGTTTTTGGTGTCAATGGCCACGGTCACGCACTGGCTCCCAAACCGGTTGGCCAATTCCGTGATCAATTCTGGCCGGTGCAACGCCGATGAATTCACACTCACCTTGTCGGCACCGTTTTGCAGGAGCACTTCTACATCTTCCACGGAACTGATGCCCCCGCCCACCGTGAACGGAATGTCAATGTGCCGGGCCACTTCGCGCACCAGTTCCCGCAGGGTTTTGCGTTTTTCGTTGGTGGCGGTAATGTCCAGAAATACCAGTTCATCGGCCCCTTGCCGGGCATAAAGCGCCGCCAGTTCCACCGGGTCGCCGGCGTCTCTAATATCCTCAAACCGGACCCCTTTCACGGTGCGCCCGTTTTTAATATCCAGGCAGGGAATAATTCGTTTGGTTAACATATTTTTTTAGACTCAGGAAACTAGATGTCAGATACAAAACTCTAGCACCGCTTCCTTATTCCTCTTATTTTTAATTCTTTAGATAACCTCTTTGGCCAAATCTTCTAAGGAAATAGTGCCTTCATAAATGGCTTTGCCGATGATGGCGCCATGCAGACCGGCTGCCCTGAGTTCGCGCACCTCTTCAATAGTGGTCACGCCGCCGCTGGCAATGAACTGTAAAGCTGGAAATTTGAGGATCAATTTTCTGTAAATGTCCAGCGAGGAGCCTTGCAGTTTGCCATCTTTGCTCACATCAGTGCAGATGAACGTTTTGGCGCCCATTTCAGAAAACGAGGCCAAAAACGCCTCCAGGGTAATATCGCTCTGCTCTGCCCAGGCATTGATGGCGATGAAGTTGTCTTTGAAATCAGCGCCTACTATGATGCGGTCAGGGCCGTATTCCTTTAGCCATTTCTGCACGGTTTTGGGCTCGCGCACGGCAATACTACCGGCCGTGACTTGCTGGGCTCCGGCATCAAACGCCATCTGAATAGCGGCCGCGCTTTGCAGGCCTCCACCGTAGTCAATGACCAAATTTGTCTCGCGGGCAATGCGGGCCAAAACCGGCAGGTTCACCGGCTCCTTGGCGCGGGCGCCGTCCAGGTCAACCAGGTGCAAACGGCGCAGGCCCAAGCTTTCAAACTGCTTGGCTACCTCCGCGGGGTCTGTGTGGTAGGTGGTCTGCTGCGCGAAATCGCCTTCGGTGAGGCGCACGCATTGGCCGTCAATAAGATCTATGGCTGGTATAATTTCCATGGCTAAAGGTTTAGGAAGTTCTGGAGAATCTGGGCGCCAGGGGCACCGCTTTTCTCAGCGTGAAACTGCACGGCGTAAAAGTTTTTGTACTGCAAGGCCGCACTGAAAGGTTCTGGGTAGGCGCTCTGCGCAATGGTGAATTGGGTGACCGGCGCATAAAAGCTGTGAACGAAGTAGGCGTATTCTTCTTCCTGTATGCCAGTGAATAAATCGCTTTTCAAACTGGTGACCGTATTCCAGCCCATGTGCGGCACTTTCATGGCCACATCAAAGCGTTTCACAGGCACCGGAATAATGCCCAGCATGTCTGTGTCACCTTCTTCTGAGTGCAGGCATAGCAATTGCATGCCCAGGCAAACGCCTAAAAACGGTTGCGTCAAGGTGGGCAGCAATTGGTCCAGGTTGTGAGCTTTGAGCGCGCGCATAGCCGAGGAAGCTTCGCCCACGCCCGGGAAAATAACTTTGTCGGCGCTCTGGATTTCCTCGGCGTTGGCCGTAACAGTGGCCTGCACCCCCAAACGCTCCAGCGCGAAAAGCACGCTCTGCACGTTGCCGGCCTTATAATCAACAATAACGGTTTTCATTACAGAATGCCTTTGGTACTGGGAATTTCCATCTTGTTCACGTCACGTTCCAACGCCATTTTCATGGCTTTGGCCACGGCTTTAAAGATCGCCTCAATCTTATGGTGTTCGTTCTCGCCTTCGGCTTTGATGTTGAGGTTGGCTTTGGCCGCGTCTGAGAACGATTTAAAGAAGTGCATGAACATCTCAGTCGGCATGTCCCCTATCTTCTCCCGGCTGAATTTGGCATCCCAGACCAACCAGGGCCTTCCTGAGAAATCCAGCGCCGCGTGCACCAAGGCATCATCCATGGGCAGCAAAAACCCATACCGGCTAATGCCGCGCTTGTCCCCGATGGCTTGCGCGAAGGCTTCTCCCAGGGCAATGGCAGTGTCTTCAATGGTGTGGTGCTCGTCAATGTGCAGGTCTCCGGCTACTTTTATGCGCATGTCTACGCCGCTGTGGCGGGCCAGCTGGTCCAGCATGTGGTCAAAGAAGCCCAGGCCGGTTTCCATCTCAGATTTTCCTTCGCCGTCCAGGTTAATTTCCACCGAGATCTGGGTTTCATTGGTGTTGCGCTGAATGGTGGCTTTGCGGGCGGGCAACCGAAGGAAGTTGTAAATATCGTCCCAGTCTGTGCTGGTGAAGGTGGCGTCTGGGTGCGTTTCTGCCTGCAGCAAAATGCTTTTGGCTCCCAGGTTTTTGGCCAGTTCCACATCTGTCAGGCGATCACCAATTACGTAGGAGTTGGCCATGTCATAGTCCTCGATTAGGTATTGGCCCAGCATGCCCAGGCGCGGCTTGCGGTTGGGGCTGTTCTCGTGATCAAAGCTACCGTCAATGAAAATCTCCGAGAACTGAATGCCTTCGCCTTCCAGAATCTCCATCATTTTGTTCTGGTACGGCCAAAACGTGTTCTCGGGGTATGAGTCAGTGCCCAGGCCATCTTGGTTGGTGACCATCACAAACTCGTAGTCCATTTCCTTGTACATCTTGTACAGGTTCCGGATGACTTTGGGGTAGAACGCGAATTTCTCAAACGAATCTACCTGAAAATCTGTGGGTGGCTCCAGCAGAATGGTGCCGTCGCGGTCAATGAATAAGACTTTTTTCATCGGGTTGTTAGTATCAGGTACCGTGTAGCAAAGAACACGGTACACGTTATTATTTTAATTCAGACGCAAGCGCCTCTTAGATACATAGAAATTTTCCGTTTTCGGGCTCATTTCTGAAAACGAGCCCGAAAACGCATTTAGGCTACTTCTTCTTGAGCGGCAAATGCGCGCAGAGAGTCCAATAAATGGTCGTTCTCTGAGGGCGTGCCAATGGTAATGCGCAGGCAGTTGGCGCAGCCAGGTTGCGAGGACCGGTTCCGGACCACCACGCCTCGTTCCAGCAAATACGCATACAGAGCATTGGCATTGGGCACCTGCACCAGCACGAAGTTAGCGTCTGATGGGTATATTTTCTCTATCAGGGCCAAAGATTCAAACGCGGCCATCACCCGCTGCCGCTCACTGGTAATGACCTGCAGCATTTCCTGCAGCTGAGTGGTTTTGTCCAGCGCGGCGGTCACCAGCTCCTGCGTAACGGCGTTGATGTTGTAAGGCGGCTTGATTTTATTGAGGTACCCAATGATTTCCGGCGAGGCAAAGGCCATTCCCAAACGCAAACCGGCCATACCCCAAGCCTTAGACAAGGTCTGCAAGACAACCAAATTCGGAAACTCCGCCAGGCGGGTGCTCCAGCTAGGGGTTTGGGTGAAATCAATGTACGCCTCATCTACCACCACAATTCCTTTGAAACCTTTAATCAACCGCTCCACGGTGGCGGGCTCCAGAATATTTCCGGTAGGGTTATTGGGCGAACACAGAAACAGAATCTTGGTGCGCTCAGTCTGTTTTTGGGAAATGGCCTCAAAATGAGGCTGAAACTGGGCATCTAAGGGCACCCGCTGAATACCAATGTTGTGGATGTTGGCGCTCACCTCATACATACCGTACGTGGGCGGCAACAGCAGCACTTCATCCTGGCCGGGCTCGCAGACCAGACGTACTAATAAGTCAATGGCTTCATCTGACCCATTTCCAATGAAAATCTGATCGGGTTGCAAGCCTTTGAGCCGAGCCAGTTTTTCTTTGATGGTTTTCTGGTACGGGTCTGGGTAGCGGTTGTACACGTCGCCGCCGGCCAGGCTGCCCAGATTGTTCTCATTGGCGTCTAAATAGACGCTGGCTTCGCCCTCAAACTCATCGCGCGCCGAGGAATACGGCTTCAAAGACAACAGGTGCGGACGGAGGATGGTCTCTATTGAAAACATTTTTTAATGTGCTAATTTTTGAAGGTGCCGATGTGCTAATTTCCTTTCGTGTTTTTTTGCAATCTAATGGTCACGGCATGTTTATGGGCGTGCAAGCCTTCAGCGGCAGCCATGGTTTCCACGGCCGGGCCAATGCGATGCAAGCCTTCCTGCGTCAATTGCTGAAACGTGATTTTCTTCACAAAGCTGTCCAAAGAAACACCGCTGTAATTGCGGGCATAGCCGTTGGTGGGCAAGGTGTGATTTGTGCCTGAGGCATAATCGCCTACGCTCTCTGGGCTGAAGTGGCCCATGAACACCGAACCGGCCTGTGTCACTTTCTCAGTTAACGCTTCAGGAGCATCCACGGCTAAAATCAAGTGCTCCGGCGCGTACAAGTTTGAGAACTGAATGGCCTCTTCCAGGGAAGCTAACACCACACCCAGGCTGTTGTCCAGCGCCTGCTGGGCCACCGCCTGACGGGGCAACTCGGCTACCTGTTTTTGCACGGCGGCTTGCACGTTTATGAGCTGCGTTTCTGAAATAGCGACCAAAACAACCTGCGAATCTGGACCGTGTTCCGCCTGCGATAGCAAGTCTGCGGCTACAAAATCTGGGTCAGCCGATTCATCTGCAATCACCAACACCTCTGACGGTCCGGCGGGCATGTCAATGGCCACGCCCAGTTGGGTCACCATTTGTTTGGCGGCGGTTACGTATTGGTTGCCAGGCCCAAAAATCTTGTCCACTGCCGGTACCGTCTCCGTCCCGAAGGCCAGCGCTGCAATGGCCTGTGCCCCTCCTGACTTTAAGATGCGCGTGATGCCCAGTCGGTGTGCCGTGTACAGAATGGTTGCATTGATGGACCCGTCAGCGCTGGGCGGCGTGGCCAGAATGATCTCCTGACAACCGGCCAACTGCGCCGGAATTCCCAACATCAACAGAGTAGAAAACAAGGGCGCCGAGCCTCCGGGAATGTACAAGCCTACTTTGTTAATACCCACCGATTTCCGCCAGCAGGTCACGCCTGGCATAGTTTCAATTTGCTGAACTGGCTCGCGCTGTGCTTCATGAAACCGACTGATATTGCTGGAGGCTAACTCAATAGCGTCTTTCAATTCATCAGAAACATTTGGTAAAGCAGCTTCTATTTCAGAGGCAGTCACCCACACACTGGTCAAGGTGGCTTTGTCAAATTTGGCGGCTAGTTCCAACAAGGCGGCATCACCACGGTGGCGCACCAGGTCAAAGGTTTGTTGCACGCCTTCGCGCAGTTGGGCCAGTTGTTGCACCGGGCGTTGGGTAAGCGCCACCCATTGTGCCTTCTCTGGGTATAAAAAGGTCTTCATGGGGCTAGCCAATCATTTTTTCAATAGGAACTACCAGAATACCTTCGGCGCCGGCCTCTTTTAGTTTCTGGATGATATCCCAGAAATCGTCTTCGTTGACCACCGAGTGCAGTGAGCTCCAGCCTTCCTCGGCCAAGGGAATAATAGTAGGCGATTTAATGCCCGGCAACAAAAGTTTTATCTTTGGAATAGCCGAATTGGGCGCGTTCAAGACCACGTACTTTGACTTCTGTGCTTTCTGCACGGCTTCCATCCTGAACAGCAATTGCTGCAGCAAACGGTTTTTCTCGGGGCTCAGGTTTTGGTTGGCAATTAAGACCGCCTCAGATTTGAACACCGTCTCCACTTCGCGCAGGCCGTTGCTAATCAACGTAGAGCCCGATGAAACAATGTCACACACGGCATCAGCCAGGCCAATGCTGGGCGCAATTTCCACCGAACCGCTGATGGTATGAATGTCGGCTTGTACGCCTTTGGAGGTCAGATATTCCCGCAATAAATTGGGGTAAGACGTGGCAATGCTTTTGCCCTGCAACGTGGTCACGTCCTGGTAGGCATCGCCTTTGGAAACGGCCAGAGAAAGACGGCATTTGCTGAAGCCCAGGTTTTTCACGGTGAGGTGCTGCAAACCTTCCTCCACCAATACATTCTGGCCCACAATGCCAATGTCGGCCACGCCATCGGCTACGTAGCCGGGTATGTCGTCATCGCGCAGAAAAAGTATCTCCAGCGGGAAATTGGTGGCCTCGGTTTTAAGTTTGGAAGAAGCGCTCAGGAACGAGATGCCGCATTCCCGAATCAATTTGAGGGAGTCATCTGACAAACGTCCAGATTTTTGAATGGCTAACCTAATCATGAAATAGTAAATTGAATACTGAAAAGTATGACAAGAAAATCCACCAGAAGGTTACCTGTTGGTAAACACGGGTGTAAAGATTGGAGCCCAGCCCCAGAAAGGACGATATGATTGTATTATTCCCCCTGAGAGGAATGATGGAAATGATGGCAATGCACCCCGTTCACCACGGCTGTGGCGTTAGAAAGGAGGCTATAGGTGCTTGCGTTGGTCATAATCTTGCGCCAAAGGTAATGTGCTACGCTGAAGAAACAAGGGGTTTGGTAAAATGTTTTTGCCATCGGTGATTTTAAAAAGCCAAGCTCCGGCTGTTTTCGGGCTCATTTCTGAAAATAAGCCCCAAAACGCAAAATTGGCATCATTTTTCCGGTAGCGTGTAAACCAAAAATACGGGAACACGTGTTACAGCAACACGCTCGGCCTTCTTCAAAACCACTTGACCTATGCATAAGTTTTCGCTTTTAGTTGTAGTAGCCTTTCTCAGCAGCACCTTTACGTTTGCCCAAACCACCCTTACCTTGCCTCAGGCGAGCCCCAGGGCCACCGTGACCCAGACCATTGGCGTGACCGAGGTAACCGTAAACTACGGCGCGCCGGGCGTTAAAAACAGGAAAGTCTGGGGAAACCTGGTGCCCTACAACCAGGTGTGGCGCGCCGGGGCCAATGAAGCCACCACCATTTCGTTTTCCAGGGATGTGCGCATTTCACAGGAGAACATACCGGCGGGCACTTATACCTTGTATGTGTTGCCCCAGGACTCCGTGAACTGGCAATTGATTTTGAGCAAGCAGAAAGGCCTCTGGGGAACCGAAGGCTATGATTCCAAGCAAGATCAAGTCCGGATTCCCATGGCGGCGCAGACCAATGATTTCCATGAAACACTACAGTATTCCTTCAATGACGTGCAACTGACCAGCGGGCGCCTCTACCTGCGCTGGGCCGACAAGCAACTGCCAATTACCATTAGAATGGACACGCACGCCCAGGCGCTGGAATTGATCAAAGAAACCATGGCCACCGCCAAACCTTTTGACTGGGCGGTGTACGCCCAGGCCACCAATTACCTCATCAGCCAAAACCAGGATCATGAACTGGCTCTGGAATGGATTAACAAATCCTTGAGCATTGAGGAGAATTTCTATAACACCTGGCTCAAGGCCAAACTGCTGGCCCAGAAAAACGAATACCAACAAGCCCTGGAACTGAACAAAAAAGCCCAGAAACTAGGCAAGAAAGACCAGCAAACTTACCAGGCCTACGCCAAAGAAATTGAGAACGCCGCCATCCTCTGGAAAGAACAGCGGTATTTGAATTAATTTGGATTGAGAAAACAAGAAAGCCCGGCTCGTTCTACTATTGAACGTGCCGGGCTTTTTTTATGGAGTTATCTTTCCGTTTTCGCCCTCATTTCTGGAAATGAGGCCGAAAACGGAAAGCTTTTTCTAGAACTTAGCGATAAACCTTAAGTTGACCATGCGGCCGGTGAGGTAATTGGGTACGCCGTACGTTATGCCCGAGTAGTCTTTGATGTAGTTGTAGGAAATCACGTTTTGGGCGGCAATCAAATTCAGAATCTCCAAACTCAGCCACAAACTCTCCAGCCCGAAGGCAGAGGAACCGGCCCCTTTCATAGTGATCAGTTTAGAGAAACCCAGGTCAATGCGCTTGTAAGACGGGCCCGGGAACACGTTCCGGAAATTCAACTCACCCGGCGGGCCAAAAGGCAACCCCGTGCTGAACACCAAATTCAGGTACATGCGCATGGAAGGGTTGTTGGGCAGGTGGTCCTGAAAAAAGATGCCCGCGTTCAGGAACTGGTCGGTGGGCCGGGGAATATAGCCTTTGGGTGCCTGCCCTTCCACTTTGCCGGTGGCGGGGTTGAGTGCCACGGTAGAATCGCCTTGCAGGTTTTCATGGGTGCGCATAATGCCCAAACTAAACCAAGACTCCTCCCCTTTGATGAACTCGCCGTTCACGCGCACATCCACGCCCACCGCATAGGCCGTGGCGCCAATTTGCGGCAAATAGCGCAGGCGCATGTTGTCCTGCTCGTAGGGAATCACTGAAGGAAGATATTTGTAATACGCCTCGGCGGTGAGTTTAAACGGACGGTCCCATTTCTTAAAACGGTACTCGGTGCCGGCAATAAAATGGTAAGACTGCTGGTTTTTCACTTCGGGATACAGCTTGCCTTCGGGGCCACGCAGCTCACGGTACAAAGGCGGCTGCACGTACAGCCCGGTAGCCATTTTAAACGACCATTGCGGCAAGGAAGCCAACTGAAACGCATACTGCACCCGCGGGCTAATAGAAAGCTGCTTGTTCACTGACCAATAATGCACCCGCACGCCATACGTGAGCGTTTTGAGGCTGTCCAGCTCAAAACGATGCTGCACAAATCCCTGCATTCTGGTGGAGGTCAGGTCCTGGTTGCTGTTCAAGGTCTGCAGGTTGAATACATAATCTGCGGAATCCTGGAAAGAATATTCCTGAATCACGTCCTGAATGCTTTCCTGGCCCATTTTCAAGCCAGCGCTGATTTCGCTTCTTCCGGAAACTTGCCAGTTGGTCTTGAACTCCAGCGCTTGCAAAGCAGCCCTGAGGCGGTTACGGGAATATTCAAATTTGGTGCCTACGCCCCGCTCCCCGGCGCAACGGTTAAACGGCGACACGCCCGGCGTGGGCAAGATGTCACAGAAACGGTAGCCTGCTTCCAGATCACGGTATTCGCGCTCCTGGCTGTAAAGGCTGGAATAGATAATTTCTGAGGTGAGGTTGGGTTTGAATTCATGCTGCAGCCTTAGCCCGCCCTGGTAGGTGGTATAACGCATCTGCTCTTGCCCGTCATAGCCTACAATCAGGCGCAAGGCCTGAAACTGGGTCCCGAAGGTGGTTTCCCGGGTCTCGGGCCGCACCTGGTAATCATTCTGCGCGATGTTCCCCAGAAAACTCAGCTGCGTTTTAGCGGGCAACCCGGTGGCGCGGTGTTCTTTGGAAGACAGATCATACGTAAGATACGTCTGCACATCAGTGAACTTAGGCCGATAATCGCCTTCCACTTCCAGGCTGCTCAGAATATAAGCGGCGTTCTTGTGCCGGGCACCCAGCAGAAACCCGAAGCGGCCTTGGGCGGCGGTGCCTTCGGCGTGTACAGAGCCACCCGTTAAACCACCAGACACGGTGCCTGCAAATTTGGTGGGCGTGCGGTACTGAATGTCTAGGACCGATGATAGTTTGTCGCCGTATTTGGGTTGCCAGCCGCCGGAGGAAAAGGTCACGTCTTCTACCAAGTCTGGGTTGACAAAGCTCAGGCCCTCCTGCTGGCCCGAGATGTTTAAGAAAGGCCGGTAGACCTCAATGCCGTTTACATACACCAGGTTTTCGTCATAACTTCCCCCGCGCACCGAGTAGCTGGAGCTGAGTTCATTGTTATTGGAAACGCCCGGCAACGTCAACAGAATTTTATTGAATTCCTGGAAAGGCGCGGGCAAGGTTTGCGTGAGGCGAGGATCCAGGCGGGTGATGCTGACTTCCTGGCGGGTGTCATTGGGGTTTTTCCCGCGTACCGTAATTTCCTGGATCTTCCCTTCGTTCTGGGTTAGTTCCACCCGCACAAAACGGGTCTCCCCGGCCACCAGAGAAAGTTGTTGTAAGTAAGGTTGGTAGCCTATATATCTGACAGATAACGTGTAAGTGCCTGCCTTTTCCAGTCTTACTTGAAACCTGCCACGGGCATCTGAGGCCGTGGAAGTCTGGGTTTCCTGCACCAGCACGGTGGCGCCTACCAAAGGATTTTGTTGCTGATCAGAGACAATGCCCTGCACGTACACCGCCTGTGCCCAGGCACCGGTGTTCATGAAAAGCAAAAGCACCCACCACCAGCCCTTTTTGTGCATGTTTAGGAAACGGTAATATCTTTTAACGCTTGAATGGTCTGCACCGGGTCTGCCGCTGAGAAAACAAAGGAACCGGCTACCAGCACATCGGCGCCGGCTTGCAGCAGCAAGGGCGCATTTTGTTGGTTCACGCCACCGTCAATCTCAATTAAGCAGGAAGAACCCACGGCCGTGATCATCTCCTTTAACGCACGTGTTTTCTGATACGTATGTTCAATGAATTTTTGTCCGCCAAAACCTGGGTTAACCGACATCAGGCACACCATGTCCAAGTCCGCCAAGATATCCTGGAGCAGCACCACTGGCGTATGCGGGTTCAAGGCCACGCCCGCCTTGGCTCCGGTGGCTTTGATCTGTTGTATGGTGCGGTGCAGGTGCGGACAGGCCTCATAGTGTACCGTGATGGTATCGGCGCCCACGGCCCTGAACTGCTCAATGTATTTCTCCGGCTCCTCTATCATCAAATGCACATCTAAAGGCAAACTGGCGTGCTTCTGAATGGCCTGAATCACCGAAAACCCGAAGGAGATGTTAGGCACAAACCGGCCGTCCATCACATCCACGTGAATCCAGTCGGCGGCGCTGCGGTTGAGGAGTTGAACATCTTGGGCCAGTTGCCCGAAATCGGCGGCCAGAATGGAAGGAGAAATAAGATGCGGCATTGCTTGGGTTTTACTTCTACAAAGCAACACTTTCTAGGCAGAAAAACCAATGCAGGCGTATTTTAAAACGAAGGATTCTTCCAAAGCAAAAATCCGTTTTCGGGCTCATTTCTGAAAATGAGCCCGAAAACGGAATTTCTAACCGAAGCATATGCGCTTTTGGATTTCGCTAGGCACTTAATTAATCATGCCAGACTCCACCAAGGTTTCTACGCGGTCAGAGCCATCTACAATGTAATTAGTGCCCACCTCACAGTTGCTGCCCGCGCCGCCTTGGCAATATTGGTAGTATCTGTTGAAACGGTAAACCGGGCCTTTGCCTGGGGCTAATACTTCATAGTGTCTTATAACCAAGATCAACTCGTCTTCAAAATCCTGGTCTTGCCTAACGGTTAAGGTATTTTCATACGTGGCGCCGCCGTCTACCACAAAAGGCTTGCCCAGGTCTTCATAGGTATAATAGGCTTTTTCCTCTTGGCTGGTGAGCCCGTTGTACACCCAGGAATATCCTTGCTTTACCGGGAACACCATGTGCACCGTAGTTTTGTTGTTCTCCTGAATTCGTAAGTCCGTTTTGCTGGGGGAAACCAACCGTATGCCGGTTGTCATCCAGGTGGTGCCGCCAACCGGTCTTCTGGCTAATTCCACCTGGTACCAAAGGCGGCCGGTTTGGTCAGTGGTGGTGCCTTTTACATATTCCCTGGTTTGAAACGTCTCTTCCCTTCTGACCAAATTGTTGGTAAAGACTTTCTCACTCACATTGAAAATCTTGAACTCCCCCACAGTCATGGGGTAATAGTCGTACCCCACGGTGGCGGGGTCCAGCACAGATTCTTCGTCTGAACAGGCCTGGAGCCCAACCGTGGCCAATAGAAAGGCAAAAAGGAGAAGTTTTTTCATAAAGCTATAGAACTAGTCTTCCAGGTTAAAGCTGGCCTCAATCCAACCGCCGCCAATCACGTCGTCGCCTTCATAGAAAACGGCGGCCTGTCCGGGGGCAATGGCGTTGACACCCGCATGGAACTTCACCAGCATTTTGTCACCTATCTGTTCAATGGTGGCGGCGGTGCCGGGGTCATTGTAGCGCACTTTGGTAATGGTTTCGGTGGGGCGGCCGTGCAGGTTCTCGTATTTGCCCATGCTCAGTTTGCCCACGTTCATGCCGTTGCGCGCCAGCTGCTCGTAATTGCCCAGTATAACCCTATTCGTATCTTTCTCTATTCTGGTTACAAACGCCGGATAGCCTAAGGCCACGCCCAGACCTTTGCGTTGCCCGATGGTGTAGAACGGATAGCCTTCATGTTTGCCTACCACGGTGCCGTCTTCCAGCACAAACTCGCCCCCGGCTACCTCGGCCTGCAGGGTGGGCACTCTCCTTTTCAGGAAACCGCGGTAGTCATTGTCTGGGATAAAACAGATCTCGTAGCTTTCGGCTTTCTTCACCAAAGCATCAAACCCGCGGTCCATGGCCATCTGCCTGATTTCAGTCTTATGCAATTGGCCTAGCGGGAAAATAGTGCGGCTCAAACTTTCCTGGCTAATTCCCCAGAGGGCGTAAGATTGGTCTTTGTGGTGGTCTTTGCCTTTGGAAATCACATAACGGCCGTTTTCCTGCCGTATGTTGGCGTAATGCCCGGTGGCAATCAGGTCACAGCCCAATTTATCGGCGCGTCTTAAAAGGGCATCCCACTTAATATGGGTGTTACATAAAACGCAGGGATTTGGGGTGCGGCCGGCAATGTACTCATCGGTAAAATGGTTGATGACGTAATCGCCGAACTCTTCTCTGATGTCAATGATGTAATGCGGAAACCCCAGCTGCACGGCAATGTCGCGGGCGTCATTGATGGAATCCAGGCTGCAGCAGCCGGTTTCCTTCTTACTTCCCCCGGCACTGGCGTAGTCCCACGTTTTCATGGTCATACCCACTACTTCATATCCCTGCTCGTGGAGCAAAACCGCTGCCACAGAGGAATCAATGCCGCCACTCATGGCGACCAATACTCTTCCTTTTGAATTCATTTTTTCTGGATTAAACGGGATTCACAGTCCCGCCGAAAAACAATGCTGCAAAGATAGTGAATTTCTGGCCTACTTCGCTTTTGCCTGACTTTTAACCAGTTGGCGTATTTCTTTCCAAACCTTGCCGCGCCAATAATAGTTTAAAAGAGTCGTTAGAGGTGTGGGCTAATAAACGGAGACAAATAATTCTCTGCGGTTGCGTCCAAAACCCGATTTCCATTTATACATTTGATGCAGAATTGGCCCCTTGATTAGGGCATTTCTGCTAATCAACCCAAATTTTTACCATGGCTTTAAGTACCATTGTCCTTGTCAATCAAATTAATAACTTAAGCGACGCCCGTTACTGCGCCGGCATGGGCGTGGAAATGCTGGGGTTTTCCCTGCAGCACGGCCAACCAGACTACGTAACGCCCGAAGCCTTCAAGGAAATATCGGGCTGGGTGTCTGGCGTGAAACTGGTGGGCCAGGCCGATGACCTTTCGGTGGCCGAATTGGAGGAACTGCTGCTTTCCTACAAAGTGGACATGCTGCAACTCAACGGCCTTTATTTGATTGAAGACCTGGACGATCTGCCCCTGCCCATCATTCTGCGGGTGATGATTGACAAAGACACCGTGGAAGAGAACCTCATCAGCATGTTGGAACTCTACCACCAGCACGTGGAGTATTTCCTGATTGACTCAGACGATTTCCAATCCATTGACCAAACCAACCACCGCTTCCTGCGCGACATCTCCGGCAAATATCCCATCCTGCTGGGCTTCGGGCTGAACAAGGAAAATACCAAAGAAGCGCTGGACAAGATTCACCCGGCGGGCATTGCCCTTAAAGGCGGCCAGGAACTGAGACCCGGCTTCAAAAACTTTGACGAACTAGAGGAGATTTTTGAGCAGCTGGAAGATTAATTAAATGTACTGATTTTATAAGGTGCTGATATGCTACTTAAATGTCAGCGATTGATAAAAAACGGAAAAGGCCGCTCTTACTTAGAGCGGCCTTTTCCGTTTTCGGGCTCATTTCTGGAAACGGAGCCAAAAACGGATATTTTACACAGTGAACTGCAGATACTTGATAGGCACGCCTTGCTCCAGATACACTTTCTCAAATGTGGTGTAAATGCCCATGGTGTGCTCCTGCAAATCTGATTGGTAGAGGTCTTTGGTAAACAACACTGATTTGACATTACGCTCCTCCAACGTTTCCAGCGTGAAATCAAACAAAAGGTCGCTATCGGTTTTGAGGTGAATTTTACCGCCGGGCTTCACAATCTGCTGGTACATGTTGAGAAAGCGCGGCGAGGTGAGCCGTCGTTTGATGTCGCGTTTGCGGGGCTGCGGGTCTGGGAAAGTGATCCAGATTTCGTCTACCTCCTTTTCCCCGAAATGATGGTCCAGGTTTTCAATGAAAGTGCGCAGGAAGCCCACATTGGCCAGACCTTCTTCCAGCGCCAGGGAACTCCCCTTCCAGATGCGGTTGCCTTTGATGTCAACGCCCAGAAAGTTTTTCTCTGGGTACTGGGCGGCCATGCCCACGGTGTATTCGCCTTTGCCGCAGCCTACCTCCAGCACTAGAGGCCGTTCCCGCAGGAAGAATTCACGGTTCCATTTGCCTTTCAGTTGTTCGTACTTCTCTTTGCCCGGCTCCACCACGTTGTCACGCGTGGCGTTGGCCGCAAACTTCACTAATTTACCTCTGCCCATGAATTATAAATCGGGGATTTCCGCTACCACAAAGGTACTACCGCCAATGAATATTACCTCATCTTCCTGCGCGAAGGCTTGGGCCGCCAGATACGCGTCTTCAACGGTGGGGTACGGTTTGCCTTTCAGCCCGGCGAACTGCGCCTCATCATACAAGGTCTGCAAAGGCAAGGCTCTGGGAATCTGCGCCTCGCAGAAATAATACCTGAAATTCACCACGGGCAATAGCCGCAGCACACTCTTGATGTCTTTGTCATTGACCGCCCCAAACACAAAATGCACCTGTTTGGGCTGCAGTGCCAGCAATTGTTTGACTACCTGCGTGAGGCCGTCTAGATTATGGCCGGTGTCACAGATGGTCAAGGGTTTCTGCGACAGAATCTGCCAACGGCCATTTAGACCCGTGAATTGCTGAATGTTTTTAAGCCCTTCGCGCAGTTGCGAATCTGAAATCTGGAAGCCTTTGGTTTTGAGTACTTCTAACGTGGACAGCACGCCCGGCAGATTGTTTTTCTGGTAAGAACCTAAGAGAGATAATTTTACATCACTCAACCAAAGATTTTCCTTCAGGTGCACCTCGTAGGTCGCGTGAATTCCGTCCGCAGTTTTTGGTTCCAGCTTATAGACTTGATCCGCCAATATTAACGGGCTTCCCGTTTTCCGGCTCATTTCCTCAAACACAGGCAAAACTGGGGCTTGGGTCTGGCTAATGATAGTGGGCACGCCGGGTTTCATAATGCCGGCTTTCTCAGTAGCAATCTCCGGGAGCGTATCGCCCAGCAGGGCCTGGTGGTCCAAGCCAATGTTGGTGATCAGGGATACCAGGGGGGTGATGATGTTGGTGGAATCCAGTCTTCCGCCCAACCCTACTTCAATAATGGCGATGTCAACCTCCTGCTCCGCGAAATAATCAAAGGCCAGGGCCACCGTCATCTCAAAGAAACTCGGTTTTACTTCTTCAAACAACGACTGGTGCTGGGTAGTGAATTCGGCTACTTTCTCTTTGGAGATCATCTCGCCGTTGATTTTGATGCGCTCCGTAAACTCTTTGAGGTGCGGCGACGTGTAGAGGCCGGTTTTATAGCCGGCGGCCTGCAGCACGGCGGCCAACATGCTGGACGAACTGCCTTTGCCGTTGGTACCCGCCACGTGTACCGATTTAAATTTGCGCTGGGGGTTGTCCAGGGCCTGTGTTAGCGCGATGATGTTGTCAAGGCTCTTCTTAAAAGCAGCGTTGCCGATGCGGTGAAACATCGGCAACTGCTGGTAGAGGTAGTCTAACGCTTGATCGTACGTCACAAAATTTCTTTTTTAATTGGATCTGATGATAAACGTAATGGTACCCGTGGCCCCTGCGCTGGAGTTTCCACCGGCAATTCTACTGAAGGTGGTGCGCTGTACCTGGTCTTTGTACCATTGCTGAACGCGCGGGCTCACGTTGCTTTCCACCACACGTAAACTCACAATAGAACCTTCGGCGTCAATTTTAATCTCAATCTTCACAATCCCGCTCTCGTTGTCATACGGGTCTGCCTTTGGAGCAATGTCATAACGCCAGCCGGGCATGTTCAGGTTACCACCACCGCTGCCCCCGTTTCCGGTTTTCTTGCCGGGGTATTTGCCTTCTGGACGACCTTTATCGCCGGTCACGCCTTCATCTCCGTTGTTATTGCCCGTAGGGTTGTTGCTGGAGCCCGAAGTTCCGTTTCCGGAGCCGGTTTTAGCCTTACCGGGGAAAATGGCGCGGTTGTCAACTTTTTTGGGCTCCTCCTTTACGGGTTCAGGCTTAGGTTCTGCCTTGGTTTCTTTTATACTTACTGGCGCATCTGCGGTAGTGGTGACTACACGGTCATTTTGCGGTTCAGCAGTTGGGGTGGGTTGATTAGGTTGGGGCGTAGGCACTGCCTTTGGCGCTTCGGCGGCAGGTTGGCTGTCTTCAGTGTTGGTAGATTCATTTGGAGCGGCTTTGCTATTAACATCACCACTGCCTACATCAGTAGTCCCAAAAGATAATTCTATACCTCCTATATTGTCAGGTTTAATATCTTCCTTATCCCAAGCCATTACAAAGAACAGCAAGAGCAACAACAGCACGTGCATGGCCACGCTGATGGCCATGGCAATGCGTTTGTTTTTTTCTTCCTGTTGGGTAAGTACCATAGTTATCTATTCTGATGGAAGCGTGGCGATAGAAACCCTTGCTTTCAAGTTATTCGCAATACCGGCTACTTTCACAAAATGCTCCACCGGCACGGCCTTATCTACATGCAAGACAACAACCCCTTCCCCGGGTTCGGTTCCCGCCAATGCTTGCTCCAACAAAGCCGGCAATGCCTCAACAGTAGTAGGCTGGTCATTCATGAGGTACTGCAAATCCTTGGAAATGGTGACACTGATTTTCTGCATCACAATTTCAGAGGCTTTACTGGTGGGCAACGTCACGGGTAAGCCAGAGGGCGTCACGAAATTGGAGGTAAGCATGAAGAAAATCAACAACAGAAAGATAATGTCTGTCATAGACGACATGCTGAACTCGGCGCTGATTCTATTTTTAGAGCGTAAATTCATTAGGCTTGTGGCTCCTGTAACAGATCTATAAACTCAATGGAGCTGTACTCCATGTCATGCACAATGCTGTCAATTTTAGAAACTAGGAAGTTGTACCCAACATAGGCAGGCAACCCGATGATCAAACCAGCCGCCGTAGTCACCATGGCTTCATAGATACCACCAGACAATAATTTTGGGCTGATGGAACCTTCTGCCTGGGCAATGGCAATAAATGCGCCAATCATACCGGTTACCGTTCCTAAGAAACCCAGCATTGGAGCGGCACCCGCCACCGTAGCCAAGCCTGATAAACCTTTTTCAAGCCGGGCAATTTCAATCTTCCCAACATTTTCAATAGAGGCTTCAATGCTGTTTAAGGGCTGGCCAATCTTAGAAATGCCTTTCTCTAACATTCTGGAAATAGGCGAATTGGTTTGTGCGCACAGCATACGGGCACCCTGAATGTCTCCGGCCACTACTAGATTCTTTAATCTTCCTAAAAACCCAGCCGGATTCTGTGAGGCTTTTTTGAGGGTAAGGTATCGTTCCACAAAAATGTAAATACCCGCCAAAGAGAGCAGTGCCAAAGGAATCATGGCCCAACCACCCGCTAAGGTTAAGTCAAGCAAGGAAACTGATTCTTGCGTGGCTTCAGCGGCAGACGTAGCGGCGGCGGCGGTATCAACAGGAATAGAATTGGTGATCTGGAGCAAAAGAGCGTTCATGTTAATAGTTTAGTACCCAAAGTTCTTGGCTAATCTTTCCGCGGAGGCTTGGCAACGCGGCCTGTGCCTCTGCCGCAGAGCTGAATTCAGCTACTGACACGCGGTGACGTTTGTTGTTGTAGGTAGGAATGATTTTAGACGTATATCCTTTCTTGGCCAGCCGTTTCTGGTTCATGGTGGCGTAGTCTTCCTGTGAGAACACCCCCATGATAACGTAGAACTTACCGGTTTTCTTATGCACCTCCACGGTTGGCTTACTCTCTTTGGCCGCTGGAACGGCAGGCGCCACTTTTACCGGCGCAGGCGCAACCTCGGCCGCAGGTTTAGCCACCTCAACTTTTGCTTTCACTGGTACCGGAGTTTCTGCAGGAGCAACTTCGGTTTCCGTTTTTGGGCTCTGTTTTGGAAATGAAGCCAAAAGGGAGTCCTCGCGGGCCAGCTCCTGCTCCACTGACCAGTCTTCTTGCAGTTGGGTGCTGTATTGTTCAGTTAACTGGGCTTGCTCAAATGCATCTGCCTCAACTGGTTGTGGTGCTTTTGGCTGCTCTACTGTTTGGTTCTGCAGCAAGGTGAACGGGTTGAGGGAACTCAAATTAACATCGGCTTGCAGAGACCACAGGTACACCGCGGAGATAGAAAGGCCACCAATGACCAGACTTGCGCCTACGCGGTACATTTTCTGCAACCGCAGCTTCACTTTGCTCGCGCCCGTGACAGGCTGGGCCAACTGGTCCTGGTAATTGCCGCGCAGCACTAGGGTCTCCTTGCCCAGGATAGGCTTGGCCACCAGTTCCGGCAACCCGAAGCTGTTCTCCAGGAAGTTCTCGCCTTCAATGCTCTCAAACACCAGTTTGCGCTCAGTGTTGTACCGGAACACGCCCACGTCACTTAACTGAAAACGGTGCTGGGTTTGCAGCTGTTCTTTTAATTCCTGCACAAAACCGGCCACCTCCCGCTGCGCCTGCGGCATGGACCACTGCTGGCTCTGGGCCAAGGTGGAAATCAGCAGACCATCGTTCACCTTCAACTGCTCATTGAATGCAATACGTTTGGATGGCGGAGTGAACGTGTGCTTGATGGGATGGATTTTGGCGGGCGCGTAATGGGTGATCAAGCCCCCAAAGTCTGGGATGATCACGCAGTCATACGCGTACAGCAAAGATTTAATATGCCCTTGAACCATAGTTTACTTAAAACGAATAGGTAACGCCCCCTATTACAGACAATCCTTGGGTTGGGTAATTCACCAAACGCTGGTATTTGTTGTTCAGCAGGTTGTTACCCATAATAAACGCCGACAGCCTTTGAGAGAAACGGTAATCAGCCTTCAGGTTTAAATCCACCACCGTGTCTGTTTCTTTCAGTTCAGACCCAGCGCCAACTAAGGCAGGAGGTGAATCGGCTCCCCTGGTGATTCTACCATAGGAACTGCTAATATAGTAAAGTTCGGCGTTGAAGAGAATCTTGTCATAAAGATTATATGTCCCGAAAGTAGTCAAAATCAGTTCTGGCCGGTGATAAGCTTTTTCTAGTGAGGCAGTTGAATAGCTGTTGTTCTCGGCTTTGATTCCTATGCGTAAATCTTCAGATTGGTTGTAGGTCAGCTGCCCAAATACCTGTAGCACCTTGGTCACGCCGTCATCGTATACCAGGTCAAACTGGGAACTGTCACGCAGGGCGTTGTTGTAGAAATATAGGTTGCGGTACTGCTGGTGCGCCACGCGGGCAGTGAATTGCACATACTTGCCCAGGCTTCCGTTCAGGCCGCCAAAGAACTCCAGCCCTTTGTTTACATCAGCAATATATTGGTCATGGTTCAGGAACGGATTTTCCTTGCTCAGGCTATACAATGTGGTTCTTTGCAAATCTCCTGTGGCGCCGGCAAACAAAGTCAGCTTGTTCTCAATGGCCTGGTAACTGGCCTCCAAGGCTGGGTACAAATTGAGCTTGCGGGAATCATTGATGGTATCACTGGTGTAAGCCAGGGTTCCGCCCAACACCAAACTCAATTTATCTACCTGGCGCGTATAGGCTGGCCTTATTTTAAAGAAACTACGCCCAAAGGTTTTCTCTGAGCCTTTCAAGTTGGCATAAGCCGCATCTACATCCACCAACACCCCAGACTCTTTGCTCAAAGCATAGGTGGTTTTAAAGCTGGCGTACACATTAGTTTCCTTGGCCGTGAAATTATCACCGGTATACGTCACCCCTGCTAGGCCTGAGTATTTAAGCGGACTCTTGATGTCAATCAGGTTATTGAAGTGTCCCTCAGCCAGAAAGCGATTATAGACTTGCTTTAAAGTATCTGTGTTGACTTCGCGGCTTTGGTCATAGCCATAGAAATAATTCTGGTCGCGCTCATACCGCGCCTTGCCTCCAAAGGTGAGGTTGCCTTGGTAGAGTTCGCCGTGGGCCTGCACAAAGCTGTTGGCCGCACCGGAGTTTTTCACCGGGCCGTTGGCCGAAGACAGATGCCCTACCTCAGCGCCGTAAGACGCTTTGTCATCACGCTTGTTGTGGAAATACCCTCTGCCGTATATGGTGCCGTAATTGCCAATGCCGCCTTTCACGTAATTGCCATACAATTTAGTCAGGTCTTCCTGCCGAATGGTGAGCACGCGCATGGGCAGGTTGATGTAATGTTCCGGCAAGCGGTATTCAGTGAACCGGTAGGTTACATTTCTATCCTGCAATTTGGGAGGCTCAATCCTGAATTTCTCAAAGTTGCGGTTGGCCTCTGGCAGTTCCAGCACACGGTTTTTCTCCACCACAATCTCAGTGCTTTCCAGTTTGGTGCCTTCGCCCCAGCCGGTTTGCTGGGCGGTTGCCCCTTGCCATAAGCCTAGAAAGAAGAATGCCGAAATGCCGGCTATTTTAGCTGTATTTCTCATGTCTCTTAGTTTTTAGGCGCGCCGGTTACATTTCTCTCCAACTCCGCCAATTTGGCTTTGGCCTGCTCCACAATTTCTTTGTCTGTGGCGCCTTCAATAATGGACTGCAAGGTGGACTTGGCCTGGAAAGATTCATTCTGGGCCACATACACATCGGCAATCAGCAAAAAGGTTTTACCCAACCAGTAATCATAGTCTCCAAACGTATTGATGAACGCGAAGCCCTGGTCCAGCGCCTCTTTGTATTTCTTCTGTTTGAAGTAGATTTCAGCCACCAGGTAATGTGCTTCGGCCCCATTGATGTCAGTGGCAGATTTGGACGCGGTAGTGAATTCCTTTAAGGCCTGGTCCAGTCTGTCTTGCGCATAATTGGCTTTCCCGCGGTACAGCAGGGCCGAATTGTAGGCGTTGAGCGTGGCGTTGCCTCGGGCAATCAGGTCATCAGCAATTAAAATGGTGTTGTTGAAGTCATTGGTGTAGTAGAAGCTTTTCATCAAACCCATGAGGGCTGTGGCCTGCTCCCGCTTGTTCACCGCCACATCACGCAGTCTGGAATAGAAAGCAGCGGCCTCGCCGAAATTCCCGTTCTCAAACTCCATGTCGGCTACGCGCTGCAGGGCTTTGCTCAGGTATTCAGATCTACCTTCAATGGCCACTTCTTTCAAACTGCGCAGGGCGTTAGCTTTGTCATCGGCGCGCCAGTAAGAATCTCCCAGGAAATACCGGGCATTGGGCACCGAGGAACTGGCCGGATACGTCTTCAGGAAAGCCTCAAACTTAGGAATAGCCAACTTGTATTTCTCATTGAAGTACAAAGACTTAGCCGCTTCAAATTCAACGCTTTCTAAAGCATCAGATTCAGGGTTAGCCGCCTTAAACTTGGTCAGATATGTATCCAGTTGCTCCGTTTGATTGCTGGCTCCTAGGGCCTCCTGCAAGCTGTAAATGGCGTTATTGGCGATGGGGTGCGTAGGGTACTGGTCAATCACGCGCTTGAAATCTGCAATGGCTTCTGGCGTGCGGCGCAGGTTCTGGTAAGCCACCCCGCGTTTCTGAATGGCCATGGGCACCAGGGTGCTGCCGCTGTGGTTGTCTATTAAATCACTGAAGCTGGCGATGGCCGGGGCGTAATTGGAGCCCTCAAAGTCAATAATGCCTTTCTGGTACACGGCGTCATCGGCGTACCTTGATTTAGGATACGTGCGCAGCAAGGTCTGCAAGCTGGCAATGGCCTGGTCACGGCGGTTGGTCAGGCTGAACACCACCCCTTTCTGGAAGTGCACATAGTCAGCGTCCACGGTTTTGTTGGTCAGCGCCTGGTCATACCAATTCAAGGCTTGGCTGTAATCCTTAGACACATAATAGGTATCTGCCAAACGCACCATGGCATCTGCGTAGTTGGGGTTCCCGAACTTAATGGTGTTATCGTTCAGATAGGCCTTGAAATGCACCAGCGCTTTGTCATACTGCTTGTCACTGTAATACGCGTAGCCAATGCCGTAGCGCGACTTCACGTAATACTCCGTTCGGCCTGAGTTAGGCGTCTGAAAAACGGCGCCGTAACTGGTGATGGCCTGCGGCCAGCGCTGCCCAATGGAATAGGCCTCACCTTTCAGGAAATTACTGCCCGCCTGAATCTCTTTGTCATACGGGAAGCCCAGGGACTTGTCCAGCATGGCCACTGCCTGCTGGAACAGTTGGTCATTGTACAGTTTCACGGCCTGGTAATAGGTCACGCGCTGATACGTTTCATTTATTTTATGGCTGCGGCGCGGCAGTTTCTCAATGTGCGCAATGGCCTCCAGGTAATTATTGGAATTCAGGTAGGCTTCGCTCAGAATGTCATCGGCTTCATCAGCGTAGCGCGAATTGGGGTAATCTTTGGTGAACGACGACAAGGAACTGATGACCTCAGAGAAATTACCCAGTTCATAGTTCAGTTGCGCGTATTTCACCACGGCCCCTTCCTTTACGCCCTTGTCAATGTTAAGCTTGCGGGCCTGGTCAAACGCGCCCAAGGCAAACTGCTTGTTATTGTCTTTGAGGTAACTCAGACCTAAATGGTAAGACGCGTTCTGGCCCAATGAATCTGAATGGAACGCCACCGCTTTCAGGTTCTGGATGGCGCTCTTGAAATCATTGTTCTTGTAATCAGTGAAACCGATTTTGTACTGCACTGTCTTGTCCAGGGTTTTCTTGCCCTCCGCATAGCTCTTGAAATACTTGGCCGCCGACTTGAAATCGTTTTTCTGGAAATAGGCATCGCCTACAAACAATTCAATCTCCTCTGGATTCTGCACTTTGGGCGTAAGGCCCAAAGATTTTTCGCCGTAGCTGATTACTTCGGTGAAATTGCCTTCCTTGTACAAAACCTGCGTGAGCATGTAGGGCACAATGGTGCGGTAATTCTCGTCCTGCTCAGCTACTTTCAGGTCCAGCTTGGCGCCAATGTAATCGCCCTGGTTAAAGGCCAGATAACCGGCGTAATAACTGCTGGCGAAGGAATATTGGTGGTTGCCTTTCTTGTTTCTATCAAAGAGCAGCTTGGCCTTGGTGAAGTTCTTTTTAGAGAAGTACGAGTAGCCCAGCTTGAACTCAGACTCTTTCAGCTGGGCTTCGTCCAGGCGGTCAGCGGGGGCTTGTTCCAGGTACTGAATGGCTTTGTCATAATTCTTCTTGTCGAAAAATGACGTTCCCAGTTCAAAGAAAGCCACGGGTGCTTTGGGGTGCGCCGGGTACCGCGCCGCGAACTGCAAGACCAACTGCTCAGCGTCTGGGTGAAACAGGTGCAAACCGCTCACCGCGTAATAGTACTGGGCATCGGCGGTTTTGGTGGGGTCATTGATTAACCTGATGTACTGCGCGAAGGCCTGTTGCGCCGCGCCAAATTTCTCGCGGTCATACAATTCAAGGCCTTCCTGGAAAAAGCGCTCTTCTGACCGGAACGTCTGCGGGTGCTGCGCCTGCGCGGCGGAAGCGCTCCCGAGCAGGGCCGTGGCCAAGGCTAATTTGTGCGGTAGTTTCATAGTGTCATGGTAAAGGAAGCAAGGCCCCACAGAAAGACATCGATTTTTCTGGGGGGTTGCCCGTCCTTCAAAATTAGAAAAAATGCGGGTACCCCGAACAATTCATTTGAAAGTACCCGCTGGGAAAGGAACGAACCAAAGGCCCGTTTCGCATTTGGGTGGCGGTTAATTTTCCGTTTTCGGGCTCATTTCCGGAAACGGAGCCAAAAACGGAAATCACCTCAGCGCCGGCACGTGGTGCATGATCTTGAACACCAGTTCTTTCAGAATGGCCGCGTCTGCCATGCTCCCGCCCTCAATGCCTTTGCTCTGTAAATCAGCTAGATGCAAAAATCCAATAATCTGCAGCACGCGCCCGTACGGGTACACCCGCAGGGCCTGCAAATACTCCTTGGCTAGAAACGCCCGGTTCCCCAACGTCTTGGAAACCGTTTGTTCATTTACCATAGGCAACATATGCAGCGTCATCAGTTTGGAGAAGTAAGAAAACAGCAGCACCAGATTGGGAATCAGCGGATTGTCTTTGGGGTTTGACTCGAAATAGTTGAGGATGCGGTTGGCCTTAAGCACGTCTTGCCGCGTGATGGCGTTCTGCAGCTCAAAAATGTTATATTCCTTGCTGATGCCTATGTTCTCATGCACCAGATTTTCGTCAATGGTCTGCCCGGGTTTGAGGTTGATGGCCAGCTTCTCTATTTCATTCGCCAACCTGGACAAATCTGACCCAATATACTCACCCAGCATCATGACCGCCTTGGGCGTGGCCGACAGGTTTTTGCCTTTGATGAACTGGTTGATCCAGCCGCCTACCTGGTTTTCATAGAGTTTTTTGGTGGTCAGGAATACCGCGTTTTTGCTCAACAGTTTGCCCAAGCGTTTGCGGCCGTCCAAGACTTTGTGTTTGTGGCAGAACACCAGAATGGTGGAGGGCAGCGGGTTGTTTAAGTACGCATCCAGCTGTTTGGCGGCGTTGTCTTTCTCGGGGTCGGCTTCCAGGTTGGCCAGGTTCTGGGCTTCCTTCACAATCACCACCTGGCGGTCAGACATCATGGGGAAGCGCTTGGCCTGCAGCAGCACGGTAGATATGTCTACGTCTTTGCCATACATGACCACCTGGTTGAAGCCTTTCTCCATGTCGTTGAGCGCGTGCTGCTCTATGTAATCTGAGATGAGGTCAATATAATACGGTTCCTCGCCCTGCAGAAAATACACCGGAGCAAACTCCCGGTTCTTGAGTTGCTTGAGAATGTCTTCAGCGGTTAGGGCCATGGCAGAATGAGAAGAATGATTGGTGCCGCAAATTTAGCGGTTAGTTGACAGTTATCTGTGGTAAGTTTTTTTGTTTTTTTAAAAGCCCTATCCTTGGCTACCGATTTCCGTTTTTGGCTTCATTTCCAGAAATGAGCCCGAAAACGCCTGGCCTGCATACTAATTGCTTGAACTGGCGGTTATATCTAGCAAACTGAATATTTAACCCCACCGCTTTCTGCTATGCACCACGTCCAAGATTTACAAGTGCAGGAAAGCCTGCTGCCGTTTTTTGATTTTGTGAATTCAGAACACAGCAAGGCGGTACTAAACAAACTCTTTTCAGAGGCTCCTACTTCTCAAGAAGAGGCCTACACGCGGCAGGCAATTATTAAAGGGTTTCTGGCCCAGTGGCACATTTTAAGATTTCTCTTATCAGGTCATTGATTTAAGAGGCGCGTATCATTTTAGCCAGACGTTCAGGAAAGGTCATCAGGGGGAAAAGCAAGGATTTATAAAAGAGCAAATCAAGCTGGTCTTGCAGAAAAAAGAACTTGAGCGCCAACGGGCTGGCCAAGTGCAGTTGATTCTGTTATTGGAACGTTTGTACGTGCGTTTTTTCAGCAGATTGCAGCTAAGTCTTTTCCCGGAATCCTTCACCCGGAAGCTCAAGTTGGTATTGGCGTTGGTGGAACAGACTCAAATCATCCATCGCACGCAACTGATCAAGCAAGACAAATTCAGCCACCGGCAAAGCATCAATTTCACGCAAGTGCTCCAGCAGTTACCGGAGGGCTCCCTGGCGCAAACCTGGCAAAGTATTTTTGAATTTGAGGCGTATTTCTCCATCGCCAAAGGCACCCTAAAACACGGGTTTAATTTCCCTGAATTCACGACGGCCCGGTTTGAGATTGCGGATTTCTACCACCCGCAGGTAACCGAGCCCGTTAAAAATTCGGTCTCTTTGACCGCTGAAACCACCGTGTTTCTGTTGACGGGCCCCAACATGGCCGGGAAGTCTACCCTGCTCAAGGCGCTGGGCCTTTGCGTGCACGCGGCGCGGCTGGGCTTGCCCGTACCGGCCCAGCGCTGCCAGATTCCGTTTTTTGCCGCCACCTCGGTGTCCATCAATTCTAAAGACGACCTGGCCCACGGCTACAGCCATTTCATGCAGGAACTGATGACCCTGAAAGGAATTCTGGAACAGGCCCGGCAGGGAAAACCTTGTTTCGCGGTGTTTGACGAGATTTTCAAAGGCACCAACTCAGAAGACGCCCAGGAAATCATTCTGCACACTTTGCAAGGCTTGCCGCAGTTCAGGAACAGTTTTTTTTTCCTGTCCACGCATTTCCTGAACCTGCAGCATTTCGCGCAGGCCTCGCTCCCGGCCGTTCAAAAATTCCACATCGCCTGTGAATTAGCTGAAGGAAACCCCATTTTCACTTACCAACTCCGCGAAGGCTGGTCAGACCTTAAAATTGGCAAACTCCTCTTTGACCAACTCGGCCTGCCCCAACTTCTGCAAACTCATGCCTGAGGTAAATTCATTTCGACCTACTGAAATAAAGTAAGAAGCCTTTATGATTTTCCGTTTTCGGGCTCATTTCTGGAATTGAGCCCGAAAACGGAAACTGGTTTTGCGGCAATCAAATTCCTTCTAAACAACTAACAACGGCCAACTAAAAACTAAAATCCCTACCTTTGGCGCTTTAAACCTTGCTACAAGATGAATTTGATTGAAGAACTTCGCTGGCGCGGCATGCTCCAGGATTTCATGCCGGGCACCGAGGAACTGTTGGCGTCTGGCATGACTACGGGCTACATTGGGTTTGACCCCACGGCCTCTTCCCTGCACATAGGCAACCTGGCCACCATTATGCTGTTGGTGCATTTGCAGCGCGCGGGCCACAAACCAGTGGCTTTGGTGGGCGGTGCCACGGGCATGATCGGCGATCCTTCTGGAAAATCAGCGGAGCGGAATCTCCTCTCAGAAGATGTGCTGCGCGATAACCAAAACGGCATTAAAAAACAGCTGGAGAAATTCCTGCACTTTGACGGTGCGGCCAATTCGGCGGAGATTGTAAACAATTATGACTGGTTCAAGGAATTCAGCTTCCTGGGATTCCTGCGCGATGTAGGCAAGCACCTCACCGTGAACTACATGATGAAAAAGGAATCTGTGCAGAAGCGCATCACGGCGCAGGAAGGCGAAAACGGCGCCGAAGGTCTTTCCTTCACCGAATTCTCGTACCAACTGTTGCAGGGCTACGACTTCTACCATTTATACAAGCACAAAAATGTGCGCCTGCAGATGGGCGGTTCTGACCAGTGGGGCAATATCACCACCGGCACAGAGTTTATCCGGCGCATTGAAGGCGGAAAAGCCTACGCGCTCACCACGCCCTTAGTGACCAAAGCCGACGGCAGCAAGTTCGGGAAGTCAGAAAGCGGCAACGTGTGGCTGGACCCTGGCATGACTTCGCCGTACAAATTCTACCAATTCTGGCTCAACGTAGCCGACGAAGAAGCTGAGAAATTGTTAAAACGCTTCACACTATTGACCCAGGAAGAAATAACGGCTTTGGTTGAGGAACATGCCCAAGCGCCGCATTTACGCGTCTTGCAAAAAGCGTTGGCCAAAGAAGTGACTACCACGGTGCACTCCGCCGCCGACTATGAAAGTGCATTAGAGGCTTCGCAGATTCTGTTTGGCAAAGGCGATTTAGAGACCCTCCGTAATTTACCAGAGGCTACGTTATTAGCTGTGTTTGAAGGCGTACCCCAGATTCAGGTGGGCAAAGACGCCCTGGCTTCCTGCAGCAACGCCGTTGATTTCCTGTCAGAACTTACCCAGTCTCAAATCTTTGAATCGAAAGGCGAAGCCAAGAAAATGATTCAGAACGGCGGCGTGAGCATTAACCGCGAGAAAGTAGTAAAGCCAGACGAGACCATTACCTCAGATTTGCTACAAGGCAAGTATTTAGTAATTCAGAAAGGCAAGAAGAACTACTATCTGGTAGAAGCTGTTTAACTCCTTCTACAACACATATAAATGAAAAAGCGGGCCCCACGGTCCGCTTTTTCTGTTTTTGCCTCCATTTTCAAACTAGAGTCTAAAAACGCAAAAACACAGGCCCTACTCTGGCTGGGTGAAGGTTAGGATGAGGGAAATCTCTAAAAAAGATGATTACCTGTTCCCTGGCGTGCGTCTCCAGATTCGTTACTATTGATAACGGGTAATCTCCAGACTACCTTCTCGATAGTTCCAGATAGTGGCCCCCGGCGAGTCTGGATACTCGCTCCAGCGGGTTTTGGGAAATTACTTGAAAACAAATAACCTACCCCAAGCCCTTTCTCAGTGGAAGAAGGAATTTCAGCGATTCCGTTTTCGGCTTCATTTTCAGAATAGAGCCTGAAAACGAAAATCCCAGCATCTCCCTATCTCCAAGTTTCTATTCAAGCTTTTTGCCGAAATTCTCTTACTTTTGCTTTAGGCCTTTTTGGGCTGTTGAACCTGTACATTACAACCAGCTATACATGTCTGAGTACGATTACCGAAGCATTGAGCAGAAGTGGCAGCGCTTCTGGAGCGAAAACAAAACCTTCAAAACCGAGATTGACCCCAGCAAACCGAAGTTCTACTCCCTGGACATGTTCCCGTACCCCAGCGGCGCGGGTCTGCACGTGGGGCACCCGCTGGGGTACATCGCCTCAGACATTGTAAGCCGGTACAAGCGCCTGAAAGGGTTCAACGTGCTGCACCCCATGGGTTTTGATTCCTTCGGATTGCCCGCCGAGCAGTACGCTATTCAGACCGGGCAGCACCCGGCCGTGACCACCAAAGAGAACATTGCCCGCTACATTGAGCAACTGAACAACCTGGGCTTTTCCTTTGACTGGGACCGCGAAGTGCGCACGTCAGACCCCAGCTACTACAAATGGACCCAGTGGATTTTCATGCAGTTGTTCAACAGCTGGTACAATTATGCCACTTCTAAAGCGGAGCCCATTGACACGTTGGTAACTGAACTGGCGCAACGCGGCAACGCCCACGTAAACGCCGCCTGCGACGAAGACACCCCGCACGTGACCGCTGATGCCTGGGCCCGTTTATCTGAGAAAGAGCAACAAGATTTCCTGCTGAAATACAGACTGACCTTTTTGTCAGAAGCGGTGGTGAACTGGTGCCCTCAGTTGGGAACCGTGTTGGCCAATGACGAAGTGAAAGACGGCGTCTCTGAGCGCGGCGGTTATCCTGTGGAGCGCAAATTGATGAAGCAATGGATGATGCGCATCACGGCCTACGCTGAGCGTCTGTTGCAGGGCCTGGACACCATAGATTGGCCTGAGCCGGTGAAAGAGATGCAACGCAACTGGATCGGGAAATCTGTGGGCGCGGAATTACGGTTCCAGCTGGAAGGCCATGACCACAAGCACATTACGGTCTTCACCACCCGCATTGACACTATTTTTGGGGTGAGTTTTGTGGTGCTGGCGCCGGAGCATGAATTCGTAGCTGAAATTACCTCGCCGGAACAACGCGCTGAGGTGGAAGAATACGTCACCTGGGCCAAGAACCGCTCAGAGCGCGACCGCATGTCTGATGTAAAATCAGTGACGGGCACGTTCACGGGCGCGTATGCCATCAATCCTATCTCCGGAGAAAAAGTACCGGTTTGGATAGCAGATTACGTGCTGGCCGGCTACGGCACCGGCGCCGTAATGGCCGTACCGGGGCATGATACCCGTGACTACGCCTTCGCGAAGAAATTCAACCTACCAATCCCGGAAGTTGTGGCTGGAGGAGATTTATCTAAAGAAGCACACATCGCCAAAGAAGGGAAAATCATCAATTCCGGTTTTCTGAACGGGCTGGATGTGAAAGACGCCATTACCGCCGGCATTCAGCGTGCCGAAGAATTGGGCGTAGGAAAAGCCCGCATCAACTTCAGGATGCGTGACGCCGTGTTTGGCCGGCAGCGCTATTGGGGCGAGCCGGTGCCGGTATATTACAAAGGCGGCATCCCACAACTTTTGGATGAAAGCGAGTTACCGCTGGTATTGCCGGAGGTAGATGCTTATTTGCCCACTGAAACCGGAGAGCCACCATTGGGCCGCGCGCAGGACTGGAAATACCGCGGCGAATTTGAGTACGAGTTGAGCACCATGCCCGGCTGGGCCGGCTCCAGCTGGTACTGGTACCGCTACATGGACGCCCAGAATGACAGTGAATTCGCGAGCAAAGAAGCCATTGATTATTGGCAAAACGTGGACTTATATATTGGTGGTTCAGAGCACGCTACGGGCCATCTCCTCTACTCCCGCTTCTGGAACAAATTCCTCTTTGACCTTGGGTTAGTAAACCAGGATGAGCCCTTCAAAAAGTTGATCAACCAGGGGATGATTCAGGGTAGGTCTAACTTTGTGTACCGCATCAAAGACACCAACACCTTTGTATCTGCCGGCCTTAAAGCTGAACACGAGGTAACCGCCTTGCATGTGGACGTGAACATAGTGGAGAACGATGTGCTGGATTTGGAGCGCTTCAAAGCCTGGCGCCCAGATTACGCCAACGCGGAGTTTATCTTGGAAGACGGCAAATACCTCGTGGGCGTTGAAATTGAGAAAATGTCGAAGTCCAAGCACAATGTGGTCAGCCCTGACAAACTGGTGGAAGAATACGGCGCTGACACGCTGCGCATGTACGAAATGTTCCTGGGACCGCTGGAGCAATTCAAGCCCTGGAACACCAATGGCATGGACGGCGTGTATAAATTCCTGCGCCGCTTCTGGAAACTGTTCTATGACGAGCAAGGCCACTGGGCCGTGACCGAGGAAGCACCTACTCCCGCCGAGCTGAAGGCGCTGCACAAGACCATCAAGAAAGTGGAGGAAGACATTGAGCGCTTCTCCTTCGGGACTAGCGTGAGCCAGTTCATGATTTGCGTAAACGAACTCTCAGCCTTGAAAACTAAGAAACGTGCCATTCTGGAACCGTTGACCGTTACGTTATCCTCCTTCGCGCCTCACATCACCGAGGAACTTTGGAACCGTCTGGGCCACACTGAAAGCATCACCTATGCTGCTTTCCCAGCTTGGAAGGAAGAATACCTCACCGAGAGCACGTTTGACTATCCAATTTCGGTGAACGGCAAGGTGAAAAGCAAAATGACCTTTGACTTGAAAGCCAGCAAAGAGGAAGTGGAACAGGCCGTTTTGGCATCAGATCAAGTGCAGAAACTGCTGGAAGGCAAACCAGTCAAGAAAGTGATTGTGGTGCCCGGCAAGATTGTGAACGTAGTGATTTAGCGTTTTCGGGCTCATTTCCAGAAATGAGCCCGAAAACGGAAAAACAAGAGCGCCTGATTTGTGGAAATCAGGCGCTCTTGTTTTGTATTAAGTTTCTATGTTAGCCGTTGAGCTGTTCCAATTCTTGCCGCACTTTCCTGGGCAAGCCTTGCACCACCAGATCATAGGAATGGTCTATCAATTCAGGCAGCAGGCCCATGGGCAAGAAGGCCTCGGGCAAGACCGTGTTCCAGTGCTTTTTATTCATGTGGAAACCGGGCTTTATGGCGGGGTACTGTTCCCGGAGTTCGGCTGCCCGTTCCGGGTCACATTTCAGGTTCACGCCCTCGGCATACGAGTTAAGCGTACACATGGCGAACATCTTGCCGGCCACTTTGTACACCAGATTGTCTTCCCCAAAGGGCGTGGTCTCCTCCGCGTGGGGTTTGCTTAGGCAATACTCTCTGAATTCCTCTATGTTCATGCCCGCCAAAATACAGGAAATGCAGAAACCGCCAAAAGCCTGAGTCCACAAAGTTTATAAACAACTGGTCAAATTCCGTTTTGGGGCTCATTTCTGAAAACGAAGCCAAAAACGGAAAATCACAGTTGTGATTAGCGCGTCATTAATTTAATCACCAAATACACCAGACCACACAGGAACATGATCATGGAAATTTTATTAATCAGGTGCATGGTCCGCAGGTTGAAATTTGTCTTGCGGTTGGGATCCTTTTTCCGGAAGAAATAAGTAGCCACTTCAGTAAAATCAAATAAGCCTTTCATAAGCGTACAATCAGTTATTAATATAAATACTTTCCGCTAGGTATTTTACTAAACATAAACACTATCAGTAGGGAAAGTAAAAAACAGATAATTGAATTCAGTGCCACCAGAAAAAAATGGTCACTAAAATGATATTCAGACCCAAACTTGTAAAGGAACGAATAGTTAAAAACCAAAGGATGTATTAAATAAACGCCAAAACAATAATTGCCAAGCCTATCAAAAATTCTGTTCAAATTTAAAGGAAGTAGCTTTGTTATGTTCTTTATAAGAATAAATGCTCCTATAGCTTTTAAGAATATATGTAAATTAAAGCTATTATGCAATAATCTATGCATGGCATGTTGTTCATCCAGAACCAAATACGAACCAATTAAGCTTAACAGGAATCCCCCAAAAAAAAGAGAAAGGCCTAGAACAATACTTTTGTTATATGCCCATTTTAGAAGTTTAAAACCTATTAAGATGTAATATCCATATACAAATGCATGGATTCCATAATATAAACCCGTATAGCTTTTAAAAATAGGTCTATAATAGACATACACCACCAACAATATTAAATAAAATAGTGTATAGATTACAACCCATTTTGTATAGGAACTCTGTGCCAGCATAAATAAAAAAGGCATGAATAGATACACCAGCAGCATCACGTATACAAACCATAGATGGTAAGAATTATTAGAAAATAGCACAGAAAAGTCATTGACCCTTCCTGATATTTCTGGGTCTTTACTTAAAAACGCGTAAACCAAGTTCCAAATCAAGGCTGGTATTAAAATTCTTTTAAATCTTTTAAGAACAAATGTTAAATCGTTGGCTTTTGGCAACAATAGAGCACCTGTTAGAAAAAGGAACAATGGCAGACCTGACCTGAAAAACGAAACATATAAATTCCCTATCCACCACTCACCTTTATTAAAGGTCGTAAATGAGCTTAACAATGGACCTGCTGCGTGCCCAAGTAAAACAGAAAAAGCAGCGAATACCCTCACATTGCTGTAGATATATCTTTCTTCTTCGAACGAATGACTGGCAGGTTGAGGAAGGTTATTAACCATCTGGGCTTGGTGGGACAATATCATATTCTTATGATTATGCCCGAAGCGGTTCAATCCAATTCCCGTCTTCCCTAATCAACTCTATCAACTCATCCACAGCTCGCTCCTCTGGCACAGATTTCTTGATCACAGTCTGGCCACGGTACAGGGCGATTTTGCCTTTGCCAACCCCAACGTATCCATAATCTGCATCTGCCATTTCACCAGGACCGTTCACAATGCAGCCCATAATGCCAATCTTCACGCCCTTTAAATGATCTGTACGTTTTCTGATCATGGCGGTGGTTTCCTGCAGGTCAAACAAGGTACGGCCGCAGCTGGGGCAACTGATGTACTCGGTTTTGCTCATGCGCGTGCGGGCTGCCTGCAAAATCCCGAAGGCCAGTTTGTTCAGTCCATCTAGGGTAAAGCCCCATTCCTCTTTGCTCCGGTGGCTTAAGTCCTGAGTGCTGAGCATGATTCCGTCGCCCAGGCCATCAATCAGGAGACCGCCCACGTCGGTGGCGGCGTAGAGTTGCACCTGCTCGTCGGTGAGGTCTTCGTAGGAACGTTTTATGATGACCGGAACAGGTTGTGCTTGGTTTAGTAGACGCATGAAGGCTCGGCGCTGCTCCGGCATGGCGTGTGTGTTTTCGGTTTCCAGCAGCAGGACCACGTCTGGGCGGTTGTGCAGCGTTTCAATGAAATCATGCGTTAGTTGCCCGAAGGATACTTGCACGAAGTTCAGCTGCGCGTGCCAGGTGTCTGCCGTCTCAAACTGCATGGCGGTGTAGAGCGGGTAGCGGTCGTCGCGTTTCTCGGCTTCTAGCCAGGCGGTATAGTCCAGAATTTCCTTCAGGCCGTTGGGCAGCATGAACAAAATGGGCGCGCTTCCGGAATAGACAAAATCGGCCCCTTGGTCACTCATGTGGAATTTATCCAGGGCCGGAGAATAGATATGACCAATAGGCCGAAGATCCTCAAAGGTAATCTCAGGCAGTCGGCTCAAGTCTGCCACTACGCGCGGCACATTGTGGCCGCCCAGGTTCAGGACTTCACGGGTTTCGCGCCGGTGGTATTGGAACGGGTTATAGGGCAGTTTTTCAACGGGCATGATAGGCGTGTGCCCGGCGCGGGAAGTATAGCGGTCAATGAGCATTTTGGCTACGGGTGCTTCCAATTCTGGCGCCTCCGTCAACGAAACGCGTACCGTGTCGCCCAAACCGTCTTCCAGCAACGTGCCGATGCCTACGGCAGATTTTATACGGCCGTCCTCGCCTTCCCCGGCTTCGGTTACGCCTAAATGCAAGGGGTACGGTTGCAAGCCTTCGGTTTCCAGTTTCTGCACCAAGAGCCGGTAGGCCTGGACCATGACCTGGGTATTGCTGGCTTTCATGGAAAGGACCACATCATAATAGTTCAGGTCCTCGCAGATGCGCAAGAACTCCAGGGCGCTTTCCACCATGCCCAGCGGCGTATCTCCGTAGCGGCTCAGGATCCGGTCAGAGAGCGAACCGTGGTTGGTGCCAATGCGCATAGCCGTGCCGTATTCTTTGCAGATGTTCACCAGCGGCGTGAAGCGTTCCCTAATGCGGTCCAGCTCGGCTTGGTAGGTAACATCTGTGTAGTCAATAACTTGGAATTTCTTTTTATCAGCGTAGTTGCCGGGGTTCACGCGTACTTTCTCTACCAGGCGCGCGGCCAGTTCGGCGGCGTTGGGCGTGAAATGGATGTCGGCGATCAACGGAACCGAGTAACCTCGGGCCCGAAGTTCATTTTTAATCACTCCCAGGTTTTCAGCCTCTTTCACGCTGGGCGCGGTAATGCGCACGTATTCACAACCGGCCTCCACCATTTTAATGACCTGTTCCACAGAACCCAGGGTGTCCATGGTGTCAACCGTGGTCATGGATTGCACGCGTATAGGGTTATTTCCGCCCATGGCGAGGTCCCCAATACGGACTTCTCGGGAAAGGCGACGGGTGTAATCAGTTAGACTGGGGCAGTAAAGGCCGCCAAGGGTACCAGAGGAAGTGTTCATGTAAAAAGCTGCGTTCTTATTACCTAAACCACGGGCCAAAGCAGAATGTTCAGCGGGTTTTACTGTAAAAGTAGCATCTTTTTTTGAGTAACGGTTTTTCCTGCTCAGGACAGGTCCAGGGGCGATATTCGGTCTTCGGCGGTGTTGTCTGTTTCTTCTTCCAGTTTCTGCACCTGCTTTTTTATTTCGGTTTGTATGGCGTCATCTTTTAAGGCGGTGCGCTGGTCCAGGTCAAAATCAGAAAGCGGATAAGCTTTGGCCAGTTCATGCAGGTGCAAGACATAGGTGTCAATCTTGTTGCTAGCCTCGGTGACAAAATCTGCCGCATGGTCCATCTCCTCCGTCAGGCCTACCTTCAGGTTTTCGGCCTTGTGTACTTCCTCGCCGATGTACTGGGCACCCGAACGGCCATTGGCTACTTGCTTCTGCAGGCGTTCTTTGAAATTGTCAATGTCTAATTCCATGGTGGTAAGGTCTTGTGAGTAAGGCTCTACGGAAGTTACCGGCCCTAGTTCTTCGTTTTCATAAACTCTGAACCGGTGCTTAGCGTAGTAGAAAGGACCTAAACCTGAGATCCTATGTCTATCTTGTTTATTTCCCAAAGCCAAAGGCAAGCCGCCACGCTGCTGAAAAAAGCAGGAATGGAGCCCCGGCACATTGCCCAAACCATACAGATTACCCGTGAGACCGCCGAAAACTGGCTGCACCAGGAGATGGAGCAGGGCAACCTGCCCTTGGTGTTCCAGATGGTGAAAAGTGATGCCCTGGAGAAAGACTGCCATTTGCTTTTTGACGAACTGAAGGACGTGTTGGTGGCCAAGCTGATTGTGCGCCAGCAACTCCCCTATCCAGAAGCCTCGGCCACAGCGGGCATCATTTTGCCTTTCATTTTAAAGCGAATGGTAGAACTCATGCAGAAAAACCCCAAGTTCAAGATGTGGTGGGACAACGTAGACATCAGAAAACACCTGCCTTCCAAAGAAGACATCAGATCCAAGATCAGGACGGTGGGCCAGACGTTTTCCGGGTCCAATGCTTCTGACAACGGCGCGTATGCCTAAGAACACTCTCTGTTTTTGGGCTCATTTCTGAAAATGAGCCCGAAAACGGAAATTTTAATAACAGAAAAGGCCGCTAAGAAATTGGCGGCCTTTTCTGTTATTAAAATTTCCAGTTTGTCAGGTGGTGCTTTCCGCTGGCGGCGATTCTTTCCGAAGCAAGGGATCATCTGGGGTGGCGTGCAGTTTAGAGCTTTCCTCAAACTTGTCCAGTTGTTCGGTCACGGTTTGGGGCAGCTGCTCAGATTCATACATTTTTTGGTGGCCTATTTCCAGCTGCTCCATCTCATGCAACCTGATTAATTCCTGCAGCTGAAAAATGTAGGTGTCAATGTCATGGATGGCCTCTGACACAAACGCATCAGCCTGACCGGTTTTTGGCGAAACACCCGTGATGGTGTTTTCGGCCCTCTTTATTTCCTCCCGAATGAAGGCGATGGGGTTTCCGCCGGACGTCCATTCCTGGGTTAATCTTTCCTTGAATTCTGAAATGCTGAACTGCATAATAAGTGCCTCTTTTTTAAAGGCCTGTGATAGTACGCGCCATTATTTTCTTTGTTATGGCTAGTGAGGCGCAACTCACTTATCAGATTTTCGTAGCCAAAAAGATTAAGGAGCTTTTCAACCACACCCCTATGATTCCTTTCCTGCAAAAAAGCCATGCCTACGCCGCCCGGGTGCTGCACGCCGCCGGACTCACCGTCGCCCAGATTCCAGTGGCGGTCAACGTGACCCGCGAAACGGTGGAAACCTGGCTGGACCGCGAAGTGCGCAACGGCAACCTGGCCCACGCTGCGCAGGTTCTAAAAGGGCAGGTACAGGAAAAAGCGCCCAAGATATTGTTCCATGAACTCAAGGAATTGGTGTTGGTGCGGTTGATGATTCATCTGGGCATCAGGAGCAACCTGGCGGCCAGCGTGGCGGCCTTGATTCTGCCCTTCGTGCTGAAGCGGGTGAGTGAGATGGCCCGGCAAAACCCCGCGCTGCAGACCTGGTGGCAGGAACAAACCTGGCGCCAGCATTTGCCCACGGCAGCCGGTGTCAAAAACAAACTGCGCCAGGTAAGCCAGAACTTCACTTCCAAACCGCCCACAGATTCCAATACTCTTACTTTATAATTCCGTTTTCGGGCTCATTTCCAGAAATGAGCCCGAAAACGGAAATCTTTTAACAGCAAATGGCCCCTGCTTGCGCGGGGGCCTTTCTGTTTGTTAGCGTGGTAAAGGGGTGCTTAGTGGCTGAACAGCATTTCTCTGTATTTCACCAGCGGCCACTGCTCATCATCCACAATCAGTTCCAGTTTGTCAACGCTGTACCTGATGGTGTCAAAGTAGCTTTTCACCTGGGCGTCATACATGATGGCGCGCTCGCGGGTGTCTTCTACCTTGTTGGCAATTTTGCGTTGCTCAATCATGGCTTCCACGTTGGTCTTGATCACGGTGAGGTGCCTGGATATATTCTTGATGGTCTCCAGCGTAGTTTTGGTGTATTCATCGTCTTCCAGGCCAATGTCACGCAGGCCTTTGATGTTCTGCACCAGTTTGGTTTGGTAGGCTACTGCCGTCGGGATAACGTGGTTGTTGGCCAGGTCGCCAATTACGCGGGCCTCAATCTGCACGCGCTTGATGTAGTCTTCCAGTAAAATTTCATGGCGGGCATGCAACTCACGGGTGTTGAAGATGTTATGCTTCGTGAAAAGTTTTTCAGCCTGCTCATCTATTAGTTTGTCCAAGGCTACCGGCGTGGTTCTGATGTTGCTCAAACCGCGGCGCTCGGCCTCTTCTTCCCACTCCTTGCTGTAACCGTTGCCTTCAAACCTGATGTCTTTGGACGTGATCACATAGTCGCGTAGCACATCAATAATAGCCACTTCTTTCTTCTTGCCTTTTGCGATGGCAGCTTCCACCGAATCACGGAACTCCAGCAGCTGGTCGGCTACAATGGCGTTGAGGATGGTCATAGCGTTGGAACAGTTGGCCGAAGAACCTACTGCTCTGAATTCAAACTTGTTGCCCGTGAACGCGAAAGGCGAGGTACGGTTACGGTCTGTGTTGTCCAACAAAATTTCCGGGATTTTGTCGATGCCCAATTTCAGGTACATGTTATCGCCTTTGTCCAGGGGAACCTTGGCGGTACGCTCCAGCTCGTCCAGAACTTCGCTCAGTTTCTTGCCCACAAACACAGACATGATGGCAGGTGGCGCCTCATTGGCACCCAGGCGGTGGTCATTGCTGGCAGAGGCAATGCTGGCGCGCAGCAAATCTGCGTAGCGGTGCACGGCTTTAATGGTGGTGATGAAGAAGGTGAGGAACTGAAGATTTTCCTTCGGTTTGCGGCCAGGGGCCAACAGGTTCACGCCCGTGTCAGTGCTCAGGGCCCAGTTGTTGTGCTTTCCGCTGCCATTTACGCCCGCGAATGGTTTTTCATGCAACAGAACTTTGAGATTGTGTTTTTCGGCTACGCGGTCCATCACATCCATCAAAATCTGGTTATGGTCCACTGCCAGGTTGGCTTCCTCAAAGGTTGGCGCGCACTCAAACTGGTTAGGGGCTACTTCATTGTGACGGGTTCTCAACGGAATTCCCAACTTGTGCGACTCGGCCTCAAATTCCACCATAAAGGCATGCACCCTGGAGGGAATTGCCCCGAAATAATGGTCTTCTAACTGCTGTCCTTTGGCGGGCGCATGGCCGAATACGGTTCTGCCGGCCATCACCAAGTCTGGTCTGGCGTCAAACAGCGCGCGGTCAACCATAAAGTATTCCTGCTCAATGCCCAACGTGGTGGTCACTTTGGCCACGTCTTTGTCAAACAGTTGGCAAACATCCAGGGCGGCTCTCTCCACCAGGTCCAGGCTTTTCAGCAAAGGCGCTTTGTAGTCAAGGGCTTCACCGGTGTACGATACAAAAATGGTAGGAATACACAACGTTTTGGCCCCGGCATTCTCAATAATAAAGGCGGGCGAAGTTGGATCCCAGGCGGTATAGCCGCGGGCTTCAAAGGTATTTCTGATACCGCCGTTGGGGAAAGAAGAAGCGTCTGGCTCCTGCTGCACCAGGGCGCTGCCTTTAAAGGCTTCAATGGCGCGTCCGTCTGAGGTCAGGTCAAAAAAGGAATCGTGTTTTTCGGCGGTTTCTCCGGTAAGGGGCTGAAACCAGTGGGTGTAGTGCGTGGCGCCTTTGTTCAAAGCCCAGGTTTTCATGGCGGCGGCCACGGCATCGGCCAGGTGGCGGTCTACTTTGGTGCCAGTTTTAATGGCGAACTGCAAACGCTTGAAGTAATCTCCGGACAAGGTGGACCGCATGGCCTCCTGGCCAAACACATTGATTCCGAAATAATCAGAGATTTTGCCTGAAGGAAGATTGACTTCCACGGGCGGACGTTGGTTCACCAACTCCAATGCTTTAAAACGAAGAATGGCCATGGGCTTTGTTTAATTATCTGATACGATGGTCAAATATATTAACTCAATTCTGAAATTCAACACACCCCCTTTAAATTTTAACCCCATTTTTTATTTTTTACATCGTTTTTAAGTCAACACCCCTTTCAATTTACAGGGGTTTTTATATTTTTTGATTGAGTTTAGCCAAAACGAGGTTAAATTTCACACCCCTGCTTATTTTTAGATAAAGGTTCTTGCTAGGCCTAAATTTTTACCTTTGCACCGTGAAACAGATACTAAGCAGGTCTTTGGGGTACTTCCTTTTCTGGACCGTCCTTTTCCTTTTGTGCCGGGCGCTCTTTTTAGGGTACCAACATGATAGAACCGCGGAGTTGACCGCCTTGGAGGTAGCCAACACCTTTTTGTATGGCTTGCGCATGGATCTTTCCTTTGCCGCCTACCTGAGTGCTATTCCGTTCCTATTGTTTTTGCTGGAATCTATTTTAAGGAGGAAAGCCTTCTTGAAAGTGGTGAATGGGTACACGTATGTTTTGATTATATTGGTGGCGTTGCTGGTGACCGTTGACCTGGAACTGTACACGGCTTGGGGTTTCCGGTTAGACACCACGCCTATGCAATACCTGAACACACCCAAAGAAATGCTGGCCTCCACTGGGTCGGCGCCGGTGTTTTTGCTGGTTTTTCTGTTTCTGTTGCTAGCCGCGGCGGCTTGGTTTGGCTTTAGCTGGGTGAAAAGAATCTGGACGCCAGGCGATTTTAAAAGGAGAAATTATTTACCGGAGATTTCCCTCAGCCTTTTTTTGCTGGCCTTGTTGGTGTTGCCCATCAGGGGCGGCTGGCAGCAGATTCCCCTGAACCAAAGCGATGTGTATTTCTCCCAGAAGATTTTCGCCAACCATGCCGGCGTGAACGTGCTCTGGAACGTGATGCACTCGGTGGTCAAGAAAAACCATGACACCAAAAACCCATATATATACTTAGAAGAGAAAGAAGCCCAGGCCCTGGTGCAGGAACTGTATCAGCCTAAAAGCGACTCGGTGGCCTCTCTGCTGCGCGTGAAAAAACCCAACGTCATTTTCCTGATTCTGGAAAGCTACACGGCAAAATTCATCGGTCCTTTAGGAGGCCCGGCCGACGTCACGCCGAACCTGAACGCCCTGGCCAAAGAAGGTATTCTTTTCAATAACATATACGCCTCCGGTGACCGAAGCCAGAAAGGCATGGTGGCTTTGTTGAGCGGTTACCCGGTGCAGCCGGTGGCTTCCATTGTGAAAACACCCCGTAAAACAGAACGGCTGCCGCAGTTGGCCTCTGACCTGAGAAAGGCCGGGTATTATACCAGTTATTATTATGGCGGCGAACTGGCCTTTGCCAACCTGCGTTCCTATCTGGTGAACGGGCAATATGACCGCCTGCTGGAGAAAGCCGATTTCCCGAGTGAGTTCTACAATTCAAAGTGGGGCGTGCACGATCATTTGGTGCTGGAGAAAGTGCTGCAAGACCATCAGAAACCACAGGAGCCGTTCCTGACCACCATTTTCACGCTCAGCAGCCATGAACCGTATGATGTGCCCATGCCTACTAAATTCATGGGTGCCGACGAACCAACACAGTTCAAGAACTCGGTGTACTACACAGACAAAGCCGTGGGAGATTTTATAAATCAAGCCAAGAAAATGCCCTGGTGGCAGAACACGGTGGTGGTGTTGGTGGCAGACCATGGCCATCAATTCCCCGGTCCAGACCAAAACCACGCGCCTGGCAAATTCAAGATTCCGCTGATAATGGTGGGGGGCGCGCTGGCTGTAAAAGATACCGTCATTTCCACCATTGGTACCCAGACTGATGTGGTGCCCACGCTTCTGCAGCAGATGGGCTTGCCCTGGCAGCATTACAGCTGGAGCAAAAACCTGATAGATGCCAAAGCCAACAGCTTCGCGTTTTACGTGTTTAATGACGGCTTTGGGATGGTGACGCCCCAGGGAACGGTCACGTTTGACAACACCGCCAAAAAGGTCATTGAGAAAGACGACGCCGTTACAGACCACCAACTCAACCAAGGCAAGGCCTACATGCAGACCAGCTATGCAGATTATTTGAAACGATGAAAGACTCTTTCCGTTTTCGGGCTCATTTCTGGAAATGAGCCCGAAAACGGAAGCCAAACCAAGCAATTCATTTCAATTCTCCGTACCTTTGCCCCCTGATTATGAAAAAGGTAGCTTTCTATACCCTGGGCTGCAAGCTCAATTTCTCTGAGACCTCCACCCTCTCGCGCATCTTCCAGGAGCGTGGTTTTGAGAAGGTGGACTTCACAGACACGCCAGATATTTACGTCATCAATACCTGCTCTGTCACTGACAACGCAGACAAAAAATGCCGCAAGGTGGTAAAAGAGGCGCTCAAGCATTCGCCCAACGCCTTTATCACCATTGTGGGCTGCTACGCGCAATTGAAACCGAAGGAAATCTCTGAAATTCCGGGTGTAGATGCCGTGTTGGGCGCCGCCGAGAAATTCCAGTTGGTGGATATTTTGGCTACGTTTGAGAAAAAAGACGCCCCGCAGGTGCACGCCAGCCCCGTGTCAGAGGCCAACACTTTTGTGAACGCCTACTCCTTCGGGGACCGCACGCGCACGTTTCTGAAAGTTCAGGACGGCTGCGATTATTCCTGCACCTTCTGCACCATTCCGCAGGCTCGTGGCAAGTCAAGAAGCAACACCATTGAAAAAGTGGTGGACGAGGCTACCGAGATTGGCCTGTCTGGCGTGAAGGAGATTGTGCTGACGGGCGTGAACACCGGCGACTTCGGGTTGCAGGACGGCGAACGGAAGGAGAATTTCTTTCAATTGATTCAGGAACTGGACCGCGTGGAAACCGTTTCCCGGTTCCGGATTTCTTCTATTGAACCTAATTTGTTGAGTGAGGAGATTATCACGTTTGTGGCCAATTCTCAGCGGTTCATGCCGCATTTCCATGTGCCTTTGCAGTCGGGGAGCAACAAGATTCTGAAACTGATGCGGCGCCGCTATCTGCGGGAACTGTACGCCCAGCGCGTGGCCTGGATCAAAGCGGCCATGCCCCATGCCTGTATTGGAGTGGATGTGATTGTGGGTTTCCCCGGCGAGACCGAAGAAGATTTCCTGGAGACTTACAACTTCCTGAATGACCTGGACATCAGCTACCTGCACGTGTTCCCATATTCTGAGCGCGCCAACACGTCAGCTATTAATTTACCAGGCGTAGTGCCCCAGAAAGACCGAAACCGCCGCGCCGACATGCTCCGGATTCTGTCTGAGAAGAAAAAACGCGCGTTTTATGAAAGCCAGATAGGCTATGAAGGCCAGGTCTTGTTTGAAGCTGATATCACGGACGGCTACATGGAAGGCTTCACCGAAAACTACGTGCGCGTGGTGGCCAAGTATGACCCGGTGCTGGTGAACGAGCAGAAACACGTACGCCTTACCAACCTCACTCCCGCCGGATTAATGGAAGCCGAAGACACCTTCGCTGAAATGCTGGCCCACTAAACCAATACTTTTCTTTTTACATAAAAGCCCATTCTGCACCTCAGGATGGGCTTTTTTTGTCCTCCCTCTAATTATCGAAATAAGAAATGAAAAAATAAATTGTAAAGAATACTTGACATTTGTAAAACATACTTTACATTTGTCAAACAAACTTTACATCCTTATGAAAACACGGTACCTTTTCCCGCATCGGTTTAAGAAACTGGGGTGGGCGCTCTTTCTACCAGCGTTGGTGTTGGGCTTGCTATTAATCAATGAACTAGTGAGTTTTCCTTGGCTGGAACTGCCCATGTTTGCCCTGTATGAACCAGCTATGTTAGGCGAACCTTCAGGCGTGAAAGAAACTTTTGAAATAGTTGAGAACAACCTAGCCGATGAAATCATAGCCACGCTGCTTTTAGTGGGCACGCTGTTGGTGACCTGCTCAGAAGTAAAGCAGGAAGACGAGTACAGCGGCAAACTCAGGTTAGAAAGCTTGCTCTGGGCCACGTACGTAAACGCCGGGCTCCTGATTTTCTGCTTCTTCTTTGTCTATGGCCTGGGCTTTTACCAGATCATGGTGTTCAATTTGTTCACCTTGATGATTCTCTTTTTAATCAGGTTTCATGTAGTCTATTACAGGGCCACCAATTTAGCCGTGCATGAAGAATAACGTTAGAAATGAGCGCGTGGCGGTCAAGCTCACCCAGGAAGATCTGGCCAAGAAAATTGGCGTGAGCCGGCAGACCATCAACGCCATGGAAAGCAATAAATACATTCCCTCCACGGTGCTGGCCCTCAAAGTGGCTCTGGTGCTGCAGAAAAAAGTAGAGGACCTGTTCTTTTTAGAGGACGATGATTAACCTACCGCAAAAAGCCTGACGTATCTGTATGTCAGGCTTTTGTAGTAGTTGTCGGTTCGTTTCCGTTTTGGGGCTCATTTCTGGAAATGAGCCTCAAAACGGCTTAGGCCATTTCAGTTTCTGAAGGAGGATTTTCCCGAGCCATCTTCTGGGCCATCATGCTGGCGGCCATGAGTTGCAAGGCGTGGTACAGCATGAGCGGCAACAGAATGATGCCCACCGTGGCCGCCCCCGGGAACAACACTTTAGACATGACCGTGCCGTGCACCAAAGATTTCTTGGAGCCGCAGAAAATGGCCACAATCCGGTTCTCCCGGGTAAAACCTAACCGTCGGCAAAAAAAGGAAATCAGCCAGGTCACCAGCAGAAACAGGCCCAGCATGCTTAGGCCCAAAAGGAAAAGAGTGGTTGCGCTGTAGTCGGTGAACAGGTTCTGCGAGAAAGATTCGCAGAAAGACGAAAACACAATGAGCAGAATGATGGCCTGGTCAAAAATACGCAGCTTGGCTTTGTGCGCCTCGGCCAACCGCCCCAACCGGGAATGCAGCAAGACGCCTAAGGTCACGGGCGCCACCACCTGCAGCAGTAATTTTAAAATCACGCTGTTGAGGTCAATTCCGGCTCCGGACGTGGAGGAAGCGCTGGAAAAAATTCCCAGTAAAACCGGCGTGAGGAAAACCCCCAGCAAACTGGAGATGCTGGCGTTGAAGATGGCTCCCGGCAAATTTCCGCCCGCTATGGACACCATCACCACCGAGGAAGAAACCGTGGAAGGCAGCGTGGCCACGTAAAAAATTCCCAGCCACAGCAAAGGCTCCAGCCCCAGTCCGCCCGTCATAAAAAATACCGCCCACACCAGCGCCGGGAACAGTAAAAACGTGCTGAACTGCACCACCAGATGCAAGCGCCAGTCACTAAGGCCTTCTTTCATTTTGGTCGGGCTCAGCCGGAGGCCATAAAAGAAAAAGATGCAGGCCACACCGTACGTGGAAATTTCCTCCAAGGGCAAGGGACTGTTGCGGTCGCCGGCCTCTGGCCACACGTAGGCCAAGCCCAGGCTTGCCAGCAGAAGCAGCAGAAAATTGTCCAGCCCAATCCGTTTCCTAAATGAGACCGAAGGTTGTTTGGCGGGCACCAGCCCGATGGGGGTTTGTTCCTGTGGCAAGCGGCTCAATTGGTTAAGTAATGAATGCAACTCCCGTTTTTGGGCTCATTTCCAGAAATGAGCCCAAAAACGGAAAACAAAAGTAAAGGTAGTACGCGCAAGCTATTTAGAGAGATGGAATTTTTACGCGCATCGGTCATTCTATTTCCTTGAAAGCTAAATAGGCAGTTTGGTCTTCCTCAGCCTGCTTTCTTCCCATGCCTGGCTCCTCTTATAGTAAACAAGACAAGCTTCTTTTATTTTTTTCTGAAGCGCAAGGCAACCAGACAACGTGAATTTGCATCTTCTTAAAAAAAGCCGAAAATATTTTTAACAGTACCTTGCTTTACATAGTACCTTATGCTAGTTTTGCCTCAACCTTCAGCAACACCTAAACCTTTGACTATGAAAACGCACCGTCACACCGTCCTTACCAAACGAATCAAAATCTCAGGAAATGATTTTTTGTTGATCACGTTGCTCCCGGCATTCACGGCGGTGTGCATGAGCTTGTTGTTCTCAGAAAAAGCCAGTGCCCTTTTTTTTGGCCCCTGTACCTTGTAATGCCCAGTACTTTCAGTAATTAAGAAATCTTTATAACCCACACTTATGAAAAAACTCTCCTACCTCCTCTTCACGCTTCTCCTCACCTTTTCCCTCACCGGCGCCCACGCGCAAAACACCGGCCAACTGACTGGTCTGGTGGTAGATGGCAAAGGCGAAGTGCTCTCCTATGGCACCGCCGCCCTCCTAAACGCCCGTGACAAAGCCTTCTTAAGCGGCACCGCCATTGACCTGGAAGGTACTTTCAAACTGAAAACCCCTGCGGCCGGAAAATACTTTTTCAGAATCAGCGCCATCGGGTTTGCCAGCCAGGATCTGCCGGTGTTTGAGGTGACCAGTGCTGACTTCTCCAAAAACTTCGGGAAAATAACCTTGCAGCAAGATGCCAAGGTGCTGAAAGAAGTGACCGTGGAGAACCTTCGGCCCACGGTAGATGTGCAACCCGATAAAATGGTGGTCAGCGTGGAAGGCACCGCCATGGCCGCCGGTAGCACCGCCTATGAAGTGTTGGCCAAATCGCCGGGCGTATGGGTGGACCAGGACGGAAATATTCAGCTCAATGGCAAGGCCGGTGTGAAAGTAATGATTGACGGCAAACTGACCTACCTGGACGGAAAGCAGCTCCAGACCATGCTGCAGGTCATGCCCGCTGAAAACCTCAAGAACCTGGAAATAATCACCAACCCCTCGGCCAAATTTGACGCTGAAGGCACCACTGGCATCTTGAACATCAACCTGAAAAAGAACACCTTGGCTGGCCTAAACGGAAGCGTGTACGGCGGCTACCTTTTCAACAAAGAACACGGTGGCAACGCCGGCGGAAACGTGAACCTGAAACAAGGCAAATGGAGCACCTCGGCCACGGCAGATGTAGCCAGCCGCCCGCGCTTGCGCTCTTTTAAGATGGACCGCACATTTATTACCAAGGAAGGCGAACTCAACCGGCAGTCTATGGCCGGTGGCGAAGATGGCCGGGTGTTTTCGCCCTCTGTGCGGTTGACCTCTGACTATGACCTGAACAAAAACCACAGCGTGGGTGCCACCGTTGGATTCGCCCAGTCAACAGCCGATATGTTGCTGACCACCAGAACCCAGACTACCAACGGCTTCACCAACACCCTCAACAAGGATGAAAACAAGTTCTCCAATGCTACCTTCAACGTTCACTACGCCGGCAAACTAGACACTTTGGGCACTACTCTTTCAGCAGATGTGGATGTGGTGAGCATCAAAGACAACGGTATAGGCACCTTTGAAGTAAAGGACGGCACCACCGCCACTTTGCTGGAAAACGTGAACCCCACCCAATATCAGATCTATTCGGCCAAAGTGGACTTTGCCCGGCCCTTGCCCGGCATTAAAGGCAAACTGGAAGTTGGTTCCAAAGCCAGCCTGGTGCTGTCTGACAACAAGATTGATTTCTTTACCTTGGGCAACGGCACCCGCCAACCCAGCGCTTTGCGCACCGGGGACCATTTCCTTTTTGACGAGAACATTTATGCGGCGTACGTCAACTTCAACATGAAACTGAGCGCCAACTGGAGCCTGCAATCTGGCTTACGGGCAGAATACACGGTGTCTGAAGGAAATTCAAAATCCCTCAACAAAACCAACAGCAGAGATTATGTAGACCTCTTCCCCAGTGTGTTCCTGCAGCAGAAAATATCAGAGAACTACCAGTTGAGTTATTCCTACAGCCGCAGAATCAATCGGCCGCGGTATGAAAACCTGAACCCCGCCGTGTTCCTGATTGACAATGACACAGAGGCCCAGGGAAATCCTTTTCTCAAGCCAGCTTACACCAATTCGTTTCAGGTGACGCAGACCATCAAGAAAACCTACAACCTGGTACTGGGCTATTCGCACACCAAAGACGCCATTTCAGAAGTGCCCGTGCCCGACGCTGTCAACAGAAAGACCGTGTTCCAGCAGCGCAACGTAGAAAACAAAGCCCTGAACGCCACGTTGGTAGCCCCCTTAACTGTTTCTACTAAATGGAACATCAGCAACAACGTGACACTGGCTTACCAGAACTGGCGCACGCCCGTGAACAACCTGGTAGTGACCAACGAACGCGTCATGTTTATGGCCCAAACCAACCACAACGTGCTGCTGCCCGGCAAATTTAAATTGGAGTTGAGCGGCGGTTACCAAGGACCGGGCAGTTTTAACGTGTACAGAACCTACGCCAGTTATTGGGTAGACCTGGCCGTGAAGAAATCCTTCCTGAAAGACCAGTTTGACGTAACCCTGGCCGCCACTGATATTTTTAGAAGCAGAAAAATGCAGGGCATGTCTAACGTAGACGGCAACACCAACGAGATTGACATGTACCAGTACGCCCAGGGCGTGCGCCTGAACCTGCGGTACCGCTTCAACAAAGGTGAAAAGTTTGAGATGAAACGTCGCAACACCAATTTAGACGAGGTAAACCGGGCCGGTGGCAACTAACCCACGGGCGGTATAAACCGCTGATCCAATTTATTTTCTTAAATTGATGCCCGAATGCAAACAGGGCGGCTGTGCCCCGCACAACCGCCCTGTTATTTTTTTACTAACCCACTACAAACCAAACCCGTGAAAGTAACCCGCTCGTTTTTGGCATTGGCCCTGGCTACTGCCTCCTTTTCAGCTTGCAAAACAGATACCAAAGACGCTGCCACCACAGCCGGCACCACTACCACCACAGACAGTACCACCACCGTCACTACTGCCCCAGAGCCAGCGGTCACCGACACCGTGGCCATGCCCGCCGCCCGGCCAGAGATAGTGTACATCAACTCAGACTCCCTGCTCACCAAATACCAGTTGTTCAAAGACGTGAAAGCGCGCCTAGAAGGCAAAGGAAAACGCCTGGAAACCGATTTGCGCACCAAGGCAGACGCCTTCAGAAAAGAAGTGGCCCAGTACCAGCAGACCGGTGCCAACATGACCCAGGAGCAGCGCGCCACCACTGAAAGGGCCCTCGCGCAGAAAGAGCAGCAGATTGCCGCCCAGCAACAAAACGCCGGTAACCAATTGGCCCAGGACGAGAACACCGAGATGAAGAAAATCTACGAAAAAGTAGAGGCTTACCTCAAGCGCGAAAGCAAAAATAAAGGCTACAAAATGGTCTTGACCTACAGCCGCGGCAACAGCGCCATCCTCTACAGTGACCCGTCTCTGGACATTACCGCTGAAGTCTTGAAAGGCTTGAACGAAGAATACCGCAGCACCAAGAAAAAATAAGCACCTGCGTTTTTGATATAAGAGAAAGCCCGGCAATTGCCGGGCTTTCTCTTTTTCATGGGCTTTGTAGTTTCCGTTTTTGGGCTCATTTCTGGAAATGAGGAATAAAACGGAAACTGAAAGTTAGTGTTGATAGGTTGAATAAATTGAATTTAACGGTTAGGCTAAACGGCGGCAGAAGGCCGTCGGCCGATGCTGGTGTTTAGCTGTTGTTGCCAGAAGGAGTTCTTTTATTTTATCACAAGACTGTACGGAGTCTTTAAATCTCCGTCGGGTTCTTTCTCAAACAAGCTAATCACCTTTTCTGGATTTTCAGCCAATATTGTTTTGTTCAAGGTCTGAATTTTAAGATTTGTGAAAGGTAAATCATTATCTAATCCAGCTATTGCCATCCCACACTCTAAGTATTCTCCCGATGGTATTTCAAATCGAACTTTGTTGCCTTCGAGTTCTATAATTTCATGTCCGTATGCCTGAAACTTGTTAGTCGTAGTTGCATTGACAGTTATCTTACTACCAGACTTATTTTCAATCCTTATCGAATATGTTGGGTCGCAAGACTGTACCAATAGCAGGACTAGAATTGCACTTAAAGAAAGGAAAGTGTTTAAGGGGCTTCTTTTCATTTTTTCTCTTACTGGCAACTATAGTATAAACAAACCACACCTGCACTAATCAGCAATATGTATTTCCCTATACCTGCACTTTATTGTCGTTGTTGACAAAAAAGCGCAGCTGCAAAACCGATATCTACTAGTTATCTAACAAGTTAAGTGTGAACTCTTTCCGTTTTGGGGCTCATTTCCAAAAATGAGACCCAAAACGGAAATTTCTACTCGTACCGAAGGGATTCAATAGGGTCTAACTTAGAGGCCTTGTAGGCAGGGTAATAGCCCGAGATGAGGCCTACCGTGATACAGATGAGCATGCCCACGGTCATCCAGAGCCAGGGCACGAAGAACTCGCCTGCCCCAATAACCGCCGAGATCACGTTGCCCATGAGCACGCCCAGGAAAATACCGGCCACACCGCCCAGCACGCAAATCACAATGGCTTCAATCAAGAACTGCAGCCTGATTTGTTTGATAGTCGCGCCCAAGGCTTTACGCACGCCAATTTCGCGGGTGCGCTCGGTCACAGACACCATCATGATGTTCATAAGCCCGATGGATGCGCCCAGCAACGTGATGAAGCCCACCAAAAAGCCGCCGGTTTTCAGGTAACCTGTAATGTCATTCAGGGTTTGCTCCACAGAGTCACTACGGGTAATTTCAAAGGAATCTTCCTGGCCCAGACGGTCTTGCCGCAGCTTGCGCATAATGCCGGCCGCCTCTTCCATGGCGAACGGCAGGCTGTTGTCATTGAGTATAGCCGATTTGATCTGGTAGGTTGGTTTGGAAGGCGTGGGAATCTGGGTGGCCGTCTCCAGCGGAATAATAATCTGTTGGTTGTTTCCTCCGCCGCCCATGCCGCCGCCGGTGCTCTTGATCTTGCCAATCACTTTAAACTTGCGGCCCAGCATCTGAATATTCTTGCCCTCGGGGCTTCCTTTGGGGAACAGTTTCTTGGCCACATCTTCGCCTATGATAGCCACCGGCGCGCCGTTCTCGTGTTCTGTGTTGGAAAACGGACGGCCCAGCTCCAGGTCTATGTTCTCATTCACCAGAAAATTCTCGTCGCCGCCCAATACAGAGATGTTGGGGTTGGTTTTAATGTTTCCGGCTTTCACAGTGGTGCCGCCGGCCAGAAAGGTGGAAAGGCTCACGCGCGCTTTGCCCTCCATCAGGTTCTTGTATTGCCGGGCCTGGAACTCGGTGATGTTGGGGTACACTTTGCGCTGGCGGCCGTCGCGTTGTCCGCCGCCGTCCCATTTTTTCTCTATGTCAAAGGAATTGGCGCCCAGCGTGGAAAACGTGCTGGACACAGAATACTTGATTCCCTCAATAGCCGTTAGAATACCTACCAATGACATAATGCCAATGGAAATGATAAGGGCCGTTAAAACAGTTCTGAGTAAATTGCTTTTGATGGACCTAAATCCTTCTTTGGTGTTTTCCAGTAAATTCATTTTCTCGTTGAAATGGGTAGGCTGCTGGCAATTAGTCGTAGGAACCGGTGATTTCTTACCGTTATAAAAGTAGAGGTTTTCCTGAATACTGCCGTATTTTCTTAAATTTGATTAAAACTTACTATAAATGAAGCGCTTACACCGGTTGATTTGCATTGCCCTGCTGTGGGGAGCCGTGGCTTTTTCTGCGCAGGCCTCTTACCTGCTGCTGCCCATGGACCAGAGCCAGAAAAATCACTTAAAGGCCTACGGCGTGGCCTTTTGGGCGCTCCAACGGCAAGTGGAAGTAGATTGGCTCCTCAATTACAAGGGCGGGTCCTTCGCGTTTAAACATGGCACCGAGCTGGAGAACGAACTGGTGGTGCGCGGCATTGGCTACCAGACTATCTCAGACGCGCAGTACAGCCAGATTCTCACCCAGATTTCGGCGCCCGAGTCAAATATGGACGTGATGAAACTGGAGAAAGCGCCCAAAATTGCCGTGTACTCGCCCAAATCCAAGCAACCCTGGGATGATGCCGTGACCCTGGTGTTGACCTATGCCGAGATTCCCTATGATTTAGTTTATGACCCCGATATTCTGGAAGATAAACTGGCCAAGTATGACTGGCTGCACCTGCACCATGAGGATTTCACCGGCCAGCAGGGAAAATTCTACGCCGCCTTCCGGAACGCCCCCTGGTATATAGAGCAGAAGCGCGAGTCTGAGGCCATTGCCAAGCGCTTCGGTTATGCCAAGGTGCCCGAGCTCAAAAGCGCCGTGGCCCAGCGCATAAGAGATTTCTGCGCCGGCGGGGGTTTCATGTTCGCCATGTGCTCCGCCACTGACACCTATGACATTGCCCTGGCCGCCGCCGGGCTGGACATCACCGAGGTCATGTTTGACGGTGACCCCGCAGACCCGCAGGCCAACCAGAAACTAAACTTTGACAACACCTTCGCTTTCAAAGATTTCACGTTGGTGCGGGACCCTTTCCACCCCGAGTTCTCCAACATAGACAACCAGCAAATTGAGCGCGGGCTACGCGAGAACAATGATTTCTTCCAGCTTTTCACGTATTCGGCTAAGTGGGACCCCATTCCTACCATGCTCACCCAGAACCATGAAAAAACCATCAAAGGTTTCATGGGCCTCACCACCGGTTTCAAGAAAAAACTGATCAAGTCAGAAGTGGTGGTCATGGGCGAAAACAAAGCCATAGACGAAGCGCGTTACATTCACGGCACCTTCGGGAAAGGCACCTGGACGTTTTATGGCGGCCATGACCCTGAAGACTACCAGCACTTTGTGGAGGAAGAGCCCACAGACCTTTCGCTACATCCCAACTCGCCGGGCTACCGCCTGATTTTGAATAATATTTTGTTTCCAGCAGCCAAGAAGAAAAAGCAGAAAACGTGATAAATTGTTAATTGTTGATGGCTAATTGCTTTATTAAGAAGGCTTCCGTTTTGGGGCTCATTTCCATAAATGAGCCCCAAAACGTAAGCCTTCTTAATTATGATTTGTATGCTGAATAACAATTAGCAAAAACCAATCAACAATTTACTTAGTGCATTCTGTCTGGTCTGGGCTCCAGGTTGGCGATAATGTTGGCCTCAATTTCCAGCAGTTCCTGCAGACGGGCATCCACAACTTCTTTGGGCATGTATTCTTTGGCCAGCTTCACAAAACCCACATAATGCGCCGCCTCGGAAACCATCAATTCATAGTAGAATTTTTGCAGGCCTTCGTCCTGAATGTTTTTCCAGAGGAGTTTGAAGCGTTCGCAGCTGCGGGCTTCCACCAAAGCGTTCACCAGCAAGTGGTCCATGAGCTGGCGCTCACGGAGACCGCCTTTTCTGATGTGTTGGCTTAATTGCACCACGTAGTCATCGGCGCGGTTGCGGCCCAGGGCATAACCACGCTTCTTCAGTTCCTCCAACACGCGTTCAAAATGGCTCCATTCCTCAGCCACCAGGGTGGTCATCTCCTCCACCAGTTTGGTTTTGTCGGGGTACTTCACAATCAAGGAGATAGCCGAGGTAGCCGCTTTCTGCTCACAGTAGGCATGGTCCACCAAGATTTCCTCAATGTTCATCTCGGCAATGTTCACCCAGCGCGGGTCTGTGGGCAACTGCAGTTTCAAGATAGATTTCGCCACTGGTTTTAAATTTGAAGATGTGGAAATTGGAAGATGTGGAAATTTGAAGATTTGAAAATGTGGAGATGTGGGAATTAGGAGATTTGAAGATCAATAACAATTTCCGTTTTGGGGCTCATTTCCAGAAATGAGCCCCAAAACGGAAATTGTATCATTAATTCCTTACGTCATTTTCAAATCTCTTCATCTTCAAATTTCCAAATTCCAAAACCTTAATCGTAGAAATTCCATTTCAGGCCGAAGAGGAAGCTGAACGGGTTGGCGATGTAATTAGGTGTGGTGTAGTAACCGGGTTCCCAGCTGTTCACCACGTTGTTGACATGGCTGAGCTTCAGGAAGATGTTGAGGTTCTTGATGTCGGTGTTCAGGAAGAGGTCCAGGGTTGGGTAGCGGGTGACGTTAAAGCTGTTCTGCAGGTGGAACTGCTGCGTGACGGGCATGTACCCATCGGCAAAATAGCTGGAATGCCAGTTCATCTCCACCCCTGCCTGCACAAATATAGCCGACTTGAACATGGGTGTCTGCACATAGGCTTTGGAGAGCACGTACCATTCCGGCATTCTGATCACTTCGTTCCCGCCCACGGCGTTGTAGAAAACGGTGTTGTCCAACACAAAGAATTTCAACTGCATGCGGTGCCTAAAACTGACTTGCAGTAAATCTGTGTTGCCGCTTACCTGGGCCGGTTGGGCCCAATCGCCGTTTAGGGAGTCTTGGTAATAGACGTAATTGCGAAGGTTGGTGAACTGGACCTGGCCCGAAAGAAAATGGTTTCTAATCTGTGATTCCAGTACCGCGGCCGTTTGGTTGGAGGTGATGTTCTCAAAGTCATTGTTCCAGGCGAAATGGTTGCTCTGCACCAGTTGCTGGGTTAAGGTGGGCGAGTAAGAAGCCCTGGTTTGGCGTACCGTCAGGAATTTATAACGGGCCTGGGCATTGATCAGGTAATCGCCTTCTCCCAGCATGAACTCTGCGTTGGTGGTGACATAAATATCATTCCGGAGCCGGAACTGGGCCTCGCCGCCAATAAAATTGTCTTTGATGGTGCGGTTGGTACCGCCTATGTAAACGCCTGTGAGGCTATCATTTATTCCGCGGGTGGGAACATAGTTGGCTCCCCGCGCACGTAACCGGTATTCGCCGTCACGGCGTTTGGCGTAGGCCCGGTACACAAAATACTTGGTGCTGCCCATTAAACCAAAGGTGTTCTCTACTTGCCAGTATAGGGCATTGTCCTGCGTAAGGGCTGTGTCTAACAAGGCTCTAGGGTAGAAAACGATGGAATCTTTCTTTCCCTTCAGGTCAACGTCTGTGAATTTATTAGCCTGGTCAAATGCGTCAACGGTATGGTACAGCTGCAGCCCCGGACCTATCAATTTATACCATTGTGTGGCCCTGATAGAGGTTCGTTTCTCATCTGTAACAGCGGTGCTCAGCCACACGGGTTGGCCGGTGAGCGAAAGCAATTCTTTGGGAGATTGGCCAGGTTTGGGTTGCACACCTCCAGACTCTATATGGTCATGGCTGGTGTGGGCATAAATGGCCATGATCCGGTACCTGTCGTTCTTGCTGAAATAATGCGTGAAGGCCTGCAAGCCGTAATGACTGACCAGGGCATTGTCTGAAGGATCTACCTGCCCAAACTGCCGCTCAGACCCTAGACGTTCATAGCCAATGCCCACGTTCCAGTTTGGCCCAATGTTGCGGGTGTGCTTGGTTCTGAAAATTGACTCACCCAAACCGCCCTGCACATAATTCAGGAACGTGTGCGGCGATTTGGTGTCATAGAACTCCACGGTGGCGGTGTTGACGGCATAGCGGTCAAAGGCGTTCCTCCCCAGGCGGGCTCCTAAAACGGTGGGCATGCGCCAGAAAAGCGGCTGTGAAGCGGTGCCAATATTGCCCAAATCCTGGTACAAGCTGGAATCATAATACCAGTGCCTGATGCTTTGCAGGTTGGTCAGGGCGGTGTCAATGCGCACCGGCGTAAGGTTTCCCTTAAAGATGTCGGCTTCCCTAATAATTAAAGTGGTGGCCGACCCATAGATTGCCTTGGTAGAGTCATCTATGATCTGCGCCTGGGCCAGATTGGCGGTGGCCGCCCATATGATTATTGCCGCGGCAATACGCTTAATACAATTCACAGTCAAAAGTAAGAATTAATTGCCGAAGCATGTTAACCGAGCCAACTGGTAGCCACTTCTTCAAACGTTGGGTCATGCGGCGCAAATTGATTGGTGATAGGTATATAAAAAATCGGCACCGCCTGCCAGATGCCCTGTAACTCCCTGGTTTGCCATTTCACCGCGTCTTTCTGGGTCATGACCACACTTACCTGGCCCGGTTGCTTCAGGCAGAAGTCTACAATCTCCTGTACCGGTTGCACCGTGTACGCGGCATGGTCCGGGAAATTGAAATGGTGGACCACCGTGCCACCAAGCGTTGACAGATGGTTTAGAAACGGTTTTGGGTTGACAATGCCGGTCACAGCTATCACCTGGGTGCTTAACGTACGGCCGGGCAAGAATGGTACAGGGCGCGCGTAAACTATCTGCGAGAAGAAAACAGGCGTGCCCGGCTGGAGGTAAGGCGCCAAGTTTAGAGTCAGTTGCGCACGGTCTTCAAAATTCAAACCTTCAGGGCATTTGGTGACCACTACGGCATCAGCGCGCTTAGCCCCTTTCCGGTGTTCGCGCAGACGGCCCGCTGGTAAAAGATAATCTTGGTTGAAAGGCTTATTATAATCAGTGAGCAGAAGATAGCGGGAAGCTGTGACGGCGCGGTGCTGAAAAGCATCGTCCAACAAAATTAGGTCCAGGTCTGGAAATAATCTAAGCAGCTCCTGGATTCCGTGCGCCCGCTTTTCGCAGACCGCTACTTTGGCCCAGGGCAGATTGTGGACATACTGGAAGGGTTCATCGCCCAACGTATCCGGTGAAGCAGTTTCATCAGCTAAGACAAAGCCTGTGGTTTTTCGTTTGTAGCCTCGGCTCAGGATGGCTATTTTTTTGTGCTGGTAAAGCCTGGCCAGGAATTCTACCTGCGGAGTTTTGCCGGTGCCGCCCACGCTCAGGTTGCCCACACAGACCACCGGAATGGGTGCGCGGTAACTTTTGAACACGCCATGGTCGTAAAGTAAATTGCGCACGGCCACCACGCCGCCGTAGAGCCACGCAAAAGGCATCAATCCCAACTTTACAAGAGGCAACAGCAACTTCATGACGCACAAAAGTAGGGGAAAATTAGCTTTCTTTGCGCAGGTAGATTTGAAACAACGCCCATGACCAAAATCAAAGAAGTGGTGCAGGCCCTGGAGCGCTACGCCCCCCCTGCCTACCAGGAATCATATGACAACGCCACCTTGCAAGTGGGTGACCAGGAGATGACCGTCACGCGCGTGCTGGTGACCCTGGACTGTACCTTAGAAGTGGTGCAGGAAGCCATAGACCGCGGCTGTAATCTGATTGTGGCGCACCACCCCGTTATCTTTAAGCCGCTCAAAAGCCTGACGGGCAAGACGCCGGTGGAGCGCATTCTTTTAAAAGCCATCACCCACCAGATTGCCATCTTTGCGTGCCACACCAATTTAGACCATGTGCATAACGGCGTGAACGCGAAGCTCTGCGAGAAACTGGGCTTAACCAAGCTTCGGATTTTGGCCCCCAAATCCCAAACGTTGACCAAACTGGAAACCTACGTACCGCTGGAGGACACCGAGAAAGTGTTGGCTGCGCTGCACCAGGCCGGGGCCGGACAGATTGGCGATTACTCAGACTGCAGTTTCCGGATCACGGGCACGGGCAGGTTCACGCCTTCGGCGAAAGCCAACCCCCACATTGGCGAGCCCTGCAAAACCGAAGAAACCGTGGAGAATAAAATAGAGGTGATCTTCCCGGCGTTCAAGGAGGCGCAGATTATGAAAGCCTTGCTACAGGCGCACCCGTATGAAGAAGTGGCGCATTACCTGGTCTCGCTGGAAAACCAAAACCAGGAAGTGGGCGCCGGCATGGTGGGTGAACTGCCAGAGGCCCTGTCAGGCGAGGAATTCACGAGATATATTAAGGAGAAACTGCAGCTAACTACTTTTAAACATACGGACTGGCCAGACCAGCCTATTCAAAAAGTGGCAGTATGCGGTGGGGCCGGCAGCTTTCTTACCCGGCAGGCCAAGGCCAGTGGCGCGCAGGTTTTCCTGACCGCCGATTTGAAATACCACGAGTTCTTTGAGGCCAACCGCCAAATGGCGCTGGTAGACGTTGGCCACTATGAGAGCGAAGTTTACACCAAGGAGCTTTTTTATGATATACTTACAAAAAGTTTTCCTAATTTTGCAGTCGATTTGTCAGGCATTGACACCAATCCCGTAAGACACAGCTAAATAATTCATGGAAAGTACTGTAGCAAGTAAGTTAGACGCACTTCTAAGACTTCAGAGCTTAGATTCTCAATTAGACCAAATTCTACAAGTTAGAGGTGACCTGCCGGAAGAGGTGCGGGACCTGGAAGATGAGATTGCCGGCTACCAAGTACGCGTAAGCAAGTTTGACGAAGAGATTGCCGAGCTGCAGCAGAGCATCGCCAACCGCAAACAGGGCATCAAAGACGCCGAGAAGCTCATCAAGAAGTACGAGGAGCAGCAGGAAAACGTCCGCAACAACCGTGAGTTTGACGCCATCACCAAAGAGGTGGAGTTGCAGAAGCTGGAGATCCAGATCAACGAAAAGAAAATCAGGGAGGCCAACTTCCAGATTGAGCAGAAAATAGCCGATATCCAGGACACCAAGAACCGTCTGGAAGAGCGTCAGAAAGACCTGAACACCAAAAACAGCGAATTGCAGGTGATGGTGCAGGAAAGCGAAGACGACGAGAAAAAACTGAACGACCAGAAAGAAGAGGCCATCAAGCAGATTGAAGACCGTCTTTTGTTCGCTTACAACAGAATCAGAAAGAACGTGCGCAACGGCCTGGCCGTGGTAGCGGTGAAGCGTGACGCCTGCGGCGGATGTTTCAACACCGTTCCCCCGCAACGTCAGTCAGAGATTGCCTCCAAGAAAAAAATCACGGTGTGCGAGCACTGTGGTAGAATCTTGGCCGACGTGGAGATCAAAGCTATAGCCCAATAAGTATTTCTACTTTCATTGCACAAAAGAAAAGGATGGCCCACGCCATCCTTTTCTGCTTAACTGGTTTTCCGTTTTCGGGCTCATTTCCAGAAATGAGCCCGAAAACAGAAAATCTTTGAAGTCCCCACTCCCTCTGGGAGAGGGTTAGGGTGAGGGTCATTACTTTTTATGAATGCAGTTGGCGCAGACGCTCGCAGGTCTTCCAGACGCTACGAGGTCTTTTGAGTCACAACCTTTTCAAACTTCCTATCTTTGCTTTTCTACTTCTAAGAATGCTTCAACTCGCCATTCCTTTTGATGCTTTGCCCCTGCCTGTGGAAGGCTGGAAACAGAAAGCGTTGGCCTGGGCGGCGGCAAACCATGAGGTAGTAGCCTTTTATGAACCGAATGCCGTGGCGTACCGCCATGGTGCTTTTGAGAATATGTTGGGCGTGCAGCTGAAAGCTTTCAGCAAGAACACTTTTACCACTTGGGAAGAATTATCCCGCGCCCAACTTACTCAACAGCACAAACCGGTATTCGGGTACTTCACCTTTGATCTCAAAAACAGCTTAGAAAAACTCTCCAGCCAGAACCCTGACCACATAGGTTTTCCGGAGTTGTATTTTTTTCACCCAGACGTTTGGCTGCAGTGGAAAGGCCAGGAAGTCACCCTTCATTCTGACTTAGTTGATCCAAAAGAAATCCTTGAGCAAATAAATAATTTTCCGTTTTCGGCCTCATTTTCAGAAACGAGCCCGAAAACGCAGGCGCGTGTGCCAAAAGAAAAATACCTGGAAACCGTTGAAAAGCTTAGGCAGCACATTCTGGAAGGTGATGTGTACGAAGTCAATTACTGCCAGGAATTTTACGCCGAGAACGCAGCCGTTGAACCGGTGGCCCTTTTCCAGAAACTGAACGCCGCCTCCCCTACGCCCTTCGCCGGTTTTCTGAAGCTTCAGGAGAAATATCTTTTGTGCGCCAGCCCAGAACGGTTTCTCAAGAAAGAAGGTGATTTGTTGATTTCGCAGCCCATCAAAGGCACCATTGCGCGCGGGAAAACGCCTAAGGAAGATGAAAGTCAGAAACAAGCCTTGGCCAATAGTGAGAAAGAGCGCGCCGAGAACATGATGATTGTGGACCTGGTCCGGAACGACCTGAACCGCGTGGCCGCCACGGGCACCGTGCAGGTAGTGGAATTGTTCGGGCTGTACGGGTTCCAATATGTCTGGCAGATGATTTCCACGGTCACAGCGCGCCTTCCAGCAGAGGTAAACGCAATTGACGCCATCAAAGCCGCCTTTCCCATGGGCAGCATGACGGGCGCACCCAAAATAAAAGCCCTGGAACTGATTGAGCTGTATGAAAACACCAAACGCGGACTTTACTCCGGCAGCCTGGGCTATTTTTTGCCCATCGGAGATTTTGACTTCAATGTGGTTATCAGGAGTTTGCAGTACAATGCCAGCAACGGTTACCTTTCGTTTGAGGTGGGCAGCGCCATTACCTATGACTCAGACCCGGTGCAGGAGTATGAAGAATGCCTCTTGAAAGCCGCCGCTATTTTAAAAGTATTGGCCTAGTAAAGACCTAAGTAGAAATTCAGAGAAAGATTTCCAAAGCAACCTCAGCAGGATTTGTGTAAAATTCTGCCTGCCATTCTGTCAGAAACGCGCAGATATGCCTATCTTTGTGTTTTAAGAACACCCTATGCACGCACCCATTCTGGACTTAGATTTCATAGATAGCCGTTCCCCGGAGCAAGCCGCCGCGTCTTGTGACACCAAAGTGAGTCTTGACTCCAACACCGGCCTTCAGCGCAAACTCTACATAGAAAGCTACGGCTGCCAGATGAATTTCTCTGACAGTGAAATTGTCACGTCCATCTTGCACGAAGCCGGCTTTGACACCACCTCAGAAGTAACTGAGGCCGATTTGGTCTTGCTCAACACCTGCTCCATCAGAGAGAAAGCCGAACAGACCGTAAGGCACCGCTTGACCCAGCTCCAGCATCTCAAGAAAAAACGACCGGGTATGGTAGTGGGTGTGTTGGGCTGCATGGCCGAGCGCCTGAAGAAAAACCTGCTGGAAGAAGAGAAAATGGTGGACCTGGTGGTGGGCCCAGATGCGTACCGCGACCTTCCTGGCTTGATCAATGAAGTAGACGGTGGCCACAAGGCCGTGAACGTGCTTTTATCGCGCGAAGAGACCTACGCCGACATCAACCCAGTGCGGTTGAACAGCAACGGTGTGAGCGCCTTTGTCTCCATCATGCGAGGCTGCGACAACATGTGCTCTTTCTGCGTGGTGCCCTTCACCCGCGGCCGTGAGCGTAGCCGTGATGCTCATTCTGTCGTGCGCGAAGCCCAGGAACTGGTGAACCAAGGCTACAAAGAAGTGACCTTGCTGGGCCAGAATGTGGACTCTTACAAATGGGCGTCAGAAGATGGCACTGAAAATGTGAACTTCGCACAGCTGTTGGAACGCGTGGCCTTGATTAGCCCAGACCTTCGCGTACGGTTTTCCACCTCCCACCCCAAAGACATTACAGATGAAGTGTTGTACACCATGAAAAAGTACGACAACATCTGCAAATACATTCACCTGCCGGCCCAAAGCGGAAACTCCCGCGTGCTGGAACTCATGAACCGCACCTATGACCGTGCCTGGTACATGAACCGCGTAGACGCCATCCGGCAGATTCTGGGCGAGGAATGCGCCATTTCCACCGACATGATTTCCGGTTTCTGCTCTGAGACCGAGGAAGAACATAAAGACACGCTTTCTTTGATTGATTACGTGCAGTATGACTACGCTTACATGTTCTTCTACTCTGAGCGCCCCGGCACCCTGGCCGCCCGTAAACTGGAAGATGATATTCCGTTGGAAGTTAAGAAACGTAGACTGCAGGAAGTTATAGACTTACAGCGCCATTACTCGCTTATCAGGAATGAGAAAACGGTTGGCACTGTGCAGAAAGTCTTACTGGAAGGTTTCTCCAAGCGTTCCAAAGAAATGCTGAGCGGCCGCGATGACAAAAACAGAATGGTCATTATCCCCAAAATGGATTACCAGAAAGGCGACTACGTGCACGTACTCATCACCGGCTGCTCCGTAGGCACCTTGTTCGGGGAACCCATTATTTAATTTGAAAATTTGGAGATGTGGAAATGGAGAAATGAATTCCATTGATTGAAGCATCATTTCCAAATCTTCACATTTTCAAATCTTCACATTTAACCCATGCGTGAATTTGATATACAGTCGGTAAAGCAGCGGTTTGGCATCATTGGCAACTCGCCTTTACTGAATTACGCCATACAGGTGGCGGTGCAGGTGGCCCCTACTGACATGACCGTGCTCATCAATGGCGAAAGCGGCAGTGGCAAGGAGTCGTTCTCCAAAATCATCCATCACCTGAGCCCCAGAAAACACGGCCAGTTCATTGCCATTAACTGCGGCGCCATACCAGAAGGAACAATTGACTCAGAGCTGTTTGGGCACGAGAAAGGTTCTTTCACGGGCGCGCAGGAAGCCCGCAAAGGCTATTTTGAGGTAACCAACGGTGGTACCATTTTCCTGGATGAAATTGGCGAGATGCCTTTGGGTACCCAGGCCCGCTTGCTCCGTGTGCTGGAAAACGGCGAATTCATCAAAGTGGGTTCTTCTAAAGTCCAGAAAACAGACGTGCGGGTGGTGGCCGCCACCAACGTTAATTTATTGCAGGCTGTGGAGCGTGGGCAGTTCAGGGAAGATTTGTATTACCGCTTGAACACCGTTCCCATTAGTGTGCCCCCCTTGCGGGAACGCGGCGAAGACACGCACCTGTTGTTCCGGAAGTTCGCCAGTGATTTTGCGGAGCGGTACCATGTAAAATCTGTGGTGCTGCAGCCTGACGCCGTGAAAGAATTGCTGCGGTACAGGTTTCCGGGCAACATCAGGCAACTCAAGAACATTGTGGAGCAGATCTCGGTGCTGGAATATGAGCGCGAAGTCACCGCCGACACCTTGCGCAAGTACTTGCCCCAGGAACAGGCCAGCCAGCTTCCGGCCCTATTCCACCAACAGCAGAACGCAGATGGCAATACCAATTTCTCGGAGCGCGATCTGTTGTATAAGGTACTGTTTGACATGCGCAAAGACATGAACGACCTCAAGCAGGTGGTTTTTGATCTTTTGTCGCACCAGCAGGAAGACGCTGAATTGCTCAAGAACAACAGCCATTTGTTTGATGAGGTACGATCTTTTGAACCGCCGCTTTACCGCAACCAGGAACGCCGCGAGGGGTATGTGCTCACGGTCAATGACTCTGAGGAAGATGAATACGAGGAAAAAGTAGAGGACATTGCCCATGAAACCGAAGAAGAAAGCCTTTCTTTGGAGCACAAGGAAAAGGAAATGATCTTGAAAGCGTTAAAGAAGCACGGCAACAAACGAAAGTACGCGGCCAGAGATTTAGGCATTTCAGAAAGAACCCTTTACCGGAAATTAAAACAGTATGACCTTGAAGACTTATAGACTTCCTTTTCTTTTATTGCAGGTTTGCCTGTTGCTTGTTTTGAGCGGCTGCTATTCTTTTACGGGCACCAACATTTCACCAGAAGTCAAGAGCATTTCCATCAGTAATTTCAACAACGCTTCTGGCCAGGGGCCTGCTAACTTACAGCAGATTGTCACCGAAGACTTCAAGGATTACTTTCAACGAAACACCAGCTTGCGCGTATTGCCCCAGGCTGGAGATTTGCAGATTCAGGGCCAGATCATGAGCTACACGTTTAGCCCGGCGGCCATCCAGCGCCCCGACGCCCCCGCCGGCGGAACCGTGGGACTGGACCAGGCCGGCGCCAACCGCTTGACCATTGTGGTGCAGATCAGTTACACAGACACCAAGGTGCCCACCAACAATTTTGACCAAAGCTTTTCTAGTTTCTATGACTTCCCGCCCAGCAAAGACATTAACCAGATTAGCCGGGCAGATTTGAACATTATTTTAGACCGCCTTATTTACAACGTGTTCACCAAAACGGTGGCCAACTGGTAATCCAAGGTCTGGGTTTGTTTCAGAATTCCGGGTTGATTGCCTACCTTAACAGCACCTTCTGGCACCATCTCTTCTTTGGGTGGTCCGCCAACATTATACTTACATGAACAAAGCGGCATTTTTAAACATTGTACGGCAGGTTGCCCCCATCCAGGACCAGGAAGTGCAGGACTTGGAGAAACTGGTGGTGTCTTTTCCGTACTGCCAGACCGCCCATGTACTGTTGGCCAAAGCCGCCTATGACCGGGGCAGCATGCTTTCCACGCAGAAATTACGCAGCGCCGCCGCCCACGTGTCTAACCGCCAACTCCTCAAGCGCCTGGTCTACGCGCAACCTGTTCTCGCAGATGTAGAGGACACTGAACTCAACAGTCAGGAACTAGCTGTAGAAGAAGTAGAAATAAGCCATGCCATCATAGAGCCGCTAACTTCTGCTGAACCTGAAGCAATAGTAAGGGACATTACCTTTGAAGAGGAAGCTACTGCACCTGAAGAAAAAGAATACCCAGTAATAGCCGCATCGCAACCGGACGAACCAGAAAGCCAGGTGGAAGAAGTGGCCGAAAGCGAGCCGAAAGAAGAAATTCTACTTGAAGATGCGCTCTCACCAGAAGCCCTTGTTATTGAAGAAGAAGTGCCAGGGGCAGCCACCTTTGACGTTAACCAAGAACTGGAAAAAGTTGAACCTGATGAAGCCTTAGATACCTCAGTAGATGAATTGCTGGATTTGATTCAAATCAGCGGTCTGTCCACTATTTCGGTGCCTTACCCAAGTGTTTCGTTGTCGCATGACGAGATTGTCTCTGAGATTCTAGCCACCACCGAAAGCAAAACCGGGGACCAAAACCAGGAGGACTTAGGTACCGCCCAGGACATCGCTTCCAAAGAATGCCCAATGGAGGAGGAACCCAGCGCCACCCCTGACCCAATTGCAGCGCTGCTGGAAGAATCCTTCTATGACACGTCTGGGTATGAATTCCCGACGCTGCCATTGGTTACTGCTCCATCTGTTTCAGCCCAGGAGCAGCCCAGCCATGACCCGTATGTCACGCTTTTTGAACAGCACCAATTGGGCTACTGGATGGGCTCCAGCAGATTGGGCGAGAGCCTGCAGCTAAAAGACGAATTCACTACGGCCTTGCCCTTTCATTTTCAGCCGGAACTCATTCTGGAACACGTGAAGGGTGGCGGTAAAAAGGCAGTGGAAAAAGAGGCAACGCCGGTGGCGAAGTTGGATATTCAGTTAAACATCATTGACCAGTTCCTCAAGACTACCCCGCGCCGCAAGACCCTGGCCAATGTACAGCAAAGCCATGAGCCCATTGAAGACTTATCGGCGAAGAGCACCAAGATCAAAAAGACGCTTGTCTCAGAAAACCTGGCGTTCATCTTTTTAAAACAGGGAAAACACAAAAAGGCCATCAAAATTTATGAACAGCTAATAGTGAAGTTTCCCGAAAAAAAGAGTTACTTTGCCCAACAGATAGAAAAAATCAGAAACGAACAATAACATGTACATTGCTATCATAAGCGTTATCATTTTCCTGAGTGTCCTATTGGTTTTAGTGGTACTGTCGCAGAATTCTAAAGGCGGCGGCCTGTCCAGCCAGTTTGGCGGAGGCGGCACCAGCCAGCTAATGGGCGTGAAACGCACCGGCGACCTTCTGGAGAAATTGACCTGGGGTTTCGCCATTGGCATCATGGCCTTGAGCCTGGCTACGCACACCATCACCTCTAACGGTGACGGCGATAACCGTTCTGTCAATGAGCAACGGGCAGGCCAATCAGCAGCGCCTGCTGCCGCTCCGGCCGCTATTCCACAGCAGGAAGGTGCCGCCCCGGCAGGCACTACTCCAATTCCAGTAGCAGATTCAGCTAACTAGCATTATAATACATACTATCCCTTTATTGGAATCCGAGCCCTCACCGGCTCGGATTCTTTTTTTTATTGCGATTCCCGTTTTCGGGCTCATTTCTTAAAATGAAGCCAAAAACGGGAACGGCAGGTGAAAGGACTGACAAAAGTTACCGGCTACCCTTCCCTGCTTTGTCAGTACCCTTGAAATCTTGGCAGAAGTTACGGCCTTAAATGCGGCAGATTGGCAGAGTACGCTGTTTGGCACAGAACTGGCAATACGGCAGTACGTCTGTGGCGGGTAGCTGCCATGGCATCATCGTAAACTAAAAAATAATCTTATAACAAACCTATGGCCTTAGATCTAAAACCATTGGCAGACAGAGTAATTGTATTACCTGCTGCGGCTGAAGAAAAAACCAAATCTGGTATCATCATCCCAGACACTGCCAAAGAAAAACCACAGCGCGGCGAAGTAGTAGCCGTAGGAGAAGGTAAAATCTCCGACCAAGGTGTTTTAGTAAAGTCCCAGTTATCTGTTGGCGACCAAGTGTTGTACGGCAAATATGCCGGTACTGAGATCACACTGGATGGTGCTGACTACCTGATCATGCGGGAGTCTGACATTCTTGCCATTCTTTAATTTCTCTTGTTAAACACATCATCAACCATAATTTAGTTTTAAAAACTATGGCATCTAAGAACATTACCTTCGACATAGAAGCTCGTAACAAAATCAAAAAAGGCGTTGACACCTTAGCCAACGCCGTGAAAGTAACCTTAGGCCCTAAAGGCCGCAACGTGATCATCGACAAAAAATTTGGTGCACCAAGCATCACCAAAGACGGTGTAACGGTTGCCAAAGAAATTGAATTGAAAGACGCCGTGGAAAACATGGGCGCACAACTGGTGAAAGAAGTTGCCTCTAAAACCGCTGACATGGCCGGTGATGGTACTACTACCGCTACTGTTTTGGCCCAGGCAATTTACACCGCCGGTTCTAAGAACGTGGCCGCAGGTGCCAACCCAATGGACCTGAAGCGTGGTATTGACAAAGCCGTTGCCAAAGTGGTGGCTAACCTGAAGGAGCAATCTAAGAAGATTGAGAACTCCTCAGAAATTGCCCAGGTAGGTACCATTTCTGCCAACAATGACTCTGAAATCGGGCAAATGATTGCTGATGCCATGGACAAAGTGGGTAAAGACGGTGTGATCACTGTTGAGGAAGCTAAAGGTACTGAGACCGAAGTGAAGACTGTAGAAGGTATGCAGTTTGACCGCGGGTACCTGTCTCCTTACTTCGTGACCAATCCAGAGAAGATGGAAGCTGAGTTTGAGAACGCCTACATCTTGATCTATGACAAAAAGGTTTCTACTATGAAAGAATTGCTGCCCGTGTTGGAGCAAGTGGTTCAGACGGGTAAAGCTCTTGTGATCATCTCTGAAGATGTGGATGGCGAAGCCCTTGCTACCTTAGTAGTAAACAAATTGCGTGGTTCCTTGAAAATTGCCGCTGTAAAGGCGCCAGGATTCGGTGACCGCAGAAAAGCCATGTTGGAAGATATTGCTGTTTTAACTGGTGGAACTGTTATCTCTGAGGAGCGCGGTTACAAACTTGACAATGCTACACTTGACTATTTAGGTCAGGCTGAGCGCATTATCATTGACAAAGACAACACTACTATTGTAAACGGTAGAGGCGAGAAAGATGGTATCACAGCCCGCGTGAACGAAATCAAAGCGCAGATTGAGAAAACCACTTCTGACTATGACCGCGAGAAGTTACAAGAGCGTCTGGCCAAATTATCTGGCGGTGTAGCTATCCTTTACATTGGCGCTTCTACTGAAGTTGAGATGAAAGAGAAAAAAGACCGTGTTGATGATGCCTTGCACGCAACCAGAGCGGCCGTGGAAGAAGGTATTGTAGCTGGTGGTGGTGTTGCCTTGATCAGAGCTATTGATGCTTTGAACGATGTGGATACCCGCAACGAAGACGAAAAAACTGGTGTTCAAATCATCCGCACCGCGCTTGAGTCTCCGTTGAGAACCATTGTGGCTAACGCCGGTGGTGAAGGCTCAGTAATTGTAAACGAAGTTCGTGCTGGTAAAGCAGATTACGGTTACAACGCCCGCGATGACAAGTTCGAGAACATGTTTGCCGCTGGTATCATTGACCCAACCAAAGTAACTCGTTTAGCGCTTGAAAACGCTGCATCTGTGGCTGCCTTGTTGCTGACCACGGAGTGTGTGATCGCTGACGAGCCAGAAGCTGACAACGGCGGTGCTGGTGGCGGAATGCCAGGCGGTATGGGCGGAATGGGTGGCATGATGTAATTATCACCCATCAGCGCACGCTGAAGTATAAAAAAAGCCCCGGCAGATTTGCCGGGGCTTTTTCTTTTATAAAGATTTCCGTTTTTGGCTTCGTTTTCAGAAATGAGCCCCAAAACAGGTTATTATTTTTCCTTTATTCTGATTTTAATTTTATGCGGAGCGGTTTCATCACCGCCAAAGTAGGGGTATAATTGGTAACCCACGCCTTCACCGGAGCAGTTGCGGGGCTGTTCTATGGTTTTGTTATTCACTTTGAAGACATATTTCCCATCGGCTAAGGTCAACTCACAGGTGTACCATTTCTTGAGGTCAATGACTGAAATCAAGGTGGACGTGATTTTTCCTGCTTTATAGGAATATGCATGTAGCTCCAGTTTTTTCTGGTACCAGCGCCAGCCAAAGCGCGCGCTGTTCAAGTGGTGGAAAGAACTGCAATCGGCCATGCCGAAGAGTTTATTGACATCGCTCTGGTTGTTGGGGTCTTTGGTGGTGTAAATGGCCGTGGAGTCAAAACGCACCTCAAACACCATTTTGATTTTCTTGAGCGTCTTCAAAGGATTTACCGTTTCATGCTGTCCGGTCTCTATCACAAATTCCTGACCTTCCTCCACGGGCGCAGGATCTTGCTTGTCTACCAAATCTTCAACAGAGCAGGAGGCAAAAAACAACGAAATCAATAAGAAAGAAGCGCCAGCCCAGGAAAGGTATTTCATATATTTTGAAAAGATACTATTAAAGTATCTGACGAACTACGCTTCCCTCCCATTAGTTCCTGAGAAACAAGGCACTATCGTTTCAAATAAATTTCAGCAGAAAATTACCGGGCCTCAGGTTCATAGCACATGTTGTAAAGGTCTTCCAGGGTGCCGTTGAACACATTCAGATCCAAATTACCTTTCACGCCTTTCAGCTTGCCGGTTTCTGTGTGTTGCCAGAACACCCATTTGCGGTTGCCAAGTTGGTGGCTTTTCTCGGGGCTGTAATGGGCCACCCAGAGCGGGTAATCGTCAAAATGGCCGGCCAGGTGCTTCTCGTAGAAGGCGTAGTTGGTGTAGATGATGGGTTTTATGTCATATTCCGCTTCCACGGCATCAAGCCACAGCTGCACGCCGGCCACAATTTCTTCGTCTGACTGGTGATTGGTCACTTCCACATCCAATACGGGCGGCAAATCGCCGGGCTCCAATTTTACTTTCTTCAGGAAGTTCCTAGCCTGTTCTTCGGCGTCTCTGGAGGGCAAAAAGAAATGGTAGGCGCCGCGGAGCACATCATGCTGCTTGGCCTGTTTCCAATGTTTGCTGAAAAAGCGGTCCTCGTGCGTGATGCCTTCGGTGGCTTTAATGAACGCGAAGGAAATCTTTTGCTTCTTCACCAGTTTCCAATCAATGGACCGCTGGTGGTGAGACACGTCTACCCCTGTCACTTCATAGCCTTCGGGTTTAAACGCCTTGATGGAATTGCTGTTGGTGGCCTGCTCCACTTTATGCCTCAGAAAGGCCAGCCTTCCGCCTTCCTTGTAATACTCAATGGCCAGGCACAGCAACACAAACCCGACAATGCCCGCCAGAATTGGCCGGAAGGCAATCTGGTCACCGGCTGTTTTTTTTCTGACGGCGGGTTTTCTGGGTCTAGGGGAAGGATTTCTGGCGGCCACGGTTCTTCAAGGGTTAAGCAGAGGGCCATGCTGGGGGCGCCCTCTCCTTTCAAAATTAAGAATTTTTCACGCTATTCCCTTTTCCTGTTTTCGGGCTCATTTCCGGAAATGAAGCCAAAAACGGAATTGGGGAGATAACACCAAATAAAAAAAGCCCCGGCTCTGTCTAGAACCGGGGCTTTTGCACTTTTAAATAATGGCCTACTCTATGCCGTGCATTTTCTTCTTGAGGGTACCGTTCAAGGCCAGCATGATCAAGCCTGCCAAGATTGGAACGAAGGTGAAAATCAGGAAGAAGCCAGAGATGGAGTATTCCGCGGAAATTCTGTCAATGAAAGAACCAGTCAGACCACCCAGATAGTTGGCGAAGAAGTTGGCCACAAACCAGATACCAAACATCAAGCCCACCAATCTGGCCGGCGACAACTTACTTACATAAGAAAGACCTACCGGCGACACGCACAGTTCACCTAAGGTATGGAACAGGTAGGCCAAGATTAGCCACACCATTCCCACAGAGGCCGTCTGGGCACCTTTCTCAATAGACATACCGCCGTAGGCCAAAATACCAAAGCCAATGCCCAGCAAGAATAAGCCCAAGGCAAATTTCACCGGTGCAGATGGGTTGTATTTGGTTTCCCAGAGTTTGGAGAAAACCGGGGCCAGGGAAATAATGAAGAAGGAGTTCAAAATCTGGAACCACGAAGCCGGCACCTCAGTGGCATCTGCGGCAAACTCACGCTGCAACATCCAGATTATAATTCCCCAGATAATCAAGAAACTGATGCCCAGGAAAAAGTTGGAGAACGGAATGGTTTTAAAGGTTTTGGTAAACAGATTCCAGAGAACGCCTGTCAAGATAAGCATGGGCACCACCACCAAAATAGAATTCACCCATTTAAAGATATTGGCGCTGTTGCCTTCCAGCAAACGGTTGGTGTAGTCATTCGCAAAGATGGTCATGGAACCACCGGCCTGCTCAAACGCCATCCAGAAGAAGATGGTAAAGAAGGCTAGCACTGAAATCACAATGATTCTGTCACGCACCACGTTTGCGGGCGCTTCCTCTGAACGGGCTTTGGCCGTCTCGGCCTCCGTGGCTTTCTTCGGCTTAAGACCATTGTCCCCAAACAGATTTTTGGAGAACAGGAACTGCATCATACCAAAGAACATGAAAATACCGGCTAACCCGAAGCCGTAGCTCCAGCCCACTTTTTCGCCAATGTACCCACACAACAGAATTCCCAGGAACGCGCCGGAGTTGATACCCATGTAGAAAATGGTGTACGCAGCGTCTTTCTTCTCTGGGTTCTTGGTATAGAGCTGGCCCACCATGGAAGAGATATTCGGTTTGAACAAACCGTTCCCTATTATAAGGAGTCCAAGACCGGCGTAAAAGAGAATCTCGGTTTCAAAGGCCATACTGGCGTGGCCCAGGGTCATCAACAAAGCGCCTAAAATGATGGCGTTGCGGTAGCCTAAAAATTTATCTGCAATTAAACCCCCGATAATGGGCGTTAAATAGACCAACGCGGTATAAATACCGTATAAGTGCAGTGCTTCATCACGTTCCCAGCCCCAGCCGCCTTTGGCCAGCGAGGAAGTCAGGAATAACACGAAAAGCGCACGCATACCGTAATAACTGAACCGCTCCCACATCTCCGTGAAGAAAAGAACGAATAACCCCGGCGGATGACCTTTCTCTACCGTAAGCGTATTTTCCCCGTACGGGATATTGTGCTTGCTCACGTGGTCAGAAAGCGGATGATCTTTTTCAGACATAAAAGTTGTTGTTTGTGAGGTTAGTGATGTAACAAAGATGGTAAATATACTATTCAGGGTTCATACAGCCAAAATTTAAGCCGCTTCCCGCATTTTTAGCAGATTCCTTTTAACGTTATGAAAAACAACCGTTAGTTTTTTATAAATTTGTCAACCATTTTTCATGCTTGGCAAAGCACTTTGATATTTTAAAAAATAAACCGTCCTTTATGAAAGAATTTGGCAATAATCAAACCCCAATGGACTTAAAAAGCTTAGGAATCAATCAGGCGAAGGAGATAGCATGGAACCTTACTCCGGCTCAGCTAGTGGAGGAAGCCCTTAAAAACAACGAAGGATACCTCACTGACACCGGCGCCCTGATGTGTGACACCGGCAAGTTCACCGGACGTTCGCCAAAAGACCGCTTTGTTGTGAAGGACGAAAACACCGAGAACTCGGTTTGGTGGGGAGATGTGAACATTGCCTTTGCGCCAGAGAAATTTGACGCCCTTTACCAAAAGATGGTGGCCTTTTTGGCTGACCGCAAACTGTACGTGCGTGATGCTTTTGCCGGCGCTCACCCAGAATACCGTTTAAACCTGCGCATTGTAAATACCCAGGCCTGGCAGAACCTCTTCTGTTACAACATGTTCCTGCGCCCTACCGCAGAAGAACTTCAAACCATTTCCCCGGACTTTACCATTGTATGCGCCCCTGAATTTCAGGCTGACCCAGCGGTTGACGGTACGCGCCAGCCAAACTTCGCCATCATCAACTTCACCAAGAAAATGATTTTGATTGGTGGCACTGGTTACGCGGGTGAAATGAAGAAAGGTATTTTCTCTGTCTTGAATTATCTGTTGCCACACGAAAGAAATACGCTTTCCATGCACTGCTCGGCCAACGTGGGCAAAAACGGCGACACGGCTATCTTCTTCGGATTGTCTGGGACGGGTAAAACCACCTTGTCAGCCGACCCTAACCGCGGTCTGATTGGCGACGACGAGCACGGCTGGACCGAAGACAGCGTTTTCAACTTTGAAGGCGGCTGCTACGCCAAAGTAATTGACCTGAGCCGCGAGAAAGAACCGCAGATCTGGGATGCCATTAAGTTCGGGGCCATTGTAGAGAATACCCGTTTTGTGGAAGGCACCCGCACGGTAGATTACGCCAACAATTCGGTGACCGAAAATACGCGTACGGCCTACCCTATCCATCACATTGACAACGCCATTGAGCCGTCACGGGCTGATATTCCGAAGAACATTTTCTTCCTGACCGCTGATGCCTTTGGCGTGTTGCCTCCCATCTCTCGGTTAAATAAATCACAGGCCATGTACCACTTCATTTCGGGTTATACTGCCAAGGTAGCGGGCACTGAAGTAGGTGTAACTGAGCCCCAGACCACGTTTTCCGCTTGCTTCGGCGCGGCGTTCCTGCCGTTGCACCCTACCAAGTACGCCGAGATGCTGGGGAATAAAATGACTGAGAACAACGTGAACGTCTGGTTGGTGAACACCGGCTGGACCGGCGGTGCCTACGGAACTGGTTCGCGTATGAAATTGAGTTACACTCGTGCCATGATTACCGCAGCGTTAAACGGTGAACTGGAAAACGTGACGTTCAAAAAGCACCCCATCTTTGGCGTGGAAATGCCTACCGAGTGCCCTAATGTGCCCGCTGAAATTCTGGACCCGCGCAACACCTGGCAAGACAAAGAGACCTATGACCAGAAAGCCAACGAACTGGCCAAATCTTTTGTGAAAAACTTCGGGAAATACGCTGACTATGCCAACGAAGAAATTTTAGCGGGTGCCCCAGCGGTGGCTGTTGAAGCATAATTTTTAATTACATCCTTCCATCTTATTAAAGCCTTCTGCTAAGCAGAGGGCTTTTTTTATAGCTGTTGTAGAAGCTGTCCGTTTTTGGCTTAGATTTGAGAAACGAGCCCGAAAACGCTATTAAGATATGCACCTGTTCTACACGCCTGACCTTTCCCCTGACGCTGCTGATTACACTCTCTCTGAGGAAGAATCCAAGCATTGCTCGCGCGTGCTGCGTTTGGGCGTGGGCGATAAAGTGACGCTGATTGATGGTTGGGGCGGTTTGTTCAGTTCAGAAATCACAGAGGCCACCGGCAAGAAAACGAAGCTCCGGATTTTAGAAAAGCAGATTGAATTTGGCAAGCGCTCCTATAGAATCCATATAGCCGTGGCCCCTACCAAAAATATGGACCGCATAGAATGGTTGGTGGAGAAGGCCGTAGAAATGGGCATTGACGAAATCACCTTCCTGCAATGCGCCCGCTCAGAACGCAAGGCTCTGAACTTGGACCGGATTGAGAAAATAGCCGTCAGCGCCATGAAGCAAAGCTTGAAAGCCTACATGCCAAAGCTAAATGAATTAACGCGTTATACAGATTTCTTAAAGTCCACTAAGGCCGAAAACAAATTCATTGCGCATTTGGTTGAAGGCCAGGAAAGACATTCACTTGCCAAAAGCATTTCCGGCGAAGCGGAGTATTTAATCTTGATTGGCCCCGAAGGCGATTTTTCCCCGGAGGAAGTGGATCAAGCCTTAAAAGCAGGCTTTAAAGCGGTGACATTGGGAAGCAGTAGACTTCGTACAGAGACGGCAGCCTTGGCTGCCTGTCATACCATTCATGTGCTTCTGGACGTTTAAAAATGGTGGTGAAAAAATTATGCTACTGAAAATTTAGGGACGCAATACCTAGCGTCTTGGCTCTATGAAATGGTAACTTGGCAATGCGTGAAAGACGCAAGGTATTGCGTCTCTACATCAACTGGGTTCCACCAATCATAATATGTTTTATTCCATCGCCAATTAAGGTTTTAGTGCTCCAAATCAGAAACGCATGCAAAAACGCATTTATATATTCTCACTCCTTTTGCTTCTCAGTGTAACTGCCGCTTGGGCGCAACGGCCCAGCTTTGCTATTGCGCGGCTCAAATACGGCGGCGGCGGTGATTGGTACGCCAACAAAACCTCGTTGCCCAACCTTATTACCTTCTGCAACCGCGAGCTCAAAGCCAACATCAAATCCCAGGAAGAACCCGTGGAACCCGGCAGCCCTGAGATTTTTGACTACCCCTTCGTGCACATGACCGGCCACGGCAACGTTATTTTCACTGAGGCAGAAGCCCAGAACCTGCGCAAATACCTGAGCAGCGGCGGCTTCCTGCACATAGATGACAACTACGGTCTGGATAAATTCGCGCGGCGCGAAATGAAAAAGGTGTTCCCAGAGCTGGATTTTATTGAACTGCCCTTCAACCACCCGGTCTATCACCAGAAATATGATTTCCCCAAAGGCCTTCCCAAAATCCACGAACACGACAACAAGCCCGCCCAAGGCTTCGGGATTATCTACAAAGGCCGGTTGGTGTGTTTTTATTCGTATGAAAGTGACTTGGGTAATGGCTGGGAAGATGTCAACGTGCACAACACTCCCGCTGAGAAGCACCAAGCTGCCCTTCGCATGGGCGCGAATTTAATCTCTTATGCGTTGACGAGTTTTTAGCTTACAACTTAAGAAGTTGGGGCCTTTTGAAAGATGAAAACAATAGAGAAGTATTTGTCTCACCCAGAATTGGAGTTAATTCCACAATTATTGGGAGAACACGTTTATATGATTTACTGCAAAGGATTGAGCGTTAATATCAATCTTAATTTATTTGAGTCTACTGCATTCTCACTGTCTACAAAAAAAGGCTTTTTTAATTTTGAAACTCACTGGAGAGACTTTGATGATTTTGAATATTACCAAATAGAGCTTAGCCAATCAGACACTCCAAAAGAAATTAAAAGAAGTGTGGAAGCACACTTACTAGACCCTTCATCCATTAATATTACTCCATCAAGTGCTATAATTAAAATCGAACTCTTTGAAGACAAAGATGAAGAAGAGTGGAATAGCGAAGGGAGGGAATTGATAACTGTAAAATACGATTCTTCATTTTTGTTCACTCAACAGGATGAAAGACAATTCTTAGTTGGAATTTCTGAGACTATAGCAGATTTGACGCTTTTCATCAGAGATAAACAAGCTATAATAGACCATCTTTCTCCAATGAACAAAAGACTGGAGTGGAAGTAAGTTGTCAAATTCTAAAAACCTTTGCTCTTGTTGGTGTTCTCACCAACAAGCAGAATAGCGCTGGCTGATGGGTTTGTTGGTGAGAACACCAACAAAGGTTTCTTCTACTTCTTTTCTAAAAAAGATTGTGATTAAAACCTCAAAAGTTTAAAATTTCACAGGCTTTCCTGTTTTCGGGCTCAATTCTGAAAACGAGCCCAAAAACAGAAAATTCTAGCAGCTACCTATCAAGAACTACCCACAGTTTTTTCGTAAATTTGGAGTTGGAGCCAAGGATTTTGGCGGAGAAGCATGGAATTAGCAAGATTAGAGATTAAAGGCTTTAAAAGCTTCGGCGATAAGGTCACCATCAATTTTGACAGCGGCATTACAGGCATTGTGGGCCCCAACGGCTGCGGCAAGTCTAACATTGTAGACGCCATCAGGTGGGTGTTGGGAGAGCAGAAAACCAGAAATTTGCGCTCAGACAAGATGGAGAGCGTGATTTTCAATGGTACCAAAAATCGGAAGCCACAACAGTTAGCCGAAGTCAGCCTCACGTTCAATAACAACAAAGGCATTCTGCCCACGGAGTACTCGCAGGTGACCATCACACGCCGCTATTACCGTTCTGGTGAAAGTGAATACCTGCTTAACAACGTCACCTGCCGCCTTAAAGACATCAATGACCTTTTTCTAGATACAGGTATCGGGTCAGATTCTTACGCCATCATTGAGCTCAAGATGGTGGATGATATTTTGACAGATAAGGACAATTCGCGCCGGAACCTGTTTGAGGAAGCCGCCGGTATCTCCAAGTTCAAGGTGCGTAAGAAGCAGACCCTGCGCAAGCTGGAGGAAACTGATGCAGACTTGGAGCGCGTGGAAGACGTGTTGTTTGAAATCAGCAAGAACCTCAAAAGTCTGGAGCGCCAGGCCAAAACCGCCGAACGCTACATCGGGCTGAAAGACGAATACAAGAAACTGAGCCTGGAATATGCCCGCCGCAACATTGGTCATCACCAGGAAGCGCTGGAACGGCTGGAGAACGAGCTTCAGAAAGAAACCAACCGCAAAGGCGAATATTCTGAGGAACTGGCCGCGCTGGAAGATGCCGTGCAGGAGCAGAAAACTTTGGTAGACCGCACCCAACTGCAACTCCAGAACACCCAAAAAGAAGTCCACGAACATACCAGCCAGTTACGCCAACTGGAGAACGAGATAAAACTTAAAAGCGAACGCAATCTGTATCTGAAAGAGCGCGCCCGCACCTTGCACCAGCAGATAAACCAAGATACTACCAACATCGGTCAGACCGAGGCCAGCTTAGGGCAATTGCAGAATGATCTGGAGCACGTGCAGGAAGAATTGCTGGTGTCTGAGGAGCAGCTGAACATGACCAAAAAGGAAATGGCCCATGTGAACCAGCAGAAACAAGACCTCCAGCGTGAAATGCAGGAGAAAACCATGGCCCAGCGCCAGCTGCAGAACGAGGTTTTCTCCCTGAACAAGAACATTGAGATAACACAGGTCCAAATCCAGACGCACCGCGCCGAACTGGAGCGCATGCAGCAGATGGAAGGCTCTGAAAACCAATTGGCCGAGCAATACCAAGCTTCGTTGGCCGAAACCCAGGAACAATTGGAAGAAGCGCAAAGCCAATTGGTGGCCTTGCAGGAAGCTGAGCAGCGGCTGCAGGAGGAAATGACCCAAACCGAGACCACCCTGCAAGAATACCGCCAGCAATTAATTGACATCAACCGCCAGCTGGACTCTAAGAAAAACCAATACACGCTCACCAAATCATTGGTTGACAACCTGGAAGGCTTTCCCGATGCCATCAAATTTCTGTACAAGTCCAAGACCTGGCAGAAGCCGGCCCCGCTCCTCTCAGACATCATTTCCTGCGACCAGGAATATAAAGCGGTGATTGAAACCTACCTGGAGCCATACATGAACTTCTTCGTGGTAGACACGCCTTCAGACGCCGTGGAAGCCATTCACCTGCTCAACAACCAGAACAAGGGCCGCGCCAGCTTCATCATTCTCTCTGAGGTGGAAGACCTGGAGATGCCCGCCACCTTGAGCACGCCCAAGTACAAAGCCGCGCTGGAAGTGGTGCAGGCCGAGGAAAAATACCACTCGCTGCTGCGGTACATGCTCAACGAGGTCTACATCAGCAGCACTTCTGACACCGAACTTTACCTGAGCGACGGTCGCACGTACATTTTGAAAGACGGCTCGGTGATTAAGAAGCCCTTGAGTTTGTCGGGTGGCTCGGTGGGATTGTTTGACGGGAATCGGCTGGGCCGGAAGCAGAATCTGGAGAAACTGGCCGAGGAACTGGAGGCGCTCAAGGAAGAGCAGGAACTGATGAAAAGCAAAATCAGCACCCTGCAGCACGTCCTGCAAAACCAGAAGGAATCTACCCAGTCAGAGGCCATCAGAGTGCAGGAACGCACCATCAATGCGCTGCAGCAGGAACTGGTGAGCCATAAAGTGCGCTACGAACAGTTCACGCTCAACCTGCAGAACCAAGCCAGTAAGAAAGACGAGCTGTTCGAGAAACTTCAGGAACTAGGCGAAAGCCTGGCCGACCTTCTCCCCGATTCTGAGAGCAAGAACATCAGCCTGAAAAGCTTTGAGAACGATATTCAGGGCTTATCACAACTGCTTGAGAAACAAAACGAAATCATCTCTGAGGTCAGCGGAATCTTTAACCAGGAGAACATCAAGTTCCACCAGCTAAAGAACCGCCTGCAGAGCATTCAGCAGGAACTTGCCTACAAACAAAAAACCGTTTTGAACCACCAGGAACGACTGGTGCAACTGCAAGATGAACTAGCTCGCGCCGAGGACGAAACCGTGGCCCTGGAGCAGTTTGTGGAAGACCAAACCGAATTGCTGGAAGAAGGCATGGTCGCCCGCAAAGACATGTCTAAGGAGTTGGACGAGATTGAGAAAGCCTATTTCCAGCTGCGCGGTGAGGTGGACGAGAAAGAGAAAACAATCCGGGAACTGCAACGCAAGAAACAGAATACAGACGAGGTGTTCCAGAGCATGAACCAGGCCATCACCGACACCCGCATCAAACTGGTGGCCGTTATTGAGCGCCTTTCCGCGGAATTCAACATGAACCCTGAAGACCTAGCAGAAGCCCCTACCGAAAAATTGGACATCCCCAACGAGGAACTAAGCCACCAAGTTAGCGCCATCAAGCAGAAGTTGGAGAACGTTGGTCCCGTGAATCCCATGGCCGCTGAGGCATACCAGGAAATTGAGACCCGTCACCAGTTCATCCTGACTCAGAAGAATGATCTGGTTGACGCCAAAATGCAGCTGCTAGACACCATTGCAGAGATTGACACGGTGGCCAAGGAGAAGTATCTGATTGCTTTTGACCAAATCAAGGAGAACTTCATACGCGTGTTCCGGTCTCTGTTCACTGAGGAAGACACCTGTGATTTATATATCGCAGACCCCAGCAACCCATTGGAGTCTAAGATTGAAATCATGGCCCGCCCCAAAGGCAAGCGCCCATTGACCATTAACCAGCTGTCAGGCGGCGAGAAAACTTTGACGGCCATCTCGCTTCTGTTTGCCATCTATCTCTTGAAACCGGCCCCGTTCTGTATTTTTGACGAGGTAGACGCACCTTTGGACGATGCCAACATAGACAAGTTCAACAACATTGTGAAGGAGTTCTCTGGTGAATCCCAGTTTATTGTGGTGACGCACAACAAGCGCACCATGGTCTCTACCGATGTGATTTACGGCATCACCATGCTGGAAGCCGGAGTGTCAAGAGTGATTCCAGTAGATTTGCGGGAATTGGCGCCGGAACCGGAATCTCAATCAGCCATTTCGGCGTAGCCAGAATATTACATAAATTAATATTCCCGTTTTTGGGCTCATTTGCAGAAATGAGCCCAAAAACGGGAATATTCGCTACTGAACATATTGGAGGGGTTTTGCTGCGAAGAACCACGTCGTGTCGGTGCCACGACGCAAAAGTTTCGTTTTTGCCTTCGTTTTCAAAAATGAGCCCAAAAACGAGAGTTCACAAATCTTATTAGTTGCTATCGCACTCCCTGGCTTGGGAATCTTGGGGTGACGGTGCGGTAGAAGTCCAGGATTTTTTTCATGTCCGCGTCAAAATCTCCGGTAGGTTGAATTAAGGGCCCGACGCCGGCTTCTTTTTTGGCATAGTCCAGGTAGCCTAACAGAATAGGAACATTGGCGCCTACGGCCGTATAGTAAAACCCTTTTTTCCAGCGGGGTTGGTATTTGCGCGTTCCCTCGGGCGTTACCAGCATCACCATTTCGTCATGGGTCTTGAAAATGTCTACCATGGCGGCAACTAAGTTATTGTTCTTTTTGCGGTCCACGGGCACGGCGCCCATGGCTTTGAGCAAATACCCCATCGGGAAAAAGAAAGCTTCTTTTTTAATGGTCAGTTTCACGGGCACATCCATGAGGTAGAACGCCGCGCGGGCGTATACAAAATCCCAGTTGCTGGTGTGCGGGGCGGCAATCATGATGGCCTGCTTCACATTGGGGGGCATGCCGCCGTTGAGTTTCCAGCCGCTAACCTTAAAAATCAATGATGCCAAAGCCTTCCCAAACATAGATAGAACCGTTAGTTGAACTACAATATTACAAAAAAAACCAGCCACTGGGCTGGTTTCTTCATTTGATACGACTTACCGGTTCATGGCCAGTTTTCTCTCCCGAAAGAGATACACCTGCAAACCAAGGTTCAACGAAGGGCCAAACTCGGTATGCGACCGTTCGCCTTCAGCGGGGAATTTCTGCTTGAACCTGGAGAACATGACGGCGGGCTCAATGGCCACTTTGGGATTAATAAACAAAGCGTATCCCACGCCTCCCCTGAATTCATTGATGTCAGATTTCTTTCCGCCGTAAACATTGTTAACACCCATGGCAAAGCTCGCTTCAGCAAATACGCCGCTGTTTAGGTAATAACGGGCGAAGGGCCCTAACAAAACATAGGTGGTACGGGTTATGGCTGTTTCCCGTATGTGCACTCGTTCATGGCGTACATTACCGCGCACACCCAAGGCAAAATCATGCATGAAAAAATAGCCCACCTTGGCATCTAAATCATATTGCTGGGCATTGCCCTTGCGCTCTGTGGCTCCGTTAATTTCTTTGATTGACCGATAAGAACCAGACAAGCTACCGCCCACCATCACAGACCGTTCTATCACTTTAGCGGGAATCAGGGTTCCTCTGTTTTCCTGAGCCAGGGACGCGTGAGAAAAACCGATAAATATAGAGAGAGAGTAAAATAGCTTTTTCATAGAAACCAGGTAAGTATGACACTTCAATTTACTGGCTTATACGGCACTTTATTTCAGGAATTCTATATTATAAAAACATTATAATAGGATTTTTCTGATACTTTTGAATTTTCTAGCGTTGGCTGATATTTAAAATCTCCTCTGACAGCGACAGGGTGTGCTCATAGCCTATCTCAAATATTTCTTTGGCCTTGGGCAGAGCGTAAATATGGTAATGTTTGAGCAACGGGGGTTCCAAATACAGATGGCAAAGCGCCATTCGTTCCCGCACGTTGGCGTTGAGGGCTAAATGGAAGACCCGTTCCGTGACATTTCTGATGCTCCCAATTTCTGCCTGGTGATGTATGGGGTTCACATGCACGCCTATGATCTGGTCACATTCGCCCTGCAGGCACTCTACCGGCAAGTTGTTGATGAGGCCGCCGTCCACCAGCATTCTGCTGCCCTGGGCCACCGGTTTAAACAAGACCGGCACCGCCGAGGAAGCCATCAAAGCATCTGCCAACAACCCTTCAGTGAAATAAACGGTGGACGCCTCCACCAAATCCAGGGCCGAGATAATCAGTTTGCCAGATACATCAGCAAAAGTTTTTTCTTGCAGGTATTCAGTGAAAATGCTTCTGAGGGCTTGGTTCTGCAGCACGCCCCGGTTAAAGGCAGGTTTAAGAAAACGCGTGACCGATACGTCTGTGGCAATTTCCAGCACCTGGTCTGGGGTGTACCCCGCCGCTACAAAGGCTCCCGCAATAGCCCCGGAACTCACGCCCGAGATGACATCTACCTTAACGCCCAATTCTTGCAGCGCCTTCATCACGCCCAGGTGGGCAATGCCGCGCGCTGCGCCACCAGAAAGGCAAAGGCCAATGCGTGCCATGGCTACAGTTCTGAGAAAGGAAAGATCTGGTCCACCCGCACGCCTTTGTCTGTGTGCTTCACGGTGCAGCACTCATTAGTGGCGTCATGCTCAAAAAAGAGAACCCACTTGTCATCGGCGGCCTGTTTTAAAAAGGCTTCTTTCTCCTGGAGCGTGAGCAAAGGCCGGGTGTCATAACCCATCACATACGGCAAGGGCAAATGCCCTACGGAAGGCAGCAAATCGGCTACAAAACAAACGGTGTGCCCTTTGTACTTCAGCCGGGGAATCATCATCTTGTCTGTGTGCCCGTCAACAAAAGTGAGGTCAAACCCAGGAAGGAACTGGCTGGCCCCAGAATCTACAAAATTAAGTTGGCTACTTTCCTGGATGGGCAGAATGTTTTCTTTGATAAAGCTGGCTTTTTCCCGCGGGTTGGGTTGGGTGGCCCATTGCCAGTGGTCTTGGTTACTCCAGTACCGGGCATTGCCGAACACGGTTTCCAAAGAGCCGTCTTTGCCGTATTTTACAGAGCCGCCGCAATGGTCAAAATGCAGGTGCGTGAGAAAAACATCAGTGATGTCAGAGTACCCGAAGCCCGCTTTGTGCAAAGATTTCTCCAGCGAATCTTCGCCGTGCAGGTAATAGTGGCTGAAAAACTTAGCGTCCTGTTTGTCGCCTATGCCGTTGTCAATTAAAATTAGTCTATCACCGGTTTGCACCAGCAGGCACCGCATGGACCAGGTGCAGAGGTTGTTCTCATCTGCGGGGTTGGTGCGCTGCCAGATGGACTTTGGCACCACTCCAAACATGGCGCCGCCGTCTAGCTTAAAATTACCGGTAGGAATGGGAATCAGCGAAAGCGACATAAAGCAGGAGCGGTTTTAAGCATGAGAAAGAAAGACCTTGTGTTACGGGAAATGGTTCAGGAATTCTGTTTTCGGGCTCATTTCCAGAAATGAGCCCGAAAACAGAAATTTATTCTGTCACCACGCCCATTTCACCAAACTTCTCAATGCGCTGCATGATTCTGTCTTCGGGGCGCACAGCCTGCAGTTCTTCCAGCGTTTCCATGATTTTCTTTTTCATGGTCTTGAGCATTTTGGTGGGGTTCACGTGCGCGCCGCCCAGCGGTTCTTTGATAATCCCGTCCACCAATTTATTGCCCAACATGTCTTTGGCGGTGAGTTTAAGCGCTTCGGCGGCCTGTTCTTTAAAATTCCAGCTTCGCCATAAAATAGAAGAACAAGATTCCGGCGAAATCACCGAGTACCACGTGTTCTCCAGCATATACACTCTATCTCCGATGCCAATGCCCAAGGCACCACCGGAGGCACCTTCGCCAATGATAATGCAGATCACAGGCACTTTGAGCATGAACATCTCTTTCAAGTTTCGGGCGATGGCCTCGCCTTGTCCCCGTTCTTCGGCCTCCAGGCCTGGGAAAGCGCCGGGCGTGTCTATGAACGTGACAATGGGTTTGTTGAATTTCTCAGCGAGCTTCATCAGGCGCAAGGCCTTGCGGTAACCTTCTGGGTTGGCCATCCCGAAGTTACGGTGCTGGCGCTCCTTGGTGTTCCGGCCTTTCTGCTGGCCTATGAACATGATGGTTTGCCCGTCAATTTCGCCAAAACCGCCCACCATGGCTTTGTCGTCGCGTACGTTCCGGTCGCCGTGCAGTTCCACAAACGAGGAGGTGAGGCCCTTTATATAGTCTAAGGTGTAGGGTCTCTCTATGTGACGCGACAGCTGTACGCGTTGCCATCTGGTCAAGTTGGAATAGGTCTCTTTCTTTAGTGATTTTATTTTTTCTTCCAGTGCCTGCACCGCCTCAGACACGTCTACCTGGCTTTCTTCGGCCAGTTTTTTCATCTCGGCTAATTTTCCCTCTAAAGATGCGATGGGTTGTTCAAAGTCTAACAGCATATGGCGCCTTTACGTGTTGCGTTTGTGTGACTACAAAGGTAAACGAAACTTGCATAGTTTAGTAACACCTGTTTATAGCGGTTTCTGTAAAATTTTTCAGTTTGAGAATGAGCCGTTTAGTGAATTATTGGTCTGGCCGCGCCTTCTTTTACACAGTAGCGCTTGTATTCTACTCTTTAGCCCCCCATATTTGCAGCATCAAAGGCAGACAACGGGTTTGTTTCTGGTACAAATTGGTCCGGTAGTTCAGTTGGTTAGAATGCCGCCCTGTCACGGCGGAGGTCGCGGGTTCGAGTCCCGTCCGGACCGCATAAAAAGCCTGTAAGAGAAATCTTGCAGGCTTTTTGCGTTACTGCCTCCTTCCTTCTCCTGTTTTCGGGCTCATTTCTGAAAATGAAGCCTAAAACAGAAAAACGCCTTTAGCCAAAACAAATTCTCTTGGGTCTGGTTTACCGTTTATAAACCCAAGCTCTCATTCAAATTCCGGTAGGCCTACGCTGTAAAAGCTGGTTCAGGGTAATTGACATAGCGATTCTAAGCTTCTACTTTTTTCGAAAATTAGTGTTGAATTGTAGATAGAATAAATGATGCTTTTCTGAGTCTATCAATTCTGAATTATGGCCCTAAACTTATCATTTAATGATTTAACACCAATTTTTCTTGGAAACAATCCATTGAAAATGTACTTTTACCCATGAAATTTTGAATCTGTAGAAGATTGAAAACTCATTAAAAATTGACTTTTTAAATTTTTTATAAAAAGTTCATTTATTCGGCGGCGAAACAGGCACATTCAACCCCCAGAATCAGCCTTTCATCGAATACAAACGCCTCACGACCAAATCCCCCTTGGTATAGGCATAAACTAAATTTACCTTTGAATCATTCATTTTCACCTTCACCAATGGAACGATTTTCGTACATGGTTCACTCAAAGGCAACAACAGTTAAAACAATTCTTGGGCAGATACTATTTTGCTCTTCCCGTCCCCTATTCTTGTTGTTACTTCTTTTAGCCTTGCTGGCAGGCCATAAATCCCAGGCCCAGACCACTATCACAACTATTAAAGCAGGCAATTTCTCTGACCCAAGCACCTGGAATTTAGGCCGGCAGCCCAACAATTCTGATTTCGTGGAAATTAAGCACGCGGTAGCCTTTAATGTAGGAGAATATTGGGTGGGTCAAAATGCCAAAGGTCAACTAACCATCACCGCTACTGGTTCTCTCATTGGTAATGGCAAATTAGTGGTAACTGCCAAAAACTCCCTCTTGTCTAACCAAGGCACCTTAGAGATTGGTCGCTTACAGTTTGGGATCAACGGAACAGATTCTGCTTTCTTTGTCAATTCTGGCGTAGCCTTAATTAAGGAAAACGATCAATGGCAAAGAGGTGCGGTGACCAACAACGGCACCCTCACGGTCAACAGTGACGTGATTATGCATAACATCACGTTTAAAAACAACACTGGCAAAACGGCTACCTTCCAGAGCAACGTGCAGGTAAACGTTAGCGCCCAGATACTCAACAACGGGTCCATCGCCATTAACGGCACCTCAGATTATGCCTTGAACTTAAACCAGGGCACCTTTAAAAATCACGGGGATGTTGTAGTGAAAGGCCGTTTGAATTTCGCCAGCGGTTCATCCACCACAACTCCTAACTACCTGCACAACTATAAAACCTTTAAAGCAGACCGCGTTTATTTTAACTACGCAAGCTCCCTTAACAACTGGGGAACCATGGTTTGTACCAATGACTGGGTAAACAACCAAGGTTTGGTATTGAACTACCCTTGCGCCACCATTGAGCAATCTACTACCGGTAAAACGTTTGAAAACCGCAATGCTGGTGCTGTTTTGACGAACAATGGGTATGTTAAGGTGGTAGGAAATTTCACCAACACGGCGCAAGCTGTGGTGAAAGGAAATGGCACCATTCACGTGTCGGGTTACTCTCTGAACACGGACCAGGCGAAAATGGAAGGCACGCTGTGTTTTTATGACGCCACTGCCAAAACTGCAGGCAAGATTTTAGATGAAGCTACCCGCAACAATGCCACTATAGCCGCCACGGTACAAGCCTGCGCCACCGCTGTGGTTCCTGCCTGCGCACCGGCAGCCGCTGAATCGCAGGTTTGTAAAGCCTCTAGCGCTTGTTTTGAATTTATGTATAAGGGGTACGTGGTCAATACCAACGGCACCGTAACGCTTACCTTCACGGTGAAAACTAATTGCGGTGCCGCGTTAAGCAATGTGGCGTTTGCCCTGCCTGCTGGAGCCAAAGCACTTAACCCTAACAACAGCAATCCTAATTTTGACTATGATATAGAGAACACCACTAATGCTCCTTTCTATTCTGTCAAGTTTGAGGCCACCAGCGCCGAGGGCTTTAAGAATGGTGCTGAAGATACCTTTACCTATTCCTTAAACCAAGCCCAGTTTAACAGCCTTACCTCCATTAAAGTACAGGCCAAGGCTTCTACCACCGAAGGCTCCGTTACATTTGATGTGGCTGGTTGCTGCGCGAATACTGTTACCATTACTGGCCCTGCGTCCACTTGTGTAGGCTCTACGCAGGCTTACTCTGTGCCTGCTGCCAATGGCGTTCCTTTAAAATGGACGGTGCCAACTGGTTGGACTATCTTATCTGGCCAGGGAACGAACAGCATATCTGTGAAAATTGGCCCTGCCGCAGGATCAGTTTCCATAAAGCAAGGGTTAAGCACCTGCGGAACAAAAGAAGTAACCGTAAAAGCGCCAGCCTTAGTTACACAACAACCGGTATCAGTGATTACCAATACCATGAATGGCATTGCAGTGTTCACCGTGGCCGCTACTGGTGACGCCCTTACGTACCAATGGCAGGTTTCAAAAGATAACGCCACTTGGGTGAATGTGACCAACGGTAGCCTTTACACTGGAGCCACCACGGCCACCCTACGGGTAAACAAAGTCATGTCTTCAGAAAATAACCTGAATTACAGATGTGTCATTACGGGTTGCGGAGAACCTGCCGTCTCAAACCCTGCCAACCTGAAAGTAGGACCCAACCTGGCCGTCAACATCAAAGTGTTTTTAGAAGGCCCCTATAACCCCACCACGGGATTGATGAAGACAACCATGAATGCGGCTGGCCAACTTTCTAACCTCCAGCCTTTCAATTTTGGGTTGTATACCTACACCGGAACTGAAACGGTAAACCCTGGATTCTTCGCCTCTAAGCCCAACATTGTAGATTGGGTACTGGTGGAAATCAGAACTGAGCTTGACCCAAGACAAGTGGTGAGCAGAAAAGCCTGTCTACTGGGCAAAGATGGATTTATAGTAGACATGGATGGCGTGAGCCTCCCAGACTTCCTGAATGTGGTGGAGGGGAATTATTATGTGGTGGTAATTCATAGAAACCACGTGCCCATTATCTCTAAAAAACCGGTGAGTCTTACCGCTAACACCCCGCTTTATGATTTCAGCACAGACTTGGAAAAAGCTTCTGGCATCTTCCCACAGAAATTAATGCCCGATGGCAAATACGTGATGTATGCCGGTGACGCCAACGGAAGCACCAGCGTCTCTACTGCTGACTGGAACGAGTGCTGGATCAGAGACCACTTAAAAACGGGTTACCAGCTTTCAGATTTCAACATGGACGGTGTGGTAAATGGTGCTGACTATAACTTGTGGTTGAAGAACAACGGCAAAGTGACCCAAGTACCTCGTTAATTTCAATATGTCACTTATAATGAAAAATATATCTTTCTCCATTTTCATCAAAGTCCTGGTTTTCTTCGGCATTTATATGTCAGTGCAAACTAGCTATGGACAGGTAATCAATAACGGGACTGGCAATCTGATAGGCAGAATTAAGAAGGTTAGCAGTGAAAACAACACTTTAATTGTTTCCTTTAATCTTCAGTCTACTGGCATGCGGTTAGCCAATGCAACCCTAAAATTCACGTATGATGAAAAAGTCTTAGAACTAGCCGAGACCCCTATTCCTGAGTATCCGCGTGATTCTGACAACATGCTTAGTTCAGATGATTATTTCTTCCATAACAACTTAACGGGGCCTAAGGACGGAAGTGTCAATAATGGGTACAGCACCCTGTCTGTGGAAAAAGGAATTATGCCAACTGGTACTAACACAGACAACAAAACCTACCAAATTACCATTAATAATCAATTGATGGGCTCGCAATTAGAAGTGAATCCCTCTTCTAACATTCAAAAATTCCTGTCAATAAATGACTCCACTACTATTGTCACGTTAAAATTCAAAGTCATAGGTTCAGGTTATGCCAATATAAATTGGTTAAACCACACAGATGACTATGAAGTCATTCTTTTGAATGATAACAATGTAGATACTGAACCTAAAATAAAGCTGACCACTGAAAACATTTATGTGCAGCGGGATGAAGACAAATACAAAGTTCAACTTACCACCACTGGTACCGGCACTAAAAGCAATCCTATTGTAGTAACGGCTAAATCTCTGGAGGCTTTTGACCTTCAAGCCGGATCGGTTGGGTTTTATGTGTACTTCTATACAGCCAATACCAGTTATGTACCTGAAGAAACCAAAGACTTACTAGTATTGGCAAACAGTTTTGGCTGGAATCCCGCCACCATACAATTAGAAGAACTTCCTTTGGAGACCTTTAGAAAATACACCGTAGGTGGGTCAACTCAAGAGCACGAATCTTATTACAATTATAGAATCAAGTATATCAGCAATGCTGGCACGCAAAAAGATGACACCTGGAAACCAACTGCCACGCAAAACCTTTTGTCTTTGGTATTCAATGAAGTTCCAAGCCCTACTAAAGAATTGAAGCCTATAGATATTTATATAGAAGCAATTAGAGGAGACCAAGCCACTTCCACTACTTTTAAAGACTACAGTAACCTGGACCATAACGTTATTGAAGTACAGAGAGAATTTACGGTTAGGGAAACCACGCTACCTGTAACCTTAACAAGCTTTACCGCTACCGCTGCCAACGGCAGAGTCAACTTGAAATGGGCTACCGCTTCTGAAAAAGACAACAAAGAGTTTATTGTAGAAAGAAGCAGAACCACCAGCCAGTTTGAGCCTATCGCCACTGTAGCAGGCGGAGGCACCAGTACCACGGCCCTTACTTACGCTGCTGTAGATAGCAAACCTTTGGCAGGAACGTCTTACTACCGCTTAAAGCAAATAGATTTTGACGGAAAGTTTGAGTACTCTAAAATCATAACGGTCACCCAGAACTCCAGTGCCGCTGAGTCCATCACCATTACTTCGGTGCACCCTAATCCTTTCCAGAACAGAGTGGCTTTGCAGTTTAGTTTACAAGCCGAGGCGAATGTAGAGGTTAGCTTACTGGATTTAAACGGAAAGACTTTTTACTCCAAAACCATCAAAGCAAAAACAGGCGACCAGGAACATATTCTGGAAAACATGGGCAACCTTGCCAATGGCATCTATTTTATTAAAGTAGTGTCTAATGGCCAGGTGGCCGTCCAGAAACTGGTCAAGAGCAATTAAGGAGCAAGCGTCAAGTTTAAAAAAAGGGAGCCGGTTATTAAAAACTGGCTCCCCTTTTTTTGTGACTTCGGCAAAGTTCAACTTTCACAAGTAAGCCCTCTGTGAAATTCCGTTTTCGGGCTCATTTCTGAAAATGAGCCCGAAAACGGCATCTGTGCTAGATTCCTTTTCAAGGTCAACACTTTTGAGCTGTTTCCTCGTACTCCTAGGAACAACAAATTTGCTATGACCAAAAACGAGAACTCCATAGTCACGCACCCAGACGTGGTTTTGATAGGGGCCGGCATCATGAGTGCCACTTTGGGCCTAATGCTCAAACAACTGCAGCCGGACATCACCATAGAAATATATGAACGCCTGGACGAGGTAGCCTCTGAAAGCTCAGACGCCTGGAACAACGCCGGCACGGGCCATTCTGCCTTCTGCGAACTGAACTACACCCCAGAGAAACCAGACGGTTCCATTGACACGTCCAAAGCCAACCTCATAGCCGAATGGTTTGAGCAGTCGCGGCAGTTCTGGGCCTTTCTGGTGGAACGCGGCATTGTGCCAGACCCCAAGACCTTCATTAGCCCTGTGCCGCACATGAGCTTTGTGTGGGGCGAAAACAATGTGAATTTTCTCCGGAAAAGGTACCAGGCCATGGTGGCCTCTCCCCTGTTCCAGGACATGCAGTTCACCCAAAACCCAGACCAGATTAAGGACTGGATGCCGCTGGTGATGGAGGGGCGCAATGAGACCCAGCAAGTAGCTGCCACCCGCATGGACCTGGGCACCGATGTCAACTTCGGCTGCCTCACGAGAAATCTGTTCAAACACCTGAAATCCTTGGGTGGCGTGGAATTACACCTGAACCATGAAGTCACCAAACTAAAGCAAAAAGAAGACGGCCTGTGGCGCGTGCGGGTCAAAAACTTAGCCACTGACGTAAAACGCCGCGCCCGCGCCAAATTTGTATTTATTGGGGCCGGCGGTGGTTCCTTGCCGCTGTTGCTGGCCTCGGGCATTCCGGAAGGCGAAGGCTTTGGCGGATTTCCGGTGAGCGGGCAGTGGCTTAAATGCGTGAATCCAGACATCATTGCCCAGCACCAGGCCAAGGTGTACGGCAAGGCCGCCGTGGGGTCGCCGCCCATGTCGGTGCCGCACCTGGACACGCGCATGATCAATGGGCAGCGGGCGCTGTTGTTCGGGCCATATGCCGGGTTTACTACCAAGTTTTTGAAGAAGGGCTCCTTCTTTGACCTTCCGCTTTCCATTAAAGTCAACAATCTGCGGCCTATGCTGGCGGCGGGCTACACCAACATTCCCCTGACCAAATACCTCATAGGCCAGGTGCTGCAGTCAGATGAAGACCGCGTAGAAGCGCTACGTGAATACGTGCCTACCGCGCGCGCGCAGGACTGGGAACTGGAAGTAGCCGGACAGCGCGTGCAGGTGATCAAGAAAGACGAAGAGAAAGGCGGTATCCTGGAATTTGGCACCGAGGTGGTGACCTCCAAAGACGGGTCCATTGCCGCCTTGCTGGGCGCCTCGCCGGGTGCTTCCACGGCCGTGTCTATTATGGTGAGCCTGATTCAGACCTGTTTCCCGGAGAAATCAAAAACCCCTGAATGGCAGGCGAAGCTCAAGGAAATGATTCCAACGTTGGGCGTCTCGCTCCAGGAAAATCCTGAGCTGTGCGCCCAGGTAAGGGCCAGAACCAGCCAAATCTTGCAATTGACTTATATTCCAAAGTAACTTATCTATTTACAAGGCATTTGCGTTTTGGGGCTCATTTTCAGAAATGAGCCCCAAAACGCATTTTATTTTTAGGCCTTTGCCAATAGTATCAAAAGCAAAGATTCCCGAACTTGCTTTACGCTTTTGTCTTTCCATTTAGAATCAGAATCTATGTCTATCGAAAATTCCGCTGACCTGGCGGGCATAACCAGAATAAGTGAAGTGGTGGCACGGACGCTCAGAATCATGCGCGAGGCGGCCCAACCCGGCGTCTCTACCCTGGAACTGGACGAACTGGGCTACGCGTACCTGCAGCAGCAAGGCGCACGTTCGGCCCCCAAACTCATGTACAATTTCCCGGGCCATACGTGCATCAGTGTGAACCAGGAAGTGGCGCACGGCATTCCGGCTGGGCACAAGGTTCTGCAGGAAGGCGATTTGGTGAACATTGACGTATCAGCGGAGCTGGACGGGTTCTTCGCTGACAATGGTGGTTCTTTTGTGGTGGGGCAAGATGTGCAGCAGTTGTCGGGGTTGGTGCAGGCCTCGCAGCAGATCTTGCACAAGGCCATTTCCCAGATCAAAGGCGGCGTGCGCATTGCAGACGTAGGCCGCACCATAGAAAATGAGGCGAAGAAGGCCGGGTTCAAGGTCATCAAAAACCTGGCGGGCCACGGGGTTGGCCGGGCCTTGCATGAAGCTCCCGAAGGCATACTCAATTACTATGACCCCTACAACCGCGAGCGCTTCAAGAAAAACTCCGTGGTGGCCATTGAAACGTTCATCTCCACCTAAAAGCACCATTGCCGCCGAGAACGGCGACGGCTGGACCCTGGTAGGCAACAAAGGCGGCCACGTAGCCCAACATGAACACACCATTCTGATTACCAATGGCACGCCTATTATTCTTACCAAGTCGAATTTGATTTAGGAATTGTTTGGGTCTGGCGTTTTTGTCTTATTTCAATATTTGATTGCCACTTTTTTAATAGTGAGTATCATATCTAAAAAATAATATTTTTAATATCTTTGACCTGATGGAAAAATATAAATTCATTGACTTGTTTGCCGGAGCAGGAGGGCTATCAGAGGGTTTGGAAAGTGTTGGGTTTCAAGGCTTATATGCAAATGAAATTAAAAAAACATATGCTCAAACTTATGCTCTCAATCACCCAGAAACAAAAGTAGATTCGCGAGACATACGCTTAGTAGATGCAGCAAAAGTCAGAAATGAGCTCGGTTTAAAAAAAGGAGAGTTAGATTTACTTGCAGGAGGCCCTCCTTGCCAAGGTTTCTCTATTAACGCACCAAAGCGTGAATCAACGGATGAACGAAATCACCTTTTCCGTGAATTTATCCGTTTTGTTGATGAATTTGATCCAAAAGCTGTTCTCATTGAAAATGTACCTGGATTGGTATCCTACGAAGGAGGATCAACACTTCATGCAATCTTGATGGAACTTGAGACCCACGGTTATAATGCTGAAGTTAGAATTCTTTATGCCCCTCATTTTGGGGTGCCTCAAATGCGGTGGCGTACAATAATAATTGGAATGCAGAACTATAAGGATGTTTCCTCCGCATTTCCCGCTCCTTTCCATTCTGCGCCAGTACGGGTAAATTTCACTTCAAAATTCAAAGGACGAAAGATTGTAGCACTTCCTACTGAAGTTGAGTTAGCAAAATTTGTAAGTGTTAAAGATGCCTTAGATGATTTACCTGTTCTTAAAAACGGTGAAGAAGGAAGTTGGTTAAAACCTTATAAAAGCGAAGCACAAAACGATTTCCAAAGGCTCATGCGTATGGGTTCTTCAGGTGTAACCAACCACGAAGCCGCAAAATTGACAAGTGTAAATTTGGAGAGATTAGCATATATACCTGTTGGTGGCAACTGGACTAACATACCTGAATATTTACTTCCCAAAGGTATGCAAAAGGCAAGGCGCTCAGACCATACCAAGCGATATGGCCGGGTTGACCCTAATGGTTTATCATCTACAATTTTAACCAAATGCGACCCTCATTGGGGGGCTTATTTTCATTACGAAGATGATCGCACATTTACAGTTAGGGAAGCAGCCAGATTACAGACATTTCCCGATATCTTTAAATTCGTTGGGTCAAGAATTGAGCAGTACGAACAGGTAGGAAATGCCGTGCCACCTTTATTGGCGGCTGCTATTGGGCGTTCAATTGCCTCAGCATTAGAGTTCACTAAAAGCGAAAATTTAAGACTTGACATAGCGATTTAATGGCCTCAACTATATATGAATTTTTCGGCTACAGACCAGAAGACGAATCTTTACAAGCACTTGAGGCAGCAAGTAATTGCCGCTGTCCTATTTTAAAAGATACTTGTGAAAAGACGTTAAATGACGGCAAAATATCTGGCGTATGTTCGTTAAAGCCAATTACTAGCGATCCAGTAATTTGCTGTCCCATACGACTATATGCAGAAGATTATAAAATGCTTTCTGATATAGTAAAGATTGCATTTGGCAAAGATTACCCACTTGTTCTAGGTAAGGAAGCACTTAATAAGGTAAAATCCTCTAAGGCAGAATGCATTGCCGTATTCGGCAAGCGATGGGGTGGTGAATTACGTTTGCCTCAAAGGTCTGGTTCTGGGAGTTATTTTGTCGATTGGGTTCTTGCTAAACTTTCAAATGATGGTCAATTGGAAGAATTTGTAGCAGTTGAAGTTCAAACCATTGATAGCACAGGCAATTATAGAAACGGGGTTTTTGAATTGGAAGAAAGTAGAACTCAAGTAAAAACTACAGCAGGACTTAACTGGGAAAACGTTTCAAAACGAATTTTACCTCAGCTAATTTATAAGGGGCAAGTGCTTCAACGTGAGGAACTTTGTAAAAAGGGCTTATTCTTTGTTTGTCCTGAGCCTGTATACACTAAAATTACAAATAGATTAGGTGGACAAAAAGGTTTATTAAAATATTCACTACAACCCGCTTCAATAAGTTTTATCCCTTATAATTATGATTTTACGAAAAGCACAAATTTTGGGGAATTAATACCTTTAATGTCAATAGGAGCTCATTCAACTACGGTATACAAAGTGCAAGAAGCATTCAATAATGTGGCACTTCCTGAAGAAAATGTTTACAGAGATGGCATTCTTAAAGCTCTAGGCAATTAATTATTCTATAGTTTTATAAAATTAATTCTTAATAATACTTCCCTCACCCATTTCCAAAATCAAGCCCAAAAACGTAGTATCTTTACTTTCCGCGCAAGACCAAAAGATACGCCACCCACATGCAATCATTCCTTCGGCAAACCGCCGAGCATATTTACCAGACCTACACAGACCAGCTCAGTGAGTTGTGCATTGTGCTGCCTACGCGCCGCGCCACGCTTTATTTCAAGAATGCATTGGCACAGGCTGCACCCACCGGCATCTGGTCGCCGCAGATTTTCTCCATGGAAGATTTTGTCTGCAGCATGGCGCAGGTAGACGTGCTGGAACCTCTGCACCTGCAACTGGACCTCTATGATCTCATGTTGCAACAAGACCCGCACCTGGACTTCGACCAGTTTGTGGGCTGGAGTGCCACGCTGCTGGAGGACTTCTCGCGCATGGACATGGAATTGGTGAACCCCGGCGCCGTGTTTGAGTACGTGAGCGAAGCCAAAGCCCTGGAGCGTTGGGACCCGTCAAACCCCGGCAGCAGCGCCCCCACCCCCAACGTAAAGCAGTATTTCCAACTCTGGGCCAACCTGGAGAAAACCTATTTCGCGCTGCAGGACAAGCTCAAGAAAGACAAGCAGGCCTACACTGGCATGGCGTTTAGATTGGTGGCCGAACGCATCAAGGAAATCGCCCAGAGCGAAAAAGCGTTTTTCCGGTACATCTTCATCGGGTTGAATGCCTTGTCCAAAGCCGAGCAGAAAATCATCAACACCCTGCTGGAGGCCGGCAAAGCCGATGTCTTCTTTGATTCTGACGCGTATTACATGGCCCCAGAATCTGATAAGCGCGCCGGGCATTTCTTAAAGCGCTACAAAGCCAAGTGGCCCCTGCCCGAATGGAACTGGGAACAAAATCTGCTGCTCACAGATACCAAGGAAATCAACGCCATTGGCGTGGCCAACGCCAGCATGCAAGGCAAAATTGCCGGCCAGCTGCTGCGCGAAATAAGAGAGAAAGACCCTTCCGCCGAAATTGCCATCATTCTGCCAGATGAAACGTTGCTGCTGCCGGTGCTCCATTCCATCTCAGACGAAGTCACCGACTACAACGTGACCATGGGGCTTTCTTTTAAAGGCACGCCTTTGTTCAATCTTGTAGATCTGTTGTTTGAGGTCCACCTCACGGGCGTGGTGCAACCCGCAGACACGGGCTATAAAGTAAACCGCTACCACCACGTGGCTGTGACCAAGTTGCTGCAGCATCCGTTTTTGCGGCGCTATGAACAATACCTCAACAGCGTGGCCGAGCGCGAAACCGATCTGGATTTGTTCCAACACGTACTGGACGAGATGGTACAGCGCAACAGCGTGCTGCTCACCGCCGAAGAAATCATCAAGCTGGGCCGAGAGCACCCAATGTTCATCACGCTCTTCAGCACATGGCGAGATTGCACCGATCTTATTGAAACGCTCTACAACCTGGTAGATGCGCTGGGCAGAATTTACCGCGTAGAAACCGAAAACCCCATTGAAACCGAATACCTTTACCTGCTCTTCACCATTGTCAAGCGCCTGGACACGCTTTTTGACTGCCGCGAGCACAAGATTTCGGTGCGCAGTTTCAAGAAGTTTCTGTACGAGCAGATAGGCAATACCAAGCTTCCGTTCAGCGGCGAACCCATCTCGCCTACCCAAGTTATGGGTATGCTGGAGACGCGCGCCCTGGATTTTGAAAACCTCATCATCCTGAGCGTAAACGAGAACATCTTGCCCCAGCCCAAAAAGCAGAACTCGCTGTTCCCTTATGATGTGTTACGCATGTTCGGCTTGCCCACGTACGCTGAGCAGGAAAGCATTACGTCTTACTATTTCTACCGCTTGCTGCAACGTGCCAAACGCGTGAATTTGCTGTACGTGCTGCCCTCAGACACCTACGGCTCCGGCGAGAAAAGCAGGTTCATTTTACAGCTGCAGCATGATTTGGCGCCGCGCAACCCCAACCTTACCTTCAGGGAACTGACCGCCGTGGTGGAGCAGCTGGACACCAAGGAATACGAGCCCGACATTATCATCCAGAAAGACGAGGCCTTGTTAGCGAAGCTCAAGCAACAACTGCAGTATGGGCTCTACCCCTCGCACCTGAACCAGTTTGTGAACTGCTCGCTGCAATATTATTTCAGCCGAATTGCCAAGCTGGAGGAAGTGGACGAAATTGACGAAAAAGTGGGCGCCGACACCTTCGGGACGATTGTGCACCAGGTGCTGGAAGATTATTTCAGGCCCTTTGCCGACAGCGGCGCACCCATTGAGAAACCTGATGTGGAGCTGATGTTGGCCAACCTGCCAGAGAAAGTAAAGCAGGAGTTCAAGCGCGGCACCTTGGGCAATCTTCCGGAGCAAGGCATGAATCTTATTCTCTACCAGGTGGCGGTGCAACTGCTCACGCGTTATCTGGAAGGCCTGCTCTCTTCTGATGAATTGCCCCTGTACATTCTGCAGCTGGAAGAAAAACTGTTCACTGATCTGGAAGTAACCTTGCCGCACGGCGAAAAAATAACGGCCCGCATAGCCGGCAAAGCCGACCGCATTGACCTGAGCGGCCAAACCCTGCGCGTGATTGACTACAAAACTGGCAAGGTGGAGGCCAAGAACCTGAAGGTAAAACCCGAGGAACTGGAAGAAGCCCTGCTCCATGACCGAAAGCTTGACAAAGTACGGCAGTTGTGGCTCTACCGCTACATTTTGGCCAAAGAAATGCAGAAAGGAAGCCTGTTGGAGAGCAAAATCCTGAACCTGCCAAAAGCCCAATATGGCTACGAAGCAGGCATCATCTCTTTCCGGAACCTTGAAGCGGGCGTCTTGACTTCCCATTTGCCTTTTCAGGATGAAGCTGGCGCGCCGGTAGATTTCACGCTCATGTCTGAGACGCTCTTACGAAAGCTGGTGAACAACATGCTGGACCCGCAGGAGCCCATCAGAAAAACCAACGACCTGGAAACCTGCCAGTACTGCGCCTATAAAACCATCTGCGCCAGAGGATAAAAAAACCTTCCCGTTTTCGGGCTCATTTCTGAAAATGAGCACGAAAACGGAAAAGCGCCAGCCCCTTTGCAGGAACTGGCGCTTTTCACAAAACTTAATGCGAATATCTATTTTACCACCAACACACCGTCGGCTACAATTTCAATGTCGGTTTTAGGTTTAGTGATGGCGGCAATCTCTTCCTGGGTTTTACCGGCATCTTTGGCGAAATGCTGCAAACGCTCCACAGAAGTTTCGGTTACTTTGGCGGTGCCCTGCATTACCACGGTTTTGCCTACAATGTCCTGGGGCATGAAGAAGGCGTAGTCTGTGAATTTCACCATCACGGCCTCACCGTTGGGGCGGGCCACTTTCATGAAACAGCCTTTCTTCTTGCATACTTCTACCACGGTGCCTTCAATCTTGCCGGTGAACACAGAATCAGAGGCAAACTTGGCAGGCAGTTCGGCCATGGTCACGGCTTGTTTGGCGTTCACTTTCTTGCCGTAGGTAACTCCGGCTTTGGCCGGCATAATGTCTTTCTGGGCAAAAGCGGCCGTCACAGTGAACAAAGCCAGCAATAAGAAGGTCAGTTTTTTCATGGTAAGAGGTATAGTTAAGTTAATGCTTAAAGTGAATTCTACTTCTTAAAATCTGCCAGCTTAGCCGTTGTAAATGAAGAAGTTCAGGGCAAAGATAGAGTTTCTTTTTAATTCAAACCTTATTTCGTTTGCAAGGCTAGGCAACAGAAGTTCACTGTATGGAAAGTGGTTTGCATTGAAATCTCTTCTTGTTTCCGCTAAATGTATCTTGCGTTTTTGGCTCCGTTTCCAGAAATGAGCCCCAAAACGTAAATTTACGGTGCAGCCGGTAATACTTTGTGCAGGACTTTTCGGCTAGAGAAATACACGGCCAACCCAAACGGAATAAAGCAGAAGAGCCAGGCCACAATGCCCAGCAAGTTAGCGAACCAAAGTTGCTGCAGCGCCAGCCACCAATCGGTTTGGAACATGGTGGTCAGTTTTTCAATAGAAAACGGAATAGGCGTCACCGGGAACATATGCTGGCCCAAATCTACAAACGGTACATAGAGCGCCAATTGGAATGGCTGCATCAGGTACCCCACCAAAATAGTGAACGCCACGTTCAGCCGCAGCCGCAACGCCCAAAACGTACACAACAAGGTGGTGCCGCCAAAAAAAGGAATCATTCCAAAACCCGACCCCAGGGCGATGGTCAAGGCCAGCTGGTGCGGGGTGAACCCTTGCTTGGCCAAAGCCAACAGCGGGTTCCACAGCTTTCGCCGCAAAAATCTGCCAATTCCCAGATGGGCGGTCCGTACGCTCACTGCCATGCTACGCTTTGTGTTTAAATCTCTACGCTGCTAACGAAAATTTGAGGCTTTCGCTTGCCAGCTTTCTGTTAAATATTTGTTAAACCCGGGTGAGGTAATGTCTGCCTGAGCCGCTCCTTATTTAATACCCGAAACCCTGTTTAGTAACCGACCAAAACCAGAATTCATTCAATTTTAAAGACTTCTCTTATAGAAGACAATTAACCTGATTGCTAACCCTATTGCCAATGCAAATATTTTTAGCGTGCGGCACTTTGTTTGTATCTTTAGGTGTTGTCTCAGCTATAGAAAACTCGCCTTATATGGAATTCACCTTGCCCCTGCTTACATTTCTCTCTGGTGCCATTCTGGTCTATTTCCTGCTGCAGGCCCGGCTGGCGGCGCTCCGCAAAATGGGGCAAGAGTTGGAGGTGCAGCACTCCTTCGCTCAGAAACAAAAAGAAGCATCTGAGGCCGAGGCCCATAAATTGCAGGAAGCCTTTAGAAAGGAACAGGCCAAAGTGATGGAGCTCCACGCCGAAGTCACCCGCGCCGAAAACGATATCTACCATCTCAAGCAGAAACTAACCGATGAGCGCGCCGAGCTGTCGCATTTGCGCGAAACCTTCATGCAACAGTTCACCCAGGTGTCTAACCAGGTGCTTGTAACCAACGCCGAGCATTTCAGAAAGGCTTCCGCCGAAAACCTGGAGCAGGTGCTGTCGCCGTTGAAAGAGCGCATCAAAGAATTTGAGAGTAAGGTGGAGCAGACCTACGAGAAAACGCTCAAAGACACCACGTCTCTCAAAGAGCAAATCACGTTCATGGCTGGCTTGAACCAACAGATGAGCCAGGACGCCCTAAACCTTACCAAAGCCCTGCGCGGCGAGAAAAAAGCCCAGGGAAACTGGGGCGAATACCTGCTGGAAAGTTTATTGGAGAAATCTGGCCTTGAACGCGACGTGCATTACCGCCGCGAACAGGTTCTGCAACACGACGAAGCCAAAATTTATCGGCCGGACGTGATCATTGACTTACCCGAGCAGAAGCATTTGATTATTGACTCCAAAGTCAGTTTGGTGGCCTATGAAGCGTACTGTAATTGTGAAGATGAAGCACAGCAACAGATTCACCTTAAAAGCCACATCCAGTCCATTCGGCAGCACTTTGCAGACTTGGGCCGGAAGAACTACCAGCACCTGCACGGCATTCAGAGCCCCGATTTTGTGTTGATGTACATTCCCATTGAGCCGGCGTTTAACCTGGCGGTGCAGCATGACCGCGATATCTTTCTGGAGGCGCTGGACCGCAATATTGTTTTTGTGACCACCTCTACCCTACTGGCAACCTTAAGAACCGTGGCCAGCGTCTGGAAACAGGAAAGCCAGAAAAAAAACGTACTCAAGATTGCCGAAGAAAGCGGTAAGCTCTATGACAAATTCGCTAATTTTCTGGAGGACCTCAAAGACATTGGCGTGAACCTTGACCGCAGCCAGCAGAAATACAACGCCGCCATGAACAAGCTCTCTGAAGGCAATGGCAACCTGCTCAAGAAAGTGGAGATGCTCAAAAAACTAGGAGCCCGCACCAGCAAAACCATGGAAACCCAATGGCTGCACCAAACCCTGCCCGCCAGCGGCGCTTTACCAGCTTCTATTGATTTGCCAGAGGAACAGGTTTAGAATTTACAGTAATGGATATCGCTTGATTTGGTGAAAATGTAGAGACGCAATACCTTGCGTCTAACACGCTTGAAAATGTAGAGACGCAATACTTTGCGTCTAACACGCATTGCAGTTTTTTAGGCCTTCAGGTGGAGCAACGCTTTTGTTTCTTGGACACAAGACGCAAGGTATTGCGTCTCTACAATTTTGACTTAATAAGGATGCAAAGTGTATTCAGATGGAATGCGTGTTGACGAGCATATCTCTATTTACCGGCTTTAAACTTCTCCAGGTTCTCCAGGGTTTTCTCCCAGTCTTTGGCGTCTTCTTTGTCCTCCATTTTGGGGGCTTTCGCGCCGTTATAAAAAGACAGAATATTGCGTCTAAGTTGGGCGGGCACTTCACTTGGCTGTTCTTTTACAAGGCGCTTCAGGAGCTCGGCGTAGGTTTCATCGGCTTTTTTGTAGGTGCCGTTTTTGGTGGCGTCGCCGGTGTCCAGGGCGGTATTTTTGAGGGTGATGGAGTCTTTGGATAAGGTGGTGAGGCCCAGCGCGTATTTCTCAATGGTCACGTTGAAACTTTCCATGAAGACCTTTTCGGCCTGCGGCGAAGGTGGCTTGAAGGCCAATGCTTTGTTCGGGCCAAATTTTGGTAAGATGCCTAGAATCCAACTCAGCACCCGCTGGAAGAAATTAGGCTTCTGGTATTCGCGGCCAAACTGTTTGTGGTATTCAGTTTTCTTGATGCGGTAAATGAATTTCTGCTTGGTGGCGCTGGGAATGGCTTTTCTTATGTCATCAGACTTCAGGTTCCAGGCGGCCTTGGTGAGGTTAGGAAAAAGCGTGCTTACCGAGTACCGGAACGACCCCACCGTAAGACCCAAGTTCACAAAAAGACTTTTCAATTCAAGCCCGTACGTTTTCTTAAAAGCCCGCTCCAATGATTCAGTACTCACCTCAAACCCAATGAAATCACGGTACTGTTGGGAGGCATAATTTCCGCGGGCCACCTGCAGCACGTCAAAGCCAAATTCCATTTTGATGTGCGCTACGGGGTCTTCCTCGTAACTTACTGAATTGCCGTGCTGGGCTTTGGTTTCGGGGTACATCATGGGCACGGCGCGGTTAGTGCCAATAGGATGCCCGTAGTTGTCGGCGTAGTAATGGGCCAGCGCGCCCAGGCCAAAGGCGTATTCGTTCAGGTTCTGCGCCTCAGAAAGCAGGGCATTTATGAAATCGCCGCTGCGCACGTAATGGGTGAGGTCTGTGAAAAACACATTCCCGAAGGGATAATACCCCATGTCCTGTATGATGGCCCCGCCGTATGCGTGCGCGTGCGCCTCCCTAAGTTCCTCTTCTGTAGCCTTGGGGAATTTCCGCTTTAGCACAGGTACCAATGATTTTTCCCAGGAGACATCTATAATGGCCTGGTGAGTGAGCACGCCGTAGGCCTCCGCTTTGCCTGGCACAAACCAAACCAGTGAAACCACCAGCATTACCTTTGAAAGCACCCTGGGATTGAACACCATACAGACCTTTAACACCTAGTAGATTGGTAGTGGCAATTACGGCAAATACGGATGAATAGATTTACATAATATTGCAAACAAAATATTCTATTTCCGTTTTTGGCATCATTTCTGAAATTGAGCCCGAAAACGGAAATAGAGTTGATTTCTAATGTAGGGTTTATCTAAAAGCTGAAAACCGTAAATTTCTGGTAAATAAAGATTGATTGACTTAAGCCTTAGCTCGGTTCAAAAGCATTTAGAAACCTTAACTCTACCAGGCAGACCAAAAAGAAAGGCGAGCTTTTGGCCCGCCTTTCTTGTCTCTACAAAGTGTATATGTTAGTAATTGGCTTCTGAACCAGGTAAGTCTATTAAAATAAAGGAGCTGTCTCCGGCGGCTTTAATTCTGATGGCGTCTACATCCGCAGACCGAACCTGATCGTTTTTCTGGACTTGCATGCCGTTTACAAACAACTCACCGGACGTAACGTATAGCAACCCTTTTCTGATGGGGAAGGTTTTGAAGTCAATCTCTTTGCCGTCTTCCAGATTGGCATAGTAAATGGTGGAGTTGGAATTGATGAACACCACGTCTTCCAGCACTTTCTGCCCAGACACCAACGGAATCAACTCGTTTTTCTCTTTCAGGAAATCAATGGTTTTCTGCTCATAGCTGGGCGTTAAACCTTTTTTATTCGGCAAAAACCAAAGCTGGTACAGGTGGAGTTCCTCGTCAGATTCATTGGTTTCTGAGTGTTTCACGCCGGTTCCGGTGGTCATGCGCTGCACCTCCCCTGCCTTTACCAAGGCTTTGTTGCCCATGCTGTCTTGGTGCGCCACGGCGCCTTCCAACACAATGGTCACAATCTCCATCTCAGAATGCGGGTGCTCCGGAAAGCCACTCTTGCCCGAAATGTAGTCATCATTGAACACACGCAAAGGTCCCCATTGCAGGTTGTCATGCGCGTAATAATCTGCGAACGAGAAAAGGAAGTATGAATTAAGCCACCCGTGTGAAGCATGGTGCCGCTCAGCGGCTGGGATTATTTTAATCATGGGTACAGCGGTTTGGGGTTTATTAGTTTAGGTACTTGGTCATACGCAACCAGAATATTCAGGTTGGGATATGCTTTACACAAACCAAGAGGTTCCGTTTTCGGGCTCATTTCTGAAAATGAGCCCGAAAACGGAACCTCTCCCATTCCTTTATGAAACCAATGTTATTTCACGGTCTTCAACTTCTGTACTTCCTGCTGCAGGTCCAAAACCAGTGACGTCAACTTATCCAATGAAATCTCTGCCAGGGGGAACGTGGTACTGATGTAAGCCTTCGCCTCCCAAAGTTCTACCACGTCTTCCAGTTTCACTACATAGGGTTCATAGCTGGGGTTGTCTGAGTGCAAACGTAAAGCCGATGAGCGCTGCTGCTGGTAAATCCGCTTGAACACAATGCCTTCCTGCAGACTCACCACAATGCAGGGCGTACCGTCTTTGATTTCCTGCCAGTCCTCTACATAACGCCCCACAATCACCGTTCCTGAAGGAATTGGCAACATGGAATCTCCCTTTATCTCAAACGCGCGGTACGTACCGGGGCTCTGGATCATAGGCAACCTGAACTTGGGCAATTCCTCCATGAATTCAGGGTCAGCGTACCCGTTCAGGTAACCGGCGCTGGCTTTGTACGGCACCAGTTCAATATTTTCGCGGTCCTGGCTGTCTACGGTAATAGAGAGCACCTTCACATTTGACCTGTTATTGGCACTGCCGCTTTTAAAGGCATTGGGCAAGTCTGGGCTTATCAATTGATCCACCGAGACCTGGAAAACCTGCGCCATTCGCTGCAGCGTGGCCAACTTGGGCTCAGCCCGGCCTTCTTCATAGGCGCCAATAAGTGATCTCTTTATCTCCAATTTCTCAGCCAACTGCACCTGGGTGAGGTTCTGCTGCTTTCTAAGATATTTTAAGTTAGTACTTAGCATGGTTTGTCTTTTTGAAGAATTGACTTAGTAAAAGTACTAATTCATTAGCAATAAACTAAATTCTTTGGCATTAAATTCCACACTCCATTCTTAATTCTATGAGATTTCTTTAGCGGGAAAGAATCTTTAATTAGTCAAAGAGAATTAATTGGCATTCAAAAAACTGTGCTGGTTTCATCCTATTTAAATATTGAAAAAATATCAGAACCTAAAATGAACCATTATAAAAACCGGCTGGTTACGAAGACATGAACGCAGGGTTTCAGACCCTAATTTTATTCATGCTTTTTCTTTATCTATTAAAATAGTAGCTTATGAAATCACGAACGTTTAAGAAAGCAGTGTCATTTTTTGCCTTGGCTTCCGTGTTTACTTTGGCCGGTTGCCAGAAAGACGAAATTTTAGAAGAGACGGCAGTTGCCCCTATTGAACCTACCCCCACGGCCTCTACCGTAGACGGCAAGTACCTGGTAGTCTTTAAAGATGGCGGTCAATCTGTGAGAGACCGCGTAATGGGCAAGCATGGCATTACTACTGAACGTGTAAAAGATTTCATCAGCGGCACTTCCGGCGGCTTCTCCGGTTCTTTAACTATAGACCAGTTAAACGCCCTTAAAGCTGACGAGAATGTGGCCTTTATTGAGCCAGAGCAAGCTGTAATGCTTGGCAAATCAAAAACTAACTCTACTCCTTCTTCCACCACCACAACTACTACCACAACCACCACTACTTCTACCCAAACCATTCCTTGGGGCGTGGCCCGCGTGGGTTACGGTGACGGAACCGGCAAAACTGTTTGGGTGATTGACTCAGGTGTTGACACCAAACACCCAGACTTGAACGTAGATGTAACACGCAGCAAATCCTTTATTTCCGGTGATGCCTCTGTAGAGGACGGTTACGGACACGGAACTGGGGTAGCCGGTATCATTGGCGCGAAGAACAACAACATTGGCGTGGTAGGTGTTGCCGCTAACGCAACCATAGTGGCCTTAAGAGTATTTGACAACACCGGTTACGGTACCTTGACCAGAATTTACTCTGCCTTGAATTACGCTTACCAAAACGGCAAAGCCGGTGATGTGGTGAACATGAGCCTTAGAGTAAATGCTTCTTCTCTGTTAGATGACCTGGTGAAGAAAGTAGCCGCCAAAGGAATGTACGTAGTAGTTGCTTCCGGTAACAGCTACATTGACTGCAAAAATGATTCTCCGGCCCGCGTGGTTGCTTCAAATGTGTTTGTGGTATCTAACATGGATGTGAACGGTATCTTCAGCAAAAGCTCTAACTACGGTCAGTCTGTGAACTTCGCTGCCCCGGGAACCAACATAAAAACCACCTGGAAAGCGGGAGGTTACACTACCGGAAACGGAACATCATATGCCGCGCCGCACGTTGCCGGTATCTTAGCCCTGAACGGTGGCCGCGTAAACAACCAAGGTTTAGTTGCTGGTGACCCAGATGGCAAAGCAGATCCAATCGCGTTGAGATAATCAATCAGAATTTATAAAAAAAGGAGGCCAGTTTCTACTGGCCTCCTTTTTTTATGCTTGCTGGGTTTCACGGTGGTAGCGGCCAATGGCCAACCTGATTTTAAGGTAGTCAATCTCCCCTTCCAGTAAATCAAAGATAGGTTTCATGGTGATGGTTTGTCCTATCTGTTGAATGGCCTGGTGTATTTTGTCATATTCCCAATCAGAAAGATAGGGCTTCAGGTCCAACTCGTAGCCTTGCTGGTACAACGTAGCCAGATGCGAATACACTGTGGCCACCTGAATCTGACGCTGCGCGGATATTTCTTCAGGGGTTAGCCCTTGGCGGAGCATTTCATAGGTGACCAAATGCGTGGTTCCTTTCATACGGGCCTGCTGCTGTTCGCTTTGTTTACCCAGGAAACCTAAGATGGCATTGATGAACAGTTCGCCGTATTGTTCATACTTGGCTTGCGCCACCCCGGAAATGGAAAGAAAAGCGGGCCGGTTGGTTGGGCGCATCTCCGCAATTTCCTGCAGCGTGTTGTCATTGAACACCAGGTACGGCGGAATGCCGCGCTCCTGGGCCAAATCTTTCCTTAGCTGGCGAAGATGGTCAAACAGGGCCACTTCCATCTGGTTTCTAGATTTGCCTTTGCTGCGTTTTTCTTTCTCTTCTTTGGGGTCAATGGGTTGGAATTTCACCAACTCCACCGGTTTGCCGTTGAACAGCACCTCCTGGCTGGCTTTGTTCAGTTTAAGTGCCGCGTGTTCATCATAGGCTACTTCTAGCAAGCCTTGGTTTATGAGTTGGTGGATATAGCGTTGCCAGTCGGTGGCGGGTACGTCTCTGCCAGCGCCAAACGTTTTGAGTTGGTCATAGCCTCTGGCCAAACTTTGCTGGTTTCTGGAACCGCGTAAAATGTCCACCACCTGCGCGGCCGGAATGGTTTCTTTGGTTCTGGCTACCGCCGATAGTATTTTCTGGGCCAGCTCAGTGCCGTTGAAAGAGGTAGGGGGATTTTCGCAGATGTCGCAGTTGCCGCAGTTCTGGTCAAATGGCTCACCAAAATAGTGCATCAAGGTCTTGCGTCGGCAGCTGGTGCTCTCAGCGTATTGCAGCATGCGGTCCAGTTTGGCCAAAGACAAGGTCTGCTCCTTGCTATTATCGCCTTGGGAGATAATATCCCGCAGGGTCATCACATCGGCCAGACTGTGGAAAAGCAAGGCCTCAGCAGAAGCACCGTCACGGCCGGCCCGGCCAATTTCCTGGTAATAGCTTTCCAGGTTTTTGGGCAAGTTGTAATGGATCACCCAGCGCACGTTAGACTTATCAATGCCCATACCGAAGGCGATGGTAGCGCACATGATCATGATGTTGTCTTGCAGGAACTTCTCCTGCACCCTGTCCCGCTCCTTAGAAGAAAGGCCCGCATGGTAGTAATCGGCGTTATAGCTTTTTTCCTTCAGTTTTGCCGCCAATGATTCCGTCGCTTTCCTGCTGAGGCAATAGATAATGCCGGGCTGAAAAGGGCGCTCTTCCAGAAAGTCTAAAATGGCTTCCATGCGCTTCTGGCCCGGCTGCACCTGCAGGTAGATATTGGGCCGGTCAAAAGACGAAACGAAGACTTTGGGGTCTTGTAAATACAGCTGCGTATGAATGTCTTTCTGAGTCAGGCGATCAGCGGTGGCTGTCAAGGCAATGACAGGTATCTCTGGGAATTGCAGCTTAAGGTTTTTCAATTGCAGGTATTCTGGCCTGAAATCATGGCCCCAGGCCGAAATACAGTGCGCCTCATCAATGGCGAATAAATTAATCTGCAGTTGTTTCAGAAAGGAGAAAAAGCCCGGGGAAAGCAGTTTTTCAGGGGACACGTAGAGCATTTTCAAACGCCCGTCATAGCACTGCTGCTCAATCAACTGCTGCTCTTTGGAGGTTTGGGAACTGTTCAGGAAAGCCGCGTTCACGCCGTTTCCTTGCAGGGCTTCCACCTGGTCTTTCATGAGGGCAATCAACGGCGACACCACCACGCTGATGCCGGGCATGACCAAACCGGGCACCTGGTAGCACACAGATTTCCCGCCGCCCGTGGGCATGAGCACCACCGTGTCTTTCTTGGCCAGCACATTGGAAATGATTTCCTCCTGCCCCGGCCTGAACTGGTCATACCCAAAATACAGCTTCAACACCTCCCTGGCTTCCCTAACTCCCATGCTTGTTTCTATTTTTACAAAAATAGCCAAAATCGACTTTCTTTCTGCTATTCTGATTGGCATAAAACAATAATAGCCCGGCAAGGCCAGGCTATTGTTGAGAAAGAATTCAAATCAATTGCAGGATTCTGATTACTGCCAGATCTGCACCAAAACAAATGTAAAGGCTTGCAGACTTTCCGTTTTCGAGCTCATTTTCAGAAATGAGCCCGAAAACGGAAAACCAAACCAACTGTAGTTACCCTCTCACCATGTCAATGATGGAGGTGACAATTGATAACACCAAGCTGAAGAGAATGGCAGTGATGATGCCATCCACGGAGAACCCATCTAAAAGGAAATCTGCCAGGTACAGAATGATGGCGTTGATCACCAGCAGGAATAAGCCCAAGGTCAGAAAGGTCACCGGAATGGTTAAGAACACCAAAACAGGCCGCACAAAGGCGTTCAGCAGGGCCAGCACCAAAGCCAGCAAAATGCCGCTGCTTATGCCATCCAGGTGCACTCCCGGGAAGAACTGTGCCAGCACCAGCGCGACAATGCCGGTGATAATGATTTTAATGATGAAGCCCATAGGTCTAGGTTACGTTAGTGAGTTGTCTCTAATCTTTTCTGAGATACGGCCATCCAGTAGCAGAGTTTGTACAGCAGCCGGGCGCCCACGTTGCCGTTCCACTCGCTTTCGCCGGGGGCCACTTCGCACAGGTCAAACCCAATGATCTCGCGGCCCGATTTTACCAGCGCCTTGATCAGGTACACTGCCTCTTCAAACTCAAAACCGCCCGGTACCGGCGTTCCAGTGCCGGGGCAAAGCTTGGGGTCAAGGCCGTCAATGTCAAAACTGATGTACACCTTCTGCGGCAGCTGGGCGATGATTTTTTTGCATTGCTTCCGCCAGGAGCCGCCTTCATACTGCTTGGCCTTAATAGAGCTGTCATAAAACGTGGTGATGCGCCCATTTGACTGGTTCACCAGTTCTGCTTCGGCGTTACACAAATCACGTATGCCCACCTGCACCAATTTCTTGACCTGCGGCAACTTCAAGGCATTGAACATGATGGAAGCGTGCGAATAGGTGAAGCCTTCATAGGCGTTTCGCAAATCTGCGTGGGCATCTACCTGCAGAATCCCGTATTCTTCATGCTTTTCAGCCAGGGCGTGCATAAACCCGAGGGGCGTGCTGTGGTCGCCGCCCAAAACACCTACCAGTTTACCTTGCTCCAGGTACTTAAGCGTTTCTTGCTTAGACCATTGCAGCAGTTCCTCGCCTTTCTGGTTGATTTCGGCTACAATGGCTTCATGGTTTTCGCCTTCTGGTTGCCCATTTTCCAGCCAGTTGATATAGGCTTCAGACTTTTCACGTAGGCGCGTGCTTTCCTGCTCCCACTGTTCCGGAATCTGCGGCATGTGAATTCCCAGGTGCCAGGCGTTGGGTAGTTCAGGGTCAAAGAGATCAAGTTGCGGTGAGGCGTCGCGCACGGCGGCCGGACCGTCGGCGGTGCCGGCGTTGTATGAAACGGTCACCTCCCACGGAATGGGGAACACCACCACTTCAGATTCCTCCTCGGTGAAAGGCAACCCAAACAGGCCGCTGCCAATCTCGCCTACCCCGTTTTGGTCAAAAGAGTCAATTTTGGTGCGCTTGGAGTCGCACATAGATTTCATAGGATGCTGGCTCATAACTAGGCGTTGGTGGAAAGCAGGTCTTTTACGAAGTTGGGCAAAGCAAACGCGGCCGTGTGGATGTCCTCATTGTAATACCGCAGTTTTTGCTCTTTTGAGAAAGTTGCCGCGGCTTCTCTGTTGAATTGAGACGGCACCGCATTTCCTTTGGCACTGAAAGAGAAGCTCCAGGTTCCGGTAGGATACGTGGGAATGGCCGCCAGATAACAGAAAACCTTGTCTTGCCCGAAGATGCCTTTGTACGTATCATAAATCTCCACAAACACCGACGTGTTGAACCTCGGCGATTCGCTTTGGGTCACCATGATGCCGTTGGCCGTGAGGCAACGGTGTACCTGGCCGTAAAATTCAGCAGTGAACAAGCCTTCGCCGGGGCCAACCGGGTCAGCGGAATCCACAATGATCAAATCAAACGCACTATCTGCGCAATCTTGAATGTATTTGATGCCGTCTTCCACCAACAGCTTGAGTTTTGGGTGGTCAAAGGCGCTGGCGGTCTCTGGCAAATGGGCTTTGCAGGCTTCAATCACCAGTTCATCAATCTCCACCAGAACCACTTCTTCTATGCTTTCATGACGAAGGAGCTCTCTTACCGTTCCGCCATCGCCGCCGCCAATGACCAGAGCGCGTTTCACGTTGCCGTGGCTGAACATGGGCACGTGCGTGATCATCTCATGGTACACATACTCGTCTTTCTGGGTACACATCACCATACCGTCCAGGGTGAGCATGTTGCCGTAGGCCAGGGTCTCAAACACCTCCACTTTCTGGAACGGCGACTGCTTTTTGTAGAGTTGGTTGCCGGTGTGCTTCAAAGAAAGCGCGATGTTCTCGTCCCGCTCCGTGAACCAGACATCACGGGTGAAGGTTGGCACTTGCTCCACGGCCTGGCCGGTATCTCTGGTTTCTACAGTGAAATCCGTGCGCTTTAAGAGGCTTTGTTGGCCCCGGCGGCACTCCATGGAAGAACCGTGGCTGGCTTTGAAGGCTTCTTTTAAGTAATTGTAAGAAACCCAGGGATCTACCGAATCACCGCAGGTAAACAAATCCACGGCGGCGTACCCGTATTCTGGCCAGGTATGAATGGCCAAATGGCTTTCCTGGATTACCACCACGCCAGACACCCCGTACGGCGAGAAATGATGGAAGGTGCTGTTAATGACTGTGGCCCCGGCCGTTTCGGCGGCAGCCACCATGCTGTTCTCAATGTGCACCACATCATTCATCAATTCTGGCTGGCAGTTGTAAAACTCCACCAGAATGTGTCTTCCTAAAGCATCCATAAGGCTGTTGTTGATTCTAATTATTGTTTCAGACGCACAAAGCAACAAAAAAGATACTGCAATGAAAAGAAAGGCCGTCTTTCCGTTTTCGGGCTCATTTCCAGAAATGAGCCCGAAAACGGAAATTTGAACTAAGCCTTCAGCGCATTAGAGCTTGTAACCCCAGGACTATTTTCCAATTGAAATTTGTCACATGGCAATTTCTAATGTGCAAGCCGGCTCTTAACAAGGAGTGTTTACTTTTAATGTTTTTGCGTTAAACCGAAATGTTTATTAAACGAAGGCTTTCAGTTTTCGGGCTCATTTCTGAAAATGAGCCCGAAAACAGAAATTCAAAGGTGTGCCGAAAACTAAAAAAGCCGCTATGAGCGGCTTTTTGGAAGGTTTCTTTCCTATCTATTTCGTGAGGAAATTATAAGACCTGATGATCTCCAGAATTTTAATGAAGGTGTTGGTGTCAAAGAACAGCAACAAAGGCAATTCCACTTTCTTGTAGTTATTGGTGAATTGCGTGATCACGGTGAACACCAAAGGCTGGAACAAGGGGTGGTCTGTGAAAATATCTTTCAGAGATTCTGCTATGTCATGCTTGGGCGCCACGGGCGGAGACCCGTAAATGTTAGCTTTCAGAATATTCGCCAACTGCGTGACCAGGGCCCCGGTAATAATGTTGCTTATCTCCAGCAGCAGCGATTCCTGCATCTCACTGAGCGGGTCTTTGCCATCTACCTGCAAGCCAAGGCAGACATTAGACAGCTGCTGCACGTGCATGTCTGAGAAGAGCATGAGGGTGGAGCCGTTCAACTCCCCTTTTATGTCTGACTGTATGATGATATGCGAACTTTCATACGCGCGCACAATTTTGAGCAGGTCCTCGGGTTCCATCAGCTGCAAGTCCGGTACTTTTAAAAGTACCCGGTCTTTGGCAATTGCTGCAAACGAGTCTGCTGCCCGCGCTAAGCCTATATTAAGAATTTCCTTAATAATATCCCGCTCTAGTTCATTTACTTGAAGCTCCATGATCAGGCATTTAATGTTATGTTTCCCACCCCTCTTACCGTCTGGCAATAAAGTAACGGGTAATGGCCGCCACATCCAGCACCAGGCAGACTTTGCCTGATCCTAAAAGCGTCACCCCCGCGTAAATTTCAATGGTATTCACCGGCTTGCTCAGAGCCTTAATCACAATATCCTGCTGCCGAAGCAACTTGTCTACAATGAGCCCCAGTTTCCGGTTGTTGTACGTGACAATGATGACATTCTGCACATCGCCTTCCAGCTTTGATTTTTTGCCGTTGTAATCTTGCAGATCCACTGAGAACAATTCTCGCAGGTACACAATGGTGATGGTTTCGCCGTTGATGTCAGCTACCAACAGATCCCCAACCTCATGCAGCTCACTGGAGGGCAAGGCCACCACAGAGTCTGTGTGCATCAACGGTATGGCGTAGTAGTTTTCCTCCACCTGGCACAACAGCGCGCCTTTTACGGCAATGGAAGTTGGCAAGTACAGGGTAAAGGTGGTGCCTTCGCCTTTTTTGGAGTCAACCCGAATACGACCGCCAATGGAATCAATAGCATTCTTCACCACATCCAATCCCACGCCCCTACCAGACACCTCGGTGATTTCTTTGGCCATGGAAAAACCGGGCTCAAACAGATAAGACAACACCTCGGTGTCTCTGAGGTCTTCCACGGCATCTTGTGACAGAAATCCTTTCTGAACAATGGCCCTTCTCACTTCCTGTTGGTCTATTCCCTTTCCGTCATCAGATAGTTTCAGGATAACGGTATCGCGGTCATTCTGCGCCGAAAGGATGATATTCCCCTGCGCCGGTTTTTTCATTTTTTTACGGACATCGGCTTTCTCAATGCCATGCGAGATGGCATTTCGCATTAAGTGCAGCAGCGAGTCTGTGATAATCTGGAGGATGTTCCGGTCAATCTGAATGTCCTGCCCTGAGATTTCAAGGTTAATTTCCTTTTTCTCAGCCAGGGCAATGTCCCGCACAATTCTGGGGAATTTGTTGAACAAGGACCCCACATTTACCAGACGGGCGTCCATCACGCTGTACTGCAATTCCTCTGTGATGCGGTACAAGTGCGCACTTACGCTCTTGAGATCATCATGGTCCAGTTCCTTGCTAATAGAGAAGATGCGGTCGCGGTCAATGATCAACTCCCCCACCAAATTAAGCAGATGGTCCAGTTTTTTAATCTGGATGTAGATGAGGTCAGAGAGCGAGAGGTTTTTGGTGTTGTAGTATTTCTGAACCTTGGCCAGTTCAGAGCCACCGTCGCCGGTGCTGTTAACAATGATGTCCAAATTCCGCAACAGCGCAGGGCTGGGTTCAATTTCATCGGTGCCGTCTACATTGGTGATCAACTCACCCAGCATGTCTACGCCATCAAACAGAACGGTCACCACCTCATCACTGAAGGTTAGTTCCTTGTTCCGGATTAGCCCGAAGGCCGTTTCCAGCTTATGCGAAACGTCGGCAATAGTTAAATACCCAATAGCCTTGGCGTTGGCTTTGAGGTTATGGAGCAACCGGAAAATCTCGGCCAACAGCTGCTCATCCTGCGGACTTTTTTCCAAGTCGCTGATGTGGCGGCTGAGCGCGTCATAGTACTCGAGAGCCTCGGCTATGAATATCTCCTTATATTCCTGGTCTCTCGACTTCATCCAATCAAATTGCTTTGGAGTATATGCCTCCTGTTACGGTCTGTGACAAACCGACCAATTATAGAATTTATCTGGCCCAAGGCGAACACGCCATTGACCGCACCACTCTCTATAGCCGATTTCGCCATTCCAAAAATAGAGGAGGTGGCCTTGTTCTGGGCAATGACTACGCCGCCTTGTTGCCTGATGGCTTTGGCGCCTTCGGTGCCGTCTTGGCCCATGCCCGTCATGATCACGCCCATGACCTGGCTTTGCGCACAAACCGCCGCGGATTTCATTAATACATCCACTGACGGCGAATCCAAAGCCGTGGCCGGTGACAAGTGCAAGGTTAACGCTTCTGGCCTCAACGCATTACGCCGAACCTGCATGTTCATGCCACCCGGAGCAATAATAACGGTTTGGGGCGTAAGCACCATTCCTTGATAGCCTTCCTCCACCCGCCATTGGGTTATCTTTTGTAATCTTTTGGCCAGGCGCTTGGTAAACTTTTCAGGCATGTGCACCGCCACTAAAACCACCGTAGGTTGCGGAACCTCCAAATCCTTGATTAAATGCTCCACCGCGGCCGAACCGCCAGTAGAGGCTCCCACCACCACCACACATAGCGGTGGAACCGCAAAACCCGGAAGGCTGAACGAAGGCCCTGTTTCAAAAGACGCCACCTTTAAAGGAAGTGCTTTCACAACGGAATTGGCTCTGCTTTTAATGAAAGAAAAAGCAAGGCTGCGCAGTTGTGCTAGTAAACCTGCCTTTTGCCCTTCAGGGCCTGCTTCTCCCCTGGTCAACTGGTAACCTTGCGTGCCAATCACCTGCATCTGATTTTCCTGCCAGAGCGGATTTCCCTGAGCAAGTTTCTGCGAAACCAAAAGCAGGTTAGACGTTCCTTTGCCAAAAACTGCGTGAAAGGACGGCAAGTTTCCGCTTAGCGTAAGATCTGGGTGCGACAAGATCACATCTGGCTGGTAGGTAATCGCTTTGAATAGCAGCTCTTCACGTGTTTGGGCAGTATCCACTACCTCCAGGTACGGCTCCGCCTCTAGCATGCCGGAGAGGGATAACCTGGAACGAGCGGACGAATCCGCGATTAAAATTTTAATAGTGGTGGGTTGCGCGTGCAGCACGTGAATTCAGATACAACGGTAAACGTTAGACTATTCCTCGTCTTTGAATGCCTGGTTCAAGGCCTCCAACACTTTGTCTTCAGAGAAAGGTTTGATGATGTAGTTCAAAGCACCATATTCAGAGGCCTCGTTCATGATCACTTCCTGCCCTACGGCGCTGACTATCACCACTTTGATCTCTGGGTTGTCTTGCTTGATGCCTTTTAGCACGTCAAGGCCGGTATTGTCTGGTAAGATCACGTCTAAGGTCACCAGATCCGGAATTTTTTCCTTGGCCATTTGCAGAGCGGTTTTGCCATCTGGCGCTTCGCCTACCACGTCATAACCTGCATCTAGCAACATGTTTTTCAACATAGTGCGCATGTAGAATGAATCATCTACAATCAGTATTCTTTTTTTACCGGTAATTTCCATAGCAATTCTTATAAGAAATGGGCACTAAGCTTTTAATTCCATGATTTCATCTGAGGTCAGGATTTTATAGATATCCAGCACAATGATGAGCCTGTTATCTATCTTACCTATACCCTCAATGAAATTCTCGTTTATGTTGATGTCCTGAATAAAAGAGGGCGCTTTGTCTATGCTGGAAACGGGCAAGGTCAGGGATTGTGGCACTTCGCGCACAATGAATCCCATGGTATAGTCCTTTGCCTCCATCACCAGCGTGTACGTATGCCGGTCTGGTTGCCCAGAGAGGCGCTCTATGCCAAAGCGCTCTTCCAGGTCCATAATGGCTATAATATCACCTCTAATATTGGATACTCCCTTAATAAAGGAAGGTGTTTTGGGCATTCGGGTAATCTCTGGGGTAATGGTTACTTCCTTTACCTGGTCAATCCGGACGCCGTATTCTTCTGTGCCTAGTTTAAAGACAATCAGATGCACCTTCACCTCTACGGAGGCATCTTTTTTATCACGAATATTCTGTGACTCCATTACTCCTGACCTCTGTTTTTACTTACCTTTTTGGCAGCAGTCTTTTTAGAAAAATCTTCCTCGTTTATCTCCTGATTGGCCATAGGACGGTTGCGGGAACCAGGCACGGCTGTTAGTTTCCGGTTGTTCCGGTTAGGAAACACAATGTTACCGTTAATCAACTTGAAGGCCGAAATACCTACCTGCAAGTCATCTGCAATGTCATTCAGGCGTTGTGAAGAAGACGTCAGTTCCTGCATGGAAGCCGAAAGCTGCTTGGCGGTACTGGCCACTTGCTGCGTACCCGAGGCCGTTTGCTCGGCAATGGCTACCACTTCTTCCACGTATTTCACTACGTCGCCAATAGAGGTCTTTTGAACTTCAGTAGATTCCAAAATGTCCTGGGCACTGCGAAGCGTTTCACCGCTGGAAGTAGCAATGTTCTTAAAGGCGCCGGATGCTTCAAACGTAGCATTCTTTCCTTTCAACACACGTCCTTCCATGGTCGCAATCGCCGCGGCGGCTGATGATGTATCTTTCTTCACATCATCTACCAGTGTGGCAATCTCACTCGCTGACTTTCTGGAGCCCTCTGCTAGTTTTCTAATCTCTTCCGCTACTACCGCAAAACCACGTCCTGCTTCACCGGCTCTGGCTGCCTCAATGGCCGCGTTTAAGGCCAGCAAGTTGGTTTGGGCGGCAATGTCAGTTATTACTCCAAGCGACTTAGAGATTTCCTGGCTACGGGTACTCAGTACTTCAATGGTTTTGGCAGTTAACGCCGCTGAAGAAGAAATCTCCTCCATGTTCCGCACCACCTCAGCCACTGTTTTCAGACCTAATTGAGAAGTTTCCTCTCCCATTACCGCTGAACGGTTCACCACATCTGCCTTGTTGGCGGTTTCTTTAGTGGCCTTCATGATTTCTTCAATCAGTTTGAAGGCCTGGTCTGTTTTCAATGCTTGGTTTTGCGCACCCTCTGCCATTTGTTGCATGGCCAAGGCTACATCAACCGTTACCCTGTTCATCTCTAATCCTTTGGCTGCCATCTCTTCAGAAGAGCTTCCCACAATCAGAGAAGAATCGTTGATTTCACCTAATAGTGCATTCAGGTTGTCAACTGCCAGGTTCAAGGCGTTAGACATGGCCAGAATATCACCAGCGGTATGGATTTCTACTTTCTGGGTCAAATCACCCTCAGAGATAGAACGCACCACTCTGGACACTTCCAGCACCGGCGTTACAATAGACTCTAACAAGTCATTTAATGTATCCACTAGTTCTTTCCAGCTACCAGATACACCATGCACCGTGGCACGCTCCGTCAGTTTTCCTTCTACACCAGCTACTCTGGCCACCCGGCTAACTTCACCCGCTAAACGGTTCAAGTCTTCCACCATGCTGTTGATAGTGTCTGCCAGGTCTGCCAATTCACCTTTGGCTTGCAGGGTCAGTTTCTGGGTTAAGTCACCTTTAGATACCGCCGTTACTACTTTCACGATTCCTCTTACCTGTGTGGTAAGGTTAGAAGCCATGATGTTCACATTGTCTGTCAGGTCTTTCCAAACACCGGCCACATTTGGCACTGATGCCTGGCCACCCAATCTACCTTCCGTTCCCACTTCAAGGGCCACTCTGGTTACCTCACCCGCGAAGATATTCAGGGAATCCACCATCTGGTTCAGGTTATCCTTCAGCTCAGCCAATTCACCGCGTACATTCACCGTGATTTTCTGAGTCAAGTCACCTTTCGCCACTGCAGTCGCCACATTGGCAATGTCACGTACCTGAAGCGTTAAGTTGGAAGCCATGGTGTTCACATTGTCTGTCAATGCTTTCCAAACCCCACCTACGTTCGGCACGCTGGCCTGACCGCCTAGTTTTCCTTCGGTACCTACCTCCAACGCCACCCGGGTTACCTCACCCGCGAAGATGTTGAGGGAGTCCACCATCTGGTTCAATATATCTTTCAGCTGAAGGATTTCACCCTTCACATTCACTGTCATTTTCTGGCTCAAATCCCCTTTCGCCACGGCGGTTGCCACGTTGGCAATATCACGCACCTGGCTGGTAAGGTTAGAGGCCATGGAGTTCACATTGTCGGTGAGCATTTTCCAAGTACCGGCTACGTTTGGCACAGCCGCTTGTCCGCCTAGTTTACCTTCAGTACCCACTTCCAAAGCTACCCTGGTTACCTCACCGGCGAAGATGTTCAGAGAATCCACCATCTGGTTTAAGATGTTCTTCAACTCAAGGAGCTCTCCTTTAACATCTACCGTGATTTTCTGGGTCAAGTCACCTTTCGCTACTGCAGTCGCCACGTTAGCGATGTCACGTACTTGGAGCGTCAGGTTGGAGGCCATGGAGTTCACATTGTCGGTCAGCTCCTTCCAGGTGCCGCGAACTTTTGGTACTGATGCTTGTCCACCCAATTTACCTTCGGTTCCTACCTCTCTTGCCACGCGAGTTACCTCGTCTGCAAAGATGTTGAGGGAGTCCACCATTTGGTTCAGGTTGTTTTTCAGCTCAGCTAATTCGCCTTTTACATCAACAGTAATTTTCTGGCTTAGGTCACCGCGTGCTACAGCAGTCGCCACATTCGCGATGTCACGTACCTGAGAAGTCAAGTTGCTGGCCATGTAGTTCACATTGTCAGTGAGGTCTTTCCAAACACCACCCACATTAGGAACATTCGCCTGACCACCTAAGATACCTTCAGTACCCACTTCTCTTGCCACCCTGGTTACCTCACCAGCGAAGATGTTAAGGCTATCCACCATCTGGTTCAGGTTGTCCTTCAATTGAAGGAGCTCGCCTTTTACATCAACGGTGATTTTCTGGCTCAAATCTCCTCTCGCTACTGCGGTCGCTACATTGGCGATGTCACGCACCTGAGAAGTCAGGTTAGAGGCCATGGAGTTTACGTTGTCCGTAAGCGCTTTCCAGGTTCCGGCTACGTTCGGCACTGATGCCTGACCGCCCAGTTTACCTTCAGTTCCCACTTCTTTCGCAACCCTGGTTACCTCACCCGCAAAAATGTTAAGGGAATCCACCATTTGGTTCAGGTTGTCCTTCAGCTGAAGGAGCTCGCCTTTCACGTTCACGGTGATTTTCTGGCTCAAGTCGCCACGAGCAACCGCAGTTGCCACGTTGGCTATATCTCTTACTTGCAGCGTCAAATTAGACGCCATGTAGTTTACATTATCAGTTAAGGCTTTCCAGGTACCGGCTACGTTTGGCACTGATGCCTGACCGCCCAGTTTACCTTCGGTACCAACCTCAAGAGCCACACGGGTTACCTCACCGGCGAAGATGTTCAGAGAATCCACCATCTGGTTCAGGTTGTCCTTCAACTCAGCTAGTTCACCTTTCACACCAACAGTAATCTTCTGGCTCAAGTCACCTCTCGCTACCGCCGTCGCAACATTGGCAATGTCACGCACCTGTGAAGTCAGATTAGACGCCATGTAGTTCACGTTGTCGGTGAGGTCTTTCCAAACACCACCAACATTAGGCACTGATGCTTGGCCACCCAACTTACCTTCGGTTCCTACCTCTCTTGCCACACGGGTTACCTCACCGGCGAAGATGTTCAGACTGTCCACCATCTGGTTTAGGTTGTCCTTCAGTTCGGCTAATTCGCCTTTCACGTTTACCGTGATCTTCTGGCTTAGATCACCACGTGCCACCGCAGTTGCTACGTTGGCAATGTCACGTACTTGCAGCGTCAGGTTAGACGCCATAGAATTTACATTATCTGTAAGGTCTTTCCAAACACCGCCTACATTCGGCACACTTGCTTGGCCACCCAATTTCCCTTCAGTACCTACCTCCAACGCCACACGGGTTACCTCACCCGCGAAGATGTTCAAGGAGTCCACCATCTGGTTGAGGTTGTCCTTCAGTTGAAGGAGCTCACCGTTAACATTAACTGTGATTTTCTGGCTTAGGTCACCACGGGCAACAGCCGTTGCTACGTTGGCAATGTCACGCACCTGAAGCGTCAGGTTAGAAGCCATGGAGTTTACATTGTCGGTCAGCTCTTTCCAGATACCGGCTACTTTTGGCACGTTGGCTTGGCCGCCCAAGATACCTTCGGTACCTACTTCTCTACCAACCCGGGTTACCTCATCTGCGAAGATGTTAAGGCTATCCACCATCTGGTTCAAGTTGTCTTTCAACTCGGCCAACTCACCACGCACGTTTACCGTGATTTTCTGGGTCAAGTCACCTTTCGCCACCGCGGTTGCCACGTTGGCAATGTCACGGAGCTGAGAGGTTAAGTTAGACGCCATGGTGTTCACGTTGTCGGTGAGGTCTTTCCACACACCGCCTACGTTTGGCACTTTCGCCTGACCACCTAATTTTCCTTCAGTACCCACTTCACGGGCCACTCTGGTTACCTCGTCACCGAAGATGTTCAGAGAGTCCACCATCTGGTTGATGTTCTCCTTCAGTTGGAGCATCTCCCCTTTCAGGTCTGCGGTTACTTTCTGGTCCAGGTTACCCTGGGCAACCGCCGTGGTTACTTTCGCGATGTCCCGTACCTGAGAGGTAAGGTTTGACGCCATCGCGTTTACGTTATCCGTTAATTCTTTCCAGATACCGGCTACGTTTGGCACGGAAGCCTGACCACCTAGTTTTCCTTCAGTACCTACTTCAAGGGCCACACGGGTTACCTCACCGGCAAAAAGGTTCAGGTTGTCAATGGTACGGTTAATGGTTTCTGCCATGACCTTAAAGTCACCGGACACGGGAATTTGGAACGTCTCGTCCAGGTTACCCCGGGAAATGTTCTTCAGTACCTTACCAACCTCCAATACCGGCACGGCGATGGAGTCCACCAGGCCGTTGATATTGTTGATCATGTCTTTCCAGAAACCAGAGGCGTTCTCAGCAGAGGCACGGGCTTTCAGGTTACCCTCAACTCCGGCTACTTTGGAGATACGCGACACCTCGCCCCCTACTCCCCCAATCATCTCCACCATGGAGTTGTAGGCTTCAGCTATTTCTGAGAAGATGTCATTGTTCTGTTTGGTCAGACGAACCGAAACGTCGCCTTTCTTAAACGCGTCAAGTGCGTAGAGTACGCGGTTGAGTTGTTCATTAATATAGTCTGAATCCTGCACCTGCCCGGCCTGACGTGGTTCGTCGCGCTTTCTGGCTTGGTCACTGGACCCAATAATCAGCGTCTTCTCAGATTTAGATGATTCTTTCTCAGTCTTTCCGGCAGCACGTGTTTTTGGCCCAGACACACTGGCGGCTGGTAACGCAGCCCCAGAGGTTTGGGAGTTGTCTGCGTTTGGCTCAGTTTCTTGCATGGGGGGAAGAGGATCTACATCTGGCAACGCATCTGAGGAAGCCACCGGTGTTTTGGGCGTTGTCTCAGAATTGTTTTCTGCAGGCGTTCCTGCCTCAGCCTTCCCAATCAATTTGTCTTTGTTAAGTTTTAAGTTTTTACCTAAAGCCATCTTATCTATGATTGAAGAGCGTTTTTTAGTCTTGGTTAGGGGCAAACAAGTTTGCCAATATAATTAGTTCTATCTGTTTACTGCGTGCAAACGAAGGAGCAATTTACTAAATTTAAAGGCAAAAAGCCAGTGCTTTGGCTATTTAATGGCCACAAATTCACTTGCCAGCCCAATATAATCTTTTGCGCCGTAAGATGACGCATCATAATCCAACACACTTTGCCCAAAAGAAGGCGCCTCGGCCAGTTTCACGTTGAGCCTGATGCGTTGTTTGAAGATGTATTCATCCACATTCTCTTTCAGGTACTCCTCTATCTCGGTGCTGAGTTTGCGGCGTTTGTCATACATCACCACCACAATGCCCTTCACCCTGAGCTTGGGGTTGAGGGTTGTTTTGATCTGGTTCACCGTATTCAAAATCTGCCCCAGCCCTTGCAGGGTAAGCACTTCCATCTGCAAAGGAATGAGCACTTCCCCAGAGGCGGCCAGGGCGTTCACAGTTAAAAGAGAAAGCGATGGCGGGCAGTCTATGAGAATGTAGTCAAACGCGGGCACCTCTTCCAGCATCTGCTGCAGAAATCGCTCACGGTCTTTTTGGGTCACCAGGGAAATCTCAATGTCCACCAAGTCATTGGAGCCGGGAGCCACCATGAGGCCATGCCGTTCCACCAGACAGTCAGCTAGTTTTTGCTGCCCGGTAAAGACATCGGCCAGCGTGCAGGTTGGCTCCGTGATTCCCAGTGAATAAGAGAGGTTGGCTTGAGGGTCCAGATCGATCAATAAAACGCGCTTTCCTTGCTTTTGAAGGGCACTTCCCAGATTGATGGTAGTGGTGGTTTTACCAGTACCTCCTTTTTGGTTGATGACCGATACGATTGTTGCTGCCATAGGTTGCAAAGATTCTGAAATATTTTTCTGGGGCTAGATAGTGCGCTAAACTACACATTATTTACCGCATTTATTTCCCGTTTTCGGGCTCATTTCCAGAAATGAGCCCGAAAACGGAAAATCCTCACTGCCCAACGTACTTGGCCATTAATTTACAGGACTTGGCCCGCAGATCCCGCCAGTGGGACCCGCTGTACTGCAGCCAAACCAAGGTGGCCGGCCTGAAGGCCAACTCCTCATCTTGTACCTGCAGAAGCATGGCCGCCAAAAACGCAATGGTAGGGTTATGGCCCACCACCAACAACGTATCCACATCTTCATGCACGCCCTGCACTATGGACTGAATATCATGCTCTGTACCCAGGTAAAGGTCATTTTCAAATTCTATCGGTACTTTTTTAGGCAGGGCATCCTCTGCTTGCTCCCAGGTGTGGCGGGTGCGCACGGCGGGGCTGCACAACACCAATTGCGGAACCAGCTGTTGCTCCACCAACCAAAGGCCTGCCTGGCCCGCCTGTCGTTCCCCAAAGAGCGTGAGCACCCGGTCACTGTCTGTTTGCCCGGCCTCTTTTTCAGCGGCGGTGGCGTGGCGCATCAATAGCAGATTTTTCATAGCATAGGGTCATTAAAAAACCTTTTCAGGCCCCAAAGGTATATTCTATTTACAGTATCTGAGCAAGCCACTTCACTACCTCGGTTTGCATTGTCTCAGAAAATTACGTCATCTTTGAAAAAATTTCGGGCAGTGCCCACCTCATTTCCTCTATGATAAAAAACTTAGTGATTGTGGAGTCGCCGGCCAAGGCCAAGACCATTGAAGGATACCTGGGCAAGGATTTTATTGTAAAATCCAGCTTCGGGCACGTGCGCGACCTCCCCAAAGATAACAATGCCATTGATATACAGAACGGATTCAAACCCACCTACGTCATCAATTCTGACAAACGCGACGTCATTGCCCAGCTGAAGAAACTGGCCAAAGAAGCCGAAGTGGTGTGGTTGGCGTCTGATGAGGACCGCGAGGGAGAGGCCATCAGCTGGCATTTGTCTGAGGCCCTTAACCTCACCGAGGCCAAGACGCGCCGCATTGTGTTTCGGGAAATCACCAAAAACGCCATCTTAAACGCCATAGATAATCCTCGCACCATAGATGTGAACTTGGTGAACGCCCAGCAGGCCCGCCGCGTGCTGGACCGTCTGGTAGGGTTTGAGCTGAGCCCCGTGCTCTGGAAAAAAATTAAAACTGGCCTTTCTGCCGGCCGTGTGCAGTCTGTGGCCGTGCGGTTGGTGGTGGAGCGCGAGCGCGAAGTGGAACGCCATAAATCTGAATCTGCCTATAAAGTGACCGCGCATTTTGACGCCGGCGGCAAGAAACTGGAAGCCGAACTCAACACGCGGTTCAAAACCCATAACCAGGCCGAGGATTTCCTGAAGCGTTGCCTTGGGTCTTCGTTCACCATTGACAGCCTGGAGAAAAAACCCACCAAGCGCACACCAGCCGCCCCTTTCACCACCTCTACCCTGCAGCAGGAAGCCAGCCGCAAACTTTCATTCTCTGTGGCCCAGACTATGCAAGTGGCGCAACGCTTGTATGAAGCCGGTAAAATCTCCTACATGCGTACTGACTCTGTGAATTTGTCGCAGGAAGCCATGACCGCGGCCGCCGCTGAGATTGCCCGCACCTTTGGTGACAATTACGTGAAGACGCGCCAGTATAAAACCAAATCTAAGCAAGCCCAGGAAGCCCACGAATCCATCAGGCCCACAGATTTTGCCGCCGTGCAGGCCAGTGATGACCGCAACGAGCAGCGGCTGTATGATTTGATCCGAAAACGCGCCATCGCGTCGCAAATGGCCGATGCGGAGATTGAGAAAACCACCGCCACCATCACCATCAGCGGCCAACCCGAGAAACTGATCGCCACCGGCGAAGTAATTCGGTTTGAGGGTTTCCTGAAAGTGTACACGGAGTCAACGGATGATGAAGAAATAGCCGATGATGACGTGAAAGGCATGTTGCCGCCGCTTTCTGAAGGCCAGGATTTAAAGCTGCAGCGCCTGCAGGCCACCGAGCGGTTCAGCCGCCCGGCCCCGCGCTACACTGAAGCCAGTTTGGTGAAGAAACTAGAGGAAATGGGAATCGGTCGTCCTTCTACCTATGCGCCTACAATTTCAACTATTCAGAAACGCGGTTACGTAGAAAAAGACAATAGAGAAGGCAAAGAACGACCTTACAACGTGCTCACGCTGGAGAACGACAAAATAGCTACCCAGAAGAAAACCGAGATGGCCGGTGCTGAAAAAGCCAAACTCTTCCCCACTGACATTGCGATGGTGGTGACCGACTTTCTGGTGGCCCATTTTGAGAGCGTGATTGACTATTCTTTCACTGCCAAAGTAGAGGAAGAATTTGACGAGATTGCCGCTGGTAAAAAGCAATGGGACAAGATGTTAGACACATTCTACTCAAGTTTCCATAAAACCATTGAAGCCAGCGCAGATGTGGAACGCTCCACCGTAAGCGGTGCCCGCGAATTAGGTCTTGACCCAGTGTCAGGCTTGAAGCTTGTTGCCAAGTTGGGCCGCTTCGGGCCGTACGTGCAGTTGGGCGAGGAAGTGGAAGGCACGGAGTTAAAACCAGTCTATGCCAGCCTTCGCAAAGGCATGTTTTTGGAGTCTATCACTTTGGAGCAAGCCTTGGAATTGTTCAAGTTACCCCGCGTGGTAGGTGAGTTTGAAGGCAAGGAAATGAAAGCGGCCATCGGTCGGTTTGGTCCATATATTCAGCACAACAGCAAGTACTTTTCCTTGACCAAGGAAATGGATCCCTTGCTGGTGACTGAGGCCGAAGCTATTGCTTTGATTGAAGCCAAACGCAAGGCAGATGCGGAGAAGCACATCAAATCGTTCCCCGAGAATGAAGACGTGACCGTGCTGAACGGACGCTTTGGCCCTTACATTGTGGTGGGCAAGAAGAACGTAAAAATCCCGAAGGGCCAGGAACCGTCTGAGTTGACTTTGGAGCAATGCCTGGAATTGGCGGCCAACACCCCAGACAAACCGGCACGCGGCGGGTTCAAGAAAAAAACCGCCGCCGCAGACACGCCAGCCGCTAAAAAACCGGCAGCCAAGAAAGCAACCGGTACCACCAAAGCTGCAGCCGCCAAAAAAACCACCACAACAAAGAAGACCACCACAACTAAGAAGAAAGCCAGTTAATCTGCTCCTTCGCAATTCTTCAAAATTTCCGTTTTCGGGCTCGTTTTAAGAAATGAGCCCGAAAACGGAAATTCTTTTTTTATAGGTGATAGGTTGATGGTTGGTGTAAACTGACCACTTTTTTTTGTCATCCTGAAAAGATCTATTGGGCCTTGCTAGAAAAACACTTGGTATTCAGTCCTTTTAAAGGATATGTCTAAAATCTTTCCAGGAAATAAAAACAGGATTTTAAATTCCGTTTTTGGCTTCGTTTCTGGAAATGAGCGCCAAAACAGGTAAATTCATTTCTTCGTAATCTGAACCATCAGGTTTAAAATTATCTGGTTCTTCATTCTCATTTCTATGTCTTTAAACAAACAGAAAATTGTGGTTTTAACGGGCGCGGGCATCAGCGCCGAAAGTGGTTTGGCCACGTTTAGAGACGCCAACGGGCTTTGGGAAGGACATGACGTGATGGACGTGGCTTCGCCGGAAGGCTGGCAGAAAAATCCTGAACTGGTGCTGGACTTCTATAACCAACGCCGGAAAAGCGCCCTTGGCGTGGAGCCCAACGCGGCCCACAAAGCCTTGGTAAACCTGGAGCAGAAATTTGACGTGCACATCATCACCCAGAACGTGGACAACCTGCATGAACGCGCGGGCTCCACTAATATCCTGCATTTACACGGCAAGCTGTTTGAAAGCCGTAGCACTAAAGATGAAAACTTGATTTACCCTATGCAAGGCTGGGAATTGAACCTGGGCGATGTCTGTGAGAAAGGCTCCCAACTTCGGCCCAACATTGTCTGGTTTGGCGAAGCCGTGCCTTTGATTGAGCAGGCCGCCCAGGAAACCATGACCGCCGATTACATCATGATTGTGGGCACCTCCATGCAGGTTTACCCCGCGGCGGGTTTGCTGTCTTACGCGCCGCATGACGCACCCGTCTATTTCATTGACCCCAACCCCAATGTAACCTCGCGCCGAAACTTGACCATCATCAAAGAAAAAGCCACCGTGGGCGTGCCGGAATTAGTGAAGAAGCTGCTGGCAGAGGCGTAGCGTTTTGGGGCTCATTTCTGAAAATGAGCCCCAAAACGCTACGCCGGTAATTCCCAGGAACCGTTGGGGTCAAACCAAAGATCTTCTCCCCTTACCTCCAGCGGCGCTTCTAAATTATTCACGTACAATTGCCCGGTGCCCAGGCCCTGCGGCAAAGGGTTGTCAAAATCCCCGGCAAACTGCGCGACGGCGTTCAAGCCAATGTTAGACTCCAGCGCCGAGGTCACCCACCAATCAATCCCCAGCGACTGCGCCACCTGAATCCATTCTCGGGCGTTGAACAGACCGCCCACCAGCGTGGGTTTCAAGATGATGTACGGCGGCCGAATGGTGTTCAGCATATTCCATTTTTCTTCCTTGTTCATCACGCCAATCATTTCCTCATCCAGGGCAATGGGAATGGGGGAAACTTCGCACAGTTCACACATTTCATTCCACTGCCCCGGTTGAATGGGCTGCTCCAGCGAATGAATGTCAAAGGCGGCCAGCTGTCTGATTTTCTCTTCGGCGTTAGCCGCCGCAAAGGCACCGTTGGCGTCTAGCCGAATCTCCAGGTCCTGGGCGGGGGCAAAGCTCCTTATTTCGCGGAGCAACTTAATTTCCTGCGCAAAGTCAAGGGCACCAATCTTCAATTTAAGGCAAGTGAAGCCCTGTTCCATTTTTTTGGTGATCTGCTCGCGCATGAAGTTGGGCTCCCCCATCCAGATAAGGCCGTTGATTTTAATGCTTTTCTGGCCTTTGGCGAAGGCGTTGTCATACAGGTGGCGTTGGCCGCCGCGCAGCAAATCTACCCAGGCAGTTTCCCAGGCAAAACATACTGAGGGCCAATGCTTCAGTTTCTGCCAAAATTCCTCGCCGTCTTCCTGGTCTATAGATTCCACCTGCAAGTCATTGTATTGCTGGCAAAGGTTCTGCAGCACGGCAAAGAAATCTGGGGAATAATCAAGGCTGAGGCCGGGCAGCGGGGAACCTTCGCCCCAGCCTACTTTTTCTGGTTGCCGGGTGTGGTGCAGCCGCAGGTAGCAGGCCTGGTGGACGTGCATGGCGCCGCGCGAGGTGCGGGCCTGGAACTTGAACTGCAAGTCTCTTTTGAACGGGGTTAAGACAAACGGCATCTGGCGCAGGTAATTGGAGGATGAAGGTACAACCTTTACGGCAAAATTTAGTTTAGAAAGTACCTACATCAATTTTTACCATGCCGGCAGACCTAAAAAGCGCCTTACCCGACTACCTAGCCAGATTTAAAGCGGTTAGAGCCCAAACCGAGGCACTTTGCGCCCCCCTCACCCCTGAAGACACGGTCATGCAGCCCATGGTAGACGTGAGCCCGCCCAAATGGCACCTGGGCCACACCACCTGGTTTTTTGAGACGTTCGTGCTGGTGCCGTATCTAAAGGAGTACACTTTGTTCCACCCGCAGTTTCCGTTTCTGTTCAACTCGTATTACAACAGCATGGGCAGCCGCGTGGCCCGATCAGACCGGGGCACCTTGTCAAGGCCCGCTATCTCAGAAATTTACGCCTATCGGGCGCATGTGGACCACCACGTGGCCCGCCTGCTGGAAGAGGAAATTGCAGCCTTGCCTTCTAACGCCTGGCCCCTTCTGGAATTAGGCTTGCACCATGAACAACAGCACCAGGAACTCCTGGTTACTGACATAAAGTATATTCTCAGCTGCAACCCGCTCCTGCCCGCCTACCAAAACGCCAGAGAACTTCCCGTTTTTGGGCTCGTTTCTGAAAATGAAGCCAAAAATGAATGGGTCACGGTCAAGGAAGGTCTTTATACCATTGGCTACGACGGCCCAGAATTCCATTTCGACAATGAAGAGCAGGTGCACCAGGTATTTCTGGCGGAGTTCACCGTCAGGAAACATTTGGTGACCAATGGTGAATACCTGGCATTTATAGAAGCCGGCGGCTACGCCGATTTCAGGCATTGGCTGGATGAGGGCTGGCAATTGCTGCAACAAGAAAACTGGCAGGCCCCGCTGTATTGGCTGGAACAGGACGGCCAGTGGTTTCATTTCACCTTGCAGGGTTTGCAGCCGCTGGAGTTAAATGCGCCCGTGACCCACGTAAGTTTCTATGAAGCCCTGGCCTTTGCGCAATGGTCGGGTCACCGCCTGCTCACGGAGTTTGAATGGGAGGCGCTGGCCCAAACATTTGCCAACCCACCCGCCTCTGGTAATTTTCTGGAGGACAATATTTTACAACCGGCCACTGAAACTACATCTGCAGAAGATTCTCACTTACCACAATTGCTGGGCAATGCCTGGGAATGGACGTACAGTGGCTATTTTCCGTACCCAGGATTTAAGACTGCGCCCGGCGCCATTGGCGAATACAACGGCAAATTCATGATCAACCAAATGGTGCTGCGCGGCGGCTCCTGCGCCACGCCAAGGTCCCACATCAGGGCCACTTACCGCAACTTCTTCCACCCAGACAAGCGCTGGCAGTTCACCGGCATCAGGCTGGCTAAAAAATAACGACTTCTATGGCACAAACCGCTACCTCCCATCAGCTGATTAACTTGCTTTCTACCCGCGCCAACAAAGAAAATGGCTTGGCGCAGGATGTTATGCAAGGCCTGCATAAAACCCCCAAACAGCTTTCTTCCCGGTTTTTCTATGATGCCCGCGGCAGCCAGTTGTTTCAGCAGATCATGGATTTGCCCGAGTATTACCTCACCCAGCTGGAATATGAGATTCTGGACCGCCAACGTAAGGAAATCCTGTTTGCGTTTAAGACAGATTCACCGTTTCAGTTGATTGACCTGGGAGCGGGTGATGGGTATAAAACCAAATTATTGCTCCAGGAACTGCAGGCGCAACAGGTGGACTTTTCCTTTGTGCCTCTTGACATTTCGCCCAAACAGGTGGAGGCATTGCTGGCCGAACTCCCAAATGAATTCCCCGGAATAAAGGTGACAAGCTTAGTGGCCGAGTATTTCCAGGGGCTGGCCTGGCTTAACCAGAACAGCCAGACCCGCAAGCTCATATTGTTTCTGGGCTCCAACATCGGCAACTTTGCCCCGGAGGAAGCGCAGCGGTTTTTATGCGAATTGCGGTCGGCGCTGGGGCCTGAGGACCGCGTGCTCATGGGTGTGGACTTGCGCAAGGAACCCGAGAAAATACGGTTGGCCTATGACGATGCCGCCGGGGTGACCGCCGCCTTTAACCTGAATCTGCTGCACCGCATCAACCATGAACTGCAAGCAGATTTCAACCTGGCACAATTCAGCCACTTCGCGGAATATGACCCCATTGAGGGCACCATGAAAAGCTATTTAATCTCCACCCAGGAACAGGAAGTACAGGTGAAGTTAATTGGCCAAACGTTCCATTTTGACGCCTGGGAAGCCATACACACCGAGAATTCTTACAAGTACTCCATCAAGCAGTTAAAAACCATGGCCCAGGCCTGTGATCTGGAAGTGGCAGAAGTTTTCACAGACAGTACCCATGGCTTCGCCGATGTTTTGCTCATGCCCCGTTCCTAAGACAAAATCCGCGTCCAATTTGTAAATGCCTCTGCAATGCGGCAAATTGCTGACTTACAACTATTTGTGCCATGGAATTGATTCCGCTTCATTTGGGGTTTTCCCATTTCAAAACGCCAGCGGTGGCCACGCAGGCCATGCAGGCCGCTTTAGACGAAGGCGTGGCGTATTATGGGCCACATGAAGGAACGCCCACGTTGAGAAACGCCATTGCCCGGCGGTATTTTGAGGACGAAGGAATTCCGCTCCCCGCCGAGCAAGTTTTGGTCACGCACGGCACTAAGCACGCGTTGTATCTGTATTTCAGAAGTTTGCTGAAGCCCAATGACGAGGTGATAGCCTTGGCGCCTTACTGGTTTGCGTTCCCTGAATTAGTGCAGGAAGTAGGTGTCACCCTCATCGCGGTGCCGGCAAACCCCGAGAAAAACTACCAATTGCCCTTGGAGAATCTAAAAAAGGCCATCACCCCCAATACCCGGCTTCTGATTCTCACCAACCCCGGCAACCCCACGGGCAAAGTTTACTCCTTACCCGAACTGGAAGCCGTGGCGCAGTTGCTGGAGACCCACCCAAACCTACACGTGTTGTCAGATGAAATTTATGACGGCTTGGTGTATGACAAACCCATGCACAGCTTTCTTCGGTTTGAGCACCTACGAGAAAGAATTGCGGTGGTGAACGGTTTCTCCAAATCCTTTGCCATGGCCGGCTGGCGGGTGGGGTATTTAATTGCGCCTATGCCTATTATTACCAAAGCCACGGCCTTGCAGCAGAAACTCATTAGCGGCGTGTCGCCGCTTAACCAGGCCGGGGCCACGGCGGTTCTGCAGCAGCGGCACCAAATTTGGGAAGGTTTCCGGGATGAACTTTTAGCCAAAAGAATTAAAACCGCCAACGTGTTAAGACAACTGCCTAATATGCAATTCTATCTACCGGACGCGGGCTATTATTTTACCTTAGATGTCTCTGGCTATCTGAAACCAAAACAGGAAAACTCACCTTATATCCTAGTTGAAGAATGGGCGGCGGCTTTAAAAGAACAGGTCGGCCTTGAGGTTCTACCCGGCACCGACATGGGCATGCCCACCGCCGTCAGGATGTCTTTTGGGTTACCAGATGATCTTTTAGATAGTGCCCTGCAACATTTGAAAGCCTTTCTTTCCTGATGGAGTTAATTCCCGTTTTCGGGCTCATTTCTGGAAATGAGCCCGAAAACGGGAATTGAAACCTACCGATATTCTAAAGTTTCGGGTTCAGAATAAATAAACCACCACAGCTTTTCAAACAGGAAATGAATCTGCCCAACTGGGAAATTACCCGTACTTTTGCGGTTCATTTTAAGTAGGTCAATCCTGTGATTTTTTCCGCTAAGTACCGTCAGCATTACAAGAGCACTTTTTGGTTGGCTTATCCGGTGGTCTTGAGCCAGATGGGGCATATTCTGGTAAGTGTGGCCGACAGTGTGATGGCGGGCAGGATTGGCACTACCCAGTTGGCAGCGGCTTCTTTGGGCAACAGCATCTTCACGATAACCTTGGTGTTTGGGCTTGGCATTTCCTTTTCCATCACGCCGCTGGTGGCCCGCGCCGATGGCCGCAAAAACCACACGCGTATTGCCCTGGTCTTGCTCAACGGCCTTATTCTGAACACCTTGATTGGCGTGTTGCTCTTTGGTTTGTTTTACGGCCTCTCCCCGCTCATCCATCTCCTGAAACAGCCCGAGGAAGTCGCGGCCCTGGCCATTCCGTACGTGAACATCTTATTTCTGTCCATGGTGCCGCTCATGGTGTTTCAGGCGTTCAAGCAGTTTGCTGAAGGTTTGTCCATCACCAAGCAGTCTATGTACATCTCCATTTTCGCGAACGTGGTAAACGTGGGCCTGAACTATGTCTTGATTTACGGTAAACTGGGGTTTCCTGCCTTAGGCTTGAATGGCGCGGCCTGGGCCACGCTCATTTCCAGAATATTAATGGCGATCATGTTGGCGGCCTATGTGCTGCTGGCTCCAAGGTTTAATCGGTACACCTATTACCTCAAGAAATCCAGCGTGTCTTGGGCGCACATGTACAGTATGTTCAAACTGGGCTTGCCCATTTCAATGCAGATGATTTTTGAGATGGGTGCGTTCAGCTTTTCGGCGGTGATGATTGGCTGGTTGGGCGCCCGTGAATTGGCCGCGCACCAGATTGCGCTCAACGTGGCCTCTGTAACTTATATGATGGCCAGCGGCATTTCGGCGGCCGCCACCATTAGGGTGGGCAAGCTGCGCGGCGCCGGTGACCGGCACGGCATGCATGAAGCGGGCTACAGCAGCATGATTCTGGGCATTTTGTTCATGGCGGTGGCGGCCAGCCTGATCATTCTTAGCAAAGATTTGATCCCGGCGTTTTATGTAAAAGATGTGTCGGTACATGCCCTGGCTTCGCAGCTGTTGATTATTGCGGCCATTTTTCAGCTGTCAGACGGCCTGCAGGTGGTGGGACTGGGTGCTTTGCGAGGCCTGGAAGACGTGAAGGTGCCCAGCATGATCTCGCTCCTCTCCTATTGGCTGATTGCCTTGCCCGTGGGGTATGCGTTAGGGTTTTGGGCGGGATTTGGAGCCATCGGCGTCTGGATGGGGCTGTTCACGGGCTTGACCATTGCCGCTTTGCTGCTGTTTTTGCGTTTTAAAAAGTTAAGCCCTAAATAATTCTGAAATACTGGCTGGGCAGGAAACTCGTTTCAAAAACAGGTGGTTACCCAAACAGCTATGATGATCACTATTTTAACCATCTGGTACAGCAGTCTGTTTTTGGCCTCTGTTCCGGAAACAGCGCCTAAACCAGCTTCTCCTTCCGCAGACATTCCCTGGGCTCCGCAGAAGCGCCTCACCTGGAACGACTTCGCCGGGGAACCTGCCCCTGAGAATAGTCACCACGCGCTCACCTCCACCAACATGGAGATGAAAGTGAAGTGCGAAGACAACCAGCTCAAGTTTAAGGTGGAGGCCGTTTTCAACCCCAGGGAATCCTGGACCCGGAACAAGAATTCGGCTGAATTATTAGCGCATGAACAACTGCATTTTGATTTAACCGAACTGCACGCCCGCCAACTCAGAAAGCGCCTCTCCACCCTCACCAATGCCTGCCAAAAAGGAGCCGCAGACTTAAACCGCTATGCCACTCAGGCGTTTGACAACTGGCACAAAGAGCAGGACCAATACGATAAAGAAAGCCGCCATGGCCTTGACCAGGAAGTGCAGGAACGCTGGATGGCTTCAGTAGAGGAACGGTTTCTCCAACTGGAAGCCTTTAAATAGTTGGTTGAATTATATAACAAGAAAGCCCAAAACAGGAAATGCGCCCTTGAATAGGCGCATTTCCTGTTTTGGGCTTTCACTTTAATTCTAATTAAGCGTTATAATTTCTCCAAATCTTTAGTAGCTGGCCCGGCCACCACTTTCCCGAAGGGATCAAACCGAGATCCATGGCAAGGACAATCCCAAGAATTCTCTGAGGCGTTCCAGTCAACCATACAGCCCAGGTGAGTGCAGACCGCGGAGCATTCGTGCTTGTTCCCTTGCGGGTCACAATAGACCGCCACTTTAGACATACCTTTCTGCACCACCGCACCAGTTCCGGGGGCAATCTCTTCTTTGGCAGAAGTGCCGGGCTTGAGCCAGTCAAAGTACTGGCCGGCCACGTTCAGGTTTTCTTTCAGGAATTCTTTGGCCGTGTCTAGTGACAACGTAACCCTGCCCGGGTCATACAGGTTTTCCCAGGGGTTGGCTTTCTTCAAAATCAAGTCTGTGATTAGTATACCGGCTATAGTGCCGTGGGTCATGCCGTGACCGGAGTCACCGGTGGCAATGTAGACGGTCTTGATGTCTCCGGGATTCCGGCCGATGTAGCCTAAATAATCAATGGGTTCCATTACTTGTCCAGACCATTGAAAGAGGCGCTCCTGCACCATCGGGAATTTCTGGCGGGTCCAATCTTCCAGGCAGGTGCAGCGTTCGTTTTCATCAGTGGAACTTTGGCCGGTTTTATGGTCTTCGCCGCCTACAATCAAAACTTCTGAATCTTGGTTTCCATCTCCCGCTATTTTAGCCAGGCGCACATAGTGGTAAGGGTCAGAATCGTCCCAATACAAAGCGGTGGGCACGCTGCCTTTGGGTACTTTGAGGCCCACCACGTAGGTGCGGTACGGTGATTGTTTGGTGTGCATGGTCACGAAATCATTCACCGGGGTATTGGTGCAGACCACCAGGTGATTGGCTGTTACGGCAAAACCCGCATCGGTGACGGCTCTGTGCACCACCCCGGTATCAAATTCCTTTACGTGGCTGTGGGTATAGATTTCGCCGCCATGTTCCAGAATATAACGGGCTATTACTTCTAAATACTTGGTGGGGTGAAACTGCGCCTGGTTGGGGAATTCAAGGCAAGGGCCGCTGCTCACCGAATGCAAAGGACACTGTTTCAATTTGACCACGTCTGTGATGCCCAAAGACCGGCAGGCTTCCAGTTCTTCGTCCAGCTGGTTTTCCGTGTCAGTGGCTCCTAAGAAAAGGTAGCCGGGCAGCCATTCAAATTCGCAGTCTATCTTTTCATCTTTAATGATTTGCTCAATCTGCTTGATGGCATCACTGTGGCTTTGGTAGGCCAATAAGGCGTTGGCTTTGCCATGCACCTGAATCAATTTGGAATACCGGTCGTCTAAGGCCCAGGAAAGGTGCGCGGTGGTGCGGCTGGTTTCGCCGCCGCAGATATCTTTGGCTTCCAGCACGGTTACTTTGCAGCCGGCTTTAGTAAGTAAATAAGCGGTGGTGAGCCCAGAGATGCCCGCCCCTACCACACAGACATCGGTGGTGACGTGGGCAGCCAAAGGTTGCGTTGTGGGCATGGTCACGCCCGGTTGCCAGACAGAAAGAGAAGTTCCAGTGTTGTTTTTCATAGTAGCGCAGTTTGAATCAGGCTCAAGGGAATGGCCTTGTGTCTAGAAGCGTACGCATACTGCAAGGGGCTGGTTTTGCCGCGGAGGTTTTCAGGTTTGTGAGGACTCTGCCAAGTTTTTACCTTCGCACAAAAACGACATGGAAAATCTGATTACCTGGGAGCAGTTTGAAGCGGTGGACCTGCGCGTGGGTACCATTGTGAAAGCTGAGGATTTTCCAGAAGCGCGCAAGCCGGCCTATAAACTCTGGATAGATTTAGGAGCCTTGGGCATAAAAAAATCAAGCGCGCAAATCACCCATCATTATACCACAGAGGCATTGCCAGGCAGGCAGGTAATTTGCGTGACCAACTTCCCTAAAAAACAAATTGGCCCCTGGCTGTCTGAAGTGCTGGTAACCGGCTTTTCTGATGAAAACGGACACATTGTGCTGGCTCAACCCGCGGCCGGGGTGCCCAATGGCCAGAAATTGATTTAACAATTAAGGCAGCAGAGCTGGCCTGGATAAAGTGGGTGTGGGCGGAGCTGGCGTAACGGACCCATCCTTGGGCATCAGTTTTGACTCTTGCAGGCTGAGGCTGTCAATGATGCGCTCGTAGAGTTTGTCCATTTCAGCGGGGTGTTTCAGGTAAAAATCATACGAGTGCCTGAAGGCGCTGTCAGAGACGCCGTGCTTTTTCAGAATGTCTTTGCTGGCAAATCTGAACGTGGCCTTGGCGGTGTCCTGGTGCAGGATGGTGCGGCCAATGCGGGCCTCGGTGAGGTGAATGTCCAGGAGAATATTCGTCATGGTATCTTCGGGCAACATATCCTGGGGTTTTTCCAAAGTTTCTCCGCACGAAAGCATCACCAAAGAAAGCAACAGAGAGCACAGTCGTTTTTTCACGCGGTTGTCAGTAAGATTAGGTAATTTTAAACGTTGTTTGGTTTAAGCTACGCCCAACGGCAAACAAGCTCTAAACGCTGCACAAACCTTTTTGGTACATGAAAGACCTGGTCAGGAAGCTGCGAAAGTACGAGATACAGATAAGAAAGGCAATTGACGCCCAAATGCAGGGCGACTTCAAGTCTGTGTTCAAGAGTTCCGGCCTGGAGTTTGATGACGTGCGCGCTTACCAATACGGCGATGACGTGCGCTCCATTGACTGGAACGTAACGGCCAAAGGGCACGGAACCTTCGTGAAAACCTACCGCGAAGAGAAAGAGCAGAACGTGTTCATACTGTTAGACGTGAGCGGTTCCCAGGCCTTGGGCACTCCCGGTAGCCAGAAAATGGACATTGGCAAGGAAATTAGCGGCATTCTGGCGTTGGCCTCCATTAAGCAAGGCAGTCAGCTGGGCATGATCTGTTTTTCAGATGGCAAAGAGCGATACCTTCGGCCTGGCAAAGGCAATGACCATGCCTATGCGTTGATCAAAGCCCTGGCCGAACTCCAACCTGTCTCCAACAAAACGCATATTGGCGCGGGCATCAAGCTGGCGCTCAACGTGGTCAAGCGCAAAAGCATCATCATCCTGATTTCAGATTTTATTGACCTGGACTATGAACGTGAATTGATCATGCTGGCCAAAAAGCATGACCTCATTGTGTTGCAGCTCATGGACCGGCGGGAGACTACTTTCCCCAGCCTGGGCATTGTGCCGTTGCTGGATAAGGAAACCGGCAAGACCATCTGGATCAACACTTCCTCTTCGGCTTTCAAGGAAAAATATTTATTGCCCTACGCGCAGAACCAGGAAAAACTGGCCAAGCTCTGTCGCCAATACCAGGCAGATTTCCTGCCTATTTATGTGGAACAAGATTACGTGCCGCAGTTGGTGAACCTGTTCAGGGCCAGAAACAAAATCATGAAACGAAGTGCCTAACCCTCATTTCCGTTTTCGGGCTCATTTCTGGAAATGAGCCCGAAAACGGAAAAAATCATGAAGATACTTTGCTGAACAACTATAAAATAGACGGCACTTTAAGGAAGACCCTAAGTTTTCTGGCTTTGCTGTGGCTTCCTTTTTTTGCTGCAGGGCAAGTTCCCAAGGTACAGGTAGACGGGTACTTTCTGCGTGATTCTGTGGAGCTGGGCCAAACGGTAAGGTATGTGCTGTTAAGCCGGCACGCCCCTCAGGCCGAGGTAGTGTTTCCAGACTCTTCTTTCAAATTCGCGCCGTTTGAGTTGGTGAACAAAGAGTACTTCACCACCCGCACCCAGAACGGCCTGAGCACCGACAGCACTGTCTACACCTTGCGCACTTTTCAGTTGCAGCCAGTGCAGCGCCTGCAACTGCAAGTGCTGCTTTTCCTAAACGGAGACTCGTTGCAACTTGCTACCAAACCAGACTCAGTGGTATTGGTGCAGCACGTGACCGCCGTGGCAGATGCTTTGCCTTTGAAAGCGAATACACCGTTGCAATACGTGCCTGAAAAATTCAACTATTTGTATTGGAGCTTAGGTTTGGTGGCGGCGGCGGTTTTTTTCACGGCTATCTGGGCCTTGTTCGGGAAAAGTTTGAACACCCGGTATAAGTTGTATGTCTTGCGAAAAGACCAGGCCCAGTTCCAGTCAAGGTTTAACAACGCGAAGGAACGGTTCAGGCGCCTGAAAACCATGGAACCGCTGGAGCGCGCCATCACGCTTTGGAAAAATTACCTCACCAAGTTGGAGGAAGAGGAAATCAGTTCGTTCACCACCAAAGAAATCACCACGTTTTATGAAGAAGACGAGCGCGTGAGCAACACCCTCAAAGTCTGCGACCGCGCCATTTACGGCAATATTATCTCAGATGATGAAAATGAAGTGGCCCAAGCTCTATCACAACTAGCTGAATTCGCGGCCACCCGTTATACCTTAATAAGAGACTCCCTGCGCCATGTGGCAAACATCCGCTGATATTTCCTGGCTGAGCCTCAAATGGTTTTCGTGGCAAACCTGGCAAAACTTTGACTGGGAAAACCCCGGCTATCTGTATGCCTTGCTGGGTGTGCCCGTGTTGTTTCTGCTGCGTTGGCTTCTTCACCTGAAGTTCCGGAAAAAGCTGGACGTGGCCCTGTTTGAAGGCAAGGCCACCTGGCACTGGACCAGCGTGCTCCGTTACGTGCCAGATGTGGTGTTTGGGTTGTTCCTGATGCTGGTGCTGGTGGCGCTGGCCCGTCCGCAGAAAACAGATGAAACCATTGAACTTGCCGCCGAAGGCATTGACATTGTGCTGGTGCTGGACGTGTCAGGCTCCATGGAACTCACAGATTTCTCGCCCAACCGCCTGGAAGCCGCCAAAAAAGTGGCCCTGGAATTTATTGAGGGCCGCGTGCAGGACCGTATTGGTTTGGTGGTGTTTGCCGGAAGGGCGTATTCGTTGGCCCCGCTCACCACAGATTATGCACTGCTGAAGGAAAGCATCAGAAACATAAAATTGAACATGATTTCGGAAGACGGTACCGCCATTGGCAGCGCGCTGGCCGTGGCCATTAACCGGTTGCGGGAATCCACCTCCAAATCAAAGGTCTGTATTTTGATCAGTGATGGCGAAAATACTGCCGGCAGCCTGGACCCTGAGTTGGCCGCGCAACTGGCCCATGCTTTTCAATTGAAGTTGTACACGGTGGGCATTGGCAAGGAAGGCACGGTGCAACTGGCAGATTCAGCCGGGCAGGCAATGACCATTCAGACAGGCCTGGAGGAAAAAACACTGAGGCAACTGGCTGAATTGTCTGAGGGCCAGTTCTTCCGGGCGCAGGATGCCGGGGCGCTGGCCCAGATTTTTCAGCGCATCAATACCCTGGAGAAAACCGTTGTGAAAGAAACCCGCTTCAGAGACACTAAAGACTATTACCAGATTTACCTCCGGTGGGCCATTCTCTTGCTGTTGCTTTGGCTATTACTCAAGAACACGTTCTTCACCAACGCACTGGAAGATTGATTGCCAGGCGTTGATTCTTACTACTTTACTTTATGTCTATTACAGAAAACATAATTGAATTTCAGGACAAACTGAAAGACACTGACTGCCAGCTGATTGCCGTGTCCAAAACCCACCCGGTAGAGGCCATTCAGGAAGCCTATGCCGCTGGGCAGCGCGCCTTCGGGGAAAACAAGGTGCAGGAAATGGCCGCCAAATACCCAGAGTTGCCGCAGGACATTGAATGGCACTTGATTGGGCATTTGCAGACGAACAAAGTAAAATACATCGCGCCCTTTGTGCACCTGATTCAGTCCGTTGACAGCTTGAAATTGCTGCAGGAAATAGACAAGCAAGGGCAGAAAAACAACCGGGTCATCAATTGTTTGCTACAGTTTTATATTGCCGAAGAAGATTCCAAAACCGGTCTCTCGCTGGCTGAAGCACATGAACTTTTGCGGTCTGAAGCCTTCCAAAATATGCAACATGTTCGCATTAGCGGCGTGATGGGTATTGCTACCTACACCTCAGACACGGCACACTTGCAACGTGAATTCAAGCAGCTTCGCTCCTACTTTGAGGACTTGCGGAACGAGTTTTTTTCCATCGCTCCTTTCTTTAAGGAAATCTCCATGGGCATGAGCTCAGACTACCAATTGGCCGTGCAGGAAGGTAGCACTATGGTACGAGTGGGCAGCGCCATTTTCGGAAACCGGAATTACCCAACAACTTAACTTCAACTAAATCATTCTAACCAATGAGCATTAAAACCATATTGATTCTGGGCGCTTTGATAAGCGCCGTGGGCGTGATGATTGGAGCCTTCGGGGCACACGGTCTGGCTAAACTCCTCACCGAAACCAACCGCACCGCCACTTTTGAGACCGCCGTGAAATACCAGATGTACCACGCGCTGGGCTTGCTACTGGTGGGTATTCTCATGGCGCAGTTCCCCGCCGCCACCGGCTTGTCCATCTCAGGCATTTGCTTTATGATTGGCATCCTGATTTTCTCGGGTTCCTTGTATGTGCTGTGCCTCACGGGCGTCACATGGCTGGGGGCCATCACCCCCATTGGCGGGCTTTTCCTGATTGGCGGCTGGCTCAACATGGTTTGGGTATTGGCTAAAAACCTGCCGTAAGGTCATAATTTCCTGTAAAAATACGAGGGCTCTTCTACCGTGTAGAAGAGCCCTCGTATTTGGCCTCATTTCCAGAAATGAGCCCGAAAACGCTAATTCACGGTGGTCAGAATATTGGTTTTGATGAAAACCTGGGCCGAGCCCTGCACGGCGTTGGAGTCAATGGTGATTACTTTGTTCTGAGGTCCTTTCTTGCCGGCGCTGTTGAATCTGGCAGTGAGGCTGGCCGTTTGGCCGGGTTGTATGGCTGTCTTTGGATAATCAGTGGCCGTGCAGCCGCAGGTAGTGCGCACGTTTTTAATGACCAAAGGCTGCGATCCGTTGTTGGTGAACGTAAAGGTATGTTCCACCACGTCGCCTTGCTTGATGTTCCCGAAATCAAACTTTTCTTCCTCCAACTGAATGGACGGGCCTTCCACCACTTTTGGCGCTACAACCGCTGGGGTTGCCAGAGAATCTGGGGCGGTTTGGGCAAAGGCGGCCGCGGTACCAAAGACCAGAAAAGCCGCGCAAAGAGAAAGTGTTTTCATATTCATAGCACTCAAAGTAAGTGGTGTAAGAACGTTAATTTCCTAAAGATACAGATTACTCCTCAACCACCGGTTGGTCTTCCAGCAGTTGTTTGTTGAAGTTGACCAGAAACAACTGCTCAGACGCCCTGGTAGTGGCCGTATACAGCCAACGTGCGAATTCAGTGTTCACCATGTCTTCTTTCAGAAAACCGTGGTCCACAAAAACGGCCTGCCATTGCCCCCCCTGGGCCTTGTGGCACGTTAAGGCGTAAGCAAATTTAACTTGCAGCGCGTTGAGATATTTGTCCTGACGCATTTCCTGGGAGCGCACGCGTTTGTTGGCAATGTGCATGTAATCTTGCAAGACCAAATTATACAGCTCCTTGTTCTTGTCGGCGGGCAACGCCGGCGACTCAGAATACAGCGTGTCCATCATAATTTTGGTGTCCAGTTCCTCCTCCTGCGGGTAATCTACAAAGCGTATGCGCACATCGGCGAAGCGCATGTTGTACATCTCCTCAAACCGAATGATCTTGGTGATTTCCACGAAGTCGCCGTTGGCCATGAAGCCGATGTTGGAGTCTTTGGGCAGCCAGGAATAGTTGTTGCGCACAATCATGAGATAATCGCCCACACCAATCTCGTCCTCGGCAAAGAAAATCTGCCGCCTGATGTGCTGATTGTAGAGGTTTGCGTTCTTATTGGATCGGCAGATGACCGTGGTGTTGTCAATCCCAAATTTGTCATAGGCGTAGCGCAAGCCGTCTTCCAGCTTGTCGCCGCGCATAGAGAAAATGTCTTTGTAGCCTTTGGTGGAGAACGTAAGCGCCGGGGTTTCATTCAAGAGCTCGTTGCGCAGGCGAGTGGCGTTCATCAAAATACCGGAAGCCTCGGCCTGCCGCATTACCTGGCGCATCTCCATCTCATGCACGGTGCATTTGAAATTATTTCGCATGTAACCGGCATCCAGTGACGGGCTCAAAGCCTGGTTTACGGGCGGCAACTGGGCGGTATCCCCAATGAGCAAGAGTTTGTTGCTTGGTTTCTCAAACACGTAGCCCATTAAATCCTGCAGCAGCCCGTTATCACCAAACGCTTTTTCATCAGAGATCATGGAGGCTTCATCTACAATGTAGACCACATTCTCGCTCTTGTTGGGCATGCGCGCAAAGGCCAGGCCATCTGAATACGGGTTGGCGGTCTGCTTGTAGATTTTCTTGTGGATGGTGGAAGCCGGCTTGCCCGAGTAGGTGGCCATCACCTTCGCGGCCCGGCCGGTGGGCGCCAATAGCACGTATTTGTAGCCGAATTTGTTTAGAATCTTCACCAGAGAACTCACCACGGTGGTCTTACCGGTACCCGCAAAGCCTTTCAGCAGAAAAACTTCCGGCAGGCCGGTTTTGCGCAGAATGAACTGATCCAGCTTCTGGAAAAGCGTGTCCTGATCCTGCGTGGGAGTAAACGGAAAATTCTGACGAAGCGCGTCGGCTGGGCTCATAGCGGTAGTTAGGCGGGTTTCTGGTCATGGGGCTGAATGGTGGCCATGGTGGAGGAGGCCTTGGCGATGAGGGTCTGCTGGCCCTGCCCGTCTATACTAAAGATCTCAGCTTCGCAAAAGTTCAACTTACGGCCCTGTTTCAAGACCCAGCCTTTGGCAAAGAGCGCCTCGCCCACCCCAGGGTTCAGATACGATACGCGCAAATCTGCCGTGACCACATGGTGTTCTTTGGGCACCAGGCTCACGGCGGCAAAACCCATCACAATGTCGGCAATGGTGGCAATGACGCCGCCGTGCGCAAAGCCTTTGTGCTGTTTGTGCTTCTCCTCCAGTTGCAATCTACCCTCAATCAGGCCTATTTCTATGGTTTCTATGGTAAAACCCAGCAAATGCATGTAAAATTGTCGCTGAAGTTTCTCTTTGACCGTATTCTTAAAGTCTGGATTAAACGTTTGCATCATCTGGCAAAAGTACGGCCTTGGCGCCTGCCTCACAACCTATGGAGAATTTACATCCGTTCGCGGAGAATTATAGCTATAAAACCAGAACACGCGTGTGCGGCCTGCTGGTACAAGACAACAAACTGCTGCTGGCCCGCCACAAGGCCGCCTTTGGCGAAGGCGTTTTCTGGATGCCCCCCGGCGGCGGCCTGGAATACGGCGAAAAAGTGAAAGACTGCCTCCGGCGCGAATTTTTGGAGGAAACCGGCCTGCACGTGGAGCCCGTGAGGTTCCTGTACCTGAATGAATTCCTGAAACCGCCCCTGCACGCCCTGGAATTGTTTTTTGAAGTCAGACTTATCTCCGGTCAACTAGCCCTGGGCACTGACCCAGAACATAATGCTGAATCACAATTACTGGAGGAAGTTAAATTCCTGACCACCAAAGAGCTCTATCAAATAAAGCCCCAAGAAACGCACCCCATTCTGCATAACCTGGTGAACCTAGACGATTTGTTTATTCCCAAGCATTCCTTCCTGGATTAATTCGTCTTACTATTTTTCCGTTTTCGGGCTCATTTCCAGAAATGAGCCCGAAAACGGATTTTCCCTTGCGAGGCAAAAAAATTTTAAAGATTTCCAGACCCGTTCTAAATCAGCGCACTACCTGCGGCTTTTGCTTGGTAGCCAAAAGACCAATCTAGGCACAATAGGTAAAAATCTGTATTATTGTGGTGCGGTCCTGAAATCACTGGGGCCGGTCGTCACCCTTTTAGCTTTTGCCTTTTGAACAATCCGGTTTCGGCCTTTAAACAAACCCAGCGTGTTTCTGATGATGCCTTTGACGCATCGGCGCCGGAAAACGCGTGCCTGTACCTCACCTTTGGGGCGCACCGCATTCGGTTGGGCGTGCTGGACCAGGCCAGAAATAAATTCATTGCGCTGGAAGATTATGAGGCGGCGGGCGTGACCACCGTGGCCGGCGCCATTGCCGCCCTTGAAAATCTGGCGCAAACCAACCCCATTCTGCAAAAACGGAACTGGAGCCTGGTGCGCATTGGCATCAAAAACCAGCAGTTCACGCTTATTCCGGAGACGCTCTTTGACGTCAACGCCCGCGAGGAATACCTAAAACTGAACGCTGTGGTGGAACCCGGCCAGGAACAAGTGCACCATTACGCGCACCCCCGGCTGGAACTCATGAACGTGTTCACGGCTCCCGTTGCGCTGGAGGCCTGGGCAGCCTCGCATTTCCAGAACACCAGGGTGGAGTTTGTGCACCAGACCTCGGCGCTCATGGAAGGTTTTCTGCACATGGCCGAACGCAGCGGCAAGCCCAAGCTGTACATTTACGTAGATAAAAATTACCTCACGCTGGTGGTGTTGCAAGGGTTGCGCCTGGAGTTTTGCAATTCGTTTTACTTCACGTCTTATGAAGATTTCATCTATTTTGTCTTGTTTGTGCTGCAGGAAAAAAAGATGAACCCAGAGCAGGACCAAGTGTTTGTGTGGGGCGAACTCATGCACAACTCAGAACTGCATGATGTGCTCCGGAAATACATCAAGCACGTGCACTTCGGGAAAAGACCACAGGCTGTGGGCTACAGCTACCGCCTGGATGCCCTTTTTGAACATAGAAACTTTGACCTCTACAGCCTGCACCTCTGCGGCTAGCTTCTAGATTTTCTTTAATCTATAAAACAAGGATTCCCGTTTTCGGGCTCATTTTCAGAAATGAGCCCAAAACGGGAATTCTTGTTTATATAATATTGCCTGCTAGAGCGCGAAGAGGAAAACGAAATACAAACCTATCCAAACCGCGTCCAGAAAATGCCAGTAGCTGCGTAGCATCTCTAGTTGCATTTTCCGGAAGGGGTCTCTGATGAATACCAGCGTTCTGATGGGGTCTTTTGAGGCCCGGTTATTCTTCAGGAACAGGAAAGCCAAAAACGCCAGGCCACCCGCCACGTGCAGCAGGTGCAGTGCCGAGAGCAGATACAGGAAGGTGCCGATGGTCTGTCCTTTAAAAAAAACCTGTTGGGTGGTCAGTTCATACCAGGCCACCACCTGCGCCACCGTAAACAGAACGCCCAGGCTAAGGGCGCCCAGCAACCGGCGGTTCATGCGTACTAAATCATCTTGTTTATAGAAATCAGGTACCTGGTGCATAAAAAAACCGCTGACCAGCAACAGCACCGTACTCACCGAAAACAGTTTGGGCAGCGCAATGGATTTGCCCGGCGGCAACTGACCAAGGTCTGACAAGAAAATGAAGATAAGAATGAAGAACAGCACCCCCATGCCGGCCATGCTGAGGTACAGCAGCATCTTTAAAAGCGGTACTTTCTCAATGCGCTCAAACCGGGACAGCTTTCCGGCGCCTATCTTGTTTTGATTTTCAGAATTCATGTGCTACCTACTTCCTCTCAAAGCCTGCCAGACCAAAGTCTGTTTACCCTATAATACCCTGTGACACAGGAGAATGTTTTGCCCAATTTTCTAAAAAGATGCAGAATTTCTCCTTTTGGTTGCATGTTTATTCCTCGCCGAAAACGATGGGCAGACGTGTGTGGCTTACTTTCGTTTAAACCACGAACCAACTTTGCCAAACACCGCCTGCGCCGTAATTCTGGGAGTGGTGCCGCTGCCCAGTTCCACGTAAGTTTTGCTGTTGACCCGCACATCTAGCACTATGCCAGCATCAAACAATTGCCGACAAAGTTTGTTGGCTTTCTCCAATTTAGCCACCAACCCTCCAGAAGATTTATCAACGGAAGGTGGCAGCACGTTTTCCAGCACGCGCTCCAAGGCCTGGTGGTCCTGGAAATTAACCAGCACATAGTTCTCGTCTGCCACCACCTGCACCTGGTCTTCCAGCACCGTAACCAACAACCTGGCTGATATAGTAAACGGAAAAGCGCCCATCTTATTTCTGATCAAGGCCGGTGGAGGTGGCTTTTAAGTTCAACTGACCGTTGAGGCGCCATTCACCGGGTTGGCCTTGCGGGCCCGGGCCCTGCAGGGAGACGTTGTTGAATTCCAGGCTCAGGTCGGTTTGCTGCGCCTTGAGTTTCTCCAGTAACAGGCTGGCCAGTTGTGACAGTTTCTCAATGGGTTCAGAAGTATTTTCCATGGGTTTGTTTCTCTTTTAAGGATAATACGCCAGCAGATGCGCTCAGTTTCTGATTCCTGCCTTAGTACAAAAACCCGGGTATATCTTTGCCCTAGCCTTTCACGTATAAATGCCAACTTATGGCCGGGCTGTTCCTGGTGCTTTCTATGAAAACTAACTTCTACTTCTTTATCGCGAGTTTTTTGTGCCTGTTTTTGGGTATGGCGGGGAACCCCGCCGAGGCGCAGAATTGTGCCAACCCGCTGGGCTTGACCAAAAACACGGAGTTTGTGTACCAGGTCACTGACAAAGGCAAGAACAGAGGAACCCTCAACAACAAAGTACTGCAGCAGGCATCAGACGCCAAGGGCCACTTTATCACCACCTTTAAGTCCACCCGCATGGGCAATAACAAACGCACCGAAAACGCCGAGGAATTTACCATCAGGTGCGTGGGCGACACCCTGTATTTAGACGCCATGATGCTGATGCGGGAACAAGCCCTGAAAGCTTTTGAAGGAAAGGACTTTGATTACATACGCAAAGACGTGGCCTACCCCCAGAACCTGCAGGTAGGCATGACCCTGCCAAATGGAAAATTAGGAGTTCGGGTACGGTCAGCCTCTGCCACCATCACCCAGGTTTCCATGACCGCCACTGACCGCAAAGTGATTGCCCAGGAAAAAATCACCACGCCTGCCGGTACCTTTGACACCTACAAAATCAGTTACCAGTATGTGGTGCATTTAGATGCGCTGGGCATGCCCCTGCGCGATGTGTACCAGGTGGAGGAGCATTTTTCTCTAGAGCACGGCATAGTTAAAGTACAGTTCTTCACCAAGAGAGGCAAAAAAGCAAAGGGAATGGAATTGATTTCTAAACGAAGCCCGGTGCAGGCGCTGCAAAACTAGCGATCCTCCTTTTCAAGAATTGACTCACCAGATAGGACTTATTCCGAAAAAATATTCAAGCTAATTAAAAAGCAATCGCCCGGTCTTTACAGGAGGCCGGGCGATTGCTTTTAGGTTTACACCATGTGCAGGGAAAGCCACTCAGAGGCAGTTTCCTTCGTTTCAAAAGACCGGACGTGCAATAGTTCCTGCACCTGTTTTTTGAAAAGCTCAAAAGACCGTTTCCCGAATATTCCCGGCGACAGCACGTGCGCAAAATACACCACACCTAAGTCGCGGGCCGCGGGCGCCCACTTATAGGCCAGATAAGGCACTCCTTCTTCCCAGGGACCAATCAGTTCATGGTTACTGTTCAGAATGGCGACGCATGGCTTTTCTTTCAGCATCGCCAAAAGCAATCCACCGCCCAGCACAATGGTTTCCAACGACTGAATCCCAATCCAGTTAACGTAGATAAACGAATTATCCGGGGACCGTTCGGCTTCAAAATAAACATCACCGTTTGCCTTCTTTAATTCCTTTCTCTTCATTCAACCGCGTGTGTCACTTCTAATGTCAACAATTCACTAATCTGTACTAATACAAAAGGCACGTTACAGAAAGGCCTTGATGGCCGCAATGGTTTCCTCTGGCGCGCTAAGATTGGGGCAATGGCCGGTGGCTTTTAAAACAACCAAGGTACTTTGGGGCACTTGCTGGTGCATGTATTCGCCTACCTCAACAGGGGCAATCACATCTTCTGAACACTGCAGAATGAGAGATGGGACTTTAAGGTTCTGTAAATCTGCCCGGTTGTCTGAGAGAAAGGTGATGCGGGCAAACTCTTTGGCGATGGTTTCATTGCTTTGGCAAAAGCTTTGGGCCAGTTCCCGGCCTAATTCGGGTTTGTCTGGGTTGCCCATAATCACGGGCGCAATGGAATTGGACCAGGCCAGATAATCGCTGTCCAGGGAATTCAACAGACCGTCAATGCCTTCCTGGGTGAAACCGCCCACGTAGTTGTCATCATTGATATACCTGGGCGAAGGCCCAATCAAGACCAGTTTAGAGAACCTATCTGGCTCCAGCACCGAGGCCAGCACGCCTATCATGGCACTCACCGAATGCCCCACAAAAATGACGTTTTCCAGCTCCAGCTCTTCGCAAATCTCCAGAATGTCTACCGCGTATGACTGCAGCGACGAATATCTTTCCAGCACATAAGCCGACGTGTCTGCCTTGCCAAACCCAACGTGGTCAAACAAGATGATTTTGTAGTCTTCTTCAAAGGCCGGGGTGATATAGCGCCACATGCTCTGGTCACAGCCATAGCCGTGGGCAAACAGCATGGGCTTCTGGCCTTTGCCAATAATCTTTACATTGTTCCTTTTAAGTGCATTCATATTGTGGGGGCAATATTTAATAGTTTTTCGCCTAATTGGCGCGTTGCCCAATATAGAATTTTGATTCCTAAATCCATCTGTTTTCAGGCTTGTTTCTGGAAATACAGGCAAAAACATGGGCTTTGTTTAACCAATTTTATAGAAGAATAAACAAGGCGCGGCATTTGGGTTTGTCCCACGCAGACAAAGTTATTCCTTTCATTTCAGCGGAAAATCCAAAATAAGAACCGGTTAAATTGTGTATCAAGAAAAAATATTCAGGCCTTTTCTCTTTTATTAAACATAGTATTTCTTGTGGACTTATACAGAAATGCAAAAGCCGTTTTTGTGCTCATTTCTGAAAATGAGCACAAAAACGGCTTGCTATAAAAGCTAATTATTTACTAATATCCCTTTAAATCAATTTCCTCCATTTCCTTTATGGGAATGGTGCGTTTTGTCTGTTTCTGGATGATTTTGAAATGGTGCGCATCTTCTGGGGTGACCAGAGTGAGCGCTTCACCGGTGGCCCCTGCCCTACCCGTGCGGCCTATGCGGTGAATGTAGTCTTTGGAAGACCGTGGCAAATCATAGTTGATCACAAAGGGCAATTGCTCAATGTCAATGCCCCTGGCGGCTAGGTCGGTGGCAACCAACGCGGTCACCTTGCCTCTTTTGAACAAGGCCAGGGCCTCAGTTCTGGCGCCCTGGCTTTTGCCGCTGTGCAAAGCCACTGCTTTTATGCCGTTGTTGCCTAGCTTGGTCACCAAATGGTCTGCCCGTTGGGTAGCCGACACAAAAATTAACACCTGTGGCATTTTCTGTTCTTTGATGAGCCAGCGCAAGAAGGGGCCTTTCTTTTCAGAGGGCACGGCATAGGCTTGCTCCGTTATTTGAGCAGCTTCTAAAGGGTCCTCGGGTTGAATTTCTACCAATACGGGTTGGTCCAGCAAGGTTTCCTGAATGGCGTTGACTTTGGCGTCTAGGGTAGCCGAAAACAAGAGGTTCTGCCGTTTCTTGGGAAGCAGCGCCAGAATCTGCCGAAGTTCCTGCTCAAAGCCCAGGTTCAGCATTTTGTCGGCCTCGTCCAGCACCAGGGTTTCCACGTCTGACAGTTGCACGGCCTTATTGTCTACTAAATCCAGCAGGCGGCCGGGCGTGGCCACCAGAATGTCGGTGCCCTGCAGTTTCATCATCTGGGGGTTGATGGACACGCCGCCAAACACCGCCAGGGTTTTTATTTGGATGGGCATGTGCGCGTTCACGGCCAGGAATACCTCGCCCACCTGCAAAGCCAGTTCACGGGTGGGTACCAGCACCAGTACTTTCACATGTCTGTTTTTAAAGGCGCGGTTGGTTTGGGTCTTTTCCAGCAAAGGCAAGGCATAAGCCGCTGTTTTGCCCGAGCCTGTTTGCGCAATCCCCAGCAAATCTTTCCCTTTTAAGACATACGGAATGGCTTCTTTTTGCACGGGCGTAGGCACCGTATACCCTTGCTTGGTTGCGCCTTTGACCACCGCCCCAGACAACCCTAATTCTTTGAACGACATAGTGACTCCACTGTTAAACGAATGGTAAAGGTACAGGTATTGCCGCAGGAAAGCAGCAGCCAGCCAGATTTCCTGGCTTAGCAACAGTTTTCCTGCTACCATTTTCCGTTTTCGGGCTCATTTCCAGAAATGAGCCCGAAAACGGAAATCTTTAGGATTAGGTCATATTCATAAAGCATTTCATGCACTTTAGCAGCATATTTTTCTTCAGGTTAAATACAGAAACTACTATATTGAATCCCCAAACCTTCTGCCCTTTTTTAAGTTCTGTATGTTACAAGAAGTACCCGCGCTGGCGTTCTGGAGACCCTGGAAGAAATTGCTGTTCCGTTTTTTTGCCACCTATTTCACCCTTTACATTGCCACGCAGTCGTTCTTCTTTTTGTGGGACCCCATCATTGATTTTCTAGCCGAAAGCGTGCTCCATTTGCCCGGTCCCATCACCGTGAAACCCAACGGCAGCGGTGACACCACTTACAATTATGTGCAGGTGCTGGGCATCTTCTTAGTAGCTATTTTAGGCACAGTCCTTTGGTCAATACTAGATAGAAAACGCCACAATTATGACAAGCTGCTGTACTGGAGCATGGTGTTGGTGCGGTATTCTCTGGCCATGGCCATGGTGAGTTACGGTTTCTCTAAAATTATCAAAACCCAGTTTCCGTTTCCGGTGCCGTATTCCTTGTTTCAGCCGCTGGGCTGGAGTTCGCCCATGGGCCTGGTCTGGAAGTTCATGGGGTTCTCCACGGGCTACAACTATTTCACGGGCCTGGCTGAGGCGTTGGGCGGTGTGTTACTTTTCTTTCGGCGCACGGCCACATTTGGGGCGCTGCTTTCTGCGGCGGTGTTGGCCAACATTGTGGCCCTCAATTTCTTCTTTGATGTCCCTGTGAAACTGTATTCTTCGCATTTGTTGGCCATGGCCCTCTTTGTGGCGGCACCTGATTTAAAACGATTGGTTTCCTTCTTTTTCCTGAACAAATCGGTGCCTGCCACTACCCTTCCGGCCGCCTTCAAAAAGCCCTGGATGCAGAAAACCCGGCTCATTTTGAAAGTGTCTTTACTGGTGTTCTTCTTCTACAAAAGCGTAGTCGACCGACTTTTCACCCAGAAAACTTACGGCGATGCCGCGCCTAAAATTGCCCTGCACGGCGCTTATACAGTGGAAACCTTCACATTCAACGGTGATACCTTGCCGCCCCTTACAACAGATTCTGTGCGCTGGAAAAACCTGTTTGTGAACCACCACCAGTTCCTTTCTACCCAAGCCATGAATGACTCTGTGCGCCATTTGAGGGTGCAGCTGGATTCAACGCAAAAAATAATCTCCTGGACCTCGGCCTCAGATTCCACCAAAAAAAGCCGGTTGCGGTACCAGTTGGTGCATAAAAATCAGCTGAAACTAACTGGGCATGTAGGCAAAGATTCCGTGACTATGCAGCTGCGCAGAATTGATCTGCAGAAACTACCCTTGGTAAGCCGTGACTTTCATTGGGTGAATGAATACCCGTATAACAGGTAGAAACTCCCCTCCTGTTTTAGGAGGGGTTGGGGGTGGTACATGAAGCTTTTCCTTATCTTTACCTTCCGTTAAAACCACCACCCGCCATGCCTGAGCAGAACCCTGAAGCCCGCATTTTAGAGCTGACCAACCGCCTGAATTACCTCAATTACCAATATTATCAGAACAGCGTCTCAGAAGTGTCTGATTATGAGTTTGACCAGATGCTGGTGGAACTTCAGAAACTGGAGGAAGCGCATCCTGAATTCAGGTCAGAGAACTCGCCCACGCAGCGGGTGGGCGGCACCATCACCAAGAACTTCCCGACGGTGAAGCACAAGTACCCCATGCTCTCATTGGGCAACACGTACTCAGAAGACGAGGTGCGGGAATTTGACAACCGCGTGCAGAAAGCCATTGGCGGGGCCGTGGAGTATGTCTGTGAATTGAAGTTCGATGGCGTGGCCCTGAGTCTTACGTATACCAACGGAGCCTTGACCGCCGGTGTCACCCGCGGCGACGGAACCCGCGGCGATGACATCACGCCCAATGTGCGCACCATCAAAACCATACCGTTGCACCTGCACGGCCAAGACATTCCGGCTGAAGTGGAAATTCGCGGTGAGGTGTTTATGCCATTCAACGTGTTTGAGGAACTGAACAAAGAGCGCGAGGAAATAGGTGAAGCCTTGATGGCCAACCCCAGAAACGCCACTTCGGGCACGCTCAAACTCCAGGATTCCAAAGAAGTAGCCCGCCGAAGACTCAGCATGTTCGCATACAGCTTGTTGAGCACGCCGCCGCTGTTTGAGAGCCATTCACAGGGCTTGGAGGCCTTGCAGCGCTGGGGGTTGAACGTGTCGCCTACGTGGCGGGTGTGCGGATCTATAGAGGAGGTGATGGCGTTTATTCAGGAATGGGAAACCAAACGCTTTGAACTGCCCATTGCTACTGACGGGATTGTGGTGAAGGTGAATTCCTTCGCGCAGCAGGAAGAACTGGGCTTTACGGCCAAAAGTCCGCGCTGGGCCATGGCCTACAAATACAAGGCAGCTGAGGCCATGACCGAACTGCTGGAGATTGAGTACAACGTAGGCAGAACCGGGGCCGTGACGCCGGTGGCCATTATGAAACCAGTGCTGCTGGCCGGTACCACGGTTAAGCGCGCCTCATTGCATAACGCCAATGAAATAGAACGGCTGGGCCTGATGCTTCATGACCGCGTGGTGGTGGAGAAAGGCGGCGAAATCATCCCTAAAGTCACGGCGGTGAAAACCGAACTCCGGCCCGAGAACGCGCAAGCAATAGTCTACCCCACCACCTGCCCCGCCTGCCAAACGCCCTTGGTGCGCACCGAAGGGGAAGCCAACCATTACTGTCCCAATGAAAAAGGCTGTCCGCCGCAGGTCAAAGGCAAACTGGAGCATTTTATCAGCCGCAAAGCCATGAACATTATGAGTCTGGGCGAAGGCAAAATTGAGTTGCTGGTGGAACGCGGCATGGTTACCAGCCCAGACCATTTGTATGACCTCACCTATGACACGCTGTTTGGGCTTAAGAAAACGTTTTTGAACGAGGAAACCGGTAAAAGCCGCGTGGTCACGTTCCAGAAAACCACGGTAGACAATATCTTGGCAGCGCTGGAGAAATCAAAGGAGGCTCCGTTTGACCGCGTTTTGTTTGCGCTGGGTATAAGATTTGTGGGCAATACGGTGGCCCAGAAGCTGGCGCAGCATTTCCGGAACGTTGACGCCTTGATGGCCGCCTCTGAGGAAGAGTTGATTGCCGTGCCGGAGATTGGGGCCAGAATTGCGGCTTCGGTGCGGGAGTATTTCCAGGATGTGGCCAACCTGCATCTGGTGGAGCGCCTTAAAACCCACGGCCTGCAAATGGACCTGGGCGAATTGGTGGTGGCAGAACCGCTCTCTGATAAATTGGCGGGGCACACGTTTCTGGTGTCGGGAGTGTTCAGTGGTTATTCCCGGGAGGAACTGCAGGACACCATCATCGCGAACGGCGGCAAACTGGTGAGCTCCATCTCCAAGAAACTTTCTTACCTGGTGGCCGGCGAAAAAATGGGACCAAGCAAACTGGAGAAAGCCACAGCATTGGGCGTGAACATCATCTCTGAAGAAGAATTCAACCAACTGATTCAGGCGTAAAAATCCTGTAGCTTTAACCTGAATTTTCTGTTTTCGGGCTCATTTCTGGAAATGAGCCCGAAAACAGAAAACCGGACGTCCGCACACCCGGTTTTCAGCAATCCACTTTAACATTAAACAAAACAAAGTAGTAACCTGCAGCGGGTTGTATTGTTTTTAATAACCAGATTAAATCTGAAAAATTATCTGGAAAAAATTCTTCAGCCTGCTAAAAGCCGAACAAGCGGAATTTAAAAGAAGGAACCTCCAACGTTTCTGAGGTGGCCGCTTTAAACGTGCCTGCGTGGTTGAGTTCCATCTGGTGCTGCACCAGGGCTAGTTGGCCGCGCACGTCCCACTGGCTGTTCACATACCCAATCAGGGCTCCTAAAAGTATGGTTAATAAAATCTTCATGGTTTTCTGTTTTTGCCTTCGTTTCTGGAAATGAGCCTTAAAACACCTGCCGCTTGATAGACTCCCACACGCCTATCAGCAACAAGAACAAACTACTGCCCAGACTGTACCACATCTGCGGAATGAACACTGCCTTTTCCTGCGCATAAAAAGCCATGGCGGCAAAAGAAGGCCAGCTGTAGGGGTAATACCCAATGTGCTCCCACCTGGAGGCCACCAGAAACGCCAAGGTGAACAAAATGCCCAACCCAATGCCCATGGCTATGCTTTTAAACCGAAAGCTGATGTAAAACTGCAGCGTGAAGATGAACAGGGAGGCCACCAGAATCCGGAAGGCGGCCAGGCTAATAGTGGCTACGTGGTGGTAGTCCTGAAACTTTAAGTGCGGCCGCGTGTAGCCCAAGGCGTAGCCTCCCAGCAAAACCCCCACCAAAAAAGTGGCATAGGTAAGCACCACCAGCCCCAAGAGCAGCAGAAATTTGTTCAGGAAAACGCTCCACCGGGGCACGGGCGCGGCATACAACTGCTTCCACCCTAACGAGTTATGTTCCATGCCGTTGACCAAGGCCGTGATCAGTGCCAGAAACAAGGGCACCAATAACTGCGCCGTTATGCTAAAATTATTGCCGGCCCAAAGGCCCCAGGGGTCCTGCCCCGGTTTTACTATTCTATCGCCTTTGAAATAGAAGACCAGAAAATTCATGCCCACAATGGAGAGCGGCGCCAGCACTGACAGCCAGAAAGCCCAGGTGCGCTTGATTTTGAGGGCTTCCGAAGAAATGCCTCGTTGCAGGGTTACCAATGCAGTTGACATGATCAGGCGAAGGTTAAGGGTTGAACTTCTTTAGGTGCTGGGGCCGCACTGGCCGGTTCTGTGATGGATAGGAAGACTTCTTCCAGACTTTGTTGCGTGAACACCAGACCGGTCACCCCCACGCCGTTTTCTACCAGGAGTTGGTTGAGGGCAGCGGCTTCGGGTTTGTCTTGCACGGTTACACGCACTTTATCATCGGCTACCATTTCCACCGCGTGCCCATACCGGAGCAGCACTTCTTTGGCCAGCAGCATGTTCTCCACTTCCACCTCCATGGATTTGGTCTGGAGGTGCGCTTGCCTGAGTTCGTCTACCGTGCCTTCAAACCGAAGGTGGCCCTGATGCAGAATGGACAAATGAGAGACGGTTTTCTCAATCTCAGACAGCAGGTGGCTGGACAGGAAAATGGTCTTGCCGTGGTCCTGGTTGAGATCTTTGAGCAATTCCCGCATCTCACGTATACCGCTGGGGTCCAGGCCGTTGGTGGGTTCATCTAACACCAGCAATTCTGGGTCTGAGAGCAAGGCCAGCCCAATGCCCAGGCGTTGGCACATGCCCAAAGAATACTGCTTGACGGGCCGGTGGGCATCGGGGGTGAGTTTCACAATCTCCAGCACCTGTGCAATGCGTTTCTTCTCCAAACCCAGGAGTCGGCGCATGACTTCCAGATTCTCAGTACCGGTGAGGTGTTTGTACAGGCTGGGGGTTTCAATGAGCGCGCCTATTTTCTGCAGCACCTCTACCCTGTTGTGTCTCAATGGCTTGCCAAACAGCTCAATCTCGCCGGCTTTGGGTTGCAAGAGGCCTAACAATAACCGGATGGTAGTGGTTTTTCCGGCGCCGTTCGGGCCCAGGAACCCGTAAATGCTTCCTTTGGGAATCTGCAGGTCCAGCCCTTTCAGGATTTCCTGCTTCCCGAAGTGGTAGCGCAGTTGCTGGGTTTGGATGAGAAGTTCTGGCATAAGCTCTGGTCTAGGAGTTGATGGCTCAAATGAAGGCGGTTAAAACCGGTGCCGCAACTAAATTCTACCAACCCAGCGCAGGCCTAGACCAATCCGGTTTTCATGCCTTTCAACCCGTTCATCTACTCAAACTGGCCGTTGGTCTAAAACCTGCCGCCTCATGCTGTAGAGCTTGCGGGTTTGTGTAGTTTTAACCCGATTTGTAAGTGCCCCATGAAAAAACGACTTCCTGTTCTCTTGCATGTACTGCTGTGGTTGGCTTTGCTGGCTTTCTCATTGTTCACCCATTTCAATTTGGGTCCGCTGAAAGCAATACCGGTGCATTGGCTGGTCTTGGACGTTGTGCAGACATTTACCTTCCACCTGGCGCTATTTTACTTCAACTGGTTTGTACTGGTACCCAAAGTGTTGGCGAAAGGAAATGTGCTTTTTTACGCTCTGGCCGTTATTGCCACGCTGACCTTGTATTCTGCCGTTAGAGCACCAATTGATATCTATGAGAAGAAGAAACTAGCCGAAGTAGACAAAAGCATGGCCGAGCAACTCAGAAAATACCCCCAATCTGGGGAGTTTGCCTATGTTATGTTTCAACTAGCCATTACAGGGGTGATGAACATCTTCTTGAGTTCGTCTTTGAGAGTAACCGGCGATTACCTGCGGAATGAACGCCGCCGGAAAGAACTGGAGCACCAGCACACCACCACTGAACTGGAACTGCTGAAATCACAGGTAAACCCGCATTTTCTGTTCAACACGCTCAACAACATTTATTCCCTGGCTTACCAGAATGCGCCCAGCACGCCAGATGCCATCATGAAACTTTCTTTGCTGCTGCGCTACCAACTCTATGAAACCAACTCGCCGCTGGTGCCTTTGGAAAAGGAAGTGGAGCACTTGCAGCATCTGCTGGATCTGCACAAACTGCGGTTGCCCAGCCCAGAACTGCTTTCCATAGAGGTAGAAGGCGACGTTTCCAGAATGCAGGTGCCGCCCATGTTGTTGATGCCGCTGGTGGAAAACATGTTCAAGCATGGGCTTACCACGGCGCCCATGCACGTTTTGGTAGCCGTGCAGCAAAGCCAACTGGTATTTTCCACCAGCAATACGCTCAAACCAAATGCCACCCCTGCTGCGTATGGGGGCATTGGCTTGCAGAACCTCCAACGCCGGCTGGAACTTCTCTACCCCGGTGCTTTCACTCTGGAAACCTCCTCAGTAAATTCCCTGTTCAAGGCCCGTTTGGTTTTAACCCACCTTTCATAAAATACCCTATGCAACTGACTTGCCTGGCCGTTGATGATGAACCCCTTGCCCTGGACCTCATGCGTTCATACATCAGCAAGATTCCTTTCCTCCATTTGGTGCAGACCTGCGCCAGCGCCTTAGAAGCCATGGCCGTTATGCAGCGCCAGCCGGTTGACTTGCTTTTTCTGGACATTGAGATGCCTGAACTCACAGGTGTACAGTTTGTGCAGTCCTTGTCCCATAGACCGGCCGTCATTTTCACCACCGCCTATCCGCAGTATGCCCTGGACGGCTTTACCTTAGATGCGGTGGATTATCTGCTCAAGCCCATTCCTTTTGACCGCTTCCTGAAAGCCGTGAACAAAGTCTATGAACGCGCCCAACTGCAGCAACCCCGTGTACCGGCAGCCCCAACTCCCCCGGTTACTTCCTCAGACGCCGAAGATTTTATTTTTGTAAAAGCCGATTACAAAACGCTGCGCGTGAACCTGAAGGATATTTTGTTTATTGAAGGGCTCAAAGATTATGTGATCCTGCACACGCCCGCCAAGAAAATCATCACGCTGCTCTCCATGGGCAAAATCATGGAAAAACTGCCCGAGCAGGATTTCGCGCGGGTACACCGGTCTTACATTGTCTCCTTGCACCACATTGAGGCCATTGAGAAAAGCCGAATCAAAATCAAAGAGCAGGAAATTCCCATTGGCGACAGCTACCGCGAAGACTTCATGCGGTGGGTGGACAGCAAGAACCTCTAGCGCTCGCCTATTCCTGGCCAACATTTTTACATTTCTAATCCGAAGGCAAAATTTCACTTTCACGTTTTCAAGTAAAACTCAAAAGGAACACTTCCGTTTTCGGGCTCATTTTCAGAAATGAGCCCGAAAACGGGATTCTTGAACGCTACAGTTTTGTTCGATTTCTGCCTCTCCATTTTAAAATCCTCCTTCCTAAAATTGCCTTCATTCCGTTTAAACCAGCTTTTTAAATAAATTTAGTTTACCCAACCTCTGGCTTTGGCTAACGGACATTAGGCTCTTCTGCGTACCTTTGAGCCACATAGCAAATTACCTACAAACCATGCAATCATTAAAAGGGACGGGAGTCGCGTTGGTGACGCCTTTTGGGGCAGATTTACAGGTTGACTTTGAAAGCTTTGGAAGGCTGATTGATTTTGTGCTGGAAAATGGCGTGGACTACGTGGTGGTGAACGGCACTACCGGCGAATCTGTGACCACCGCCGCCGCCGAAAAGCAAGAGTTACTGGCCTATGCCAAACAGCGCGTGGCCGGCCGCAAACCCTTGGTGTACGGCTTGGGCTCCAACAACACGCAGCAGGTGCTGGACCAGATTAAAACGCTTGATTTCACGGGCATTACGGCCTTGCTTTCGGTGTGCCCTTATTACAACAAACCCTCGCAGGAAGGCATTTACCTCCATTACAAAGCTATTGCAGACGCGTCGCCGGTACCGGTGATTATGTACAATGTGCCGGGTAGAACGGGTATTAATATTTCGGTGGCCACCACCTTGCGGTTAGCGCAGCACCCTAACATTATAGGCACCAAAGACGCCTGCAGCAACATGGAGCAGTACATGGCCCTTATTGACGAAAAACCAGAAGGTTTTTTGGTGATCAGCGGCGATGACATGCATACCGTGCCGGTAATTTCTGTGGGCGGCGATGGCATTATCTCAGTGCTGGGCAATGCGTTCCCGGAGCGGTTCAGCCGCATGACCAGGCTGGCCCTGGAAGGAAACTTCACCCAAGCCGGTCCTTTGCAGCGGTCCTTCAACAAGATAAACCCTCTTATGTACGAAGAAGCCAATCCGGTGGGCGTGAAAGAAGTGTTGCGCACCCTGGGCATCTGCGACCCCTACGTGCGTCTCCCCTTGGCCCCGGCGTCTGACAGTTTAAAGGAACGCATTGCCGCGGCGGCCGCACCTTTGTTGTAGTAAGATTTTAGGATTGAATGACAGTCTTCCTGTTTTCGGGCTCATTTTCAGAAATGAGCCCGAAAACAGGATTTTTATATAAAATCCTCTGGGGCTACGGCTTGCCAATGCTTGATAGAACTCCCGAAATCATACTTAAACTCAAAGCCCAACTCCAGTAATTTGGAAGGTAGAATGTAGGTTGGGGTCCCGGCCTTTTTCACACGCACCGGATGAATGGGATTCTTACTCCCCGCCACCAACTGCAGAAAAGAAGAAATAGGCACCAACACCGACGAAGGCAAGGACAAAATAGGCGCCTTGCTGTTGAAATGGCGTTTGACCTGCCTGGTAATTTGGTCTATGGTTTCGGTGGGGGTTTCTACGTAATTGTACACCAGCAAAGGCTCCGGCCGGTCCATGCAGAAAGCAATGCTGTCCAGGAAACCATAAATGTAAGCATAAGATTTATGGATGTCTTTGGAGCCCGGGAACGCAAAATATCCGCGCCTGATGGCCTTGATCATGCGCATGATGTTGCCGGGGTCGCCGGGGCCGTAGATCACGCCGGGCCGGGATATGACCAGTTTACGGTTGGGCGCTGCTGTCTGCCAAAGTTGGTGCAAGCGCTCTGCCTCTAACTTGGAAATGCCGTAAGCGCTGGTGGGGTTGGGCGTTTTTTCTTCGCCGGTAGGCACCAGGGCTGGCCCATAGACGGCAATGCTGCTGGTGAAATAGAGGTGCTGGCAGCCCACAGCCTCTGTGTACGCCAACACATTTTTTGCACCCGCAATGTTGGTTTCGTAGTATTCCGCGTCTTTATGGCCCGGTTCCCGGTGAATAGCCGCCAGGTTGAAAACCCAGACCGGTTTTTCTGAGGTAAGGTCCAGTGGAATGGGATTTCGCACATCAGTTATGGAAGTGCTGATCTGAGGTTTCCCGGCTAACGGTGAAGGAAGAATGTCTGCAATGTGCACATGGTCAAACCGTTTGGTGGCCAACAGAAACGTAGCCAGGTGCGTCCCTACAAATCCAGCTCCACCAAAAAGAATGCAAACAGACATTAAAAAGAGTAATGGTAAAACAACCTTACGCGCCAGGTTTTGGGCCGGCACCAGGATTCAAAGAGTGCGAAGGTAAAGACTCTGCGGCAGTTTAGCTAGACCAACCGCTGGTCAATAGGTCTGCCATGTGCAGTACTTTTATGGGTTTGTTGTTTTTTTGGCAGTACGCCTCCAAATGCATCAGGCAGCTGGTGTCCGTGGAGACAATGTATTCGGCGCCGGTGCTGAGGGCGTTTTCCACTTTCTGCTCGGCCATGGCCACTGAGATGGCGTCAAACTTGGCCGCAAACGTACCGCCAAACCCGCAACAGGTCTCTGTATCGCGCATTTCCACCAGTTGCAGGCCTTTGACCATGCCCAACAATTTGCGCGGACCTTCCTTGATGCCGCATTCGCGCAGGGCGCTGCAGGAATCATGGTAGGTGACTTTGGCATTTAAAGCCGCGCCCGGAATTTCCTGTACCTGCAACACTTCGGTCAGAAACTCAGTGAGTTCCAGGGTTTTCTTCTCAATGGTTCGGTATTTCACCAGCTGCGACGAGGCCACATACATCTCTGGATACGCATTGCGCACCATGCCCACGCAAGACGCCGACGGCGCCACAATGTAATCACTGCCTTCGCGGCTGAAATCTTCCAGGAACTTATCTGCCACCTGGCGGCACTCCTTCTGGAAACCGGCGTTGAACGCAGGCTGGCCGCAGCAGGTCTGGTTGGCGTTGTAGCGCACGGTGCAGCCCAGAGCCTCCAGCAACTTGACCATGTTCCAGGCGGTGGCCGGAAACAACTGGTCTACAAAACAAGGAATAAATATATCTACAACCGGCTGTGGCATGTATTTTTTTACGAATGGAACACCTCAGAAGCTATCTGCAAAGACGTTTGCAAGGCGCTAAAATCAAGCCCCAAAGGTAGGTTTTTCTCCTGAAAGTAAGACAGCATTTTCTCAGTGGGCATGTTCCCGACCAGGTCGTCTTTAGCCATGGGGCAGCCGCCGTAGCCCAGCAAAGCCCCGTCCATGCGCCGGCAGCCGCTTTGATACGCCGCCTCCACTTTCTCCTGCCAGGTAGTTGGGTGCGTATGTAAATGCGCCCCGAACTCAATGTGCGGAAAGGCCGGGATCAAGGTGGAGAAAAGCTGCGTGATAGTAGTAGGCGAAGAAACTCCGATGGTATCTGACAGCGAAATGATGGTAACGCCTAGCTCGTCCAGTTTCTGCGTCATCTCGGCGGCCAGTTCTGGGCCCCAATGCTCGCCGTACGGATTCCCGAAGCCCATGGACAAATACAAAACTAACTCCTTACCGGCTCTGGTAGTTAATTCCTGCATCTGGGCAACCTCTGTGAGCGCTTCTGCTATGGATTTGTTGGTGTTGCGCTGCTGAAATTCCTCTGACAAAGACAAGGGAAAGCCCAGGTACTGAATGGGGGCATGCGCCAGGGCCTGCTCCGCGCCGCGCACGTTGGCCACAATAGCCAGCAGTTTGGTTTGGGTTTGGCTTAAATCCAGCTGGCCCAATACTTCGGCGGTGTCCCGCATCTGTGGAATAGCCTTGGGCGACACAAAACTGCCGAAGTCCAGGGAGTCAAACCCCACCGCCAGCAAAGACTGCAAATACCTGACCTTTAGTTCTGTGGGCACAAATTCAGCAATGCCTTGCATGGCATCACGGGGACATTCAATTATTTTCATTTACTTGCTTCTAGTGACCCAAGGTACAGAATTCTAATGAATCGGTGTTTGTGTTGACCGGTCAATCAAGCCTGGGTTGGTTGTTATCTGCTATCTTACTTTTCAGACATGAATCCACATTCGGCGCTATTCCAGAAAGATCCCGTGTTGGCCAAGCTGGTGAACCAGCTAGAACCTTTGCCGGAAACCTTGTCCGCCAGGCCTCTGTACGACGCCCTGCTGAGTTCTGTTATTTCGCAGCAGCTGTCTGTGAAGGCGGCGGCCACCATCAAATCCCGTTTTCTGGCTCTGTTTCCCAAACAAGACCCAAACCCGGAACTGTTGCTGGCCACCGAACCCGAAGTGCTCAGAAGCGTGGGCCTTTCTGGCCAGAAAGCGGGCTACCTCAAAAGCATCGCCGAACACAAAGCCCAAGGTTTGCTGGAAGATGAACTACTGGCCCATTTGCCCGACGAGGAATTGCTGCAGCGCCTGATTCACATCAAAGGTGTAGGCCGCTGGACCGCCGAAATGGTCTTGATGTTCACCTTGAACCGGCCAGACGTGATGCCGCTGGATGACCTGGGCATTTACAACGCCATGAAAAAACTGTACGGTTTCTCAGAACCCATGAAACAGGCCAAACCCCTCATGCTGGAAATTTCAGAGAACTGGCGCCCGCACCGCACCCTCGCCTGCCGGTACCTCTGGAAGTCACTGGACAACGCCCCGGCTTAATTTTATTTCGGCTGACAATTAAAATTCCCGTTTTCGGGCTCATTTCTGTAAATGAGCCCGAAAACGGGAATTGGTTTTTTAACAAAGTGCTTTGGCAATTAAAGCAACGTAAAGGTTTACTTTTGGTAATCCCTTCACGCATTCCTGATCTGTAGGGACAGGTCGCGACCTGTCCTTTGCAGTTGCCTACGCTTCGCAGGTACATCTAAAGTAATAACAGTTAAAGAACAGCAGTTTTTGCGTTTAGCAGACCTATTACTTCAGCCAGCGTTCAGGACAGGTCGCGACCTGTCCCTACAGTTCAGAAACGTATTTTGGTTCGCGGTAATCAGAAAAAGGCGCTGATAACAAGGTTCTGTTTGAAACTACCGCACCTTTTGCCGTTTCACCAGATAGGCCTGCAGCACTTTCTCAATGGGATCCTTCAAATCCACCGACACCAAATCAATTTTGTACTGGCCGCAGCGGAGCTTCAATTCGGTTTTGAAATTCTTCATGGCGGCAATGTAAGATGCTCGAAGCTCGGCGGGCTGCACTTTCAGTTTTTCGCCGGTTTCCAGGCCTATGAAGGTGAAAGGGCGGTCTGGGAAATGGAAATCTTCTTCGGTTTCAGCATGGGTGAAATGGAACAAGAGCACTTCATGGCGTTGGTGCCGGAGGTGCTGCAGGGCCAGAAAAATCTCGTCCAGTTGCTCGTATTGGCTCAGTAAATCAGAGAATAGAATCACCAGGGAGCGTTTGGGCAGTTGCTGAGCCACGTGGTGCAGCATGTCAGCGACCTTGGTTTCTTTCTGGGGCGGGGCCGGTTTCTGAAGTTGCTGCTGCAGGGCCAGCAAAATGGTGTGCAGGTGCGCGCCCGTGGACTTGATGGGTGTCTGCAGTTCAATGGTGTCAGAGAAAGTGATGAGCCCCACGGCATCGCGCTGTTTCTGCAATAAAGATGCCATGGCGGCGGCGCTCAGCACGGCGTACGACAGTTTCCCGTAATTGTGCGTGGGGTAATACATGGAGCCCGACACGTCCAGGAGCAGTTGGCAGCGCAGGTTAGTTTCCTCTTCGTAGCGCTTCACGAAGAGTTTCTCGGTGCGCGCAAAGACTTTCCAGTCCAGGTGGCGGGTGCTTTCGCCGGAATTGTAGAGACGGTGTTCTGAGAACTCCACTGAGAACCCGTGGTACGGCGATTTATGGAGGCCCGTGATAAAACCTTCCACCAGCCGCTTGGCCAACAACTCCAGGTTGGTGACGGATCTAATGGAGTCCAGGTCCACGTCTATTCTGCTCATGTGGTTTGGTTTTCTTTCTGCAGGAAGGCCATGGCGGCTTTCTTGCTGATTTTGGTGAGGCGTACCTGACCTTGTCCGGCCCGCACTATGTCTAGTTTTTGGGCCGCAGTTTTAGACACATCTATGATAAACGGGGAACGTTTGCTCATGCGGTCATTGATTTTGACAACCACTTCCTTGCCGTTTTTCAGGTTTTTCACCAGCACATAGGTGTTTAAAGGCAAATAGGCGTGGGCGGCGGTCAGCTCATTGGGGTCATATTTTTCGCCGGAGGTGGTTTTGCGGCCCTCATACTTACTGGCGTAAAAAGTGGCTTTTCCGCGTTGTGGGGCACTTTTGGCAGGACTTACGAAAGGCAAAAGGCCAAGCAAAAGAAACAAGATCGCTTTTTTCACAGAGGTTTGTTCTGGCAGAACATTAGTACATTCGAATTTAACTATTAAAATTAATCTTAAAAATTTTTAGATTAGAAACAGTTCTTTTAAATTGGCTACCTCAAATACATAAGGAAACCTTCAAGTTATGGTGGAAGAGAACAACGACAAAGCAGAAATCTACTCGCAGAGAGTAAGAGCCGGGAAACGCACCTATTTCTTTGATGTAAAGTCAACCCGCTCCAATGATTACTATCTCACCATCACGGAGAGCAAGCGTAAGTTCAAGGATGACAATTACTCTTATGAGAAACACAAGATTTTCTTATACAAAGAAGATTTCGCCAAGTTCCTGGAAGCGCTGCAAGACACCGTGAACCACGTGAAAGGTGAGTTGTTGTCTGAGGAAGCCCTGGCCGAGTTGGAACGCCTGGAGCAAGAACAGGAGCACCTGGAAACAGAACCTGCTGTTGAAGGTGAATTGAAGTGGGAATAGTTCTCTTCTATTGATTCTACCTAAGCTCATGCCCCGCGTGAGCTTTTTTTATGCCCGGTGGTTTCCGTTTTCGGGCTCATTTTGGGAAATGAGGGCAAAAACGGATACCTGTAGTTGACCTGTACGCAATGGCGATATATTCTTTTTGCGCAAACACTACGTCAACTTCTCTTTTGCTGCTCATGTCAGTTAAAGTCGGGCTGCGATCTTTAATTTTTGCTGAGGAAACCTTATCTTTAGCTGATTCCCTTTCTGCTCCATTTTCAGAATAGAGCCCGAAAACGCTATTCTATTTAACGTCTACAGCCTGGTATAATACGTGTCCATTACGCGGGCATACTCAGATGACCTGAGTTGGAGGGTAGTTTGTGTAAGGCTCTCAATCTTGTAATCGCCACCACCACTGTTCATTACCTGAATGGAAATGCTATCCCCTTTAATATGATAAAAGGCGGTGGAATGGACTACCCCGTACCTAGACGTTAGAATCTTCTTGTCCTTGGTAAACTCAACAACATCATCTGGGTAGGCAATGCTTTTCTCATACGTCTGACCTCCAATGGAATGGGCTATACGGGTAGTCTTCCATTTCCCTAAAATAGGATGGCTTGCGCTAAGTTCATCATCTTTTCCGGTGCAACCGGCCCCTGCCAATAATAGGAAAGTTATTGCAATAAGGATGAAGTTGTTTTTCATATAAGATGGTTTAGTGGTCATTTCCAGAATAGAGCCCGAAAAAGCCTGCCTACAAAGCTAAGATTTGTAAATAGTTACCCTGTTTTTTGAATTTGGACAAACACTGGGCCGTCTGCCCTTGCCAGAAAAGGAGGTTCTTATGCTGAGTATTACTTTACAAATGACACCTAATGGCTTGGCTAAACGACGGCGAAGGCCGTCGGCCGAGATGCCGTTTAGCTCTTGTTGGCGGACGTTGTTTCTTTAAGCTTGCTGAATTGTTTTTTTCTGTTTTTGGCCTGATTTCAGAAAAACAGCCCGAAAACAGCTTGCCGAGCGCAATTTTATAATTATTCTTTCCGTGCGTTTTTGGCTCCGTTTCCGAAAAAGAGGCCGAAAACGCATTGCTGAAGTCGGCCTGCACGCATTGCCGATAAATTCTGCTCAAACGGAACGTCAATTTCTCTTTTGCTTGTTCTGCTACTTTCCCGCTTCAGCCACTTTTGCTGATTAAAGTCGGGCGGCGTTATCTGGCTTTAGTTAAGGTAATCTAAATCTATTGCTGATTCTATTTTGCAAAGCTTGCCGATAATTTTTAAGGCTTTGCTGATAATTTTTCTGCGTTGCCAGCTGGTAAAAAGTTTCTGCAATGACCGCCAACGTACTGGTGTAAACGGCGGCGAGGCTGTCGGCCGAAGCTGACGTTTACACGTTGTTACATGAAGCTTTTTTTTTAGATATTTCTCTCAAAGTAACTTCTCTGTTACTTTTGATTTATGAATTTCCAGTTTGTGTTCTGTTTTAAACGACCATTTAGCTAAATCTAGCTCTGTTTCGTAAAAATTGTAGTTGTGGTAATCGCAGCACGGCCCAAGAGCATTTCTGAATTTTAACTTTCCATTATTGCTTTGGGAAAAGTCCGCGCTGTACAAGTATCCTTTTAGGCTGTACTCCTTAAAGTTGTTCCCATTGTTTCTGAATATTAGGAGAGAGTTCGTGTCGGTGTTTATATTCTGGTCGATAACAGAGGAGTATATTATGTCCAAGTCCCCGTCCTTGTCCAAGTCAATAAGGTGGAAATCCGAGAGCCTGCATTCTAAGCCTCTACCAATTTTAGCTGGCCTTTGGCTTAAGGAATCAATTTTAAAGCAAGGTCTCTCTAGAAACACCTCAGCATTTTCTCCTATCGCACTTTTTATAGCCTTTTCAACTATGACCTTCTTTTCTGTTACCGAGGTTTTGGCCGAGAAAGGTTTCAGATTGAACGGTGCTAGTTGAATAGTTGTGTCAATGTCTTTGTATTCTGAAGAGAGAATATCTATTGAAGGTACTTTTTTCTGAACATCAGGCGCTTCCTTTTTCTCTACACAAGATATTAGAAAGAAGCACATGATTATTAAAGTCGCTAATACCTTCATTCAATAAATATTTTATATTTAAAGTGACATGTAACGGTTAGTATAAAAAACGTGCTAGGCCGTCGGCCGTAGCATGATTTTTATACAGTGTTAGCGGTAGGCTTTTTTTTCTACTTATATTTAAATATCCAATCACACATCTCTCTTGTGTTTAAATCTGATTCCCGTCCTGGAATACGTTCAGGTGCACCAAGGTATCTTGCTGATTCTTTACCTTGTACTAATTGGTAAACTTGGTATTCATAATTATTATTTGCGTCGTCTTTATATCTGTAAATTAAATAAGTGTTATTTGAATCAGAAACAAATTGTCGGACTTCCATTTTAGGTGCTGGCATAGAATATTTACTTTTAGTAAGCTCTTATCTTATCTAAAATTTCTTGTTTTATTTTAGTAAGTTCATTTTCATCTTGAGAAGCAAAAACATAAGCCTTATTCTTGCTGCCGTCATCATAAACTAATTTTAATGCTTTAGCTTTAGATAGAGCTTTTTTTGAATAGAAATAGCCCGCTGTTAATAGCATTAATCCAATTGCAATGCCTCCCATTTTATCATCAAAGTTGGCTGCTTCTTTGTAAGCATATACATGAAGCCCAGATTGATATGTTCTTTCTTGTTCCATAAACCCTGAAATGAGAACTATTATACCAAAGGCGTAAAGAAACCAATGGTACATAAATTTCTTTGTTATTGATACTGTTTTGATGTCTCTGTAAGGAACTTCAATGGTATCTGTTCCTAAAGTAAATCCCCCTTTTCTGGTAAATTTATTTCCAATTTTGAGTATCCTTGACTTAGGGTTGTACATAAGTAGATTCTCTTTTAATTCTAATTCTCCAAATTGGTTTTCGTGGTTCATTTTTTAATTATTAATAGTCCAACATTTATTGCAAAATTTTGAGTCATTCATGAGCTCTTCCATACAGTCGGGTAGATTATCCCTTAGAATTTTACACTCTTGTTTTAATACAGCTTGTTCATCATAAGATAGCGTTTCAAGTTCCTCTGTCCAGTAGCCGAAATAAAATAAAGACATATCTCCGCTTAAAATTAGGCCTTTATCTTTTTTTGAGTCATTGTTTTTTAATAGACAAATCCGTTCAAACTCCTTTCTTAGTACTTTATCTGTATTCTGGATATATGACTTTCCGTCGTTTATTGTGCGAATGTTCTCAACAGTAAATGCAGAATTTTCTTTAATAGAACAACTAATTGGAATTAGAAAGTAGCAAAGCATAAATATTTTACAATATATGTGGCTTTTAATATATTTATGCGCTTTCATTTTTATTTTTTCTGGGATTTTTATTTTTAAGCTTACCGCTAACGGCCTCGTGTAAACAGCGTACGAGGCCGTCGGCCGAAGTATGGTGTTTACACAATGTTAGGGGCAGTTGTTCTTTTAAAGTTTCCAGTTAATTAAAGTTGTATTTTACTATATTCTTAGCGCTTTCAAACCTTTCCTTATCTGCGCATTTCCAGAGTTTGTTCCTTACTTGCCCCTTTAGATGAGGAATTGATAAAATGGGAATACCCTTCCACTCTGCCTTACTAATTGAATACTTGGTGTTTTTTATTTTCCCAATAGATTCAAACTTTATCTTGAGAAGAGTTTTAAAGAAGTCCCTTGAGACATTGCCGTGCAAAACAAGAAGCTTTGGTTTTACTAATTCAATTTCTTCCAACAAGAATTTTTTAGCCAATGATGTTCTGAACGTTTCCCATTCTTTAGCTGTGATATTAAGTTTTTTGCAGATTGATTCAACAGTTCCGCAACCTTGTGGCACAATGTGACATAAATCTGTGATATAGCATTTCTCCAAAAAGTCTCTTATGCTTTCATTTTCTTTTATGAGCAATCTGGTGAAGTAACTCCAAATGTCATCTTCCTTTTCATAATGGTAAGATGCGGTTTGGTCAATGTTTAAATTGTACTTATTGCCAAAGCCATATACAAGTTGATAATTTCTGCTAATACTTGGTTCAGCCCCAATAATCATATATTCCTTACCGACTTCGCTGTCATAGCTTCCAATCCAGCCTGAGAAGTCCATTCCCCAGGTCACATCTTGGTCGATAAGCTTAGGAGAAATGTCTAAATCCACCGTGATGTCTATAAGATGCTTTTTGATTAAATGGTGTTTTGTAATGTCGGAGTTTTTTGATTCTACTATAACTTCATTAGAAGCTGTCATTATGGAATCAGTAACTTCTGTTCCATATTTTTTGTAGAAAAATTCTTTTATCATCATTTTATTTTTTCAATTGCCCCTAACGGCCTGGTATAAACGACGCCGAAGGCCGTCGGCCAAGGTGACGTTTATGCGTTGTTAGGTCTAGTTTTTTCTCTGCGAAGACTGCTTTTCTTCTTTCTGCTTTTTGCCTGGATTGCGGAAAATAGCCGCTAATCAGCTTTCCAGTTGTAATTTCTACTTTTGCCCTTATTTCCGAAAAACAGGCCGGAAACGCATTTTCGAAGTCGGTCTGCGCGCATTGAGGATAAATTCTTTTTGCTCAAACGCGGCGTCAATTCCTCTTTTTCATTTTCGCTGGTCAAAGTCGAGGTACGCTCCGCAACTTTTGCTAAGGTAACTTTCTGCTTTAGCTGATTCCGTTTTTCCCTCTTCTACTACTTTTGCCGATTCTTTTTTCTGCAAAGCGAGAACGTTTCTTCATGTTTAAAATTAGACCTAACGGTCTCGTGCAAACAACGTGCGAGGCCGTCGGCCGAAGCATGGTGTTTGCACAATGTTAGGTGCTGTTTTTTTTATCAAGTTTGCTTTAGCTTTTTAATAACATCTGCAAATAGTAATATATATTGACTTTCATCTATGTCTTTATAATTATGCTTTATATTACTTAGCATATGATTAAAAGAATCAGTATAAATTTCTATAAACTGACTCTTAACAACTGCATAATCATCAACATTAACTTTAAGTAAATTATTAAACTTAGTTTCTAAAGCTAAAAAATCTATGTTCCAATCTTTGCGAAGTACTTTTGTTTGAGGAGAACTCACTAACTCTTCTAAATAATATTGTGTATATAGGCTAGAAAGTAAATGATATAACGAAATAAAAACCCTAGGTTTATCTATGCTATCATCTTTTATTCCATAATTTTTACCAGAAGAGACTAGATTGTCATAAATAAACCTGTAATTATTCTCCACCTTATCTTTATTGATTACATAAGCTGGCAATTTTTCATTTAATAATTTATTATATCTCCTTTGTAAATCTTGGAACTTTGGTTTCCATTCAGTCTCTGATGCTTTTTTAATTTTTTTAAAGGTATAATTTTTGTATTCTATTTCTCCATCGCTAAAACTTTCTGAATAGTATTCAGAACCATAATATATTTCTAATTTTCTAGAAGACAAAATGTCTGCACAAATGAAAGTGTCGACATAATCCTGAAAGTTAAAATGGATTGCAGGCGCTTCAATATGAATTTCGTAGAAATAGTTTTCATCAAATTCATATGGTGGATATCCTTCTAATATATAATATTGGTCATTAACCTCTATAACAGATTCTAAATAAAAAGGCTTGTATTCTGCTTCTGTCATAAATTTTATTATTTAAATTGCGGGTAACTAGAGTATAAAAGCAATCACCTGCATAATGTGCTTAGCTAAACTTACGGTTTATTGTCGTTTTTGACAAATTAGCGTAACTGCCCTGCCGAAAATATTCAAAACCAATCGTTCACCAAATACATGCTTCCGTTTTAAGGCCCATTTTCAGGAATGAGCCCTAAAACGGAAAATCCCCATTTCTGCTGATTCCCAAAGCCTTGATTGCAAACACAGTAAAAAAGGGGTGAAGTACTTAGGCAAATTCAAGTACAGAAAGAAACTGATGAATCTGCTTCTCTTTAAATAAACAAGAACTGGTGGACCAAATGCAGCATGAGTTCCTCCTCATTTTTATGCCTGCGCTTGAGCATCTCCCAGGTTTTGGGGCTGAACTCCAATGTATTGCCTTGGCTGTCGGTGTACACCCATCTTTGGTGGAGATCCTTTTTGAGGTAGGCGCGGGCGTTTCCGACTGAGTATTCCAGATCTCCATGGATGTTTCTCTCCAAAGAGAAATTCCCCTCCCGGCCTTTGCCGGAGTACTGCAGATGGCCAGAAATATCTTTCTCTATTTTCAGTCCTCGTTTCAAATTGTCGGTGATGGAGGTAGCGCCAAAGATGTCAATTTCATAAGTGGCTTGGTAGCCTGCCCTGGGCCGGTTCACGTAAAGCAAATCCCTGAAGAAATCCATCCGCACTTTTTCATTAGAGAAAATACCGGTGTAGTTAGAAACCAGGTATTGGTGGTTGTAGTGTACCTGGTTATTGTTGCTGTCTGTAAAGGTCAGGTTGTTGAAAATGTCTCTTTTGAGAAAAGCCTTGTATACCTGGTCTTTGGAGGCGTATACTAAATCGCCGAAAATATCTTTTTCAACGTGTTGGGCGTGTAGGCCATAACTAACCATCAAAAGAAGGAAGAGAGAGAAAAACTTTTTCATAGGCGTTTAAATAGAGAATTGGCTGCAGGGCCTTTACCCTACCATTGGTTATGATGAAAATGGAACAGTTTGAAAGAGCAGGTTTCCAGGTGCAGGTGCAAAACCCAGAGCCCGGCCATTTCCGTTTTAGGGCTCATTTCCGGAAATGAGCCCTAAAACGGAAGGTTGCTGGTTAACATCAAAAATGCCGCCAGAATTTGTATCTTTGCGGCCGTTTAGCGGGCCAGTCAAACCTTTTTTTAGTAGAAGGTTAGCCAGCCCTGTAAATTTTTACTTAGACTTTAGACCAACCTTTATTATATGGGACTTCGTTGCGGAATAGTGGGTTTACCAAACGTGGGGAAATCTACGCTGTTCAATGCCTTGTCAAATGCCAAAGCAGAATCGGCTAACTACCCTTTCTGCACCATTGAACCCAACGTGGGCGTGATCACCGTGCCTGATGAGCGCCTGCACATTCTGGAGGAACTGGTGCACCCAGAGCGCGTGCTGCCCACCGTCATGGAGTTTGTAGACATTGCCGGCCTGGTGAAAGGCGCCAGCAAAGGCGAAGGCTTGGGCAACAAGTTTTTGGCCAACATACGGGAAGTAGATGCCATCATTCACGTGGTACGCTGTTTTGATGACCCCAACATTGTGCACGTGGCCGGCGGCGTGGACCCCGTGTTTGACAAAGACGTGATTGACACTGAGCTGCAGCTGAAAGACCTGGAATCCATTGATAAGAAAATTTCTAAGGTGGAACGTACCGCCAAGTCAGGTGATGCCAACGCCAAGAAAGAGTTCGCGTCTTTGCAGCGGTTCAAGCAGCATTTGGAGAGCGGCAAGAACGCCCGTTCCTTAGATGTCTCTGAGGAAGACCTGGCCTCTGTAGAAGACTTGCAACTCCTCACCATCAAGCCCGTGATTTACGTGGCCAACGTAGATGAGGAATCTATCTTAAAAGGCAATAAATTCCTGGACGCCCTCAAAGAGCACGTGAAAGATGAGAACGCCCAGGTGGTGGTCATTTCCGCGGCTATTGAAGAGCAGATCGCAGATTTCACAGAACCCGAAGAAAAGGAAATGTTCCTGGGCGAATACGGCTTGAAGGAATCTGGCCTGAACCAATTGATCAGAGCTTCCTATGCCCTGCTTGATCTGGTGACATACTTTACCGCCGGTGTGAAAGAAGTGCGCGCCTGGACCATCAGAAAAGGTTGGAAGGCGCCACAGGCTGCCGGCGTGATCCATACAGACTTTGAGAAAGGCTTTATACGCGCAGAGGTCATCAAACTAAAAGACTACCAGGAATATAAAACCGAAGCCAAAATCAAGGAAGCCGGTAAGATGTCTTTGGAGGGCAAAGACTACGTGGTGCAAGACGGTGACATCATGCACTTTAGATTTAACGTATAGAGATAGTTATATTCTACTGCAGAGGGAGGGCCGAAACGCCCTCCCTTCTTTTTTTCTAATTTCTGGTAATCCCACCACTACTTAAATGGTCTTACCTTTCTTCGCTTATTTTCTAAGACACGCCCATTAAAACCCTATCCTTAGCTGCAAAGCTACATTTATGAATTTTTCCAGGTTTCCTTTCTATACCTGACCCTATAAGCTTTTAAATGACAGGGTGCAAAAACGGTATTTCACGCAATTCCATTGATAGCCTAAACCTCAACAGTAGAAATATAGCACTTTTAAATACATTGTTATTCCTGATTTACAGACACTTACCTATGTTACCCATATTTTTTTTCAAAGAAAAGGAAACATTTTAAGCTAAAAGCGGTAAATATGGGCATTACACTATATTCCAATTTTTTTACAACTATGAAAAAAACCTTACTTAAAGCTTCTGTAGCCGGCGCATTGCTGCTGTCTATTGTAGCTGCCCCTGATTCTAGAGCGCAGTCAGCTGACAGACCTTGGGGTTTATCTATTTACGGAAGCAACTTCCAGCTTCGCTCTAACCTCCGCAATGATTTCTGGGATGTTAGCAACTCAACCTGGGGAGGCGGCATTGGCATAAACAAGTACCTGTCTCCTTCCTTTGATCTGGGTTTAGACCTTACATATGGTCAACTAAAGCAAGAAGGCCCTGTTAATTACAATGGCAACAACGGCCTTGGTACTTTTGACAACGAGATTGGCTTAGCCAGCTTAGGGTTGAAACTGAAGCTCAACAACGGCAAGATCCTTAAAGAAGATTCTTTCGTGAAGCCTTACCTTATTGCCGGTCTTGGCGGAATGTACAACAACTTAGAAGGTACGCTTCCTGCCGCCAACGGTACAACCACCGTAGTGGACAACGGTAACCTGACCATGAACTTCTTCGGGGGTGCGGGTCTTAACTTCAGAATTACCGAGAGCATTGGCCTTATGGTGCAATCTACTCTTAACTACCCCAACACTGACCAGATTGACGGGTTGGCTTACCCAGACAGAAGCGAAAAAAATGACCGTTTCTTACAGCACAACGTGGGCCTTACCTTTGGCTTAGGAAAAGCAAAAGACACTGACGGTGACGGCGTTTCTGATAGAAGAGACAAATGCCCAGACACCCCAGCCGGTGTGCAGGTTGACAAAAACGGTTGCCCATTAGACGGTGACGGTGACGGTGTTCCGGATTACCAAGACAAATGCCCTACTGAAGCTGGAACTGCCGCCCTTGAGGGTTGCCCAGACCGCGACGGTGACGGCATCAGAGATTCTGAAGACGAATGCCCAGACCAAGCTGGTCCTAGAGCCACAAGAGGTTGCCCAGATGCAGACAGTGATGGCGTAGCTGACAAAAATGACAAATGCCCAGATACCCCAGCCGGTACAAGAGTTGACGCTTCTGGTTGCCCAGTAGTATTAGACCGTGACGGAGACGGTGTGAACGATGATGTTGACAGATGTCCAGATGTTGCTGGTTCTGCCGCTAACATGGGTTGCCCTAGCTTAGACGCTGAAGACAGCACGTACATGGCCCGTGTTCCTAAGATTGAGTTTGAGTTTAACAGAGCGGTTCTGAAGCCAACTTCTTACCCAACCTTAGACAGAATCTCTACCATGTTAGGCAAATACCCGCACTACAACCTGCGTATCTCTGGCCACGCTGACCACATTGGTTCAAACGAGTATAACCAGGAGCTTTCTGTAAGAAGAGCCGAGGCTGCCAAGTCTTACTTCATCAACCAGAAAGGTGTTGCCTCTGACCGTGTGATCACTGAAGGATTTGGTGAGGAGCGCCCAGCAGCGCCTAACACTACCAACGCCGGACGTGCTCGCAACCGTAGAGCTGAATTCCGTCTCTTCATCCAGTAAGGATCTAGCAGACCTAGTGAGATAAAAAATGCCCGGCCCTGTGCCGGGCATTTTTGTTTTATACCTAATTTGCCAGCCATGGAAAAACAACCCTTACCAGAAGTGTGGCTCAGAGGGCCTGTGCCCCAGGTGCCCGCACTCCTTCAACCAGTAGCCCATGCCCTGCTGCAAGCCCAAGAAGAAGTAGCTGCCCTGCTGCAAGAATTCCCAGACCACCAACTCTGGACCAAACCTGCAGGCGCAGCCTCCGTAGCGTTCCACCTCCAACATTTGACCGGCGTGTTGCATCGCTTAGCCATTTATGCCCGCGGCGAATCCTTAACGCCACAAGATTTGGAGAACTTCAAAACCGAAGGTCTTTCCGCTGAAAAAGGAGAAACAGCACAAGCGTTGCAGCAAGCATTCTTCCGGCAAATAGAAGTCTTTATCCAGCAATTAAAAGAGACCAAGGAAGCCACATTAACGGAACCCAGAGAGGTTGGGCGGGCCAAACTTCCTTCCACCGTTATGGGACTGCTCTTTCATGCCGCCGAACACACCATGCGCCATACGGGTCAATTATTGGTGACGGTGAAGGTGTTGCGGGAAGAATTGTAAAACCTGGGAATTATTCTCAAAAATAACAAAGCTATCATAGCCATTTTAGGGAGAAGATGACGTAGTCTACCGCAAGTTTAGCGATAGCGTAACTTGTGGTACTCAATATGGTGAGTTTAAAAACTCACGTCAGTTGATAAACTGACCAAGTGAAAAACCACAAGTTACGCTGCCACTAAACTTGCGGCAGTGGTCATTTTTACTTCTGCTGTCGGAATCATCCCCCGACCCCAATATAAGGGAGACGGAATGCGCGACAGGAAATCACAACAAGGTTAGTCAGTATTCTATTTAGTCATTAGCACTTCTTTTAAAACAAGAAAGCCAGACCCTCTAGGTTTGGCTTTCCTGTTTTTGGCTTCGTTTTCAGAAATGAGCCCGAAAACGGCTTAGTTGTAGTGCGGCAGTAGGTTATACGTTTTGCCATACTCCAGCATTTGTTCCGTAAAGCTGCCCGGGTAGGTTAACAACACATCTACTATTCTTCCGTCTTTCACCACTGGTGACAAAATAGGCTGAATGAAACCGGAATACGGCGCAATATTCAGTTTCTTGTACCGCTCCAACACTTCAGTATGCAGGGCTTTGTCAACTTTCACGCCGTAGGTTTCCACCAGGTTACGGGCCGCGCTGTAATCCCCTTCTGAGGTTATGCGCTGAGTCTCCCGCAATAACTGCCCGAACAAGGCGCGCAGCTTCTGGTAATCGTTCACTTTGAAGTAGGTCTTGCCGTCTTTGGTCACGCGTTCTACCACATTGTCTTTCTTGCCTTTCTCAAAAACCCAGGCGGCCACCATCTGCCGGTTGCGCATGTGGGCTTCCTCTACCTGCTCGCCGGGCGCCAGGCGCGACAGCTGCGTCATCAAACCATTTCTTATGTACCCGTCGTACTCGGCTTTGCCAACTTCCAGGCTGGGCATCACGCCAATTTCCACCAGTTTAGGGTCCATTACGTAATACAGGGCTACCAAATCGGCGCGGCCTTCTTCAATGGTGCTGGCGTAGTTTTTCAGGGTTTCCTTGGGCGTGCCTACGCCGGGGTTTATCTGACCCGAAGCATGACCGATTACTTCGTGCATGTCGGTGTGCAGGTCGCTGGCCAGGGAGCTGTATTTCTTGGCGCGGTCAATCTCTTCCTGGGTATAGGCGAACTCGGCCAGGGCGCTTCCGCCGGTGTTGGCAGATTCATTGTACGCATTCACAATGTTGCCCAGGTTCACCGATTTGGAGCCGTGTTCTTTCCGGATCCAGTTGGCGTTGGGCAGGTTAATGCCAATGGGCGTGGCTGGCGCTGCGTCACCGGCTTCCACCACGGTAGTAATCACTTTGGCCGTGATGCCCACCACGTTTTTCTTCTTGTGCTGCGGCAACAGCGGCGAATTATCCTCGAACCACTGCGCCTGGTCGCCTATGGCTTTTATGCGCTTGGAGGCTTCTTCGTCCTTAAAAGACACCACCGATTCATAGGCCGCTTTGATCCCCAACGGGTCACCGTACACCTCAATAAAACCGTTCACCACATCGGTGCGCGAGTCCACGTCATTGACCCAGGCGATGTTGTAGTCGTCAAACACTTTCAGGTCGCCGGTGCGATAGTATTGGGCCAGTTTCTGCAGGGCCATGCGTTGTTGGTCGTTTTCGGCTACCGGAATGGCTTTTTCCAGCCAGAAGACAATGCGCTTGATGGCAGCGCCGTACATGCCGTCCATTTTATAGACCTTTTCCACCAACTGGCCGTTTTCCTTCATCAGTTTGGAGTTGAGGCCATGCGACACCGGGCGCTGGTCTTTCTTGTCTGCTTTCTTAGCGTAAAAGGCTTCCACTTCTTTCTGGGTCACGCCTTCATAATAATTGTTAGCCGAGGTGCTGACCAAATCAGCGCCTTCGGTTTGGTTGACACGTTTGGCGGCTACGGCGGGGTCAAACAACAGAGGCGTGAGCCATTGGGTAAAGGCTTCCAGGGTTTCACCGGGCTGCAGCGGCAACTGGTTGGCCGATAGCTTGCGGATGCTCTGCGCCAGGAATTCCTTGCTGAACTCAGGCAAAATCTTGTTGGTGGAATAATGGTGATGGATGCCGTTGGAGAACCACACGCGCTTGGTGTAGACCATAAAATTCTCCCAGTCAGGTGACGTGGAGCGGTCGCGCTTGTTCTGCACAATGGCGTCTAGCGTGCGTCTGATGCGCAGGTTGTGCTTGAAATTCTGGTCATAGATGATGTCACGGCCACTGAGCGCGGCTTCATAGAGGTAATACAACAGTTCTTTCTGCTGCAGGCTCAAGGTCTCAAATCCCGGCACGCGGTAGCGCAGAATGCGCAAATCAGCGAACTGCTCCATCACGTACTTAAAATCCTGATTATCTGTGATTACCTGCGGCGAAGATGTATTGGTGGCCCTAAGCGGATCTGTCTCCTGCACCGCATTAATGCCATACGCCGGCGAAGTTGCGGTGGCCGAAGCGGAAGGAGTTGTATTTTTAGCGCAGCCAGCGGCCATAAAGGCGGCAAAGGCCAGGGCGGCGGCTGAAGTGAGTTTGTGGTTCATGCGGGTACGTTTGGTGATATGCTAAATTAGTGAATTCTAACCGGGCGCAAAAACCAAGCCCTTATTAACCAAATCATCAAACGTCTTTTAAATGGATTTCCGTTTTCGGGCTCGTTTTCAGAAATGAGCCCGAAAACGGAAAAATTCCCTCTCTCCCATCCGCTGCAAGTTTTGGTTTTTCTAGAGTTATTGCCTTGAAAACAGGGAGAATCCAATACCTTTAGGTTCCTGTTTTTCGGTTTGGCAGCCAGCTGCCGTCTTGTGACATGCAATCAACCCAGAGCAATTTATTTCCTTGGCCGAAGCTTCTCCCCTTTGTGGTGATGGCAGGTTTTCTGATGCTGTACACGACTTTGCCCAACCAAAACCCCACGGCAGATGCCTACGCCTACGCCGCCAGTGTGCGCTGGGAAACCGACCTCTGGAAGCCCCATCATTTGCTCTACAACGCCACCGGCTGGGCTTTCACGAAGTTGCTTTCTACGATTGGCTTCCATACTTCGGCGTTGCCCTCCATGCAGCTTTTGAACAGCATTTTTGCAGTGGCAAGCCTGTGGGTTTTGTTCCGGATTTTAAAAAGGATTCAATCAAACCCTTGGGTCATTACAGGATTTTTGCTGGTGGCAGGCGCCAGCTTTGGGCCTATGCGGTATGCTACGGAGAACGAGACGTACCTGATTCCTATTTTCTTTTCGTTGCTGGGCAGTTTGTTTTGGGTGAAATACAGCCAACACCAAAGCACCTCTCACCTACTACTTAGCGGCTTTTGGGCGGCGTTTGCGTGCCTTTTTCACCAGATACATTTTTTCTGGTGGCTGGGCTTGGGGCTGTCGTTGGTTTGGGTTCCGAGGGCAAAACCGTGGACCTGGTTTTGGTATTTTGTTCCGGCGTTAGTGGTGCCGCTGGGCTATGGCTTGGTGATGGGGCACCTGGGAATTCCTTTTGGTCAAACACTCCAATTCGTCTTTCAGGATTTTTATAAGGCCAGTGTACAAACTACCATCTCCGGCCAAAATTTTCTGATGACCGGCATTAGTCTGGTCCGTACGTTTATGGAGGTCCATGGCCGACTCTATTTCCTTTTCCTGCAGCATTGGTTGTGGTTGGTTCCGGGTTTGATGGCCTTTGCGCTTATAGTTTGGGGAGTTTTAACCATGGTTGCAAGAATCAGAAAAAGCATAGTAGTTCAGCCCCTGGTTCTCAAAAGCCATGTGTTGGTGCTGTTGCTCCAGTTGTTGTTTGCCTGGTACGCCGTGGGGAATGCTGAGTTTATGGTCATGTTTCCGTTTCTGGTGGTGCTGGTTTTGGCTTCATTTCAGGAATGGAGGCCGAAAACGGGAATTGCCCTGGGCTTGGGTCTGCTGCTCTGGAATACAACTTATGGCCTGGTGCCCAATCATTTCCACAGATACACCAACCACGCTTGCCTGTACCAAACAATGCAGAAAAAACCGGCTCAGGTGCTATTGCTGCAAGACAAAACGCACTTCAACGCCTATTACCATTATAAAACCGGGCAACCCTTCCCGATGGCTTATGAAACCTGGGACCGGCCCGCCAGGTTAGATTCCGTGATCAGCCAGGCAATTGCTCAAAACCAAATTATTTACACAGATTACTCCACCGATGCACCTGTCTTTTCGCGCGCGCGGCTGTTACTGAATTCTCCGTCAGATGCGCTTTTTAAGAAATATATGTTACTTGAAGTAGCCTCCTGCCCCACGCTTTTTGGTGATAAAAAACTTTTCCGGGTAACCGTCACCTCCAGATAAAGGCAATTCCACCAAAGCCAGACATTGAGAAAAGGAAATTTGAGCATTTAACCTCCCGCAAATTCAGGCGTTACCTTCGCTGCGCGGAAATGCGTCATTGGCGAATTTGGAGGTGCTTCTCCTGATGTTTCCAGGCATAAGCTTCATTCTTTTCTTTCCAAATTTGGGCGGCAAAGTGCTCACTTTTTAGGCGATATTTTTTATTCGTTGTACCTCACCCACTTCTTCACGGCCATGGCGTTCCATAACTTTTTCATGCCGCAGGTATCAGGCCCGTTACTGAAGACGCTGGTATTTTTCGGCGGCATAGTGCTGGGATTTGGGTTTGCCTATGTCTTTTATCTCTTGGTGGAGAAACCCGCCAAGCAAAAAACCGCCGCTTTCCGTTTTCGGGCTCCATTCTGGAAATGAACCCGAAAACGAAATTCGCATAAAAACCTTTTCTGGTTTAGAAAGTGCTAGTTTTAACTAAACATCTGACCGCAAAATTTCCAACGGCGATTTATTGACCACGCCCCGGCTGTTGAACAAGCCAATGGCCACGGTTAAAAACGAAATCAGCGCAAACAAGCCCAGAACTGGCAACAGTTCCGGGGAGAACGATGTCTCGAAACTGTACTTCGCCAGGGCCCAACTACCGGCCAGGGACAACAAGATGCCCGTGCCCGAAGCCAGCGCCCCCAAAAAGAAATATTCCAGCGAGGTGATGGCATAAATCTGGTTTTTGTTCGCGCCCAGCGTGCGCAGCAAGACGCTTTCCTGCATTCGTTGGTACTTACTGATCAGCACCGACGAAATCAAAACCACCAACCCTGTAATAATGCTGAACGCGGCCATAAACTTGATCACAAACCCAATCTTGTCCAGTAGTTCATCTATCACGCTCAAGATCAATTCCAGGTCCACAATGGAGATGTTCGGGAAATTCTGCACCACCGCCTGCTGGAACTTAGCCGAGGCCTCAGGCGTGGCCACCCGCGTGATCAGGACGTGGAACTGCGGCGCTTCCTCCAATACACCCACTGGGAAAACAACCCTGAAATTGGTTTGAATGCGGTTCCAGTCTACTTTTCTGATAGAGCCCACCACGGTTGGCACCAAGGCGCCCTGCACGTTGAACACAATGCGGTCGCCTACTTCCACTTTAATGCGTTCGGCGTAATCATCGGCCACGGACACATACACCGTGTCTGCCGCGCTGGCCACGTTGCCTTGCCAGGTGCCTTTCACAATCTTCTCAGAGGCGGTGAGCGTATCTCTGAACGTGGTCCTGATCTCGCGCTGGAAGGCCCGCTGAGTTACGCCAGAGGAGCTGTCTTTGCGGGCCTGCTCTTCGGTGAGGCCGTTGATTTCCTCAATGCGCATGGTTACAATGGGCACTTGCTGAATAACGGGCAAGCCCTGGGTTTTGGTCAACTGCGCTACGGCCTCGCGCTGGGCGGGCTGAATGTCAAACAAAACCATGTTGGGTTGGTTTTCACTGGCCGCCAGCGTGACGCGGTTCAACAGAATGCCCTGCACAAAATACAGTGTACAAATAAAGGCCGTGCCCAGGCCAATGGAGACAATCAAAATCAACGTCTGGTTGTTAGGCCGAAACAGATTAGCCAAGCCTTGGCGCCAGAGGTAACTCCAGCTAGCCGGGAAGAATTTTCTAACAGTCCACATCAAACCCCACGCCGCGCCCATCAAGACCAGAAAGCCCACCAGCACGCCTAGCGTGAAATAGAAAGACTCCTTGGCCTCCTGCGTCTGCAGATACGTGAACCCGAAGATGAACAGCAACACCAGCGCGTACAGCAACCATTTCACGGGGTCTCTGAACAAGCTGGTTTCCTCAAAAGACAAACGCAAGGTGTTCAACGGCGAAATCTTCCTGATGCTCACCAAGGGCAACAACGCGAATAACAGGGAAATCATCACGCCCAGCCCAACGCCCTGCAATATGGCCAGCCAGGAAATACCCACCGTTAACTCAATAGGTAGTAAATCCTGTAAGACCTGCGGCAGCACCTGCTGCACCACCGTGCCCAAGGCCGCGCCCAGCACCGAGCCTAAAAACCCGATGCCCAGAATCTGCAGCACATAAATCATGAAGGCCTGGTTCGCGCTCACGCCCAGACAACGCAGAATGGCAATGGAATTTAGCTTTTCTTTGATGTACACATGTATGGCACTGGCCACGCCAATACAGCCCAAAAGCAAGGCAATAAAGGCTACCAAGGAAAGGAAACCGGTCAGATCTTCAAACGACTGGCCCATTTCGCGGCGCTGGGAAGCCAGGGTCTCCGCGTTCAGGTTTTCTTTCTCCAGCCGGGGCTCTAAGCTTTTGGCCAGTTTCTCCACGTCAGTGCCGCGGTTGTATTGGTAGTAAAACAGGTAATTAATGCGGCTGCCTTTCTGCTCCAACCCGGTTTGGGCCAAATAGCGCAAGGGAATATACACTGCCGGCGCCACCGTAGCGGAGATACCCGACTGCCCCGGTGCCTTGTTCAAAATACCCGCAATCTGGAACGTGACCTCCCCTACTTTAATGGAATCACCCACCTGAGCATTGAACTGCAGCATCAGAGTCTTGTCCACCAAAGCTTGCTGGCCCTGCTTAAAACTTTGGCCCGCTTCTGGCGGGGTGGTTTCCAAGGCACCGTAATACGGGTAGGCCCCTTCCAAGGCGCGCACCTGTACCAACCGCGTGCCCTGGTTCTTGGGGAACAGAATCATAGACGCGAAGCTGCGCTCCTGCGAACGTTCATCGCCTAAAGAATCGAGCAGTGGTTTTACCGAAGGTTCTACGGGACGGTTGCTGCTCAGCACCAGATCGGCGCCAATCATGCCCAGGGCCTGCTTGTCAATGTCTTCGCGGAGGTTATGGCCGAAGGAGAAGATGGCCACCAGCGCCGCTATGCCCAGAATAATGGAAGAGATGAACAGAAACAGGCGCGAGCGGTTGCGGCGGCTGTCGCGCCAGGCCATTTTCACCAGCCACGGGAAATTCAGATTCGTCATTAGGGTATGGTATGTAGAAGAGAAGCCGGTGAGGCGTTCCCTTTTCTTAGATCATTTTCCGCTCCGTTTTCGGCTCCGTTTCCAGAATAGAGCCCGAAAACGGGAATTTTAAAGTTAGCCTTGCAGCCCCTGATTGGTCCATTCATCAGAAACCAGTTTTCCGCCTTTCACGCGCAAGATGCGTTGGGTTTTGGCGGCCAGTTCGCTGTCATGGGTTACCAACACCAGGGTTGTGCCCATGTCATGGTTCAGGTCGAAGAGGAGTTTCACCACTTTCTCGCTGGTTTCGGCGTCCAGATTGCCGGTGGGTTCATCGGCGAAGAGAATTTTAGGCTTGTTGGAGAATGCCCGCGCCAAGGAAACCCGCTGTTGCTCACCCCCCGAAAGTTGCGTGGGGTAATGGTGTGCGCGGTCTTGCAGGCCTACTTTCTCCAGCAGTTCCAGGGCCTGGGGTTTAATGTTTTTTTCGCCCCGCAATTCCAGCGGCACCATTACGTTCTCCAGGGCGGTGAGCGTGGGCAGCAACTGAAAATTCTGGAAGATGAAACCCACGTGCTGGTTCCTGACTTTGGCGCGCTCGTCTTCAGAAAGGTTATCTAGTTGAATGCCGTTCAAGGCCACTGAGCCCGCGCTGGAGCGGTCCAGGCCGGCGCACAAGCCCAACAAGGTAGTTTTGCCGCTACCCGAAGGCCCGACAATGGCGGCGGTGGAGCCTGCGTTGATGGAGAAGTTGATAGAATCCAGTACGGTGAGCGTGTTGGCGCCGCTTTGGTAGGTTTTGCTTAAATCTGTAATCTGTAAAATAGTTTCCACGCGTAGGGTATATGGGTGAACACCAAGGCTGCAGGGGCAGCGACTTACATTGGCGTTTTGATGGTTGCAAGATGATTTGGTGGGCAATACTCTGATGCCCGCAATAAAATCACAATCTAATCTTTAACCAAGAACGCCACAAACTAGTTATAAGTACTTTCTTTGTGTTGAATCTAGTAAGACCGCTATGAACACCAAACTGAACATGGGCTGGGCCCTGCTGCTGGCCCTCTGCTTATGGGGCTGCGCCGAACAAAACGCCGGCAACGGCCAGAATACCGCCGCCGTAGAGAACCAGAAAGCGAAAGAACCACAGGTCATGAAAAATATCCTCTTCTTCGGGAACAGCCTCACGCACGGGTACGGCCTCTCGCCTTCTGAGGCGTTCCCGGCCCTGATCCAGAAAAAAATAGATTCCCTGGGCCTGCCCTACAAAGCCATTAACGCGGGCCTGAGCGGCGAGACCTCGGCGGGCGGCAAGAACCGCATTGACTGGCTGCTCAAGCAGAAAGTGGACGTATTTGTGCTGGAACTGGGCGCCAACGACGGCCTGCGCGGCATACCGCCCGCAGAGACCAAGAAAAACCTGCAGGCCATTATTGACAAGGTACGCGCGAAATACCCAGAGGCAAGACAGGTCATGCTGGGCATGGAAGTGCCTCCCAGCATGGGCGGGGCCTACGCCGGGCAGTTCCGGGTGATCTTCAGGGAACTGGCCACTGAAAACAACATGGCGCTGGTTCCCTTTCTGCTAGACAAAGTGGGCGGCGTTCGCTCCCTCAACCTCCCCGACGGCGTACACCCCAACGCCGCCGGCCACAAAATCTTGACTGAGAATGTGTGGACCGTGCTGAAAGGCGTGCTGTAGGTTCTATGGGCAATGTGTTAGAATTCCCGTTTTCGGGCTTGTTTCTTGAAACGAGCCCGAAAACGGGAATTTTTGTTTACCTCATTCTATTTTCAGTGTTTTCTACCACAGGTATTCTTTTTAGCTGAATAACTAAAATAAACAGTATGTTTAGGTATGCCTATAGTGCTGATAAGTATACCTGGTGTGTTTATACTGTAGTTAGCTGTTATATTAAAATATGAAATCAAAATCAGAAGAATTCTTAATGAAATGGAAGTCTCTTGGGAGGGAACACTTGGTTGCAAAACAAAACACCCACACAACTTTCGACTTAGGTTCCCCAGCTTTTGATTTTTTGTACATTACAGGAATGCCATCAGAGTTTCACGAGCTGAACTTCGACTACCTAAAAGAAAAACAGTTAGTCACGGTTAATCAAATGTGGGAACTTGAAGATTCTAGTTTCGACAAGTATTTAGCTATTGGTTTTAACGGAGCAGGTGACCCAATAGCAGTAAATCAAGAAACTCAAGAATTAGTGTATTTAAACCCCGATAATTTTTTTGAAGAGGTTTTTATTAACACCGACTTAAAGAAGTTTTCATTTAGTGCGCTACGATTCGACAGATTTTTTAAAAGCTTTACAAAACTACAACCCGACTCATTCTTTGATACTGAATTTTCAGATGAAGATTTTGACAAAGTTATTCAAGATTTGAAAGTAATAGATTCAAAAGTTTTTGATACTCCAGAAAGCCATTGGCTATCCACCTTGGATTCCTATAAGTTGGAAAGAGATGAAGAAAGAAAAAAATACAACAGCTAACATTGTGTAAACATCATGCCACGGCCGACGGCCTAGCACGTTGTTTACACGAGACCGTTAGGCTTAATTTATAAAATGGCAAATACAATTTTTCACTTATTATATATCCTAGTTTATGCCTTAATGGCTGGGTTTGCATCAATTGTAGTATCCTTAGTTCCTACCTTGATTGGCTATGGAACAGCAATATATTTTAAAAAGAAACTTAACCTGAAAATTTACTCCCAGAAGAATATGAACTTCTCATTTCTATTTGGGTTTGTTCTAGTTTTCTTAATGTTCATATTGAATATAGAATCTTTATTTTCAAATTATTTTTATATCATCTTGTTTGCCGGGCCAATTCTCATTGCTTTCTTGGCTTATTACACCTCGGGTAGCGAGGAAGAAAAAGTTAGAAGTGTTGAACATGAAAATTTAATTAATAGCAACCTATCCGTTGAAGAAGTAAAGCAACTAATCTTAGGTAAATGGTCTTTTCTTTCAAAAACAAAAGTTATTTTCAATAAGGGTGACAAGGTTCTTGTTGATACAAAAAGAGAACTGGATAATATTTTAAAAATTGAATTTACTGATACTGATTATGTAGTTTATACAAAATTAGGTTCTACTTTAAATTCCCCCTACACCTTTATTTCTAATGACACGCTAATTTTGCATAATCCAGAAGAAAAGGAGGTTCTACATAAAATTATGATATTGACGACAATTAAACTTGTCACACAAATAAGTGAAGAAATGTACAATGATACTAGAACCTTAGAAACTAATATCTTTTATAAAATTTAAAAAACATCTACGGCTAACATTGTGTAAACATCATGCTTCGGCCGACGGCCTTGTACGTTGTTTACACGAGACCGTTAAAAAATCCCACCTATTCCTATGAAAACTTCATCTATTCTCGGCTTGAGAACCACCATTTACAAAGTAGCAGACATTGACAAAGCGAAAGCGTGGTACTCTAATGTCTTCCAGACACAGCCATATTTTGACGAACCATTTTACGTGGGCTTTAACATTGGCGGCTATGAATTAGGGCTGCAGCCAGAAGAAGCGCCTACCCCAGAAAAACCCGAAAGCGTGGTTTCTTATTGGGGCGTGGAAGACATAGAAAACGTGTACCAGCACTTTCTGAAACTTGGTGCCACTACCCATGAAAAGCCCTACAACGTGGGCGGCGACATCATTACGGCCACCGTGAAAGATCCCTGGAACAATATCATTGGCTTGATCTACAATCCTGAGTTTAAGGCAGATTAATATATTATAAATTAAACTTAATACAAACTCAGAATTTACCTTTATTTTTTAATAGAAAATCGATTACATTAACCAGTTTTATAAATTTCAACTACTAACTGCTATGAAACATAAAAAGTTAAGTATACTATTGGTAGGTATACTATCAATTTGTTTAATCCAAAATACATTTGCATGTTCTTGTAGTGGTGCACCTATGTTTTTTTGGGATATAGTATCAAAAACCTCCAGGAACGCGATGGTAAAATTTGAAAACTTAGAGCCATCCTCAAATAGCAGTGTTTATGTGGGCAAGTTTACTATTTTAGAAAATTACAACATTCCAGCTAAAGCAGTTAACGATACGATCATATTAAAAAACTATAATATCGGTATGTGCAATGTTAGTATTGAAGAATTTCAGAAAAACGATTCCTTCTTAATTGCCTTAGAATACAATAACCAACTAACATCTTTCTGTCATAGGAATTTTACAAAAATTGGAAATGGAACAGCTGGGGGATTTTCTTTACCGGAGGCGCACGCTAAACTAAGGACTCTTACAAGTATAAAAATTAACCTGGAGCCTACGCTATCAATTTTCACATTCCCCAACCCAGCCACCACCACACTTTCAATAGACCTTCCATTTACGAAGGCCAAAGAAGTAACCATTCAGATTTTAGATTTGAACGGACGCGTTCTCCAGACGCAGACTTCCAAAAATCAAAAAGAAACGCTGCAAGTGCATGCGCTTCCCAAAGGCCTATATCTGATAAGGCTTCTATACCATGACAGAAAACCGCTAGTCCGGAGGTGGATAAAAGCGTAAAGAAGGCATGATTGACGTTAAGGAAGAGGCAAGAAGTTTTACCCTATTACTTTGAATCAGCAACTCCCGTTTTCGGGGTCGTTTTCATAAATGAGCCCGAAAACAGGATGCTAGCTGGCCACCAATTGCCAGGCAGGTGCCGCCACTTCTTCTTCCAGCAAAAAGCCTGTTTCTAACTGCGTGATGAGCGTTGCCAAAGTCGCCAGATTCTCCAATACAAAATACAGTTCCCCTAAAGTTGCGTTCGCTGGCGTTTCCAGCAGATCTTTGGCGTCTGCCACGCGCCAAGCCCTGGCAGATTGCAGGGCGGCTTCGGCCTCTGGCGCGTTAGACAGCAAGTGGGCACCCAGTAAGGTCACAGCTGCGGTTTGGTCCACCAGCAATCCCTTAAATAACACCTGGTGCGCCACGTGCCACAATTTTTCTGTGACGGTAACGGATGGATGCTCCTGGGCCAAAGTCCCCAAACGCTGCAAGAAGTCGGCCATAGCAGGCGTCAGCAGCCAAGGCAGGAAGCAGAACACATCCGTAAAAAGATCGGGCGCACCGCCCTGCAACCTAAGGTCCACAGTTGGGTTGGCTCGCAACTGCGTAACAGCCGGAAACCTGCGCTTCGCCCATTTGGCCAGCGTCTGAGCGGGCGTCAGCTGCGCTGGAACCGCCATCAGTTGCCAGCCCGTTTTCTGCTGCAGCAAGAAATTCAGTTCCTGGAAATCCGGAATGAAATACGCCTTCAGTTCCAGGACCTGCATGCCCGCCCAAAACGGCGCGGCCACGTGGGCACGGAGGGCCTGTTCCCGTTTGGTGAAAAGGATGTTCCAGGTTTGTTGCTGCCGAATAGTGTACTGGGAATAATCTTGCTGATACATGGGGTTTGGGCATAAAAAAAGCCTGACTCCGTTTCGGGAGCCAGGCGTTGGTATGGTTGCTAGAGAATTACGCTGTTCTGTTAATGCTCAAAATCTGGCCATATTGTACCCGCTCCCATGGTGCGCTTGCACATGGTAAACAGATTGACAATAATTAGATTTTGGGCGATGTTGTTCATAACTGAGGCAATTGTAAAAATACTTTGGCAAGAAAGCAAATTATGCAACAATATTTTTTTTAACAAGGCTTTAATTCCTTTATCAATTTCATATTGCTTAACGCTTGATTAAAGCATTACTGAGAAGTGTACGGACAGGGCTTGCCCTGTCCCCACGCATTCCAGATCTGCACAAGTAGACGTGGGTGCCCGGTTTTGGTATATGGTAAACAGCCTGCTATGGCCACAGTTCAAGACAGGTCAAGCCCTGTCCGTACAAAACTATGGCAAAATATGGCGCGGAAGTTACTTCCGTGACTCACGGTTACTATTTCAAGTCACGGAGGTAATTTCCGCGCCATAGAAAGGTTCTCGGGCATGTAACTATCTGCACGAGTAATCATCCCCCTACCCCCTTCAAAGGGGGACGAAATGGGTTAAACTCATAAGTGCTAGTTTAGCTTAACCAATCTCAACTTGTAATAGTTTAAATAAATGCACCTTCTGAGTAGGCAAAACTTAGAATAAAAAATCCTGTTTTTGCCCTCATTTCTGGAAATGAAGCCGAAAACGGAAATCTCAGCCCTACCCCAATATCCTTACGCTAACTCTTTCCGGAGCTCAAACGTGCGACGCATTTTCTGGATCATGCGTTCAGACTCCGTGAAGCTCAAGGTCTGGGCTCCGTCTGAAGCGGCCTCCTCAGGTTTTTCGTGGGTTTCATAGATGATGCCGTCGGCGCCAGCCATGATAGCGGCCAGGGCCATGGGCTCCACGTATTCGCGTATGCCAATGCCGTGCGAGGGATCTACCATCACGGGCAGGTGCGTTTTCTCTTTCAAGATAGGAATGGCATTCAGATCCAGGGTATTGCGGCTGGCGGTTTCATACGTTCTGATGCCGCGCTCGCAGAGAATTAGCTTTTCATTGCCCCCCGAGAAAATGTATTCCGCAGAATACAGCAGTTCATCAATGGTCCCTGAAATGCCGCGCTTGAGCAACACCGGCTTGTCAACTTTGCCCAGTTCGTCCAATAAATTGAAATTCTGCGTGTTGCGGGCACCAACCTGAAAAACATCGGTGTACGGCTCCATAGGTGCTATCTGTGACACTTGCATCACCTCCGTCACCACTTTGATACCGCTGGCCCGGCACAGGTCATAGAACATTTTCAGGCCTTCCAAGCCCATGCCTCTAAAAGAGTACGGCGATGACCGAGGTTTGAACACGCCGCCGCGCATGAACCGCACGCCCTGCGCCACCAAATGGGCAATGGTTTTTTCCACCTGCTCCTCGCTCTCAATGGAACACGGCCCGGCCATAATGGTGAACTCTCCTTCCTTCACCCGCAGCCCGTCCCCGAAGTCAATGACCGTGGGGTTCACTTTCCATTTGCGCGATACCAGTTTGTAGTCATCAGAGACCATGTGAATGTCTTTGATGCCCGGCAAATGACCTATGGCGCGCACGTCAAACTCGGCCTTGCCGCTGCCCACCAAATAATGGCCTGCCTGTGTGATGACCTCGGTGGTTTTGTATTTCAAGTCCCGGGCCTTGGCCTCAATGGTGGCTTTCTGGCCTGGGTGTATGTCTGGTTGTAGTTGAATTAACATTTTTGATGAGTTGAAAGTGTGAAACGCTCCCTTTCTTTTGTCATCCTGAAAGGATCTTGTGGGCGAACTAGAGAAGCAGTTGCTATCTGGCTTTTTTATTCAGTTTGTGTAAACATCCCCCTTCGCCCCCTTCCAAGGGGGAATCTGCGTTAATTAGAGGCTTTTACAAGGAATTATCTTTTTAGAAAAGCATTAACTAAACAATCATCTTCTATGGCGCGGAAGTTACTTCCGTGACTTACATAGCAGCGTAAGAAAGCCACGGAAGTAACTTCCGCGCCATAGTAATTACTTTAATAACCTTTCTAAAAGATTAGCTTCAAAGGGGAATTCTGCGCTTGGTTTGCCCATTGATTAGATTATTTTAACAATCAGCAATGAGCAACCTACAATTTCCCGTTTTCGGCCTCATTTCTGAAAACGGGGCCGAAAACGGAAAACCATTTACCCTTTGATTAACCTTAAAAACGACCGCACGTTTTCCCGCACTTCCGCGGGTTCCTGCAGGGCTTTGATGAACGCGCTGCCAATAATGGCCCCGTGCGCCGACTGGCAGGCCAACTCAAACGAAGGCTTGTCAGAAATCCCGAACCCAATCAACAGTGGGCTCCGCAGACCCAAATCGCGCACTTTCTGGAAGTAGGCTTTCTGGGAATCAGAACTTTGGACCTGGCTGCCCGTGGTGCTGGCGCTGGACACCATATAGATAAACGAACTGGAGAGCTGGTCAATCTGCCGAATTCGGGCTTCTGAGGTTTGCGGCGTAATCAAGAAAATTAGGCTGAGGCCGTATTGTTCCAGAATGGGTTTGTATTCTTCCTCGTACTCGGCGAAGGGTAAGTCAGGCAAAATAAATCCATCCACGCCCACGGCAGCGGCGTCGCGGCAGAAATTCTCGAAGCCGTATTGCAGCACCGGGTTCAGATAGCCCATCAAAATCAAGGGCAGAGACACGTTGTCGCGCACGCCTTGCAGTTGCTGAAATAGCATTTTCACGGTCATCCCGTTTTCTAGGGCCACCATGTTGCTGGCTTGTATGGTGGGGCCATCGGCGAGCGGATCTGAGAAGGGCATGCCAATCTCCACCAAATCGGCGCCGGCCAGCTGCAGTTCCTCCAGAATGGTGACGGTGTCTTCCAAGTTAGGGTAACCGGCGGTAAAATAAACATTGAGCAGGTTGCCTTGCTTCTCCTGAAACAGGCGGGTGAGTCTATTATTGGCCATCTAGTTGTTCAAAATAGGTAAGAATGGTGTTCAAGTCTTTGTCGCCGCGGCCAGATAAATTCAAGACCACCACGTCATTCGGTCCGGCATTCAATTCCTTTAAAGCCGCTAGCGCGTGCGAGGTTTCAATGGCCGGAATAATGCCTTCCAGGCGGCTCAATTCACGCAAGGCAACCATGGCATCTACATCAGTGATGGCAATGAAACGGGCCCTTCCGCTTTGCGCCAAGTGGGCGTGCAAAGGCCCCACGCCGGGGTAATCTAAGCCCGCAGAAATAGAATAAGGCTCCGTGATTTGGCCGTCTTCGGTTTGCATCAACAGGGTTTTACTGCCGTGGATGATGCCGGTTTTCCCCAACACTGAGGTCGCCGCCGAATGCCCCGAATCCACGCCCAGACCAGCCGCTTCCACGGCTACCAGTTGCACGCTTTCCTCGTCCAGGAAATGGTAGAACGCGCCGGCGGCGTTGCTACCTCCTCCCACGCAGGCCACCACGTAATCTGGTAACTCGCGGCCTTCCTTCTCCAGCAGTTGCTTTCTGATTTCTTCACTGATCACCGCCTGAAAACGGGTCACCATGTCGGGGTACGGGTGCGGCCCCACTACAGAACCGATGATGTAATGCGTGTCCTCTGGGTGATTGATCCAGTCCCGGATGGCTTCATTGGTAGCGTCTTTCAGGGTTTGGCTACCGGAAGTCACCGGCACGACGGTAGCCCCCATCAGGCGCATTTTCTCCACGTTGGGCCGCTGGCGTTCGGTGTCAATCTTGCCCATGTACACAATACACTCCAGACCGGCCAAGGCGCAGACCGTAGCCGTGGCCACGCCATGCTGACCGGCACCGGTCTCGGCAATGATGCGGGTTTTGCCCAGGCGCTTGGCCAGCAGAATCTGCCCGACGGTGTTGTTGATTTTATGCGCGCCGGTGTGGTTCAGGTCTTCGCGCTTGAGATAGATTTTGGTATTATATTTCTCTGAAAGTCGCTTGGCGTGGTACAAAGGCGTTGGCCGGCCCACATAATTGCGGAGCAGGTCTTGCAGTTCTTCCTGAAAAGCCGGTTCCTGCATAATGGTCAGGTATTTTTCGCGCAATTCCTCCACGTTAGGGTACAGCATCTCTGGGATGAACGCCCCTCCAAACTGCCCGTAATACCCCCGCTCACTTACTCCAAAATTCTTGCTCATGGTTTAAGAAACCTTTAGTTTATACTATCTTAATTCTTGGTACTTCTCTCTTGGTGATTAAAAGTAAGCACTGATATTTGTCATCCGTTTTGGGGCTCATTTCTGGAAACGAGGCCAAAAACGCGAAGAATTTTTCTTGTGTCAGACCCTTAAATCTTCCATGAATTCCTTCAGACGATGAATGTTTTTGAGGCCCGGCGAAATCTCAAATTTGCTGTTCAGATCCAGCCCGAACAATTTTGGGTGGTGCAAGGCTTTGATTTCCTGTAAGTGCTCTACGTCAATGCCACCGCTCAGGAAAAAAGGAACATCCAGGTCATAGCGCTCCAGCATCTGCCAATTGAATCGAACGCCGTTTCCGCCGGGACTAGGGCCGCTGGCATCAAACAGAAAGAAATCACAGACACCGGCGTAGGCTTTCAGTGGTTCAAAATCAAAGTCTTCACCTATCCTAAACGCTTTCATCACCGTGAGACCGGCGTCTTTCAACTCACCACAAAATTGAGACGATTCATGGCCGTGCAGTTGCACCATGCCCAAGCCAAAACTGTCAACTTTCTGCTGAATTACCTCTTTTTTTTCGTCTACAAACACACCCACTTTTGTCACGTCTGGCTTTGTAGCAGCGGCAATCTCCTCCTCTTGACCAGCCACGCAACGCGGCGATTTATCATAGAAAATAAAGCCCACGTAGTCAGGCTGAAGTTCCAGCAATTCCTCAAGGTTCTCTGAGTACTTCATGCCGCAGACTTTGATTTTCAAATCAGAAGTAGCCATTTAAGATGGATTTGGGTTAAATTATTGATTCTGAACCGAAGCCGCAGTTCTACGTTTTTTCAGCTCGTCTACCAAAGAAGCCAGGGCTTTCTCAGGACGGCTGGTTCGCATGAACGTTTCGCCCATTAAGAAGCCTTCAAAGCCATAGTCGCGCAATTCCAGAATGGTCTGTGCCGACGTAAGGCCGCTTTCAGAAACTTTCACAAACTCGTTCGGGATTAGGGCGGCCAGTTCTTTGGAAATTTCCACGCTCACGGTAAAGTCATGCAGGTTACGGTTGTTCACGCCAATGGCGTCTACGTGCGGCGTAACGGTGCGCTCCAGTTCTTCCTGGTTGTGCACTTCCAACAAGACTTCCAGCCCCAGTGAATGCGCGAATTGGGCCAGGTTGCTCACTTCTTCTTTGGTCAAAATGGCGGCAATCAACAAAATGGCATCGGCGCCAATAGATTTGGCCTCCAGAATCTGGTATTCCTCCAGCACAAAATCCTTCCGCAGAATAGGACAGAAATTAAATTTGCGGGCGGTGGTGAGGTCTTCATTCTTGCCGCCAAAAAACGGACCATCGGTTAAGATAGACAGCGCCGAAGCCCCTGCCTGCATGTAGCCGATAGACGTGCGTTCCACCGGGGCATACGCGTTGATGATGCCTTTGGACGGCGACCGACGCTTGAATTCGGCAATGATGCCGTTAAGGTCTGGGCGCTGCAGGTACTTTTTGAAGGAAACCGGCTGGGTCTGAAAATAAAGGCTGCGCTCCAGTTTGGCTACCGGCACGAGGCTTTTCTGGTCTGCCACCTCCAGGTGTTTCTGAGCCACAATCTGGTCTAATATGGTATGGGACATAGTTTAGTTTAAAGAAAGTAACTGTTGAAATGTTTTAAGGGCCAGGCCGTTTTCCAGCGAGTAGCGGGCTTTTTCCAGGGATTGGGCTAAGGTCAAAGATTCATCGGCACAGAAAATACCCAAGCCCGCGTTAGCGATCACAACATCTTGCTGCGCGGCGGTGCCCTGACCCTGCAACACGTTCCTGAAAATAGCCGCAGATTCTTCCACGGTTTCGCCGCCGACCAAGTCTTCTTCTCTATAAGTAGGCAAACCCAGATCTGCGGGCGTGAGCACCTGTTCGCCTTGTGGCGTGATCATCTTAAACGGGCCGGTGAGCGAAATTTCGTCATACCCATCTAGGGCGTGCAGCAGCACAAAGCGTTTGCCGGTTTTCTGGTAAAGGTAATTGTAGAGCCGCAACAACTCCAGACTGAACACGCCCACCAACTGAAAATGCGGCAGCGCCGGATTGATCATGGGCCCCAGCATGTTGAAAAACGTTTTCACGCCCAATTCTTTTCTGATGGGGGCAATCTCTTTCATGGCCGGGTGAAACAACGGCGCGTGCATGAAACATATATTGGCTTTCTCAAGTTGGTTCCTGAGCACGGCGCTGTCATTGGTGAAGGTATAACCCAAATGCGCCATCACGTTAGAAGATCCGCAGATAGAAGAAACGCCGTTGTTGCCGTGCTTGGCCACTTTATAGCCCGCGCCCGCCACTACAAAAGAAGACAGCGTGGAGATGTTGAAGGTGTCTTTGCCGTCGCCGCCGGTGCCGCAGAGGTCAATCACCTGGTCGGTGCCCAGGTCTGGCAGAAGGCAGAGTTCCAGCATGGCTTCCCTGAAACCTTCCAGTTCCTGCACCGTGATGGCGCGCATCAGGTACACGGTCATAAAAGCCGCCATCTGGCTGGTGTTGTACTGGCCCTTGCCAATGTTGATCAAGACCTGCTTCGCGAAATCTTTGGAAAGCGTCTTGTGCTCAATTAATTGCTGAAGTATCTGTTTCATAAGGTTAGGCTGGCAGCGAAGGTGGTCCATTTGGTTTGCGGTATTCTGGATTTCTCCAGCCAGTTGCGCATCATTTCCTTGCCGTGCTCCGTGAGAATTGATTCTGGGTGGAACTGCACGCCGCACACGTCATATTCTTTGTGCCGAAGCGCCAGAATCTCCCCGTTCTCGTCCACGGCCGTCACTCGCAACGCATCTGGCACCGAATCTGGCACCACCGTCCAGGAATGGTAGCGCGCCACTTTAAAGGTCTGCGGCAAATGCCGGAACATGGGTTCATGCGCATTCACCACTCTAATGGTAGACGCTATGCCATGCAAGACTTCCGGCATATTGGATAGTTCTCCCCCGAAGGCCTCCGCAATGGCCTGGTGCCCCAGACACACGCCTAGAATGCGTTTGGAAGGCGCGTATCTTTTCAGCAGTTCCGGCATGATGCCGGCCTCGCTGGGAACGCCCGGCCCCGGCGACAACAGAATCACATCATACGCATTCACTTCGTCTAACGTGATTTTGTCATTTCTAAAAACGTCAATGTCATTCCCGTAGCCCAGTTCCCGGAGCACTTGCACCAGGTTGTAGGTAAAAGAATCATAGTTATCTAAGACAAGTATTTTCATGGCAATGGGTTGATCTAAGGGCATAGGTTGATTTCCGTTTTTGGCTTCGTTTCTGGAAATGAGCCCGAAAACGGAAGCTTAAATGGTGCTGGCTTTTTCCAGAGCTTTGCGCAGCGCGGCCAGTTTGTGGTGCACTTCGTTGAGTTCGCTCTCAGTGTTGGACTTGGCCACCACGCCCGCGCCCGCCTGATAAAAAAGTTGATTCTGCACACTTAAAAAAGACCGAATCATGATGGCGTGGTTGAAGTCGCCGTTGAAGCCCAGGTACCCGATGCAGCCGCCGTAATAACCGCGGCCGGTGGGTTCCAGTTCATCAATCAAGGTCAAGGCGCGGTGCTTGGGCGCGCCCGACAAGGTGCCCGCCGGAAACGTGTCTGCTACCATCTGCACCGACTGGTTGGCTTTCTGCAACTTGGCCGTCACTTTAGAGACGAGGTGAATCACGTGAGAGTAATATTGCACTTCTTTGAACACTTCCACGTTCACCTGGTCGCCGTGGCGGCTGAGGTCGTTGCGGGCCAGGTCTACCAGCATCACGTGCTCGGCATTTTCTTTGGGATCATCGTAGAGTTTCTGGGCCAGCTCCGCGTCGGCGGCATCATTTCCGGTGCGCTTGAACGTGCCGGCAATCGGGAAAATACTGGCCGTGTCGCCTTTAATTAACAACTGTGCCTCCGGCGATGACCCAAAAATCTTGAAGGTGCCATAGTCAAAGTAAAACAGGTACGGCGATGGGTTGATGGAGCGCAAGGCGCGGTACACATTGAATTCATCGCCCTGAAACGCCTGCGAAAACTGCCTGGAAAGCACAATCTGGAACACGTTGCCCAGGTGGCAATGCTTCACGCCTTCGGCAATTATCTTCAGGAATTCGGCATCGGTTTGGTTTGTTTTTTCATCGCCCACCGTGCTGAAATGGAACTGCGGGAAGTTCTTGTTCTGGATTTGCGCCTGCAGTTCGTCCAGTCCTCCGTTTTCGGGCTCTGTTCCCCAAACGTGCTCAAAAACAAACAGCTCGTTCTTGAAATGGTTGATGGCAATCACGTACCGGAACGTCTGGTACAGAATCTCAGGCATGTCTGCGTGCGCGGCCGGTTTCTCCCGCAGGTTGACCTGTTCATAGTACTGCACCGCCTCAAACGACATGTACCCGAACAAGCCATTTTGAATGAAGTTGAACTGCTCCCCAGCACCGGAGACAAACCGCTGACTGAACTGCTGCAACAGCGCCACTGCGTCTTTCTTGTCTTGCACCGTCTGCTCCTGCACAGAACCATCTGGAAACGATTGCCGCAAAACGCTGTCTTTCAATTTGAACTCCGCAATGGGCTCACAGCAAATGTAGCTGAAACTGTTTTCCTGGCCATGGTAGTCAGAGCTTTCCAGCAGCAGGCAGTTGCGGTAACGGTCACGGAGCTGCAGGTAAATGCCCACCGGCGTCACCGTGTCTGCGAGCAGTTGGCGGTGGTGCGTATGTAGTTGGTATGTGGTCATAATTGGTGTAAAGAAAAAGGCTTGCCGTTTTAGGAGAACAGCAAGCCTTTGGTATACGGGCAGGTTTTATACGGCGCAGGCCGGCTGTTCAATCTGGTTTTGATTGATGCCACCAACAATGCTGTACAAAGAATCCCATTCGGTTCATTACTTTTTATTTAATTGACTAAACCCTTTAAAACACCAAAGGCCCGGGTGAAACCGAGCCTTTGAATTATTGCAGAAACTGCATAGCAAGCGGGTCACCCATCAGAGTTGAGGAGTGTGCCACCAAGCGCCATGCTGTTTTGTCTTCATATTCATGTTGCAAATGTACAGACGCAAATTTTTAATGCAAGCAAAACCGCTAAAAAATTTGCAAGCCCATGGGCGCGCACCTATCGTGGGGTTTCTGTACATTTATCCTGTGGGTACAACACATCGTCTTTTTTTTTCGGTAATCTGTCTTTGGCTGGGCTTTTTGGGCAATATGCCGTTGCAGGCGCAGTCTACCTATACCCAAGACACCACCCTTGCCACCGAGGCATTGCCCAAAATCTCCACCAAAGTGACATATCTGGCGGCTGGGGCCGGACTGGCGTACGTGGGCGGCTTGTTTGTTTTAAACGAAGCCTGGTACAAAGAAGGCGAGCGCTCGGCATTTCATTGGTTTAATGACAGCCATGAATGGAAGCAGATAGACAAAGTGGGCCATTTCTGGAGTTCCTTCCACCTCAGCCGCCTGGGCGTTGATGCTTTGCGCGGAGCCGGCTTCTCTGAGAAAAAAGCGATTTGGTGGGGCAGCGCCATGGGGTTAGCCTTGCTTACGCCCATTGAATATTTTGACGGTCGGTCTCCCGCCTACGGCGCCTCTGCCTCTGACATTGCCGCCAACGCCGCTGGTTCTTTGGCGGTGTTGGGTCAGCAATTGGCTTGGCAGGAAATCAGGATTACGCCCAAGTTTTCATTTCACACCACTAAGTATGCCGCGCAAAGACCTAATGTACTGGGCAACGGTTTTCCTGAAGAAGTGCTCAAAGACTACAACGGGCACACCTATTGGCTTAGCGTGGATGTAGTGAAATTTCTGCCTGCAAATTCTATGTACCCCAAATGGCTCAATGTGGCGGCTGGTTACGGAGCGGAAGAAATGGTGTACAATGACCTGGCCACCAACCGGCGGCTGGGTTTCAACGCGCATCGGCAATATTACCTGAGTTTAGATTTGAACTGGCAGGCCATTCCCACCCAAAGCAAGTTCTTGAAGGGCGCATTTTATGTTTTAAACATTTTCAAGTTCCCGGCTCCGGCGTTGGAGTATTCCAGGCCTAATGGATTGAAAGGACATTGGCTGTATTTTTAAAGACACCGTTTCATGGTTGGCGTTAGAGACAAGGCAGTGCCTGGTCTCTACAGTTGAGGTTGTGATGACCTGAACTCAAAAGACCTCGGAGTGTCTGAAAGACCTGCGAGTGTCTCTGCCAATAGCTTTATTCCCGTTTTTGGCTCCGTTTCTGGAAATGAAGCCAAAAACGGAAATTGGGAAAAGATCATCGGGCCAAAATAATTCCTGAATCAGAATATTATTCTTATTCCCCAATCCACCAGTAGGCCGTATCAATATTTTTGGCAACTTCGCCAGAAGCTAGCTGTTTACCTTTCATTTCCCATTCTATGAAGCGCATCGCAATTTTTCCAGGTTCGTTTGACCCGTTCACCAATGGCCATTATGATGTGGTGCAGCGCGGTGCCGAGGTTTTTGACGAAATCATTATTGCGCTGGGGAACAACAGTAGCAAGAGCCGGGCGTTTGGCGTGGAGAAAATGATGGAGATAATTCAGCAGGTCTTCGCCGGGAATGACAAGATCAAAGTACAATCCTACAAAGGCTTGACCGCTGATTTTGCGAAGGAAGTAGGCGCGAAGTTTCTGCTGCGCGGGCTACGCAACACCACAGATTTTGAATACGAGAACACCATTGCGCAGGCCAACCGGCACGTGAACCCAGAGTTGGAGACGGTCTTTTTGATTACCTCACCCAAGTTGGCGGCCATCAGTTCCAGCATTATCAGGGAGATTCACCGGTTTGGCGGCAATGTGCAGGATTTTATTCCTTTCCCGCTTTCCGAGTTGCGTTCAAGTAGTCCCGAATCACAAACTGAATAGAGGCGTACGACTCCGGCAACACCTCCAGCACTTCATTGGGGGTCATGAAACGCACTTCTTCAATAGATTCCTCGGCCTGCGGACGCATGAGACTGTCGTCCAGGCACTGCATGGTGTACCAGCTGGTCTTCTTCAGGATTTTCTTGCCTTTGTAGGCGTAGGAATGCCAGGTGTTGGGAAGTTCGCCGGTGATGGCCACTTTGATGTTACACTCCTCCTCTACTTCGCGCAGGGCGCCCAATTGGGTTTCTTCGTCTTTGTTGAGTTTTCCTTTGGGCAGATCCCACACGCCCAGGCGATGAATCAAGAGAATTTTGCCGTCTTTCGCCACCAGCCCACCCGCGGCTTTAATGATCTTAAACTGGTCTTTGAGGTGCTCAATCAGCTTTTTCTTCTTTTCGGTGACCAGGGTGAGCGAGTCCAGGCGCTTGAGTTTCTTCACTTCCATGAGGCGCACCAGGCGGTCCACCAGAGCGGCATCGGCGTCTTTAAAGAGCACGTTGCCGGTGAGGTCTTTGGATGTGAAGTGGTCATCTTTACCCAGCACCAGGTCATACTTGTGCTTAAAGATCTTTTCACTGCTTTTCTTGAGAATCAGTGGGATATCGTTGATAAAGACATTCATGCGGAAGATCGCTAATGTAAGGAGCGTACGTGCTACAAAGAAAGAAAGAAAATTCAGATGCTACAAGCAAGGCTTGTGCGGAAAAGAGAACGTAGTTTTCTGTATTTTCGCCCATGGCACATACAGAAACCGCCGCCCAGATTGCGGCTTACCTTTTGGAGACCCAAGCGGTGCGTCTCCGTCCGGAGCAACCGTTCAAGTGGAGCTCCGGCTGGAATTCCCCTATTTACTGTGACAACCGCGTCACGCTGTCTTTCCCGCATATCAGAACTTTTATTAAAAACGCCCTGGCCCAGGCCGTCAAAACCCATTTCCCAGACGTGGAAGCCATTGCGGGCGTTGCCACGGCCGGTATTGCCCAGGGGGCGTTGGTGGCAGATTTGCTGGACCTTCCGTACTTATACGTACGTCCCGAGCCAAAAAGCCATGGCATGGGCAACCAGATTGAAGGAAAGTTGGAGGCGGGCCAAAAGATTGTCCTGATTGAAGACCTGATCTCAACCGGTGGAAGCTCGCTCAAAGCCGCCAAAGCCGTGCAGGCCGCCGGTGGGCAGGTCATTGGCATGGCCGCCATTTTCACCTACGGTTTTCCGCAGGCCGAAGAAAATTTCAGGCAAGCCCACATCCCCACCGTCTGCCTGAGCCACTATGACGCCCTGGTGCAGACAGCCGCCCAGCAAAACTACATCTCCCCAGATGCCATTGAAACCCTCAGCCAGTGGCGCCAAAGCCCTGAAACGTGGGGAGTTTAATTGGGAATTAAGAATTAGGAATTAGGAATTTCTGGAGACACCAATTTTGTCATCCTGAAAGGATTTTTTGGGCGAATTAGTATTGCGCTGACTTATTCTTTTGACCTGTTTAGTAAAAGGTTTCTAGAAGTTTGTAGGCTGATTTTGTGGTTACTCTCACTCACAAAATCTTTTGACTAAGTCTTTAGGTTTGTTGGTGACAACAAGGGCACAGATTTGTTTTCTTTCACTGAAAAGAGTCTGCTATTTAAAATAAAAATAGGTCTGAGGGAAGTTTTGGGAACGAGGGAGAAAAGGCTTGCCTGGTCTCTACGGCAGAAATGACTTCCGTTTTCGGGCTCATTTTCAGAAATGAGCCCGAAAACGGAAACTCCTTCTCTCGCCTTCCACGTACTTCCCAATACCTAATTCTTAATTCTTAATTATAATGAAGGTTGGTTTGCTCTCAGACACGCACGGGTACTTAGACGATAGAATTCTGGCGCATCTGGAAGGCTGTGACGAGATTTGGCACGCGGGCGATTTTGGCGTGGCAGCGGTTTCTGAGCGATTGGCCCAGGTGGCGCCGCTGCGGGGCGTGTACGGCAACATTGACGGGCCTGATGTGCGGGATTTGCACCCCAAGAACCTGCGGTTTACCTGTGAAGGCCTGGATGTACTGATGACCCATATTGGCGGCTACCCTGGCAAATACGCACCCGAAGTCAGGGCCATGATCAAAGAAAACCCACCGGGCTTGTTTATCTGTGGCCACTCACATATTCTGAAGGTGATGACAGATCCCAAACATGGTAATTTGCTTCACCTGAACCCGGGCGCGGCGGGCAAGCATGGCTTCCACCAGGTGCGCACCATGATGCGGTTCAAAGTGGAGCAGGGCAAGGTGTCACAGCTGCAGGCCATTGAGCTGGGCAAGCGGGCATAAAAAAAGTGTAACCACGGGGGTTACACTTCCTAACTCTTTGGATTGAAGTAATCGCGTTGCTATATAGTTTTACCTAAGGCAGCAGGCGAACGTAAAAACGCGAGATTACTCAGCAGCAACCGCAGTGGTGGCGGCTGGGGCGTTGGTAAAGCGGGACTTCAATTCCTCAATATCAACGTTCTTAATTACAGGAACCATCAACAGCTGCTTGATGATGCGCTGCTTGTTGTTTTGTCTCGCCTTATTCTTACGGTCTTTTCTTTTTAATCTTGTAACTGCCATCGGTCAATATTTAAAATTGAATCGCAAAAGTAAGTCATTAATTTTACATTCTCAATAGTTTCCTCAAGAAATATAGACATCATGACCATTGACCTTCGTTCAGATACCGTTACCAAACCCACCCCGGCCATGTTACAGGCTATGTTTCAGGCACCTGTGGGCGATGACGTGTACAGTGAAGACCCCACCGTGCTTGAACTGCAGCAGTATGGGACCAGCTTGTTTGGCATGGAAGCCGGCTTGTTTTGCCCTTCGGGCACTATGACCAACCAGATTGCCATCAAGCTGCACACCCAGCCGCTCTCTGAGGTTATCTGCGAGCGCACCAGCCATATTTACGTGTATGAAGGCGGTGGCATTGCGTTTAACTCGGCGGCTTCTGTGCAGCTGGTGGAAGGCGTGCGCGGCAAGATAACGGCCCAACAGGTGGAAAGCGCCATCAACCCAGACAACATTCATTTCCCGGTCACGCGGTTGGTGTCATTAGAGAATACCTGCAACAAAGGTGGTGGCTCTTATTATACCTTGCCCCAGATTGCGGAAATATCTGCCGTCTGCAAACGCCATGGCATTGCCCTGCACTTAGACGGCGCCCGCGTATTCAATGCCCTGGTGGCCTCCGGCGAGGACGCCCGCGAATACGGCACTTACTTTGACACCATTTCTGTCTGCCTGTCCAAAGGCTTGGGTGCGCCCATCGGGTCTCTCCTACTGGGGCCAAAACCACTGATTGAACAAGCCAAGCGGGTACGAAAGGTATTGGGTGGCGGCTGGCGGCAGGCGGGTTATCTGGCTGCGGCTGGCCTCTATGCGCTGCAGCACAACATCACGCGCCTGCAGGAAGACCATGACAACGCGGCAAGGCTGGGAAAAGCCTTAGCGCAAGCGCCGTACGTGACAAACGTCATGCCCGTGGAAACCAACATCGTGATCTTTACCTTGAGCCCTGAGGTGCCCATTGACGCCTACCTGGCTTACCTGAGCAGCAAAGGCATTCTGGGCACTTCCTTCGGGCCACAACAAGTGAGGCTGGTCACGCACCTGGATCTCACCCCTGCCATGATCACAGTCATTGAAGAGGCCATTGCCACTTATTCTGCTTAGTTAAAAGCAAATCCAATTACACCCAAAACAAGCTTCCCGTTTTGAGGCTCATTTTCAGAAATGAGCCCCAAAACGGGATGCTTTTATTAAAGGCGAAAACTAATCTGCTGCTTACAGGAGAATTACCCGTTGCACGGTACGTTCCCCATCCACCAAAATAATTAACAGATACACGCCCGGGGCCAGCTTGTTGCGGTTCAGCTTCACTGTGTGGTCACCGGCGTTGTATTTCTTGCTGATGGTTTTCATTTTGGTCTGGCCGTCTGTGGAAACCAAGTCAATCTGTACCTCGGCTCTTTTCTTCAGGCTGATGTCCACAAACACGGGGCCTTCAGACGGGTTGGGGTATACTTTCAACTGGTTCACATCCAGCATGTCAGCAATGCCCAGCGGGTCCACCACGTAGCGGTACACCGTAGACCACTCAGACCAGGCGTTGGCTATCTTCACCCGAACTCTAAAGAAATAAGGATTGGGAGCCTGCAAGCCGGTAAATTCTTTCACGTTAACGGTGGCGGCCAAAGCATCAGAAGTCTCTACCATGTCGGTGAACTGCGCGTCTCTGGCAAACTGGTACTGGAAACCTTCAGCGTTGGCCGGAATTTGCCACTCAAACCGTACACTTGGGTTAGAGGATACAGACTCAACCAGGGCTGGTGAGGTCACCACTGGGGCCGGGGCCAGTTTCTCCAGGGTAAACACGTTGCTCAGCGGGCTTTGGTGGTTGCTGGTGCTCAGTTCGGTCACGGCCCAATAAGTTATACCCATGGGAATGTTAGCGGCCGGAATGGTGATGCTCTCGGTGCCTAGCAGGGCCCTGATAGTACCATCTGGCAGGTTGTCTGGGTCGCCGGTAAGCGGAGCGTTGAGGCTGTGCAATACGTAGCGTTTGAAGGCGTGTTGGTTGTTCGCAGCGCGGCTCCAGGTGAAGGTGTATGAACCGTTGCCGTTTTTAACGGCAGTCACGGTCTGCGGTGCTTCAGGGGCATCTTCAGGCAACCATTCCATGGTGGGCGGAATGGCCGGCAAACGGTATACACTATTCTTGAAATTGGTGAAGGTGCTGAGGGTGTTGTTCACTAATAGAGAAGACCTAAAATGTACACTACCCAAGGAATTCTTAGCGCGTTGTTCTCTGGTAATAGCAATCTGATCAGGAACCTGGGTAGAAGTGTAGTTAGTTGTATTTAAAATGTGCCCTGTGTATAAATGTTTTCCGCGGGAAAATGCCTGGTCTGCCCACCATTCTAATAGTTTCCTGAAGTCTTGCGCTCCGCCAATACGCCAATACAATTGCGGTGTGATATAATCTACAGTGCCGGCTTGCATCCACTGCAAAGGATCTGCATAAATTACGTTATAGGCGTCCATGCCTGTAATACCTGCTGGCGTGCCATTTTTCCAGATACCAAAAGGGCTGATACCGAACCGTACGGTAGGCTTGCTCGCTTTTATGCCTTCACTAATGATCCGCATTGACTCATTGATGTTGTGTCTACGCCAGTCGCCAATGCTTCTGCCGCCGCCGTACAAAGCATAAGTAGCTTGGTCTTGGTTAGAAATTTGGTCTGGTGGGTACTGATAGAAATAATCATCAAAGTGAATACCGTCAATGTCATAATTGTCCACCACCTCTTGTACCACATCGGCCACATAGGCGCGAACTTCAGGCAAGCCCGGGTTCAGGATTTTTTTGCCGTTGATGTCAATAATCCACTCTGGTCTTGTTTTGGAGATATGGTTTTCTGCGTAGACAATGGAGGCAGACGTAGAGTAATTTACACGGTATGGGTTTAACCAGGCGTGCAGTTCCAGACCTCTTTTGTGAGCTTCCTCAATGGCATAGGCCAAAGGGTCATACCCCGGGTCTTTGCCTTGAACCCCTGTTAAAAACCTGGACCAAGGCTCATAGCTGGATTTATAGAAAGCATCAGTCTCTGTGCGAACCTGAAAAAACACCACGTTCAGATTAGCTTCTTTGATTCTGTCCAGAATATTACGCAAGGCGGTTTTCTGGCTTTCAGCAGATGCCCCGCGCGAAGGCCAGTCCAGGTTGTCCACGGTGGCCACCCAAATGCCCCTGAACTCACGGTTGTACTGGGTTTGCGCATGGGTTTTTGGTCCTGCTAGGGAAAACAAAACCAGAAGAAGGAAAAGCAGTAATTTGTGTTTCATGTTAGCGTAGGTAAGAAAAGAATGGAAGGCAACCGAAAAAGAAGCCCACAAAAATTGTGAACAGCTGCCAGGTTTTGTTTGCAAAATACCAATAGGGTTTGGGGAAATCAACTATATTTTAAATTTTTTTAAATAGTATGGACCCAAAACGCTCCTCATAAAGACGGGCTCCCAGAATAAATTCAAGGCGACCTGGCCAGAATTAGTTTCCTTTGGTACTTATATTTACAGATCCCCAATAGGAAAAATGCACATGCGCAGCAGACTCCGGAAGCATATTTACATCATCATTCATGGCACCAACACCAAGGCCGGCCGGGCCTTTGACGTGGTGTTGCTGTGGACCATCATGGCCTCTGTGCTCACGGTCACCCTGGAGAGCGTGGCAGAGCTGAACAACAAATACCATGACCTGTTTCTGGTGGCCGAATGGTTTTTCACCATCTGTTTCACCATAGAATACATCCTCCGGATTTACAGCCATCCGCGGCCGCTGGTGTACCTTTTCAGTTTTTACGGTCTCATAGATTTGCTGTCGGTGCTGCCTACGTACCTGATCTGGCTGGTGCCCGGCTACCATTACCTGGTTACTATCAGAATTCTGCGGTTGCTGCGGGTTTTCAGAATTCTCAAACTCACGGCCTACATCCACAACGCCCAAATGCTGAAAAAAGCGTTGGCGGCCAGCATGCACAAAATTCTGGTCTTCATCTTAACCGTCTGCATTCTGGTGCTCATCTTCGGGACTATTATTTACGTGGTGGAAGGCGGCCAGAACGGGTTCACCAGCATCCCGAAGAGCATTTACTGGGCCATTGTCACCATCACCACTGTGGGCTACGGAGACATTACACCCAGCACGGCGCTGGGGCAGGTCATTTCCTCGGTGATCATGCTCATGGGCTACGCCATCATTGCCGTCCCTACGGGCATTGTCACCGTGGAGCTTTCCAAGACCAGCCTGGCCCATGACGCCAGCCTGCAAACCAAAGACAATACCTGCGTGAACTGTGGCCAGGCCCATGTACAGGCCGCCAACTTCTGCAGCAACTGCGGCACCAGCCTAAGAACCTAAACAATACAACCGGTGGTTTTTTCAATTGGAAAGGTTGATAGGTTTGTTTCTTACTTTTGCCTTAGACTTTACCGCGCCTTATGACCTTAGACCAGCTTAGAAGTTTCTGTTTAGCCATGCCCTGCGTGACCGAGGAAATAAAATGGGGCCACGACCTCTGTTTTATGGTAGGCAGTAAGATGTTCTGCGTAGCCAGCCTGGAGGCGCCCCTCACCTTCTCAGTGAAAGTGACCGATGAAAATTTTACCGTGCTCACCGAACAGGCGGGCATGGTGCCGGCTCCTTACCTGGCCAGGTACAAATGGGTGCTGGTGCAGGAACCTGACCGCTTTCTGGTGCCGCAGTTAGAGCAACTCATGGCAGACTCCTACTATCTCATCAGTGCCAAGCTTACCAAAAAAGCGAAACTGGCTGCTGGTCTGGTGTAGAATAGCGCCATCTCACCTTTTATAAATAAAGCCTACTTGACGATTTTGAAATTTCAGCGGTTCCGTTTTCGGGCTTGTTTCTGAAAATGAGCCCGAAAACGGAATTTGAATAAAAGATTGGCGGTCACTGCGTATCTTTGTCACCCATGGAAAACTGGCGAAAATACTTAAAACGAATTGGCGTAGCTGGCTTTTTGTTCTTCCTGATCAAAGGCCTGATCTGGATTTTCATCTTCGCCGGGGGCGCCAAGCTGCTGTTTGATTGACCTAGTTGTCTTTTAAAAGCCGGCTTATATTTTGATTTGCTTCATTTTATTGGAGGAAGCGATGATGCACAAATACTGGTTAATCAGCAGGCGCTTTCAGCATTTGTCAAGGTTTAGGCGCTGATCTTTCTTTAAAATAAGTTTTTTACCAGCCCTCAGGTAGAAGGCCCAGTTTTTGCTCTGTTTCCGGTTTAGAGGCCAAAAACGAATTTTGCTCAAATTTTAATACAATGACGGCGGCTCAATTGCTGACAACCGTATCCGTACTTTTCGCAAAAAGCGGGTATTTCTAACAACAGATGCTATATTGCCTGCGCTGTTCCATCTTAACCCTTTCGGCCCACTTTTTTATGTCAGCTTTATTCCGTTCATCAGTCATTACCGGGTCGGGCCGTTGTATACCAACCAATATTGTCACCAACCAGGAGTTCCTGGGCCATGATTTCTATGATGCCTCTGGCAAGAAACTGGAGAATTTCAACGAAGTCATCATCCGGAAGTTCCAACAAATCACCGGCATACAGGAAAGGCGCTACGCAGACTCCAACCAGGTGGCCTCAGACCTGGGGTTTCTGGCCGCGCAGGAAGCCATCAAAAACGCCGACATTGACCCAGAAACCCTGGACTATATTATTGTGGCCCACAATTTTGGCGATGTGAAAGATGATAACCGCCGCGTGGACATGATGCCCCCGCTGGCCTCCAGAATCAAGCACAAACTGCAGATTGCCAACCCCTACACCGTGGCCTATGACTTGCCGTTTGGCTGCCCCGGTTGGCTCCAAGGCCTTATTCAGGCGCATTATTACCTGCAGTCCGGCGATGCCAAACGTATTCTGGTTATCGGTACTGAGACCCTGTCACGGGTCACGGACCCGCACGACCGCGACAGCATGATTTACTCAGACGGCGCCGGCGCGGTCATTCTGGAAGCCCAGGAAACCGATGCAAAAGTGGGCGTTATCAGCCATTTAACCGTCTCTGACACCCTACAACAAGCCTTCTGGCTGAATTCCTCGCCGTCGTACAACCAGGAACTTTCGCGCCAAGACCTTTATATTAAAATGGACGGCCGCAAAATTTATGAGTACGCACTCACCACGGTCCCTGCCTTAATCAAAGACTGCATCACCAAAGCCGGCCTCACGCTCTCTGACATTGATAAAGTGTTGATTCACCAGGCCAACGAGAAAATGGACGAGGCCATGCTGGAGCGGGTGTTCAAGCTCTACGGTCAGGACCAAATCCCCGAAGGCATCATGCCTATGACCATCAATTCCCTCGGGAACAACTCGGTGGCTACCTTACCGGTGCTGTTTGATTTGGTCACCCGCGGCGAAATGGAAGGCCAGCAGTTGCAGGCTGGCACCAACGTGATTTTTGCGTCGGTGGGGGCGGGTATGAACGCCAACGCTCTGGTGTACAAAATGCCCTAACCGGTTAAGCAGAAAGAAAAGGCGCGTGTCCAGAAAAATGAACATAGGAATTGTAGGCGGCGGCATTGCCGGGCTCACCACTGCCATTGCCCTGCAGAAATTGGGCCTTGCCCCTACCATTTTTGACGCCGCGCCCAAGTTTGAGCCCGTGGGTGCCGGGTTGGCCCTGGCGGCCAATGCCATCAAAGGCTTTCAAAAACTGGGCATTGCCGAAGATGTGATGGCCAAAGGACACGCCCTGGACGGTTTCCATATTTTTGACCAGCACGGCGTCTTGATCAACCGCACCGACAGCCGAGCCATGAGCGCCAAACACGGGCTGGACAATTTTGTGATTCACCGCGCCAACCTGCACCAGGTCTTACTTTCGCATATTCCTTCTGAAAATTTAAAGCCGAACAAAAAAGCCGTAAACGCTACCACCACCAACCAAGGCGTCACGCTCCAGTTTCAGGATGGAACGCAGGAAACCTTTGACCATGTGTTGGTGGCAGACGGCTTGAATTCCGCGCTCAGGCAGCATCTTTTACCGGCTTCGGTGCCGCGGTATGCCGGCTACACCTGTTGGCGCGGTATTATTGACAACCCCGGTTTTGCCGCGAAGTATGCCTCTGAAACCTGGGGAAAACTGGGCCGCGTGGGCTGGACTCCTTTAGCTGACAACAAGATTTATTGGTTTGCCTGCCTCAACGCCCCGGAGAAAAGCAAAGAACTGGCCGCCTGGCAGCCGAAGGACCTGGAAAACCATTTCAAGGCCTATCATCACCCTATTCCAGCGTTGTTTGCGCATACTCAACCAGCGCAACTGCTGTGGCATGACATTCATGATCTGGCGCCTATAAATAGCTACGCGTTTGGTAATATAGTCCTGCTAGGCGATGCCGCCCACGCCACCACGCCCAACATGGGCCAGGGCGCCTGCCAGGCCGTGGAAGATGCCGTGGTGTTCGCTGATGAACTAGGAAAAGACTTTGATTTCAACGCCGCCGGTAAACGGTTTGAAAAGCGCCGATTGGCCCGCACGCACTGGATTACCAATCAATCCAGAACGCTGGGCAAGGTGGCGCAGTCCAGTAATTCGTTGCTTATTCCTGTCCGGAATTTTGCGCTGCGGCACTTGCCCACCTTTGTGAATGAGCGGCAATTGGAGAAAGTCTATTCCGTGGATTTCTAAATTCCATTTTCTCTTTTAAAAGAAAAACCGGTTTCCGTTTTCGGGCTCATTTTCAGAAATGAGCCCGAAAACGGAAGCCGGCATTTGCCATCGCCAACCTTAATTTGAATAAGCGCTGGCTTGGTTAAGCAGTTCTATGTTTTCTGAAGTTAACGTCAGGTGCGCAGCTTGGATCAGGTCGTTAAGTTGCTCCAGGCTGGTGGCGCTAGCAATGGGAGCCGTAATGCTGGGCCTGGCCATGAGCCAGGCCAGGGACACTTGCGCGGGGGTGGCCTGGTGCTGCCCGGCCACCTGGTCCAAAGCTTTTAGAATGGCGAACCCGCGTTCATTCAGAAACTTTTTCACGCCGCCGCCTCTGGGGCTTTTGCCTAAATCGGCCTCTGACCGGTACTTGCCCGTTAAGAACCCGCTGGCCAGCGAATAATAACTGATCACGCCCAACCCTTGTTCCTGGCAAAGCGGTTCCAGTTCCTGCTCAAAACCCTGGCGCTGGTACAAATTGTATTCGGGCTGAAGGCTTTGGTACAGGGGCAGGTTTTGTTTCTGGGCAGTTTCCAGGGCAGATTTCAACCGCTCCGCAGAAAAGTTGGAGGCTCCTATGGCGCGTACTTTGCCTTGTTTGATAAGTTGGTCATAGGCTTCCAGGGTTTCCTCCAAAGGCGTGTTGGGGTCATCTTTGTGCGATTGGTAGAGGTCAATATAGTCGGTCTGCAGTCGCTTCAAAGAGCCTTCCACTGATTTTAAGATGTAGTCTTTGGCCAAACCTTTCTGCCCATCGGCCATTTCCCAGCCTACTTTGGTGGCCAGCACAACTTTATCTCGGTTGCCGCGGGCCTTGAGCCAATGGCCGATGATGGTTTCAGACTCGCCGCCCTGGTGGCCGGGCACCCAAACAGAATACGCGTCGGCGGTGTCTATTAAATTGAAACCTTCAGCGGTAAATGCATCCAACAAGCCAAACGACGTAGCCTGGTCAATGGTCCAGCCAAAAACATTTCCGCCGAAGGCCAGCGGGGCCACGTTTATCCCAGATTTTCCTAAAGTGCGTAGTTTCATAAATTGATTTCGTTTTGAGCTTGTTTACGGATGATATTTCTGAACAGTGTTTCATTCAGGGCAAAATTCTGCCGCTAGAAAGAGAAGATTTGGTAGATTTAACAAAGACCCAACTGTTTGCCTATGGAAAACCAAGAACCAGATGCGTACCAGGAAACCTTTGCCACCTGGAATAAAATGGCCGATCTGTACCAGGAGAAATTCATGGACCTTGCCCTGTACAATGCGTCTTATGATTTTTTCTGTGAGGATTTGCCCCAGAATGCCAGGGTTCTGGACGTAGGCTGCGGCCCCGGCAACATCACCAAATACCTCTTAACCAAACGCCCAGACTTGCAGATTCACGGCATTGACGTGGCGCCCAACATGGTGCAGCTGGCCCAAGTCAACAACCCTTCGGCCACGTTCCAGGTCGTGGACTGCCGGCGTCTTTCTTCCCTGGCCGGTTCATTTGATGGCATTGTCTGTGGCTTTTTCTTGCCTTATCTCTCACAAGCAGAAACAACCGCGTTTCTGGCAGATGCCAGCGCCCGCCTCTCTCCCAACGGAATCCTGTACCTGAGTTTTGTGGAAGGCAACGCGGCTGATTCTGGCTATAAAACCGGCAGCAATGGCAACCGCGTGTACTTTTACTACCACGGTCTGGAACAATTACGAAGCGAGTTACAAGCCAACGCGTTAGAGGAACTTACCCTTTTCAAAGTAGACTACCCGGGCCCTAACCAAACTTCCCAAACGCATACTATTCTGGTGGCAAAGAAAAAGTCCGTCTAGTTTTCACCAAACGGACTCTTGCGTGATGTATAGCCTTTAAGAAAGAACGATTTCCTGGAAGAAGTTTTCTTTGGGCCTGCGTACTTTTTTGGCGTTGGCCAGCGGGTCATTCGCGGTGTCACGGAAACCCAGGGTCATGAGCGACACGCTGCGCAGGCCTTTCTCCTTCAGACCTAAGAGTTCATCTAAGGCGGCGGGCATAAATCCTTCCATGGGCGTGGCGTCTACTTTCTCTGAGGCGGCCGCAGCCAAACCAATACCCAAGCCAATGTACGTCTGTTTGGCTGCCCAATGGAAATTCTCTTCTGGGGTGCCGTTGCTGATCATATTATTGATACTTCCGGCGAAGCCCGCTAACGTGTCCATAGACACACCGCGTTCATCGGCTATCTGTTGCATGTAGGCTTGCACTTGCTGGGTGCTCAAAGGATCCCAGGCGGCAAAAATGAGCAAATGCGAGGCTTCCACAATCTGGGGTTGCTGGAACGCCACGGCTTGGATCTTTTTGCGGGTTTCCAGGTCTTCCACCACCAATACCGTGTAGGGCTGAAAACCCATGGAAGACGGCGACAGCCTGATGGCCTCTAAGATAGTGTCTAGTTTATCTTGGGGAACCTTAGCGCCCGTCATTCTTTTGGTGGCGTAGCGCCATTGTAAATCTTGCAGTAAACCCATTTTGAGAAATTTTATATGTCTATACGTTAATTGTATAAACAAATTTACGTAACTTTGGTTTCTTATTGATACCAATATACATTTGTATAGCAGTGTATTCCAGTAAACCAGAAGATCATGGAAACCATCACCAGTAAAGGCACCGGCCTCTGTATCACGCACATATTACCCATTAGAGACGCCCTTGACATCTTGAGCGGCAAGTGGAAGATTCCTATTATTGTGGCCTTGTGCGTGCATAAACGCCGGTTTAAGGAACTGCACCGCGACGTGACGGGCATTACGGCCAAAATGCTTTCCAAGGAATTGAAAGAGCTGGAAGTAAACAAACTGGTGAAGCGCACCGTGCATGACACCTCCCCGGTGACCGTGGAATATTCCATCACGGAGTACGGCCACAGCCTGGGCCCGGTCATCAATGAGCTCCGCGACTGGGGCCTGAAGCACCGCGACAAAATCATCTATCACCCGGAAGAGGCGTAATACCCTTGCCGTTGCGGTAGATTTATTCAGAACGCATTTTGCCAGAATTCCTGTATTCGGGCTCATTTTTAGAAATGAGCCCGAATACAGGAATTTCTATTTCAGCCAGTGGTTGGCGCGCTCCATGTCAATCTCCTTTTCCCATTTAGAGACTACCACCGTTGCCACGGCATTGCCTACCAGGTTGGTGAGGGCGCGGGCTTCGCTCATGAAACGGTCAATGCCCAGAATCAGCGCCAGGCCGGCCACCGGAATATTGCCCACGGCGGGCAAGGTGGCAGCCAACGTGATGAAACCGCTGCCGGTCACGCCCGCCGCGCCTTTAGACGTCAGCATTAAAATCAGCAACAGCGTAACCTGCTGCCCGAAATCCATGGGCGTGTCTGTGGCCTGCGCCACAAAAACGGCCGCCATGGTGAGGTAAATGGAAGTTCCGTCCAGGTTGAAGGAGTAGCCCGTGGGCACCACCAGGCCCACCACCGGTTTTGAGCAGCCCACGTTCTCCATTTTCTCCATCAAACTAGGCAAGGCCGCCTCTGAGGACGACGTTCCCAAGACAATGAGCAGCTCTTCTTTGATGTATTTGAGCAGCTTGAGAATACTGAAGCCCATGAGTTTCATAATCAGGCCCAGCACCAGAAACACAAACACCACGCAGGTCAGGTAAAAAGCACCCATCAGCTGGCCCAGCGCGCCCAACGACCCTACGCCGTACTTGCCAATGGTGTAGCCCATGGCCCCCAACGCACCCAATGGCGCCACTTTCATAATAATGTGTATCACCGCGAACAATGCCGTGGCCAAAGACTGAATGCCGTTGAACACCGGCCTTCCCTTCGGGCCAATCTTAGACAAGCCAAACCCGAACAGCACCGAGAAAAACAGAATCTGCAGCAAATCGCCTTTGGCCAGGGCATCAATGATATTTTCGGGGATGATGTGTAGAAAGAAATCCAGGGCGCTGGTGTGTTCGGGCTTTTTGCCGCTGGTGAGCGCAGAGAGCGAGTTGGTATCTAAGCTGGCGGCGTCTACGTGCATGCCCACGCCCGGCTCCAGCAAGTTCACCACCAGTAAGCCCAACAACAAAGCCACCGTGGTCAGTACCTCAAAATACAGCAAGGCCTTCACTCCTACCCGGCCAATCTGCTTCATGTCCTGCATGCCGGCAATGCCCGTGACAATGGTGCAGAAAATCACCGGGCCAATCATCATTTTCACCAGTTTAATGAAGGCATCGCCCAGGGGTTTGAGCTGCACCGCCACGTCTGGCAGGAAATGGCCCAGCGTCACGCCCAGCACAATGGCCATAATGACCTGGAAATAAAGACTACCAACCAACGAAGATTTTTTCATGCAGCAGCGAAAGGAGTTTTTGAGAACTTAAGATTACTTAAATTAGCCCAAGCCGCCAAGGTCGCCAGTTTATAAATCCCTTCTGTCTGGTGTGCTCAGATTTGCCGCATTGAATTCTAAGGCCAAAGTCATCATATCCGTTTTCGGGCTCATTTCATGAAATGAGCCCGAAAATGCCCATGCAAAAAACTCTTTCATGACATTTGTCGTTTATTTAAAGACAGTTTTCTATCTTTGATTTACCAACCCTTACCGCCATGGCCAGAACCGCAGATCTTAGCAGCACTCTTTCTACCTACATGGTAGATGACCAGGACATTCTGTTGCTGGTGCAGACTGTGCGCCAGGGAATCAAGTACCCGCTGTTCGTGAAGATTGCCAGCCAGAGCCCGTTTAATCTGAGCGAGTGGTCTGTGTTCCTGCATTTGTCTGAGCGCACCATTCAGCGGTACAAAAAGGAGAAGAAAACCTTTGACCCCATCCACTCAGAGAAAATTCTGGAGGTGACTTTGCTCTACAAGCGCGGCATTGAGGTGTTTGGCTCGCCCGAGAACTTCAACGCCTGGCTGGAGGCGAAGAACGTGGCCCTGGGCGGCATTACGCCCAAAAGCCTGCTAGATACAACCTTCGGCATGAGCCTGCTCAAAGACGAACTCACGCGCATAGAACACGGCGTGTTGGCATGATGGTGTTCCGACTCAGCAAGGGCCTCTATAAAAATGACCTCTCGGGCCGCGGCGCTGAGTTGGCGGGCGGCCGCTGGAATAGCAAAGGCACTGCCCTTCTCTATACCTGTGAGTCGCGCGCGCTCTGCACCACAGAGATTGCCGTGCATACGCCCCTGGGCATAGTGCCCGATGATTATTGGCTGATCACGCTGGAAATTCCAGATACGCTCCCCCTTCAAGTGCTGCCTCCCGCCCAACTCCCACCAGACTGGAACAAATTCCCGCACCCTAACTCCACGCAATTACTGGGCGATGCCTTTGTGCGGGCCGGGGAATTTGTGGTCTTGCAGGTGCCTAGCGCAGTAGTGCACGGTGACCATAACTACCTGCTCAATCCGCGCCACCCAGCCTTCAGCCAAGTGAAATTCCTAAACGCCGAACCATTTCCTTTTGATGAGCGGCTGTTTATTAAGTAGAGTAAGGTTGATGGAATTTATTACCTTGGTGGAGAGGAAATGTTACTGCCATCGCTTAGAAGAAAACCGGCAGAAATAGTGCGGATAAGTGTAGGTGGGTGCGTTTATCCTCTAGTTAGCCACAATAAAAAAAAAATAAAATGGGAATTTTAGACTTCTTCAAAAGTAAAATCACAACTAATCAAGGCGATTTCAAACCTTTCTTTGAGTATTTCAAGAAAAGAAGGTTTGGTACTGAAATGCCAGTTCTAACAGTATTAAGTTACCTTCCTCCTAGTGACAGGGTGATAATTTTGGAACATTTACTTAATCAGGATTCAACTAATTTAGAAATATACAATAAATTATCTTTGGCTTATTTAAAAAGCGGAAACTATCAAAAAGCAATAAGCCTGTTGGATAATGGTAAGAATAAACAAGTCTTGGATTCATTCAATTACTCTGCATTGAAGGACAAAATAGTAACTCTTAATAGAACAAATTCAAACAATCCTAATATTTCCAAAGATTACAATCAGACTCTTGGACTATTAGATGCTAATAAAGCAGCTTTAAGCAATCCTTTTGTGTCTACGCCATCACTTAATGAATTCATGGGAATAATGAGAGAATTTTGTTTAAAGAACTTAAAATAGATTAGACTTCACTGGTTTAATTTTTAACCACATATTAAAAATTTACTTTATAAAAAGAAGCATGGACATTGAAACTATCTTGAAAGAAGGAAAAGATTTTGCGAATTCTCCTTTTGCACCAACGTTTGGTGAGGGAAAAAGAATGCGTAAAGGATTCTCTATTGACTTATTTGTAAATATTGAAAAAAAAGGTATTGGAACAAACCCTAGCAAAATTATAAATGAGGGTGTTGACTATACAATAGACATGTGGAACGAATATAATAATGAGTCAGAAGATGGAGGGATAAGTAATGTTATGAAAGCATTTATTGCTTATGAAGTTTCATGTGGTATTTGCTCAATATATACCAATATAGTGTTAGATATTATTTATCCTCAAATATATTTAGGCGCAGATAAAAAATTTAATGGCTAATTGTTTTTAGATATTCATCTGGCTTAGAAAAAAAATAACAGTGGCTAACATTATATAAACATCATGCTACGGCCGACGGCCTAGCACGTTGTTTATACTAACCGTTGAGCATAAGCAAAAAGGAAGGCTGACAAAATACATTTCAACCCTTACCAGTCTAAAACTGGAACAAAAAAATCACCTTATCGAAAATGATAAAGCTAAAGTTGTTGGTGCGGCATAAATCAATCTTATCATCCTAACAGACAGGTTTTAAACTTCTTTCCTAAGCTTAACAGCAGCACGTTACCCTTCAATACACCTATGAAACAATCTTTTCTCCTAATTCTGTTGCTTTTACTTGTCACCCCAGGTTTCGCGCAAACCGCCAAACAACCCTATAACAAAACGTTGGCAGATTCTTTGGGAGCAGATGAAAACGGCATGAAGAAATATGTGCTGGTCATCTTGAAAACCGGGTCCAACACCACAGAAACCAAAGAGAAAACCGCCAGCCTGTTCAAAGGCCACATGGACAACATCGGCCTGTTGGTGCGCCAGAACAAACTGGTGGTGGCCGGACCCATGGGCAAAAATGACAAGTCGTACCGCGGCATCTTCATTTTGAACGTATCTACCCTGGACGAAGCCCGAAACCTGGTGGATACTGACCCCGCCGTAAAAGGGAAATTGCTGGACGCCGAGTATTATGAATGGTACGGCTCCGCGGCCCTGCCCCTTTACCTGAAATCAACCGACGCCATCACCAGGAAGAACCCATAACCGGGCAGATAACAGAGAGCGCTTTTCCGTTTTCGGGCTCATTTTCAGAAATGGGGCCTAAAACGGAAATCCAGTTCCCGCGTATGTCCCCAAAATAAACCACGTCCCAGACCGTTCGTCTGCAAACAACTTGCCTATGCCTAAAATACTGATTATAGATGATGAGCGCAGCATCAGATACACGCTCAAAGAAATTCTGGAATACGAAAGCTACACCGTAGACGAGGCCGAGGACGGCGAACGCGGCCTGGACATGCTACAGAAATCAAAGTATGACGTAGTGCTCTGCGACATTAAAATGCCCAAGATTGACGGCATGGAAGTGCTGGAGCGCGCCGCCGAACTGGCCCCCGACACGCCCTTCATCATGATTTCGGCGCACGGCACCATTGACACCGCCGTGGAGGCCACCAAAAAAGGCGCCTATGATTTTCTGGTGAAACCACCTGATCTGAACAGGTTATTGGTGTCGGTGCGCAACGCCCTGGACAAAGCTACCTTGGTCACCGAAACCAAATCGCTCAAAAAGAAAATCTCCAAGACGTTTGAGATGGTGGGCGCCTCGCCGGCCTTGGGCAAAGTGAAAAGCGCCATTGACAAAGTGGCTCCTACTGATGCCCGCGTCTTGATCACCGGCCCCAACGGCGCCGGAAAGGAACTGGTAGCCAGGGCCTTGCATGAAAAAAGCAGCCGGGCACAGGCCCCGTTGGTGGAAGTAAACTGCGCGGCCATTCCCAGTGAATTGATTGAGAGTGAGTTGTTTGGCCATGAAAAAGGATCGTTCACCTCGGCGGTGAAGCAGCGCATCGGTAAATTTGAGCAGGCCAACGGCGGCACGCTGTTCTTAGATGAAATCGGGGACATGAGCCTTTCGGCGCAAGCCAAAGTGTTGCGCGCCCTGCAGGAGCATAAAATCACCCGCGTGGGCGGCGACAAAGACATTACCGTGGATGTGCGCGTGGTGGCGGCCACCAACAAAAACCTGCTGGAAGAGATTGAGGCCAAGAATTTCAGGGAAGATTTGTACCATCGCCTGAGCGTGATCTTGATTCATGTGCCGCCTTTGAATGAGCGCCGCGAAGACATTCCTGATCTGGTGACCAAGTTCCTGCAAGACGTGGCCCGCGACTACGGCAACAAACCCAAAGCCATCGCGCCAGACGCCCTTACCTACCTCCAAAACCTGGACTGGCGCGGCAACGTGCGGGAACTGCGCAACGTGGTGGAACGCCTGGTCATCATGAGTGACGAAACCATCACCGAAGAAGACGCCCAACAATTCGCGAAGTAAGTTGCGGGCTTGAGTAAACAGAAGGAGCCGCCACAGGATTGTGGAGGCTCCTTCTGTTTTTGGCCTCGTTTCCAGAAATGAGCCCGAAAACGCTAGCCCATCAACAGGTTGCAGCCCCTGATATCTGAATTATCAAATCGGCCTAAAATTTCAAAGGAACCGTCTGGGTGCAGTTTGCCCAGATCTTTGGTTTCAAGAAACGCGCAGGAATCTACGTTGGCCAGGTCAATCACGTTAACGCCGCCAGAGGCCGGGCCCAACGCAGAAACGGTAAAGGGGTCATTCACATCGCGCACCAGCACCCTGAGCGTCTGGGACGGCTGAAAAATTCCCTGCCCCGTGGAATAGGCCTGCGAAAGCAGCTCGGTCATGCCGTATTCAGAATGGATGTGGGGCACGCCAAAATCCTGGGTCAGGAGTTGGTGAAGCTCCTCCCGAATCATTTCGCGGCGCCGGCCTTTCATGCCACCGGTTTCAAAAATGGTGAGGCCATAAAACTCGCCGGGTTCCACTTCCTCGGCCAAATCCAGCAAGGCGTAGGTTACCCCAAACAAGTAGATCTTCCGGCCCTGGTTTTTGGCTTTCTTAACGGCATCTCTGAGTTCCTGGTGATTTTGCAGGAAAAAACCCGGTTCCTGCTGGCCGGTGGCGTTTATAAAGTAATCCACCATCATTACCAAGGAAGAATCGCCTTGCTCCAGGTAAGACGGCAGCAGCGCCAGCACCGTGCAGCCGGCCAACGGGCCGTACACCTGCTCAAACAAGTGCTGGGCGTGGCGGCAATAAAAATTGGTGTCAGAAACCAAATGCTGGCTGCGCTGTTGCAAAGTGGTGCCGCTGCTTTTAAAGATGGCCTGCGGCACGAAGTCATGACTCACTACCCGGTGCGTCTTAAAAAATTCAATGGGCAGGAAGGGAATATTGGTGAGGTTCTGCACCGCGTCAGGCACACAATTCAAATGCTGCAGGTACGCGCGGTACACGGGGTTATGCTCGGCCTGAAACCGGAACAAGGCCAGCGCCGCCGCCTCAAATTGAGCTGGTTGCAAAGAAGGGAGGTTGCTTTTGAACTCAGAAACGAACGACATCAGGCCAAGGAGAAAATGAGACAACAAAGAAAGCACATGTGCGTTATGATTCGTAACTTAGGTGCTATTTCTTACACCATGAAACGTCAACTCCTCCTTCTTTTCTCGCTGGCCACCTTTTTAGGCATTGGTTCTTGTACCCAGGATCCGGAATTTCCAGATGTGCCTTCCCTTACTTTCCGGGAAGTGGAGCAGTCCGTCATCACTATTCCCAACCAGGGCATCGCAGAATCTTTAATATTAGTGCTGCGCTTCCAGGACGGCAACGGTGACCTGGGCCTATCAAGTGACCGGAGTAGATTTCCGCAGGATTTTGCCGGTGACTTCGCAGACAACATGGCGTACCATTTTAACATAGTGGTGAAGACCTACAAGAAAAATACCGCGGGTGATTTTTTGCCGTTGGTGTTTCAGACCGTTCCTGTCTCCTATTCCGGCCGTTTCCCCCGGGTTTCTACCGAAGACCGCGAAGAACCTCTGGAAGGCGACATCAGGTACACGCTTAATTTTGTAAAGGCCACCACCGGCAATTTCATAAAACGCGGAGATGTGCTTCGGTTTGAAGTCTTTATTTATGACCGTTCTAAAAACAAGAGCAACACGGTTATGTCGCCGGACGTGACTTTCACTTATTAATTTAGAACTTCAGCTAATACTAAAACGGAAAGAGCGCGGCCCCTGGCATTGGGACCGCGCTCTTTCCGTTTTAGGCCTCATTTCCTAAAACAAGCCCGGAAACGCCTCTGGGTCAGCTTCCTGCATGGTAGCATACACCAATTCAAAAATATCTTCCGCGTTAGGTTTAGAGAAATAATCGCCGTCTGTGGAATAGGAAGGCCGGTGGTCATGCGCCGACAAAGCCATGGGTTTGGAGTCTAAATAACGCCAGGCTTCCTGGTCATCCAGCACACGCTGCATCATGAAACCGGTGGTGGCACCCGTAACGTCCTCATCGGTGAAGAGCACGCGGTTGGTTTTTCTAAGGGAATCAGCAATGGTGTGGTCTATGTCAAAAGGCAACAACGTCTGCACGTCAATCACTTCGGCAGATATGCCCACGGTTTGCAGTTGCTCGGCGGCATCCATTACAATGCGGCACATGGAACCGTAGGTCACAATGGTGATATCGGTTCCTTTGCGCAATACTTCGGGCTGACCCAGCGGTACGGTGAACTCGCCAATGTTAGCCGGCATTTTCTCTTTCAGGCGGTAACCATTCAGACATTCCACTACCAACGCGGGCTCATCTGATTTCAACAGCAAGTTGTAGAAACCGGCGGCCTGGGTCATGTTACGAGGCACCAGCACATGCATGCCACGCAAACTGTGCAGAATCATGCCCATGGGCGAACCCGAATGCCACACGCCTTCCAACCTGTGTCCGCGCGTTCTAATGATCACCGGGGCCTTCTGCCCGCCTTTGGTGCGGTACTGCAAACTGGCCAGGTCATCACTCAGAATCTGGATAGCATAGAGCAGGTAATCTAAGTATTGAATCTCAGCAATTGGCCGCAAGCCACGCAATGCCGCGCCAATGCCCTGCCCCACAATAGTACATTCCCTGATGCCGGTGTCAGTGACGCGCAGTTCGCCGTATTTGTCCTGGAGTCCGGCAAACGCCTGGTTCACATCGCCAATCTTGCCCACATCTTCGCCAATGGCGAACAGGCGCGGCTCACGGGCCAGGGCGGCGTCAAAGCAGGCTTGCAACACCTCGCGGCCGTCTACCATGGCGCTTTCCTCGGTGAATTCTGGTTTGATTTCCTCAACTAGCAGAGCTGATTCATCTGACTGGCTGTAGAGGTAGGAATTGTAGCGCTCCGCGTTTTCGCCTTGCACGGTTTCCAGCCATTTGACCAGATCACGTTTGGCCATACTGCGTTCATTGCGCACGTAGCGCAGCGCCCGACGAGCCGTTCTAATGGCGTCTGAGCGCAGTGGGTTAATGGTTTTGTGCAGGTTTTCGCGCAGCTGGGCAATCTCGCTGGCATGGGTCTCCACACTGCCAGACAGTTTATCTAACAGCTCCAGGCACTGATTATGGTCCACCATAATGGCCTCAGTAAACGATTTCCAGGCGGCGGCACGGGCTTCGCGCACGGCCTCTTTGGCTTCGTTCTCAATCTGGTTCAGTTCTTCATGTGACGCGTAGTTGTTCTCCAACAACCACTTGCGCATCTGCTTGAGGCAGTCATATTCTTCTTCCCAGTCCAGGCGTTCCCTAGATTTGTAGCGCTCGTGGCTGCCTGACGTGGAGTGGCCTTGTGGTTGGGTGACTTCGTCTACGTGAATTAAAACCGGCACGTGCTGCTCGCGGCAAACCTGGGTGGCCTGGTGGTAGACTTCACAGAGTCCGGCGTAATCCCAACCTTTCACTTTAAAGATTTCGTAGCCCTGCTCTCCGGGAGCGTTGCGCTGGAAACCGGCCAGAATCTCAGAAATACTGCTTTTGGTGGTTTGGTAATGCGCCGGCACAGAAATACCGTAACCATCATCCCACACTGACATAAGCATAGGAATCTGCAACACCCCGGCCGCGTTGATGGCTTCAAAGAACACGCCTTCTGAGGTAGAGGCGTTCCCGATGGTGCCAAAGGCTATCTCGTTTCCGTTGATGGAGAAATCTGTGAATTGGTGCAGGTCTGGGTTCTGGCGGTATAATTTGGAGGCGTAGGCCAACCCCACCAAACGGGGCATCTGGGCGCCGGTGGGCGAAATATCTGCGGTGGAGTTTTTAGCGCTGGTCTGGGGTTTCCATTTGCCTTCATCGTCTAACAGGCGGGTGCCGAAGTGACCGGTCATGCTGCGGCCGGCGGTAGAAGGCTCCTGCTCCACGTCTGTGTGGGCGTAAAGCTGCGCGAAAAACTGCTGCACGGTAAGCTCCCCAATGGCCATCATGAAGGTCTGGTCACGGTAATACCCCGAGCGGTAATCACCGGCCTTGAAGAATTTAGCCATAGCCAGCTGGGCTACTTCCTTGCCATCCCCAAAAATCCCGAACTTCGCCTTCCCCATGAACACTTCCTTGCGGCCGGTCAGGCTGGCCTGGCGGCTTTCACAGGCAATGCGGTAATCCTGCAACATCTCATCTTTGGAAAGGGTAAGCGGGTTGGTCCGTTGAACGGTTTGCATGCGGTTGTATGTAAGGTCAGAATAGGATTTTTAAAGCCAAAACTACGCAGGATTTCCCCCATTTTCAAATGTTGGGAAGCGGCAAAAAAGAATAGTGCACTTTCTTTGTGGCACCACGAACTATTTTTTAGTATTTTTGTTCTGCCCATGAAAGGGACTGTTACTTAGAACGAAAACCTTTACTCCTATGAAAAAAATCTATCTATTATTGGCCTTTGTACTGGTGGTGCTGGCACAAGGTTCTGCCATGGCGCAGGGTGTGCTTAAATTTGAGAAAGACGTGCATGATTTTGGTACGTTGACCCAAGGCGTTCCGGCCACCTATAACTTTAAATTCACCAATACGGGTTCTGCCCCGGTAACCATCACGCACGTGCAACCGGCGTGCGGCTGTACTACGCCAGAGTGGCCCAAAGAAGCCATTCAGCCAGGTCAGTCTGGTGTGATCAAGGCTGGTTACAACAGTGCCAGCGCTGGTGCTTTCAACAAAGCCATGACCGTGAGAATCAGCAACAACGGTCAGGACGAAGAGCAGATGCTGTTCATCAAAGGCACCGTGGTTGACAAAGCCGCCGCCCCTGCTCCTTCTGCCGGTGAGGTAGCTTCTTCGGCTAAAATTACCTTGACTTCTTCTTCCTTTGACTTCGGGAAAGTGGAGAAAGGCCAGAAAGTGACGGCTAAATTTAATTTGAAGAATACCGGGAAGTCTGATTTGAACGTTTCTGGTGTACAGGCTGCCTGTAACTGTGTGGCCTACAAAATGTCACCGGCTGTCGTAAAGCCCGGGCAATCCGCTAAGTTGGAACTAACGTATACACCTCAGGTGTTGCAAAATAAAGTAGAGACCGTGACATTGCTTTCAAACGATGTATCTGGCTCATCTGCCACCCTTACCCTTAAGGCCAACGTGGTGGAATCTCTCGCTAAACAAAGCGATGTAAAGGTTAGCAAGGCCTCCGTGCCTTTCAAATAGTTTTTTCATAGTTTTATTTTGTACTAATGGCAGTAACTTAGTTGCTGCCTTTTTTTATGTTAAGGGTTTTCCGTTTTCGGGCTCATTTTCAGAAATGAGCCCGAAAACGGAAACTTGCCCTCAGATTTTCATTTTAAACTGTGCAACACTTGCATAATAGCGGTTAGGTAAGTGTATATTTGCGCAAATTTTCACCGTCTCTTAAACAAACAGAAAATGATAATTGGTCTTCCGAAGGAGATAAAAAACAACGAGAACCGCGTAGCCATCACCCCGGGCGGCGTGGCTGAGTTTGTAAAAAACGGACACACCGTCTATGTGCAGGCCACGGCCGGCGTGGGCAGTGGTTTCTCAGATGAAGAGTATGTAAGTGCCGGCGCTACCATTCTGCCTTCCATTGAGGAAGTATACAGCATCGCAGAGATGATTGTTAAGGTGAAGGAGCCCATTGAGCAGGAATACAGCCTTATCAAAGAAGGCCAATTATTGTTCACCTATTTCCACTTTGCCTCTTATGAGCCGTTGACCCACGCCATGATTGAGCGCAAAGCCACGTGCCTGGCCTATGAGACCGTGGAGTTGAAAGACCGTTCTTTGCCGTTGCTTATTCCTATGAGCGAAGTAGCAGGCCGCATGGCTCCGCAGGAAGGCGCCAAGTACCTGGAGAAACCTATGAAAGGCCGCGGCATTCTGTTAGGCGGTGTACCAGGCGTTCCACCTGCCAATGTGCTGGTGTTGGGCGGTGGTATTGTAGGAACCCAGGCCGCTAAAATTGCCGCCGGATTTGGTGCCCGCGTCACCATCATGGATATTTCTCTGAAGCGCCTGCGCGAACTGGACGACATCATGCCAGCCAACGTGACCACGGTTATGTCTAACCACTACAACATTAAAGAAGCCATTAAATCGGCTGATTTGATCATTGGCGCGGTATTGATCCCGGGTGCCAAAGCGCCTCACCTGATCACCCGTGACATGTTGAAAGACATGAAACCAGGAACGGTCTTGGTGGACGTGGCCGTGGACCAGGGCGGTTGCATTGAAACCTGCAAGCCTACCACCCATGAGAACCCAACCTTTATCATTGACGATGTGGTGCATTACTGCGTAGCCAACATGCCAGGCGCAGTGCCTTACACCTCTACCTTGGCCTTGACCAACGCCACGTTGCCTTACGCCATCTTGCTGGCCAACAAAGGCTGGAAACAAGCCTGCCTAGAGCGCGACGAGCTGAAACTTGGCTTGAATGTGGTTGACGGAAAAGTGGTGTACCCGGGTGTGGCGCAAGCCTTCAACCTGCCATTGGTAAACGTAGACGAGCTGTTAGCTTAGTATTTTCTAGCATAAATCTTAAAAGGCCTTCTTAACCGAAGGCCTTTTTTTTATGTCCTTTTCCTACGTTGCCTATTCTAGTTTACGTTTTCGGGCTCATTTCTGGAAATGAGCCCGAAAACAGAAACTATTTTTCCTGGATTATCCTTAAAACAATTCAAATACCTGCTCATGCAGTAAATTAGTATCTTTGTCTTCTTTTGCTGCAACCCCTCTCCCAGCACGCTTCTTTTATAACATTTTTTCTACAAAGAGCCGTATGCGGAATAGTAAAGCGGGCAGTACGTTAGCAAAACGAATCCTTCTTTTATTTGGCGTTTATCTTTTTCTGCGGATTCTCTTCCTGCTGAACAACAGCCATTATTTCTCGTCTGCCAACACCTGGCAACTGCTCCGTGCTTTTCTCTGGGGATTCAGGTTTGACGCCGCAGCTTTGGCCACGCTCAACGCGCCTTTCATCTTATTCTCTTTGCTGCCCTTTCAATTTGTGGCCCACCCCAAGTACCAGAAAGCCCTCAAAATCTGGTTTTTTGTGGTGAACGTTCAGTTTCTGTGGCTCAATGTGGCAGATATTGAATACTTCAGCTTTGTTGGCAAACGCACCACCAATGAACTGTTCACCATCACTCATGATATAGCAGACCAGGCCGGCCAATTGCTGCTGAACTACTGGTACCTGTTGTTTTTCTTTGCTTTTCTGGTGGCTCTGCTCTGGAAATTATACCCGAGGTTATCTCCCCAGGCCCCAGTAAGCGTGAAGGGGCAATTGATTCTGCTCCTCATCATGGCTCCTTTGACGTTAATTGGCATCAGGGGCGGCATTCAGTACAAACCGTTACGCCCGTCAGAGGCCTTTAACCAGGATCCTGCCATTCTGGGAAACCTCACGCTGAACAGTTCCTACACCTTCATCAGGAGTCTCAGTTCCAAGAAACTAACACCTTCCGCTTATTTTAAATCTGAGGTAGCACTTCGGCAGGCGCTGGGGTTTGACGCCCTGCACTACAGCCAACCGCCGGGAGCGCCTATTTATGACAACGTGGTGCTGTTGGTGCTGGAGAGTTTTTCCTCTGAATACACGGGCATTGAGAACCCCAACCACCAAGGCTACACGCCTTTCTTTGACTCTTTGGCCACAGAAGGCCAGTTGTTCCGGGACCATTACGCCAACGGCCGACGGTCTATTGAGGCGCTCCCTTCCATTTTGTCGGGGTTGCCGTCTTTGCTGGAGGAACCGTTCATTAATTCGGCGTACCAGTTTGACAAACTGATTGGGATTGGGTCTCTGGTGCGGGACTATGGCTACACCACTTCTTTTTTTCATGGGGGCAACAACGGCACCATGAACTTTGATACTTTTAGCAAGATAGCCGGCTTTGGCTTTTATAATGGCCTGAACGAATATCCGGAAGATTTGAAACCGTTTGACTATGACGGCGAGTGGGGGATTTTTGACGAGCCTTACCTACAGTATTTTGCAAGGGTGCTGGGCAAGCAGAAAGAGCCGTTCCTGTCAACCGTGTTTACCTTGAGCGCGCATCACCCGTACACCATCCCCCAGGAGCACAAGGGAAATTTCCCGAAAGGCCCGTTGGAAATCCATGAAACCATTGGGTACACAGACTATGCGCTTCGGCAGTTTTTTCAGTACGCCAAAACGCAGCCCTGGTATAAGCGCACCTTGTTCATTATCACGGCAGATCACACGCAGCTCACGCATGACAAGGATTTCAATAACCTGCTGGGCAATTTCAAGGTGCCGTTGCTGTTCTTTCGACCCGGCAGACCTTTGCCGCCTTACAATCCGCACCGCATCACCCAGCACGCTGACATTCCTGCCTCGGTGGCCGATGTTCTGAACTTACCTTCTACCCAGATCCTTCCGTTCAGTAGGTCTGTCTGGGATAAAACCACACCGGGCCGGGCTGTGCTGTACAACAACCAAAGCCATTACCTGGTAAAACAGGTGGGAGTGGCCCAGATGCGGCAGGATCAGGTAAAAGTGTTTCCGTATGAGATTCATTATTTACGGAAACAACCCTTGCACAATCCGGCGCTTGCCCAAAAGTTAGGCGGTGAATTGAAGGCCTTGCTGCAGTATTACCAGACTGGTTTGCAGACTAACCAACTCTATTATTGGCAAGAGAAAAAGTAGCGGGTTTGGTTTAGCTTCCAAATGCAGGAAGCTGCTCCAAAGGCGTGAGCGCGGATGAATTGGAGTTTACCTGCCAACAGAAGTGCTGCTTGCCGTTGCTCACCATCAGGTAAGGCGCCTTGACGGTTTTGTTGTAAATGACCGCCTGTTGCACCGTGGCCGCCGTGATGGGCACTTCGGGCGCTTTGCATTCCACCAAGATAAAAGGAGTCCCCTCAGAGGTAAACAGACAGATATCGGTGCGTTTTTGTAGGGTGTTGTAGCGGGTGCCTCGTTCTACCCCCATTAAGGTGTAAGGATACCCCAAATGCCGGTGCAGGTAGTGCAACACGTGTTGCCGTACCCACTCCTCAGGCGTGAGCCGAACATATTTTCGCCGCACCAGGTCAAGAATGAATGTTTTCCCCTCAGTTTCCCTAATTTTGTAAGGAAAGGCTGGCAAAGAAAGCTGTTCCATCTGCTAAAGGTACGCTGGTTTGGCTTAAATTCCGTTTTTGGCCTCCCTTTCTGAAATGAGTCTTAAAGTAAACTATGAAAACAAAAAAAGAGATTGTTGAAAACTGGCTTCCGCGCTACACGGGTAGGCCCTTGAACGAATTTGGGGAATACATTCTGCTCACCAACTTCATCAACTACGTGGTCATGTTCGCTGACCAGTTTGGGGTGGAGATCAAAGGCACCGATAAACCCATGCAGACGGCCACGGCCCAGAACATCACCATCATCAACTTCGGGATGGGGAGTGCCATGGCGGCCACGGTAATGGACTTGCTTTCGGCGGTGAAGCCTAAAGCGGCCTTGTTCCTGGGCAAATGCGGTGGTTTGAAAAAGTCAAAACTGGGGGATTTGATTCTTCCAATTGCGGCCATCAGAGGCGAAGGAACTTCAGATGATTACCTTCCGCCTGAAATTCCGGCGCTTCCCTCCTTCCGTCTGCAGCGCGCGGTGTCTTCCATGATCAAGAAACATGAGATGGATTACTGGACCGGCACGGTGTACACCACCAACCGCCGCGTGTGGGAGCATGACGAAGATTTCAAGGAATACCTGCTTTCCATCAGGGCCCTGGGCGTGGACATGGAAACCGCCACTATTTTTGTAGTGGGTTTCATGAATGACATTCCGCATGGCGCCTTACTGTTGGTGTCTGACAACCCCATGACCCCAGACGGCGTGAAAACCGCTGAAAGTGACTTGCGCATTACCGCAGATTACGTGACCAAACACCTTCAGATTGGCATAGACTCTTTGCTGGAACTGCGTGACTCTGGTGAATCTGTGAAGCACTTGCGCTATGACTAAGTTCATGATAAAATGGGGGGCTGCTGCTTTTTTAGGAGCGGCCCTTCTTTCTTCCTGTAGCCAAGGCGAAAAAGCGGATTTATTGGTGTACAATGCCAATGTGTACACCGTAAATGGCACCTTTGAGAAAGCCCAGGCCTTTGCGGTGAGAGACGGCAAGATTCTGGAAGTGGGTACCTCAGAGAGCCTGCAGCAGAAATATGATGCCAGCCAAAAAGTAGACGCCCAGGGCAAACCGGTGTATCCCGGCCTGATAGATGCGCACGGACACTTCTTCGGGTATGCCTCTAACCTGCGCGAAGCTGATTTAGTGGGCACCACTTCTTTTTCAGACGTAGTGCAGCGCCTGCAAGCTCAGCGGAAAGAATTCCCCCAGGCAGCCTGGCTGATGGGTCGGGGCTGGGATCAGAATGACTGGAATGTCAAGCAGTTCCCTACCAAAGACACCCTGGATAAATTATTCCCAGACGTGCCGGTCATTATTGAGCGCGTAGACGGTCATGCCTCCCTGGCGAACCAGAAAGCCCTGGACCTGGCCGGAGTCACTGCCCAGACGCCTAGCCCAACCGGTGGCAAGATTGAAGTGAAAAACGGGAAACTGACAGGCATTTTGGTAGACAGGGCATCTGATTTAGTGTACCAGAAAGTGCCGGGTGCCACCAATGCAGAACTAACCCAAGTACTGAAAGAAGCCGAACAAAATCTGTTTTCCGTTGGCCTTACCACGGTGGTTGATGCCGGACTCAGCTTTGAGGCGGTCCAATTACTGGATTCCCTGCAGAAGAAAGGCGAACTGAAAATGCGCGTGTACGCCATGCTTACGCCATCAGTGAAAAACAAAGACCATTACTTCAAAAACGGACCTTACACCACAGACCGACTGACGGTGCGGTCGTTTAAGGTGTATGGAGACGGTGCCTTGGGTTCCCGCGGGGCCTGCCTGATCCATCCGTATGCTGACCGCCCCAATGAAACGGGTTTTCTGCTAGACGAAGTGCAGAATTACAAAGACCTGGCCGCGGAGTTGTACCAGCACAAGTTCCAGATGAACACCCACGCTATCGGGGATTCTGCCAACCGCTTGATTTTACAGATTTACGGCAACTTGTTGAAAGGCAAGAATGACCTACGCTGGCGCATTGAGCACGCGCAAGTGGTAAACCCTAAAGATCTGCCGTTGTTTGGCCAATACAGCGTGTTGCCCTCTGTGCAGCCAACGCACGCCACCTCAGACATGTACTGGGCCGGTGACCGCCTGGGCATGGACAGAATCAAACACGCCTACGCGTTCAAAGCGCTCATGCAGCAAAACAACATGATTCCGTTGGGCTCAGATTTCCCGGTTGAGCATATTAATCCGTTGTATGGTTTCCATTCAGCGGTGGCGCGGCAAGATGCCAAGAACTATCCGGCGGGTGGTTTCCAGATGGACAACGCCTTGACCCGCGAGGAAGCCTTGAAAGGCACCACCATCTGGGCCGCCTACGCCAATTTTGAGGAAAAGCAGAAAGGCAGCATTGAAGCCGGCAAGGTGGCTGACTTCGTGATTCTGGACCAGGACATCATGACCATCAAGCCAGATGCCATCCGGAATGTGAAAGTGCTCAGCACCTACCTGAACGGCGAAAAAGTGTACGGCACCAAATAGCGTTTTCGGGCTCATTTCTGAAAACGAAGCCAAAAACGAGCGGCTCCCAAAGTTTGGGAGCCGCTCGTTTTTTTATGCCTACCTGTTGGTTGTAAATTTGATAATCCCCAAGCTTAGTTAAGTATCTGGAAATTTAGGGTTTCCGTTTTCGGGCTCATTTCCAGAAATGAGCCCGAAAACGGAAATAGGCAGAAAATCCTTCAGCTTACATTTATCATCAAAGCGACTCTTTTACTAAAACAATATAACTACTTATTTTATAACCACTTAAATTAAACTACCACTGCATCCGTGGCTTCTAGTTTTTTAGTTTTAATAGTCAGCAACACAATCAAGCCAATCACAAAGAATACCAGCAAGGTCAGAATGCTGTTGCGCATAGACCCGAAGATTTGCTCAGTGATCCCGAAGGCAAGGGTACCCAAGGCCAGGCCCACTTTGTCACTGATGTCATAAAAACTGAAGAACGAGGCGTGGTCTTTGGTCTCTGGCAAAAGCTTGCTGTACGTGGACCGTGACAAGGCCTGAATTCCGCCCATCACCGCGCCCACCACAAAGGCCAGCATGTAGTATTCGTTGCCGGTGGTCACAAAATAAGCGCCAATGGTCACGCCAATCCAGACCAGCACCGCCCAGGCAATGGCTTTGGTGTTCCCTATTTTACCAGACAGCCAGGCAAAGAAATATGCTCCCGCAATGGCCACGGCTTGTATAATCAACAGCACAGTAATCAAGGCATTGTCTGGTAAATTCAATTCCTTAGACCCGAACAAGGAGGCCACATACATCACAGTCTGCACGCCCATGTTGTAGAAGAAAAAAGCAATCAAAAAGCGCTTGAGCATGGGCAACGTCTTCAGTTGTTTCACCACCAGCCCTAGTTCTTTGAACCCGTTGAGCAGGTAACTTCCGGTGCGCTTCTGGTGGTTGGGGTTGCTGGGCAGGTAGGCAAACGAATACTGCGAGAAACCAAACCACCAGAGCCCGGTCATCAAAAATGAGATGCGGGCGGGTAAACTGCTGTCTTCAATGCCCACCAATTCGGGGTACAACACCAGCGCCAGGGAGATGATGAGCAGAATCATGCTGCCAATGTAACCCAGCGAAAAGCCGCGGGCGCTGAGTTTGTCAAATCTGTCTTCAGTGGCAATCTCTGGCAAATAGGAGTTGTAGAACACTATACTGCCGCTGTAGCCAATGGCCGCCACCATGAACAAAAGAATGGAGACTGACAAGGTCTGCTTGGTGAAGAAAAACAGACCCATACAGGCAAAAGAACCCATGTAGCAGAAAAAACGCATGAATGACTTTTTGTTTCCGCCGTAGTCGGCAATGGCGGTGAGGATGGGGCTCAGGAACGCAATGGTCAGGAACGCGCCGGTGAGGGCGTAGCTATAAAGCACAGAGGCCGAGATGTTGTACCCGAAGAAATCCACCATGTCGCCCTGCGGACTTTTGGTGAGCGCCACAAAATAGATGGGGAAAATGGCGGTGGTGATGACCAGCGAGTACACAGAATTGGCCCAATCATAGAAACACCAGGCCCTCAGCACTTTGGGGTCGTTTTTCAAAGAGTCGTTCGTCATAAAAATTTATTGGCTTCTAAAAGGGAAAATTTGTGTTCTATTTAAGCAAATTCTGCAGATAACAGGCTATTAGGCACTGGTTTTTAGCAAAAAAAGTAGGAACAGCCGCACGTTCTTTTATCTTTGCATAACACTTAACCCTTGTGCACATGAGTGCATCTTTACCACTATCAGACCAGGACCTGCACGCGCTGCTCAAAACCAATGAGGCACGGTTCATGGAAGCGCTCTTCAAACAGTATTACACCCTGCTGTGCCGAACGGCCGTGCGCTTCACCAAAGACACGGAGGCCGCCGAAGATTTAGTGCAGGAAGTTTTCTGCAAAATCTGGCAAAACCGTGAGGTGCTGGACATCAGTTCTTCCTACAAAGGCTACTTGGTGCGGTCCGTCACCAACCAAGCCCTCAATTACCTGGAGAAGCAGAAACGCCTGGTGCTCACCGAAGATTCTTCTCCGTTTGAGAACACGTATTCGGCCAACACCACCATGGAGTTGCTGGAAGGTTCAGAGATGGAATCTAAGATCCAGCATGCCCTGGAGGCCCTCCCGCCCCAATGCCGCCTTATTTTTGAGATGAGCCGGTTTGAGGAAATGAGCTACAAAGAAATTGCCGACTCCCTGACCCTGTCCCCCAAAACCGTGGAGAACCAAATGGGCAAAGCCCTCAAAATCCTTCGGCACAAGCTTTTACCCGTAGCCATAATCGCCTTGCTATCAGGGCATTTAGAGGCGGTTGGCAAAATTTTAACATTACTTTAACAAATAATTTAAGTAGGCGTGGGGGTAAGTACCGCTACGCCTGTCATATAGGCAACATGACACAGACAACAACCGTGACTCACCACGAAAGCCCAGAATGGGTGCTGATGGCCAAAGCTCTTCGCGGAGAACTGTCAGCCCTGGAAGAGCAGGACTTTTCTGCCTGGCTGGCGGCCGACGAACAGAACGCCCAGTTCTGGGCCGACGCGCTTGAAACCTGGGACGAGTTGGGTTCTGAGCCTAGCTTCTCCTTCTCCCCTGATGTTGACATGGCCTGGGAGAAAGTTAGCCGCCAATTGAAGTTTGATGCCCCTGTTATTCCCCTTAACGCCTTTGTAGACATTCCGGAGGCAGTTGTTGAAAGAACAAATACTTATACCTGGAAATCTACCTTTAAATATGCCGCCGCCGCCGTGGTAGCCGCTGGTCTTTCCTGGGTAGGTTATACCAACCTGAATACCGCAGATGACTGGACCCAGGTAGCCACCGTAGCCGGCCAACGCAAAGTGGTGTACCTCCCAGACAGCAGCCAGGTAACCCTTAACAGCAGTACTACCTTAAAATACCAAACCGCCTTCAATGGCCCGGAGCGCAAAGTGGAACTTACCGGTGAAGCTTTCTTTGACGTCCGTAAAAACCCAGAACAGCCTTTTGTGGTGGAAAGCGGTGATGCCAAAACCCAAGTATTGGGTACCTCTTTCAATGTTTCAGCGCTTGCTAACCAGGAAGTGAAAGTAGCAGTGCGCACGGGCAAGGTTTCGTTGGCTTCCCGCACCAGCCAGGCGCAGGTGCTCCTGACCCCTGGCCTGACAGGCACTCTGGCCCAAGGCAAAGTAACTAAGGAAACCTCCGCCCAGGAAGGTGTCTCGGCGTGGCGCACCCTTTCTTTTGAAGGGGAAACCATGCAGGAAGTCTCTGAGCAGCTCAGCGCCTACTTCAACATTAACCTGGAGCTGGCAGATCTGAACCTGAAGAAATGCACCTTCACCGGTACGTTTGACAACCCTAACTTACGCGACGTTTTAAATGTGTTGGCCGCTTCTGCAGATGTTAAAATCACGCAGACAGACGCGCAGCATTACAAAATGAGTGGCGCCGGCTGCCGCTAGGCCCCGGCTGCCACTTTTTAATTTTATGAGTATCCCGCGTTTTTCTTTTTTCTATTTGGCCTGTGGGTTGTTGGCCCTGCTTGCGTCCTGTGATATTTTAGGCTCCAGCCCTTGTCTGAAAGGCTCAGGCGGCCAAAAAAAGGAAAGACGTGACCTGACCACTTTCACTTCGGTGGACATGCGCATACCGGGTACCGTCAACATCACCTCTGGCTCCCAGCAAGAAGTGAGCATTGAAACTTTCGGCAACATTCATCCAGAGATTAAAACCGAGGTAGTGGGAAGCACCTTGGTGATTCGGGCTGAGAACTGCCTGGAGTATTTCAATGAGGAAGCGACCATCAGCATCACCATGCCTGCCTTGGCCTCCGTGGACTTGAAAGGCTCAGGTGATATCAATGTAGACACAGAAGCCCTTACGCCAGCCTTACAAGTAAATGTATCGGGCAGCGGACGGCTCACCTTCCGGGGCACGGCGCAGAAGCTGCACGTCTCCCATTCCGGCTCCGGCGATGTCTTTTTGTGGGGCTATGCCAAAATTCTCACCAGTCAACATTCGGGCTCTGGCAAAATCAAAGGCTTTACGCTCCTGGCAGATTCGGTGAATTCCACCCTCACCGGTTCTGGCTTCCAGCAGCTTTGGGTGAATTCTTATTTAGAGGTGGATATCTCTGGTTCAGGGAATATATTATACAGGGGCACCCCCACTACCACGTTAAGCACTTACACTGGTTCCGGGAGGCTTATCAACAATAATTAACGCATTGACAATTACCTATATACATTATCTAACTCAATCCTTTACTCTACCAACTACATTTAAAATTCGCCCTATAAAATCTGGTTTAAGCTTCATTTGGAAAATAGAGGCCAAAAACGGAAAATCTTGCACAGCTACAGTCTCTCTAAGCCACCTTGGCTGTAGCCTACCTTAAGAAGACCTTTAGAATTTAATTTCCTTCTTATTCCTTAAATATTGATATTAGCGTAATAAATCAGCCTTGGCTCCAGGCAGAATTTCAAGTAAAATGGCTTTGCCACCGTTCATAAAAGCATTTCTTGTTGCCTTTCTTCTGGTGGCTGTTCAGGTCCGGGGCTTTTCTCAAGCGTACGCATCAGAACCAACGGTCTCCTTTACTTACCACCAACAACCGCTTCAGAAAATCCTGCTTGACCTGGAGAAGCGGTATTCCCTTAATTTCTCATACAGCAACAGCCAGCTTTCTCTAACTGCCTTGGTCACTTGCCGAGCACAGGATTTGCCACTTTCCAGGGCCTTGGAGGTTCTGAGCAAATGTGCCCGCCTTACCCACCAGAAAATCGGGGACCAGATTGTCTTGAAACCCGCGCCTCCCACTGAAGCCAGGCCTATCAGAATTCCTTACACCCAGACAATGCGCGGATTGGTGGTAGATGGGTCTTTGAGAACTCCTTTGGTGGGTGCCACCGTGCTATTGCTCTCTGAAGAGCCGGTGCGGGCAGTGAGCACCGGTCCAGACGGTTCCTTCATGTTCCAACATTTGGCCATAGGCAGGCATACCGTGCGGGTGACCTATTTGGGCTACCAAGACACGGAACTGAGCAACATTCTGGTGGTTTCTGGGAAGGAAGCGGTGGTGGCGGTAACCTTGGAGCAGACTTTTATTCAGGAGAACGAAGTGTTGGTAGTGTCAGAGCCAGATAAGTCGTTGCCCTTGAACATGTTGATTAGCTCCAGCGTGCACACCTTGCGCACTGAGGAGATCAACCGGTTTGCCGGTTCCAGGCAAGATCCCAGCCGCATGGCCGCCAATTATGCCGGGGTGTCCAGCGCCTCTGACCAACGAAATGACTTGATTGTGCGCGGAAATTCGCCTTTGGGGGTTTTGTGGCGGCTGGAAGGCGTGGAAATTCCCAACCCCAACCATTTCACCTTCGCGCCTAACACCGGCGGAGCCTTCAGCCTATTGAACAACAACCTTTTAGGCAATTCAGATTTTCTCACGGGCGCTTTCCCCGCGGAGTACGGAAACCGAATTGGTGCCGTCATGGACGTAAAACTCCGGAAAGGCAATAGCAAAAAGCTGGAGAACACGCTACAATTAGGCCTCAACGGCTTGGAAGCAGTCACCGAAGGACCTTTGGTGAAGAAATGGGGCGGCTCTTTCATTGGCAGCATGCGTTTGTTCACCTTTCAGCCATTCAAGAAAATTGGGGTAGACATTGGGTATGACGGCATTCCCCAATACCAGGATGCGGCTTTTAAGATTGAACTTCCCACACCCAAGGCCGGCAAATTCTCTGCCTGGGGTATTGGCGGCACCAGCAATATCACCCTGTTCCAACGAAACGAAGACACTCTTTCCTGGGGCAACCTCAAGTATGTACTGGAGCCTACGCTAGATAACCGGATGTACGCCTTCGGGTTTACCCATACGTTTACCGTGTCGCCTAAGACGGTCTCTGAGCTCATTGTCTCCACCTCGGGCAGCCAGGTACTGGCCAACACAGAAGCCCTCTACCGCGACAAAATCAAACGCCTGTATTATTACCTTCGCAACTATGAACAGCAGGTGATCACCAAATGGAACATCACACACAAATACAGCAACCGACTTTTATTTAAGGGAGGCGCCACCTGGCAGAAAATGTATTTCAACAACCAGGAAACCATGTTCAGGGACCCGCCAGGCGTTTATGAAACCAACCTGGACGCCCAGGGCAGCGCCGCCTTGTTCCAAGGGTTTGCACTGGGAAGGTTTTACCTCACCCCGCGGCTTGACATACAGGGAGGCTTGTATTACCAACAGTTCTCCATTGGTCTGCGGCATGCCCTGGAGCCCAGGGTTTCGGTGAATTATTACCTCACAGATGCGCAACGGCTTTACTTTTCGGCGGGCTTGCACAGCCAGACCCAGCCGCTGGTTTATTATGAATACCGCTTCCATTCTACGCAACTGCCAGAATACAACCAGCCCTACAACAAACTTGATTTCACCCGTAGCCGTCAATTGGTGGCCGGTTACAACTACAACATAAACGCCCAGTGGCGCGTGAAAGCCGAGGCCTATTACCAATACCACTACCAGGTACCCGTGAGTGAGCACGATGACGAAGAGGCTTTTTCCATGCTCAACCTGGGCACAGATTACAGCTTTGTCACCGTGGACAGCGTGGTCAACAAAGGCACCGGCCAGAACTATGGGCTTGAACTGACGGCGGAAAGGTTTCTGAAAAACGGTTTTTATGCCTTGACCAACTTGTCTTTGCTGAAATCTACCTACACCGGCGCAGATGGTAAAACCAGGCCTACCACCTTTAGTGTGGGGTTTATCTCCAACTTGTTGCTGGGGAAAGAAATTGAGTTGGACGAGGAACAACGGCATTTAATTTCCCTGGACCTGCGGTTGAATTACTCCGGCGGCAGGCGCATCATCCCTATTGACGAAGTCCGGACGCGGGCAGATGTAACGGGCAAGGTGTACTATGACAACCAGAACGCCTACCAGTCACAGCTCAAAAACTATTTCAGGACAGACATCAGGTTTTCTTACCAGTTGAACACCCGCAAGACCACGCACTGGATTTACGCCGCGGCAGACAATTTCCTGAACACGCGAAATGAGCTTTACTACGGTTGGGACCCAGATGAGAACCGAGCCAAAAAGTATTACCAATTGGGCATTTACCCGTATCTGGGCTACCGGATTCAGTTTTAAACTATTCTCCTTTCTAAATCATCACATAAACACAAATCCTGTTTTTGGGCTCATTTCTGAAAATGAGCCCGAAAACAGGATTTGCTTTTTTAGCTTCGGTCTGGTTTTGCCTCCATTTCCAAAACAGAGCCTAAAAACGGAAAAATCAGCTTACAGAACTGTCTGATGCTTACAATTTCTGCAGGTGTTTGAGCATGTATTCCCAGAGGTGTTCATACGGAATGATCTCAATTTCTGCATAAGCATCACCAGGTGGGTTAATGCGTTGCAGTTTCTGGTACAGATAATTTCCTTTTTTCTGGGTGGCGCCCGGGTCAAACCCTGAACTCACCATAATGGTGAGCAACTTGAAGAAAGCCCGGCTGCGCTCACTGAAACTATCTTTGAAGTGCTTGTGCGCGTATTTTTTGAGCGCCTCAATCCGGTATTCCAGGGCCTCTAAATCCTCCGCCTCTAAATAATACATCACCTGCAGAATAAGGATGGCCACGTTGAAACCTTCTTTGTCACGGCTGTAGCTAGGCAAGTTCTGCACCAGAGCCTGCCACTTGAACGGCTGCCCTGTCACCGGCGACACAAAATGCAGGTACGCCTCATACAACACCCACCGTTCCTGGCCCATTTTATTGATCTTCGTTAAAAACGGGTTTACCAGCACTTTGTGCAGCACTGAGTGCGCCACTTCATACTTGCGGGCATGCATGGCTAACAGGAAGTAGTTTTCCATGTACGCAAACCAGTTTTTGCCTTTAGGGTTGAAGGCACCTTCATTAGCACTGGCCAACGCCAGGCCCTGGTCCAGGTTTTTAGCCCGAAGATGCGCGTAAATCTGTATGTATTTGTTGTATCGTTGGTCAAACTGCTCCGTGTTGATCTGATACTCCGCCATGAGCCGTTCAGAATTGGAAGTCAGTTCCACAATCTGGTCGAAATTACCCTTTAGCTCCTGCGCCCAGTTAGACAGAATGTAAAAGTAATTGAAGGCACTGAAGGATTTAGCCTCGCGCCATAGCTGGCCCATTTCCTCTAAGATAGAATCCACTTTGTCCAGGTAGGCTTTTCTGGCGGTGATGGTATGGTTTAACTCCACCTTAGACTCCAGAAACAACTGCTCCACCAGCTGGTCAGCTGAGAAGGCTGAACCAAAATCTCTGCTCTGCTGGAGAAGCTTGAAAAAAAGCGCCCTCTCTCCCAAATGGGAATAGACATACAGCAATGAGCGCTGCGCAAGCGAGATGACATCATAAAAGCTGTATTTCTGTCCTGTGGAAATAACTTCGCGCAACAGGGGCGCAGCCAGGTCATAGGCGCCGGCATTCACCAGCACCCGTGATTGGTACAGTTTCGCGAAGCAGTCATTTTCAGCCAACTGGGCCACATTCTGCCGGGTGTCATGGTTCTCCAGGAAGAACAGTTGGTTCATGAGCCGCTTCCGTAGTCGGCTTTTCAGCATTTTAAAACCAGACTTTGCGGCATCTTTCTCATAAAGTAGCGCCAAAGCTTCCGCTTCTGAGGTTACTTCGCCTTTGCTAATTCCTTGGAAGAGAAGCCATTCTTTGTTTTCCTTTTTGGTTTTGAAATCCAGCAAGGAGGCATCTGCCACTCCTCCCCTCTGAATAATTTGGATTAACTTTATTAACTCTTCCATAAACTAGGCTACCTTTCGCTACTATTGTTTATTATTATAAAGCTCTTTTCAACAAGTCTTTCCTTTTATCGCAAACCTGAAAGCAAAGTAATTCATTTATTAAGAACTATCTGGTTACAATTTTTCATTTTTGTGATTTTTTTTATCAAAAATTTCCTGCATACATTCAATCCAAGTTCAGTATCATATATATTTTCATATTTTCACTTAAATAAACCATAGTTAATTTTTCCTATTACATTTCCTTTGGCATGAACTTACGGGTAGGCATCTTTGTATAAACAATAAAGAAATTAAAGCCATGGTAGAATTAATCCTCGCTCTCCTTTTGCAACTGGCCACTCTTAACGGTGGCACTAATGCTCAGAAAAATTCAGGTGCAGCTTCTAATAGCAGCATGCAAACCACAAACACAACTTCTACCACTACTGGTACAGGTGAAACCGTTGGTGATGGTACATCTACTGATGATGGTACAGGTACCGGCTCTGGTAGTGGTGAAACAGGTTACGGTGGCTCAGGCAACTGGGACACCAAAGACTAACAAAATCAATTGAGTAGCGGGAGACTCCCCCATTGACTGCTTCTTAATTTTTTGATTGTAGAGACAGGGCCAGTTAACTATGTGTTAGCTGGCCCTGTCTCTTTTTTGTCTGGGAAACCAACGCCATTTCACTCAAGTTTTGTAATATTGAGCGAAGCGCCCGCCTGATTTGCTCAACATGAACCGAATTCCCTTTCTGGCTTTATTCTCCCTGCTCTTATGGGCCATTTCCTGCTCTCCAAAGAAAGCTGATGATAGCATTAGAATACGGCTGGCTCAAGACCCTGAATCACTGCACCCCCTAAGCTACGGAAATCCTTACGCCCTGCAGGTGCTCAACCTTATGTACCAAAGCCTATTGTCGGTGGACCTGAAAGACCGGTCTATTCAACCGGCGTTGGCAGTTTCCCTCCCAACAGTGACCATACAGGGAGATTCTTCCTACTTTACTTATACACTAAGGCCGGAAGCCCGTTGGGACGATGGCCAACCGGTGACGGCGCAAGATGTTTCTTTTTCCATAAAGGTCATGCACAGCCCTATGGTGGAGAATGAGCGCTGGCGCGTACAGTATGCTTTTATAGAAGACATCAGATTTTCAAAAGACAATCCCCGGGAGTTCACCTTGGCTTGTGCCGGCTATTCCCCGGAAATGCGCCACCTTACCGGTGATTTCTTTATTTTACCTGCCCACAAACTAGACCCAGACAATATCTTGAAAGGTCATTCCCTGCGTTTGTTGAAGGCGGAACAAGATTCTCTTTCCAACACTCCCGCTATCAAAAAACTAGCCGGCCAGATTAACACCCAAATGTTGGCAAGAGACACCGCCTGGGTTAAAGGAAGCGGCCCCTATAGACTTATGGCCTGGAACACAGGGCAGCAGTTACGCCTGGAGAAAAAAAGCAACTGGTGGGGCGACAAGGCAAATAACCCATCATCGGCACTTATCAGCAAACCCCAAAAACTGGTTTACCAAATTATCACAGACAATGCGGCAGCCCTTCTGGCCCTTAAGGCCAACCAAATAGATGTAATGGACAATATTCCGTTGGTGCCGTTTCTTGAAATGCGCAAGGGAACAGATTACAAAGAGAACTTTGCCTTTTTTACCACCCCTACCTATGACGCCGTCTTTATGGGGGTGAATGGCAGCAAACCTATTTTACAAGACAAGAGAACCAGACAGGCGTTGGGGCACCTATTACCTGTGGCACAAATCATTAACACTTTGCATGGCGGGTACGCCTCCCCAACCGCAGGGTTTATTCCTCCTCAGGATTCGCTATTCTATAATTCCAACTTGAAGCCGCTTGCCTATGACATCATAGCGGTAAAACAGCTGCTACAAAGTGCCGGCTGGTTTAAAAGCCCGCAAGGGTGGCGCAAAAAAATAAATGGCCAACAGGCTTTTCTGCAATTGGAACTGCTGCACCGGGCGGGCAATTCAGACTTTGAGAACATGGCCTTGATGTTCCAGCAAAATGCGAAGCGCGTAGGCATTCCCATCATTCTCAAACCTATGGAAGGAAGCCAAATCTCAGAGCGCTTGCGTACCCGTGACTATGATCTTTATTTCAGGACACTCACCGGCAACCCGTTTTCTTATAACCTACTTTCTTTGTTGCATTCCCAAAGTGCCGCCAACGAAGGTGCCAACGTGACCCATTTTGGAACAAGTGAAAGTGACCAACTTCTAGAGCAGATAGCCAGAGAGGAAAACCTGAACACCAAAGCCATTTTGCTCAAAGCGCTTCAAAAAATCATGCGGGAAGAAGCCAACCTCATGTTCTTGTATTTCCCCAAAAACAAACTAGCCGTCTCTAAACGGATAGACTCTGTAGTAGTTTCCAGCCTGGAACCTGGGTATGATGTAACTCGGCTGGTCTTGAAAAAGTGACCGGCATGAAACCAAACAATGCCTGGGGTATATTCCTAAAAGCTCCCTTGACCCTTTGGGTGGCCGCCTCACTCATTTTTTTCTTAAGCCGACTTCTGCCTGCCACGTTCGCACCCAAAGGCATGGAAGAAGTTGACACCAACACCTTCGGCGGTGCCCGGGCAGAGGCTGTAGAGGATGCAAAGCAGTCTTTTATCCGGAAACAGGGACTACACCTTCCGCTTTTTTATGTCAGCCTAACTCATCAATCATTAGAAGATGACTTGCTACAGTCGGTGCCGGAACCAGACCGGTACTGGCTGAAAAAGGCGGCCTATTGGCACGGGACATCTAATGCCTTCACGTTTTATAGGCAATGGGAAAGCCACGTGCGGACAATGCCTTTAAAAGAAAAACAAAAACTTCTCACCACCCTTTCTTATTGGGCGAAAAGCCCCAACCAGGAACAACGAACCAAAGCATTACAAGAGGTGAATCATGCAATTACAAACTCAGGTTCAACCTTGAATAAGTCTTCTTTGCAATCTGCCTGGGCAATTTTAATCCAGCAGCAAGGTCCTTTGGGAAACTTTTTACCGGCCTTCCGTTGGCATGGCACGTCAAACCAATATCATTTGTGGGCCTCTCAAGTTTTGCGGGGAGACTTGGGGTTTTCTACCAGAGATTACCAACCCGTGGGACAGAAAATCGCCATGGCGCTTCCCGTTACACTTTTCATTGGGGTTGGTGGCTTTGTCTTGGCTACAGCCTTGTCCTTTTTGCTGGCAACAGTACTCTCCCTCTCTGCTAAGGCCATGTTGAAGGCAAGCCTTAGAAAATTCCTGTATCTGCTAGACAGCTTTCCAGCTTTCTTATTGGCTTTGGGTTTATTGGCTCTATTTCTCAAATGGGGCGGAAACTGGGATCCTATTTCCGCGGGCCAAACTCCAACCATAATTTCCTTCATGGAAAACCTATTTTCCAGTGCACTGGGGGCAGCCTTGGTCTGTACGCTGTTATTATTGGTTCCGTACCTCACGTTGCAGTTTCACCAGAGCCTGGAAGAAGAGAAAAACAAACTGTACTTCAGGACCGCCTTAGCCAAGGGACTTTCTGCCAGGCAATCACTGGTCAGGCATCTTTTACCAAACGCATTCCCACCCATGCTCACCTTGATGAGCGAAGTATTCTTAGCCCTCATAGCCGGAATTCTTGTGGTGGAGATTACTTTTTCGTTGCCTGGCTTGGGTAACCTGCTTACCCAATCTATACTCACGGCAGATTACCCTGTGGTCATTGGCCTCATTTTGCTTTTGCTGGTTATCCGGATGGTGGTGGTTTGGTTGGCAGAGGCTTGTATAATATTTCTGGACCCCAGAGCCAGGCAGATATGAGCAGTAGATCCATGCGCCTATCTTGGAAAGGACTTCCCATTGCCAGGAATTGGAACCTGACGCTGGCCCTGGCCCTGGCGTGGCTATTGGCTATAACCGTAGTGGCACTTACCTATCATTGGTGGCCCTTAGCATTTAAAAGCACTGACCTTCAACCTGCTTCTGCGTATGTAGCTCCATTCCAATCTGCGCACCTGTTGGGCACAGACCATCTGGGCCGAGATGTGTGGTATTACTCCATGCATGCCACCCAAACCGCCTGGCTTCTGGCATTCCCGCCGTTGTTAGTTTCTACATTGTTGGGCGTGACCCTTGGGTGTATGGCAGGTTGGTTTGGCAATTATAAACTCACCATTTCCTTAAAGACCATTATTGCCATGGCCTTACCGCTGCTCACCTGGTTTTTTTTGAAAGAGTTTTACCTTTGGCGCGTGTTTCCTTTATTTTCCTCTATTGGCTTTAAGCATACATTTTCCTGGATGCTTGCCGGTGGGTTACTGGTATTGGAGTGGGCAGTACTGTCATTTCTCTTTAAACCGGTTTCTTTCTTTAAAAGAAAAGTGACGGTCCCACTAGACAGCATTTTCAAAAGCCTGGTGGAAATATGGTCCACACTTCCCAAGCTGTTGCTTTTGTTGTTACTCTCAGCATTCACAGAGCCTTCATTGGAAAATTTGGCCTTTTGGATCGCCATCACCTACTGGGTTATTCCCGCCCGTCTGAGCAGAACCAAGGTGAGATTAGTGCAGAAGCAACCGTTTATAGAAGCCGCTTTGGCCACAGGCATGGGAACCTCCAGAATCTTGCTTTACCATATTTGGCCAACTTTGCGAGGGGCAGTGTTGACCAATTTTTGCTTTGCCGCCTCCGGCCTGTTAGGCATAGGCTCTACCTTGGCCTTTCTGGGAATTGGCATTCCACCGGAAATTCCTTCGTGGGGTAAAATGCTGTCTGCCGCCAGGTTCTCAGTGGATGCCTGGTGGCTTCTAATGGCCCCCGCACTTTTTCTGCTGCTAAGTATTTTCAGTTTACAAGCCTTGTGGTATCACCTTTCTTCCAAAAAAGAGCAGCAGTAGCGTTACGTTAACTTAAAAACATGCCTTTCCTTTTAGCTTAGTACCTTAACTATACAACTTAAGGCTACGCTTAATTAATAAATCACAGATTTATAATGGTTTTGTCCAAGTTACGTTTATCCTATTCTTTCCTTTTGTCAGCAAACAGTTCCCCCTATTATTGTATCATCAATCAAGCAGATATACAAGATGCTACCTGACCAACGCTTCCTAACGCCCCCGAGTAAGAAGCAACTGAGTGTGGTTCATTTAGATAGAAGCCGAAAAAGCTTTGACTCTACTACCAAATGCACACCCGTTGACTTGGATGACATGACCGCTTATTGGGTGGTGACCATGTCAGAAACCAAAGTGAGCCCTTCAGCTGAAGGCATTGTAGTGGAAGGTTATTTATTAGGCGCGTTTGAATTTGATTCATTGACCGGCCATCCAGGAATAAGATATTAATTATTTATAGTACCCTTGCGGGTCCCCCAACCGCCGGGTGTTTTTTAGTTTTTTTGTTGTTTGTCTGTTTGCCTGCCGGCTTGTCACCGGCAGGCTTCTTTTTGTGCCTACCCAAAGGTAATCTGCTTGGAATTCATTTTGGACTCCCTGCAATAATCAAGTTTTGCCTTTGTCAAAAAACAAAAGCCTCTAATACCCAGTTTCCTCTAGTAATATTGTTTTATATTCAGGAAATCATTCGTAAACAAGAGGTACTTTGCGTTTTCGGGCTCGTTTCCAGAAATGAGCCCGAAAACGGAAGTAATAATTGGAGCGCTAAACTTTAGGTGACTTACGAATGTGGTTTTTAAACCTCAACTCATAAACCTTGGAGGTTTTGTACCTACAAAGTTATCAAAACGAAACCGCGGAGAGACAAAGGTTATACAGAAACTTCCTAAAGTTGAAAATCATCTTTAGTAACCGCTTGTAAAACTCTAAATTCGGTTCTTTCCGATTAAAAAAACTCCCTTACTTCCTCCTAAACCCTATTACAGGTTTTAAAAACACTTCACGCTTAAGCGGGCAATGGAATGCATACCAAAATTCCTGCCTTTCAAAACATTACGGGCCTACTTGGTAACTAACCAATATGCCTTTTTCAAACTAATTCTTCTTTCTAATCCAGCCGGCTATTTTTACTGTTTAAAAACCTTAGAATGCCCTCTGCCTGGCATTTTCTATAGGGTAAATCCTTGTGTAACCTAAGTCACTGAACATTCTACACTGGTACCCTACCTTTGTACTATCCTCTACATTAAAAAACAAAGCACTATGAAAATACAGCAGTTTGAAGACAAAGGATTGGCGCATTATTCTTACGCCATTTTAAGCGAATGCCAAAAAGAAATCGTCTTGGTAGACCCAGCCCGCAACCCCCAGCAATATTATGACTACGCCCAGGAACACGGCGCCAAAATTGTGGGCGTGATTGAAACCCACCCGCACGCTGATTTTGTGAGCTCGCACCTGGAAATTCATCAAAAAACCGGGGCTACTATTTACGCGCATAGCCTGGTGGGCGCTGACTATCCGCACAATTCCTTTGACGAAGGCGCGGTGCTGGAGATTGGCAATATAAAACTGAAGTCCCTGCATACGCCCGGCCACTCGCCAGACAGCATTAGCATCGTGCTGGAGCACGAGGGCAAGGACAAAGCCGTCTTCACCGGAGATACCTTGTTCATTGGTGATGTGGGCCGTCCTGACTTGCGCGAGAATGCCGGCAACCTCACCGCCAAGCGCGAGGAGCTGGCCAAACAAATGTATCACAGCACCCGCGAGAAACTGATGAAACTAGCGGATGACGTAGTGGTTTATCCAGCACACGGTGCCGGCACGCTCTGCGGAAAAGGCCTGAGCGAGGCCAACAGCAGCACCATTGGCGACGAGAAGTTCAGCAACCAAGCCCTGCAGGAAATGACCGAAGACCAGTTTGTAGCCTACCTCACCGCCGACCAGCCCTTCATTCCCAAGTACTTCGGGTATGACGTGGGCTTGAACAAACAAGGCGCGCCCAACTACCAGGAAAGCGTGCAAGCCGTAAAGCGTCTGGAGAAGAACTTTACGCCCGAGGAAGGTGCGTTGGTCATTGACGCACGTCCACAGCAAGACTTTAAAAATGGCCATTTGGCAGGAGCATACAACATCCAGAACGGCGGTAAGTTTGAGACCTGGCTGGGAAGCATCGTGGATCCTAAGGAGACCTTCTACCTGGTAGCCCAGGATGACAAGACCCTGGACGAGTTGATTGACAAAGCCTCCCGGGTTGGCTATGAAATCAAGATCAAAGGCGCTTTTGTGCTGGAAGAGGAAGCTTCGGTTTCATCGCCTAAGATGGACGTGGACCAGTTCAAGGAAAATCAAGGGCAGTACACCATCGTGGACATCAGGAACGCCTCTGAGGTGAAGGACAAGAAATACTTTGCTAACGCCCTAAACATCCCATTGCCTGAACTAAGATACCGCGCCCAGGAAATCCCTACGGATAAACCAGTAGTTATTCACTGCGCCGGCGGGTACCGCTCGGCGGCCGGAAGCAGTATTGTAGAGGCAGAACTGCCTAAGGCCAAAGTGCTGGATTTAAGCGAGGCTATCAGCCAGTTCCAACCTTTGTAAGTCATTTTGATTTTAACTGTTAAAAAGCCGATGCCCTCTTCACAAAAGGGCATCGGCTTTTAATTTCACCCTTTGTCTAAAAGCTTTTAAGTTGCTAATAGACATTTACCGAAGAAGTATTCTATACTTGCAGGTCATCCGTTTTTAGCCTGTTTCATGAGAAATAAGCCAAAAACGGAGGATAGCAGTATACTACATGTAGTGCTAAATCAGGAGAACGTTACCCTTCAACCACCCACATCACTGATGCTAGACCAAGAAAAAATCAGCCTTATTCAAGAGAAGTTTCCGCAATTAGAACCGGCCTTGCTCCAAGAGATTGCCCAGGCGGGCGTCATCAAATACCTGGAGCCCGAGGACGAAGCCCTGCGTACCGGCCAGTTCCTGAAGTCCAACGTGTTGGTGCTGGACGGCCTGGTGAAAGTCTACCGCGAGGACGAGGAAGGCGACGAGTTCCTGATGTATTACCTGGAGGGCGGCAACGCCTGCGCCCTATCCATGATGTGCACCGCCCGCAACGAGCAGAGCCAGGTGATGGCCAAAGCCGTCACCCCCGCCGAGGTGCTCCTGATTCCGGCCCATGTCTCTGAGCTATGGCTGGCCAAATACCCTAGTTGGCACACGTTCATCATTGCCTCCTACCGCGCCCGCTTCGACGAACTCCTCCAGACCCTGGACAGCATCGTGTTCAAAAGCCTGGACGAACGCCTGGTCTTCTACCTGAAGCGCCACCAGAAAGTAATGGGAAACGAAGTGCGCCTGTCCCACCAGCAGATTGCCGAAGAGCTCAACAGCTCCCGCGAGGTCATTTCCCGGCTTCTTAAAAAACTGGAGCAGACGGGGGCCGTAATCCTGCACCGCAATTATTTAGAAATTATAAATCTAGACCTTTTTTAGGTGTGTGACTATAGTCACTGTACCCGGCTAGCCCCTACTTTACCTTTGTAGTACAAAATCAAAAAACACTACAAGAAATGGAAATACTAGGATACATAGCGGCCTTGCTCATTGGTCTCTCACTTGGATTAATTGGCGGTGGAGGCTCCATTTTGACTGTGCCGGCCTTGGTGTATTTACTGGGCCTCAACCCCGTCATTTCCACGGCCTACTCGCTCTTTATTGTGGGCTTAACCAGCCTGGTGGGCAGTTACCGCTTTTACAAACAAGGACTGGTGAGCATGAAAACGGCCCTAGTCTTCGGGTTGCCGTCCATCGTGGCCGTGTACGCCACCCGGCGCTACATAGTACCCGCCATCCCAGACAGCATCTTCACCGTGGGTGGGTTTGAAGTCACCAAGGTCATTTTGTTAATGCTTCTGTTTGCGGGCTTGATGGTGTTCGCCTCCATCAGCATGATCAGGCAGAATAGAAAAGTGAACGGGGACGTGACCGTGGACGAAAACGTGGACCATGACATTCTGGAGGAAAACGGCAAAACAGAGGCCCATCCAGAACCAAAGTTCAACTACGCCGGCATCTTAGCCGAGGGCGCCATTGTAGGTACCCTGACCGGTCTAGTGGGCGCGGGTGGCGGTTTCCTGATCATCCCGGCACTGGTGTTGTTCTCCAAGCTGGACATGAAGATGGCGGTTGGTACGTCCCTGCTCATCATCGCGGCCAAGTCCCTCTTCGGGTTCATGGGCGACGTGGCCAACTATGAGATTGACTGGGCCTTCCTGAGCGTCTTCTCCTCCCTTTCCATTGTGGGAATCTTCATCGGGTCCTACTTCTCTGCTAAGATTCACGCCAATAAACTGAAGACCTCTTTTGGTTGGTTTGTGCTGGTGATGGGCGTGTACATCATCGCCAAAGAACTCTTTTTCTAATTTATCTTAAGAAACTGGCCCTGTGTAACCTAAGTCACTGACCAGGCCTTTCTTACCCTGTACTTTTGTAGAGTAAAATTCAAAACGCAAAAACAAAACAACATGTTAGTAGAACAAATATATACCGGATGTCTGGCACAAGGTGCCTACTATGTTGAAAGCAACGGTGAAGCTGTCATCATTGACCCGCTTAGAGAAATCCAGCCGTACCTGGCCAAAGCCGAAAGCCGGAACGCTAAAATCAAGTACGTGCTGGAGACGCACTTTCACGCCGATTTTGTGAGCGGACACGTGGATCTGGCTAAGGCCACCGGCGCAGAGATCGTGTTCGGTCCCAACGCGGTGACCACCTATGACGCGTACATTGCCAAAGACGGCGAGGCGCTGAAAGTAGGCGACGTGACCATCAAAGTCCTGCACACGCCGGGCCATACCATGGAGTCTACCACTTATCTCTTGCAAGACGAGAACGGCAAAGACTACGCGCTGTTCAGCGGTGACACCCTGTTCATTGGCGACGTGGGACGCCCGGACTTGGCCGCTAAGTCTGACCTGACCCAGGACCAACTGGCCGGCCATCTGTTCGATTCGCTTAGAAACAAGATAATGCCCCTTTCTGATGACGTGTTGGTGTACCCGGCGCACGGGGCGGGCTCTTCCTGCGGTAAGAACATGAGCAAGGAAACCTTTGACACCCTGGGCCACCAGAAAGAGACCAACTACGCCCTGCGCTCAGACATGACCCGCGAGGAATTCATTAAAGAAGTGACTGATGGCCTTACCCCTCCGCCAAGCTACTTCCCGCTCAACGTGCAGATGAACAAGCAGGGCTATGACAACATAGCAGATGTTTTGGAGAAAGGCCTGCAGGCCCTGACCCCGGAGGCGTTTGAGTTAGTCGCCAACGATTCTGGCGCTTTGGTGCTGGACACCAGAAAGCCTGAGGACTTCGCCAAGGGCTTCATTCCTAACGCTATTAACATTGGCATTGACGGAAACTTCGCGCCATGGGTGGGTACGCTTATCCCGGACATTAAACAGCAGATTTTGCTGGTAACAGTAGAAGGCCGTGAGGAAGCGGTAGTGACCCGTCTGGCACGCGTAGGCTATGACTATACCATCGGGTATTTGCAAGGCGGTTTTAATGCCTGGCAAGCCGCGGGCAAAGAGACAGACACCATCACGTCTATTTCACCAACTGAGTTTGAACAGCGCTACCAGCAGGACAGCTCTATAAGAGTGATTGATGTGCGCAAGCCTAGCGAGTACCAGTCTGAGCATGTAGAGACGGCCAGCAACGCGCCTTTGGACTACCTAAATGATTACCTGGCGGAAATTCCGAAGGAAGAGCCAGGATACGTGCACTGCGCCGGTGGCTACCGCTCCATGATTGCGGTCTCCATTTTGAAAGCGCGGGGCTATGACAACTTAGTGAACGTGCAGGAAGGCTTCAAAGGCATCTCAGGGACCAGCGTTCCCAGAACCGCCTTCGTGTGTCCTTCTACCTTGAAATAAGAAAAGGCCAGCGCCTGGATGCCCCCAGATCTTGGGTGCTGGCTAAAATTTTCTACATTTTTTGCCAGCGTGACATAAGTCACTGAACCACTCCTACAAAAGCTAGACCTTTGTAGAGTAATTGAGAATCAGCTGAAAAGTGGCTGATAGTAACAGTCATAAAAACCGTTTTTGGGCTATTTTCTGTAAAACAGGCCAAAAACGACAAAGACAGACAAAACAAAAAATGGCCAGCCTGACCGCTGGCCCACCCCAACCCACAAAAGACTAATAGCCATGTTTAATTTATTTAAATCCACTCCTAAGAATTACCAAGACTTGGACGGGCAATCGTTTAAAACGGCCTATTCCAAAGCCGGCAAAGCCGAGCTGTTGGACTTTCGCACTCCCGGCGAGTTTGCCTCTGGTACCATTCCGGGCGCTAAAAACTTGGACGTGACGTCCTCTGAATTCAAAACGGCCATTGAAAAACTGGACAAGGACAAAGAATACTTTGTCTTCTGCCGGAGTGGTAACAGAAGCGGCTCTGCATGTCAGATGTTGGCAGAAAAAGGCCTTAAGGCTTATAACCTGCAGGGTGGCGTAGGTGCCTGGCCCAGGTAATTCAAAACAGTTTAACCATAGTAGCGAAACAGCTTTCTAGAAAGATTTATAATTATGTTAGAAACACTTAGTCAGCCTTGGCCTTGGTACGTGTCTGGGGCGGTGATTGCCCTGATCATGGTCATCATGCTCTTCTTCGGGAAGTCATTCGGTTTCTCGTCTAACCTACGGGTCATCTGCGCGGCCTGCGGGGCCGGTAAAAAGGTGCCGTTCTTTGACTTCAACTGGAAAAACCAGCTTTGGAACCTCCTCTTCCTGGTAGGTGCCATCCTGGGCGGTTGGATTTCTTCTACCTTCCTCTCCACTGGTGAAGCGGTGCAGATCTCTCAGGCCACCATTCAGGACCTTCAACAACTCGGCTTCTCCGCTCCGCAGGGGATGCAACCCGAGGAGCTGTTTGGGATGGATTCCCTCCTCAGCTTTAAGACCATTGCGCTCTTGCTAGGAGGCGGATTATTGATTGGGTTTGGGTCACGGTACGCCGGTGGTTGTACGTCTGGGCACGCCATCAGTGGCTTGTCCAACCTGCAATGGCCGTCGCTGGTGGCGGTGATCGGCTTCTTCATCGGGGGCCTTATCATGACGTTCCTGATGTTCCCGCTTATTTTCTAAAGAATTTTTCATCAAAGACATAAAGAAATAGCCCTATGAAAGGACTGAAATTTATATTGACGGGGATCCTCTTCGGGATTGTGATGAGCAAGTCCGAGGCTATCTCCTGGTACCGCATCCAAGAGATGTTCCGGTTCCTATCGTTCCACATGTACGGCATCATCGGGACGGCCGTGGTACTTGGCGTCATTGCCGTGTATCTGATTAAGAAATACAAGATGCGTGACTACCAGGGCAACCCCATCACCTTCACGCCTAAAGAAAAGTCCGTTCCAAGATACCTGTTTGGGGGTATTATCTTCGGGTTGGGTTGGGCGCTGGTAGGCGCCTGTCCGGGTCCGCTGTTCGTGAACCTGGGCTACGCTTACTGGCCTATCCTGATTGCCATCTTCGGGGGCGTGGCAGGAACGTATCTGTACGGCGTGGTGAAAGACCGACTACCTCACTAATCTCTTTTCCGTTTTTGGCCTGTTTTCTAGAAAATAAGCCAAAAACGGTTTAATTTACCATCCAATCTGACCCATCTATAACAATGAATGCCCTCCCTGAAATCAAACTTGGCTTAAAAGAAAACGGGCTACAGTTTTGGCTTTTAGTGTTGGTGAACGGTTTTGTGGGGGCCATGGTGGGCTTGGAGCGGTCGGTGATTCCAGAGTTCGCCGAGACGGTTTTCAATCTGAGCGGGCATACGGCCCTGCTGTCGTTTATTGTGGCCTTTGGGCTAGCCAAATCATTTGCCAACCTGATGATGGGACGCCTGGCCAAGCAATACAGCCGTAACCAATTGTTGACCTTCGGTTGGCTTTTTGCCTTGCCCGTGCCGTGGCTGTTGCTCTACGCCGAAAGTTGGAGCTGGGTCATTTTTGCCAATGTGCTCTTGGGCTTGAACCAAGGGTTGGCCTGGTCTTCTACCGTGGTCATGAAGATTGATTTGGTGGGTGAGAAGAACCGTGGTCTGGCCATGGGCATCAATGAGTTTGCCGGCTACCTGGCCGTGGGACTGGTGGCTTTTCTGGCGGGCTACATTGCCTCTGAATCTGGCCACGTGACCTACGCCTTCATTCCAGGCATCGGGTTTTCCATCATAGGCCTGTTACTCACCATTTTCCTAGTAAAAGACACCCAATCCCATGCCAGCACCGAAGCCAAGCAGACTACCATTCCGCTTCTATCTAACATCTGGAAAGACACTACTTGGCGCCATGGCAACCTGGGATCGGTGACTTTGAACGGCTTTGTCAATAACCTAAACGATGGTATTCTCTGGGGACTGCTCCCAGTGTTACTAGCCACAAAAGGCTATTCTCTGGCACAGACCGGACTGCTGGCGGGTATTTACCCGGTGGTCTGGGGATTAGGGCAATTGGTGACGGGCAAGCTAGGCGATGTATACTGTAAGAAGCAGTTGCTCACTTTGGGGATGATTTTTCAAGGAATGGCCATCGGCCTTTTACTTTTTGCAGGGGCTATTCCAGTGCTGATAACTGCCTTAGTGTTGTTAGGTGCAGGAACGGCGCTGGTATATCCTAATTTTCTTAGTGTGGTGGCAGAGAATACGCATCCCTCGCAGAGGCCGCAAAGCTTGGGCATCTTCCGGTTCTGGCGCGACTTCGGGTATGTGGCCGGCGCAGTGGCGGCGGGCGTGTTCAGTGACTTGTTTGAGTTGGATGCGGTATTGCTGGGAACGGCAGTGCTGACCGTTGGGGCCGGCGTTCTGTCTGAACTACGTATGTGCTGTACCAAGAAAGTGCTGTGGCCTAGCCAAACCTCTCTCAGCGTTCAATAAAAAGTAGAAAAACGAGTTTATATAGAATTACTATTGTACAGATAAAGAGAAAATGAAGAGTTACTTGCTTTTAGGCATCAGCGTTCTGCTACTGCTATTCACCCTTCCCCAACCGCACCAAGCGGTCAACCGGTGGGTGAGCCCAGACACATCTGTGCTCAAAAAAGTATGTGACACCCAGAAACACACGGCCAAGCGCACCTGTAAAAAGAAATGCCTGCGCCATCAAACCCACACCTCTCAAGAAAACAACACGGGTACCGTCTCTGATTGTCCTTCACCTATATATGCAATGATGGGCAACACCTTGGCAACGCCAGTCTTTTACTTTTTCCCAAGGGTGAAAGTGAAAGGCAACCTGCTAGCGGTGTCCTACCTTCCTCCGCCTTTGGAGCGGGAGCTCAACCCTCCCCGAGTTTCTTAATCTGCTGGTTTCGCGGTGGCCGTACCTGGTGGGCATATCATGTCTGCAGGAGGCTTTCACTGCGCTTTTTATTCCTTTCACAAAAGGAAAAGGGGCTTGGACTAACCATGCCCTTCGTACCTCATTTTAAGAACATCAACGCCATGGAAACTACTCCTTTGCAAAGAATATCATATCTGGTACTGCGCGTACTAGGAAGCCTTATTTTCATCGTGGCCGGCTTTAACCACCTATTCCAGACACCGGATGCGGTGGCTAAATTGCAGAAAGCACCATTCATGCACCTTTCGGCTGGCTTGGCCTCGCCTGAGACTCTTATCATATTGTCTGGCGTTGGCCTGCTCCTGGGCGGTTTATTTTTGCTTTTAGGGCTTCAGACCAAATGGACGGCATTGATGCTGGCCTTGATTTTGATTCCCATCACCCTCACCGTGCAGGTTAACAGCCCGGCGGGCAATGGTCCCTTGTTTAAGAACATTGCCTTGTTGGGAATGCTGTTTTTCTTTTTTGCCAACGGTACTCGCTATTACAGCCTGGATCAATTCTTCCAACCTAAACTTTCCCCTAATATGAACATATCTAAAGCAGGTAAACTGCTGGCCTTTTTTGCCATCGCCCTACTGCCATTTCTTTCTTCTTGCGCTACTGTTGAATCTGGCACTCAAGCATCCTCAAAAGCTGCAACTAAAAACTATGCGGTGCTCATCAGTCAGCCCAACCACGTGAAGGCCGCCGTGCACACTGCCCAGACCATTACGGCTACCAGTGATTATAAGCGAGATACTTTTGTGGTGATGGCCTGCGGAAAGTCTGTAGAAGCCTTTGTGAAAGGAAGTTACATGGCCTCTGAAGTTGAGAAAGGCAGAGCGGCGGGATTGCAGTACAAAGTCTGCGGCATGTCCCTGAAACAGTTCAACATTGACCCGGCCACGCTGGTAGAAGGCGTGACTATTATCCCCAACGGCCTCACATACATGTTTGACTTGCAATCCCAAGGCTATACCACGGTAGAGTTGTAACCTTTTTTGGTCTATTTTCCAGAAAACACCCTAAAATCGAATAGAATGAACAAAGATAAATTTTCCTTCAAGAGCATCCCAGGCTGGTTGTACACCTTGGCCATTTTTGGCGTGTTGTACGCCACCGGCCTGCACACCGAGGTCTTGGGCGGAGTGCAGCGCCTGATGCTAGCCACGGGCCTTAAGAACGCCGATGTGCCCACCGCCATTGAACCGCCTACGCCCGCTACGCTGACGGCCACCACAGAACCCATGGCAGGCGCTGGTTTCCAGATGACCGATTTGGAGGGCAAAGTAGTCGCGTTTGAGTCACTCAAGGGCAAGGTCATCTTTATGAACGTATGGGCCACCTGGTGCCCGCCGTGTATTGCTGAGATGCCCAACATCCAAAGCCTATATGAGAAGGTTGGTTCTGACAAGATCGCGTTTGTGATGCTGTCCGTGGACCAGAAGGGCATGGACAAGGTCAAGAAGTTCATTGACAAGAAGGGCTTCACGTTCCCGGTGTACATGCCGGCCAGCCAGATGCCCGAGGAGTTCCAGAGCCAGGCCATTCCTACCACGTATATCATCTCCCCGGAAGGCAAGATAGTGGCCCAGCAGAACGGCATGGCCGAGTATGACACGCCTGAGGTAATTGAGTTTCTGCAGAAGTTGGCTGGTAAGTAATTGTTACGCTCAAGCTTGTTTAAGTCGTTCAACAAGCTTGAGCTTTTCTATTACCCTCTAATAACACCAGAATCATTTATTAACTTTAAACTCACAATTATGAAATCGAAATTAGTCCTAATGGCTTTGCTAGCCATGTTTCTAGCTCCACTTTCTTCTGTTCAGGCAAAGGGCAAGTCTACTGCTAAAAAGACTGAAAAAACCAAGCAACACAAGATTGTGTATGACCTATCAGTGGCAGATACCGCCATGCACGCTGGCTTGATCAGGCAACAAAACAACATCAAACGGGGTTGGCCAGATTCTCAGGTGGAAGTGGTGGTACATGGCAAAGCCATCAACCTGCTTGTAGCCGCAAAGTCGACCCAAGCCGCCCAAATTAAAGAGCTACAGGCCAAAGGAGTAGTGTTTGTTGCCTGTGAGAATACCATGAAAAGAGCCCAAATTGATAAAAGCCAGCTGTTGCCCAATACCCCAACCGTGCCCATGGGCATTGGTGAAATCGTTACAAAGCAGGAAGAAGGTTGGAGCTATATTAAGTTTTAAGCGGATTGTTGCGGCAAGGCAGCCCTAGTTGGAGACTTGCCAGTTCCCAAGGATGAAAGGTGTTTCGTATTTGGCCTGTTTTCCTGAAATCAGGCCAAAAACGATTTACTTACAACAGCTTACTTCTTCCATGATTCTTGTCTGACCGAAGCTGATGCAATAATCTAGACTAAATAGTAAACTGCCAGCAGTGAGCTGGTTGCCACAATTACCCAAAGAATAATCCCTTGCAGAAACGGCCTGATGCTAATGGTTTTTAGTAGTGATAGACTAATGCCTGCACCCGTTAAGAACAAGCTGATGATCAATCCTTTCTTGGCCAGTATAGTCAGCCAGCCATATACCTCACTCAGTCCACTTAGGAAAGTGTTGAACAAGGATGCTACCAAGAAGAATAAAATGAACTTGGGGAAGCTAGCCTTGCCCTCAGACTTAAACAGAAAGCCTGTCACCAAAACCATGGGCAGTATCCATAGCACGCGCGTGAGTTTAAGCGTAGTGGCAATCTCAAGGGCCTTTTCGCCAAACTCTGTGGCCGCCCCTACCACCGAACTGGTGTCATGAATGGCAATGGCCGCCCAAACCCCAAACTGTTCCTGTGACAATTGCAGCTTATTTCCTATAAACGGAAATACAAGGAGCGCCAAGGCGTTCAAGATGAACACTATGCCCAAAGCCACCGAAATTTCTTTGTCTGACGCTTTGATGGCCGGCGCCACCGCCGCGATGGCACTCCCCCCGCAAATGGCCGTCCCCGCCGAGATAAGGTGGTTAAGCTTTTTCTCAACGCCTAGTAGCTTGGCTAGTAATAACCCAACTACCATGGTGGCTATTAGTGAGATGGCGGTATAGAAGAATCCTCTCACCCCGGTTTCAGCCACCTGATACAGGTTAATCCCAAAACCTAACCCTACCACCGAAGCCTGCAAAGCGTATTTCGTGAACTTGCTCAGCTTTGCCGGATATGGATTCCCGAAAATCAGCCCTACCACTATCCCTGAGAACAATGCTATTGGGGCACTAATAAGGTTTGTTGCTACAATCAGTACTAATATGAGCCAGAAAATGCCCAGTTGGATATATCTTTTGCTTGTAATTTCCACTAGTTATTTTGTTTGTATCCCTGCCGATTTGAGCGCGTCAAACCCTACAGTTGCGTTGTATAGATTGTTAAAATTGTTATTCATCATAACTGAAGTTGCTCTATCACTTCTATTTCCAGACTTGCAATAAACAAGGTAAGTGGCGGCAGTATCCAGTTTAGCTATTTCCTGCTCAAAATCGGGGGAGGTGTAGTCTATATTAACCGCACCGTCTAAATGTCCTTCCTGAAACTCACCTGGGGTGCGGACATCCAGCACAACAATGTCCTGATTGGAGTCAAGGACTTGCTTTACTTCTATAGCGTTGAGGTTTACGTTCGCACTACCTGTCTCCTGCTGGCAACTGCTAAATCCAAACAGTAGCAGAAAAGATATCACATTGATTAGATTGCTCATGGGTATAGTTCAATTTAAAGGTTTAAAAAATTTACTGCATGCAAGTACACTCTTTACCTCCTAAACCTATGTGACAAAAGTCACTGTGAGGTAGAAGCCATCTTACTTGTTTTGTAAAACTTTAGAATAGAAAAAATCATTCTTAAAACTATAACCATTATTTGAAACGCTACCTTCCCATATGGTCCTTGATGATGTTAATCTTACATCTTGCGGTGCTGACAATCATCAGCGTCGTACCAGGTGAGCGTGCGGGGGTATCAATAAAAAAGGTTTGTTTGAGAAAAGAAGCCCAGATGCGAGTAATGACAGCAGGTGATAAAAATGCCTTTGTAAAGCATCTTTTAAAACAAGCCCCTGACACAGAGAATGGACAAGAAGACGGGGTTATTGAATCCCAATGTTCCGTTCAACTGATTAGCACGGCACCCCCTGAAGAATTAGTGTTTGTACCCTTAGCACTAGACTTTCAAGAGTACAGATACAAGCAATCTGTTTATTTCTGCCTAAGCAAGTTTTTAGAACCTGACCCACCCCGGCTTGGCAACCCATTCACAGTTTAATAGACAGCACTCGTCTACGCAAACTGTGGTATGTGCCACGCACAATACCCTACCAGTTCTTGTAAGTACCCTACTTGCAGGTTTTGAGCTGAAAGACAGGGTGTATTTGTAAAATGCAACAGCCAAGATGCAGGTAAGCTTGTCATTTTCAGGCTTATCCTTCCTTCCTATTTAACTTTAATAACATGATGCTCAACATCAAAAGATTTATACTTTCTACTCTACCGGTCATTGGCTTAGTGGCTTTTAGCTCTTGCCAAGCATTAGAAAAGAATAAAACCAACAATGCCGATTCAAACGGCATTGAAACCATCACCATCCTACAGACGGCAGACATCCATGGGCAATTGATGCCCCACAAAGAGATGTTTGTAGAGAACGGAAAGTTTGTGTTTAAAGAACGTGGTGGCATGGCCCATATTCAGACGCTCTTTAAGCAGGTGAAAAAAGAAAACCCTGAAGGCACTGTAATTGTGGATGGTGGCGACCTGATCCAGGGCAGTGCCGTTGCCGCTATGTCTGAAGGAGATGCCATTGCCCCAGTGATCAAGGCCATGGACTATGACTTCCTGATTCCGGGGAACTGGGAGGTCATCTTTGGAAGCAAGAAAATGCGCAGTATCATGGAGTCCTATGGCAAGCCGGTAGTGTGCGCCAACATCTATGATGAGTCTACCTCCGCCATGGTGTACCCTCCTTACATCATCAAAGAAATGAAAGGTGTAAAACTAGGCTTCATCTCTTACAATGACCCAGAGGTGCCTATCCGCCAAAATCCAGTTTTCAGCAAAGGACTAATTTTCAAGGGCTTGGATGACAACCTTAAACCGCTTATCAAAGAGTTGAAAGAGGAAAAAGGCGTTGACATCTTGTTCCTGGTGACGCACCTGGGCATTTCCAAACAAATCTACCTAGCGGATCAGCCAGAAATTGAAGGCGTGGACTTTGTACTAGGCAACGATACGCATGAAAGAATCAGAAAACCCCTTAAGCGCAAGTATGCCCAGGTGGTGGAGCCGGGTGGTTTCGGATCTTTTGTTGGCCGCCTGGATCTACAGGTGAAAGACGGAAAAATAGTTGGCCAGACCTATGAATTGATCGATGTGGACCCAAAGAAATACCCGGCAGATCCTATTGTTCAGAAAATAGTAGACTAGCAAATAGCTCCCTACAAAAAACAGATGGACCGGGTTTTAGGCTATACTACGCAACCCTTGTACCGTTACCTGGTGGTGGAGAATGCTTTGGATAACATGATCACTGACGCGGTACGCTGGAAGACCGGTGCAGACATTGCCATTTCAAACGGCTTCCGTTTTGGCACCCCCATCGTGCCAGATGCCTCTGGTAAGGCGCCCATCACCTACAGCGACATCTGGAACATGCTACCCGTGAATGAAAATGTAAAAACAGGACAGGTAACCGGCCAGCAGATACATAACTGGATGGAACAGGAGCTACACAATGTATTTGCAGAGAAGCCACTGGAGCGTTTCGGGGGTTGGGTTATTAGATTCTCTGGAATGGAGCTCACCTTCAAAGCAAATGCACCAAAAGGAGAGCGTGTACAGTCTATCACAGTGGGCGGCAAACCCCTTGATTTGAAGCGTGAATACACCATGGCTGCCTGTCGCAGAACCGGTGAGCCAGACCATGTATTATGTCGCCTGCCCAATGCCAAAAATCCGAAGGTTCTGGATTATACCGTTCATGATGTCATGGAAGAATACTTGAAGAAAAACGTCACTGTATCACCTAAGATTGACGGAAGGGCCAAGGTTCTGGACCTGCCATCACCGGTGTTATCACAGTTGCCAAATGTGGACTATGTGTTTAGGTAAGCCAAAAAAGCGGGGAGTATTGATCCCCGCTTTTTTTTCACTCATGCTGCCAGTAAGTAAATTACTTGCGCAAGGCCCATTCATAACAAGTAACATATCATTAATAGATTACAATCATAATACATGCTCTCTTCCCCTTCCTTCCTTCCTTGAAAAAGAAGCACCTGATTCTGATGGCCTCTTACAGGAGTATCAATAAATTTTTCCACTTCTTCCCTTGCGTGACTTATGTCACAAAGCGTGTTAAGATGATTGGGTAATCCTTGGTGGCTTCTACCTATCCAAAAGTGCGCGCGCTCTGGGCAGAGCGAAAGCATTGAAAAGCGCGTGAACGATTGCTTTGAGCGCAGCTTGAATGGCAAACCGCTACAAACCGACTCTAAGGAAATGTAGGCCATTGTGGCCTACATCAAATGGGTAAGGAAAGACGTGAAAAAAGGAGACGATGTTAAAGGTTCTGGACTCCTTCCGTTGGATGCAATGGACCGGCCAGTCCTGAGCTGGGCAATACCGTGTACGTGCAAAAGTGCCAGACATGCCACGGCCCTGAGGGACAGGGCATGAAAACGCCCGATAGCCCTGAGTACCAGTATCCGCTCCTGTGGGGTAAAAACAGTTATAATGATGGGGCTGGGCTTTACCGGGTCTCTAACTTTGCGCGCTACGTGAAAGCAAACATGCCCTTAGGAGCCAGTCACCGCAAGCCGCAGTTAACTGATGATGAGGCATGGGACTTGGATGCTTACGTGAACAGTATGCCACGGCCAAAGAAAGACATACGCAAGGACTGGCCAGATATTTCTAAGAAGCACTTTGATCATCCGTTTGGTCCTTATAAAGACGGTTATAGTGAACACAAGTTCCACACCGACCACTGGAGAGCATTCGCCAATGTGCTGCCTGCCGACAGGCATACCGTCGGCAAAGCTTACACCAAGAACATTGAGGGCGTAAATACCTGCCTCAGGTCAAGGAAAAGAAGATTGGCCAGGAAAAAGACCTGCTTCTCCAAAAAGAAAGAATACCACTTAGCTGCCCTGAATATCATGTTCACCTACCGAAACAAACAGAAAAAGTAACCATCATACTTTTTTTACAACAGCCAAAATTTGTATACATGGATGGAAGTGAAATCAGATGAGGCAGGTTTCGAATACACTATCCGGTTGAACATATATACTTATGACAAGGAAGGTATCAGAGAGGATTTATATGTTTTCGAATTTATGTTTTGGGAAGAGCTTCACTTCACTGTGGAAAGTAAAATGAATGGTTATGAGGAGACGGATGGCTTGACTCTTTTTGAGAGCTTAAAAGGGAGGGCTGGTAGACACAGAGTGGGAAAAGCCCGTGGCTGCAAAATAATCCTTGACCCTATGGGCTTATTCTAGGTATTGCAATACAACACGACATCTCAAATGAGTATAATACCAATATTTCAAAATGACTTTTGAAAATTGTAATCAATTTGTAACTTGACAAATAAAAAATCCCTTAAATAGCTTATAATCAGCTATTTAAGGGATTCAGTGCGGAGAGGGAGGGATTCGAACCCTCGATACCGTTACCAGTATACACACTTTCCAGGCGTGCTCGTTCGACCACTCTGACACCTCTCCGGGTCTTAAAATGGGAATGCAAAGTAAGCCAGAAGCAGCGGCATTTGCAAGCGCGTTCCCATCATTTTTCGTTGGGCATCCGGAGCGTCATTTCGCCCCGTAAATCATGCGCCAAGAGGTGGGCAATTTCTTCCTTGTTCTTTTTCTGTGCCAGCACAAACATGAGTTTGGTCACCGCGGCCTCGGTACTGATGTCAGAACCACCCACCACGCCCATTTCTTTCAGGTACAGACTGGTTTCATATTGGCCTTGCCGCACTTCGCCTTCCTCGCACTGAGACACATTGAGAATTGTCATGCCCTTGTCAACGGCCTGTTCCAGCAATTTCAAAAACCACGGGTAGGTAGGAGCATTTCCAGACCCGAAGGTTTCCAACACCAGACCCTGCAGACCTTTAGCTTTCAAAATGGCTTCCACCACAGATTTATTGATCCCCGGGAAGAGTTTCAACACCGCTACCTGGCTTTCTAATTGCTGATACACCTGCAAGGGCTGCACAGGCGGCGGCAGAATAACAGAATGGTTGTATTCAATGTCAATGCCAGCCTTGGCCAACTGCGGATATTTACCGGAGTGGAACGCATTGAAATGGCGGCTTTCTACCTTGGTAGACCGGTTTCCGCGCAACAAAAGGGTATTGAAGAAAATGGAAACCTCTGGTACCAAGGGTTTGCCCATGCGGTAGGCAGAGGCAATTTCTAAAGCTGTGATGAGGTTACGACGAGCATCGGTGCGCATTCGGCCAATAGGTACCTGGGCACCCGTGAAAATAACTGGTTTGCCAAGATTCTCCAGCAGGAAACTAAGCGCTGAGGCGCTGTAGGCCATGGTGTCTGTGCCGTGCAGAATCACAAAGCCGTCATATTCCTGGTAATTCACCTGAATGATCTGCGCCAATTTGATCCAATGCTCCACCTCAATATTGGAAGAGTCAATGGGTGGATCCAAACTGAGTACGGTGAGCATTACTTTGAATTGCCGCATCTCAGGCACGCGGTGGATCACCTCAGAGAAGTCAAACGGCACCAGGTGCTCGTCTTGCTTCTCTGAGACCATGCCTATGGTACCGCCTGTGTAAATAAGCAAAATGGAAGCCTCTGGGTCTCGCGGGGCCGCCGTATTGATATTTACCTTTAAAAATTTCATAGGCTAGGCAAAGAGGTTTAAGGCAGTAGCGGTAGTGACGGCGGCCACTTCCTCTACCGGTATAGATTTTATTTCGGCAATACGCTGCGCCACCATGGGCAAATACGCGGGTTCATTGCGTTTGCCGCGCCAGGGCACCGGTGCAAGGTACGGACTGTCGGTTTCCAGGACCAGGTGGTGCAGGTCAATTTCTTCCAGCACCGGGGTTAACCCTCCGTTTTTAAAGGTGGCCACCCCTCCTATTCCTAAAAGAAACCCAGCGTCAATTACGGCCTGGGCCTCTGCCACCGTACCGGAAAAACAATGGAAAATCCCTTTCAGCTTACCGTCTTGTTGCGCTTGTATGATTTCCAAGGTCTCCCCGAAAGCATTGCGGGTGTGGAGAATGATGGGAATTTGCAGGATTTTCGCCCAGCCGCACTGAATTTTTAGCGCTTCTTTCTGGAGTTCTATCAAACTTTTGTCCCAGTACAGATCCAGGCCAGCTTCCCCTATGCCTTTGAAGGGTCTTTTGGCCAACCAGCTTTCCATGAGAGACAACACCTCCCGGAAATCTTCTTTCACGCTGCACGGGTGCAACCCCAGCATGGAGTGGCACCAGGCGTGTTTCTCCTCCAGGGCCAACATGGGCTCAATGGAAGCCGCGTCAATGTTGGGCATGTAAATCTGACTGATGCCGGCAGCCTTGGCCCGTTGCACCATCTCCTCACGGTCCTGGTCAAACTCAGGGGAGAAAATATGCGCGTGGGTGTCTATATAGGTCATGTGGAGAGCGACGGTTCTGTTTTCGGGCTCATTTCAGGAATGGAGCCCGAAAACGCAAAGATACAGGTTTACCAACATGCGTGGCTAATAATATCTGCCCTTCCACTTTATTTTAAAAGGCAGGAAAAAACCCAGAATCAAAATCAAGGACGTGAAAAGCAGGTACGGCTCCAGCAGCAGAATATCCCAGACAGACGTTTTCCAGTTCACCCGGCGGGCACAGATATAAACAAAACAGCTTTGCAGCAGGAGTTTCGCCAGGAAAATTGCGCCCATAAAAGCCAAAGAGGAATGCAAGAAGAAAGGCAGCCACACCGGGTAATAGGACGCATGCACTACAAACAGCAGCAGCATGTACCAGGGCAGTTTGACAGAACCGCGCATCCAACGGCGGCGCTGGTGCAACAGGGCGAAAAAGTTGGGTGCCGGCAAGGAGAGCGCGAGTGCCTCGGCTGCATATACGTGGCTGGTGCCAAACCCCTTCACTATAACTTCCCTGAACAGCTGCACATCCTCGGTCACAGAAAACGGAATGTTCTCAAATCCACCCGCCGCCTGGTAAGCCTCACGGGTAACCAGCATGTTATTGCCCATGGTGGAGACGGGCACACCCCTGTCTGCCACCACCTGCATGAGGCCCAGGTTGTACAGCCAGTCAAGTGCCTGCAGGCGGTCAAACAAGCGGTGACCTTTGGTAGTGGTGATGCCTGTGACTATGCCGGTATGGGGCTGCACCTGTTGCAATAAGGCAGTAACCCAGGTAGGCGGCACTTCAATATCAGCGTCGGTGATGAAAAAGAATTCTCCGGTGGCGTGGTGGGCCAGTTGCGCCAGTACATTGGCCTTGCCTTTGGTGCCCGGCAAATCATGGGTAACAGAAATGCAGGTCACGTAAGAATGATCTTTTTGCCAGGCTTTTACTTTTTGAGCCGTGGCATCCGTGGACCGGTCGTCGCCTACCAATACCTGGAGTTGGTCTTTGGGGTAGTTCAACCGGTCAATGGCGGCCAGACACGTTAGAATATGCTCCTCCTCGTTGCGCGCGGCAATGAGAATTGAAATCTTAGGGAAGGTTAATGGTGCCGGGGAAATCTGTTTTTTCCGGAAGGCCCACAACCAAAGCAAGGCCAGAAAAAGCGGGAAGTAGAGCGCGAAAAATCCAATGGAAAACAGCATGGCTCAGGCTACCGCTTGCAATGAGTAACCCAGTTTTTGGCAATGAGCCAGCAGCCGGGGCAAGACATAGCGCAGGTTCTTTTCGGCTTTGAGGCTGTCATGCAAGACCACAATGGCACCCGGTTTAATGGCGGCTAGCGTTTTTTGCAGGCAGATTTCCGGAGGTAACGTCGCGTCAAAATCATAGCTCAGCGCACTCCACAGCACAACCTGAAAATCTTTCTCCAGCATGCGCAGGTTCTTAAAGGTCAGTTGACCATGCGGAGGCCTGAACAATTTTTGGCTTCCAACCGTGGGAGAAATTTTATCAATGGCCACCTGACAGGCAAGCACTTCCTGTTGGTACGCTGCCATTGTGTTTTGCCAGGCTTTTACGTGGTGGTAGGTGTGGTTCCCCAACGTGTGGCCCTGGGCCACTACCTTTTGAGCGATGTGCGGGTATTTGTCCAGGTTTTCGCCCACGCAGAAGAAAGTGGCTTTGGCCTTAAACAGCTCCAATTGTTCTAATACGAATTCAGTGACCTCCGGAATGGGACCGTCATCAAAGGTAAGGAAGACCACTTTCCCGGTGACAGGCCTTTTCCACCAGATCTTTGGGAACACCCAGGGCAAGAAAAAGGGAGTCTGGTGAAAACGCACAGAAGAGTAGTTTGTAAGATTTTGAACGTTTAAACGAAGGGAACCGGCAGTGGTTTTCAAATTTCCGTTTTCGGGCTCATTTCCGGAAATGAGCCCGAAAACGGAAATAGTTGCCAGCACCTCATGTCACTGTGACCTTATTTAAACCGACAGGACAGCAGGGTGATGTCATCACTAAAACTGGTGCTGCTGTTGTAGCTGTTGATTTCCTGCAGCAACTGCGTATGGATGTTGCGCGAACTCACAAAGCGGCAGCACTGCAGAAACTTGATGGTGTTCTCCAGGCCAAACTCATCGTCTTCTTTGTTGAACACCTCGGTGAGGCCGTCTGTGTAAGAAAAGACAAAGGAATTGGGCGGCACCTGCACTTTGGTGACAGTTAAAAACGGCAGTTGGTCAAAAATACCCAGCATGGTGCAGCCATCTTCCAGCAGTTTGTAAGACGTGTTTTCATACAGCAGAATAGAGGCGTTGTGGCCCGCGTTCACGTAACTCATCTCGCGGGTTTTCCGGTTGTAAATGCCCAGAAAACAGGTGATGAATTTTTCCGCGATCGCGTTTCTATAGATAAGGTCGTTCAACTCACTCACAATGGTGTGCAGGTCATTGGTCTGCCGCAGAATGGTGCGCAGGCCCGCCTGAAAATTAGACATGAGCAAGGAGGCCGGCACGCCTTTGCCCGACACGTCTGCCACGCAAAACAGGAACTGGTCCTGGTCTATGGGAATGAAATCATAGTAATCGCCGCCAATGGAGGAGTGCGGAATATAGGTGGCATGAATGGCCACGTCAAGGTTGTTAGGCAAAGATTTGGGGAAGAGCATGTTCTGCACCTCGCGGGCAATCTCTATCTCCTTGCGCATAGCCTCCTGGGTTAAGCGGTGCCGCTCCAGCCGTCGGTTTTCCATGGCCACCAGAATGATGTTGCTCAAGGTCTGCACAAAACTAAGCGCGCCCAAAGTGGTGTAATAGGCATGCACGTTGCCAATCATGACAAAGGCCAGAATGCGGCCGTTGTGGATGATGGGAATGACCGTCTCAAAATCAAGCCAGCGTTTGTCAATGTTCAGGTCGGCCAGTGAGGTGATTTCGCGGAGCTCGGCTATTTCTTCGGGCAGGCCAATCTCCCGGAAGTTATGCTCCGTCCCGAAACACAGTTTGCACTCCCATTCCTCGTCAATGAGAAAAAGCGAGAGGGTTCTGATGTTCAGTTGGGCCAGAAGCGTGAAGTGGAAGATTTTGTACAGCGCTTCCTCCGGAAGGTTGTTGTTGATGGCTTTGGTAATCTCCAGCAGTGCCGCCAGTTCCAACTTCTTCAGGTTCAACTCTTGCTCAATGGTGGGGAACTTCAGGTCTGACATGTCTGCTGCCTATTTGATCTTTTCTTGAGTTGCCGAACGGTGAATGGGAATGCCAGCAACAAAGCAAATTAACTAAAAATTACGCGCCATCACGCATAAATAAGAAAACAGCCGAAATTTATGGGATTTATACGGATACCTCCTTCCTCAGGAATGGGCCCCAAATTATAGTCTCTGGAAGCGAAAACCATTTGTATTTACCGGGAATTATGGTTGAGCAGGCCGGCTTTGGTGGCCAGAAAAAAGTACCCCTGTTTTTCTGTTTCAAAGTGCACAGGATCAAAAGGCACCTCGGTGTCCTGGTCTGGGAAGAGGCATTTAATGTAATTGGCCCCAATGAGCGCAAGCAAAGCCACTTGCAAATCAGGTTCTGGCAGGCCCAGTTTTTCCTGCAGGTCTGGGTACGAAGTCACAAAATACAGTTCGTCTAAAATATCAAATTCGTGGTCTGTCACAGCCTTAGGTTATGGTTCGTCCTTTCCATTGGTACTTTCCTTTTAGTCCTAGCAGTGCCGTAAAAAGCAGGTAGGGCACATACACCACTTGCAGTAGACCTAATAAAAGAATCAACCGCCGCTGCTGGAAGAAACAAAGTACCGGAAACAAAAGAAAGGCATCTGCGGCTAACTTCAAAACCAGCGCCGCCCAGAAAATGCCCCAGTGGTCATTACCAAACAAGGCACTGAAAAACAAAACCCACAAAATTACATTGGCCGCTGCCACCACCAACGCCAAAAGTTTTGAGGCACCTGCCGGGTAGTGTTTCCATTTACTGGCCCATCGCACACGCTGCCGAACCAAAGTTCCTAACGTTGGCATAGGCGCCGTGCGCACCACCGCTGCCGTATCTTTCAGGAATGCCACCTTACCCGGAAAAGCGCGGTGTAGTTTGTGCATCAGAAATTCATCGTCCCCAGAAGCGATGTGCTCGTTGCCGGCAAAGCCGTTTACGGCAAAAAAGGCGCTTTTCTCATAGCCAAGGTTGGCACCGTTGCACATGGTGGGTTGCTGGAGTTGAATAGTGGCCGCACCCGTGCTAATCAAGGCGGCAAATTCCAACGCCTGCAGTTTCTCAAAAACTGTGTTGGCAGGTTGCAGCAGTACCGGGCCGGAAACAAACTTGGGTTGCTGCGTTTGAATAAGATTTTGGTACGCCATTAACCAATCTGGGGAAAGCCTGCAATCGCCGTCAGTGCAGAGAACCCAGGAACCTTTGGCCTGGGAAATGCCTATTTGCAGGGCGGCCTTTTTCCGGCTCATTTCTGGAAATGAGGCCAAAAACAGATGCGACAAATTTAAAGACGTTTGTTTTGCAAAGGCGGCAACTACTTCTGCGGTGTTATCTTCAGAATGGTCGTCAATTACAATCACTTCAAACTGGTTTTTCGGAAACCGTTGGGCTTCTAAGTCTTCCAGCAAGAGCACAATAGATTCGCTTTCATTCCTGACCGGGATAAGTATGGAGAAGAAGATAGGTGCAGCTTGCTTCTGGGGAATTGGCTCAGGTATTTTCCGCCAGGCCAAACCGGCCCTGAAAAGAAACCAGGCATACGGCACCAGGCAAACCAGAACCAGAAACCAGGCGAAAATCAACGGGCGCGGGATAGTTTGAGTGGCAAGACAAAAACCAACCCCAGCACGCTGGGCAGGGCAATGTTAATCGCCCACAAAGAAAGGCTGGCTCCTAACACCAGCAACGGATCTTGCCCCAGCAACCCAAAGAAATGAATAGCTGAGAGTTCGCGCATGCCAATATCGGCCAGGGCATTGATGGAAGGCGCCAGCGACTTCAGGAGAAACGTGGCCGACACGCCCCACACATATTGCTCCAGCGGCAAACTAATACCGAACGCCCAGAGCAGCGCCATGAACTGCACCAGAAACACCAGATACCGCCAGCCTGACACCGCCAGCACGTACCGCAGTTCCTGGGCATTGTACTGGCCAATGACTTCTACAAAATGCACCCAGCGGCGCAAATACGGGATTCGTTTTAAAAGCTCCACTGCCCAATGAAAACTAAACAACAGAGACAAGGCCCAACCATTCAATAAGATAAATGCCACCGCCACGGAAATGCCCACCGGCGAGGCCAAGGGCACATAAAACCGATACATAAAATACGCCAGGCCCGCCGAGCCCACCAACACCGTGGCATACAACTGGCACAAACGGCCCAGGAAAATAGCCCCCACGGCATCTGTACGGTTAGGCTGGCGCATGGTGAGAATACGCCCGGCATAGTCCCCTACCCTGTTGGGAGTCACAAAACCAAAGGTAAGGCCCACCAACACCGCTTTAAAAGCCTGCGCAAAAGAAACTTTTTCAATTTTCTGGGAGAGAAACTGCCATTTGAGCGCCTCCAGGCCCCAATTGACGGGCAACAGCAGCACCGCTAAACTAATACCAAGCCAACCGGAACTCCACACAGACCGCACGTTGTCTAAGGAGAGCGCTTGATGGGAATTGGCATCTAGCAAGGCGGCGCGCAGGTAATACAAGGTCAACCCGAGCACCGCCAGCTTGCCCAGCCACACCAAGGGGCGGCGGTATGACCAGATGTTCCCAGATAGTTTGTATTTTTGTATTTTATGATCCATTCAAACGCGGCCCTTCCGGCCAATAAATTAATTCTAGGGGTTGACCCCGGCACCAACGTGATGGGCTACGGCCTGATTGAGGTGACCGGCTCCAAAATACAGGTGTTGCAGTACGGGGTACTCCAGCTCAAAAGCTACGCCAACCACGCCATCAAGTTAAAGAAAATTTTTGACGCCACGCTTCGGCTCATCACAGAATACCTGCCAGATGAGATGGCCATTGAAGCCCCGTTCTTCGGCACTAACGTACAGTCAATGCTAAAGTTAGGCCGAGCGCAGGGCGTGGCCATCGCCGCCGCCTTGTCCCGTGACATTCCCTACGTGGAGTACGCGCCCAAGAAAATAAAGCAGTCGGTGACTGGTAACGGAAACGCGTCTAAAGAACAGGTGGCCGCCATGCTGCTGCAAATCCTGAAAATAAAGGAAGCGCCAAAATTTCTGGATGCCACCGATGCCCTTGCCGTAGCCCTCTGCCACCATTATTCACAGGGTGCCAACGAAAAAGCCGGTGGAAAATCCTGGAAAGCGTTCCTTACTGAAAACCCGGAAAGGCTTAAATAGACCTAAAAACCAAGTCTGTTAAGTCAAGCTTTCCTTTCGGCTCCACAAAAAACAATTTCCTGTTTTCGGGCCCATTTCTGAAAATGAGCCCGAAAACAGGAAAGAAACAATCAGCAATTAACAATAAGCAATTACAATGCTTGCCTGATCTTGGTGGCGATTTCTTCCATCACGCTTGGTTCCAGTTGGAGCTTTGGGTTGCTGAAATTCATGTCGGCCATTTGGTTGATGGGCACCAGGTGAATGTGCGCGTGCGGCACTTCCAGGCCAATCACGGCCACGCCCACGCGCTTGCAACCAGTGGCGGTTTTGATGGCCGCCGCTACTTTCTGCGAGAAAACGTGCAGGTCAGCCAACAGCGAAGGCTCTAGGTCAAAGATGTAATCTACCGGCTCTTTGGGAATGACCAGCGTGTGGCCGGGCACCAGCGGGTACACATCAAGAAAAGCCAGAAAACGCTTGTCTTCCAGAATTTTATACGCCGAAACTTCTCCCCTAACAATCTTAGAAAAAATAGTTTCCATAGGCCTTAGCGTGAAATGTCCAGAATCTCGAAACGGAGTTTGCCGGCGGGCACGGTGATTTCGGCCACATCTCCTACAGAAAGGCCTAACAGACCTTTGCCAATGGGTGACTTCACAGAGATTCTGCCAGAGGCCAGGTTGGCTTCTTCCTCGGCCACCAGCGTGTACACCATCTCCATGTTGTTGTTGAGGTTCTTGAGCTTCACTTTAGAGAGAATAAGCGCTTTAGACAAATCCAGGTTAGACTCGTCAATGAGGCGGGCGTTGCCCAACACTTCTTCCAGCTTAGATATTTTCAGTTCCAAATGGCCCTGGGCGTCTTTGGCGGCGTCATATTCAGCGTTCTCGCTCAGGTCACCTTTGTCACGGGCTTCGGCTAGTTGGTCAGCAACTTTGGCGCGGCCTTTGGTCTTGAGTTCGTGCAGTTCTTCCTTGAGCTTCTGTAATCCTTCTGGGGTGTAATAAGATACTGATGCCATATTCTTTATGGGTTAGTACAATGATTAAAAAAAGAAGAACGGCCTTCCGTTTGGAGACCGTTCTTATGCTAAGGTAGCACATTTTTCTGAACATCAAGCCCCGCAGGCACTAATTTTAGCAGCAAACCCCACCGCCTGCACCTTAACACCGCCTACCTGCGCATCTAATAAGTTACTACCAAACCCAACGTTCTGTTAGCAAGGTCATAAAATGGGCGGCATTTGTTTAGCGCATTTAAATTTTCAAGTATATTTGTTTGCTTTCTATGTCAGAATCTACCGAACCCTATATAAGACTAGCCGCCATTGACATTGGGTCTAACGCGGTAAGGTGCCAGATCTCCAACGTTTTCAGGTATGAGGACCACACCCTGTTCAAGCGGGTGGAGTACATACGCTACCCCATGCGCCTTGGCGAGGACGTGTTCGCCACCGGCATCATCTCCCAGGCCAAAGCCGAAAAGTTCATCAAGTTCCTGCACGCGCTCAAGCTCCTCATGGAAGTGCACGGCGTGCATGATTACATGATCTGCGCCACCTCGGCCATGCGGTCAGCGCACAACGCCCAGGAGATTTTACACGAAGTGCAGAAACGCCTGGGCCTCCACATTCAGGTCATTGACGGCACCACCGAAGCGGACCTCATTAACATGGTCATTAAGCAGCAGCTAGACGACAGGAATTACCTGCACATAGACGTGGGCGGCGGCAGCACTGAGTTCAACATCTTTGTGAACCGCTTAAAGGTGGCTTCCATCTCGTTTGAGCAAGGCTCCATTAGGCACATGCAGGGCGATGAATCTGAGGAAATCTGGAACACCATGCAAAAATGGGTGACCGAGAACGCCCGCCATTACCACGTGACCCGCGCCATTGGCACCGGCGGCAACATCAACAAGATTTATGACATGGCCAAGAAGGCGGCCGGCAAACCCATCTTCCGGAAGCAGATTGAGGAAGTGGTGGACCACATCTCCAGCATGTCTATGGAAGAGCGCGTGAAAGTGCTTTTACTGAACGCTGACCGCGCCGACGTGATTGTACCCGCCGCTGAAATCTACCTTTCTGCCATGAAATGGGCGCACGTTGAGAGTATGCTGGTGCCGCAGATTGGCCTCAAAGACGGCATTCTGCAATCACTCTATGAACGCCACCAAGGCGCCACCCAACACCACTTTAAGCTCGATTTCTAGTTTAGAGCCGGAAAACGGAAATCTGGTTTTGTAGAAATTCCCGTTTTCGGGCTCAATTCTGGAAATGAGCCCTAAAACAGAAAAGCCTAGCTTATTTAGTTAGGCGGTTGTGGTCTACAATGTATGATGGTTTCGGTAATAGAACACTAGCTTCATGGCATTGTAGTGGTTTCGCTCTTTTTTAGAGAAGCACGCTGTCTTTCTGACGATTCTTCGGTTCCTGGTCCTCAGCCATAGGTTCACTCCTTCAATATGCCTGGTGAAGGCTTTGCCGACAAGGTGCCTTTCCCTGGGCGGCACTTTGGTGAAAGCCGGCCAGTCATCGGTGCAGAAGCAGTCTATTTTAAGCTGTCCCAGCTGCCTATAGAGCCTGCTGACCGTGTGCTGGCTGCGGTTTCCCCAGCTCCAGGCCAGCACTTCGCCCGTTTCGGGCGCATAGGCATAGAAAAGCCACCTTTTGCGCCTTTTACGCTCTCCGACAAACGTCCATACCTCGTCTATCTGCACCGAGGCGTAGCTTTGCCGCCGGGGCCGGAACTCACAGGCCTCGGCTTGCTTGTTGAGCCACCGGAGCACCGTTTGCCGGTGTACGCCCGTCACTGTCGCTATATCCCGGATGCCGGAGTTGCGCACCAGCATAGCCAGCGCCAACCGCCTTGACTGGGGCCTGCAACCAGCTTTCGCGTATTCGAACTGAAACTGCTTGCCGCAGCCCCTGCACAGGAAATTCTGCCTGCCCGTGCGCTTAACGCCATTTTTCACTACTTTCACTCCGTGGCAGTAGGGGCAGTTTACCTGGATAGTTATCTCGCACATAACTTCCTGTAAACACCTCTGCTGCCATACTTATTCCAACATCATACATTGTAGACCACTACCTAGCAATGAATTATACACGTTGTTATGTGCATACTGGATTCAATAGTAATGCTTTTCAGAAAATCGTCCATGCCATAGTAATAAATATCCATTCCACAGTCCTTTGTTTCACCCCAAATTTGCATTGTAACAAAAAAACAAGAAAAAATGAAAACTACAGTTCCATTAAAATTAGTGCTCCTAGTTTTTTACTAGGATTTACAACTCAAACATTTTCAAAAACTAAAAACACAAACATTATGAACAGTACAAAAAATGAAACAATCGGATTATTAGTAATTATGAAAGCAAAGCCAGGAAAAGAGCAAGACGTTAAAAACTTTTTGCTTGGTGGATTAGCACTAGTCAATCAAGAACCCCAAACAGTATCTTGGTTTGCCTTTCAGATAGACAGTAAAACTTTTGGTATCTATGATACCTTTGAAGTAGAAGAAGGTAGGCAAGCTCATTTAACAGGCGAAGTTGCAAAGGCATTATTAGCAAAGGCAGGTGATTTGTTAGAAGATTTTGATCCTAGTACAGATATTCAACCAACAGATGTATTGGCATCTAATCATAAGTCCGGATTGCAAAACAATGGCTTACTTGTTATTATGAAATCTAAAGAAGCAAAGACAGCAGATGTCGAAAATTTTCTTAATGTTGGAAAACAATTAGTAAGTGATGAGCCAAAGACTTTATCTTGGTATGCTATAAAAATAGATGCAACTACTTATGCAATCTTTGATACCTTTGCAGATGATTCAGGTAGAGATGCTCATTTAACAGGTAAAGTTGCTGCAGCACTTATGGAAAATGCTCCTGTTCTTTTAGAAGGTTTCCAAGCAACTGCAATTCAAAAAATAGATATTATAGCTTCCAAATAATTTATATCTTTAGAAAGGAGTGTTTTACACTCCTTTCTTTTTATATGTAATATTAAATAAAGAAATATATTCTTATGGCTCAAATTATTATAGATAAACAAAATGGTGAATTAGCCTTTAGACTAGAAAGGTTTGAAAATCTTAATCAATTTGATCATTTACAAAGAAAAAATTATTATTCTATTATTTTACTTAACGCAAGCAACTATAAGTTAAGTGTAGACCTTTCTAATTATGAACTGCAAGGTTATCAAATGATTTGCTTGTCGCCTTATCAACCATTTATGATTTCTTCTGAAGAACGGTGTCAAGGCTGGTTATTAAATTTTCACCCTGACTTTTTTTGTACATATCGTCATCAAAATGAAATTGAAACAGAAGGCGTTCTTTTTAACAACTTTCATGGATTACCACATTTTCAAATTTCTGAAGAAGGGCTGTTTTTTAATCTCATAGACCAAATTTCTAAAGAGATGGATAGAGATTCTATTGCTCAACATGAAGTTCTTGTGGCTTTTTTAAAGGTATTTTTAATAGAAGCAGTGAGACAGAAAAAACAATTCGATAAAGAGATAGTTCCAAAATTTTCTGATGGTCAATCAGAAATCCTACAAAATTTAGTAGATTCTATTGAGAAAAATTATTGTGAATTACATTCTCCGAAAGATTATGCAGATGTTTTGTGTGTTAGTACAAAAACATTGGCAGGGATTGTAAAAAAATATTTACAGCAAACACCTAGCGATTTAATTTCTAATAGAATTGTTATAGCGGCTAAACGAGAGCTATATTTAACATCAAAACCTTTGAAACAGATTGCAGCTGGACTTGGTTATTATGATGAATTTTATTTTAGTCGATTTTTTACGAAAAAAGTAGGTGTTTCTCCAGATAATTACAGAAAGACAGTAGGTTTCGCCAAACTAGAAAGGCTATAATTATCAGGTGGTCTTAAGTTGCACATAACGGTCTCGTATAAACAACGTGCTAGGCCGTCGGCCGTAGCATGATGTTTATACAATGTTAGCGGCTGGCATTTTATAGTTTTGTAACAGAGCCATACAAATTAGACAATGCACCAATTTCTTGCATCCATCTAATTTCATTAAATCCACTATATGCTCCGTCCCCTGTATTGTTTTTAACATAAAACGCGATATAGCTTTTTTTATAATCATTAGTGAAATTAGAACCTCTTTGACCTTCTTTCCATGCGTTCTTAGTAGTGAATATTAGTATATTTGCCTTGTCTACATTATTGCCAGCAATCTGATTTATTAATATTAAAATATTTTCTTTTGTCGCGTCTTTTTTATCAATCAGAATATCCAATCCAATCGCATCGTTGTCGTTGTTAGGATTCCATTGCCGCAATACTTCATACGATATATTTAAATCCTCTTTAACAGTATTATTATACTCAGTATCTGTGTCTGTTATCTCCTCGCTGTCTTGAACTTTAGCTGCATTTTCAGTCACGTTCTCTATACTTATTTCTTCATCCTTATTAGGATTCGGACTGAATATGCCAAATCCGAAAAATGCTATTATAGCTCCAAGCCCATAAAACTTTAAAACAGCTTTTCTGCTTCTATTCTTTTTTAACCAAAAAAGTCCTTTATTCGGTGAAATAAGGCCAATAATTAAAAAAATAACAAATACTACGAAAAGAACCCCAAATAAATCTTCCATTATCTTTTAACCCTTAAAATCACTTTTTCTTTTTTTTGCTTGCCGCTAACTAGAGTATAAACTTAACCACCTGCACTTATTGGCACTATAATTACACTTAAACATACGCTTTATTGTCGTTTTATACCAATAACCGTAACTGCCCTGGCGAATCTACTATAGAGCCTTAAAGTTATTCTTTTCTATACCCGTTTTAGGGCTCATTTCCAGAAATGAGCCCCAAAACAGAAAAGCCCAGCAATTCTAGCCAGGCTTTTCTGTTTAACATATTTTTACCACTTAAAACAAGCTGGCGTCTTCTGCTTTGCCCAAGTCCACTTTGTAGAATTCTTGGTGCACGTTGAAGGGCTTTTCGTTCTCCTCCGGTTGGCGTTTGAGGTAGGTGCCGTCTTCACGCATAATGTAGGCGTTCTGGTTGTCCATGAGGTTGTAACGCAGAATGTTGATAGCCTGCTTTTTCAGGTCTTCGTTCACAATGTGGAACAGGGCCTCAATACGGCGCTCAAAGCTGCGCACCATGAAATCAGCGGAGCCGCCCAGCACCGTGGGGTTGCCATTGTTGTGGAAGTAGAACAGGCGCGCATGTTCCAGGTATTCGCCCACAATGGAACTGACCTGTACATTTTCACTCAGCCCCTCGCGGCCCGGCCGCAGACAGCAGATGCCGCGCACAATTAGTTTTATCTTCACGCCCGCCTGGGAGGCCTGGTAGAATTCGTCAATAACTTCCTTGTCTTCCAGGGAGTTAATCTTGATGACAATGCCGGCAGGCAGGCCATTTTCAGCGTTTTTGGTTTCTGTTCTAATGAGTTCAATGAGCTGCTGCCGCATGTCTTTGGGCGCGGTGATCAGGTATTCATAGTTCTCAGGGTAGGAATGGCCGGTGATCACGTTGAAGAACTCAGACACGTCGTGCCCATACACGTCATCGGTGGTAAGCAGGCTGATGTCGGTGTACTGGCGGCTGGTCTGCTCATTGTAGTTCCCGCTGCCCAAATGCACGTAGCGCGTCACTTTCTCACCTTCCTTTCTAATGATCATGAGCATTTTGGTGTGCGTCTTGTACTTACTTATGCCGTAGATCACAAAACAGCCTGCTTTCTCCAGGCGCTCACCTTCTTTGATGTTGCGTTCCTCGTCAAAGCGGGCTTTCACCTCAAAAAGGGCGCTCACGTGCTTGCCGTTTTCGGCAGCTTTCAAAAGCGCGGCGGTCACGCGGGAATTATCTGCTAACCGGTAAATGGTCTGCTTGATGCCCAGCACATACGGGTCTTCGGCGGCCTTCTCCAACAAATTCACCACGGGGTCAATGCTGTTGTACGGGTGGTGCAGCAGCACGTCATGCTCTTTGAGGTACTCAAACAGATTCTCTGAGGCGCTTTCGGGTAAACTGGCGGGCGTGACCGGGGCCGGGGACTTTTTGATTTTAGATGAGAACTGCGGATGCCGAATGATTTGCCACAAGGCCCGAAGGTCCAGCAGGTGCTCCATCTGGAACAGGTTGGCGTTGTCAATGGTCCAGCGCTCTTTGAGCACCTTCATCATGTAATTAGAGGGCGCCCGTTCAATCTCCACCCGCACCACGCGGCCTTTCTTGCGGGTTTTGAGCTTGAGCTTGACCTCCTGCACAAAGTCCTGATCCATGTCATCACTTTCCTCCAGCGTGAAATCACCGTTGCGCGTAATCCGGAACAGGTTCACCGACTCAATCTCCACATTGCGGAAGAGTTTGTCCATGTTGCTCCTGATAATTTCCTCCAGTGGCACAAAAACAACTTTGTTCTTGCGCTGAATCTCTAGAAAACGGGTAAGGTTGCTTGGCACCTGCACAAACGTGATGCGGCTTTGCTGCTTTACGTCTTCAGAGGTTTTGGTCACCACGCCAAAGATGAGCAGCTGGTTCATCATGAGCGGAAACCCATGGTAGCTGTCATACACCATGGGCGTAAGCAGCGGGTAAATGGTGTTCTTGAAGTACGAATTGGCTTTCTGCTGCTCGCCCTCAGTGAGGTCTTTCATGCGGCAGATGTTGAAACCGTTGCCGTCAAATTCTTTTTTCAGGTCTTCAAAGGCCTGGTATTGGTCAGCTACAAAGCGGTGGGCAAAATCCATGAGTTTCTTCCGGAAGGGAATCTCCCGAAGGCCGCTGTAGTCAATGCGCTCTTTGCCGTAGTCTATGTAATTGTACAAGCTCCCCACCCTGATCATGAAGAACTCATCTAGGTTGGAGGCGGTAATGGCCAAAAACTTAAGGCGCTGAAACAGGGAAGTGTCTGGGTTGCGCACCAAGTCCAGCACGCGGTAATTGAACCGCAGCCAACTCAAATCCCGACTGATGTAATTACTTCTCCTTACCTGCTCACTCGCCTTTATTGCATTCATAGTCTATTAGTAAAGAAACGGGGTGCTCCTGAAGGTCTGGACCTAGGCTTGCTAAGATAATAGCTTTTTAAACCAAGGCGCAACAGAAAACCGAAAAGCACTAAAATTCCAGTTTTGGCTTCATTTACGAAAAACAGGCTGAAAACAGAGTGTAGGAATTCTACCGCTCTGTTTCCAGCCTGCTCCTTTAACTCTATTACTTCTTAAACGTCTACTTTGGCATATTTCGCGTTGCGTTCAATAAAATCTCTACGCGGGGCCACTTCATCGCCCATTAACATAGAGAACAAATGGTCAGCCTCGGCGGCAGATTCCACAGAAACGCGCTTCAAGCTGCGGGTATCTGGGCGCATGGTGGTTTCCCACAACTGCTCTGGGTTCATCTCCCCCAGACCTTTGTAACGCTGCACGCCCACGCTGTCATCTTTTCCTTTGCCTAGTTCAGCAATGGCGTCAATGCGGTCTTGCTCGGTCCAGCAGTAGCGCTCTTCTTTGCCTTTTTTCACTAAGTATAAAGGAGGAAGTGCAATGTATACATAGCCCGAGTCAATCAAATCCCGCATGTACCGGAAGAAGAAGGTCAAAATCAAGGTTCTGATGTGAGAACCGTCCACGTCCGCATCTGTCATGATGATGACTTTGTGGTAACGCAGTTTGACCATGTTCAAAGCCTTGTCGTCTTCAGGTGTCCCGAAAGAAACACCCAGCGCGGTGATCATGTTCTTGATCTCTTCGTTCTCGTAGATGCGGTGCTCCTGGGCTTTCTCCACGTTCAGGATTTTACCTCTGAGCGGCAGAATAGCCTGAAACTTACGGTCGCGGCCCTGCTTGGCAGAACCACCCGCGGAGTCACCCTCCACCAGGTACAGTTCGCAAACGGCGGGGTCAGAGTCAGAGCAGTCGGCTAGTTTACCAGGCAAGCCCGAGCCGCCCATCACGTTCTTGCGCTGCACCATTTCACGGGCCTTGCGGGCTGCCAAACGGGCCTGCGCCGCCAGAATCACTTTCTGGATGATGATGCGCGCCTCTTTCGGGTTTTCTTCCAGGAACTGGTTCAGGATCTCTCCCACCACCGTGTCCACGGCGCCCATCACGTCTGAGTTGCCCAGCTTGGTTTTGGTCTGGCCTTCAAACTGCGGTTCCTGCACTTTCACAGAAATCACGGCGGTCAAGCCTTCCCGGAAGTCATCGCCCTGAATCTCCACCTTGGCTTTCTCCAGCATGCCAGATTTCTCGGCGTAGCTTTTCAAGGTACGAGTCAAGGCACGTCTGAAACCGGCCACGTGGGTACCGCCTTCATGGGTGTTGATGTTGTTGACGTAAGAGAAAATGTTCTCTGTGTACGAAGTGTTGTAATTCAAGGCAATCTCTACCGGAATCCCGCCTTTTTCGCTTTCCACGTAAATGGGAACAGGAATCAGGTTCACGCGGGTTTCTTCCAGGTAGGCCACAAATTCCTGCAGACCGCCTTCAGAATAGAAAGAATCAGAAAGGAATTCGCCGGGAGTGGTTTCCTCGCGCTCATCCGTCAGGTTGATTCTAATGCCTTTGTTCAGGAAAGAGAGTTCGCGCAGGCGGCTGGCCACCGTTTCATACTTGTACTCGGTGGTGGTGAAGATGCTGGCGTCTGGCTGAAAATGCACGATGGTACCAGTTCTATCCGTAGTGCCAATCTCGCGCACTGGATATTGGGGGGCGCCAATGTTGTAGTGCTGTTCGTAGATTTTGCCGTTTTTATGAACAGTCACGTGCAGGTCCGTGGAAAGCGCGTTCACGCAGGAAACCCCCACGCCGTGCAAACCGCCAGATACTTTATAGGAGTCTTTGTCAAACTTACCGCCGGCGTGCAGCACGGTCATGACCACTTCCAGGGCCGAGCGGCCTTCTTTCTGGTGGAAATCTACCGGAATACCGCGGCCATTGTCTGAGACAGAGACAGAATTGTCAGGATGGATGGTGACGTTGATTTCGTCACAGTGGCCGGCCAGGGCCTCATCAATGGAGTTGTCAACCACCTCCCACACCAGGTGATGGAGACCTTTCACGCCAATATCGCCGATGTACATGGCGGGCCGTTTCCGAACTGCCTCCAAGCCTTCAAGCACCTGGATACTGTCTGCGGAATAGGCGTTCATGTTATTTTGTTCAGTGTCACTCATTGAGTTTCTCGGTGGGTTATTAACATACAAAAATACCAAAATTAATCGGTTTTTGCCAGTAGAAACCGCATAAATATAGGCTTTCCTTAATAATTTCTGCAGAAGCCTGCAATGCCTCGAAATTAAAGAGCCAATATAAATCAAGCCAGGGTTTTCAGGCCGACCATCATAGTAAAGCCACCTGTTTTTGCTTTCATTTTAAATCCAGGGCCCGAAAACGGAAACGCGCCGACTCCTTTAGAGAATCTGCCTCCTTTGCCTCTGACATTTGGCAGAATGGCGCATTCTTCTTAAGTTTCCACTTCAAATATCCATTTCCAGAGCTGATGGGAAGCTTATTCCTTTCGGCTTGCCGCACCAATCTCACAAACACACATGAAGGACGTAATTTTAGGCATTGACATTGGGGGCACGAACACCAAGTTCGGCTTCCTGGACCGTGACGGCATCAGCCTGGCCCACGGTGAACTTTCCACCACTGAAGGCGACACCGTGCATGATTTCCTGCGTTTTCTGCACCAGGAAGTCAGTGCCAAGTTCCGTAAAATTGAGGACGAGGCCCGCCTGATTGGCGTGGGCGTGGGCGCCCCCAACGGCAACTTCTACACCGGCACCATTGAGAACGCCCCCAACCTGAAATGGCACGGCTCTGTGGCCATCGCAGATTTGCTGCAGGCCTACTTCAAAGTTCCGGTCTTTTTGACCAATGATGCCAACGCCGCCGCCATTGGCGAAATGATTTACGGCGGCGCCAAAAACATGACCAACTTTGTGGTGGTGACCCTGGGCACGGGTTTGGGGAGCGGCATTGTGGTGAACGGCAACCTGGTGTATGGCCATGACGGCAACGCCGGCGAGCTGGGCCATACCCTGGTGAACGTGAAAGGCTCTGGCCGCGTGTGCGGCTGCGGAAGACGCGGCTGCCTGGAAACCTACGTGTCGGCCACGGGTATTAAGCGTACCGTGTACAAGTTTCTAGCCGATTATACAGATTACAGCGAATTGCGCGGTGTAAGTTTCAATGACCTCACCGCTGAAATGATCACCCAGGCCGCCAAACGCGGCGACAAAATTGCCATTGACTGCTTTGAGTACACCGGCAAAGTGCTGGGCATGAAATTGGCCGACACCGTGGCGCACCTGAGCCCAGAGGCAATCTTTTTATTTGGTGGTTTGGTACGCGCCGAGGAATTTTTGTTTGACCCGGTACGCTATCATTTAGAGAAAAACCTGTTGCCTATCTTCAAAGGGAAAGTGAAAGTCTTGCCATCTGGTTTAGGATTGCACAACACCGCCGTGATGGGCGCCGCCGCCCTGGCCTGGAAAGAACTGGAGCGCAGATAAGCATTGCATAAAAACCGCATCAGCAGAAAAGCCACTGGGTTCACCGGTGGCTTTTCTGTTTTTGGGCTCCAGATTCCAAACGGAGCAAAAAAACAGAATCACTTTTTAACCTGTTGCTTTGAGAAAGGCGGCTGGGGAATAAAAACTAGATTTGAATTAACAATTGGTAAATTTTTATTGTTTTTCAATAATTAATTATTGATGTTTGCAGAACCATTATTAAAACAACTGTCATGGAAACCAACTCCAAAACCATTCTTACGCTGGTGCATGTCCTGTTCTGGATTATCTTCATTGGCCTGTGCATTAAAACCGGCGCGTTGATTTTCTCTTCTTTTGTGAGCCTGTTTGTGAACCCCGCCGGGGCGAAGGACTTGTATGAACAGTTAGACCTGTCTGAGCTGCTTGCCTTCAATAAGTCTTATTACATTTCCATGATGTCTTTGGTCATTGTCATGGGCGCGGTGAAAGCGTATCTGGCCTATCTGGTCATCAAGATTTTCAAAGTGTTCAGTTATGAAAAACCGTTCAACTACCATGTGGCGCAGCTGATCATGACCATTAGCCATGTGGCCCTGGGCGCAGGCATTTTGGGGATTATCTCTAACAGCTACGGCCGCTGGCTTATGAAAAAAGGATTAAGCCTGCCGCTTGAATGGGAAAGCTCAGAGTTTTTGTTTCTGGCCGCCATCATCTTTGTCATTGCCCAGGTATTCAAGAAAGGAACCGAGTTGCAAACCGAAAGCGAACTGACCGTTTAGCCCATGCCCATAGTCGTAAACCTGGACGTGATGATGGCCAAACGCAAGATGTCTCTGAACGAACTTTCTGAGAAAGTAGGCCTCACGCTGTCCAATCTCTCCATCTTAAAAACCGGAAAAGCCAAGGCCATCAGGTTCAGCACCCTGGAAGCCATCTGCAAAACGTTAGACTGCCAACCCGGAGACATTCTGGAATTTGCGCCAGACTAGAAATAGCGGTTTCTCACTTTGTTTTTATGGCTGATTTCGTCACTTATTTTGATTGTTAAAAACTACACGCCACCACTCTAAATAATGGCTGTTAGTCCGCCATAAACAAGCTATTGTTTCTTCCAGCCAAAAAGCCAGTTGACTACGGCAGGGAACTCACGCTTCCAATAAGCTTCTGTGTGAGTGCCGTCTGCGTGCAGCTCGTAAGATATTTGGGTGGGTTTCACTTCTTTCTTCAAAAGCAATGCGTGCATACGCGTTATGTCAGATACCATCTGCGGTCCTTCCATGGCGCCAGCCATCAAGAAAATCCTGGCTTTCTTACCAAGCGCAGCCTGCTCCGCAAAAGAATAGAGCTCCGGCGACACCCAAAAAGCCGGCGACAACACACCTGCGTTCCCAAACACGTTGGGGTGTTTTAAAATGGCATAAAGAGAAATCAACCCGCCCATGGAACTGCCGGCAATAGCCGTGTCTTTTCTCCCTTTCTTGGTTCTATAGTTAGCGTCTATGTAAGGTTTCAACGTTTGGGCCAGGAAATCAATGTAGGCCTCTCCCAGACCGCCACCGTATTTTTCGTTTTTCCAGGGTGTGTATTCATTCATGCGCTCCGAGCCGCCGTTGTCAATGCCCACCACAATCACTTCGTGGCCCGTGGCTTTGTACAATGAATCCAGGGTTTCGTCAATGCCCCATTCGCCGCTGAAACTGTAATAAGCATCAAACAGATTCTGGCCGTCATGCATGTACAGCACGGGGTACTTTTTGTTGGAAGTTGCATACGAAGGCGGCAGATACAACCATACCCGGCGCGACCGTTTGAGTTGGGGCATGTAAAACGCAGAATCCATGACAATCACCTGAGCAGTGGCCGTGTGCTTTTTGGCGGGGACCTGATGAAAATCCTGCCAGCTCTCCACTTCCAACCTGATCGTGTCTACACTTACTGCCGCATTAAGTTTCCGGTTTGGCCGATTGGCGCCATCTTCCAGCACTTCCCCCGTTTCCCAGCTGCCTCTGGTGATTTTAAACTCGGCAGCGGTGGGCAAGTTGGGCAGGGTTAGATAATACTTGCCGTTCGCGGCCTTCTTGAATTGATGGGCCTCGTTTTTGGGGTGCCAGTTATTCATGGAACCTGCCAGATATAATACCGCATTGACAGGCGTTTTCTCGGGCACCCGCGCCACTTCTACCGTGACTTGGCTAAACCCAGCAATAGGCAAGAACATCCACAATAGAAGGACAAGGACTCTCATAAGCACCAGATATTTTTAAAAATCACATTATAAATTTAGGGAAATCGATTTCGTAATCAATTTTATCCTTATTTTAGCATGTGTTTTTACAATATTACTAATAAAAATGGAGTACCAACTGGGTATTTCACTTGATGGACAGGGTTGGCGCCCTCTCAAAACAGAGCATCATTAAAAATTTGGTTCACCAGTAAGAGCTTGACTGTTAAGTTATTGATTCTATTGATTCAGTTTTATACCTTTTATTTAACCCAAACCACAGAATACGCTGAGCAAAAGGTAAGGACCGTTAAAAAAGAGTAGTACTTGAAGCGCTGTGCTTGAAAACGATTTCCTGAAGGGCACACCTTTATATAGTAGGGCGCAACGGAAATTCAATGCCTGTGCTATAAACTAAAAATTCCGTTTTCGGGCTCATTTTCAGAAATGAAGCCGAAAACGCCCTGCCACCAATATGCCACCCCATGAAAAAAGGGTCGGACTAACATGAAACTATGAACCACATCACCGCTTGCCTTTTTGATTTAGATGGCGTTTTGGTGGACACCGCCGTGTACCATTACAAAGCCTGGCGACAAACCGCTGAAAGCCTGGGTATTGACTTTACCGAGCAGCATAATGAGCGGCTGAAAGGCGTGAGCCGGCGCCGGTCCCTGGAAATCATTCTGGAAATTGGCGGACAAACCATGCCTCAGGAACAGATGCTGGCCTTGTGTGAGCAAAAAAACACCGAATACCTGCTGGATGTGGCCAAAATGACGCCCTCCGAGATTCTACCCGGTGTAGTCAATTTCCTGAAAGAACTTAAAGCCGAAGGCCTGAAAATAGCGCTGGGCTCTGCCAGCAAAAACGCCCAACTGATCCTGGAACGCACCGCCCTGCTCCCCTATTTTGACGCTATCATTGACGGCCGCCACGTGGAGAAAGGCAAACCCAACCCAGAAGTATTTTTGAAAGGCGCTCAGGCTCTGGGCGTTACCCACACTGCCTGCGTGGTGTTTGAAGATGCCGTGGCCGGCGTGGAAGCCGCCAAAAACGCCGGCATGCTGTGCGTGGGCGTGGGCGAGCCTCACGTTCTGCACCAGGCAGACCTTGTGGTCAAAGACTTATCTGAATTGTCGGTGGAAAGGCTGCGCAGTTTGGAGCGGAAGAATTAGGCTGTTTTGGCGCTCATTTCCAGAATGGAGGCCAAAAACGGAACGCAATACTTGAATGACTTTTGATACCTGTGCCCCGGCACCTGATACCAATTTATGAAACAATACCTCACCGTAGATGAATGGTCCATTATAGAAGAAGGCTTTCATCCGGACTATAACAAGATATCAGAAAGCGTTTTTTCTCTGGGCAACGGCCGCATGGGCCAGCGCGCCAATTTTGAGGAAGCGTTCACCGGCGAAACCCTGCAGGGCAATTACGTGGCGGGCGTGTACTACCCAGACAAAACCCGCGTGGGCTGGTGGAAAAATGGCTACCCAGAATACTTCGCCAAGGTCTTGAACGCCGCCAACTGGATTGGCATTGACGTGCAGGTAAACGGCGAAACCTTGGATTTGAATCTTTGCCAGGTATCTAATTTCCGGCGGGAACTGAACATGCGCGAGGGCTGGCTGGAGCGCCAATGCACCGCCACCCTGCCCAGCGGCAAGCAGGTCCGCGTGGTCTCCAAACGGTTCACCAGCATTGTGCAAGACGAAGTGGGCGCCATTAAATACAGCGTGACCCCATTGAACTTCAGCGGCACGCTCACTTTCACGCCCTACGTAGACGCCGACATCATCAACGCCGACTCCAACTACGATGAAAAATTCTGGAACGAAGTGCAGCAGCAGGCCTCACCCCAGGAAGGCTACGTGACCGTTGAAACCAAGAAAACGGCCTTCCAGGTTTGTACCGGCCAGAAAATAAAGGTGACCCAAAACGGGCAGGAAATAGCTATCACGTCTACTCCAATTGAACGTCCCAAATACATTGCCTCCACGTTTGAAGTAACCGCTGCCCAAGGCCAGGAAACGGTTGTCTATAAATACGCCGCCAACCTTTCTTCAGAGAACTACGCCAAGTCAGACTTACTCGCTAACACCCAGAAAGTAGTGGCGGCCGCGGCCGAAAAAGGCTTTGAGCAACTTTTGCAGGAACAAGCCGCCGCCTGGGCCGCCAAATGGGAAGAAAGTGACATTGTGATTGAAGGCGATGCCGCTGCCCAACAAGGCATTCGTTTCAATATTTTCCAGCTTAACCAAACCTATACCGGCGAAGACGAGCGCCTCAACATCGGCCCCAAAGGCTTCACCGGCGAGAAATACGGCGGCACCACCTACTGGGACACCGAGGCCTATTGCCTGCCCTTCTACCTGGCCACCGCCGACCCGCAAGTAGCCCGTAATCTGTTAATTTACCGCTACAAACACCTGCCTAAAGCCATTGAAAATGCTGAGAAACTGGGCTTTACCGGCGGTGCGGCGCTTTACCCCATGGTCACCATCAACGGCGAGGAATGCCACAACGAGTGGGAAATCACCTTTGAGGAAATTCACCGCAACGGCGCCATCGCGCACGCCATTCATGACTACATTAGGTACACCGGAGATGACGCTTATTTAGCCGAGTTTGGGCTGGAGGTTTTGGTAGCTATTTCCCGGTTCTGGGCGCAGCGCGTGAATTGGTCCGCCGCCAAAAACCAATACGTGATGCTGGGCGTGACCGGCCCCAATGAATACGAAAACAACGTCAACAACAACTGGTACACCTCCACCATTGCCACTTGGACCCTGGAATATACCCTTCACGCCTTGCAACACGTGCAGGAAAACGCCCCGTCCCGTTACGCAGAATTGCTGGCGAAGATGAACCTGAACGTGGCGCAGGAAACCGAGCAGTGGCAGCATGTGATTGACCACATGTATTACCCCGAGGACGAAGAATTGGGTATTTTCCTGCAGCAAGACGGTTTCCTGGACAAAGAACAGACACTGGTGAAAGAATTGCCAGCCTCTGAGCGGCCCCTGAACCAGAAGTGGTCCTGGGACAGAATTCTGCGCTCCGTGTTTATCAAGCAGGCCGATGTGCTGCAAGGCATCTACCTGTTTGAGGACCGCTATGACCTGGACACCATCCGGCGCAACTATGATTTTTACGAGCCGCGCACCGTGCATGAATCGTCGCTTTCGCCGTGCGTACACGCTATTTTAGCCGCTAAATTAGGTGACGAGCAGCGCGCCTATGACTTCTACCTGCGCACCGCCCGTTTGGACCTGGACGACTACAACAATGACACCGAAGACGGCTGCCACATCACTTCCATGGCCGGCACCTGGATGGCCGTGGTGCAGGGTTTCGGGGGGATGCGGGTAAGGGAAAACCAGCTGCATTTCAATCCGTTCATTCCGGCTGGTTGGTCTTCGTATTCCTTTAAAATAAGGTTCAGAGGTTCACTGTTGCAGGTGAAAGTGACCAAGGAAGCCGTGGAGATTGAGAACCAATCGGCCACTCCGTTGACCTTGCAGGTCTTTGACCAACCGCAGGCCATTGATGCCTACCGTAAAACCGAGATTGCGCACCAATTGGCCTAAGGACCTTCCGTTTTCGGGCTCATTTCTGGAAATGAGCCCGAAAACGGAAAATTTGGATTTCATGTACACACCGCATTATCTGTCTCTATTGAAACTAACTATTGCATGATTTACTCCAAGCGTTCGTTTCTGTCTTTGTTGTTAATGACTTGCCTGGCAGTTGGTTGTAAAACTGCCTCTATTCCTGCCAAAACGTCTCAGGAGACGAATGCCCAGGCTCCCGTTGCACCAGTGCCAGCCCCACAGGCAGAAGTGAACACGACCAATGAAGAAATCACCGACCAGAAGCTGGTGATTTACCAGGTCATGACGAGGCTGTTCGGGAATAGGAAAAGCGTGAACAAAACCTATGGCACGGCGCAGGAAAACGGCGTGGGCAAGTTCAATGACATCAGCCAGAAAGCCCTGCAGGAAATCAAGAAACTGGGCGTGACGCACGTCTGGTACACCGGCGTGCTGGAGCACGCCACCATGACCGACTTCACGCCATTTGGCATTCCGGTAGATGACGCAGATGTGGTGAAAGGCCGCGCCGGGTCGCCGTACGCCATTAAAGATTATTATGACGTGGCCCCAGATTTGGCCGTGAATGTAAAGCAGCGCATGGCCGAGTTTGAAGCCTTGGTCGCGCGCACCCACAGCAACGGTTTGAAGGTGCTTATTGACTTCGTGCCCAACCACGTGGCCCGCCACTACCACTCAGATGCCAAACCGGCGGGCGTGCAGGATTTTGGAGATAAAGATGACGTGACCGCTGGTTTTAAACCGAACAACAATTTCTATTACCTGCCCGGTCAGGCGTTGCAAGTCCCGGCTAGTTATAATCCGTTGGGCGCGGCATTCAAAGGTCCTCAGGAAGACAACAAATTCGCAGAAAACCCCGCCAAAGTCTCCGGCAATGACGTATTCAGCGCCACGCCCTCTGAGAACGATTGGTTTGAGACCGTGAAGCTGAACTACGGCGTAGACCTTCAGAACAACCGCACACAACACTTCACTCCAACTCCAGACACCTGGCTCAAGATGCGCGACATTCTGCAGTTTTGGGCAGGCAAAGGGGTAGACGGGTTCCGGTGTGATATGGCCGAGATGGTCCCCGTGGAATTCTGGGCCTGGGTGATTCCGCAAGTCAAAGCCAGGCACCCCGGTATCACCTTCATCGCTGAAATCTACAACCCCAAAGAATACCGCAATTATATTAAAACCGGCGGCTTTGACTATCTCTATGACAAGGTGGGTTTATATGATGGTTTGCGCCGCTTGATGGAAAACAAAGGCCAGGGCAAAACCCAAGATATCACCAAGGTGTGGCGCGAAGAAAGCAACGGCATCTCCAGTCACATGCTCCGGTTTTTGGAAAACCATGATGAGCACCGCATTGCCTCGCCAGAATTTGCAGGTACGCCCTGGGCCGCCGTGCCCGCCATGACCGTGAGCGCCACCCTAGGCTCAGGCCCCGTCATGCTGTATTTTGGGCAGGAAGTAGGCGAACCTGGCAGAGGGCTGGAAGGTTTTCAGGGCGAAGACGGCCGCACCACCATTTTTGACTACTGGGGCGTTCCGGCGCACCAGGCCTGGATGAACAACGGCCAATTTGACGGCGGCAAACTCACCGAAGACCAACAAAAATTACGGGCTTTCTACGCCAAACTGCTGCAGGTGAGCACCACCCGTGAGGCCATCAGAAAAGGGAAGTTCTATGCCCTCACGGCCAACCCAGGAAGCGCGCCCGCCGGCACTTATGCCTATGTGCGCCATACTTCAACCGAGCGGCTCCTGGTGCTGGTGAATTTTAACCGCACGGCCACCAACTTTTCCCTGGCTTTGTCAGCGGAAGCATTGGCGGCCTTAGGTTTGACTTTGAACAGCACGCTCACACTCCAGGATTTGCTCACCGACATGCCTTTGTTGCCCCTACAGCCTACGGTGAAAACCGGCATCAATCTGGCCCCCATGAGCGCGCATGTGTTTTTACTACAGCAGAAATAAAACCCGTTTTTGGCTTCATTTTCAGTTTGGAGCCCGAAAACGGAAAACAAAACCAACTACCACTAACAGACACAACCCATGGCACCAACTTTACAAGCGCAAGCCAAGCCCCGCCTCAGCTTCTGGCAAATCTGGAACATGAGTTTCGGGTTTTTGGGTATTCAGTTTGGATTTGCGCTGCAGAACGCCAACGTGAGCCGCATTTTTGAAACCCTGGGCGGAACGGAAATTGCGCTTTACTGGCTGGCCGCGCCCGTTACGGGATTGTTGGTGCAACCCGTGATTGGTTACTTAAGTGACCGCACTTGGAGCCCCAGGTTTGGCCGAAGAAAACCGTTTTTTCTGGTGGGTGCCATCCTGGCGTCTATCTCGCTGGTGATCATGCCCAATTCGCATGCGCTCTGGATGGCGGTGGGCATGCTCTGGATTCTGGATTCGTCCATCAACATCTCCATGGAGCCGTTCCGGGCGCTGGTGGGTGATCTGTTGCCTTCTGACCAACGCACGGCTGGTTTCGCGACGCAGACGTTTTTCATTGGGGTGGGCGCGGTGGTGGCCTCTTCCCTTCCCTGGATTTTCAACAACTGGATTGGCCTTCCCAACACGGCACCGGCCGGCGAAATTCCGCCCTCGGTGAAATGGGCTTTTTATTCCGGCGGCGTAGTCTTCTTTCTGGCCGTGCTCTGGACAGTGCTTAAAACCAACGAATATCCACCCGAGGACCTGGACGAGTTCAAGCGGGAAAATAGCGAAACCACCTTTTGGCAGGGCGTAGCAGAAACGTTCTCGGGCATCTTCAAAATGCCGAAGACCATGTTTCAGTTGGCTTTTGTGCAGTTCTTTACCTGGTTCGCGCTTTTTGCCATGTGGATTTTCACCACGCCCGCCGTCACCAGTCACGTGTACGGCACCTCAGACACCACCTCTAAACTCTACAATGAAGGCGCCGACTGGGTAGGCATCTGCTTTGCGGTCTATAACGGCATCTCGGCTTTGTTCGCGTTTGTGTTGCCGGTGATCGCCAAAAAAACCAATAGAAGAATGACCCATTTGATTTGTCTGGTCATTGGCGGTTTGGGCTTGATTTCCATGTACTTTGTGTCTGACCCAAACCTGTTGCTAGTTTCTATGGTAGGCGTGGGAATTGCCTGGGCCAGTATTCTCACCATGCCCTACGCTATTCTGGCGGGTTCTTTGCCGGCGAAACGCATGGGCTATTACATGGGCGTGTTCAATTTTTTCATTGTGATTCCGCAGATTGTGGCCGGCACCATGCTGGATTTCATCAACAAAAATTTCTTTGAAGGCCAATCAATTTACGTGCTGGTGCTGGGCGGCTGCTCCATGATTTTTGCCGGCTTGCTTACCTTGCGCGTGCAGGATGTAGACGAACACCTGGCGTAATTTTTCACTTCTACTCTTCCCTACCTTTTATACCTATGAAACACTTTATCTTTCTTCTGGTTTCGCTCTTTCTACTTGGGGGAGCCCATGCCCAGACCATCACGTCGCCAGATAAAAATCTTATTTTAAAGTTTGAATTGACTTCCGCTGGAAGGCCTTCGTACCAGCTCACGTACAAAAACAAGCCGGTGGTCAAGCCAAGTCTGCTGGGGATTGAAGTAGCTAACGGACCGTCTTTTGTGGAAGGTTTTACTATTTCTAATTCTGAGACCACCACGGTGAATGATTCCTGGGAACCGGTGTACGGCGAGCAGAAAACCATCAAAAACAATTACACTGAGCTGGTGGTCACGCTTACCCAGAAAGCGCAGAAAGACCGGTTCATCAAAATCAGATTCCGGTTGTTTAATGACGGGTTGGGCTTCAGGTATGAATTCCCTACGCAGAACGGACTGACCTACTTTATCATCAAAGAAGAACAAACTGAGGTAAACCTGGCCGGAGACCACAAAATCTTCTGGATGCCCGGCGATTATGATACCAACGAATACCCGTACACCACCTCTAAGTTCTCTGAGATCCCCAGCCTGCAGAAGAAAGCCACCATTCAGATCACCGCGCAGCAACCCATAGCCGCGCCTTCTGTGCAGACGCCGGCCATGCTGAAATCTGCCGATGGTTTGTACATTAACCTGCACGAGGCGGCGCTGATCAATTACCCTGCGCTGCAGTATGAGGTAGATGCTAAAAACCTGAAGTTGAAATCGCATTTGGTGCCTGACGCCATCGGTAACAAAGGCTACATGCAGACGCCGGCGCAGTCACCGTGGCGCACCATTATTGTGAGCGACAAAGCCACTGATATTCTGGCCTCCAAGACTATCCTTAATTTAAATACACCCACGGAATACAAAGACGTTTCCTGGATTAAACCCATGAAATACATGGGCGTGTGGTGGGAATACTTTGTGGGCAAGAGTTCCTGGGCCTACAGCACCGCCACAAACGTAAAATTGACGGATGATTTCAGCACGTTCAAGCCCAACGGACGGCACGGCGCCACCACTGAGAATGTGAAACGCTACATTGACTTCGCGTCTGAACACGGCATTGAAGGCTTGCTGGTGGAAGGCTGGAACATTGGCTGGGAAGACTGGATTGGCAACTGGAAAGAAGACGTATTTGACTTTGTAACGCCTTACCCAGATTTCAACGTGAAAGGCTTGTACGCCTATGCCAAAGCCAAAAACGTGAAGCTGATTATGCACCATGAAACGTCGGGCGCGGCCACAAACTATGAGCGCCACCTGGACCGCGCCTTTGAATTCATGAATGAAAACGGTTACCCCGCCGTGAAAACCGGTTACGTAGGCAGCATCATTCCGCGCGGCGAGCACCATGACGGCCAGATGATGGTGAACCACTACATTCACGTGGCCAAGCGCGCCGCCGACTACAAAATTATGGTCAACAGCCATGAAGCCGTAAGGCCTACCGGCTTGCACCGCACTTATCCCAACTGGTTTGCCCAGGAATCTGCGCGCGGGACGGAGTTTGAAGCCATGGGCGGCCTGGCCCCGGAACACAGCACCATTCTCCCGTTCACCCGCATGATGGGCGGCCCCATGGACTACACCCCCGGCATTTTCCAGACCGAGCTTTCCAAAAACGGCTTCGGGCACAACGGCCGTGTAAACACCACGCTGGTGAAACAGCTGGCCTACTACGTGACCATGTACAGCCCCCTGCAGATGGCCGCCGATTTACCTGAGAACTACGCCAAATACCCGGATGCATTCCAGTTCATCAAAGACGTGGCCCTGGATTGGGATGACACCTATGTGCTGGAAGCCGAGCCCGGCGATTACGTAACCACCGCCCGCAAAGCCAAAGGCAAAAACGAATGGTACATAGGCGGCATCACGGATGAGAACCCCAGAACCGCCACCGTGAATTTCAGCTTCCTGCCCAAAGGCAAAAAATACATCGCCACCCTTTACGCCGACGGCCCCCAAGCCAGTTATGATAAAAACCCGCAGAGCTACACCATCAGAAAAGTGCTGGTGACGTCTAAAAGTGTTTTGAAACAAGGTTTGGCGTCTAGCGGTGGCGTGGCCATCAGTGTGAAAGAAGGCAGCAAAGACGAAATGAAAGGCCTGAAAAACCTGTAGTTATTTTCAGCTTTCTTAAGAACGGAAGAGCCCGAGGTTAGCGCCTCGGGCTCTTCCGTTTTAGGGCTCATTTTCAGAAATGAGGCTGAAAACGCATTGTAGATTTGTACGGACAGGTCGCGACCTGTCCATCACGTATTCCTGATTCACGCTTTTGTTGACGGTGCTATTTTGATTTTTCCATGGTAAACAGCCAACCTATGCTACCGTTTTGGCCAGGTCGTGGCCTGGCCCTACTGCGTGAATACGCACTTGAGAAAGGCTATTACGTTTTGCCTCATTCCTCACTTCCGTTTTCGGCTTCATTTTCAGAAATGAGCCCGAAAACGGCCAGCTAAATACTTACAGCTTCTTCAAACCTTTGGAACTGGTCTTGGTGGCGTCCTCAAAACTGATGGCGAAACCGCCGCCTGGGGCCACGTGTTGGGAAAATTTTGACTTGCTGCTCACCAGTACTTTTTGAATGGTGTAGGCCTGCGGATTGGTTTTGTAGTGCGCGTCTTTGGCATCACTGTAAATAGTGGCGATGTAGGTTTTGCCCTTGTCCAGAAAATCAAATTTTAGTGTAGAGGTGCGGGCATTGGTGCCGCCCACGCTGCCCAGAAACCATTGGCCGGTACCTTTGGCTTTTCGCGCGACAGTGACATACTCGCCGGGTTCCGCTTCCAGGTAGCGGCTATCGTCCCAGTCCAGGGCCACGTCTTTGATGAATTGGAACGCATCTAAAAAGCGGTTGTAATTTTCGGGCAAATCGGCGGCCATTTGCAGGGGACTGTACAGGGTCACGTACAAAGCCAGTTGGTTGGCCAGGGTGCTGTTCACGTGGCTTTTGTTGTCGGGATTGAGCTTGCTCAGGTCCATCTCAAAAATGCCGGGCGTGTAATCCATGGGGCCACCAATGAGGCGCGTGAACGGCAAAATGGTGACGTGGTTAGGTTTGCTGCCGCCAAATGACTGGTACTCCGTGCCCCGGGCAGATTCATTCCCGATGAGGTTGGGGTAGGTTCTGGCAATGCCGGTGGGCCGCACGGCCTCGTGCGCGTTCACCATGATTTTGTAATCGGCGGCTTTCTCCAGGGCGTATTGGTAGTGGTTGATGAGCCATTGGCTGTAATGGTTTTCGCCGCGGGGCAAAATATCACCCACGTACCCGCTTTTCACGGCATCATACCCGTTGTCTTTCATGAACTGGTAGGCTTTGTCCAGGTGCCGTTCATAGTTGCGCACCGAGGAAGACGTTTCATGGTGCATCATCAGTTTCACGCCTTTGGCTTTGGCGTAGTCGCGTAATTCCGGCAGGTTAAAGTCTGGGTAGGGCGTCAGGAAATCAAACACGTAGTCTTTGGTGTGGCCAAACCAATCTTCCCAGCCCACATTCCAGCCTTCCACCAGTACCGCGTCAAAGCCATGCAGGGCGGCAAAGTCAATGTACTTCTTCACGTTGGCCGTGGTGGCGCCGTGCTTGCCGTTGGGTTTGGCTTTGGAATAGTCCGTGACGCCCAATTGTACAGTGGGAAAATCATCGGTATAGGCCCAGGAGCTTTTGCCCGTGATCATCTCCCACCAAACGCCAATATATTTGACGGGCTTGACCCAGGATACGTCTTTGATTTTGTTGGGTTCATTGAGGTTGTAGGTGACTTTAGACGCCAGAATATCAATGGCTTTGTCACTCACCAACACGGTGCGCCAGGGCGTGGACCGCGGAGCCTGCATGTACCCTTTGTCACCGCGGGCATCGGGCGTGAGCCAGGACTCAAACACCAGCTTCTTGTCATCCAGGTTGAGGTGCATGGCGGGGTAATCCAGCAAGGCCGCTTCGTGCAGGTTGATGTACAAACCATCGGCAGATTTCAGCATTAATGACGTCTGCACGCCGGTGGGCGAAAACGAAGTCTGCGAGACGTTGTCTGTGATGGACCTGGCCATGAGACCTCTGATTTCGGAGAGCCTGGAGGTGGTGAAGTCGTATTCCTGCGTATCATAATCGCCGGGAATCCAGAAAGCGGTGTGGTCCCCGGCCATGGCGAACTGGGTTTTCTCGTCTTTGATCACGAAATAGGTGAGGTTCTTCTGCGTGGGGAATTCATACCGGAAGCCCAGGCCGTCGTTGTACAACCGGAACCGGATGACCATTTGCCGGTCACTTTCCTTTTGGTTTAACGTGACGGCCAGTTCCTTGTAATGGTTGCGTATGGATTTCACCTCGCCCCAGACCGGTTCCCAGGTTTCATCAAACGCGCTCACCTGGCTGCCCGCCACCTCAAACCCACTGAGCAAAGACTGCTTGTCGTTTTTCAACTCAAACCCCAGACGGCTAGGCATAATGATGGTTTTGCCTTTGTAGGTCAGGCTGTAAGTGGGCTCACCGTTGGCTTGCAGCGCGAACTGCAATTTCAGGTTCCCGTTGGGCGAAGAAAGCTCCTGGGCAGAACTGGCGGTGACCATAGCTAGAAAAATGCCGATGATGGATAGAAATCTATACATAAACAAAACGTGTGACAGTAAAATATAGCGGTGCCTTGTGGCTGTTTTCGGGGTCATTTTCAGTTTGGAGCCCGAAAACGGAAATGGTCTTACTTCTTCAAAATAATAGTACCGAAGGCTGGGATCTGCACGGCAGTTTTGTATACACCAGCACCTTTGTCTTTGAAATATACTTGCCCAAAACCCGCCATTTCTGGCGTTTTAGGAATCGATGTGGCAACCCCTGAAAGATTGTGGATCACCAGCAGACTCTCGCCTTCATAGACCCGGACAAAGGCGCTGAGGGCTTTGTTCTCTAAATTAACCGGCACAAGGCTCCCGTAGGTGAGTGCTTTGTTTTTGTTCCGGAGGCTGATCAAGGTCTTGTAATTGTGGAACATGGAATTCTTGTCCTTTTTCTGGGCAGCCAAGGGGGCCACGGTAGCGTCTGTGCTGAATTTCGGTTTGATCCAGGTGGCGCGGTGCTTGTCTTTGCCGGGGGCGTCCCACAGAAACGGCTCTCTTATGCGTTCATCTGGTTTTTTTCCGGTCATGCCAATTTCCTCGCCATAGTACAGGTACGGCGACCCCGGCAAAGTGAGCAACAAAGCCGCCGCCAGTTTGGCCTTGGCCACGTCATTGTTGAGCGTGCTCAGAATGCGGTTCTGGTCATGGTTGCTCAGAATAGTAGCGTCAATGAACTGCGGGTTGATCTTGCTGTAATAGTTAGTAATGCGAGCGTGCTTAATGGCAATGGAGTCTCCCCGGCCCGCATTCAGTGCCCCGGCAATGGTCCAGCCCATCTCAAAATTGAACAGGGCGGGTAGCCCTTTCAGGTACGGGGCCACCACATCGGCGGGCGCCCAGACTTCACCCACCAGGTACACATCTGACTTTACTTTCTGCATCTCACTTCTGAAATATTCCCACCACCGGTGGTTGTCTTGGGGCCGCTCATCCGGGAAAATGTGGCGCGCCGCATCTAGCCTGAAACCGTCCACGCCCATCTGGGTGAGCCAGAAACGGCCAATCTTAAAGATTTCGTCGCGGAGTTTGGGGCTGTCAAAGTTCAGATCGGGCATGCCGCCGTAGAAATAGCCGTAGTACAGGTAGTCGCTGCCTTCCAAGGGGTGCCAATGCCGTGTGTTATCTGAGTCTGCGCCGGTGGGCCGACCTTCTTTTTGGGTCTGTGGGTCAGATTTATGGGTCCAGACGTAGTATTCCCGGTACGGGCTGTCCATGTTCCTAGCCGCCTCCAGAAACCACGGGTGCTTGCTGGATGAATGGTTGATGACCAAATCCACCACTACTTTTATGTTGCGCTTGTGGGCTTCGCGGGTGAATTCCTGGAAGTCCTGCACCGTGCCATAGTCTGGGTGGATGCCGTAATAATCTGTGACATCATATTTATGGTAAGACGGCGAGGGGCTGATAGGCATGAGCCACACCGCCTCCACGCCCAGGTCTTTGAGGTAATCCAGCTTGGCCGTCATGCCCTTGATGTCGCCTTTGCCATCTCCGTTGGAATCTGCGAAAGACTGCACGAATATTTCATACGTAACGCCGCGGGGCCACTGGCTAACCTGCCTATTCTGTGCCTTGACAAATTGCCCCACTAGCAGGACAGCCAACAATAGGACCAGCTTTAAGCTGAAGGAGAAATAGTTTTTCATAGAAATCATAGGAACGCGGCAAAAGAACCTGTGGTCAATATTTGATTTTTCCGTTTTCGCGCTCATTTCCAGAAATGAGCCCGAAAACGGAAAAGGATTCGTGTTAAAAGAGTATACTTTCTAATGTTGCACCACCAGGCGCTGCATGCTCACATGCTTTCCGCTTTGCACTTTCACAAAGTAAATTCCATCGGCTAATGCTTGGGTAGAAAGCACGTGTTTCTCTCCTACCCATGGGGTCGTTTGCAGCATTTTCCCGGTGGCATCATACACAGAGATGGTAGTTTTGTCAGAAGCTCTTCGCTCCATTTGCAGCACTGCCTGGGTTTGGGCGGGGTTGGGGTAAATGGCGAACGAAATGCTTTTTTCTATTTCCCGGGCGCTGGCCAATGTGGTAGGGTTGAGCAATAAAATCCAGGTTTGGTCTGCGCCCAAGGCAACGCCACCGGTAATAGTCCAGTTGGAGAAACCCCCCTGGTCATTAAGGGTCACCTGGCCCATGGCTTGGTTGGAATAGCCTTCGGTTACCGCGTACACGCCCGCCGGCAAAGAGGACACCGCCAGGGAAACAGTTGGTGACGCAACTGCTTCAGAGCCGAAATTAGATACCACCACCGCTGCCTTTCCATCATAAATACGGGCATAGCTCAACATAGAGGCTTGGGTAGAGGACATTTCCTGGTAATAGCCTTTGCGCAGGGCTTCCACGTCATTTCTCAGGTGGATGAGTTTTTTGTAATGCTGGAGCAACGAGGCCGGGTCATTGGCCATGGTCTGCACGTTGAACTGGGCCGCGTTGCTGTTCACTGCCCGCCAGGGAGTACCAGTGGTGAAACCAGCCTTGCTGTCAGAGGTCCATTGCATGGGTTTGCGTTTGTCTTCGTCCACCCCGGCACCCAGCATACCAATTTCCTCCCCGTAATACAGAAAGGGCACGCCCGGCATGGTCAGGTACAGAGCAGCGGCCTGTTTCATTTGGGCCAAATTTCCGTTCAACTCCCCTAGCACGCGGTTCTGGTCATGGTTAGACAAAAAGGTGGCGTATTGCAGCTTGGGGTACAGCTGGTTCACCAGGCTCAGTTGGGTTTTGAGGGTCGCCGGGCTATTGTTCTTCACTGAATTAATCAGCGTGGCTGCCAGGTCAAACTCAAAGCAGACATCCAGGCGGTTATTCTCCACATAAGGGACCACCGAGGCGGTAGAGGACCAGGCCTCGCCCACGGTAAAGGCGGTTGCCTTGGCGCTTTTGGTTACCTGGTTGAATTCCTCTAAAATCTGGAAGGTCTCAGGGGTGTTTTCCATGCGGGCACCGTCTTCGTCCAGGTACTTAACCGCGTCAATGCGGTACCCGTCCACGCCTTTATTCAGCCAGAAACGGGTGATGTCCCACATGGTGGCTTTAAGTTGGGCATTGCTCCAGTTCAAATCTGGCATGCCGCTGTAGAAGAGGCCGTAAAAATAGTTTCCGTTTCGCGGGTGCCACACGCCTTGTCCCCAAGGTCCCGTATACCCCGGGTTGGTAGCTGACCACACATACCAGTCACGCAACGCGTTGGAGGTGCTACTCGCCGACTGCGTAAACCAAGAATGCTGATCAGAGGAATGGTTCATCACAAAATCAATGATGACTTTGATGCCCCGGGCATGGGCGGCGGCCAGGAACTCCTCAAACTCTGCCATGGTGCCGTAATCAGATTCTGTGGCGTAGTAATTAGTCACATCATAGCCGTGGTAACTAGGCGATTCCATCATGGGCATGAGCCAGATACCCGTAATGCCCAGGTCTGTTTTGGTATCTGGGTTACCATCATTGAGGTAGTCCAGTTTCTGAATGAGCCCCTTGAAATCTCCCTTGCCATCACCGTTGCTGTCATAAAAACTTCGCACGAAAATTTCATAAAAAACCGCATCGTTCCACCAGTGGGTGGTGTAATTGGTATTGGGTATGGAAACGCCATCGCGGGTGCAGGTTCCAAACACATAGGTGGGCGAAATGGTATTGTTGCTGGTGGCGTCAATGGTTCTGTGGTAAACTCCCTGGCCCGCCTCCACGCCGCAGGCCACCGGAACAACTTCTGCATTGGCTAGCGTATTGCCGTTGATGAATTTGTATTGGAATAACCCACCAGTGGGCAGGGAGATTGTAACGTCATAAATTCTGTCTCCGTCAGGGTCTGTCAATGGCAAAGAGTTGGGGCTCCAGTCGGTACCATAGCCGGCAAGCACCTGAAAATTACCTGCCACGTGCACCCCCATTGGTGACACCGTCTGCTGGCCCATGTCCACGGAAAGTGTGAGTTGCGGCGAGCACCCGTTGAAAGGTACTACCGGCAGTCTTACACCTGAAGTCCCCACTGTTACTTGCCGGTTTACGTTTCCGGCGCCGTCTGCCTTGCCACAGTCCGCAGATACCAGCTCTGGCCCTGCATTCCAGCTGTTGCCGTTCACGAATTTGTATTCATACACGCCCGCGGGCACTTGTACCGTCAGTTCAAAAATCTGGTCATTGTCAGGGTCTTGCAGGCGGGTGGTGGCGGGGTTCCAGTCACTGCCAAAACCAGCATCAGACTGAAAGGTACCGGCCACGTGTACCCCGGCAGTAGATACATTCTGCTGGCGCATGTCTACCCTAAACGTAAGCGGCACCTGCTGGCCCAAACTGACTAACGGGGAAAAAAGGAACAGGAAAACAAGGAGACTTAACTGTTTCATGACTTGGGTTGGGGTATTAGAAAACAGACCCGGCTGGCGGGTCGGGTCTGTTTGAAAAACTATGTTTTACTCTTTGGTGATTTCATAGGTCAAATCACCGCCGCCTATTTTGTCATCATCGCTGTTGAACACTCCTTTCCTGACCACAAATTTAATGATGTTGATTTGTCCGCCCGCTGGCACATTAAAGAAGCGCGAAGGCACAATGGTCAAGGAATAGATGCCGTTTCCTTCGTTTCGCATTTTTACCTTGGTGCTGGTGCCAACATCTCCCCAGCCTACCGGCTCAAGGTAACCCGTAGAACTTTCTGCCCCGGCGTACACATACAGGTCACCGGTATAATTTTGCATAGACGGTCTGTCTTCCTGTTTGTTGTTATAGTACAGGGTGAAAGCATCATCCTGCGTGAATTTGCTTGGAAAAACCCGGGTTTTTGGCTCTGGCATAGGACCAATAGGATTCACCGTAAGCGTGTGGTCTGCACAACCATCGCCTTTGGCGCGCTTGTCACCAGACAGATCCCTGAACAAGAGTTTGATGTTGCTCATGACAGACGTACCGTAATACTCGCTTGGCACAAAAGTGATGGACCACAAATTATTGCCTCTGTTGATCATACGGCCACCTTCCCAATCTACGCCCCATGCCTGACCCGCTGGTTGAACAGAAAAGTCCTGGGCGCCAGAGTGCAGGTATACCTGCGAAGCTCCAACTAATCCGCCCCCTTCATTACAGGCGGCGGCGTTTGCGTCAAACCAGATGGTCACCCGGTCATTGGGGTTGAAAGACGTTGGCTCAGTATAGACAAACTGCCCGCCATTGTACTTGGAGGCCGTTACCACAATGTCATTGTTGTCTGCGTTTTTCCCGGTCTGGCTGCCGTCTCTGTTTCTGAAAACGAATAGCAGGTTTTCCAGGTCAGTGCCGGCAGGAATGTTGTAGAAGGAACGCGGCGTAAGGGTGATTTGCCATTTGTTCTGCTCACCAGGTACTTTGGTCATTTTTCCGGGGGCGAAATCAATGCCCCACTCCTGGCCGGTTGGCTGGAAGGCCCAGTTGTTAGCCCCAGTGTGCAAATACACCTCAGAGGCGCCCTGCAGGCCAGAAGTGCCTACCGTGGCATCATAGATAATGGTGATGCGGTCGTCTGCCCGGAACGCGCCTTCTTCAATGGTGACCTGCGCGTTTGCTCCTATGGCTAGGAATAAGCATAACAAGAACGCACTTAGTATTTTATTTTTCATGGTTGCTTTCTTAAAATGGTCCTGCTTATTGCGCCACGCGCTGTAAATCATAGTCATACCTGATAATGGCCTCTTTGGCCGAAGCAGGGTCTGCGGCATCTTTTCTGACCATGCGCTCAAACATGAGTCTGGTAGCCGGGAAAGCCGCTCTTGGGGCAGATCCAAGTTTAAGTGTCACGTTTTTGGTATCAGCACCCACCAGCCGCACCTCCGTAGGATATTCTGGGTTGTCAAAGGTCCAGGTACCACTGGCTGGTAAAAACACAGGGCCGTCTAGCGCTTCTACCGTGAAGGTGTTGGGGCTGGCCATGAATTTGATTCTGGCAGTAGAGAAATCAAACCGATCCGTTAAGGTCAACTGCTTGTTGGCCGCGTTGGCTGGCGCCTTTAAGTCATGCTGCACCACATTAGCGACTTTCCAGGTTCCTACCAGGCCCTCGGTTTTGCTGAAAGGCGTTCCCAGCTCTCCCACCAAATCATCTGGCTGGCAGGCGCTCAACAGAAGTACCATGCACAGCGCACTCCACACTAAATTTTTAAGCTTTTTCATGATCGTATGTTTTATGGAAATTAGTTAGCGCAACCTCCCTCTGGGTTTCTCTGGAAGTTAGGGTTGGCAGATACTTCATCATCAGGAAACTGGATAATTAACCCAGGGCAGTTCCAAACGGCGCCTCTTATTCTCAAGGTTGGGTTCTCACGGACGGCTATGCGTTTTAAGTCATGCAACCGCACCCCTTCTGTGGCTAATTCAATTCTCCGCTCCTGCCGGGCAATGTCTATAATTGTGCGGGCATTGGCGGTGGCACTCACGGTGTTGTTTCCTGCACCATAGGCCCGTGTTCTGATATCATTCAGATCAGCTATGGCAACTGGGAGGTTTCTGTTTAATTCCGCCGCTGACTCAGCCCTGATCAGTTTTAGCTCAGTGACAGACAGCAACGGTACATTAAAGAAGTCAGGTCCATTGTATTTGGTAATGAACACTTCTTCATTGGGCGTTCCGGGGTTCACCACTCTAAACCATTCCTGACCTCTTTTGTCATTGGGGTTAGACGTGGCATCTGCTAACAGGTCAGCCGCCACGCGCACGTTGGGCCTTCTGTTATTGTCTGACCGGTAGTGATCCTGCACCCGGGAGCTGGAGTTGCTGTTCAACCCGGTGCTGACCAAGGCAAACACATCTTCGGTACTTCCGCCAGCTTTAAACCGATTCTTGAAATCCTGCTCAAACCGGAACGGGCTATTTTTCAAGACATCATCTGAAAAATCATAGGCTTTTTGGAAGCTGTTCATCTGAAAATGCACCTTGGCCAAATACCCTTTGGCTGACCAGCCGGAGGCGTAGTTGTTATTCACCGGCGGGATAAGTGTGGAAGCCTCCGTTAAATCTGCGATAATCTGGTTGTATACCTGGGCCACTGTGGCGCGCAGCAAAGGCTCCTGGGTTGGAGTAAGTCTGAGCGGAATACCCAGGTGGCTGTTGTCTGTGGTGAAGCCGTACGGCTGAGCAAACAAACGAACAATCTCAAAATGGCTGATGGCCCGCAAAAACAACGCCTCACCTTTTATGCGATTTCTTTCTGCATCTGGCAAGCCCTGAATCTGATCTATATTGGCGATCAGTACATTTGCCCGATAAATAGTGCGGTAGCCATCTGCCCAGAAAGATCTGGTGGATCCGTTGAAGATGGTGGAGTTGCGGGAATAGTACTCGTTCCAGTCTCCGGTTATGCCTGTGCCGTTGATATTATCTGCCAACAACTCAGAAAAGACCCAGGAACTGCCACCCATGAAATTACCCGCCCGTAACACTTCATACGTAGAGGCCAGAATCAATTGGGCGTTGGCAGGATCCTTGAAAATATCATCTTGCAGGCTCACATTCTTTGGTGGAATATCCAGCAGGTCATCACAGGAACTTACAGTAAGGGAACCAGCCAGGGCCAGCACCGATAGGAATCTATATCTTTTCATTTTGGATCGCTTAGAATTTTAAATCAACACCTACGGTAAACGCTTTTTCCTGGGGAGGCGTCAGGTAACTCACATTCGGGCTAAGGTTTCTGCCCTGGGGCCCATTGTGGTCACGTACAATCTCCGGGTCCATGCCCGGGAATTTGGTGAAGGTGAGTAGGTTGGTGCCTACAAAATAGATGCGGGCGTTTTTCACTTTGGCTTTTTCCAACAAACCAGTAGGCAGGTTATAGCCAAAGGTCAGGTTTCTCAACCGCATGTATGACGCGTCATACAACCAAAGATCTGTGTTGTAATTCCATTCGCTGGAAAGGCCGTAAGCGCCTGGCTGCGTGGTTAATTTTGGATAAGTGGCAATGTCACCCGGCTTTCTCCAACGGTCCAGCATCTCACGTCTCATGTTCCAGTCCGACGTTACGCCTAGTTGGCGCTTAATGGCATCATCATAAATGTCGCCGCCTTTGGTGAAAGCAAAAAGAACACTCAGGTCAAAGTTTTTGTAAGAGAAAGTATTGGTAATACCTCCGGTAAAGTCAGGCAACACATTGCCCACAATCACCCGGTTGTCTAGGTTGAACGTCATGGTTTCTTGTCCGTCTTTGTCAAGCCAGATGGGGGCTCCGGTAGCTGGGTCCACGCGGGAAAAGCGCACCAGGTAGTTCACTCCAACCGGCTGGCCTACAAAGACCCTGGTATCACCGGCCCCTGAAATAGCGTCTGGCGAAGTAATGCCAATGCTCTTCACTTCATTTTTGTTGTGGGCGATGTTAAAGGAAGTAGACCATTTAAAGGCTTTGTCAATGTTCACGCTCGTGAAACTGAACTCCACTCCTTTGTTCTGGACTTCGCCAATGTTGGTAAGGCTGCGGTTAAAGCCAGCCGAGGCGGGCGTCACCAAATCAATCAAGACATCCTTGGAGCGCTTATCATAAAAGGCGAACTCAGCGGTGATTCTGTTTTTGAACAAGGCGAACTCAAAACCCAAATCATAGGAATTAAGCGTTTCCCACGCCAAGTCCGGGCGGTTCAACTGTACCGGGAAGAGAATCTGGCTACCATTGTAGGTTAAGGTACCTTCAGACCTGAAATAGCCCCATCTTCTGTAGTTGTCAAAATTAGCGTTACCGGTCTTCCCCCAGCTGGCCTTCAACTTGAAGAAATTCACGAAGGAGATATTGTCTTTGAAGAAGTCCTCCTCAGAAATAATGTACCCCAACCCCACAGAAGGGAAGAAGCCATACCGGTAATCAGAACCAAACCTGGAGGAACCGTCTACGCGACCAGTGGCCTGCACAATGTATTTATCTGCCAAGGTGTAGTTCACCCGACCAAAATAGCTCAGAAAAGCCCATTCTTGGTAGTTAGGGGCACCCAGCACCACAGACGTTTCATCAACTTCTGGATTGGTGTACAGCAATCCGTTAGCCTTGCTGGCTCTTTCATTCATGGAAAGCGTGTTGGACCGTTGGTACTCAGACCCAAGCAGGAAACTTAAACTGTTCATTTCCCCCATCTTTAGGTTGTAGTTGGCGGTAGCCGACAAGTTGTAATTGGTCACGTAGGTTCTCCATTCTTCGGCGGAACCAAAACCTGTGGTGTTGTTCAGGGCCGGTGGGTTGTATTGGCTATCTCTAATGTCACCGTAGTCCAAGCCGCCACGGCCCGTGAGGGTAAGGTTCTCAATGGGCGAAAACTCTACATAAGCGTTGTTGATGGTTCTGATTTCCCTGGTTTTCCAGTCAGTAGCCTCCAATTGGGCCACTGGGTTGTTCCCGATACCAGCCCCATTGAAATAAGACCCGTCTTGGTTGTAAACCGGATAAATGGGAAGTGCCGTAGACATGGCAGCACCCAAACCACCGCTCCAGGCGGCAAACACCCTGTCATTCAAGCCTTGGCTCAAAGAGGTATTGAAGCCAACTTTGACTTTAGGCAGGAGCAGGTAGTCCACATTCAACCTTCCGCTCATTCTGCGCAGGCTGTTGCCTTTTAAGTAGCTTTCATTGTCGTTATAAGCTAAGCCTGCATACAGTGAAAGTTTTTCTGTGCCTTTGTTCAAGCCCAGGGAGTATTCCTGCTTCACGCCGGTTTGGGTGGTTTCACCTAACCAATCTGTATTGGTGTTCAAGGCATCTTCCCAGGTAACACCGCCAAAAAGGGGCGCCCGGCCTACATTGCCATCATTTTCCCATGCTTCCTGCCGAAGTGTTAACCACTCTCTGTTATTCAGGAAATCTGGCAGTTTGGTAGGCTTTGATATACCCGTGCGGGCCGAGAAGTCAATAGAAGCTGCGCCTTTCTTCCCTCTCTTGGTGGTTATCAAAATCACGCCGTTAGAACCTCTGGACCCGTAAATAGCCGCGGCAGAAACGTCTTTCAACACTTCCACCGACTCTATATCATTGGGGTTAATGGTAGCCAATGGGTTGTAGTTCATGGCTCCACGGTCACCGTTCAAAAACGGATCTTGCGTGATGGGAATTCCATCCACTACATATAAAGGGTCACCACCAGCAGTTAAAGAGCCTATGCCCCTGATTCTGATGACAGAACCAGAACCGGCCAAACCACTTCCTTGAATCACCTGCACACCGGCGGCTCTTCCTTGCAAGGCCGCCTCAAAGCTGGGGGCGGGTTGCTGCGCCAACACGGCACCGTCAACTTTGGCAATAGAACCAGTGATTTCTCTGCGCTGCTGGGTACCGTACCCAACTACCACCACTTCGTCTAAGGCCTTTTGGTCAGCGACCATTAGAACAGTTAGAGCGTTCTGACTACCTACGGCTACTTCTTGTGAGAGGTAGCCAATGTAGGTGAACACCATTCGGGCGTTGGCCCCAGTGACTGGCAATGAAAAACTACCGGAAGCATCTGTAGCCGTGGCCGTAGTGGTTCCTTTCACCTGAACGGTCACCCCTATCAGCGGGCTACCGCCCGAGTCCCTTACCATCCCTGACACCGTGCGCTGTTGGGCAAAGGCAGCTCCCGCTGTGAGCATAAGCATGGCTATTGCCATCACCAGCAGAGAAGAAAATCTCCTGAAGTGCTTGCTAGCCTTGCCGGTTTCACCAGGAAGTAAATCTTGAAGTAATGATTTTAACATAGAGCAAGGTTTAGATAAAATTATTGGATTAAGGCAAAACACTATCAACCCTTCAACGACTTGAAATACAGCAGCTTACTAATTTTTTCAAGTTACGAAATCGATTTCGCTAGCTAGTTAGGAAAATATCGTCAATTGTCAAAACAATCAAGACGTTAACAAGTAAAGATTTTTTAAAATATTTTTAATCTTACCTTCCTTTAAAGGGACATTTTTGAATTTTATACTCTCTAAAAGGCATTTTTTAATTTTTTTAATAATTACCTTTAATGATAGATGGCCTCTGAGCATCTTTACCAAGTTCCTAGATTAAGACTTTAGCAAGGAAATCGTTGTCAATATGTCGGGATTTTTGAAATCTTGATAATTAGGCTTCTCACCAAATCTTTTTGTTACTTGCCTTGAAATTGTTTACTGCCCATGGCCAGAATTACCATACATGATATTGCCAAGCAACTTAACACTTCGCCTTCCACGGTTTCAAAGGCCTTAAATGACCACCCTTCTATAAGTGCCGCCACCAAAGAACTTATTATAACCGCGGCCCAGAATCTTAATTACAAGCAAAACCGACTGGCCTCCTCGCTTAGGTCTGGCAAAACCAATATCATTGGTATTCTAATTCCCAGCTCTGAGATAGGCTTTTTTGCGGCTGTGGTGCACGGCATTGAAAGGCTGGCCCGTACCAAAGGCTACAATGTGCTGTTGTTCCAGTCTAATGAAATGGGCGAATATGAAGTGGAGGGAATTGAGACCCTGCTCATGTCCAGCGTAGATGGCATCATTGCCTCAGTTGCCAAGGAAACCACTAATTATGATCACTTCCTGGAAGTGAAAAAGCGCAAAGTACCCTTGGTCTTGTTTGACAGAATTAGAGAGGAACTTCAGGTGCCCTCGGTGGTTATAGATGACTTTAAAGGCGCCTACATGGCCACGGAACATCTTATTCAACAGGGCTACACGCGTATTGCCCATATTTCAGGACCCCAACACGCCAAGATCTTCAATGACCGGCTCTGTGGTTATGTAGAGGCACTACGAGCTAACAATCTGCCTGTGAACGATGATTTGATTCAGTACGGGAAAAACTCTTTGGACTCAGGTCGGGCCGGGGCGGCGCAGTTGTTGAATGGGGCCAGCAAGCCAGATGCTATTTTTGCCGCCGTGGACTTTACCGCCTTGGGTGCGCTGCAGTATATAAAAGAAAGCGGGGTAAAGATACCAGAACAGGTAGGCTTAATTGGCTTCGGAAATGAATCTTTCAGTCCGTACGTGACGCCTTCCCTTTCTACCATTGACCAACAGGCGGCCAAAATGGGGGAAGAAACGTTTCAGCTGTTTTTAGAGGCGCTGGCCCAAAAGAATGCACCCCCTGTTGACCTTATAGAAGAGTCCGTGCCCAAAAAGATCATATTAGACCCTTTGTTGGTGATCAGAGAATCTTCTGCCAGAAAGCCGATGGTGTAACCAAGCCTATCTTAATTTCTTAAACTGAGATAAATTCCCAAAACCGACCAAAAGAAAAAACCTGTTTTCGGGCTCATTTCTGGAAATGAGCCCGAAAACAGGTTTGTACTTTACAAGTGTTCAGCGAGTTATATATGCCCCTACCCTCTTCAAAATAATACAGATTGGAAGGAATAGCGCTTTAAAATTACCGAGCGTATTTTCGCTTGCGCAGCCAGAATTTCAAGGCCCCAAAAACCAGCAGCAACACCAACGGAATGCCCAGGTTGACCGCTTGCCATTTGGTGCGCTCATCGCGCAGTTTTGCTTTGTCCAATGGCCGAAGCTGGATTTCCTTGCCGCGGAGTTCTATCAAACCTTTTTCATCCAGCAGGTAATCTACCACGTTCTTGAGTAGTTCCTTATTCGCGTAGCGCGTGCGGGAAAAACGGTCGAAGCCCAGTTCTAAAGGTCGGCCGGAGCGCGGGTCAACCTCGTTGCTGGCCAAATCACCGTCGGAGAAAATCACCAGTTGCGTGGGCTTACCTTTCGCCTGAAACGGAATCTGCACGCCTTCAGGTACGGGACGGTTGGTAAACACAGAACCAAAGGAACCTTCCAGCAAGTATCCCACTGGAATGGCGTTTTGGCTGAAAAGTTTTGGGTCGCGGTCCACGCGCGGGTCGTTCAAGGAAATGGACACCGGCGAATCGCGCTTGCGCGAATACTGCGAGGTCCACATCAGCGGCGTTTTTTTGATGCCAGCCGCTTTCACAGTGTCAATAGAACTTACAAACTTGGTCTGTACGGCGTCCAGATTTTTAGTAAGCGGCAAGGTGCTGAAGTTGTTGATCAACGGGTAATAGCGCCACGGCACCAGCTGCGTCTGCGGTTGGTTGCCCATGTAGCCCGTGACCATGGGAATAAAGCTGGCGTTCAAGTCCTGCACCAAGTCTGGGTTCACGCGCACCCCGTATTTGAAGAGCAAATCCTGCAGGTTCAAATCATAGGGGAAGGCCACCGAGCCTTCGGGCTTGATGCTATCTAAGCTGGCGCGCACACCGTCCAGTAAAAACAGCATCTTTCCTCCGCGCATGATGTATTGGTCCAGTTTGTATTTGGCGGCTTCTGAAAAGGACTTGGTGGGCTTGAGCATGACCACCAGGTTGAAGTTGTCCAGGTTGGGCGCGGTTGTCAAATCCACTTTGTTCACGGTGTAGTACTCGGAGAGCGTGCCCAGAAAGTCAGCGCCTTGCGGAAGCCACAGTTCGCCGTGGCCTTGCAATACGCCAATTCTACCGGCGCTGTTAGCCGCTACTTTCTTCATGGCCGAAGCCAGCTCATATTCCAGCCCTTCAATGCTTTGGTTCAGGCGAACATCGGGCGGCGAGGCCTGGTTTCCTTTCAAAAGCGTTGCCGACGTCTCACGGTCACCGGCTTTAATCACCGCGCCCGGGAATACTATTTTCTCTACTTTCTTATCGCCTTCCTGCGCAAACAAATTGGTAGGTTGCAAGCCTTTCTGTACCAGTTGCGTGTAGAATTGATTTCGGGCCTCTGCGTTGGTATTCGCGCTTGGGTCTACAAAAGTGTACTGGACTTTACCATCTGAATACAGCCTAAATTCCTCCAGCGTCTCGCGGGTACTGTTCTGCAACCTTCTAAAACCGGCCGGAAATTCGCCTTCCAAATAGACAGTTACGTCTACCGGACCTTGCAAATTAGCCAGCAAGTTTTTGGTTTGTTCTGAAATGGAATAACGTTTGTCCTGGGTTAAATCTATCCGGAAAAAATAGCGGTTGGCCACGAAATTGAGCACCAGCAGCAGCCCGACGGCTACCAAGAAAAAGGTCCAGTCCTGGCGTCTTCGGCTGTCTGCCACGGGTTGCGGCCCAACTGTGGTTGAGTTTTTCTCGTCTACCATTTTCTGCTCTCCAACACCAGTTTAGTACCCAACAACATCACGGTAATCACGCTCAGGAAATACAACACGTCACGGGAATCAATCAAGCCTTTGCTGATGGAACTGTAATGATACGAGATGCCCAGCTGCGCGATGTAATAGCTGGCCGTGCCCCAGGCATCAATAGATGCCAGCAGATCAAAGCCGGTATAGACCATGTAACACAGAAAAACTGCCAAGATAAAGGCCACAATCTGGTTCTCGGTGAGCGAAGAGGCAAACACGCCCATCGCCACGAACACCGCCGCCAGAAACACCAGCCCCAGATAAGAACCCGCCACCGCCGCCGAGTCAATGTTCCCCACCGGGTCGCCTAGCTGGTACACGCTCACATAATACAACAACGTAGGCAGCAGCGCGAAAATAGCTAACAAAAGGCATGCGAAATACTTACCCAGCAGCAACTGCGTGTCTGACAATGGTTTGGTCAAGAGCAATTCCATGGTGCCGCCCTTCCGCTCCTCGGCGAAGGTGCGCATGGTAATGGCCGGAATCAGAAACAGGAACAGCCAAGGCGCCAAGGTGAACACGCTCTGCAGATCGGCGTAGCCGTAGTCCAGCACGCTGCTGTCTGGAAACACCCACATGAACAAGCCCGTGGCCACCAAAAACACGCCTATGACTATGTAGCCAATGAGCGAGTTGAGGTACGAGTTGAATTCTTTACTTAAAATTGCAAACATATTTTTAAATTCGATACAAGTATCAGGACACAGGTATCAAGACTATTTTAAAAATTGATAATTTTCTGTTTTTGGCTTCAATTCTGGAAATGAAGCCAAAAACTGGTTTTAAATTCTACATTTAACTCTTAAGGAATAGCCCAAGCAGCTGTTATCTTGAAATTTTCATTTACCTTCTGAATATCGAAAAGATACTGCTTGCCTGGGTGCTTGTCAGTTTCTTCAAAAACAGTGTAAGCAAAGCTATATGAACACCTCTTATCTTTAGTATTGAAATGAGTAATAATTATAAACTCTTCGGGCAGTTTATATTGTGCAACTTCCTTTTCAAGCTTCTTATCTGAAAAAATTTTATAGAAATACACGTCAAATTCCTTTCTTGTCACAGTGACATAAGGTTGATTAACGTTTGTTGGGCCCATTTCTTGGCAAAAGCTGCAAGTAAAAGGGAAAGCGCATAGGGCAGCCAATTTATCTTTGTCCCTTTCTTTAATAGCAACTTTTAAGTCGGCCCAGAAATTTTGCAAAAGAGTTTTATCTGTTTTTGACAAAGATGATAAGTCACATTTGCCTTGGCTTAGAGCAGTGAAGGAAATACAACAACTTAATAATAAAAATAAGAGGTATTTCATGATTCAAAAATTACTTCATTTAACCCTTCTTTATATCTAACAACTCTCAAACTCTGTCATCTTGGAAAGATCTTGTGGGCAAACTAGTCAGGCTTTTACTAAACGCTATTAAAGTTTGCCACCGAGATCCTTTCAGGATGACAAAGTGGGCTGCGTTTCCGTTTTTGGCTTCGTTTCCAGAAATGAGCCCGAAAACGGCTTTTCTATTTGCCTGCCTTCGTTAAATCCTGGAACAGTTTTTCCAGTGAATTTTCTTCCTGTTGCAATCCCACCAAGGGCCAGCCCTTCTCTCCGGCCAACCGGAAAATTGCGGAGCGCAGATCGGTTTTCCCTTCAGCGATGATGCGGTATTTGAGGTTTCCGGCGGGTTCCACGCGCTGCACGCCGGGCAAAGTTGCTAAAGAAGAAGTGTCCGCGTCGGCTTCAAATTCTGCCAGGATTCTGGTTTCTTTTCGGCCCATGTTCTTCAGTTCTGCTACCGGGCTGTCGGCTACCAGTTTTCCTTGGTTGATGATCAGCACGCGGTCACAGAGGGCGCTCACTTCCTGCATGATGTGCGTGGAAAACAAGACTGTTTTGGCCTGACCTACTTCCTTGATCAACGCTCTGATTTCTACAATCTGGTTAGGGTCAAGACCGGTGGTGGGCTCGTCCAGAATTAAAACGGCCGGGTCATGGATCATGGCCTGCGCCAGACCCACGCGCTGCCGGTAGCCTTTCGACAAAGCGCCAATTTTCTTGTGCTTCTCGCGGTCAAGGCCGCAGAGCTGAATCATTTCATTGGTGCGGGCCGTGAGTTCACTTCCGCCCAGGCCGTGCAGCTTACCCACGAAATGAAGATACTCGCGCACGTACATATCCAGATACAGCGGGTTGTGTTCGGGCAGGTAGCCAACTTGCCTGCGCACTTCCTTGGGTTCCTCCAGAACGTCATGGCCGTTTACCAGCACGGTGCCGCTGCTGGGCGGCAAGTAGCAGGTGGCAATCTTCATGGTCGTGGACTTACCCGCGCCATTCGGCCCCAGGAACCCGACGATTTCGCCGGTGCCCACCGTGAAGGAAACGTGGTCCACGGCAGCCTGCGCCCCGTAAAGTTTGGTAAGGTCTTTTATTTCGATTCCCATCAGGGGCTATTTCTTTTTCTCGGGCCGTCCCTTCGGCATGAGCGGGCGTACCTCAATGTCTACGTGGTGGTAGTTAGGCGGCGATTGCAGAACGTGCAGAATGGTGGAAGCAATATCTTCGGGCTGCATCATATTCTCTGGGCTAGTGCCCGTGCCTTCAAAGCCATCAAAAAACTGGGTGGCGGTGGAGCCCGGGTAAATACACGTTACTTTAATGCCATGCGGCCGAACTTCCTTGAACAAGGAATGCGAGATGCCGCGCACCGCGAATTTGGTGGCGCAATAGCCGCTCATGTTCTCAATACCGGTGAGGCCCGCAATAGAGGAAATATTGATGATGTGGCCTTCCAGCTGCTTTTTCATCTGCGGAATCACCAGGCGCGTACAGTAGAAAATACCGTTCACGTTGGTGTCCATCATGGTGTGCCAGTCCTTCGGGCTCATGGTGTCCAGCGCGCCTTGTATGCCCAAACCGGCATTGTTGATTAGCACTGAGATGTTCTGCCTTAGCCGCTCCACCGTCTGTTCATACGCAAACAGCACCGACTGCTCATGGCGCACGTCGCACTCAAAGAAATAGAAATCTGGGTGCGAAATCTTGGGTCTGGACCGGCTCCAACTCACCACGGTAGCTCCCTGGTCTAACAACAATTTAGCGGCTGCCAGCCCAATCCCGCTGCTCGCCCCGGTGATCACCACTACTTTTCCTTCTAGTTCCATAGCATAGAATTTGCTCAAATTTAATCAAAAGCCGTGTATAGTGTTTAGTTGTTCGTGATTAGTTGTCGGTGATTCCTAAAGATTGAAAATCTTGCTTGTGATAAACTGAAGACATTTCCGTTTTCGGGCTCATTTCTGAAAACGAGCCCGAAAACGGAAATTACTCATGGCCAATTAAATCAGTGTTATCCATTTCTACACAGTTACAAGTCTCAAACATTTGAATTACTTGCCCTAGGTTGTTGGCAAATAATTGATACAATTCTTTATTTCTGATATTACCCGTAGAAATCAAGAGGAGCCGTTTTGGTATGCCTTTGATGTAGTAAGAATCCAGGAAATCAGCATCTTTGGTTACAACTATTCTGTTTTGAGTAACAGAGATTTCCCTGATCTGTTGGTCTGTGGTTCTTTCTTTATCAGGAAGATCATCTGTATGCACCGCATCAAACCCTCTATTATTTAGAATCCAGGCAATGCCGGAAGGTAATTGAGCATCAACTATGAATTTCATGCCACCACTTTATGCATGGCTTTCACTCTGGTAATTCTGGAGGCATACGCCAAACAAGCCCTTATATCCTCTTCTTCCATGGCAGGGTAATCCTCCAGTATTTCTTGAAACGTCATACCGGAAGATAGCAAGTCCAACACCATCTCCACGGGGTATCGCATGTTTCTGACCGTAGGTTTTCCATGGCAAACCTCTGGGTTAAGCGTTATTCTACTGAGTAATGATTCCATGAGCACAAGAATTTTATTCCGATTAAATCATATACGCTACTAAACATTCATCTTCCGTATTCGGGCTCATTTCAGAAATTGAGCCCGAAAACGGAAAGACTTTATCCCCTAAATATCACCCAACTGTGGCCTGAGCAACAACTCTTCAATCACTGTCTGCTTAGACAGCGCGAAGGCACCCCAAATGGCGCCGGCCACGTCCTCTGATTTCATGAAACGGTCCTGGGGCAGGTCCACGCCTTCCCAGCTGGCCGTGTAGGTGGCACCGGGCAGTACGGCGGTCACGCGTATGTGGTGGGGTTTGAGTTCTTCGCGGAGTACGCGGGTCATGCCGTAGAGCGCGTGTTTGGCAATGCAGTACGAGCCGCCGTTGGTGTAAGCCGTAATGCTGGCCGTGGAGCAGATGGTGAAGATGTAGCCGTCTTTTCGCTTAATCATATCGGGTACCAGGCCTTTGGTGAGGTCATAGGCGCTGTAGAGGTTGGTGTTGATCATCTCGCGGAGCACGGTGTCGCTTTCCTCATGAATGGTGCCCGGTATGAAAAAGCCCGCGTTGTTCACCAGCACGTCTATTTTCACCTTTAGGTCTTTGATGTAGTTCACAAAGCGTTTCACCTCCCCTTCCTGGCTTACGTCAATGACCTGGTAAAAGACCTTTGAAAATGTGTAGGTTTGCTCAATGTCAAGCTTAAGGCGCTGTAAGTCCTTTTCGTGGCGCGAGCAGGTGATGATGTGGAAACCTTCAGCGGCGAAGCGGTCAATGATAGCCCGCCCAATTCCTTTGGTGCCGCCCGTTACCACTATATATTTTTGAGTGACCATGCTGTTTTTCTTTTTTCAACGTAATATAGGCATTTGAAACCATGTAAGGCCAGTCTTTGCCGTTTTGCGCATGCCTATACTGCTGGTTCTCCCTAAATCCCCATGAAAAACCTAGGTTCTTACCTTCTCTTTTTGTTCAGCGCGGTCCGGCGGAGCGAGTCGCCGCGTATTTTGTTTAAACGCACCATTGACGAGGCCATTCTCATAGGCATTGACTCCATCTTTATTGTGGCGGTGGTGTCTTCGTTTATTGGCGCGGTGACCTGCGTGCAGATTTCCTATAACCTCAACAGTGCCTTGATTCCAAGGTCCACCATTGGGTTCATGGTGCGCGAGATGACCATTCTGGAATTGGCCCCTACCATTACGTCTATTGTGTTGGCGGGTAAGGTGGGCTCCAACATTGCCGGCGGTTTGGGCACCATGCAGATCACGGAGCAGGTAGACGCGCTGGAGGTGATGGGCATTAACGCCAACTCATACCTGGTCATGCCTAAGATTCTGGCCGCGCTGCTGGTGTTTCCTATGCTGGTGATTATTGCCATGTTCCTCTCCATTCTGGGCGGGTATCTGGCCGGCTCTTTGTCTGGCGCGTTGTCTGGCGAAGAATACGTGATTGGCCTGCGCTCCAGCTTTGTTCCCTACAACGTGACCTTCGCTATTATCAAATCCTTTGTGTTCGCGTTCCTTATTTCTACCATCTCCTCGTACAAAGGGTTCAACACTCGCGGCGGGGCCTTGGAAGTAGGAAAGGCCAGTACCAACGCTGTGACCAACAGCGTGATTGCCATTTTGATCGCCGATTTCATCTGCGCGCAGGTGCTGCTTTAGAAGTACAGACATGATTGAGATCCACAACATCCATAAAACCTTCAATGACAAAAAAGTGCTGGACGGCATTGACGGTGTTTTTGAGTCCGGTAAAATGAACATGCTCCTGGGCGCCAGCGGCACCGGCAAAAGCGTGCTGCTCAAGTGCATTGTGGGCCTGGTTAAGCCTGATGTGGGCAACATTACTTATGATGGCCGCGTGTTCGCCAACAACCGGCTTGACCTGAGGCAGGAAATCAGGCGGAAGATTGGCATGTTGTTCCAGGGCAGCGCCTTGTTTGACTCCATGAACGTGAACGAGAACGTTGAATTCCCGCTTAAAATGCTCACCGATATGAACCGCACCGACCGCAAAGCCCGGGTGGAATTCTGTCTCAAACGTGTGGGCCTGGAAAACGCCGGCAAACTCATGCCCTCAGAACTGAGCGGCGGCATGAAGAAACGGGTGGGCATTGCCCGCGCCATCGCCCCGCACTGCACCTATTTATTCTGTGACGAACCCAACTCCGGCCTGGACCCGCTCACCGCCATTAAGATTGACGAACTCATCAAAGAAATCACCGAGGAATATGACATCACCACCATTGTGGTCACGCATGACATGAACTCGGTGCTGGAGTACGGCGACAACGTAATGTTCCTCTACCAGGGCAAGAAACTCTGGGAAGGCAACAGTTCTGAGATCATGGACACCCGCGTAAAAGAACTAAACGACTTTATCTTCTCTAACCGCCTCATGCGCGACGCCAAGAAAGTGGAGCAGATTGAGGAAGAGGAACAACGCCAGGAAGACCAAAAGCAAGACGAAGAAAAGAACCGAAATCTGTAACTGATTTCTTTCTTCTTTTTTCCGTTTTCGGGCTCATTTCCGGAAATGAGGCCAAAAACGTATTCCTAAAATCCCCTCTCCCGCTGGGAGAGGGAAATGTATTTTCATTGGGAAAGTACTTAGGACTGGCGCGCGTCTCCAGACTCGTGACTTGGGATGCGTGGGGTCTCCAGACTCCAGTTTCAGCATTTCCGGCTTATGTTTCACGCCAGAGAAAGGTCGGAGAGACTAGAGAGAAAAATGCTCCCTCATCCTAGCCTTCTCCCAGAGGGAGAAGGGATATTGCTTTTTACAACTTTTGGCTCATAGGCATGGAATACCTTGTTTAGGTGTATTTCTCAAAACCTAAGCCGTGGGCTCTAAAGACCTCGTAGTGCGCGCAGCTCCTACGAGTGTCTACGCCAAAGACCAACTAAAAATGCCTCACCTGTTTGAAATACAAGGGAGGCATTTTCCCGTTTTCGGGCTCATTTTCAGAAATGAGCCCGAAAACGGAAATTTCTTAAGAGCGAAATTACGCTTACAATTCAAACAAGATACCGGCAATGGTAGCAGTCATCATACAGGCAATGGAGGCGCCCAACAGCGCACGCAAGCCAAGCTTGGATAGATTGCCTTGCTGACTGGGTGCCATGCCGCCTATGCCGCCAATCTGGATGGCAATGGAGCTGAAGTTAGAGAAACCGCAGAGCGCATACGTGGCCAGAATAATGGACTTCTCAGAGATGGTTCCGGCGTTTTTCATCTTGGCCAAATCCATGTAGGCCACAAATTCATTCACGGCGGTTTTCTGGCCCAACAAACTACCTACCTGCAAAGTGTCTTGCCACGGGCTGCCCATCAAGAAGGCAAAGCCCCTGAAAATCTGCCCCAGGATATACTGGAAGTTCAAGCCCTCAAACCGACCGCCGGTGCTGGAAACAATCAGTTCGTTTAACCCGGAGAAACCGCCCAGCCACAACAGAATTGAGTTCAACAGGGCAATCACGGCAATAAAGGCCAGGAGCATACCGCCCACGTTCAGGGCCAGTTTCAGACCATCGGCGGCGCCGGTAGACATGGCGTCAATCACGTTTACCCCCAGAGATTCTTTGTTTACCTCTAATTGGGTGTTGATTTTTTCGGGCTCGGTCTCAGGTACCAGAATTTTGGCCATCACAATACCCGCGGGGGCGTTCATGATAGAAGCCGTTAATAAGTGCGCCGCGAAAATAGCTTTCTGAACCGGGTCATCGCCACCCAAAAAGGCAACGTAAGCGGCCAGTACACCACCCGCCAAGGTTGCCATACCACCTGTCATCAAACACATGAGTTCAGAACGCGTCATGTTCTGGATGAACGGTCTTACCAATAAAGGAGCCTCGGTCTGGCCCAGGAAGATATTACCTGCCGCCGAAAGACTTTCAGCTCCAGACAAACGCATGCCTTTTGACATCACCCAGGCAATGCCGTACACAATCTTCTGCAAAATGCCCAGGTAATACAGACCGGCGGTCACCGTAGAGAAGAAAATGATGGTGGGAAGTACTTTAAAGGCAAAAATATAGCCCGTGCCTGCCGGCGAATTTGGTTTTGCCAATTCCCCAAAAAGAAACTCGGCACCAGCATCGGCAAAGCTCAACAGCTTCACAAACCCCTCACTCACGGTCTCAAATCCGGCTTTCACAAACCCTACCTCGGTGACCAATACACCGAAGATGATTTGAATAAGGACCCCTACCCCTACCAGGCGCCAACTGATGGCCTTTCGGTTGGTGGAGAAGAGAATTGCAATCCCGATGAGGACAAAATAGCCGATGGCTCCCTGAAAAACACTGGTCATAGTGAAACAAATTTGTCAAAAGTAAGCCAAATTTCACGCAAAAAGAAAAAGTCCTGACCGGGGCCAGGACTTTCTTTTATCGAATTTGTAAATAGTTTATTCGCCGCGCTTGTTGAGTTCATCTCTTATCTTGGCGGCCTTCTCGTAATCTTCCTTTTCCAGGGCCTCGTTCAACATGGTGTTGAGCTCTTCCACAGACACGTCCGTGATTTTGTTGCCGCTGCCAGCGCTGGCAGAAGCTGCCTTACCGGTTTCTTTGCCCGAGGTGGGGATTTCATCGGTTTCCTCGTCTTCGTCCTCTTCTTCGTCCAGGTCGCTTAAGATGATGCCGGCCTCTGAGAGCACAGACTCCACGGTGTAGATAGGAACCCCAAACCGAAGCCCGATGGCAATGGCATCTGACGGTCTGGCGTCCAGCTCAAATTCCTTCTCGCCGTCTGAACAGACAATTTTGGAGAAAAACACGCCTTCCTTTAAATCTGAGATCATGATTTCCTGCACGTTCACGGCCATTTGCTGCGCAAACGACTTGAACAGGTCATGGGTGAGCGGGCGGGTGGGGTTTATCTTCTCAATCTGGATGGCAATGGACTGGGCCTCAAACATACCAATAATGATAGGCAGGCGGCGGCTCCCGTCTTTCTCCCCCAATACCAGGGCGAAAGAGCCAGACTGCGACTGACTGGACGACAAACCAAGAATCTCTAGCTCAATTTTCTTCACTTTTTCTCTTCTAAATGTCTATAAAGCCTTGGCGGCCTCTATCAATTTTGGCACTACCTCCAAGGCGTCGCCCACAATGCCGTAATCTGCGGCTTTGAAGAACGGGGCCTCCGGGTCTTTATTGATAACGACAATTACTTTAGAAGAGTTGACCCCGGCCAAATGCTGGATGGCTCCGGAGATACCAACGGCAATGTACAAGTTAGGGCTCACGGTGATACCGGTCTGGCCTACGTGCTCGTGGTGCGGTCGCCAGCCAATGTCGGCCACGGGCTTGGAACAGGCGGTGGCGGCGCCTAAGGTTTTGGCCAGTTCCTCTATCAGGTGCCAGTTCTCAGGGCCTTTCAGGCCGCGTCCGCCAGACACAACCAGATCCGCTTCGGTTAAAAGAATATCGCCAGACTGCTTGATGGTTTCTTTGGGCGCGCCCGTGAAATCTGCGTCTGCTAAATCTGCCGAGAAATTCTCTACCGTGGCGGTGGCGCCAGCGGCAGTCTCAATCTCCACAGCGTTTTTCTTAACGGCAATGATTTTCTTGTCTGCGGTGAGTTCTACGTCTGAGAACGCTTTGCCGGAGAATACCCCGCGGCGCACGGTAAAGGCAGAACCAGAAATTTCTGGCAAGGCCACCACGTTGGTAGCCAAGCTGGCGCTTAACTGCACGGCTAATCTGGAGCCAATGGCGGCCCCAATGTTGGAGTTGGACAACACAATCACGCTGGAGTTCTCAGACGCGGCGGCTTTGGCAATCACTTTCACGTAAGCGGCCGGTACAAAATTGTGCAGGCGGCTGTCATTGTCAAGTAATACTTTGGTAATGCCCTGCTCCCCTAAAGAAGTCAAGGCGTCGGCTTGCACATCACCTATGGCTACGGCGGTGGCCGAGGTGCCCAGAGACGTGGCTACTTTGCTCCCGTACGAAGCTGCTTCCAGGGAAGACTTCTTCACTTCGCCGTTCGCGCATTCTATCACTACTAATACTGACATGCTTATAGAACTTTAGCTTCGTTACGTAATAATTTAATCAGCTCTCCGGCATTCTCTGCGTCAATCATCTTCACGCCAGACTTGGCCGGAGGCAATTCATACTTCTGCACGCTGGTTTTGGCGTCTTGCCCTACCGGTTCCAACACCTGCAACGGCTTGGTGCGAGCGGTCATGATGCCGCGCATGTTCGGGATGCGGGGCTCGGTCATGGGCTGCTGGGCGCTGGCTACTAAAGGCAAAGAAACTTCTATGATTTCTTTTCCACCTTCAATCTCGCGCTCCAGAGTAGCGGTTGAACCGTTCACGTCTAGCTTAATGGCCGGCGCAATGGTAGGAATTCCTAACAGTTCGCCTACCATGCCGTGTACCTGGAACCCATTGTAGTCAATAGACTCGCGGCCCATTAAGATAAGGTCATAGGCGCCTTCTTTGGCTACGTGCGCAATCTGCTGCGCCACCAGGAAAGCATCAGTGGGTTTTACATTCACGCGTATGGCATCATCGGCGCCAATGGCCAGGGCCTTTCTAATATTTGGCTCCGTATCTGCCTCGCCCACGTTTAATACCGTGACCGTGCCGCCCTGGGCTTCTTTGAGCTCAATGGCGCGGGTGAGGGCGTATTCATCATATGGGTTAATCACAAACTGCACGCCACCGGTGTTAAACGCTTTGCCGTCAGGGGAAAAGGTTATCTTGGTGGTGGTATCTGGCACGTTGCTAATGCAAACTAAGATCTTCATGTGACTTAGGGTTAGCTAATTTAGGTTAATTTTGAGGGCAATTTAAAGAATAATTATTCAAATGGAAACGAATAACAGCAGATTGGCCCAACTCCTGGCCTTCCTGGAAGATGACCCGCATGATCCGTTCACACTTTACGCCATCGCCACTGAGTACCGCGCCTTCGACCTGGAGAAAGCTCGTTCTTTCTATGAGAAACTGCTGACCGAGCACCCCGACTATGTGGGCACGTATTACCATGTGGCCAGCCTCTACCTTGAACTGGGTGAACCGGACCTGGCCAAGGCTGCTTACCAGAAAGGCATGCACGTGAGCCGGCAGCAGGGCCAACAGCACGCGTTCTCAGAATTGCAGCAGGCGTACAACAAGTTGATGGGCTTAGATTACGAAGACGACTAACAAAAGTTAGGCATGCATACTAGTTTCCGTTTTCGGGCTCATTTTGGGAAATGAGCCCGAAAACGGGTTTCTACACTTCAAACCATTGCGTCTTCCTCTTGACAGTTACTTGGGTAATAATCCGGGTAATTGGTTCAATTAGCGCTTAGGGCGTTAAAAATATAATAGGATTGGAAGTGAAATTTAAGCCGTTTCACTAGTATTCCCTACTTTCTATCGCCATTTTCGGTATTTTGGAATTTAATTCTAACTTGTAAAACCAAGCGCCAACAGAAGGGCAATGCTTTTTTATAAAATGCACCATTTGGTAAACATAAATATTAAGATATATTGCTGATAAGTATACCTAGTGTGTTTATACAATAGTTAGCGGTAAGGCATAGAAAAATGAAGAATAGACTCTTAACAATCTTATTACCGCTTTTTCTCTTTAGTTGCAATGAATCCAAAGAATTCAAAACGACAAAAGAAGAATCGACTAAGTATATAAGCGTGGAAATTAATACGCTTCTTGAAAATCCCAGCCGATTTGACGGAAAATATATAGAAGCAACGGGAATCTTGCTCTATGAATTTGAGAATGTTGGATTATATAAAACTCGGGCGGACGCAAACAGGAAAGATTCAAAAAATGCTCTTTGGACGGACTTTGAAGAAGGATTATTGCCTGAAGAAGAGCTGGAAAAGCTGAAAAATAAAAAAGTTATTGTTCGCGGACTGGTGAATTCTGCAAGCAAAGGTCATCTAATGCAATTCGCTGGGACTTTAGAAAAAGTAGACTATCTAAAATATTAAAAAAAGCCCTACCGCTAACAAGAGCTAAACGCCAGCATCGGCCGACGGCCTCCGCCGTCGTTTAGCCAAACCGTTGGGCGTAATACATAAAAATATGAAAGAACATCTAATTAACTTACTTCTAGAAGAATATAAACAACAATGCTTGTTCGATGAATTGGAAAAACGAGGAATTCAGATGGACAAGATTTGTGTAAATAATAGGGATATAGTCCTGGATATTATAGGCTTTCCAAGAGACAACACCTTACAGTACGATTTTGATTATATAAATACCGGAGGAGATATACTAAATCCAACTAAGAAAATTCCTGATAATGATATGTTTTGCCGTGACTGGCTCATTGACAATTTTTACGATTCAATTGAGAAGCTTAAACAAGAGCAGAGAGTTTCAGTCACTAATAACGGATTGAAAATCGAAGAGGAAATCGATGAAAATGCTGTTAGAGCTCAACTAGCACAACATGTTGATTGGCTTTACAAAGAATTTGACAAGTATAAAAAAGGAGAAACAGAATAAAAAGTACTCCGCCCAACAACGGCTAAACGGCATCTCGGCCGACGGCCTCGCACGTTTTTTTATACTAACCGTTAGCCTAAATTCACTTTATCTCAGCCATTCATCCTAACCTGAGCAACGTGCTCGTCTAAAGTATGACGCAGAGATTTTTCTGTTTTCGGGCTCATTTCCAGAAATGAGCCCGAAAACAGAAAAACACCAAAAATCAATCTCCTAACATAAAGGAATCACCTCAAAAGTATGTGGCCAAAAAGGGGTTCATAGGACACCTCTATCACCTTTCCTCTGCCCGCAGGTTGTAGTTACGGGTTATCTTGCCTAGCTTTGGATAGCAAAGAACTTTTAGATGAAAGACGAAAAGGATTACATTCGGGACATTGCCGAGATACGCACCATGATGGAGCGTTCCTCCAAGTTTCTGTCGCTTTCTGGCTGGGCGGGCATTATGGCGGGGGTTTATGCCTTGGCTGGTGCCTATGTGGCGTATAAAATGATGGGGTTCACTCCCTTTGACTTGTTGCAAGGCAAAGCCCAGCCCGGCAACAACCCAACCGACTTTCTGCAGGTAGTGGGTGTGGCAGTGGCAATTCTGGTGCTGGCTATTGGGTCGGCGGTTATTCTTTCTTATAGAAAAGCCCAGAAAAGAGGCGAGAAAATCTGGAACGCCACAGCCAAACGCGTGCTTATCACCATGGCGGTTCCGTTAGTGGTGGGAGGCTTGCTGGCCCTCATCTTCATCTCCAAGGGTTTGATTGCGTTTGTGGCGCCGGTTACGCTGCTGTTCTACGGGTTGGCTTTGTTCAATGCCAGCCGGTTCACGTACGAAGAAGTGAGAAGCCTGGGCCTCATTCAGATCCTGCTGGGGTTGGTGAGCGCCTATTTTGTAGGGTACGGACTCCTTTTCTGGGCCCTGGGCTTCGGGTTTGTCCATATCTTCTACGGCATTTCTATTCATTACAGGTACGAGCGGTGAAAGTTTCAATACATGGGTTACACAAGGCATTTGAGAGCAGGATCAGGTTGGGCATTATGTCTGCCCTGGCCGTGAACGACATGCTGGATTTCAACGCCCTCAAAGAATACCTGGACGTAACCGACGGCAACCTGGCCAGTCACCTGAAAGGGCTGGAAAAGGAGGAGTTCATTGGCGTGGAGAAAACATTTGTGGGCCGAAAGCCCAACACCAAATACGTCATGACCAAGGCAGGCCGAAAAGCTTTTGATGACCACCTCAAAGCGCTGGAACAACTCATTAAGGCCCAGAAGTAGCCAAATCCGCCTTTCTTACTTTCCAACTAAAAAAAATATGCACAACCTTTTGGTGGATTGAAAGTAAAATCATTAGCTTTGTAACGCAAAGTACTTTTACCAACCACCTGTTTAAATCGCTTACCAAAGATGAAGACTGCTCTCAAAACATCAACCAAAGGAACAGGCCTTTACTCGGCAACTACTAAATGCAAAGAGGCAACAAAATTCTAAGCTAAATTTTTTTATCTTTTCACTTTGTAAATCAAAGTACTTTATTAAAATCAAAAGAATTCTAAACATTTAAAACAAAAACCATGTCAGTAGAAAACAACGTAATCGCCAGCACCCGCAAACCTTATTCTGTAGGCATTCCTATTTTGGTAGGGGCCGGTATCGCCTTGCTAGCCATTTCATTTTTCGTCTTCGGGGTGGATAATCCGCACCCGGGTTGGGGTAAATTCTGGCAAATAAGACCGTTGATTGTGACGCCGCTGGCGGGCGCGGTGGGTGGAGCGTTCTATGCCTTCATGGATTACCAAACCTCTAAAGGGTTCAACCGCACCATAGCCGTTTTGCTGAGTTTTGTGGTGTATGTGGTGGGTCTCTGGATGGGAATTGTACTGGGCCTGGCGGGCACCATGTGGAATTAAGACGCGCTTAATAGATAAAAACAACGCTTCTACGCAACTGCCATGAAAGACGAGATCAAAACCCATTTGCAGAATCCCCAGCAATTAGAAAAACTGTACCGCAGCAACAAGGTGGCTTTTAAGCGGGATTTCAGCACCCTTTATCCAGAACTGCAAGGCAATTCCCTGGCTGATTTCTGGCAAGAACGGTTGCACTTTGAAAAGGATGACCTTTCATGGGGCAGCGGCAAGGAACTGGTCTTTGTGCTGGTGGCAGCTGTAGTGGCGGGCCTCATCGCCAAATTCCCAGCCATCACTGGCCTTGACCCAGCATTTTTCTACCCGCGTAACATTGGGTTTATCATATTTCCGGTCCTGATGGCCTATTTCGCGTGGCGGTACAAAGTGTCAAGAGGCAAAATCCTTTTGGCAGCGATTGCAACTGCCGTAGGCCTGGTGTACATCAACTTTTTGCCAGACAACCAGAACAGTGATACGCTGGTGCTGGCTTGTATTCACCTGCTCTTGTTTCTATGGGCCATTTTAGGGTTTGCTTATGTAGGCGATTCCGCTGATGTGACGGGCAAACGCCTTGGGTACCTCAAATACAACGGGGACCTGGTGGTCATGACTACGCTTATTTTAATTGCCGGCGGAATAATGACTGGCATCACCATTGGGCTCTTCCAACTCATAGGCTTCCGGATTGAGGAGTTTTACTTTAACAACGTGGTGGTGTTTGGTTTGCCGGCCGCCCCTATTCTGGGCACGTACCTTACCCAGACCAACCCGAACCTGGTGGGCAAAGTATCGCCGGTCATCGCCAGAATTTTCAGCCCGTTGGTGTTGGTGATGTTGATGGTGTATTTGGTGGCCATGGTGTTCTCCGGCAAAGACCCGTACAATGACCGCGAATTCCTCCTGGTTTTCAATGCGCTCTTGCTTGGCGTGCTGGCCATCATCTTCTTTTCGGTGGCGGAGTCTTCTTCCTCTGGGAAAAGCCGCGCTGAGTTGTGGGTGCTCTTTTTGCTTTCGGCGGTCACAATTCTGGTGAACGCCATTGCCTTGTCGGCTATCTTGTTCCGTATCTCAGAGTGGGGAATCACCCCTAACCGCTTGGCCGTCCTGGGAGGCAATGTCTTGATCCTAATTCACCTGTTTTTAGTGACGGCCCAGCTTTTCAAAGTGATTTCTAAAAAAGCAGAAATTGCCCAGGTGGGCAGAACCATAGCCTACTACCTACCGGTCTATGTGATTTGGGCCATACTGGTTACTTTCCTATTCCCGGTGCTGTTTGGGTTTAAATAAGCTTATGTCATTGCCTATAACACTTAAAAAAGGCGAAACAAACTCAAAAAAAACATCTCTCGGGTACACTCAAAGCAAGTCAACTATAGAGCGTCCCTTTTTTAAATCAGAAAATCACCCTTTAAACCTATAAAATGATGAGCAGCAGTTTAACTATTTGGAATAGCATCAGTTGGGTTTTTGGCCTCTTGCTGCTTACCGTGGGTGTCCTGAATGTGATGTGGGTCCATCCGGTGCCCGGCATTATGTATTTCTTACTTGCCCTGCTGTACTTCCCCCCGCTTACCGACCTGCTTAAAGACAAAACAGGCATTTCAGTGCCGGGCATTTTGAAAGTGCTTCTGGGGATTGTGTTGGTGTTCTTCTCGCTGGGCGTAAGTGACCTGGGCGACATGATAGACAAGTGGTGAGGTTTGGCCTCGTTTTATATCCTACCTAAATAGTTGCCCTTCCATGTCCTTATCCTCAACCTTAGAAAGACTCCATGCGCAGGCGCGGAGTAATTGGTGGCTCTGGGTTTTCGCTATTTTTTGCCGGGTGGCCCTGGCGGCTGGATTTTTACCTTCTGGCTATGTAAAGATTATGGGCGAGCGGTTCACGGTTCTTTCGGTGAACCATCCCATGGGTAATTATCTTGAGGCAATCTTCCACACGGGGTTTTATTACACCCTCATCGGCGTGTTTCAGGTATTGGCGGCCCTGTTGCTGCTGATTCCAAGAACGGCGGTGCTTGGGGCGGTGGTGTACTTCCCTATCATCCTCAACATCTGCCTGCTTTCCATCTCGGTGCGGTTTGAAGGGTCTCTGGTTTCCTCGCCTCTGATGGTGCTGGCTAATTTGTACCTGCTCTGTTGGTATTACCAGCATTGGAAATACCTGCTGCCCTTTAACCATAACCCAGAGCAAGCAACCTTGCCTACCTATAAAAATCTGAACAGGAAATGCCCGACCTTCTTTTTCCTGGGAACAATGACCACTGTTGTTGCGGTAGGGCTGGGATTGTCCTTTGGGTTTGAAATGATGCCACGCAACACCAGAAAAGAATGCAAAACCCAGTGTGAGGACAGTGCTAACCCAGCGGCCTGTATTACTTTCTGTGATTGCATCCATACGCAAGGCCAACCGTTGGGCAAATGCCTGGAAACTTACAACCAAGCGCCCAGAAACTAACCATCTTTCCTTTTAGAAAAAAGCAAAACCTCTTTGTAAGCTGAGATAGGCAAACAGGAAACAAGGGCATTATTAACTTTGAATTACAAAGTACTTTCACAACACCACCTCTTAAACAAAACAATCATGACACTTGAAAAAAGAAGTTTTAGAATCCCCGAAGGGCAGACTTTTAAAGGTTTCGCCTGCATTGGGCTATTCCATTTCCTGGTTTTGTTTCTGATTGCCTTCTTCCTGGGTTCTGGCAAGGCAGCCGCGCAGGACAAAACCGTCGACGTTGAAAAAGTGTTTCAATGGGCCTCTGCTGCTACCCCGGGCTGCGCCTGCGCCGTGTCAAAGAATGGACAAGTTCTATTCTCACGGGCGTATGGGTCTGCAGACCTGGAGCGCGAAGCACCGCTTACCACCGCCTCGCTCTTTGACATTGGTTCGGTTCGGAAGCAATTCATTGCGGCGGCTGCGCTGCTTTTGGTGGAGGAAAACAAATTATCCTTGACCGAGGACATCAGAAAGTACGTGCCGGAACTGCCTGATTATGGCCACAAAATCACGTTGAACCACCTGCTCACCCATACCAGCGGCCTCCGCGACTGGACCGGACTCCTACCCCTGGCCAATGGAAAACCAGAGGCGCTCTCCCTTATCCTGCGACAGCGGGGCCTGAACTTTACACCCGGCAATGAGTTCTCCTATTCCAACAGCGGTTATGTGTTGTTGGTGGAGATTTTGGAACGGGTGAGCGGCATGCCCTTCTCTACCTTTGCCCAGGAACGGTTGTTTGGCCCTTTGGGCATGACTTCCACCAAATATGTGGTCACCATGACTGAGGTACTCAAGCACCGGGCACTGGCCTATGAAAAACAGAAAGACGGCTGGCGCCATGACATGTACTGGGGCAATGACCGGGGCGGTGGCGCCATTTATAGCACCGCCGAGGACATGCTGGTCTGGAACAATGCCTTATCATCTCAAAAGCTGAGTGCGTTTGTCACCGGGAAATTGCAGGAACCAGCCAAACTGAACAACGGACGCAAGCTGGGTTACGGACGCGGCTTGTTTCTGGAAACCTACAGAGGCGTGCAAGAAGTTTACCACACGGGCGGCGCGGCCGGCTACCATGCCTGGGCAGGCCGTTTCCTGGAGCAAGGCGTCTCTATTGCCGTGCTGTGCAACTCCAACGCCATGCCAGCCTCTGGTATGGCTGAAAAAATTGCTGATCTGTATGTTACCTATTCCCAAGACATACCAGCCCCCATTGGTCCGCCGCCAGCTTTAACCGGTGATGCACTGACTGACGCCAAAACATACGCGGGTCTTTATTTCAATGCCCAAAACGGCGAACCGCTGCGCCTGGCCGTAGACCGTGACCGCTTAAGAGTAGTCAATGGACCGGCATTGGTACCAACGGGCAAAGGTAGGTTTAAGCGGGTGGGCGCCAACGTGCAGTATATGTCACAAGATGAATTTGAACTCAACTTTCTGTCTACAGATCAGGTGGAATTTATCTCCATGGAAGGCAAGAAGGCCCTGTACCAGAGAGCAAAGCCGGTTTCTACGACCGCCCCTGATCAACAAGCTTTGGCCGGACGTTACACCAGCGACGAAATTGGAGGCTTCTTTGACATTGCCCCCGGAAAAGACGGCCTCATGGTCAGGGCGAATGACGCCGCCGGACCTGGTTTCAAATTAAACGCAGTGGACAAAGATACTTACCAAATGGGCGGGGTACTGCTCAAGTTTCTGCGCGACAAGGCCGGCAAAATAATAGAGCTCCATTACAGCAATCCGGTGGTCAGGAACATCAAATTCTCTAAGGCTGGCGCTATTTCCGCAAGTCGTTAACACTAACTTTAACTTATGAAAAAGTCTTTCTGTTTTCGGGCTCATTTCCAGAAATGAGCCCGAAAACAGAAAGACTTTTTGGCGGTATCACCTTGCGAAGTTAAAAGCTTACAAGAGCGCCGTTTAGGTAAAGGGATTTATTCAAAATAAGCAACCTATGGCATCTCCTTGGGTGGAGAGGCTTTCTTGTGGGCGCGGTGGAGTTCAATGTTTTGCCTGATCAATTCGCGGCGGGCGTTCACCAATTCATTGTTTACCCGGCTGAGTTCCTCCAACAATTCCACGTGCTGCGAGTCTGGTTCCCATTCTTGTTTTTGCTGATCCTGTGATGCAGAAGAAGGTGCATTTTCTGCGTTGGGTAACAGCGGCGCGGTGTTCCAGAAAAGCCACACTTCCTGCTGGCTTACGGTGGCGCCTACCGTGAAGGATTGCTGGTCAGGCCCTTCGCCTAACATGATCTCAGGAAGAAGCCTCGTATTGTCTGACAGGTCTTGCCACCACTGTTCGGCCAGTTCTCTGGAGGAGCGCGGCAGAAGGTTAAAAAAGCTTTCGCCAACAACGGTAGCCTGAGGCAGGCTGGGAAAATCAGTGCGTACCACTTCCAACACCTTGCCTGCCTGTGTGCACCGCCAGACCATGCCTCCTGTCTTCCTTTCCATCCGTTGTCCTCCCCAGTAGTTTTATTCTTTTTTTGTCACCAAGTGCAAAGCCATGGCCAGAGCTTCCTGGGCGTTCTGGCTGTACCCATCGGCGCCAATTTCTTTCCAGAGGTCGGGCACCACGTTGAAGGGCCTTCCTCCCACCATGATTTTTAGATAACTGAACTCCTCCGTCTCGCGCAGGGCGGCAATCATCCTGGCCACCAGCTGTATGTGAAACGTCATGGTAGCCGACAGCAAAAGCAAATCTGGCTTTTGCTGGCGCACGGTTTGCAACAGGCTTGCAACAGGAACGTTGGCACCCAGGTAATACGTATCCCAACCTTCCATCTCAAAGAAATCGCTTACCATTCTAATGCCCACTTCGTGCAGATCACCAGACACACAGGTGGCAATCAATCGGTACCCATTGCGCTCATTACCAAAGATGTACGGATATAGCTGCGACATAACGCTCTGGGTCACGGCGGTGCAGAAATGTTCCTGGGCCACGCTGATTTTGTTGGTTTGCCACAAGTGCCCTACGCGGTGCTGCACCGGCTCAAAGATGTCCAGGTAAATCTGTTTGATGTCTACGCCCGCCGAAATCTGGTCCAGAATGTGGTCGGTCGCTTTTTTGCGGGAACCGGAAAGCAGAAGTTCCAGGTAGGTCTCGGCCAGCGGGGTCAAAGGAGCGGGTTCTTCTACGGGCAGGTTGTTTTTCTCGGCCAGTTGCTGCACGGCGGCATTGAGGTGGTTGGCCACCAACACGTACTGGTCAATGGGCAGATGCTGCGCCACCACTTCCTTGAGAATCACCAGATGGTGGTGCAAATCCTGCACCGCTATTTGCCGTGACTCCAGCACCTGCTGCGCCCAAGTGACATAATCACTGAAGAGCACCATGCTGTTAGCGCTCACGGCTTCTATCAAAAACGAAAGGTGATAAAGCGCGTCTTCGTGGCATTTTTCGCGGCCAATGGCGCCGTAGCGGGCTTCCAGGTCTGGGTGCCGTTGGTAGACCAGCTTGGTGGTGTCTGCGGCTAACCTGGTGGATAGGCGCTTAAGGGTGGCGGCGGCTTTTTTCCTGATTTCTCCCATGCGTGGCCCGGCTATTCACAGATGTGCTCAAAAAAACGGATTTTGGCAGAACGCGGAACCAGTTTCAGGCCCTTCGGGATGCCGCTGTGCGATTCATGGTACATGTGGCTGTGGTGCCAGGTTTTGTAGCTTTCCTCATTGTTCCATTGCGTGATCAGCCAGATTTCCTGCGGGTTGTCTGTGGGCGAAATCACCTGAAGCTTGATGAAACCGGGGGCGTTGTTAACAAAGCCGGGCCTGTTCTGGAAGGCTTCTTTCACGGCGGGCGCCATGTCATTGGCAATGGTGAAGGTACTCAGCGCAATAAACATAGTTGAATCTTTTAAGCGGAAGAACCCAAAAATCAGTGCAGCTACTTAAAAGAAAATGACTGAGACAGCCACCTGCGCCAAGCTTTGGGGGGCAAAGCTGACCCCAAGTTATCTTACTTCTGGAAAAAGGCCAAGGAAAAAATGAATTAAATCAAATCTACTCCCCTGCCAATTCTCTATAAAACCCATAGTTCTTCCTGAGGCTTAACTAGATGGAACCGACCTGCTGGCCTAAAGGCGCAAGTGCCAATTTGGAAATAGAATCAAGCCCACTTTGCCCAACCTTGGCGCTGCCCACCGCTTGAAACTTTGCCACTCAACATTTCCGTTTTAGGGCCCTATTTTGGAAATGAGCCTGAAAACAGGAAATTCTATCCTAAACCAAAGCATAAAAAAAATTCCGTTTTAGGCCTCATTTCTGAAAACGAAGCCTAAAACGGAATTCCTGGTATTAGTAAGTTAACCAACCAAAGCGAGCCTGAATGTTACCTCTCTCCTATTGGCTGGCGCAGTGCTATTTGGTAGTCAACTGCAGTTCCACCAACGGTGCGTTGACCGATGGCTTTACGCCGTTTCCTTTGGCTTGCAGGCGCTTCACGTTAATGCCTTTGGTCACCAGGTAGTCCAGCACGGTTTTGGCGCGGCTCTGGGCCAAGGCTTGGTCTTTGGCTTCCTCCTCGGTGGTGGCAGCATAGGCGACCACTTCGGCTTTGAGGCTGCGCTTGTCTTTCATGAGTTCTACCACGCGGTCCAGTTCAGAAAGTGATTCTGGTTTCACGCTGGCTGCGTTGGCCTCAAAAAACACATTGTGCAGGGCCAGCACGTTGACCCCATCTACCGGTTGCAGTTTCACATTCACCTCTGTTTTCTTGAAGGCTGTGCCGGCGCTTAAGTCTACGTTGTGCGACGAAAACAGCATATCATTGGCATGCAGCACCACGCCATAGTTTTTCCCGGCGGGCAAAGAAACCACATATTTGCCGGTCACCGCATTGGACGTAAAAGTGGCAATCACTTCTTTTTTGGCGTTGTCTACCAGGTCAATCTTGGCTTCCATGGGCTTCTGGGTTTTGCCGTCGGTGACCACACCGGTGAGGAGCACCGCCTGCGGGCCGCGAGTTTCCACGGTGGGCTGTTTGGTGGGCTGGGCGGTATAAAGGGCCGTGCTGGCAATTAAATCATCTTCTGAACTCAGTAAAACCGGTTTCTCCGGCCCCAGGAACGTGACTCTGAACAAGTCTGCCTGTGGCTTGCCGGCTTCCAATTTAAACCCCGCCATGTACCCAAACCTGCCGCTGGCTTCCATGGCCAGGAACTGGTCATCATCTGGCGAATTCAACGGAAAGCCCAGGTTTTCTGGTTTTGACCATTGGCCGTTCTCTAACACGCTCTTGAAAATGTCATGCCCGCCCATGGAATTGTGGCCTTCTGAGGTGAAGTACAAGGTTTTGCCATCGGGCATTAAAAAGAGGTTGCCTTCATTGTAAGGCGTGTTCAGGTTAGGCCCGGCGTTTACGGCTTTTCCCCAATTGCCTTTGCTGTCTTTCACTGAGAAATAAATGTCCTGCTGGCCAATGCCGTTGGGGCGGTTGCTGATGAAATACAGGGTTTTACCATCATAGGAATACGTAGCCGATGACTCGCGCGCATTGGAGTTGATTTCCTTGCCCAGGTCTTCCGGCTTGGACCATTGGTCGCCTTTGAGCACGGTTTCAAACAGGTCGCCCTCGTTTTCTTCGCGCAGGAAAATCAAACGTTGCCCGTCAGTGGACAAGGCCAGCGCGGTTTCGTCTTTCTCTGTGTTCAGGGCCTCGCCCATCTGCTGCGGCACCGACCATTGGCCGCTTATTTTGTTGCTGATGTACAGGTCCAGGTTCAGCTGCTTGTCAAGCTTGGCTTTGGTTTCCTGGTTGGCAGGCCGATTAGAAGAAAACACCATGCGGCTTTCATCGGCGGCAATCACAGCAAACATTTCATTATACTGGGAATTGATGTCCTGGCCCAGTGGGTCTACGAACACGCGCAACGGTTTTTTCTGCAACTCCTGCCCAGAAAGACATTCGCGCACGTGCTTGTTCACGCGCTCAATTTTTTCCTTGTTTTTCTCCGTGGGCAGCGTGGTCAGGTATTTCTTGTACTCAGTGGTGGCTTTTTTCCAGTCCAGCAGAAGATGGTAAGTCCGGCCTAAATAAAAACCGACTTCTGGGTCCACGGCTGGGTTGAGCTTGCGCGCGTTTTCCAAATGCGTGGCGGCATTGGTAGCGTCGCCGGCAAACAGGTAACTCACGCCCAGGCGGTAGTTCAATAATGCGCTGTTGGGATTGAACGCGTAGGCGGCTTTGTAAGGCTCAATGGCGTTTTTGTAGTTGGTCTTGCGGTAAGCGTCATCGGTTTTCTTAGACGTAGCCGCGAAGATCTCGTCGCCGGCATCCAGCTTCTTTTTGGCTTCTCTAAACCCGTCTTTGTTGGCTTCAAAGTTCTTCTTGTCAAACTCCAGGTTGGTCTGCCCAAAGGCGGTCTGCAACGTGAAAAGACAAAAAAGGGTAAGTGCGGTGTGTTTCATCATGGCTGTACAGGCGGTTGACTTATTTCTCATTGCAGTTGCCTAAAAAATTACGGGCTACTTTCACATCCAGGGCCACGGCGCGCTCCCAGTCCTGGCAGGCAGACGCGTCACGCAGCATTTCTTTGGCGTTGCCGCGGTTGAGGTAGGCGTACCCGTAGTCTTTGTCAATCTGAATGGCCAGGTTGCAGTCTTCCAGGGCTCCTTTAAAATCATGAAGTTTGTATTTGGCGGCGGCGCGGTTGTTGAAGGCCAGCGCATATTGCGGGTTCAGCTGCAGGCTTCTTGAGAAATCCTCAATGGCCCCAGCAAAATCTCCGGCCTCAAACCGGGCTTTTCCCCGGTTGTTGTAAGCCAAATAGTAGTCTTTGTTGCGCTCAATGGCCCGGGTGTATTCTTCAATGGCCCCGTTCACGTCGCCTTTGGCTTGTTTCAGGCTGCCCAAACTCACATAGGCGATGGCAATGTCTGGGTTGTTCTCAATGGCTTTCCTGAAATCTGCCTGGGCACCGTCCAAGTCTTTGAGCTGGCGTTTGGCGCTGCCGCGGTCATGGTAAGCGTAGCCGTTTCTGGGGTTTATTTTCAGCACTCCAGAATAATCTTCCACGGCACTCTTGTAATCACCGTTCACAAAATGCAGCCCGGCCCGCTGGTACAAGGCTGGGTAATGTGTAGGGTCAGCGGCGACGGCTTTGCTGAAATCATCCAGGGCGCCGGCGTTGTCTTTGAGTTGCACGCGGGCCCGGCCTCTGCTGAAGAACGCCTGGGCGTTGGTGGCGTTCAGGTCAAGCACTTTGCTGTAGCTGTCAATGGCCTTCTGGGGTTCTTTCATTTCCAGGTAGGTGTTGCCGCGGCTAAACCAAGCCTGCTCAAAGGTTGGTTTTAAGGCAATAGCCGAGTCAAGGTCCAGCAAGGCCTGCCGAAATTCCTTCTGGGACGCATAGGCTTGTCCGCTTTTCAGCAATTGCTCAGCCAGCAGGTCCAGTTCTTTGGCTTTAGCCAAGGCCGCGCTGTCAACGGGGACGGGCGCAGGCACCTGCGTTTCCTGGGCCACCCCAGAAAGACAAACCAGCAGAAAGCACAGCAGCAGTGTCAAATGTTTCATCATGAGATATTGGTTGGAATATGTGTATAGAAAGCGATAAAAAGCCTTGCCAGAAAACCCACGGCAAAAAGAAAAAATCAGATCTTTTGGAAAGTGTACAGGCAGAAAACTCTGCGTAAAGGCGGCTACTGAAGAGGTGGGGGGAAACCTTCAGACACTTTAATAGAAAGCCGACCTTAAAAAATAGTATAAAAGTGGGTTCTAAGTTAATAATAAAGTTTTATAAGTACTAACCATACATAGTTGGCGGGCCATATAGTTTCTTGTGGGTCATAAAAATTTCCGTTTTCGGGCTCATTTCCAGAAATGAGCCCGAAAACGGAAATTAAACGGCAAAATCTTTAAACAACTATTTGACTATCAAGTTATAATTACGGTGAAGGCAGTTAGAATTGTAAGAGTAGCTAGGTAACTAGCTAGGACATTGCAGGTACTACTTCTACAAAAATCTAAAGTACAGTTTTGCTTTTCGCACAACGCATAAAATCAAGAAATACAAAAAGCGGCAGCCGGTCTTTGGTAGACGGACTGCCGCTTTTTTGAAAGAAATAATAACGGGATTAATTATTTCTGAAGAAATTACTTACCAATGAATTTATAGCCCAAACTGACCATCACTTGCTGGCCGGCCATGTCAAAGCTGTTGCCGCCGTCTGAGAAGGTGCGGGTGAGGCGTTCATAGCGCGCATCAAGGGTGATCCGTGAAATATCCACGCCGGCGCCTACTTGAAAACCCCAGTCGGCGGAATCCAGGTACTTGCTGACTTTCTCTTCGCCAAATTCACTGTTGATCAAAATAGAGGCCACCGGGCCGGCATACACCCGCGCAATGCTCAGGAAATTATAGCCCAGCAAAATGGGCACGTCTAGATGGGAGAAGCCCACTTCCCGCACTTGCGTGCCTGCTGAGCCTGACCCAGAAGGCATTTCCAGCTTGCCCCCAGACGTGGAGAACACTGCTTCTGGCTGCACCATAAATCCGGCCACGCTCACCCGCGCGAAGGCCCCCGCATGGAAACCCGTGATGTTGTCGCCCTCTTTGAACGCCATGGCCGTGCCTTTGGGGTTTTTCACATTAACGCTGGAGGAACTCACGCCACCTTTGAGGCCGAGGGTGAAAAGTTGCGCCTGGGCCGCCATGCCACCGGTCAGGAGCAGCACCAATAGTAAACCTAATTTTTTCATAGCTTGAGATTTTTAACCTTAAAAACGGGTGCAAGTTAAAAGAGATTTCAAGCGGATGTACATTTTTTTGCGAAGCCTTTCATCACTCTTTCGCCTCTTCTTTGCAGACAGAACTTTCTTGGTTTAACATGAAACCAGTTTAGCACGAAGGAAAAAATAGCAAAACCCGAGCGCACCATAATAGCAGTCAAAAGGAAAATCCCGTTTTCGGGTTCATTTCTGGAAATGAACCCGAAAACGGGATTTGTTTTGGTAAGCAAATGCTACATAAATAGAGATTACATCACCACCACCTGCACCATTTGGGCATTGGTGCCGGTCACCACTTTGCAGAAGTACAGGCCGGGCGCCAGCTTTCCGCCGCCTTGCGTTTTGAGTGGTTGGGCCAGCAGTTGCTTACCGGCAGTCAATTTACCGTGGTTGGTCTGCGTCACCAATCTCCCAATCTGGTCATATACCTGAATGCTCACCTCAGAAGCGGCTTTCAGCTGGAAGCTCACCTGCACCTCACCGCCAGCAGTTGCTGGGTTAGGATAGACCGCCAATTGCTCCGTTAAGCTGTTCACGTTTTCTTTCACGCTGGTCACTACTCCTTTGTCATTCACTTTCACGCTGGTGTACAAGCGGTATTCGCCGGGCTGCAGCGTGATGGGTTGGTTTAAGTTGGTGACGCTCAGGGTTTGGCCGGTGCCGTACTCGTACCAGGTACCGGTATTCTGGAACTTGGGGTCAATGCTGCCCGCCGTCACCCCGAAATTCCCGAGCACCGCCACTTTCATGCTGGCATCCTGGAGATGAATGGCCTTGAGATCGCTGCCTAAATCAAGGGTGTAGTTAGCGGTTTCAAAGACCGGCTGGTTGATTTTCAGTTTGATGAGGCTGGCGTAAGTGTCATAGAGCTTTCGGCGCGCGGGGTTGGTATAGTAATCCCATAGAATGGGTTTATTGCCGGTGCGCCCGTTCTGGTTGATAGAAATGTCATAGCCCACTTCGCCAAATTGCCAGATCATTTTAGGCCCCGGAATGGTGAAGAAAAAAGCGGCGGCCAGCTCCATGCGCTGCAGGGCCGTGTTCAGGTTTTTGACATTGTAAGAACCAGCGCTGTTGCCATAGTTCAAGGCCTCTACCATCTGTCTTTCCTCATCATGGCTTTCCATGTAGCCCACCACGTGCGGGTCTGCCCAACCGCGTTGTTTGTAGGAAATCCAATTGAAGTTGGAGTTGTTGGTAAAGCCCAGAATAGCCTGCTTGTAATTGGTGTGCAGGTTGCCCCACAGCATCATGCCGTAGCTGGATAACACGGTTTCTTCATTGTTATCCGCGAAGTGCTCCAGAATGATATAGGCATCGTTCTGCACGTTCTTGATATGGTTGGCCATGCGCCGCAGAATGTCAATGCGCGTTTGGTCATACTGCCCCCAGGCACCCACGTTGCCCAGCGTCTGCTTCTGCGTGAATCCTTTGGAAAGGTCAAAACGGTAACCGTCTACTTTGTATTCCTGAAGCCAGAATTCGGTCACGCGGTCTACAAAATATTTGGTGGCATCACTGTCATGGTTAAAGTCATGGCCCACGTTGAAATCATGCTTTGGATCTGGGTTAAACCAGGGGTTGTTGGGCGCGGTCTTGCCGGTGGCGCTGTTGTAATACAATTGCACCATGGGTGACTGCCCGTAGGAATGGTTGAGCGCGATGTCCAGAATAACGGCCATGCCGCGCTTGTGGGCTTCGTCAATGAACTGCTTTAACTTGTCTTTGGAGCCGTAGTACTTGTCTGGCGCGAAGTAATACACAGAATTGTAGCCCCAGCTCAGGTTTCCTTCATACTCCATGATAGGCATAAGCTCAATGGCATTCACGCCCAGGCGGCTCAGGTAATCCAGGGTATCAGAGAGGGTTTGGTAATCATGCTTTTCAATGAAATCGCGCACCAGCAGTTCATACACCACCAGGTCTGTTTTCTTGGGTTTGGCGAAGTTGGTCACCTGCCAGTTGTAGGCCGCCTGGTTTGTCTGAAAAACAGAGACCATGCCGGTGGCTTTGCCCGTGGGGTACGCTTTGAGGTTTGGGTAAGTAGCCGGTGAGATATAACGGTCTTCATTGGGGTCCAGCACTTTCTCGGTGTAAGGGTCCCCTATTCTCAGGGTTTCGTCTACCACATACTGGTAGGCATATTCCTGGCCGGGCGTGAGGTTGTTGAGTTGCACCCAGTAGCGGCTGCCGTCTGGAGTTTTGTTCATGGGGGTAGCCCCCACCTGCCAGTTGTTGAAATCGCCTACCACGTACACGCTCTGCTTGTAAGGCGCAAACAGGTTCAGTAAAATGCTGGTGCCGCTTACATAAGTAATGCCGTCTTTGGCGTTGTTGGGCAAGGCCTGCACCGCCATGGGGGCGCGTACCACAAACGTGAAAGAATCTGCCACGGTGGTGTTGTTCAGCTCAGCGGTCAGTTTTACTTTGTTGGCCCCTGGCGTGGTGGCGGTTACCGTGGCTTCTAAACTAGAGACATTGGCCTGCTCACTTACTTTTACGCCATTGACAAAGAGTTTCAGGTTGGCGGGCACCGAGGAAGTACTTCTCACCTGGAGGATTTGGTTCTGGTCCACAAACAGGCCGTTCATGCCCACGCCAGGCTGGGTGATGGATGCATTGAAACTACCGCTGCTAAACAGGGACACTTTAATGTCTTTGCCACCTACATCTTTCCCTTCCTTGGATCCATCAGAATTCCGGAACACAAACATAAGCGCCGTGATCTGTTCACTGGCCGGCACATTGTAAAAGGTTCTGGGCGTGAGCGTGATTTGGTACCGGTTATTGCCCAGGGCCACCATCATGGCTTGTGGGGTATTGGTGGCCCAGCCGGCTTTCACGTATTTCCAGTCATTGTCTGAGGTGCTCAGGTTGGTCAATACGCCCGTGTGCGCGTAAATGGGATGCGTTACGTTGGCCAGACCGCCCGTGCCCTTGGTGGCATCAAAGGTGATGGTGACGGGTTCATTGGCCGTAGGAAATGCCGGCGACCAGGTCACCACCTGGGCCTTGGCCATATAGCTGCCCAGCAACAGCAACAAGCCAAGAAGTAGATTCGTACGTTTCATGCTATAGATAGACCGTTAAGTGAGGGAATGATGTAAGACCAGAAATCAAGTTTTACGAAATCGATTTCCTTGCGAATTTATCAAATAAACCTTCCATTAACACAATAGCTTTGATATTATTTCATCACTTCAGAATCAACCACTTGAAAAGTTGCTCCTTCTCTGGTGAACCTGTACCTTTTCCTGTTGCTTAAGCTCCGCCATTATGCCCAAGGTTAAACCTGTATTACCCCTCGTCACGTCAGATTCCTGGCTCCAGCCCTTTTCCCCGCAGCTGGAACAACGGCTCTCCCGTTTTACTTCCGCCCTGGCCTCGTTGAAAGACGAAAACACTTCTTTGCCAGCCTATGCCAACTGGCACCAGGAGATGGGGCTTCACTATGAAAAAGAAAACCAGGGCTGGCGCTACCGGGAGTGGGCCCCTGCCGCCCTGGCGCTTTACCTGATTGGGGATTTCAATCACTGGGACCGGCAGCGGCACCCTTTGCAAAAGCAGGAAAACGGACTCTGGGAAATCTTTATCCCCGCAGCAGAATGTACCATAGAACACGGCCAACGTTACAAAGTGCATGTGGTGGGCGCAGACGGCAAGGCCCTGGACCGGGTTTCGCCATTCACGTTCAGGGCGGTGCAAGACCCGGAGACCTATGATTACGCCGGCCAGGTCTGGCAACCGGAGAAAAATTTCAAATGGACCGACAAAGCCTTTAAACCCACCGCCATCACAGCGCCGCTCATCTATGAATGCCACGTGGGCATGGCGCAGGAAAAACACGGGGTGGGCACCTACAGAGAGTTCGCAGACCATATTCTGCCGCGCATTGAAGAGACCGGATACAACTGCATTCAGCTCATGGCCCTGGCTGAGCATCCGTATTACGGCTCGTTTGGCTACCATGTCTCTAATTTCTTCGCGCCTTCCTCTCGCTTTGGCACGCCTGAAGATTTGAAATACTTGGTGAACGAGGCCCATAAGCGGGGCATTGCGGTCATCATGGATTTGATTCATGCCCATGCCGTGAAGAACGTGGCCGAAGGCTTAGCTGATTTTGACGGCTCTGGGGGGCAGTACTTTCACCAGGGCAAACGCGGGCACCACCCTGGCTGGGATTCCAAACTTTTCAACTATGGCGTGCCCGAGGTGCGGCGGTTTTTGCTTTCCAACGTGCGCTATTGGCTGGAGGAATTCCATATAGACGGCTTCCGGTTTGACGGGGTCACGTCTATGCTCTACCACCACCACGGCGAAGGAGTGGCATTTGACAACTACAGCCGTTATTTTGACTCTTGGGTGGATGAAGACGCCATTTTGTACTTGCAGTTGGCCACCGAGCTCAGCCATAAACTCAAACCCGGTTCCCTGCTTATTGCCGAGGACATGAGTGGCATGCCCGGCCTTTGTCGTCCGGTGAAGGAAGGCGGCATAGGTTTTGATTTCCGCCTGGGCATGGGCATTCCAGATTACTGGATCAAAACACTCAAGCACAAGAAAGACGAAGACTGGAACCTGGACGAAATCTGGCACGAACTCACCAACCGACGGGCTCAGGAAAAAACCGTGGCTTACGCAGAATCTCATGACCAATCTCTGGTAGGCGACAAAACGCTGGCCTTCTGGCTCATGGACAAGGAAATGTACACCCACATGCGCACCGTGGACCAGCACCCTGTCATTGACCGGGGCGTGGCCCTGCACAAAATGATCAGGTTAATTACCCTGGCTTTGGGCGGCGAGGCTTTCCTGACGTTCATGGGCAATGAGTTCGGTCACCCGGAATGGGTGGATTTCCCAAGGGAAGGAAACAACTGGAGCCACCAATATGCCCGCCGTCAGTGGTCACTGGTAGACAACCCAGATCTGCGGTACCGGCACATGTGGCAGTTTGAAAAAGAGATGCTGCACCTGGCCCAGACGTACCACTTGCTGGGGCATGGCAATGCGCACAAACTGCACCAGGACAACTTCAATAAGGTGCTGATCTTTGAGCGTGGCGATTTGATTTTCCTTTTCAACTTCCACACCAGCCACTCGGTGCCAGATTACCGGTTCCCGGTGCGCGAGGCGGGTAGCTACCACATCCTACTTTCGTCTGATACCCCGGAAACTGGTGGGCATGACAGGGTGGACACTTCCCTCACGTATTTCTCTTTGCCCACAGAATATGGCCCACGGCTGAGCGTCTATTTACCCAACCGCACCGCCCTGGTCATGCGCCGAATAGAATAGAATTCCCGTTTTCGGGCTCATTTCTGGAAATGAGGCCGAAAACGGAAAATCTTCACTGGAGTTACCTATAAAAAAGAGAGGCTTGCCTGTTTCCACGGCAAGCCTCTCTTTTTTTTTGAAATTCAACTTACGTTCTTAGTATTACTTATCTTGACTCAAAGCCGAAGAGAGGGCTTCATACACTTGGTCGGCGGTGGCGGTCCAGGTAAGTTCTTTCAAGGCTTGCTGGTTGGCTTCAACTGTTTTTTCGCGAAGGGCGCTGTCATGGAGCAACTGCAGAATATGGTTGGCCAGGCCAAGGGTGTCATGGGGGTCAGAGACGCGGGCCTGGGGCAATACCTCGCCGGCGCCGGTCTGGTTGGTGAGCACCACCGGCAACCCGGCCTGCGTGGCCTCCAGCGCGGCCAACCCAAATGGCTCAGACACCGCGGGCAGACAGAACACGCCAGACGTACGCAGTAAGGCTCCAGACGCTTCCGCATCTAGGAAACCAGTAAAGGTCACGGCTTCCTCAATGCCTAACTTCTGCACCTGCTTTTTGGCTTCTTCCAGCTGTGGGCCATGGCCGGCCACCACAAAGGTCACATCCGGGTCCATTTCCAGCACCTGTCTGGCTACTTTCAAGAATTGAAGGGTTCCTTTTTGGGCCACCAATCTTCCCAGGAAAGTGACTTGTTTTTTAGGCTGGGCAATAGGTGTCTGGGCGGGGGTTTCAGAGATTCCGTTGTACACCACTTTGATCTTGCTGGCGGGCACGCCATAGCGCCGCACCATCATTTGCGCGGTTCTCTCGCTCACGGCCAAAATCAAATCTGCCTGTTCCAGGGCTTTTACCTCCAGTTCATAAATCCAGCCCCAGGGGTGCCCAATCTGGCGGTCAAAGGATAGGCTATGAACGTGCAGCACCAAGGGTACTTTGCGCTGGTTCTTTATTTCCATGCCCGCCAGAAAGGTCATCCAGTCATGGGCATAGACAATGTCAAATTCTTTATGGGAAGCCAGGCGCGCGGCAAAGCGGGCAAACTGAATCACTTCAAAATTGAGGGTGCCTTTGGGACCGGCAGCGTAGGTGATCTCCGGCTGACCGGCGGGGCGCTCCTGCTGCTGTTCTATCTGTGGCTGCGCCTTTGCCGAATTACTGTCTGGGGTATTGGCGTATAGGATAGAATCTTCTTCGGCTGGCTGGGTTGATAGTGGCTGGTACGGTTCATCATAGGGGAAAAGGTTGGCCGGCACGCGGTGCATGGTGCCAAACCGTTCTAATGATTTCTCAACGGGCGCCTGGGAAATGGTGGCCAGGTCCATGTCAGAAAGACCCAACACCTGGGCCTGGTGCTGTAGGGCCTGCTCATTGGCCTGGGGCACAATCATGGTCAGGTCTACTTCCGTGGCCAACGCCTCCGCTAAATGAAAGCAGGCTTTTCCCACTCCTCCGTTCAGAACCGGCTGGTCTTCCCAGCCTAACATTAGTACACGCAGTTTCTTCATTTTTTACTTCAATTCAACTTTCTTGCCGGGCAAAGCAAGCGCGAATATATTAAATATAGGGGCATGCCCCGCGAAGATAGTCTAAGTATATCTATTTATTTTTTTGCTACTTTGTCAATAACAAGTATACAGGGCTGTATTTTCCGTATTTATGCGCCCGCCTTTTTGCTTAAATACCTAGTCTCAGGCCTAAACCAAACCACCGCCAACCTGTTCCTTTTACATGGATAATTCTATTCTGGACACCAATTACATGATCAATGACCTGGGCCAACAACGCGAGGAGTTTTTCGCGGGAACGGTGACCCAGTTGCTGCCTGAAAACAACTACGTTACGTTTATCTGTGACAACCGCGTGGCCCTGCGGGTAGAGGCGGTCTCCCCCACAGTGCTCCGGTTTAGGTTTGCGCCAGACGGCACTTTTGGTAGAGATTTTTCCTATGCCGTAGATGGGCAACGCTCCAAAGACCCGGTAAAATTCAAGGTAAAAACCCTGGCAGACCACTACCGGCTCACCACCAAGGAACTGATCTGCACGGTCTCCATGAAAGGCCTCATCACCAGAATTCTGGACAAGTCCGGTAACCTGCTCAATGAAGACGAGAAAGGCTTTCACTGGGAAGACCACAAAGACTACGGCGGCGAGATTGTAAAAATGAGCAAACGCGCCCAACCGCGCGAGTGCTACTACGGCCTGGGCGACAAAGCTGCCAATATGAACCTTCGCAGCCAGCGCTTTGAGAACTGGGGCGCCGACACCTATGGCTACACCAAAGGCTCTGACCCGCTCTACAAAAACATTAATTTCTTTCTGGGCCTGCACCAGCGCAACGCCTACGGTATTTTCTTTGACAACACGTTCCGGTCATTTTTTGACTTCGGGAAAGAGCGGGACGAGGTCATGAGTTTCTGGGCCCAGGGCGGCAGCATGGACTATTATTTCATCTACGGCCCTACCCTCACGCAGGTAGTGGAACGCTACACGCTTTTGACGGGCACACCCGAGTTGCCGCCCCTCTGGGCCCTGGGCTACCACCAATGCAAATGGAGTTATTACCCAGAGTCGGTGGTAAAAAACCTGGCTGCCGGTTTCCGGGAACGTAAAATTCCCTGTGACGCGCTGTACCTGGACATTGATTACATGGAAGGTTTCCGGTGCTTTACCTGGAGCCAGAATCATTTTCCGGAGCCTGCGCGCATGGTGCGGGAACTCAAGGAAGACGGCTTTAAAACGGTGGTGATCATTGATCCCGGCATTAAGATTGACCCCGACTATGAGGTGTATCAGCAAGGCGTGGAAAACGATTTCTTCTGCCGCCGCGCCGATGGCCCGCTGTACAAAGGTACCGTGTGGCCGGGCCTCTGCCATTTCCCAGATTTCACCCGTGACGATGTGCGTACCTGGTGGTCTGGCCTGTTTCAGGGACTAATTGCCGACATTGGCGTGAAAGGCGTCTGGAATGACATGAACGAACCGGCAGTGTTTGAGATTGGCACCTTCCCCAATGACATACGGCACCATTATGACGGCGAGCCGGGCAGCCACCGCAAGGCCCACAACATCTACGGCATGCAGATGGCCCGCGCCACCTATGAAGGCGTAAAGCAGTTCTCTTACCCAGACCGGCCTTTCACCATCACGCGTTCGGGGTACGCGGGCGTGCAGCGCTATGCCTCTGCCTGGACCGGCGACAACATTGCCTCTTGGGACCATCTGTGGTTGGCGAACATCCAGTGCCAGCGCCTGAGTATTTCGGGGATTTCTTTTGTGGGCTCAGACATTGGCGGGTTTATTGAGACCCCAGACGGTGAGTTATACATCAGGTGGCTGCAGTTGGGCATCTTCCATCCGTTTTGCCGCACGCACTCCTCCGGGGATCACGGCGACCAGGAGCCTTGGTCGTTTGGCGAACCGTTCACCACGCTGGCCCGCAAGTTCATTGAGTTGCGCTACAAACTGCTGCCTTACCTCTACACCACTTTCTGGCAATACACCACGCAAGGCACGCCCATGCTACGGCCGCTGGCGCTGCTGGATCAGTTTGACCCCGAGTGTTACAACCGCATGGCGGAATTTGGCGTCGGCGACCACCTCTTGGTCTGCCCCATCACCCAACCGGGCGTAGACGGCCGCATTCTGTACTTGCCACAAGGCGAATGGTACAACTTTTGGACCAGTGAACGGGTAACCGGCAAAGCCGAAGTATGGGCCGAGGCCCCGCTGGACCGCATTCCGGTGTTTGTGCGGGCTGGCGCCGTGCTGCCATTGTACCCCGTGCAGCAATATGTAGGCGAGTTGGAGATTACCGAAGTGACTTTGCACGTGTACTACAGTGCCCAGCCCTATACCAGCACCCTGTATGAAGACGGCGGCGAAGGCTACGGCTACACCGAAGGCAATTTTCTGATCAAAACGTTCCAGACGGCCACCACTCCTACTACTTTCTCCTTGGCCCAATCCAAGGAAGGCAACGGCCTGGATAATTATGGTTCTTACCGCGTCGTTATTCACGGCCTGCCCGCCCTCACGGCCTCTGTGCTGGTAGACCACCAGGAAACCGCCTGGGAAGCTTCCCCAGATTTCAGCATGATTGTGGTGACCGTGCCTTCTACTTTTAAGGTATTGAGTTTGCATTCAAAGCCGGTAGGTGTTTAGCTAGATTTTCCCGTTTTTGGGCTCGTTTCTGGAAATGAGCCCAAAAACGGAAAGTATTAAGATATTGCTTGTGGGCTATATAGTATGCTCGGTTGTACAGGTACGGTTTTTTGTCAAAAACGACAATTAATTGTAGGTTTAGGTAAACACATAATGCTGATAAGTATACCTGGTATGTTTATTAAGTAGTTGTGCGCAAGTGAAATAATGAATTGACAACTTGAACTGCAGAAAAAATTATCATCAAGAGTAGCAGAAGTTCAAAAATAAAATCGGTTAGCGTGGCAAAAGCCGCAAAAGAAAATCAGCAAGATTTTTTAAATTAGCTTTACAAAAGAAATTGAACGCCGCCCGACTTTGACCAACGAATGTCGCAAAAGTAGCAGAAGAGGGATTGACGTTGCGTTTGAGCAAGAACGGACGCAAAATGCTTGCAGAACCGACAGAGTGAAATGCGTTTTCGGCCTCTTTTTCGGAAATTAGGCCAAAACTGGACGGACAAATAAAAAAGTCATACGCTCCGATTTTCTGTTTTCGGGCTGTTTTTCCAAAATCAGGTCAAAAACAGAAATAATATAAAGCGCGGGGAAAAGTAAAAGAACACCTCCGCACAACAACGTGTAAACGCCAGCATCAGCCGACGGCCTTCGCCGCCGTTTACACAAGTACGTTGTGCGTAAGTGAAAGAACTTTTTACCAGCTGGCACGGCAGAAAAATTATCAGCAAGAGAAGCAGAAGTACAAGAAAAAAATCAGCTAACGTGGCAAAAGCCGCACAAGAAAATCAGTAGGATTTTTTAGATTAGCTTAGCAAAAGAAATGGAACGCCGCCCGACTTTGACCAGCAAAAGAGGAATTGACGTTAAGTTTGAGCAAAAAGAATTTATCAGCAATGCGTACGGTCGGACGATTGAGTTTTCGGCCTGTTTTTCGGAAATAAGGCCAAAACTGGACTTGCGTACGAAACAAGCTAAACGCTTCGCTTTCCTGTTTTCATGCTGTTTTTCTAAAATCAGGTCAAAAACAGAAAAAGAGAAAAGCGCGGGGAAACTTGAAAAGAACACCTCCGCACAACAACGTGTAAACGCCAGCTAGGCCGACGGCCGTCGCCGCCGTTTACACAAGTCCGTTGTGTGTAACCATAATTAAAAAAATAGATATTCATTAAAACAATTTACATGGGCTTTTTTGATAAAATTTTAGGGACAAGTCAATATAAAGTTGAGAGTTTAGTCACAAGCATTTATAAAGATTTAATGCAATGGGACAATATGCGCTCAACAGTTGGTATTAGAAATATGCGCGGTATGGACAGCTTAAGTGCGTCTTTAAAATTAAGATTTGATGAATTATGGTCTCTATATTCACAAGATATGGGCAAATTTGTTTCATCTTCAATCACCATCGATTCAAGAAGGGTTCCTTTGACAAACATGGTTATGCTAATCATCGATTGTGCTCAAGATTTTGAAAAAACATGTAAAACTTCAGTCCTAAGTCAGGATTGGAAAAAATTCTATTCTTTAGTTACCTCTAATATGCCTGGAGCTAAGGAAGAGGAAGAAGAATGGGATGAGGATGAGGATGAGGATGAAGAATACGAAGAAGAGGAAGAAGATGAGGATGAAGAAGATGAGGATGAAGGTGGAAAATACAATTTTAGAAGAGATTACTAAAAAAATGGCTTCACACAACATTGTATAAACGCCAGCATCGGCCGACGGCCTCTGCCGCCGCTTATACTAACCGTTGTCAATAAAGCTAAATAATCAAACAACTCTATTAAAACGTAAGGAAATTTAGTACAAGGTTTAGGAAAATCAAAGCGGTAGTATGGCACAATAACAACCCTGTAAAAACTTTACTTAATAAGCTTATGGAAAAGAGCAATTAAATCTGCTTTTACTGACCACAGAATCTGGTGTTTAAAAAAGAAAAATATTACTGGTCCAGAACAGCAAGACACCCACTGAAATATGCTTTTTCAGGTTGCATAGCCTATTTAAATAAACATTACCTCTCCTTTTTATCATTTAGAAAGCAGGAATTAGCACCGTCTGCAAATTTTAGGCGTACTAGTACAAGAGGTAGTTTTTATTTAAAATGGGAATATGAAGTCAAAATATATTCTAACCGGAATTTTGTTATGGCTGGCCTTAGCTGTGCAGGCGCAAATAGGAACCAGCAGAACCACCGGTATAGACCCCAATCAACTTGCACCCACTGAGCAATTTGGGCAACACAAAAAATATAGTATTTCTGCTGGGTTTGGGTATTATTTGCCGCTCTTATCAGAAAAAAACGTTGGATATCAGAATGCAGAATACAGCCCAGAAATAGGGTTGGGCATCAGTTATTTTATTTCCCTGGACTATGCGCTCACGCAGGATTTATTTGTGGGAGTTGGTTTTAATGGCAGCTATGCAACAGCCCGTTTCATAAAAAACGCTAACCTAAACGGCGAACAGATAAACGGGTACTTGAAGGCGGGAGCGTTGGAGAACTCAAATTTCTTACTGAACCTCACGTATGCGCCTTCCGGGAACGGGTGGCAGCCCTACGCTAAACTAGGGGTAGGCTTTTTTAAATCAGAACTGGAGTTGGGAGATATACCGCTCAGATTAACCAATAATGTAGAAAGTGAGTTATTCCCCGATTATAAAGCCAGCGGGTTGGGCATTCTGCCGGAAATTGGCTTAAAGTACAAGCAATTCGCTTTATCTTCCGCGTATGCCTTGCCATTCAAAAAACTAACCGGCGAGGAGAACCCAGAACCGGGAGCCTTTCCCTCCACCGGAACCATAAAATCGCATGGTCTGCAGGTTAATGCTTCATATCGCATTTATATTTTCAGGAAGTAACAATGCTTCTCTGGCCGTAATAAATTGGCTTTTAGCATAGTTAACAAGTATAGAGTTCCAAAATAAGAATTCTATGATTTTCCGTTTTGAGCCTCATTTTCTAAAACGAGCCCAAAAACGAAAAACACGCCCACAAAAAAAGAGGCCTTTCAGCCTCTTTTTCTTTTATCAATAATCATAATTTACTCCTGCGGCGAAGTCAAAGCCAGTTGGTAGGCGCGTTCATAATGCACCAGCAGTTTTTTCCAGTCAAACATCTCAGAGGAACTCTCTACTTTGTTGCGTTGGGCAATGCGCTCGCGGCGGCTGAGTTCCACGTAATCCATGAGGTGCTGGGTGAGTTGCTCAGCTGATTCGTCAAAGCCTTTCTCATGGCGGTTGATCACGTAGATGCCTTTCTCGGTGTATTTTTTCACGTGCTTCTTCACGTAATCGCCAAACCCGGAGAGGTCACTGGTCACGGCCGGAATGCCGCTGGCCACACACTCCAATGGCGTATAGCCCCAAGGCTCATAGTAGCTCGGGAACACGCCCAAGTGACAGCCCCGCACAAACTGCCCGTATTCCATGCCGAACAACGGGTTGGTGGGCGACACAAAATCTGGGTGGTAGACTATTTTCACACGGTCATCGGCGTTATTCACCAGGTTAGACTCCCGCAGGAAATGCAGGATTTCGTCTGTCTTGTCATTGACCAGATTGTGCGTGACCACCGGCGGCAACATGTGCGTTTTCCAGGATTGCACGGTGCGACGGTAGCGCAGGCGCCAATAGTCATCCACAAAATTTGAGAGTTCAGGCAATTTGTGGTCGGTGCTGGAGGCGGCCTCATAGAACAAGCGCTCCCCTACCTGCTCCTGAATGGCCTGACACGTGCCCTGTATCTCTTCCATTAGCGCCTTGGAGTGCAGCACGTCTGGGTTAATGGAATGGAACGGCTGCTTGGTAATGAAGAACATCACCACGGTCATGTCAGACTTGGCCACTTTCATGCGGTGGTTTAGGCGGGCCAGGGCTTCCAAGGTTAAATCGAAGCCTTTGTTCCTGTATTCAAAACGGCCGGAAGTGAAGAAGTACAGCGTTTTCTCCAGATCAAACGGAAAGCTCTGGAAGAAATGCCCCATCACAAACCGGTGAATTTTCTTCTTGTAGGTAAGGTGCAGGTTCTGGAACTCGTGCATGGCCGTGAACCGACGTATGTTCAAACCGTTGGGCAACACCGTATCCGGAATACGGTCCAGAAGGTAAATGCATTCCCGCACGGTGACTTCGCTCACGGTGGTGAACACGTGGGACCCGTGCGCCGCTGCCCGCTCAATAGAAACCGCTGGTTCAATATTGAAATTGCGCGCTTCCTTGCGCCAGTCCACCGCCGTGAGCTGGTCATAGAAATTGGGGTCGTTCATGGCCAGGTAGCGGCCCAGCAGCGTGGCGTGCGTGGTGAAGACAATTTTCACGGGCACCTGTTCGCGGCGCAGGTCTGGTATGGCAGAACCCACCATCCATTCATGGAAATGCGCCACCACCTTGGTTTTCTGCGCCAACTCAGACACGTACCGCTTCACCAAACTCCCGAAGGCCAAGACCTGGTTCAAGAGATCTTCATTGGAAGTGGGAATGTAATGCTTCTCCCAGAGTTGTTGCTTGATGCTGTCCAGGTCGCCGTACGCACTGAACGGGTTAATCAAAATAATGCGGGGCCTACCGGTCACCAGCCACGTGCCATAATGCGCCTCCACGCCCTGCTCGCGCAGTTTTAGGACTGCTCTTCCGAATACATCAGAATAATCATCAGTTGGTTCAAACTCGGCGGCGGCCTGCTGCGGGAAGTAGGGGCCAATGAGGCAATATTGGTCGCCCCAGTATTCCATCATGGCGGGGACTTTTGATCTAATGACGGTATAGATTCCTCCCACCTGATTACAGGCTTCCCAGGCAATTTCTAACAAGTACGGCGAGGCAGATGTGGTATTCGGCATAGAAAAGGGTGCAGTTTTACCTATTTACTTAAAATAGCGCATAACGGATATAGTAGCGGCCACGTTTTATAAAAAGTTTAAACGCCGCTCTATTTTCTAGCCCGAAGGGCTGCGTTAATACCCGCCCAAGATAGGCCTTTATTTCAGGCCATGGCAGGGTTATTCTTTTACCAGTTCGGCAATAAGGCTTTCATGTAGAATCTGCCACCCTTTAACTTCATCTTTCCGCCAGACGCGCATGTACGGGCCTGCCTGTTTTATTTCTTTTCCGTCTTTGCGCAACCGTAGTTCACAGAGGCCATACACCACGCCCAAATCACCGGAAGCCGCTATCTGAGATCCTTCTGGCCTAAACGAAAGATGCGTGGTTTCTTTCAAAAGGTCATCGCGCTGGGCGGCGGTCACGCTGGGAAGGCGGTTGGCCCGGAACAGTCTGGCTTCTGGGTGCAAAACCTTGCTGTACGCCGCCAAAGAACCCGCCGCCGCCTTGCTGAACGCTGCGTCATGCGCCAGTAAATTGGTGGTTTTTTGTTGAGTCTTAGCGGTTTTGTCTGGCAACACATACAGCAGGGTATCATCTTTCACGGCGGTGCTGTGCGGACCGTGCGGGCCGCCCAGGTCAATCACAAATTTCCATTGCCCGTCTGACTGCCGCAGCCACACCGTGGCGAAATGCCCGAAAGCCACAGCTTTTCCTTTGACCTTGTAGGTAAACGGGCCCGAGGTATAACCCAACTCCCCAGACACTGACACCGTCGCAAACGTTGGTTCCCAGTGAAGTTTTCCCACCGTGTCAGGCGGCAAGTTCAGGTAGAGGTCGCGGCCTTTCACCAGTTTCCCTTTGCCAGCCAGCAAAGAAGCTTCGTTCATGTGCTGCAGAAACGCCGCCCGGGTGTCCTGGTCCAGCGCCATCTGCGCGAAGGCCCGTTCGGCCTGTACCACCTGCTGCACAGCCGTTTGGCCTTTTACCTGTAAAAAACTGAAAAGGCAGATGAGAAAGAGAAGGGTGGTTTTCATGACTTGATTGCGTTTCTTCGCGTATGCAGATTTGTTTTGGTGGACATTTATATGATTCAACTCAGTGTCAATTTGATCTTGCTTTTCAGATTGAAGTGGGTGCGTTTTCATTTCCGTTTTTGGCCTCGTTTCTGAAAATGAGGCCGAAAACGGGAGTTGCTAGTTTCGCTGGCCTAACTCTTTGAAATGTTGCCTTTGAAAACCTCACGTTTATCTTGTTGATTTCCGCCGAAAGATACTTTTTTCTCTTAAATATTAAGTTTTACCTATTTAACTAGAAATACATGAGTGCCATTTATGAAGGTCACGTGATTTGGGCGCAGGTAGACGCCAACATGCATTTGCGCCACTCGGCTTACGCCGATTTTGCGGCCCAGGCCCGTATTGCGCTGCTGGACAGCCTGGGCCTGAATTTCAAGATGTTCCAGAAGTTGCGGCTGGGCCCCATTCTGTTCAAAGAGGAACTGCACTACCTGCGCGAAGTGGGCCTAAACGAGAACATACAGGTAAAAACCATGATGACCAAGGCCCGCGAAGACGGTTCGCGCTGGTCCATCAAACATGAACTCTACCGCCAGGACGGCATAAAAGCCTGCATCATTCTGGTAGACGGCGCCTGGATGGACCTGGCCCAACGCAAACTCACCGCCCTGCCCGCTGACTTCTCCCAGCAATTCCTGGACCTTCCCAAAAGCGAGGATTTTGTATTGGAGCAGGCGAAGAACTAGGCTGGAATTATAACTCAGGAAAAGGGAAACTTCTTACTTGAGTTGGTTGCTTGTCAATATTCCGTTTTGGGGCTCATTTCTGGAAATGAGCCCCAAAACGGATTTGAATAGTTCGCTCCATCGCTTATAAAATAATTATATCTGATAAGCCTGCCTTTGTTGGTGTTATCACCAACAAATCCTGGAACATTGGCTACTCTGCTTGTTGGTGATAACACCAACAAGGGCAGGCAGCAAGGATTTAGGTATGTGAAATAGTAAATGGAAATTCTAGACTCGGGAATGTTACACTTCCATGTCAAAATGAAGTGGCCCATTTTCCGTTTTCGGGCTCAAATCTGGAAATGAGCCCTAAAACGGAATTGCCTTGCCCGACCTGGATAAGAAATTACCCTCGAATAGTGAAGACACAAAAAAGCCACTTATAAGTTTTATCTTATAAGTGGCTGATTTTCAATGTGATCCCATTTGGATTCGAACCAAAGACCTACTGCTTAGAAGGCAGTTGCTCTATCCAGCTGAGCTATGAGACCATCGAAACAAAAATGAGTAATGGAGAATGTCTGTACATCCAACATTACTCATCTTTTTTCGTCGGGGTGGCAGGATTCGAACCTACGACCTCCACATCCCAAATGTGGCGCGATACCGGGCTACGCTACACCCCGAGTCTTGCGATTACAAAGAAACCTTCTTCTCAAACCAACCTTTCCTGGTAATCGCGGTGCAAAGATACTGATTGAAATCTTCTTGTCAAAACAAATTTTCAAGAATATTTCGCGGAGAGAGGGGGATTCGAACCCCCGGTACCCTTTAGAGGTACGGCAGTTTAGCAAACTGCTGGTTTCAGCCACTCACCCATCTCTCCGGGCTGCTCTTCCGGTCAAAGAGTGTGCAAATATAGGCGAACCAAAAGCAGATTCCCAAGGCCACCGGTAAAAAAATTATGAAGCCCGTTGCCCGCTCGTGCTCACCTGGTTCAATTACAGCGGATTACCTGCGCTAAAAACTGAAATTATTTTCCAGAAACTTCGTTTTACCCCACACCTGGGCCTTCTTTTGGCAACAGAAACACCCCGCTGCGTCTGCGTTCGCTTTTGTATCTTTGCCCAGCCCGCTGATAAAATTTCTTTTTTAAGCTGCCTATGACGTGGTATTTGCCCTTTACAACTATTGAGTTCCTGCTGTGCCTGCTGTTTCTGGTGCTGTACGGCGGTTACCTCTATAGAATCAAGCGGCTGGCGCACCAGTTCGGGCAGACCGCCAATACGCTCTGGATCAAGGCGGGCATCCGGACGGCGTACATGGGCTTATTGATTGTGGCTTTGCTGGGGCCGTCCTTCGGGGCCATGACCAAGGAAATAAGAACCAACGGCAAAGACGTGTTCATCGCCGTGGATTTGTCACAGTCCATGAACGCCACAGATGTGCCGCCCAACCGGCTGGCCAAGGTAAAGCTGGAACTGCAGGATTTCATTTCGCGCTCAGACGCTGACCGGGTGGGCTTGCTGGGGTTTTCGTCTGAAGCCTTTGTGCTCAGCCCGCTCACTTTTGACAAAAGCGCCCTGGATCTGTTTGTGCAGTCCTTGAAACCAGAACTGGCGCCCCGCGAGGCTGCCCAACTAAGCCCCGTGCTGGAACTGGCCCGCCAGAAATTCAGTGAGAGTGAAACCGCCCGCGACCTGGAGCGCTCCCGCATCTTGCTTATCTTCTCAGACGGAGAGAACTTCGGGGAAAACACGCAGGCGGCCATCAAGGAACTGCAAAAACAGAACATACGGGTGTTTTGCGTGGGCGTGGGCACCTACGCGGGCGGCAAAATCCCGGAAGGGCGCAGCTTCAAGAAAGACGAAGAGGGCCAAACCGTGCTCACAGCCCTGGACCCCACCGCTTTAAAAGAGATAGCCCAGGCCACCGGCGGCGAGTACGTGGAAATCAACCAGAACATCAGTGAAATGCCCAAACTCCTCAACGCCGTGAAAGCAGTGAAAAGCGAAGTGCGGCAAACCAAAGTGGTGGAGGTAGCGGCCAACAAATTCATTTACCCTTTACTGCTGGCCTTGGTCTTGATTGCCCTGGACGTGTTGTGGACCCTGCAAGTCTTGAAAATATGAGGATTTTCTTGGTTTTTCTGCTGCTCACCTTCGCCCCGCTAGACGGGCTGCAGCGCATTGCCCTGCGCAACCAGTACGCCGTGCAAGCCCAGCAAGCCTATGACCAAAAGAAGTACCAGCAGGCCGCCGCGCTCTATGAAAAAGTCCGGAATTTTGAAGGCAAAGACGTGGGGCCCTCCATTCAACTGAACCTGGCCCACTCCTATTTTCATGTGCGCCAGTTCAGCCAGGCCTCCCCTATTTATCGGGCGCTTCTAAAATCCACCTCAGACTTTCAGATTAAATCTGTGATTGCGGGGCAGCTAAGCGTGATTGAAGCTGAAGAAGGAAACTATACTAAAGCCTTGGCCCTCAGCAAGCAAGCCCTGGTCTATGACGAATTAAACCAGCAGGCCCGCTACAATTATGAATTGCTGCAGAAATACCTCATTCTGCACCCAGAGAAAAACAAACTCCCGCCGCCCAACCGTCAACGCAACCCGCAGGCCGGGCAAACTGGTGGCGCGCCTCAGACTAGCCCCGGTAGCGGCACTTCGCAGGCCAATACGGCTGGGGCAAACGGACTGGGCGGGCCCGGCAGTCAACCTTCTGGCACCGCCCCGCAGCCTGCAAACCAGGGCAACTCTCAAAACCAAAACCAGGGAAATAGCCCGGGGAACGCGCAAGGCACCGATAGGAATGGTCAAAACCCCAACAACCCAGGTTCCGGAAACCGCGGCAACCAGGAAGCCAACCAAAACGATGCGTTTCTGCAGACCCGCTATGAGCGCCTGCAAAAACTGAAGCTGAGCCCCGAGAAAGCCCGCCAACTCTTAGACGCCATGCGCCAGGAAGAAACGCAGTACATTCAGCAAATCCCGCGGCGGCGCACCAAAAAGCAAAACCCAACCGGACCAGACTGGTAAGCTGTTTTCGGCCTCATTTCTGGAAATGAGCCCGAAAACAGCTTACCAGTAATGTAGCGTCGTTCCGCGGCATGATACTAATGGAAACTGATTCAACTGATCTTCTGAAGACTAATACAACTTCTGTTTTTGGCTTCATTTCCAGAAATGAGCCCGAAAACAGAAGACCTCATTCTCAAAGGCAGGGGAATCTTCCATCCATAAAACTTTCCTGAAAAATCTGACTTTCCAAATTCCTGAGTATACTTGGGGCAAAGGCAAACTTTCGTAGCCTAACAAGCGTTTGCTTTTTACAACCTATTCAGGTAATTTCAGGGCCTCAAACTAGAACAAAACTAACATGCAGATCAAAGAAGTATATGTGATTTCGGCGGTTCGTACTCCCATTGGGAGTTTCGGGGGCGCCTTGGCCAGCTTGTCTGCCACGGAGTTGGGCGCTATTGCCATTAAAGGCGCCGTGGAGAAAGCCGGAATTGACAAAAGTCTGGTGCAGGAAGTGATCATGGGCAACGTGTTGTCGGCCAACGTGGGCCAGGCACCGGCCCGTCAGGCCGCCGTAAAGGCAGGCTTGGGCTATGAAGTGGAATGTACCACTATCAATAAAGTGTGCGCCTCGGGTTCCAAGGCCATCATGTTCGCCTCGCAGGCCATTATGCTGGGTCATAAAGACGTGATTATTGCCGGCGGCATGGAAAGCATGAGCAACGTGCCGTATTATTTGGAGAAAGCGCGTTTCGGGGCGAAGATGGGCCACGGACAGATGACCGACGGTTTGATTAAAGACGGCTTGTGGGATGTGTACAATGACTACCACATGGGCAGCGCCGCCGAGAACACCGCCAAGGAAATGGGCATTACCCGCGAGATGCAGGACGAATACGCCATCAACTCTTACAAAAAAGCTTCTGAGGCTGCCAAAGGCGGTTTCCTGAAAGACGAGATTGTACCCGTGGAGATTCCGCAGCGCGGCAAAGACTCTATTTTTGTCACCGAAGACGAGGAATACAGCAAAGTGAACTTCGATAAAATACCAGGCCTGCGCCCGGTGTTTGACAAAGCCGGAACGGTAACCGCCGCCAACGCCTCTACTTTGAACGACGGCGCTGCCGCCATTCTGTTAATGAGCAAGGAGAAAGCCGAAGAACTTGGCTTGAAACCAATCGCTAAAATCAGAGGCTTCGCCGATGCCGAGCAGGACCCGAAATGGTTCACCACCACGCCGGCCCTGGCCATTCCTAAAGCTCTTAAAGCCGCGGGCGTTGACGCGTCTGAGGTAGATTTCTACGAAATTAATGAAGCGTTCTCCGTGGTTTCATTGGCCAACAACCAGAAACTGGGCTTAGAAGGCGGCAACGTGAACGTGTACGGCGGCGCTGTTTCCTTGGGCCATCCGCTGGGCGCTTCGGGTGCCAGAATTGTGACCACCTTGATCAATGTGCTGCACAAAAGAGATGGCAAGATTGGCGTGACCGGTATTTGCAACGGCGGCGGCGGGGCCTCTGCCATTGTGGTGGAGCGCATGTAATCCTCCAAATTTCATACTAAACAAAAAAGCCTTGCGTTCTAATGTAAGGCTTTTTTGTTTGTTTTGCACCCATGAATAGATTTCTGTATTGCGTGGCGTTTTTGGTCTTATTTACGATTTGGAGCCCCAAAACGCAAGCCCAGACGCGCGTGGTCACGTATTATGATTCATTGCAGTCTGCCATTAAGGAAGTCTATTTCATCAAAACCAAGCCAGACACGGTCATTCACGGGTATTACAAAAAATACTACCCCACCGGCGAACTGGAGGCCCTGGTGAAAGTGATTGAAGGCAAACGCGACAGCCTTTACACCGAGTTCTTCACCGACGGAAAACCCAAACTGACCGTGCCCTACAAAGACGGCAAGAAAAACGGCCCTTTCTGGGCAGTGTATCCCAACGGTCAGAAATTGCAGGAAGGCTTCTACGCCAATGACCAGCAAACCGGCGTGTTCAAAAGCTATCACCCCAATGGCCAGCTCAAGCAGGAAACCACCTTTAAAGACGGCTTCCCAGAAGGGTCTGTAAAGGAATATTTTGTGGATGGCACCCTGAAATCTGACATCACCTACGCCCAGAAAACCCAGAGCGGCCCGGCCCGCACCTTCCATAAAAACGGCAAGGTGGAAACCGAGACCACCTACAGAAACGGGATGATCTTAGGCGACATCAAAACCTATTATGACAACGGCCAGCTGGAAACCGAAACCACCAGCAACGGCCCGTCCAAACCTGCCAAATTCAAAAGCTATTATCGCTCCGGCCAACTCATGACCGAAGGCGGCGTGTTGGCCGGCAAACCCGAAGGCCCTTCCACCTCTTACCATGAGAACGGTAAAAAGCAGACGGCCGTGACCTACAGCAAAGGCGCGCGCATGGGCCTGGCCCAAACCTGGAATGAACAAGGCAACCTGGTGCAGGAAATTCGCTACAGCAATGGTGAGCGCGACAAGAAAATCACCCGGTACCATGCCAACGGCGCCGTGGCCGGCCAGGAAGAGATCAAAGACAACAAACGGTTTGGCACCTGGCAGCAGTTCTTTGAAAACAAACAGTTGAAAGCCACCGAGCCCTATAAAAACGGCAAAATTACCGGTGACCGCCTCACCTACCATGAGAATGGGCAGCTCGCCTCCAAAGCCACGTACCTCAACAACAAAATCATCTCCGCCGAAATTACTTTTTACCCGTCGGGCAAGGTGAAGTCTGAGACGTTCTACAAAGACGGCCTTAAGTTCGGGACGTTCAAGCAGCTCTATGAAAACGGCAAAACGGAGATGGCCGGTACCTTCCGGAACAACCGCGAAACCGGCACCTGGACCTATTTTGACGAGACCGGCAAACCCGTGAAAAAAGTAGAATATCGCAATGGGCAAGTTGTGGCAGACAAAAAATAAGTTGCTAGTCAGTTTCCGTTTTGGGGCTCATTTTCAGAAATGAGCCCCAAAACGGAAAGTGTAGCGTCGTGGCCCTGACACGACGTGTCTATAGGAAACGCGAACGCCTAAACTCGCAACTAATCTAAATCCTGGGCATGGTGGCAAGCACAGTTTTTCCAGGGTTGAAACTTTGCTGCTTCGTAGCACCGCGTCGTGTCAGGGCCGTAACGCTACGGAGAATTCTCTCCTTCAGAAAAAACAATCAGCCATTAGCCATAAGCAATTTTTCGTTTTCGGGCTCATTTCCAGAAACAAAGCCCAAAACGCAGAAAAAGGCCGTTCTAAAAAAGGTTAAAAATTTCCTTCCTTGCGTGTAACCGCGTACTTTAGTAGCCCAAACTAGAAACGCATTCCTATGACGGACGCCACGTTGACTACCCCAATCCGCACGGACTGGACCATGGATGAGATTCGCGCCATTTACTATAAGCCTGTCTTAGAACTCATTGTGGAAGCCAGCCAAGTACACAAGAATTTTCAGGCCACCGGCGAAGTGCAGGTCTGCACCTTGCTCAGCGTGAAAACCGGCGGCTGCCCCGAAGACTGCGCCTATTGTCCGCAGGCCGCGCGTTACCACACAGACGTGCCCGTGCACAAACTGCTCAGCAATGAAAGCGTCTTAAAAGCGGCCCAGGAAGCCAAAGACGGCGGTTCAACTCGTTTCTGCATGGGCGCCGCCTGGCGCGAGGTGCGCGACAACCGCGACTTCGACCGTGTATTAGAGATGGTGGAAGGCGTGAACGAAATGGGGCTGGAAGTCTGCTGCACCCTGGGCATGGTCAACGAATACCAGGCCGAACGCCTGAAGCAAGCCGGCCTTTACGCCTACAACCACAACCTGGACACCTCCGAGGAAAACTATAGCAACATCATCACCACCCGTACGTACGGCGACCGCCTGGACACCATTGAGAACGTGCGCAAAGCCGGCATCTCTGTCTGCAGCGGCGGCATTATTGGCCTGGGCGAAACCGATGACGATAGAATTGCCATGCTGCACGTGCTCAGCAACTTAACCCAACACCCTGAGTCTGTACCGGTGAACGCACTGGTGCCCGTAGAAGGCACTCCGCTGGCCGAGCAGCCGCGCGTGAACGTCTGGGAAATGGTGCGCATGATTGCCACCGCCCGTATTCTCATGCCACAGACCATGGTCCGTTTATCGGCTGGGCGGCAAGAGATGACCGTGGCCGAGCAGGCGCTTTGCTTCTTGGCCGGGGCCAACTCCATCTTCTCCGGTGACAAACTCTTGACCACGCCAAATCCCGGCTTCGCCGATGATAAAGCCATGTTTGAATTACTGGGCCTCACACCGCGCAAATCGTTTAAAACCGAGACGGCCTGCGGTGGCACCATGCCTGCCACGGCAGAAGCCATCACCGCCCAACTGAGCGCCAACTAAGCCTAACCCATGAAATTCCCCCATCGGCTGCAACGGCAATTGGAGGCGCGCGCCCAAAACGGCACGCAGCGCAGCCTTAAAACCGTGGCCCCAGACCTGGTGGATTTCAGTTCCAATGATTATTTAGGCCTGGCCCGTTCTGAAAAACTGGCAAATCTGGTTTTAGAGGAAGTAGCAGGTTTTCCGGCCCATGGCGCCACTGGTTCCCGGCTATTAAGCGGAAACTCTCAATACGCCCAGGAATTAGAGGGAAGTATTGCGGCCTTTCACCACGCAGAGGCGGCTTTGCTCTTTAATTCCGGCTACGCGGCTAATACGGGATTTTTCTCGTCGGTTCCGCAGCGCGGTGATACCATTTTCTATGACGAGGCCAGTCACGCGTCTATCAAAGATGGCATCAGGCTGAGTTTTGCGCAGAGTTTTGCGTTTCGGCACAATGATTTGGAAGACCTGAAAGCCAAACTGACCCGCGCCCAAGGCGATGTGTACGTGGCGGTTGAGTCACTGTATTCCATGGATGGGGACTTCGCGCCGCTGCAAGAATTGGCTGTTTTTTGCCAGGAGAAAGGCTTGTACCTGGTAGTAGATGAGGCGCACTCCAACGGCTTGTATGGCCCGCATGGTGCAGGTTTGGTCAGCAGTTTAGGTTTAGAAGACCAAGTGTTTGCCAGAATCATGACCTTTGGCAAAGCGTTGGGTTGCCATGGCGCGGCGATGGTAGGGTCTAAGCAGTTGCAGCAGTTTTTGCTCAACTTCAGTCGGCCGTTTATCTACACCACGGCCCTGCCATTGACTTCGTTGGCGGCTATCAAAATGGCGTACGCGCTGTTGCCAACCGTGGAGAAAGAAAGAAAAAAGGTGCATGCTTTGGCTGGGTTTTACCAGCGGTTAAAAATGACTTCCGTTTTCGGGCTCATTTCTGAAAATGAGCCCGAAAACAGCCCCATACAGGCCTGGCATTTGCCTGACCCTGTTGCCTTAAAAGACGTCTCCAGCCAATTGCAGCACGCGGGGTTTGACGTCAGGCCGGTGTTCAGCCCCGCGGTGCCCGCCGGCAAAGAGAGATTACGATTAGTGCTGCACGCTTACAACACCACAGAACAAGTACAAGAACTATGGAATTTGCTTACCCTACGCACCCCAAACGCTACTTCATCACCGGCATTGGCACAGACGTAGGGAAGACCGTGGCCGCCTCGGTACTTACCCAGGCCCTGGAAGCAGATTACTGGAAGCCTGTACAAGCCGGAAGTCTTGATGATTCAGACACCCACACCGTGCAGCGGCTGGTCTCCAATTCCAAAAGCGTGTTTCACCCTGAGGCCTACCGCCTGAAGATGCCCGCCTCGCCGCACACTGCCGCCGCCGCTGAAGGGATCAGACTTTCCTTAGATAAAATTCAGGCCCCTGAGACCCAGAACCATTTAATTGTGGAAGGCGCGGGCGGCGTGATGGTGCCCCTGAACGAAAACGATTTGATCATTGACCTGATCCAACGCCTGAAACTGGAGGTGATCTTGATTTCCCGTAATTACCTGGGCAGCATTAACCACACGCTGTCTACGGTGGAGGTGCTGCGCTACCGCAAAATTCCCATTGCGGGCATAATCTTCAACGGCGTACCCAATGATTCTACCGAGGATTTTGTGCTGTATTACACCAAGTTGAAGCGCCTGCCCACCATTCTCTGGGAAGACGAGTTTGACCAGTACACTATTCGGCGGTACGCCAAAACCTTTAAAGACTACTTTGCGGGTGAGCCAAACTAAATATCTGTCAGAGCGGGATTTGGCCGTGAACTGGCACCCCTACACGCAGATGCAGACCGCGCCGCCGCCCATAGGCATTGTGCGGGGCGAAGGGGCGATTTTATATTCGGAAGACGGAAAGGAATACATTGACGCCGTGAGTTCGTGGTGGGTGAACCTGCACGGGCACGCGCACCCACACATTGCGCAACGCGTGGCCCAGCAGTTGCAAACCCTGGAACACGTGATTTTTGCGGGGTTCACGCATGAACCGGCCGTGGAATTAAGCGAGCGGTTGCTTTGTCTGCTGCCCCAAAACCAGAAGAAAGTCTTTTACACAGACAATGGCTCCACCGCGGTGGAAGTCGCCCTGAAAATGGCGCTGCAGTTCTGGTACAACCAAGGCATTCCCAAAACCAAAATCATCGCCTTTGAAGGAAGTTACCACGGCGACACGTTCGGGGCGATGGCGGTGAGCGAGCGTTCCGTTTTTACGCAGCCTTTTCAGCAGTACCTTTTTGACGTGGCCTTTTTGCCCGTGCCTGTGCCCGGCCGTGAAATGGAAACCCTAGATGCCCTTACTGCACTTTTAACCCAAAGCGACAGCGCCGCTTTTATCTATGAACCTCTGGTGTTGGGCACGGCCGGTATGGTCATGTATGCACCGGAAATCCTAGATCAGATTATTTCGCTTTGCCACCAGCACCAGGTGTTGTGTATTCAAGACGAAGTGATGACAGGCTTCGGCCGCACAGGAAAACGCTTTGCCGCCGATTACTTAACGCAGCAACCAGATTTGATGTGCTTTTCAAAAGGCATTACCGGCGGCACCATGGCCTTGGGCGTGACCACCGTTTCCCAACAGATTTTCAATGCCTTTTTAAGCGAAGACAAAACCCGCGCCCTGTTCCATGGGCATTCGTACACGGCCAACCCCGTAGCCTGCGCCGCCGCTTTAGCCAGTTTGGACTTGGTGGAAAATCTGGAATTTCAGAAAAACTTGGATAGAATTTCAACATCACACGCCAATTTCAAAACAGAATTTGAGCACCAGCCAGGCATAAAAGAGTGTCGGCAGACGGGTACTATCCTGGCAGTGGAGTTCGCGGTGGAGCAGACGTCCTATTTTCATTCTTTGCGTGATAAACTCTATAATTTCGCCTTAGAGAATGGGGTTCTTTTGCGGCCGCTGGGCAACATTGTGTATGTCTTGCCGCCCTACTGCATCACAGAAAATCAGTTAGAAAAAGTGTATTCCACGCTGGAAGGCATGCGCAAACTGGTGCAATAATGAGCGTTTTTGACCTCCAAATTGGAAATAAGCCCTATGAGCATGTTTAAATTTGCCTTTTGCACTGCAAACTGGCATCAAAAGAACCTGGCATCGCCTTTTTCTCTCACCGTAGCGCTGCTACGCTACTCAAAAAACGCTTCGCCAGAACCTTTCGCTCCCTGTTTTCGCTGGCTAAATCAAAATTTAAACAAGCTCTAAAACAGATGCGTACTAGCGAGCAGGAGTTTATTGTGATCAGAGGCATGGGGTCGGTCTCGGGTTTGGGCTGTTCCAGTTCAGAAGTCAAGGAAACGTTGGCTTCGGGCAAAACTACTTTCTCCCCTTTTTCTGCCACTGATCCTTCGCCAGTCAGTAGAATTTCCAGTTCTGGAGAAGCATCTATCCATGCTCTTGTCCAAGAAAACCCAGTGTACGGCACGCTTGACCGATCGGTGCAACTCGCCATGGTGGCGGCCCGTCAAGCCCTGCAAGAAACCAACTGGACTTCTGCAGACCTGGAAGACATGGGCGTGAACATAGGATCTTCGCGCGGCGCTACGGGTATGTTTGAGCAGTACCACCAGGAATATCTTTTAAATCCCACCGGCAGATTGTCTCCCGCCGCCTCTCCTAACACTACTTTGGGGAATGTTGCCAGTTGGGTAGCCCAGGATTTACAGGCGGCGGGCCCGGTGATTAGTCATTCGGTGACCTGCAGCACCGCCATTCAGGCGTTCGCCAACGGCGTGGCCTGGCTGAAGAGCGGCCTGGCAAAACGCTTTATGGTGGGCGGGACCGAGGCACCTTTGACGCCGTTCACGGTGGCCCAGATGAAAGCCATCGGCATTTATTCCACGCTTTCCGCAGATAATAATCCATGCCGCCCCTTGAACTCAGAAGGCCTTAACACCTTTGTGCTGGGTGAAGGTGCCGCTGTGTTCGCGCTGGAGCGCATGACGCTCTCTGAGATGAAAACCTTAAATCAACCACAGGTGCTGGTAGTATCTGCCGTGGGTTTGGGATTTGAGAAAGTGCCCTCCAAAACTGGACTTACCCCAGACGGACAGCATTTTCAGAAGGCCATGCAGGCTGCTTTAGCCCAAGCAAACCTAGGCCCCCAACACATACAGGGAATTCTAGTGCATGCGCCCGGTACCAAGGCCGGAGATGCCGCAGAAATGGAAGCGTTGCACCAGGTTTTTGGGAACTCTCTTCCCACCTTGCACACTGTTAAAAATCAGATTGGCCACACTTTAGGAGCTTCCGGGGCTTTGTCGGTAATGGCGGCTTGTCATTTGTTGGGTGTAGAAAATCTTACTTCTAATTCTGGTCGCGCCAAAAGCAAACAACATTTCTTGGTGAACGCGGCTGGTTTCGGGGGAAATTGTGCCAGCATCTTGTTAAGCCATTTGGTATCTGAATAGGTACTTTTATGCATTTCCCTGTCTAAACTTTGCTTGGGCAATTACCTTACTTCTTTGGTTTACCCCTGGAGTTAAACCCAAACTGCGCACTCCTAAATTAAGAGTCTTGGTCCTGTTCCGGCAGACAGGATTTCATTTCCCGTTTTCGGGCTCATTTCTGGAAATGAGCCCGAAAACGGTACTCACCCATCTGGTTTTATCTTCACCGCGTGAGGGATAGCAGCGGAAAGCCCGCAGCGCCAGCGAGGACTTGCAGCGCATAGCCCGACCCGCAGGGGCACGCCCAACTTTTAATTGAGAATTGGGAATTAAGAATTAGGAATTTGAGGGAGATGAGATTCCGTTTTTGGCCTCGTTTTGGGAATTGAAGCCGAAAACAGGAATGATAAGATTTGGTCAAATAAGTGAGGGCAAATTCTATTTTATAAATGCCTTGTTGCCAGCCAAAACCATTTTTAGATCAGGGGAAATTTCTTTGGGGTTTTGTGAGAAAATCTCTTGAAATGAAAGGCGTATTTGCAAGGCTGGTACCGGTTCCTTTTGTAAATTCGCAGGTTTATTTTATTTCTATGAAAATCATGAAATTCGGGGGCACCTCTGTTGGCTCAGCAGAGCGCATGGGGGCTGTCTCGCAATTGATTCCGGCCCAGGAACCGGTGCTGGTGGTGTTGTCTGCTATGTCGGGCACTACCAACCACCTGGTGCAGATTGGGCAGCAGCTGGCGCAGGCAAACGTGGCGCAGGCTCTAGTTCTCACAGACCAATTGGAGCAACGCTATAAACAGGTGGTTGCCGAATTATATAAACAGGACGATTCCAAAGAAAAAGGCCACCAAGTGCTGCAAACGGTGTTCGCAGATATAAGAGCGTGTCTGCACAAACCGTTTTCCGCGGCCATTGAGAAAATCATTTTAGCGCAGGGCGAATTATTGTCTACCCAACTTTTCCAGATTTTCCAGGAAGAGAAAGGGGTGACGTCTGTGCTGTTGCCGGCGTTGGAATTCATGAAAATCACCGACGAGGACGAGCCCGACCAAGCTTACATCAGGGAGAACCTGCAGAAACAATTGGCCAAGTACCCAGACCACCACTTGTTCATCACGCAAGGCTACATCTGCCGAAACCACCGAAACGAGATTGACAACCTCAAGCGGGGCGGCAGTGACTATTCGGCGTCTTTGATGGGGGCGGCGGTGCGCGCCCAGGAAATCCAGATCTGGACCGACATTGACGGCATGCACAACAATGACCCGCGCGTGGTCAAGAACACCTACCCTATTGCCGAACTGTCGTTTGACGAGGCGGCGGAGTTGGCTTACTTTGGCGCGAAGATTCTGCACCCGTCCAGCATTTTGCCCGCGCAGCAGCACAACATTCCGGTGCGTTTGTTGAACACCATGCAGCCCCAGGCGGCGGGTACCATTATTTCGTCTAAAAGAACGGGCAAGGAAATTAAGGCAGTGGCGGCCAAAGACGGTATTTACGCCATCAAGATAAAGTCCAGCCGCATGTTGTTGGCCTACGGTTTCCTGCGCAGCGTGTTTGAGGTGTTTGAACGTTTCAAGACGCCCATTGACATGATCACCACCTCTGAGGTAGCCGTTTCTTTGACCATTGACAATGCCACGTATTTGCCAGAAATCACCGAGGCTTTACAGCGTTTTGGCACCGTGGAGATTGACTCAGAGTTGACCATTGTCTGCGTGGTGGGTGACTTTATGGAAGACAAGCCTGGCGCCGCCTTAAAAGTGGTGCAGTCATTGAGCCAGATCCCGTTGCGCATGATTTCTTATGGCGGAAGCAAAAACAACATCAGCTTGCTGGTCAATACTATACACAAAGAGAAAGCCCTGATTTCTATCAATGAAGGCGTGTTTTCAGAAAGGGGAAAAAGCCATGAGTAAGCAACATTTACCGGTGCTAGCCAAACACGCCACGCCGTTTTATCTCTATGATCTGGGTTTGCTCAGAACTACTTTAGACCAAGCCAAAACCGAGGCCCAGCAATACGGCTACCACGTGCATTATGCGCTCAAAGCCAACGCCAACGCCCCTATTCTGGCCGAGATTCTGGAAAGAGGTTTTGGCGCGGACTGCGTGAGCGGCAACGAAGTGAAGCGTGCCCTGGAAGCCGGTTTTACGCCGGAAAATATTGTATTCGCGGGCGTGGGCAAGTCAGACGCGGAAATCAACCTGGCCTTGCAGTCCGGTATTTTCTGCTTTAACTGTGAGTCTGTGCAGGAACTGGAGGTGATTCAGGAACTGGCGGCCGCCCAGGGCAAAACTGCCCAGGTGGCGCTGCGCATTAACCCCAACGTTGACGCCTATACGCACAAATACATCACCACCGGCCTGGAGGAAAATAAATTCGGGATCAATACCTGGGAACTGGAAAACCTGTTGCCGAATTTCTCACATTGGCCAAATATCAAACTGATTGGTTTGCACTTCCACATTGGGTCGCAGATTACAGATTTGCGGGCGTTTGAGAACCTGTGCGGGCGCGTGAATGAACTGCAGGATTGGTTTGAGGCCCGCGGCTACACGTTTCCGCACCTGAACGTGGGCGGCGGCCTGGGCGTGAACTACCAGCAGCCCGAAGAACATCCCATCGCAGATTTCAAGGAATACTTCGGCATTTTCAACCGCTTGCTCACCAAAAGGCCAGGCCAGCAAGTCCATTTTGAATTGGGCCGGGCGTTGGTGGCGCAGTGCGGAAGTTTGATCTCCAAAGTTTTGTACCTCAAGCACGGGCAGAAAACCAATTTCGTGATTCTGGATGCGGGCATGACCGAGTTGATGCGTCCGGCGCTGTACCAGGCTTACCATAAAATTGAGAACCTCACCAGCAATCTCCCGGCCAAAACCTATGACGTGGTGGGCCCCATCTGCGAGTCTTCTGACTGTTTCGCCAAAGGCATTGAACTCCCAGAAACCCACCGTGGCGATTTGGTAGCCATTAAAACCGCCGGCGCCTACGGCGAAGTGATGGCCTCCGCGTATAATTTGCGTGACCGCGTGCAGGCCGTGTATGTAGACTAGGGTTTTACTTTTTCAAGATTTCCGTTTTCGGCCTCATTTCCAGAAATGAGGCCGAAAACGGATTTTTTGTTTCTAGCCTAAATAGCATTTCAAATAATAACTTTCTACCTCAGACCGTATCCCGCCTGCCACACGGGGATTCTCCCCTTAAGGGGGGAACCTGCGTTAGACAGGTTATATCTTTTCGTAATTATCTTTCCGTTTTTGGCTTCATTTCTGAAAATGAGCCTAAAAACAAAACGCCCGGTGCCAACTGGTACCGGACGTTTGCCTAACGAACCAACCTATAAACAAGCTTCTTTAAAAGGCCGAAAGCATGACCTTTTTAATTATGACAAAACAGCTTCGGCCTTCTCCTGTTTCTGCACTTTTGTTTTGGTAAAATCTGAGGAAAGAGCCAGGATGAAAGCACCGGCTTCGCGAATTTTGTCCTGGTGCTGCACTAAATTCCCCAGGGTAACAGTCCCCACAACGGCCTCGGCATCTGGCGCGCACTCAATAATCTGCTGGTGCTCTAATTCCAGAGTGTCAAACAAAGCTGGGTCTGATGTTCTGAGGTACACTTCAAGGGTATGGTCCAGCGCCAAGGCAGGTATTCTTAGCGTCTGGTTTAATTTTCGGTACCCGTACTGGTAGTCTTTACTGATGGAAATCACATCAGACAACACCGCCGCACCCGTGGGGTGCCCGCCCGCGCCGCGGCCTTTGAACAATTGCGGCCCAGAATAGGCTCCCTGCACTACCACACCGTTGAATTCCTGCTCTACAACGTTAAGGTCATCAGTGGCTTTTACCAGGCTGGGCAGCACCAACGGCACCAATTCTCCTTCTGGCGTCACGTGCACCGAGGCTATTAATTTAATGCTGCTATTGTTGTGCTTCGCGAAGTCAAGGTCGCGCTGGCCCAGGAAATCAATCCCGAAGAAAGCGACTTCCTCCGGCGCCAGCGTTCTCCCGAAGGCGTGGGCCGTTAAGATGCATAGTTTGTGCCGGGAATCGGCGCCGGCCACGTCCAGCCACGGGTCCAGTTCGGCGAAGCCTTTGTCCTGGGCTTCTTTCAGGGCTTCATGGTACGGCTTCTGTTGCTGGAAAATCTGGCTCAGGATGTAATTGGATGAACCGTTCAGAATGCCGTGTACGCGCACCAAAGGTTCATTCGCGAAATATTCTTCCACGGCTCTAATGATGGGAATGCCGCCGGCCACTGCTGCTTCATACAACAGCACGCCGCCAAATTCCTGCTGCAGCGCCAACAACTCGGGCAGATGGAACGCCACCAGTTTTTTGTTGGCGGTGACCACGCGTTTGCCTTTCCGGAGCGCGGCAGTCACAATCTGGTAAGCTTCTTGGGCATCACTAATGGCTTCCACCAGCAGATCCAACCGGTCATCTTGCAAGACTTCCTCGGCGTCATAGGTAAAATATTCCGGGCTTAGCGGACGCACCTTGGTGGGGTCTTTCACGCAGATTTTCTCAATCTGAAACGGCAACTGGGTTTCGCGCTCCAGAATATCATACAGCCCCTGCCCTACGCAGCCAAACCCGAACAAGCCTATTTTTAGAATACGGTTGGAATCCATGTCTTTCTCTGTGGTTTTTTCTTTAAAAAAGTTTCTAGTGCCTCCTGCAACTGACCAGCCTCCAAAAGAAAACCGTCGTGCCCAAAACCTGACCTGATTACCTGGAACGTGGCATTGGGAATGTGCCGTGCCACCAACCGCTGCTCTGGTAGGGGGAACAGCAAATCAGAATCCACGCCAATCACCAACGTTTCGGCTAGTACCTGGCGCAGGGCATTTTCCACGCCGCCCCGGCCCCGGCCCACGTGGTGGCTGTCCATCATTTTGGTGAGGTGCCAGTAGGTAAAGGCATTAAAGCGGTTGGCCAGTTTTTCGCCCTGGTATTGCTGGTAAGTAGCCGCCCTGAAGTGGTTCAGCTTTTCAAGGCTGTTCTCCTGTTGGCCACCGTTGTAAGCCTGGTAGTTGCGGTAAGAAAGTAAGGCGATGGAACGCGCCGTTTTCATGCCGTTCAGACCGGCGTCATCGGTGTTCAATTGCCAGGTTACGTCTTGCTCAATGGCCATGCGCTGGCTTTCATTCAGGGCAATGCCCCAGGGCGTTTGCTGCGCGTTAGAGGCCACCTGCACCAGGCGCCTCACCGCCTCCGGCCGAATGATGGACCATTCCAAGGCATGTTGCCCGCCCAAAGAGCCACCCAGCAAGACATCAATCTGGTCAATGCCCAGTTCTTCGCGCAGGTAATCAAAGGCCCGCGCTACATCTCTATTAGTAAGCTGCGGAAACGTGTGGTAATAAGGTTTGCCGGTGTCTGGGTTCAAACTAAGCGGACCCGTAGAGCCGTAGCAACCGCCCAGCGTGTTGGCGCAGACAATGAAATGGGTGGCCGGGTCAAAGGTTTTTCCTTCTCCAAAAAGCTCGCCCCACCAGTCTTTCACAAACGCGTTGCCGGTAAGCGCATGGCACACCCAGATGACGTTGCTCTTGTCTTGGTTGAGCGTGCCCCAGGTGGTGTAAAAAAGTTGGAAGCCGGGCAATGTTTGCCCAGACTCCAACGGAAATTCAAAGTTGTATTCAAAAACGCGGCCTTTCAACATGGTTACTCTTAGTTTAGAGAAGCCTCCAGCTTCAGGTCACGTACTTTCACTTTGGCGAAGGCTTGCTCAAAATCGGCTTTCACATCCTCCAGGTGCTCAATGCCCAAAGACACGCGCAGCAAGGTAGGCGTCACGCCCGCCGATTTTTGTTCTTCTTCATTCAATTGCTGGTGCGTGGTGGAGGCCGGATGAATAATCAAGGTTTTGGCATCGCCCACGTTGGCCAGGTGGCTCACCAGTTCAAGGCTGTTCACAAAAACCTCGGCTTCTTCTTTTCCGCCTTTCAGATTGAAGCTTAACACACCGCCAAACCCACGTTTCAGGTATTTTTTGGCCAGGTCATGGTATTTGCTGGACGGTAGACCCGGATAATTTACGCTGTCCACCAACGGGTGCTTATCCAGCCATTCGGCCAGGGCCTGCGCGTTTTGCACGGTGCGGTCTACCCGTAACGACAAGGTTTCCAAGCCTTGAATCAACTGGAAGGAATTGAACGGGCTGATAGCCGGGCCGAAATCGCGCAAGCCTTCTACCCTGGCTCTGATGGCGAACGCAATGTTACCGAACGGACCTTCAGAACCGAATACATCCCAGAACACCAGGCCGTGGTAGCCTTCAGAGGGCTCACTGAACTGCGGGAATTTGCCGTTGCCCCAATTGAAGTTTCCGCCGTCAATGATCACGCCGCCTACGCTGGTGCCGTGCCCGCCAATCCATTTGGTAGCCGAAGCCACCACCACATTGGCACCGTGCTCCAGCGGCCGGAAAAGATAGCCGCCCGCGCCAAAAGTGTTGTCTACTATAAGAGGTAAGTCATTTTTCTGGGCAACTTCCGCAATGGCCTCAAAATCAGGAATGTTGAAACGTGGATTGCCAATGGTCTCTAAATAAATGGCTTTGGTATTTTCATCTACCAGCGCCTGATAAGCCTCCGGCGAATCATCTTTCGCGAAGCGTACTTCCACGCCCAGGCGCTTGAAAGCCACTTTGAATTGATTGTACGTTCCGCCGTACAGGTTGCTGGTGGTCACAAAATTGTCTCCGGCCTGCAGAATGTTGTTGAGCGCGATGAACTGCGCCGCCTGCCCAGAACCCACGGCCAAAGCCGCCACGCCGCCTTCTAAGGCCGCAATGCGTTTCTCAAACACATCGGTGGTGGGGTTCATGATGCGGGTATAGATGTTCCCGAACTGCTTGAGTGCGAACAAATTGGCCCCGTGGGCGGCGTTCTCAAACACGTAAGACGTAGTCTGGTAAATGGGAACAGCGCGTGAGCGGGTAGTAGGATCTATTTCTTGGCCAGCGTGCAGCTGTAACGTCTCAAAACGATGTGAAGTTGACATAAGAATACAAGGTTACTTTTAAAAAATGTGATAATACCGAGACACTAGGGAAAGGTACGCATAGCCGCAACCGGTCGCGGAAACGCGGAAAACCCTAGAAAATGCAGGAATTGGGGATTAGCGACAACAGCAACAAATACCCGTCATGGGCATTCGTGTCTCCAGCGTGGCGCAGAAAGAAAGGGTGTAACCATGTTGCGCTACGCGTGGCAGCGACTTGTACTTGTCAGAAGTGGGAGTGTGGGTGTTTTCCATCTTCGTATCAATTTATATTCCCCAGCGCAATATGTCATCTGGGATCAGGACTTAGCACCTTACCTCTTAGTAGGTTGCTAGAGCTTCATTGAGCCTGTCTCTCCGCTCTTCTTTATAAATCAACTACCGGAATAATTGACTTGATACTGCAAATGTAGGCCCCAGTTTTTAATCTCCAAATTATTTTTAAAATTTTTTACGAATATTTTTTTTACGATGCTCGCAACCAAGCCAACCATTGCTTAACAATTCAATATCATAACCTAACTTTAATTAGCATTTTTTACAGCTATAAAGGATTGTAGCTTAATTTGATTTGGTGTAAGTTGGTTTCCGTTTTCGGCCTCATTTTCAGAAATGAAGCCAAAAACGGGGAATCGGCATAAACGCAAGTAGGCTTTGCAATCACACCGCCTTTGTTGGTATTATCACCAACAAACGGAATGGCTTTCTTTTGCTTGTAACTGAAAACACCAACAAAGGCTAAGCAACCAATCCTAGCAATACTGCTTTCAAATTATGCCTGTTTCTGAAAGTGGCTTTCCAGTTTTAAAGTAGACTAACCGTTCCGCGGAACGGCGTGACCTTTCTGAAATGCGTTTTTGGCTTCATTTCCGGAAACGAGGGCAAAAACGGAAATCTTTGAAAACGACAGAAAATAAAACCTTAATCATTTGATAACAACTGCATCGGCTTGTAGGGTTGGTATCCTTTTCTAACTTTGCCACATTATCTTTTCCTATGCAAGCGTTAAAAGAGACCAATTTTGAATTCGCGCAGCAAACCGGCTTTTACAGGGGTAAGGTGCGGGACGTCTATTATTTCCAGGACCGCCTGGCCATGGTGGCCACAGACCGAATCTCGGCGTTTGATGTGGTGCTGCCGCGCGCCATCCCCTACAAAGGCCAGGTGCTGAACCAGATTGCGGCCAAGTTCCTGGCGGCTACCAAAGACGTGGTGCCTAACTGGGTCATTAGCCACCCGGCGCCCAACGTGACCATAGGCAAGCAATGCGAGACGTTTAAAGTGGAGATGGTGATCAGAGGCTATCTGGCTGGCCACGCCTGGCGCGAGTACAGTGCCGGCAAACGTACTTTATGCGGAGTTGACATGCCTGAAGGTTTGCGCGAGAACGATCCTTTCCCGGAGCCTATCATCACCCCCACCACCAAAGCCGCCGAAGGCCACGACGAAGACATTTCCCGTGAAGAAATCCTGCGCCAGGGCATTGTCTCAGAAGCAGATTATAAACAGTTGGAAGCGTACACGCGCGCCTTGTTCCAGCGCGGTTCAGAGCTGGCCGCAGAACGTGGCCTGATTTTGGTAGACACCAAGTATGAATTCGGGAAGGCAGACGGTGTGATTTACGTGATAGATGAAATTCACACGCCAGATTCGTCAAGGTTCTTTTATTCAGAAGGTTACCAGGCGCGGCAGGAAAGTGGCCAGCCGCAGCGGCAACTTTCTAAGGAGTTTGTGCGTCAATGGTTGATTGAGAACGGTTTTCAGGGCAAGGAAGGTCAGTCAATCCCCCACATGACAGAGGCCAAGGTTTCAGAAATCTCTAAGCGCTACATAGAATTATATGAACAGCTGCTGGGCGAGCCCTTTTTACCGCAGGACTATGCCACTCAGCCACTTACGCTGCAAGAAAGCATTGCCGCAAACATTTTTTAACCTACATTGTTACAGATATTCCACCAAAATTTGGTAGATTCGCATTCTAAACCTTTTTGCTGTTACTTATGAAGTACACAATTGATAAAAAAGAAAACTACACCATCATCACCATAGATGAAAAGAAGCTGGATACCACCATTGCGCCAGATCTTAAGTCTGAGTTTGTGAAGTTGAATGCAGAAGGTATCACCAACTTAATCCTTGATCTTACCAACGTAAAATATACTGATTCCTCTGGGCTTTCTTCTATCTTGATCGCTAACCGTCTTTGCAACTCTTCTGGCGGTGTGTTGATTTTGACCGGGCTGCAGGAGCACGTGACCAAGTTGATCACCATCTCTAAGTTGGAGTCTGTGTTGAACATCTTGCCAACCGTAGAGGAAGGCATTGACCGTGTGTTCCTGCACGAGATTGAGAGCGATCTCACCAAGAAAGAAGAATAGTCTTTAAGCAGGCCGCAGTTTGGACTTTGAGCTGAAAATACTTGGTAGCTCTTCTGCCACGCCTTCTTTTGACAGACACCATACCGCCCAACTACTCACAGTTGGCAGTCAGATCAACCTGATTGATTGCGGCGAAGGGACGCAAATGCGCCTGATGCAGTACAAAGTAAAGCATCAGCGCATTTGCAACATCTTCATCTCGCACCTGCACGGTGACCACTACTTTGGCCTGGCCGGCCTGCTGTCTACCATGCATTTGCAACAGCGCACGGCTCCCCTCAACCTCTTCGGGCCCAAAGGCCTGGCCGAAATCCTTACCCTTCAATTTAAATACGGCGGCACCCACCTGCCCTACCCCATTAATTTTGTGGAGGTAGACACTACCGTTTGCCGTAAAATCTTTGAAGACAAGTTCATGACGGTGCACAGCCTGCCCATGCAGCACCGCGTGCCTTGCTGCGGCTTTCTGTTCAAAGAGAAAGTAAAACCGCGCCATCTACTCAAAAACAAGCTCCCCGCCTTTCTCACGCCACCACAATTGGTGCGCTTGAAATGGGGCGAAGATATCAAAAACGAGCAGGGCGAAGTGCTGGTGCGCAATTCTGACGTTACCACCAACCCCAAGCACAGCCGCAGCTACGCCTATTGCGCTGACACCAAGTACAAAGAAGACATTTTGCCCCACATCACCGGCGTAGACTTGCTTTACCATGAATCTACGTTCCTGAGTGACATGGCCCACCGTGCCGAACACACTTTTCACAGCACCGCCGCGCAGGCCGCCACCCTGGCCCAGAAAGCACAGGTGAAACGCTTGTTAATCGGGCATTTTTCGGCGCGCTACAAAGACCTGCTCCCGCTGCTGGAAGAAGCCCAGGCCATCTTCCCCAACACCAACCTGGCCACCGAAGGCAAAACCGTGAGCGTGTTGGAATAACGCCTTAGGCTGCGTACCTTTTCTCGTCAGAATCTACCACTTGTATGGCCTCTCCTGCTCTCCCAAACTCCATGGGCGCCAAAAAACGAAACCTGTTCATGGTGCTCTGCGGCATCTTTCTCACCAACGCGTTGCTGGCGGAATTGATTGGCGTGAAAATCTTCTCGGCTGAAGGCCTTTTTGGAATGGCTGGTGCGCAGATTCCAGTGCTGGGCACCAAGTTTGATTTTAACCTCACAGCCGGCGTAATCATCTGGCCCGTAGTCTTCATCACCACCGACATCATCAATGAATACTTCGGGAAGAGCGGCGTGAAGCGCATCAGTTTCCTGACCGCGGGTTTAATTGCCTATGCCTTTCTGGTGATTGTCACCGCCACTGAACTTCCGCCGGCGCAATTCTGGCTAGACATTAACAACCAAGGGCCCAACGGCAGCGCCTTTGACATGAACTTCGCTTTTAACAAAGTCTTTAAACAGGGCTTGGGCATTATCATTGGGTCCTTGGTGGCGTTTCTGGTGGGGCAGATTCTGGATGCGCACGTGTTCCATTGGCTCAAGGGCCTCACCGGCAATAAGAAAATCTGGCTCCGGGCCACCGGCTCTACCCTGGTTTCCCAGTTGGTGGACACGGTGGTGGTGCTGTACATTGCGTTTTATGTGTTCGGGGATTGGGATTTGAAAACGGTGCTTTCGGTGTCAGTGATTAATTACCTCTACAAATTCACCGTGGCGGTGCTGCTCACGCCGTTGTTGTATGTGGCCCATGCCTTGATAGACCGATACCTGGCCGGTGACCGCGAAGTCCCGTTTGATACGTTCATCGCCAAAGAGTAAAACCTATTTTCGGGCTCATTTCTGAAAACGAGGCCAAAAACGGAAATCCTCACGTCTTTTTAACTCTACAATAACCACCTACATCCGTACACGTCCGCATGACCCAACCTCCCCTTTACCTTTTGAGCGGGCTTTGCGCCGATGAACGGTTGTTTCAATTCCTGACCCTGGACCATCCCAATCCGGTGATTCTGAAGTGGTGCACGCCTGCCCCGGAAGATACCATGGCCAGCTATTCCACCAAATTAATCGCGCAGATGACACCCAGCCCGGTGCCGCCTATTCTGGTGGGCTTAAGTTTCGGCGGCATGGTGGTGCAGGAAATAGCCAAACAGATGCCGGTGACCAAAGTGATTCTGCTGTCCAGCCTGGCTGATACGCGGCAGTTGCCCTTGCATTACCGGGCGGGCGGATGGCTGCAGTTGCAGAAATGGCTGCCGTTGGACTGGTTTAAGCATTGGCTAGCGCCGGCCCACTGGCTTTTCGGGGCGAAGTTGCCAAAGGAGAAACGGGTTTTTGACGCCATCATCCATGACACGGACATTCCGTTTTTGCGTTGGTCCCTGACTCAGATTCTGAACTGGCGGCACCTGGCCAACCCAGAGAATACGGTGGCCATTCACGGAGACCAGGACAAAATTCTGCCGGTGCCGCACTTTAAGCCTTTGCATGTGCTGCCGGGCGGCGAGCATTTAATGGTGATGGGCCGGGCCCAGGAAGTAAGTGCCTTGATTAACCGCTATCTGCGGTAGGCCGTTTTCGGGCTCATTTCTGAAAATGAGGCCAAAAACGCTTCTGGTTTTCCAGTCTGGCCTGCAATCGCTTACTTTGTGCAAAAGAACCGTACCACCATGGCAAGAATTCTTACCGGCATCCAAAGCAGTGGCCGTCCGCACCTGGGCAATCTGCTGGGCGCCATCCTTCCCGCAATTGAGCTTTCCAAAAAATCGCAGAACGACTCACTTTATTTCATAGCAGATTTGCACTCGCTCACCTCCATCAGAGACGCCGAGGAACGCAAAATGAACACCTATGCGGTGGCGGCTGCGTGGCTGGCCTTCGGGTTTGACACCGATAAAAATATCTTCTACCGCCAGAGCGATGTGCCTGAGGTAACGGAGTTGACGTGGTATTTGAGCTGCTTCGCGCCGTACCCCATGCTGGCCAACGCGCACTCGTTCAAAGATAAGTCGGCGCGCCGGGGTTTGGCCGATGTGAACGCCGGGCTCTTCACCTACCCTATCTTGATGGCCGCCGATATTCTCTTGTATGACGCGGAGTTTGTGCCCGTGGGCAAAGACCAGGTACAGCATCTGGAAATCACCCGTGACGTGGCCAGCTCATTCAACCACATTTACGGGGATACGTTTGTGTTGCCCGAAGCCAAAGTGGACGAATCTGTGATGACCGTGCCTGGCCTTAACGGCGAGAAAATGAGTAAGTCTTATGGCAACACCATTGATATTTTCCTGCCCGAGAAAGAATTGCGCAAACGCGTGATGGCCATTGTCTCAGACAGCAAAACCCTGGAAGACCCCAAAGACCCCGCCACCGACACCACCTTCAAACTGTATTCCTTAATTGCCACCCCAGCAGAAACTGAAATCCTGCGCCAGCAGTATTTGGCCGGCGGCTACGGCTACGGCCACGCAAAACAGGCGCTGTATGACTTGATTCTGACCAAATACGCCGAGCCCCGCGAGCGCTTCCATTACTACATGAACAACTTGCCGGAGCTTGACGCCAAACTAGCTGAAGGTGCCGCCAAAGCCCGCGCCATTGGCAGCGGCGTGTTGAAACGCGTTCGGGAGAAGTTGGGGTTTTAGATTGGTATCACGTAGAAGGTATCAAGTAGCAAGACTTGTGTAAAACAGGAAAGCCGAGGCAATTGCTTCGGCTTTCCTGTTTAAGTAGTCTTCACAAAAAATGATTTGAGTGTATCTGATGAAAAATAGAAATAATAATTCTTCCCTAGAAATGTCCGATCCATGAGAACTTCTTTTAATGTGGAATCAACTGGACGCTTTTTTAAGCTATTAATTGAATTTAAAGGAATTACTTTATAATCAGTTGGATCAGTTGCTGAAAAAGTATGCAAGCGTTTTTTTTCTTCGTCCATAAAGTAGACTTGATGTTGGTCATCTAACCAAAACATGGGTAAAGCATAGTCTAATTCATTATAGAAACCATCATATCTGTACTCAGCTATTTTTTTCCCATTCACATGATAGAAAATTAAATTTTTAGTTTTCCTATCATATTTTTCCTCCCATTTCTTTTTAGCCTTGTTGTAATATCGCTCCACATAATCATATAAAGCAAAAAAAGTAGTGTCTGTCAAAAACTTTGCAGCTACCATATCTTCCTTACCAAATTTGAATTTATAGTTACCAGGCCCAAATAGAGTATGGCAGTTTAGGAAGTATTTTCGGTTTGGGCTGGTATGAACTTCGCCATCACATCCATTCCCTCCGGTGCTACTGTAAGATTCTAATTGCAGTAAATTACCTTTCAAATCAGTTGAAAAGAATGATATTCCGCCAAAATCACTATCAGGAAGCCCAAACCATATATCAAATAACACTCTTCCATCAAGCGTTACTCCTCTGAATTGAGCTGCCATAGGTACACTTTCTATGATAAAGCCATCATTCTCCAATTTCAGAAAATCATGTTTAGTAAACTTTTTATCAAATAAAACTTCCCCATTTTTACTCAATTTGATTTTATAAACATGATTATGGGCTTTCATGATCCGAACACTTTTTAGTTCTCCATCAGCACTATCTCTAAGAGTTTCTGTCAAAGAACTGTCATTTAGACTATATCCTTCAGTAACAGCTTTAAAGGTGTCATCTCCAACCTTTAATTCTACTTGGCTATTCATGTAATCATACTCTCCCCTTTTGAAAAGATATTGAGTATAATATGTTGTATCAATTCGTTTTGTAAGGGTTAATGGTGGTGATAGCTGCGGTGTGCCAGAGGAGGAATCTGTCACTTTTGCCACCTCTTTTTTCTGGCAAGCCCATACTGAAACCAAAACCAAGAAATAGTACCACCAGTTTTTCATACCCCATGTTAGGAATTTCCTGACAATCATAAAAATCAAATCCTGTTTTTGGCTCCGTTTCCAGAAATGAGCCCGAAAACGGAAAATGGCCCACGCGCAGCATTGCCTGCACGTGGGCCATTTCTATAAAAATCTTGCTACCTGATACTTGATACTAGCTTGCTTGCCACACTTCCTGGCGCACGGTCTTGCCTACGCTCAAGATAAGGCGGGTGGGGTTGGGCACTAGCAACAGGCGAGCCTCTTTGTTGGGGTAGGCATCGGCTTCCACCCAAACGCCTTCCTTGCCGGTCACGTCTACCTGGCCTTCAGCGTTCAGGGCTTCAGGCAAGTAAGCGGTGGGCAGGAGCACGTCGGTGTCGGGGCAGATTTTCTGGTGCACGTCGCCCAGCACTTCTTCCAGGTATTCGCCGAAATTATCGTTGAACTCGTCTTCCATGTCATGCAGTTCCTCCTCCACTTCGTCATAGCGGTCATCATTGTAGGAAAGTTTGCTGAGCTCCTGTTTTTTCTGGATCATGGAAACCAGACGCGTATTTAATTCTTGGATATTCATGCGTTCGTATTTTTCACAAATTTTATAACATATTGCGCTATTTCCAAGTAGATGGGCCAAAACCCTGCGTAAACTACCTATTTTCTTTCCGGCGCAATTCTTCTATTTTTACCTTTCTTGCCGTGCCCTGGCACGTAAACCGTCATAAAAAACCTCTAGAATGGAAACTCCAATAGATTTTCTTCCTTTAAACGGCACAGATTACATAGAATTTTACGTGGGCAATGCCAAGCAGAGCGCCTATTACTACCAAAGTGCGTTCGGGTTTGAGCTGGTGGCCTACGCGGGCCCCGAGACCGGCGTGCGCGACCGGGCTTCTTACGTGCTGCAGCAAGGAAAGGTGCGTTTTGTACTCACCACGTCGCTGGACCCAGATTCCGCCATCTCAGAGCACGTGCGCCTGCACGGCGATGGCGTAAAGGTCATGGCCCTGTGGGTGGACGATGCCTACAAATCTTATCAGGAAACCACCAGTCGCGGCGCTAAATCGGCGGGCGAACCGCAGACCCTCACAGATGAATTTGGCGAAGTGAAAGTGGCTTCCATCTTCACCTACGGCGAAACCATTCACACTTTTGTGGAGCGCAAAAACTACAAAGGCGCGTTCATGCCTGGGTTTGTAGCCAGAAAAAGCCCGGTGCCGGTAAACCCGGTAGGTCTCAAGCATGTGGACCACTGCGTAGGCAACGTGGGCTGGGGCGAAATGAACACCTGGGTAGATTTCTACGCCAAGGTCATGGGCTTCCAATTGTTGCTCACCTTTGACGATGAAGACATCTCCACCGAATATTCTGCCTTAATGAGTAAAGTGATGAGCAACGGAAACGGCTACGTGAAGTTCCCCATCAACGAGCCCGCCGAAGGCAAGAAGAAATCACAGATTGAGGAGTACCTGGACTATTACAAAAGTCCCGGCGTGCAGCACATTGCCATCGCCACAGATGATATTGTGACTACCGTGGGTGAATTGCGCCGCCGTGGCATTGAATTCCTGAGCGTGCCCGCCTCTTATTACGCCGATTTACTGCAGCGCGTGGGCGCCATTGACGAAGACCTGCAGCGCCTGCAGGAGCACAACATTCTGGTGGACCGCGACAACGAAGGCTACCTGCTCCAGATTTTCACCAAGCCCGTGGAAGACCGCCCCACCGTGTTCTATGAAATCATTCAGCGGAAAGGAGCCAAGTCCTTCGGGAAAGGGAATTTCAAGGCGTTGTTTGAGTCTATTGAACGCGAGCAGGCCTTGCGCGGAAACCTTTAGATAATGCGTGAAGGAGTGAAGGAAGGAATTAGTGAATGAAGATACCAACACTTGTTTCCTAAGTCACTCCCTCACTCCTTCCTTTATTCAATCATTAAACTTCCTATGGAAAATAACCTACAACTAGATTCTTCCCTCCAAACCAAAATAAACGCCTGGCTGGAAGGTGGCTATGACGATGATACCAAAGCCGAATTACAGAAATTGATAGATGCCGGCGATACTGAAACGCTCACTGATTCTTTCTACAAAGACCTGGAGTTTGGCACCGGCGGGCTTCGCGGCATTATGGGCGTGGGCAGCAACCGCATGAACCGCTACACCGTGGGCATGGCTACGCAGGGTTTGAGCAATTACCTGTTGAAATCGTTCCCAGACCAGCAGGTGAGCGTGGCCATTGCGCATGACAGCCGCAACAACTCAGACGTGTTCGCCAATGTGGTGGCAGATGTGTTCAGCGCCAACGGCATAAAAGTGTACTTCTTCAAAGAGCTACGTCCCACGCCCGAGCTGTCGTTTGCCATCCGGCATTTGGGTTGCCAGAGCGGCGTGGTGGTCACGGCTTCGCACAACCCCAAAGAATACAACGGCTACAAAGCCTACTGGAACGACGGTGGTCAGGTGACCGCGCCGCATGACAAGAACATTATTGCCGAAGTTAACAAAATCCAGAGCGTGGAGCAAGTAAAATTTGAGCGAAACGAAGCCAACGTAGAATTCATTTTGGACGAGGTGGACCAGGCGTATCTGGACAAAGTAGCGACCTTGAGCGTGGACCCGGCCATGATTCAGCGCCAGAAAGACCTCAAGATTGTTTTCACGCCCATTCACGGAACCGGCATCACGCTGGTGCCACGCGCGCTGGAGCGGTTCGGGTTTACCAATGTGCACGTGCTGGAGGCCCAGGCTACGCCAAACGGGAACTTCCCAACGGTGGTCTACCCTAACCCCGAGGAGAAAGACGCCATGAACCTGGCCATGCAAAAAGCCAAGGAACTGGACGCTGATTTGGTCCTGGCCACCGACCCAGACGCCGACCGCGTGGGCATTGCCGTGAAAGACCTGAACGGCGAATGGGTGCTGCTCAACGGAAACCAAACCGCCGCGCTCCTCACTTATTACATTCTGCAGGCCTGGCAAAAAGCGGGCAAACTCACTGGCAAAGAGTACATTGTGAGCACCATTGTGACCACAGACCTAATCAACCGCGTGGCCGAAGGCTTTAACGTGGACTGTTTTGAGACCCTCACCGGCTTCAAATACATTGCCACCATCATGCGCGAGAAAGAAGGCGAAGCCCAGTACATCTGCGGCGGCGAGGAAAGCTACGGCTTCCTGGTGGGTGATTTTGTGCGGGACAAAGACGCCGTTTCTGCCTGCGCCATGATTGCCGAAATGGTAGCCGCGGCCAAAGACCAGGGCAAGAGTCTGTTTGAACTCATGATTCAGATGTACACGGAGTTTGGGTATTACAAGGAAGACTTGATTTCCCTGACCAAGAAAGGCCACCGTGGCGCGCTGGAGATTCAGGAAATGATGCAAGAGCTTCGTGAGAACCCACCCAAGACCATTGCCGGGTCAGATGTGGTGGAACTGATTGACTACAAAACCGGCTTTAGAAGAAATCTGCAAACGGGCGCTGAGCAGGCCACCGGCCTGGAAAGCTCCAACGTGCTGCAGTTCCTCACGGCGGACGGCACCAAGATTTCGGCCAGGCCTTCGGGCACGGAGCCTAAGATCAAATTTTATTTCAGCGTGCGCGAGCCCTTGGCCAACGCCCAGGAATTTGACCAGGTGAGCCAGAAACTCGACCAGAAAATTCAGGTCATCATCACAGACATGAACTTGAAGTAATACGTCTAATTAAAATAGGAAAGCCGCTTTTTCATTTTTGAAAAGGCGGCTTTTTTTGCGCTTGGTTTTCCGTTTTCGGGCTCATTTCTGGAAACGGAGCCAAAAACAGAATCCGCCTGCGCCTTCTCACAGAACTTGAAAAAGCCAGCTTCCAAAGAAATAAAATTGCCTGGTGCAGCCCTTGCTAAAAATGCAGAAATTAGTAATTTACAGAGCATTTATTTCAAGCTGAAACAAAAGAATTCAAGAGGCAGCAAGTCCTAAATACTTTACGTACTAACCTGTAAACACCCACTGCTTACACATGGAAAAGACCATTTTTATGACGTTCAAAGTTTTGGTGATTCTGGTGTTTATGCTCAAAATCGGCAACTGGTTTTTAGACTACCCAGTTGAAACCAATCGCCTTCTAAATTTGGTTATGTTCAGTTTAATTGGTGTTGCCTACATTGCTTTTGGCCTGGCCTGGGATAAGCCTTTGAGTAAGGTCATCATGGTTGCTTGCGGGGCCTTCCTCATTGGTATGAACTTCTTGCCCAAAAATTCATTCCTGGAAGTTCTGAGCATTGTTAGCCTCTTGGCGCCCATGCTTATTGCGCGGTTTTCACCCTCGCAGGAAACTGCTTCGTAGAACCTTTATCCTCTTTTAAATTCGTTTGACTCCCGTTTTCGGGCTCATTTCCAGAAATGAGCCCGAAAACGGGAGTTTCTATTTGTAGAAGAGTTTTCCATCAGGCAATATTCTTTAGAGTTGAAAAGCCAGATATGCCTGGCCTAGCGTGAATTAGCCTTCAGGTACAACTCAATTATAATTTATATGGCGCAGATGGCCGGGTAGAACAAAGTGATTTTCTCCTACCCAAGGGCAGCAGGGGGCGTTTTGTCTAAACCTCGGCAAGATTTGAAAAACAGGTAATCTACTCCCGCACAAATCCCGTTAAAGACGGAGAACCTTTGACCAAAAGCAAAACTGCCCATATGCAATCGCACCACCCCAACCTGAGCACCACCGAGAGTTTTGAGAGCGCCCACCGCCAACCTGAGGACCTGAATCCCCTCCCCCGCGCCATCATTCGGCCCAACACCTATTTCTTGCTGGACGGCGAATGGAAATTTGAGATGGATGCGGAAGACCGCGGCCTGCGCGAAGCCTGGTACCTGGGCCACAAGTTTGAGCACAACGCGAACTGGCCCGGCTCTGTGGAAGAGCACCTCACCCAAGCCAAAGGCCTCTCGGCCACGGCGGGCCCGACCTGGCATGACCGCGTGGTGGTTTGGTATGAACGCGAATTTCCCCGGCCCGAGCGCGTAGACACCAACGTAAAGTCCATGTTCCAGATTACTTTTGGGGCCTGTGGCTATGAAACCCGCGTGTGGCTCAATGGCCGGCTGCTCACCACGGTAGAAGGCGAAGAGGTGCACTACGGCGAATACACGTCCTTTTCTTATGAACTCAACGAAGAGCACCTGCTTCCCCAGAACTGGCTCACCGTGCGCATTGTAGACACCATGGACGCCGAGATTCCGCGCGGCAAGCAGGAATCACATGTGTACAAGCGCGGCGGCATCTGGTACCAAACCTACACCGGAGCGGTGCGCAGCGTGTGGCTGGAGACCGTGGAGCGCAACCGACTGCGGTCACGGTTTGGCGTGCAAAGCATTATTGAGAATTCCTTGGTGCGCTTCAATTTCACGCCGCGTATTCATGACCCGGGCATGTACCTGCTCAAACTCCAGGTTTTTGAACGCGACGTAGATAACACAGAGCCCATCGCCACCTCAGAATTTCCGCTCAAACTGGAAGTAGGCCAGAAACAACAGCACGTAGTCATGGAGATTCCGGGGGCCGAACTTTGGAGCCCTGAAACCCCCAAGCTGTACCGCCTGGTGGCGCAACTGATTGATTCCAGCGGCTACACTGCCCAGATTGAAGGCCACTTTGGCATGCGCAAGATTGAGGCCCGTGGCCGCTACATTTACCTCAACAACCAGGAGATTTACATAGACGGCATTCTGTACCAGCCCGGCACGGCCACTTATGAAGAAATGCGGCGCCACATGTTTGCCATGAAAGAACTGGGCTGCAACCTGGTGCGCGTGCATATTGCCGGCGTTGACCCCCGCATCTACAACCTGGCAGACGAAATTGGGCTTTTGCTCTGGGTGGAAGTGCCCAGCCCGCACAGCTCCACGCAGAAAAGCCGTGAGAACCACCGCGCCGAACTCATGCGCATGCTCGCCCTCACCGAAACCAACCCTTCGGTGATTATCTGGAGTTTGTACAACGAAGACTGGGGCGCCCAGGACATCGCCACCAACCCAGACACGCGCCAGTACATCATGGACATCTTCCATTACATGAAAATACGCTACCCGCAATTCCTGGTGGTGGACAATGATGGCTGGCAGCACGTTTCTTTTGAAGGAAAACTGAAAACCGATTTGCTCACCGCGCACGTGTACACGCCAGAGGTAGACCGCTGGTGCGAAGTGCTGGATCAAATTACTTCCGGGCAGATGGAAGGCGTGGCGGCGTTCCCGCTGGTGGTAGGCGACCAGTATTTTTACCGCGGGCAGTCGCCGGTGATCATCAGTGAGTGGGGTGGTTTCGGGTTTTCAGATTACGGCGGGCCCAATGACCTGGAAGAACGCGCCGACCGCATAAAACTCTTTAAACAGGAAATGCGCAAGCGCCGCATTGCGGGTGATGTCTACACCCAAGCCACTAACATTGAAGACGAACGCAACGGTTTGCTGGACCCGCAGACGGGCGAATTGTCGGTGCCGGCGGGTTTGCTCAATTCCCGTGGGCCTGCCAAAGAAGAACCGCAAGGGTAATAGTGGGTTTCTTTCATTTTCCGTTTTCGGGCTCATTTCCAGAAATGAGCCCGAAAACGGATTTTTTACTTTTCAGATTTCGGCCTTTAAACAAAACCTGGGTTTATTTGTCTTAGGGACAGCACATATCATCAAAACCATTCCTCAAAAAGCCTTTACATTTTTAAACCTATGAAATTTCCACAACTCCTTATTGCCTTTTTTTTGCTGATTTCCGGCAATGCCGTGGCGCAGAAGCCAACCCTTGACCAGATAGACACCAAGAAAGGTCCGTTGAAAATTCAGCCCATCACCCACGGAACGGTGGTGCTGCACTGGGACGCCAAAACCATTTGGGTGGATCCGTATGGCGGCGCGCAAGGATTTGAAGGCGTGGCCGCGCCAGACCTTATTCTCATCACAGACATCCACGGTGATCATTTAGACAAGAAAACCCTGGAAGCTGTGAACACCAGCAAAGCCATCATTATTGCGCCGCAAGCCGTGGTTGACCAGTTGCCCGAGGCCCTAAAAGCCAAAGCGGTGGTGCTGGGCAACGGCGAAACCACGTCGCAGCTGGGAATTTCTGTACGCGTGGTGCCTATGTACAACTTGCCAGAAACCGCTGATTCGCGCCACCCCAAAGGCCGCGGCAACGGCTATGTGCTGGAAATGGGCGGCAAGAACATCTATCTTTCCGGCGACACGGAAGACATAGTGGAAATGCGCGCCTTGAAAAACATAGACGTGGCCTTTGTGTGCATGAACCTGCCCTTCACCATGGATGTGGACCAGGCCGCCTCGGCAGTCCTTGACTTTAAACCGAAGGTTGTCTACCCCTACCATTACCGCGGCCAGGGCGGCTTAAGTGACGTGAACGCCTTCAAGCAAAAAGTAGATGCTGGCAAGAAGAAGATTGACGTGCGGCTGCGCAACTGGTACCCTCAGCAGAACTAGCAGGTAGTTTCAACTTATTAAAAACGGCAACGCCTTTCCAGCTTCTGGAAAGGCGTTGCCGTTTTTGGCTACGTTTTCAGAAATGAGCCCGAAAACGGTAGAGAAAAAAAAAGGCTACGCTGTGGAGCGTAGCCTGTGGTCTTACTACATGTGAAGCAGAAGGGTTTAAATTCTGTCTGGTTTGTTTTCAGATGGGGTGACTTCATCAGAGCCAAACTCCTGGTTTCCGCTCCTGATGCCGTTGGCTTCGCCGTCCATGGCGTCATAGCTGCCTTCAACTTCAAAGCCTGGTCCTTGGGAAATGGCCTCGGTGTCGGTGCGGTCATTGGCGCCGTAACCGGTAACTTCATCGCCGCCAATGTGCAGGTTCTCCAGTTTATCTTTTTGGTTGTCGCGTTCGGTGTCACCGCCCAGGCCTATGTTGCGCTTGGCCGAAGGATCTGGTTGGTTGCCCGGCGCATTGCGCTGGTGGCTTTCATCATTGATGTTGTTGGGTCTGTCTTGGTCTGGCGTATTTTCTTGGTCTGTGTGGTTCATAGCGTTGCAGATAAGTGGTGAACTGTCAATACGCACAGAAGGTACCGCATGTTGGCTTTCCTGGTAAATCAACGTTGCCCAAACTCAAGTGTTCCGGACCAGGAGGCGCAAAAAAAAGCACCTGGCGGGCCAGGTGCTTTCTAAGCAGTTTAGAGCATGGTTAAATTTGTCTTTTGTGCTGCAAACAGCCATCATATGAACCTGGATTGCGGTAGCGTCACACCATAGCGCGGCTATGCTGCTCAAAAAACGCTTCGCCAGAACCTTTTGCTACCTGTTTTCGCTTGCAGAATCAAAATCTAAACGAGCTCTTATCAGGATTTTCCTTTTTTGCCTTTCTTCCCTTTCTTTCCTTTTTGCTTGCCATTGGCTTTCTTTTGCTGACCCGGGGCAAATTCCTTGGCCGACTGCTGGCCGTACACTTTCTTGGCCTGGCCCGGCGGCATGCCCTCAGTGCGCGTGGTGGAAGAACCTGGCAAAGGAATGCCCGCCGGGTACGTCTCTGACGGAATGCCGCTTCTGGAAGTTCTGGTTGAGCTTGGCGTACGCGAACTGCTGGTGTTTTTGGAACTAGAGCAACTGGCGGCTACCAGCGTGAAGGCGAGTACCAAAGGAAGGTAAAGAAACTTTTTCATGGATGTAAAATTAAGGAAATGGGTGAACTCCCGAAAGCCTAAGCAAGGATAAGACCAATTTCTTGCCAGCGGAATTAACTTCTGCGCATTTGCCTTGCATCTACGGCCAGTTGGGCATTCCGTTTTCGGGCTCCTTTCTGAAAATGAGCCCGAAAACGGAAACGTTGATAAGTTGTCTGAGGAATATTCTGCCTGACCGTTACGGAAGCCTGTAATTCAAATTCGCTTGAATATAAAGCAGCATCTACCTTTAGAACATATAATACCCAATAAGTCAAATGCTTACAACCCTGCCCCTGATTTTATTAAGGGCCAGCCCGTTAGCCAGGTGGTTTTCAGAAAACAGGCTTTAGGCGTGTGGAGTTGCATGAGATAATTGTGTACTTTAGCAGAGAACAACCTATACCAACCTATACAAACATGGCAACCACTATTATTTCTCCCCGGTCACGGCTGGCCCTCTGGCTGATGGCGCTTTCGTTGGCAGGCCCGGCGGCGGCCCAGGCCCCCAAAGACCTCAACGTGCCCTACCAACGCCCTGCAGAATCTATTGCTAAACTGATTGAAGCCCCCGCCACGCCTACTGCGGTTTTTGACTCCAAAGGCGACTGGATGCTGGTGATGGAGCGCCCCGGCTACCCGTCTATTGACGAAGTAGCTGCGCCCGAGGCCCGATTAGGTGGTTTGAGAATTAACCCAGCGGTGAACGGCACCAGCCGAGGTTCCTCTTTCAACAGCCTTACATTCAAGAAAGTAACCGGCGGTCAGGAATTCACCGTGCAGGGCTTGCCGGCCAACGCGCGCATCACAGACGTGACCTGGTCACCAAATGAAAAGCAGGTGGCCTTTCTAAACACAGCCAACAACGGCATTGAACTCTGGGTCTTGGGCGTGGAGAACCGCACGGCCCGCAAACTCACCAACGCCACCGTGAATGACGCCTACGGCAACGCCTTCAACTGGGCGCCTGACAGCAAAAGCCTCCTGGTGAAACTTGTAGACACCAACCGCGGGAAAGCCCCAGATACCAACATGGTGCCGGTGGGTCCGGTGATTCAGGAAAACCTGGGCCGCACCGCCCCTTCGCGCACGTACCAAGATTTGCTCAAAAACCGTCAGGACGAAGCTTTGTTTGACTACTACCTCACCAGCCAATTGGTGCACGTGACTCTAGACGGCACGCAAACCCCAGTGGGCGGCAAAGGTGTGATTCGGTCTTTCAATTTATCGCCAGACGGGCAGTATCTGTTGGTGAATTCCACTAAGAAACCGTATTCCTACTTAGTGCCGGCCAGCCTGTTCCCCTATACCGTGCAGGTTTGGGATCGCCAAGGAAAACTGGTGAAAGAAATTGCAGATATTCCGTTGGGCGAAAACATTCCCGTAGGCTTCAACGCCGTGGCCACCGGTCCGCGCAGCGTTTCCTGGCGTCCCGACCAACCGGCTTCCCTTTATTGGGTAGAAGCGCAGGACGGCGGCGATGATAAAAAAGAAGTGCCTATCAGAGACATCGTGTATTTGCAAGCCGCACCCTTCACCCAGAAACCGGTGGCTTTGGTAGGCACCAAACTACGCTACAGCGGCATGACCTGGGGCCAGAACGACATGGCGCTGGTGATGGAACGCTGGTGGCGCAACCGCCAGGAACGCCGTTTGCTGGTGAAACCCAGCAAGCCCGGCGCTGAACCGGTGGTGTTGGTGGAACGCTCCTATGAAGACCTTTACACAGACCCGGGCTCACCGGTGATGACCAAAAACCAGTACGGCCGCAACGTGCTCATGACCGACAAATCTGGACAGAACCTGTTTATGATCAGTGAAGGCGGCTCCCCGCAGGGTAACCGTCCGTTCCTGAGCAAATTCAACCTGGCCACCAAGAAAACTGACATTCTATGGCGCTCTGAGGCTCCGTATTATGAACGCCCCGTGGACGTGACCAACCCAGACAAAGGAACGTTCATCACCCGCCGCGAGTCTGAGAATGATCCGCCTAACTACTACCTGCGCCAGGTAGGTTCCAAGAAACTCACGGCCATTACCAAATTCCCGCACCCGGCCCCGGATTTGCAGGGCATTCAGAAGCAATACCTCACCTACAAACGCAATGACGGCGTCACGCTCACCGCCACTTTGTACACACCCAAAGGGTACAAAAAAGAGCAAGGCCGTTTGCCAGTATTGATGTGGGCTTACCCAAGGGAGTTCAAAGATGCGGCCACCGCTGGTCAGGTGAAAACCTCGCCGTACGAATTCACGCGCATCAATTACGGTTCGCCGCTGTTCTGGGTAACCCGTGGCTATGCCGTGATGGATCGCACAGACTTCCCTATTGTGGGCGAAGGCACCGCCGAACCGAACGACACCTATGTAGAACAATTGGTAGCCAGCGCGCAAGCCGCCATCAATGAAGTAGCCAATCTGGGCATTGGGGACCCCAACCGCGTGGCGGTAGGCGGCCACTCTTACGGAGCCTTCATGACTGCTAATTTGCTGGCACACTCCAACCTGTTTGTCGCCGGTATTGCCCGTAGTGGCGCATATAACCGTACGCTAACGCCGTTTGGGTTTCAGGCCGAGGAGCGCACCTTCTGGCAAGCGCCGGAGGTGTACAACAAAATGTCGCCGTTCAACTATGCCAATAAAATCAAGACGCCTATTCTCTTGATCCACGGCGAGGCCGACAACAATTCCGGTACGTTCCCCATCCAGAGTGAGCGTTTCTACAATGCCCTCAAAGGCCACGGCGCCACCACCCGCTACGTGGTGTTGCCTTCTGAGAGCCACGGCTACGGTGCCAAAGAAAGTGTGATGCACATGCTCTGGGAAATGGACCAATGGCTGGAGAAATACGTAAAGAACAAACCACAGCCGCAGACCATGAAGTAAAATTTGAGGTAAGATAAAATCGGGTTTCTGTAAGAAGAGGCCCGATTTTTTTTGTGTAAAAGCTTTTGTAAAATGTCCTGACCAAAGACTGGGCGGTTACCTATAAGCTGAGCAGCACCCGCCGTTTTTGTGCGTATTTCAGAAAACGAAGCCAAAAATAGAATACCAGTACTTTCTTCCAGTTTCTTCTATTGACGGGCAACTTATAATTCAATGAAACCATCCACTATTTGTGAGCGCGAAACCCATACAAGAACCCATGGACCTGACACTTGAGAACCTTCCCACTATTGACCTAGTAAAGCATTCACAACAGGAAACGGCCACCTTTTCTATGGGCTACTTCTGGACACCCGAAGCCATTTTCGGGGCCACGGAAGGGGTCATCAGGACGCGCGTGGGGTATGCCGGGGGACAATCATCAGATCCTACTTACCGGAATATGGGTGACCATATAGAAACGGTGCAACTTGACTTCAACCCAGAAATTATATCTTTCTCAAAACTGCTAAACATCTTCTTTCAACACCACACGCCCACCAAAGAACCCAGAAAACGCCAGTATGCGTCTGCCCTTTTCTACCATGCAGCAGCTCAACAGACGCAAATCAAGCAAGCCATAAAAGCTGCCGAAGAAAAATTTGATCAGCCTATCCTTACGGAAGTCCTTCCTTTACAAGGGTTCTACCTAGCCGAGGAGCGCCACCAGAAATGGAAACTACGCCGGGCCACCGCGGTATTACAGGAACTGCAGCGTATTTATCCAGACTTTGAGAAGTTCAACAAATCAACGGTCGTGGCCAGGGTAAATGGTTATTTGAGCGGCTTCGGGGATAAGGGTTTGGTGATGGAGGAAATAGGAAGCTTGGGCCTCTCCTCCCCGGTGCAGCAAATGCTGTTGGCGCATTACCTCACGCAAGAAAATCCACTTGTATAAAAAAATTCCTGTTTTGGGGCTCATTTCTGGAAATGAGCCCCAAAACAGGAATGGCAACCGGTTATGATTATTAAGGTTGAAACCGAATGGAGTCAGCGTTGATGCAGTACCTTACTAGGCTGGGCGTACGGTTATCTTCAAACAAATGACCTAGATGCTGACCGCAGGTTTGGCAGAGCACTTGAATTCTGTGCCGGTTATAAGTTTCCAGCGTTTGTTCCCGAACACGGTCTGGCAGAGGTACCCAAAAGCTAGGAAAACCGGTTTTAGAGTCAAATTTCTGACCTGCCGAAAACAAAGGATTTCTGCATTGACTGCATACATAAACCCCGGTTTCTATGGGCTGATTTTCCCAATCAATGGTTCGGTTCTCAAACAACAGGTTACCGCGTTTTAGGATTCGTTCTCTGCCGGCACAAAAGACATGGAGATGGAATTCACGCAGTGGCGGGTGTTCTTAGCCGTGAAGCGTTCGCCTTTGAAGACGTGCCCTAAATGACCGCCACAATTGGTGCAGATGATCTCGGTCCGGCTGCCGTCGGCGTCTGGTACCTGGGTTACCGCCCCCGGAATTTCGTCATCAAAGCTGGGCCAGCCGCAGTGCGCGTCAAATTTGTCCTCTGACCGGTAAAGCGGCGCGTTGCATTGGCGGCAGATGTAGGTGCCCGGCTCCTTCACCGTGTACAGCTTGCCGGTGAAGGGGCGCTCGGTGCCTTTGCGTAAGATCACATATTCCTCCTCGGGAGTGAGATCATTGTATTTTTTCTCGTCGTTTTCCATGGTAAAAATTGGGTGATGTGTTAGTTATTAAACTCTCATTTCTGGCTTGATGTTTTCAAGGGCCGCCAGGATTTCCGTTTTCGGGCTCATTTCTGAAAACGAGCCCGAAAACGGAACGTGTGCTGGGGTTGAAACGAAATCTCAAGAAAGAACACAGCGATAAAATGTCAAATTACTCTTTTTTGGCGGGGCCGTTGATCAGTTCCAGGGCTTTGGCCAATTGCTCGTCTTTCTTGCTGAGCACGCCTTTTACAGTAGGCACCACTTCTTCATCTACCCGGACGCCCACGCGCTGGGTCACCGAATTATTGGGGTAAAACACCGCATTGCCCGAAAGGCTCACCGTGTAATTGCCCGGCAGCACCAGTCGTTTCACGTCACCGTCGGCGCCGGCGGTTTGCAGGCCCACGGTGATGCTGCCCGGGAACAGGCGCTGCAGGCTCATGGTGTGCCATTCGCCTATGCTTTGCGTACGGCCGTCTACCAGAATAACCACCTTGCCGGTGTAAATGAAATCTTCAGGGGTAACTTCTTTGGGGTAATAAACTTCCGGCAAACTGAGCCAACGGTAGGTGCCCAACTGGAACGGGTTCAACTGGTAATAGCGCGCGAAGTAATGGTTTTCCTTCCCGAATTTCTTGAACACGTACAGAAACACAAAATCGCTGTGGTCGGGCTCGCCTCGCATGTCAAAGATGATGCCTTTCCCTTTCACGGCCTTGCTGAACACGGAGTCCATGAGCCGAAAATCTTCCTCTGAGGTCTGGTCCTTAATCATCCTGAAGGTATCATCAATCTTGAAATACGCGATGTCTTTGGCCGCATACACCACGCCGGTGGGCTTTTTGGTAGGCGCGGCTTGTTTTTTCTTGAAGTACGTGTCCACCAGTTTGGCCTTGGCAGGCTCAGTGGGATTCATGAGGCGCAGGGTGGTGTTGATTTTCTCCTCACCGCGCGTGAGCGTGACCGCCATTACCGCATCCTCAGACCGAAACAGCAGGTTATCGCCCCACTCGCCTACCCGCGCCCAGAGCGCCTGCTTGTTGCTCACCGACAGCACTTGCTCCAGCGCCTCTACCCAGGTCTGCACGGCCACGCTGTCCAGCATGTCTATCACGTCGCCGCGGCGAATGTTGGAACGCCGGCACAGGGCTTCGTCAATAAGGTTAGTGACAATGATTTTACGGTCTGCGATCTGGTAATCAAACGGTGGGAAATACGCGTTTTTGAACAGTTTATCCTTGTGCTGCAGCTGCCGGAAAAAGGAATACGCCTGCGTGTCTTGCAGGCGCGCGTTGAGGCCCAGCAAAAGGCGTTCATATTCCTGCCGGGTGTCACATTGCGCGAACAGCGGGATGGCCTGCGCCGCCACGGCATCCCAGTTTTCATCCATGAGATGCCGGTACGGGTACAGGTAATCTACAAACGCCTTGAACTTGGCCAGCGCCAACATTCTGAGTTCATAGGGCAGGTTCTCATTGGCGGGCGTGGCGTAGGGAGGTTCATTCGGCATGGTGCCGCCGTACGGATTGTTCCGGACATAGGTGTATTGGTGCTGTTCACCGGTGAAGCGCCGCTCAAAGATCTGATCCAGCAGTTTCCGGTTTTCTGAGGTGAGGAATTTGGCCTTGATGCGCCAGTGGTCGTCTACGTTTTTGAGCAGGAAAGCACCTTTGGGTTGGTCTTTCTGCGGGGCCACTTTCTCTGTGTTGGGCACGCCTATTTGATTGAGCAGGTCTTTAAAAACAGCGTTCACCTGCTTTTGCGTCTGGGCAGAATCTACCAGCGGCAACTGGGCCAGAAACAAAGAATCTGCGTTGAGCTGCCCCGTGGCCGATGCCGGATGGTAATATTTTAGAAAGCCCCAGATCTGGAAGAAATACAGCCGTTTCTCCGTCTCAAGGTTGCCCTGCGCCGCCGCTGGCTTAAGAAAAGTCAAAAGCAATAAGGTAAAAACCAGAAAAAACCTGAGAACAGACCGCACCAACAACAAAGGGAAATTTCTAAATAGGGAAAGCATCATACATATAAACCAACTCCTTCCCTTTTCATTGCCCTCAGTCTTTGCATTATCAAATGGGACAAGCCGGAAAACAACCTAAAAAGCAGAAAGAGTATTTGCCAGCTTGTACGCAAGAACCTATATAGTAAGTTATCTATTCTCTGCGGAAGAAAAAGGGAGAAATGCGTTTTCGGGCTCATTTCTGGAAATGAAGCCGAAAACGTCAGCAATTCCTTTGAAGAAGTCCAAAAGCTCAAACCCTTCAGTTCTTCTTTTTGGGCTCTTCAGGCAACAGCTGGAACGAGGTGGCTTTAAACCGATTATCTACCACGGAGCCTTGCACGGTGGCTTTCCGGATGGCGTTGCAGAAACCGTCTTTGGCATGGGAATCGCCGTGCTGGTCAATGTCTGAGCCGTCTACAAAGTAGGCTTTGCCGTCTATGCGTACGGCCAATTCGCAGCCCGGCTCCTTCAGCCCGAAGTTGCATTGGCCGCAAGACGCTTCCACTACCTTCGCTGGCGTGCTTTCTGTGGGTTTAGCGGTGGTGGTGGTTCCTTGCGCCGCTGCGGCCAAACCGCTAAGGCTCAGAAATATGGCGAATACAAGTGTTTTCATGCATCTCTCGTTTAGGCTTCTAAAGTAAGGAAATTTGTATTCCGCTGCGCATGATTTTCCTGTTAAATCAAACAAACGCCCTGCTGCTTTCTGCCAACCTAACAAATACCTGTTTTAACTTAAGTGAAAGGCACAAAAAAGCCCCACTCTAAGCGAGCAAGGCTTATTTTATTTTACTTAAAACGCAGATTACACTTTCTTCACGAAGCAGGTTTTGAGCACCATCATAGATTTCTCTACTTTGCCTTCAATCTCCTCAGCATCATCGGTGAGCCTGATTTTGCGCACCACCGTGCCGCGTTTTATCACCGACGAGGAGCCTTTTACTTTTAAATCTTTGATCACGCTTACTGAATCGCCGTCGGCTAACAAGGCGCCGTTGCTGTCTTTTACTTCCATGGGTTTTGGTCTTTTTCTGGGCGCAAAATACCGTTATTAAAGAAGAATTGAAAGAAGGGGCTGGTCCTTACTTCCGCAGGATTTTCTCCAATGCCTTTCCCTTCGACAGTTCATCTACCAGTTTGTCTAGGTACCTGATTTTTTTCATCAGGCCGTCTTCCATCTCCTCCACTCGGTAGCTGCAAATCACACCCGTGATTTTGGTGACATTGGGGTTGAGCTCAGGCGCCTTGCGGAAGAACGTCTCAAAATCTGTTTTGGCGTCTAAATGCTCCTGTATTTCAGGGGTAGTGTAGCCGGTCAGCCAACTAATAATGGAGTCCACTTCGGCTTTAGTACGCCCTTTTTTCTCGGCTTTGGCTACGTAATGCGGGTACACGCTCGCCACCGAAGTGGTGTAGATTCTATGGTTCTCTGGGTTTTTCATAGGCGCAGGCTAGTAAACAACTACATTCACCAGCAAGATAAAAATTAACCGTAGAGCTTTTTACCCACGCAAATTTTTTCTACCCGTTTTCGGCTTCATTTCCAGAAATAAGGCCGAAAACAGAAAGACCGCTCCTTTAGCAGGAAGCGGTCTTTGGTCATTTGTTCGTCTGAAATATTAAAACGGCGGAGCGTCATCAAAGCCCATGGAGGGCGGTAAGCCGCTGCCGCCTTCGTTCATCTTACTGCCCATTCTGATAGAGTTGGGGCTTCCGCCGGTAGATGGCCCGTCAAAGTCTGAGGTGGGGAAACCGCTGCCGCCGTCAAACGGACTGCCGCCGCCAAAACCATCCTCCAAATTCCCGAACTTGGTGTACTTGCCAATGAATTTAAGCGCCACGCTGCCCACTTCACCGTTTCTATGCTTGGCAATGATCACTTCGCCCACGCCCTGGGTGGGGTTGCCCATTTCGTCTTCGGTGATGCCATAATATTCCGGACGGTACAGGAAGATAACCATGTCAGCATCCTGCTCAATAGAGCCAGATTCACGTAAATCTGAGAGCATGGGTTTCTTGTCGCCACCGCGGGTTTCCACGGCCCGGCTTAACTGCGAGAGCGCAATCACCGGCACGCTCAACTCTTTGGCTAACTGCTTGAGAGCCCGCGAGATGGACGCAATTTCCTGCTCCCGGTTTCCGCCACCTTTGCCGTCTGTGTTGCCGCTCATCAACTGCAAGTAGTCAATGATGATCATCTGGATGTCATGCTGGGCCTTCAAACGCCGGCATTTGGTCCGCAATTCCCTGATACTCAGGCCAGGCGTATCATCAATAAAGATGGGTGCCTGGCTTAGCCTTGTGATTTTATGGTTTAGTTGGGTCCACTCGTAATCTGCCAGGTTACCTTTCTTGATTTTCTCAGAGTCCAGCTCGGCCTCCGCCGAAATCAATCGATTCACCAACTGAATAGACGACATCTCCAAGGAGAAAATGGCCACGCCCTTCCCGAAATCCACCGCCGCGTTCCGCATAGCAGAAACTACGAAGGCCGTCTTACCCATTGCGGGGCGCGCCGCCAGAATAATTAAGTCAGACTGTTGCCAGCCCGAGGTTACTCTATCCAATGCCGTGAAGCCACTTGGTACGCCGGTAAGGCCTTCTTTCTGGCTTTTCTTGGCTTCCAGTTCCTTGATGGCCTTGTGCATCAAAGACTGCATGTCGTCAAAGTTCTTCCGGATGTTGCTTTCGCTCACCTCAAACAACTTGGCCTCGGTGCTGTCCAGGAGTTCAAACACGTCGGTGGTGTCTTCATAGGCGCGCCCCAAAACCTCAGACGAAATGCTGATTAAATCGCGCTTGATGGCGGCTTCGGTGATGATACGGGCGTGAAACTCAATGTTGGCCGCCGAGTTGACGCGCGTAGTGAGCTGGGTTACGTAATAAGCGCCGCCCACAAATTCCAGTTCGCCCTGCTCGCGCAGTTCCTGCGTAACCGTAAGAATATCAATTGGTTCAGATTTATCAAACAAGGCCAGAATGGCCTTGAAAATGCGTTGGTGCGCGTCTTTGTAAAAACTTTGGGGTTTGAGAAGGTCAATCACTGCCGTTAAGGCGTCTTTCTCCAGCATGAGCGCCCCCAACACCGCCTCTTCCAACTCCAGCGCCTGCGGCGGAAGTTTGCCTAATCCTTGCGGTTGCGCCGTCTGTTTTGGGTTCCAGGTGGCCTTGCCCCGCGCTGCTTTCAGTTTCATGTCCTCCATGTTAGCAAATGTAAGAACACAAGCCCCAGAGGTAATCCACAACAAGCGCCAACCTTTCCACAATTTTCAGGTGAATGTGGGTTGAAGGTTTGGGAAGAGAATTCCTATTATGCTAAAACCTTTCTACTCTATATTTATCGTAGAGTAACCAAGTTTCCCCTTCCCACATTTCAAATCCAACATAACCGGTAGATTTGCTCCAGTAAAGTTTCTTAATTGCTCTGTGTTGGTAACTCAATTGACTAAAGTGACCGTCTAACATTTCTGGACCAATTTTACCTGTTAATTGAATAACATCATCAAACACAGAAAAAGGAGTTATAAAGGTCTTCTCTTTCAAAGTTTTCAATTCATATATCAATTCACTTTTCCCGTAGTATGTAGCATTATACGAACTGAAGCTGAAATCAATTTCACTCCATTCATCTGAACTTCCAGATTTAATATCCAAAATTTCCCTATGTATAAAGTCCCCGACCTTTGGCCTTCTGTATTTTCCTAGAACTTGGATATGTTCATTCGTATACTTTTCCATTCTAAGCGAACTAGCAAAATTTTTCCTAGAAACATTAACGATATGCAACGTATCTAACTCATTTTCAGATGATTTAAATATCAATACATCTCCTGTTTTATAGGGATTCCACTGTAAATCAGACTTTTCTAAGTAAACTTTTTGATTACAACTAATAGATAATACAGTCAGTAGAATTAAAAAAAAGAATCGCATATGCCCTCTACTCCTGCCCTTCCTCCTTCACCGGTTCATTCTCCGTATCCCAATCAGTGCGTTTGCGGCCTAACACTTGGGTAAAGGTAGTGTCCACAAAATAATAATATTCCCGAACACGGCCTTTGTTGCCGTAATTGAATTTGTGCGTGACGCGGTAGGCGGGTGTGTTCTTGTAGTCATACTTGGTGAAGCCTTTAAAACTGTTGGAGGCGTAGCTGGCCTCGTCCAGGTTTTTGGCGTTCCATTCCTGTATCAGATTGCGGGCCTTGTCTTCATTGCTGAAACTGCCGCTACAGCTGGCCAAAAACCACAAACCACTAAAAGCCGATAATAACCAGAGGTTCCTAAAATTCTTCATCTCAACTAAATAGTTAGCACTACACCAGAATGATTGCCGAAACCTTACATTTACATAGCAACCTCCACCATCAGCGAATGTATACCTAAGAAAACTATCTTCTCTGTAAATCCCTACTTGAATAGCATATTCTTTTAAATAAGACCTGAAAGATGCATGAGAAACGTAATCTTTTCCTGGGTATTTACTTTATTGGCAGTAAACGCCCTGGCACAAAACCAACCTGGCAATGATGCGGCAGACAATTCTTTCTCTGAAGCCAGCAACAGGCGGCTAGGGTTGGGAATAACCCTGGGAAGTGCCGGATTTTATGGCTCAGTGAACGTCAATTATTTTATTGAACCACAGCTTAACCTGGAACTAGGCGCCGGGCTTGGCTATTACGGTGGGGCGCGGTACCATTTCCTGAAAAAATCGTACTCCTTTTCTGAAGAGCGTTTACAACCGTATGTAGGCGTGCTCTATTCCCTTATTCCATATAAAAGCTTTTTAGCTGCCGAATGGAACGGTTTCTTTTTCCCGCTGGGTGTTCAATACACCTTGCCAAAGGGTATTGCTCTAAGCGCCGAGATTGGCTATAAAACAGGCTATGAAGGCGCTACCGCCATGACAGCTCGGGCAGGTTTTTGGCCCGGATTTAAAGTAGGTTATTATTTTAAATCACGGTGAGAACCCAAACTGCAGTAGTTAGTCTTTCCGTTTTCGGCCCCATTTCCAGAAATGAGCCCGAAAACGAAAAGCTTTTAAGCGGGTCCATTCCATTTCCAGAACGCCGACCTTGCAAGTAATCCACAAATAAGTGGGCATTTATCCACAAATAGGCGAAGTCCGTTAACGTCCAGCGTGTTTTAAATTTTGCTACATTTGCTCTCTTTGAAAAACAATACATGAGTACAGCGGCGTATCAACACATTCACATGATTGCCATTGGTGGCAGCATCATGCACAACCTGGCCTTGGCCCTGCACCGGAAAGGCCTTAAGGTCACTGGTTCAGACGATGAGATTTTTGAACCGGCCAAAGGCCGTCTGGCCAAAGACGGCCTGCTGCCCGAAGCTGAGGGTTGGTTCCCAGAAAAACTCCATTCAAAACCAGACGCGGTGATTGTGGGCATGCATGCCCGCCCAGACAACCCCGAGCTGCTTTACTCCCAGGAGCACAACATTCCCATTTTCTCTTTCCCCGAGTTTATCTACGAGCAGAGTAAGCATAAGCAGCGGATAGTGATTGCGGGCAGCCACGGCAAAACGTCCATCACCTCCATCATTCTGCACGTGCTTCAGTACCACAACCGCCTGTTTGACTTCGCCGTGGGCGCGCAACTGGAAGGGTTTGACTTAATGGTGAAACTCACTGAGGAAGCGCCTATCATCATTATTGAAGGCGATGAATACCTCTCCTCTCCTATTCAGCGTGTACCCAAGATCCACAAATACTACCACCACATTGGCGTAATCAGCGGCATCAGCTGGGACCACATCAACGTTTTCCCCACCGAGGAAAATTACCGCGAGCAGTTTAGAATCTTCGTGGACATGACACCCAAGGCAGGCACCTTGATTTATAACCAGGATGATGAGCAAGTGCAGGAAATCTGCGTGCCCAACAACGGCGACGTGAACTACATCGGCTACACCATTCACGAGCATAAAATCAAGAAAAGCGGCAAAACCGTGCTCAAAACCAAGAAAGACGATGTGGAGATTCAGGTCTTCGGGGAGCATAATTTGCGCAACATCTCGGCGGCCAAGGAAGTCTGCAAGCAGATAGGCATCAAAGGTCAGGCGTTCTATGAAGCCCTGGCCAGTTTTAAAGGTGCGGCCCGCAGATTAGAGAAAATCGGCGAAAACGAGCACACGCTGGTCTACAAAGACTTCGCGCACGCGCCTTCTAAACTCAAAGCCACTTCTGAGGCCTTTAAAAAGCAATATCCCCAGCGCAAGTTAATTGCCTGCCTGGAACTGCACACGTTTAGCAGCCTTAACAAAGATTTTCTTCCACAGTACAAAGACACGTTTTTAGCGCCAGACGTGAAGATTGTGTACTTCAACCCCAAAACGCTGGAGCACAAGCGCATGCCCCCACTGGACCCAGCAGACCTGAAAGCCGCTTTTGGGGATGATTCCATTCAGGTTTACACTGACAACCAGGCCTTGCAGGAATTTTTGCTGAGCCAGGACTGGAAAGACAAAAACCTGCTGATGATGACCTCCGGAACCTTCGGGCAACTGAACCTGCAGGAATTGGCAGAAAAAATAACAGCTTCCTAAAAAGTCACGCATTTCGTCCAACTTTGAAGGAGACGGAAATTCAACTAAAGACATCAACCAGGTCAATAAAAGAACGCCTATGAAACTACATTTACGCAAGCCTATCGTCTTTTTTGACCTGGAAACCACCGGCGTGGACATCTGCAAAGATCGCATTGTGGAAATCAGCATGTTGAAAGTAATGCCCTCTGGCGAAGAGATTCTCAAGACCCGCCGCATCAATCCCACCGTGCCCATTCCCATTGAGAGCAGTATGATCCACAAAATCTATGACGATGACGTGGCCGATTGCCCCACCTTCGCGCAACTGGCCCGCTCGCTGGATGATTTCCTGAAAGGCTGCGATTTGGGTGGTTTCAACCTGATTAAATTCGACATTCCGTTACTGGCCGAGGAATTCCTGCGCGCCGACATTGACTGGGACATTGAGAACCGTGCCATTGTAGATGTGTGCCGCATCTTCCACCAGATGGAGCAGCGCACGCTCTCGGCGGCCTACAAATTCTACTGCGACAAAACCTTGGAGAACGCGCACTCCGCCGAAGCCGACACCATTGCCACCTATGAAATCCTAAAAAGCCAGGTAGCGGTGTATGAAGGAGTGCCTCTGCCTGGGGCTGAAAACACCGCAGATTTCCCGGTGAAGAATGACATGCAGGCCCTGCACAAATTCACGTTCCAGAAAACCGTGGACCTCTGTGGCCGCATAGTCTACAACGCCAACGGGGAGGAAGTCTTCAATTTTGGCAAGCACAAGAATGTGTCTGTGGTAGAAGTTTTGCGCCGCGAGCCCAGCTATTATGACTGGATGATGAAAGGTGACTTCCCACTTTATACCAAGAAAGTTCTGACCCGCATTAAACTGCGTGGGGCACTGCGACAGACGGCGTTGTAAATATTTTTTGATTCCCGTTTTTGGCTTCATTTCCAGAAATGAGCCCGAAAACAGAGAAGCCTCTTTCATTTGAAAGAGGCTTCTCTGTTTTACAATAGTCTTGCTAAATGATACCCATTACTTGATACCAACCAGCTACTTCGCTTTATCTGCCTTCAAAAGCAAGGCCATAAGCACCGCGCTGAAAATCAACCATTTCGTCTTCATAACAGATTAACGGCCGGTGTAGTATTTCTTAGCTTCGGGCATGTGTTTCTGGATGTCGGCGATGCGGGTTTCGTTGCTGGGGTGTGTGCTCAGGATTTCTGGGGCAGATTGTCCGCCGCTGCTGGCGGCCATGCGCTGCCAGAAGGTGATAGCAGTCTCTGGGTTGTAACCGGCCATAGCCATGAAGATCAACCCTAAACGGTCAGCTTCTGATTCTTGGGTACGCCCGAATTTCATCATGCCCACACCTGCGCCAATGCCATAAGCAGTGTTCAGAATCTGGGCCGAGGCCCCGCCGCCTAATCCGCCCAAAGTGGCGCCAATGCCTTCTGCCGCCATTTGCTGGCTAATGCGTTCGTTGGAGTGTTTGGCGATGACGTGGGCAATTTCGTGACCCATGACTACGGCCAGGCCGGCTTCGTTTTGGGTAACAGGGAGAAGACCGGTGTACACTGCGGTTTTGCCGCCGGCCATGGCGAAGGCGTTTTGCTGGCTGGCGTCTTCAATCAGGTTAAACTCCCATTGATAGCCTTCCAGCTGCGCCGAGGCTCCTTGCTGGCGCATGAAACTTTCCACGGCAGCCTGAATCTTACGGCCCACGTTTTTCACCATGTTGGTCTGCTGCGCGTTGCTAGACAGTTTGCTCTGCTTCATAAGGTCACTGTAGGCCTGAATGGACATTTGGGTCACCTCAGCGTCACTTACCAGCGACACCTGGCGGCGGCCGGTGATGGGCACCGTGGAGCAGCCCAGCGTCACGAGCAAAACAAAGGAAAGAAGGGCATTTCTTAAGGTCGTCATTTTTCTTGTTGGTTTAATGGAACAAATACCGGTGCGGTATTGGCTGAAAGCGCTTGCTTCAAGTTTTCCCCTATACGGAAGAACCCGCGCAAAGTGTTGGCCAAACCCTACCGGCGCACAAATCTATTTTTTCCTATATACAATTCCATGCCAAATTTTAAAGTATCCAAAGCAACAAAGCTTTTCAGATTGAGCTGGTGTTTCTATTATAGATATAAATGAATATGGTTCAGCCTTTTACAATCATGCACTTTCCTGCTTTGGCAATTCCAGATGCACTTCGTTTATTTTTCATCCTGAAAGGAACTTGCAGGCAAGCCAGGCAGGCTTTCCTAAACAGTAAACAATGTCTTTCCGAGAAATCAAAGGCGGGCTGGAACGCTTCAATCAAATATTTCGATGGGCACCAAGTTAACCAAAGACTTAACATTCCCGTTTTTGGCTTCATTTCTGGAAATGAAGCCAAAAACGGAAAAGCTTACTCCTCTTTCTAATACCAAGCCCCCAGTAACTTCTGGGTAAAAACAGGCGGTCTATTCAAAATGCCTTATCTTTGGAAACAAAAAGCCGCGCCATGAAAATACTAGCCATAGGAAGAAACTACGCCGAGCACATTGCCGAACTCCAGAACGAGGTACCCGATGAACCGGTCATTTTCTTTAAGCCAGACACCGCCGTGTTGCGCAACAATGAACCCTTTTACTTCCCAGACTACAGCACCGACATTCATTATGAAGTAGAACTGGTCATGCGCATCAGCAAGGAAGGCAAGAGCATTCAGCCTAAGTTTGCGGCCAGTTATTTTGATGGCATTGGCGTGGGCATAGACTTTACGGCGCGGGACCTGCAGACCAAAGCCAAAACCAAAGGCTTGCCCTGGACCCTGGCAAAAGGTTTCAACGGCTCCGCTCCTATCTCAGATTTCCTGCCGGTGACAGATTTTACGGCCTTTGACAACATCAACTTCGGGCTGAAGGTGAACGGGGAATTAAAGCAGCAGGGCAACTCCGGTATGATGATTCATGACTTTGCGGCCATTCTCGCGTATATGTCGCGGTTTATCACCCTTAAAAAAGGCGACCTTATTTTCACCGGCACGCCCGCCGGTGTAGGGCCCGTTAAAATAGGTGATAGACTTGAGGCGTTTGTTGAAGATAAAACCCTGTTGAATTTTGAAGTTAAATAGATTCCGTTTCCTCTTGATTGCGCTTACCCTGGGCCTTTGCTTTAATGCTTCGGCCCAAACGGCCCCACCTTTCACGGCTAACCCGTTTTTGTTTCCTATAAAACCGGGCGTGCAAAATTTCCTATCGGGGAGCATGGGCGAAATCAGGCCCAACCACTTCCACGGCGGCATTGACATCAAAACTGACATGCGGATTGGCTTGCCCGTGTACGCGGCCGCTGATGGCTATATTTCAAAAGTCAGGATTTCAAGCTACGGCTACGGCTGGCAGATATTTGTGACGCACCCCGGCGGTTTGGTAACCACGTACGCCCACTTGAGCGCGTTTGCCCCAACCCTAGCGCAGTATATGTTGCAGCAGCAGTACCAGAAAAAGTCCTTTGACATAGAAGTGAACCCTGAACCAGACCAGTTCCCGGTGAAGAAAGGCGACGTGATGGCCTTCTCCGGTAACACGGGCGGATCTGGCGGACCCCATCTGCACTTTGAGGTAAGAGATTCTAACAATAATCTGCTTAACCCCTTGCGCTACGGCTTCTCTGAAATTGTAGACCAGGTTCCGCCTACCGTGTACAATTTCGCGCTGAACCCCATGGGCATTGACGGACGGGTACAAGGTGAATTCTCGCGCAAGGAATTCACACCTACTAAAGTGGGCACAAATTACACCTACAAAGACACGCTCACGGCCGCCGGTTTGCTGGGTCTGGAAGTGCAGGCCATTGACCAATATTCCGGAGCAAATAACTCCAACGGCGTGCAGGCCATGGAACTCAAAATTAACGGCGAGACCGTTTATAGACATAACATAGACAATGTGCCTTTTGAAAAATCGAGGCAAGTATCGGCGCACATCAATTACCCGGTCTTAAAGTTGAACAACCGAGCTTTCCAGCGGTTGTATGTAGCTGATGGTAATACGCTTCCTATTTATGAAATTGACAATAACCGCGGAAGATTCAGAGTTGAAGAAGGCAAATTCTATGACGTGACCGTAGATTTGCAGGATTCTTACAGAAACGTGACGCAATTAAAATTTGTGCTGCGCGGCACCGGCACGGCTTACCAGGCTTTGGCCACCACTAAAATCACGGCTCCAAAAATCAGCCATGAAGTGATGGAGAGCATCTTGAAAATCACGGTGGCCGACACGGCTACAGCTCCCCGTAACCTGGATTTGTACATCGGGAATTTCAAGTACGCCGTGATTCCATCTTATACCACGGCGGCCGGTTCTGTGTACCTGTACAACATGATTGGCGGGGTACCAGATTCAGCAGAGGTGGGCTATACCAAAACGCGTTTCCCCTTTAACCACGTGGTTCCGCCGGGCACCGAGTTCTTGTACTCCAACCGTTTTATGGACATCACCTTCGCGGAAAAATCTTTGTATGACACGCTGTATTTACAGACCAGCCATGACGCCCAGGATGTGTTCAGCATCAACAATCCGTTGACCACACTGTACCAAGGCGCTAAAGTCACCATCAGGCCTAGGCAGCTTCCGGCAGACAAAACTAAAGCGGCGGTCTACAATCTGGGTTGGGGAAAATCGCGCGGTTTTCTGGGCGGCACCTGGAACGGCGATGCCATTACCTTTAACGTACGGGATTTAGGCAAATTCAAAGTCTTGAGTGACACCGTGGCGCCCACTATGCGCTTGGTGAAGAAATCTCCATCAGAAATCAGCTTCAAGATTGCCGATAATTTGTCGGGCATCGCGTCTTGGTCTTGTGAGGTGAATGGCCAATGGCTGCTCCTGAAATGGGAACACAAATCCTCAACCTTAACTTCTGAGCGGTTGGATAAAACGGTTCCGTTGAGCGGGAATGTGGTGTTGAAAGTGAAGGATTACATGGGGAATGAAGGGGTGTTTACCACTAAGATTTAGTTTTTAGTTGGGCTTAAGGGCATCAAATATGAAAAAGGCAATTCTGGTTTTGAGTCTAACATTCTGCCTTTTCAGTTGCAACAAAGCATCACCTGAGAATGAAACCCATAAATCTGATGTTAAAGATCAACCTGCAGAAGCAACTAATGAAAGGCCTGGTCTGAATCATTTTATCTCTGATAGCTCTAATTACAACCAAGTTTTCCTTAAAGAACTTGCTGATTACAATGAGCCTTATAAACTTATTGACAATTTCATTCAAATTGGAAGTGATTCCATTTACTTTCCTGAAGATCTCCCATTAAAACAAGCAACAATTTTTAGAGGGAGGAAGGACGATCAAGATTTTCGCTTAACTATCACACGAGTAAACCTGACAGATATAATGTATAGTTTTGAACTAAAGAAAAACGGTTCAAAAATACATTCTGAGTCTGGCAAAGCTATTCTTGGCCCTATGTTCTTTTTAGCTTCTGAGAATGACGTGGATACTGAAACAGGAGACGGTTATGGAAGTAGTGAGTATTGGGATAACTCTAAAGCTTGTGGCCTCGCGATAAGAATTGGAATGGAGCAAGACGACAATGGCAGACAAAGAGCAGTAATAACTTACGGATGTCCTAAAAGTAAGAACCCAAAATTAGATTTAGAGGAGTGTCCCACTCTTAGGGCAAATTAGAAACTTTCGTTTTCTGCTTCATTTCCAGAAACGAGCCCAAAAACGGAAATTCTTTCCCACTAATCACTATCAATCATCAACAAAACCAAATGGAAATAGGACAAACCGCCCCAGATTTTGAGGTGAAGGACCAAGACGGTAACTTGGTAAAACTGAGCAATTACCGAGGCAAGAAAGTGGTGCTGTACTTCTACCCCAAAGATGACACACCCGGCTGCACCGCCCAAGCTTGCGACCTACGCGACAACCATGAACGGCTTCTGGCGCAGGGCTACGTGGTATTGGGTGTGAGCGTAGACAGTGAGAAATCACACAAGAAGTTCATAGAGAAGTTCAACCTACCCTTCCCGCTGCTGGCCGACACGGAGCACGAGATTGTGGAGAAATACGGCGTGTGGCAGGAGAAAAGCATGTACGGCCGCAAATACATGGGCACCATGCGCTACACCTTTATCATCGATGAACAAGGCGTGATTGAGGACATCATCACCAAAGTAGACACCAAAAACCACACGGCGCAGCTTCTCAAATAAAGCCGGAAAGTTCAGACCAAAAGACTAGGCAAATCCCGTTTTCGGACTACTTTTGTCAAACGGAGCCAAAACCAGGAATTCTGGTCTTCGCCTGTTTACCAATCTAATCGTCAACACTTCAAAAAGATAGAATGAACCCTTTCAACTACAACGCTGAGCAATTGCTGGATGTGGCGCACCAGGTCCGGAGAGACATTGTGCGCATGGTACACGCCGTGAACTCCGGTCATCCCGGCGGCTCACTGGGCTGCGCTGAATTTCTGGTGTCTCTGTACTTCAAGCAGATGACCCACAACCCCAAATTCAACATGGACGGCATTGGCGAAGACTTGTTTTTCCTTTCCAACGGCCACATTTCGCCAGTTTGGTACAGTGTGTTGGCGCGCGCGGGTTATTTTGAGGTGAAAGAACTGGCCACGTTTAGAAAGTTGAATTCACGGTTACAAGGTCACCCTGCCACGGAGGAAAACTTGCCGGGCATTAGAATCGCTTCTGGTTCTTTGGGTCAGGGTCCGTCGGTAGCCATTGGTGCAGCGCAGGTGAAAAAGTTGAACAACGATGATAAACTGGTCTACGTGCTCACCGGCGACGGCGAGTTGGAGGAAGGCCAGGTGTGGGAAGCCGCCATGTACGCCGCCCACCACAAAGTAGACAACTTCATCTGGACCGTAGATTACAACGGCCAGCAGATAGACGGCCCCGTAGATGCCGTGATGAGCCTAGGCAACCTGCGCGCTAAGTTTGAAGCCTTCGGGTGGAAAGTGCTGCACTGCGAAAACGGAAACGATTTTGCCCAATTACTTCCGGTTTTAGATGAAGCAAAAGCTTTGACCGGTCAAGGCCAGCCTATCTGTATTTTGATGAACACCCAAATGGGCTACGGTGTGGACTTCATGATGGGCTCGCACAAATGGCACGGCGTGGCACCGAATGACGCGCAGTTGCAGGAAGCTTTGCTTCAGCTGAAAGAAACCCTCAACGATTATTAATTTGTAAGGAAGGCGGTCACACAACGGCTGCCTTCTCTTTTTCCTTTCAAGTATGACTCTGGCGCGTGTGGCGGTTCGGTGGCTTTTGGTGTTCCTGCTTCTGGCAGGCGCAGCCGTGTCTACCCAAGCCCAAAACAAACCCACTGCCCCCAAGAAAACCCGGTTGTTGTTCTTGCTAGATGCCTCGGGCAGCATGTTTGCCAAGTGGGAAGAAAGCGACCGCTGGCAAGTGGCCAAGAACATGCTGGCGCGCATGGCAGATTCGCTAAACACGTACCAGAACCTGGAAGTAGGCTTGCGTGTGTACGGCCACCAATCTACCGTGGCGCAGAAGAATTGCAAAGACACCAAGCTGGAAGTTCCTTTTGCGGCCAAAAACGCGGCCAACATCAGAAAAAAGCTGCAGCAGATTACGCCCAAAGGCAATACGCCCCTCACCTACTCGCTGGAACAGTCGGGCAATGATTTCCCAGATGACCCCAACAGCCGGAACGTCATCATCATCATCACAGACGGCGTGGAAAGCTGCGGCGGCGACCCCTGCGCTACTTCTTTGGCACTTCAGAAGAAACGCGTTTTCCTGAAACCGTTCATTATTGGTTTAGGCGATGACCCCGGTTACGCCCAACAGTTCGGGTGCATGGGGCAATATTACAACGCGTCAGATGTCAAGACCTTTCAGCAGGTGATGGACAATGTGATTAAAATCGCGCTGAAGAAAACCACCGTTTCGGTGGAGTTAACGGATGACGCCGGGAAGTCTGTGGAGACCAACGTGAACATGACTTTCCTGAACAATGTGACCGGTGCGCCTGAATACAACTTTGTGCATTACCTTGACAAAGCCGGCAAACCCGACATGTTGGACATAGACGCGCTGCTGAGTTATGATTTGGTGGTGCACACCACCCCGGCCGTGGAACTCAAAAACCTGAACCTCAAACCGGGGCAGCACAACACCATTAAAGTAAAAGCACCGCAGGGCTCGCTGTACCTTCGGCAAGACGCGCCTACGTCTTATGGGTCCATGATGGCTTTAGTAAAGGAGAAAGGCAGCCCACATTTGTTGCAGCAGCAGCGGTTCCCAAGCCAGGTAAAATATCTGGCGGGCACCTATGAGGTAGAGTTGCTCACCATGCCGCGCATCAGGCAAACCGTGACCATTAAGCAAGGTCAGGCCACTACTATTACCTTCGCGCCGCCGGGCATTTTAAACGTGACCCAGGACCTTCAGGGCTACGGTTCTTTGTACCTGTTAGAAGCAGACGGCAGCCAGCGTTGGCTCCACACCTTGCCCGAGGGCAGTAGCAAAATAAGTTTACCTTTGCAGCCGGGCCGCTACCGTTTGGTGTTCAGAATGAAGACCGCCAGCAGCAGCAAATTCACCGACGTAAAGGACTTTACCATAAAATCAAATTTGACCACCATCGTTAAACTTTTCAACTAAGCATGAAGGATTTCCCTTACTCAGACTCTAAAGATACGCGCTCCGGCTTCGGGGCTGGCCTACTGGAACTTGGCCGCACCAACCCCAACGTAGTGGCGCTGTGCGCAGATTTGATTGGCTCTTTAAAGATGGGCGATTTCCAGAAGGAGTTTCCGGAGCGTTTCTTCCAGGTGGGCATCGCTGAGGCCAACATGATTGGCCTGGCGGCGGGCATGACCATTGGCGGAAAGATTCCGTTTACGGGCACGTTCGCCAACTTCTCCACGGGCCGTGTGTATGACCAAATACGGCAATCAGTGGCGTATTCTGGTAAGAACGTGAAAATCTGTGCCTCGCACGCCGGTTTGACCTTGGGCGAAGACGGGGCCACGCACCAGATTCTGGAAGATGTGGGCATGATGAAAATGCTTCCGCACATGACCGTTATCAACCCCTGCGACTACAACCAGACCAAAGCCGCCACCATCGCCATTGCCGCGCATGAAGGCCCAGTGTATCTGCGCTTCGGTCGGCCGGTAGTGCCTAACTTCACCCCTGCTGATCAGGAATTTGTCATCGGCAAAGCCGTCATGCTAAACGAAGGAAAAGACGTAACTATTCTGGCCACCGGTCACCTGGTTTGGAAAGCCATTCTGGCCGGTAAACTCTTAGCCGAACAAGGCATTGACGCCGAAATCATCAACATTCACACCATAAAGCCGCTAGACACCGAAGCCATCTTAGCCTCAGTTCGCAAGACCGGTTGCGTAGTGACTGCAGAAGAACATCAATTGAACGGTGGCCTTGGCGAATCTGTGGCACGTTTGCTAGCGCAGGAACTACCTTCGCCGCTGGAATTAGTGGGCGTAGATGATTCCTTCGGGGAAAGCGGCACACCGGAGCAGTTAATGGAGAAATACGGCCTCAACGAGCAAAGCATTGTGGAAGCTACGAAGAAAGTTATTGGGCGGAAGAATAAGTAGTTGCTGGTCATTAGTTGTTAGTTATCAGTTACAGGAAATAAACAGCAATTAGATATCGCTTACCAAATTGAATAGGCCCTGGCTTCAGCCAGGGTTTCCAAGATAAATTTAATCGGCTTTAGCCAAATTCATTTTTTGGCTAAAGCCGATTTGTTATTCCCGTCCTACCCCTGGCTAAAGCCAGGGTCTATTGATATATTGGGTGGGTTTCTTTAAATTCAATATCTTAGACAAGTATGAGATTATTTCCTGCTCGCGTGTATTCTGTTGAATTAGAGAATGATTGCGCTAGTGCTTTGGAAGATTTAAGAATTCATACCAAAATTTCTTCTTCCTTGGTTTCAGTACCAACAGATAAAGCATTTATAGGAATGGTGGACGAGACTACGTTTAAGGTAATAATGCCTAAAATCGGTTCAGGTGGTTTCTGCGTCCTTACAGGTGAGTTTCAAGGCAAAGAAGGTATTATACAGATTAAGATTCATACTGTATTCAAAATACTTACTTCAATCCTAATGATACTACCCTTTATATCTGTTGGATTAACTCTTTTAAGAAAAGACTTAGAAAATTCAATTGGGCTTATTCCACCAATACTTATGAGCTTACTATTCATAAGATTTGTGTTTTTAGGTTTAAGTTTCCAAATCAGTGCAAAAAAAAGCCTAAACCTGTTATCTCAAATACTAAGAGTAAATTCACTTCACAGAATTTCATAATAATATTTCTGTTTTCGGGCTCGTTTCTGGAAATGAGCCCGAAAACGGAAACCTTCACCAACTTCCCCGCTACCAACTAATCACGAATAACCAAACACTAACAACTACATTTCCCGGCGTTGGAAGACAAAGAGATTCTAGAGAAATTCCAGAACCCGCAGTCCCGGAACCTGGCCTTTAACCAGCTGGTGCGCAAGTATCAGCAGAAGGTGTACTGGCACGTCCGGAAAATGGTCATCAGCCATGATGACGCCGACGACCTCACGCAGGAAGTGTTCGTGAAAGTGTGGTCCAACCTGGAGAACTTCCGGAAAGACGCCCAACTCTACACTTGGATTTACCGCATCGCCACCAACGAGTGCCTCAACTTCCTGAGCGCCAAGAAAAAACGCTTCTTTTTGCCCATTCATGACGTGGCCGCTGAGCTGTCAGAAAAGCTGGAAACGTCAGACGGTTTCTCCGGCGACGAGATTCAGTTGAAACTGCAGAAGGCTTTGTTGCGTCTGCCAGACAAGCAGCGCCTAGTCTTCAACATGAAATATTTTGACGAGATGAAGTACGAGGAGATGTCTGAGATTCTGGGCACCAGCGTGGGCGCATTAAAGGCCAGTTACCACATTGCCGCCAAAAAAATTGAAGAGTTTTTGAAAAGCCATTAAACCCTGCGGCCCCATTTGCATCTAACCAGCTGAGTAGTATGGAAAACAACGAGTACAATATCAATAGCTTACCAAAGGAAACCGGTTTCCAAGTGCCGGAGCGTTACTTTGAGGCCCTGCCCAGCCGCGTGATGCAACGCACGGCACAAAGTGGTCCCATTGGCGCCACGGCTCCCTTTGCCTGGTTGGGCCGGTTTAAAATGCTGGCAGCCGGCGTGAGCATGGCGCTGGTGTTCGTGATCTCGTTTTTTACGGTGCAAACCCTGGATCGCACTGGCCATGGGCAGTCGGCCTCGTTGGGTCAGATACCGCAAGATGAGATTGCGCAGTACCTCCTGACCCGCGTGGAGCTGGAAACCGCCGATGTGGCCGAGGTAACCGCCAGCCGCGCCCCGCAAGCGTTGGAGTTTCTGCAGGTGTCACATGAAGACGTGAATGTAGAGGCGGCCCTAGAGATTTTACAGGATGAATCACACTCAATTGATTATAATGAAGACTAAGAACTGCCTTATTTTGATGATGATGCTCCTGTGGGGCATGGTGGCGCAGGCGCAGAGTAAGAAAGAAACCCCTGAGGAGAAGAAAGCCCGCATGGAGCGGATTGAGAACGCCAAAATCGCCTTCATCACAGAGAAACTGAGCATGAACCAAGACCAGGCACAGCGCTTCTGGCCGGTGTACAATGAGCATGAGGCCAAGCGCCAGGAATTACGCCAGCGCATGCGCCCCTACAAAGAAGAGAACATTTCTGCCCTTTCTGAGGAAAAAGTACTGGCTGGACTTGAGGCCCGCATGGCCATCAGGCAGAGAGAGCTGGACCTGGAGAAAGAGTACATGGACCGTTACCTGCGCGTGATCTCAGCCAAACAGCTGGCTTTGCTTTACCGCTCAGAGCGTGAATTCACCAAGCTGCTGCTGGAACGCCTGCAGACAGCTAAAAAGTAACATTTGGTTTGTTAATTTGAATGGAAGGGAGGCACTAGCCTCCCTTTCGTTTTTGGCTCCGTTTCCAAAAATGAGCCCGAAAACGGAAAACGCACCTCCCTTTCCCCTGAGAAACCACCGCGGGCATTCCGGGCTTTGTGCGTATCTTCACGGCAGCTAATTCTTGTCTCGCCATGCTTTCAGCCCGTCAGTTATTTCTGCAACACCAGGCCCAAACCACAGATTTCCCGCTTTTGCTGGAGATTGAACGCGCCGAGGGCGTGTACATGTACGGCCCCAACGGTGAGAAATACCTGGACATGATCTCGGGGATTGGCGTGAGCAACGTGGGCCATCGGCACCCCAAAGTCTTAAAGGCCATCACAGACCAGCTTGACAAATACCTGCATTTAATGGTGTACGGCGAACTGGTGCAAGCCCCGCCCGCCCAACTGGCCCATGCCCTGGCGCAAACCTTACCGGCCGGTCTGGACAATGTGTATTTTGTATCGTCGGGGAGTGAGGCCGTTGAGGGCGCGTGCAAGCTGGCCAAGCGGTTCACGGGCCGTACAGAGTTGGTGGCGTTTGACAAGGCATACCATGGCTCCACACAGGGCGCGTTGTCGTTAAATGGTTCTGAGTCGTTTAAGCAGTCGTTCAGGCCATTGTTGCCAGACGTGCGGCACATACGGCACAACCATGAGCAGGAGTTAGCTCAGATCACCACCAGAACCGCCGCCGTCATTCTGGAAACCGTGCAGGGCGAAGCCGGCGTGCGCGTTCCTAGCAAAACCTATCTTCAGAAGCTGCGCGCGCGCTGCACTGAAGTGGGTGCTTTGCTGGTGCTGGACGAAATTCAATGCGGCTTCGGGCGGACGGGCACGTTCTGGGCGTTTGAGCAGTTTGGCGTGGTGCCCGACATTCTCACCTGTGCCAAAGGCATGGGCGGCGGTATGCCTATTGGGGCGTTCATCTCGCGGCAGGAGATCATGCATTCGTTTAAAAACGATCCCATGCTGGGCCACATCACTACCTTTGGCGGGCACCCGGTTTCCTGTGCGGCATCTTTGGCTACCTTGCAGATTCTCCAGGAAGAAAATTTAATAGAACAGGTGGCGGCCAAGGCGGCGCGGTTCAAAGAAAAACTAGTGCACCCGGCCATAAAAGAAATAAGGAACTGCGGGCTGATGATGGCCGTGGAGTTTGACTCTTTTGCGGTGCTGAAGGCCGTGATTGACACTGCCATCTTGAAAGGCGTGCTCACTGACTGGTTCCTGTTCTGTGACCAGTCCATGCGCATTGCCCCGCCCCTCACCATCACAGAGGCTGAGATTGACCATGCCTGCGCCGTTGTGCTGGAGGCCATTGAGGAGAATATCCGTTTTTAGGCTCATTTCTGAAAATGAGCCCGAAAACGGCCGGCCAAACATCAACCTTTTACACCTGCTGCCAGTAAAACACACATTGCATTTTCTAGTAGCCTGCGTACCTTGCCGGCCTTGTATTCTAACAATAGAGAACCCCTGACCTAACGTTGCGCACCCCTTATGGAGATTGCCCTTGTCCTGTTTTTACTGCTGGCCGCCATTGCGCTGTTTGCTTCTGAGAAAATATCAGTAGACGTCATCACGCTTATTCTGCTGATCATTCTCACCGGCTTCAAAATCATCTCCCCAGAAGAGGCCTTTGCCGGGTTCAGCAGTGATTTCATTATCATTCTGGCCTCCATCTTCGTGCTCAGCGCCGCCCTGGAAGACACCGGCGTGCTGGACTTTCTGGTCAACTGGCTCATGCGAAGGAGTACGCCCAAACCCATGACCTTCCTGCTTTTTGTGATGGTGGTGCCGGGCCTGGTCTCCGCGTTTATGAACAACACCACCGTGACGGCCTTGTTTGTGACTCCCGTGGTGGGCATTGCCAAAAAAATGCAGAGCAGCAGTTCCAAATTCCTGATGCCGCTGGCCTATGCCTCCATTCTGGGCGGCACATGCACGCTCATTGGCACTTCCACCAACGTGGCGGTGAGCGGCTACATGACAAAGGCGGGGTTTGAGCCCTTCGGGTTCTTTGAGTTCACCGGTATTGGCTTGGTGATTTTTGGGGTGGGTGTGATGTACATGATGACCATTGGCCACAAAATGCTTCCAGAAGGAACCAGCCAGGGCCTGACCACTAAATACAACATCAAAACCTACCTCACCGAAATCATTGTGCTGGAAGATTCGCCCTTGATTGGCCAGATTGCGTTTGCCTCAGACCTTTCCAAAATGAGCTTCCGCATTCTCAACATCATTAGGGCCAAAGATAATTTTTTGCCAGATTACCGCACCCGCATACGCGCGCATGACGTGCTTTTGGTGGAAGGCGAAATGGATGACCTGATACGGGTGAAAGAAACCAAAGGCATTCAAATCATGGCTGACGTGATTGTGGAAGATGACCTGGTGGGCGGTGATATACGCCTGGCCGAGATTCTGATCACCGGGAAATCTGATTTGCTCAAGCGCAGCATTAGAGAGATTGAGTTTCTGCGCCGCTTTGGTTTGGTGGTGTTGGCTATTTCCCGCCAGGGCGAAACCATCAGGACCAAAATTGGCGACGTGCAGCTCCAGTTGGGTGATTTGCTTCTGGTGCAGGGTTCCGCAGAACGTCTGGAATACCTCAAAATGAACCAGCATCTGGCCGTGTTAGATGAGTTCAAGCCCATCTTGTTCAAGGAACGCAAAGGCCTGCTTACCCTGGGGTTTTTCATTGTGAGCATTATTGTGGGCAGCACTGGGCTCCTACCCTTGTCGGTGTCTTTTCTGTGTGCGGCGGTGCTGAGCGTGCTGTTTAAATGCATTTCCACGGACCGGGCCTACCAGGTGATTGACTGGCGTTTACTGATTCTTATTGGCGGGATGACGGCCTTTGGCATGGCCATGCAGAACACGGGCGCCGACAAGTTCCTGGCCGGCTGGATTGTGCAACTGCTGGAGCCGTTCGGGTTGACGGTGATTCTGGCGGGCTTTATTCTACTCACGGTCTTTCTCACCCAGCCTATGTCTAATGCCGCGGCTGCGCTGGTGGTCTTGCCCGTGGCGCTGCAGACCGCGGCCCAACTAGACGCCAACCCGCGCACGTTTGCCATCGCCATCATGCTCTCCGCGTCGGTTTCCTTGGTAACGCCGTTTGAGCCTAGCTGTATTCTGGTGTATGGCCCGGGCAAGTACAAGTTTATGGACTTCCTCAAAATTGGGTCTGGCCTCACGTTGGTCCTAATCACCATTATTCTGTTTGTGGTGCCCTTGTTTTGGCCCATGGATGTCTGATTTCGGGCTCATTTCCAGAAATGAGCCCGAAAACGGAATATCTATCAACCTCGGTTTGGCAAGGCCTTAATTATCTGTAAACAGTGTTTTGTATGAAAAACTGGAGTTGGGTACTGCTTTGTCTAGTAATGGGTTGCGGCGCGAAAGAAACGCAGGAAATGCAGAAAGATGGCGCGTCCTACAATGACAGTGCGGTTCTGGAACAAACCGTTGACTCAGTTTCTTCTACCAGAATTGACGGTACAGAAACTTCGCCAAAATTGCCAGCAGATACCACTTCACAAATTCTGGAAACGAACTAAGTCTACTTTAGACTGATTGGGGGTTTCCTCTGGTTCCTGGTGACCAATAGGGCAGAATTTCAGAAGGATCGAAAAGTGCCTTTATTATAACATAAGTGCCCATTTCAAGAAACCTGGGGAAAGTATTTCAGTGGGCATGGAGCATGACACGGCCACCTTTGTGTGGGGCAAAAATCGGCTTCAAAAAATACGAAATGGGTAATGGCGATTACTGAATTTCTAAGAAGCTCAACGCCTCTGTTTTTATTTCTTCGCGGCTGAGGCCGTCTTTTACGCCGGTGGTTATTTTCTTCACTAACACGCCCACTACTGCTTTTCTGAAACCCATCTTGGTGGCAATGTCCAGGCAGAAATCCATCTCGCTGTCGTCCACAATGCCATCGGCTAGCATCATCTCCACCAGGTCATAGACTTGGTCAAAGCGGTCCAAGTCATTGCTGGGCATGGTCAGTTTTATGTTCTGGCAGTCGGCTAAAAGAGAGCGGATGTCCTGGGGGCGCATGCCTTTCCGTTCGCCAATGGAAATGATATGGTCCATCTCCGCGGAGTCCAGGTGGCCGTCAATCTTGGCCAGGGCGCCCAGGTTGATGATGTGGCTTTTGAGCCGTTTTGTTTCTTCGCTCTCAAATAAGGAAAACATGTGCGTTGGGTTAGGGTGGAGGATTGAGCGGATAAAGACTGCGCAATTTTTGCACAGCCTCCTTCCTTTATCGCTTGCTTCTGTAATTTACGATTTTTGCAAAATATTGCTTCGTTTTAAATACCATTCTGCCATTTTTATCACACATTTTCTTCTCAATGCATTTTTAAAAATCAGAGAAGTGGTTCTGGCGGTTGGCAGGGCCAATTGCCGACGCGCCCATTGGCTCGCTTTAATTAAAAAGCTTGAACTTTCTTACGTAAAACCTTACTTTGGGGCTACGTTTTTGTAGAGTATGAAAAAGATAGGTGTATTTACGTCTGGGGGCGATGCCCCGGGCATGAACGCGTGCATTAGGGCAGTGGTCCGCACGGCGGTTTACCATAAATTAGAAGTATACGGCATTGGCCGCGGGTTCAACGGCATGATTCAGGGGGAGATTTACCGTCTTTTCTCGCATTCGGTGAGCAATATCATTCAAAAAGGCGGCACCATCCTGAAATCGGCCAGGTCTCCTGAGTTCATGACCGCCGAGGGCCGCAAGAAGGCCTTTGACCAGATCTCCAAGTTCGGGATTGAGGGCATTGTGGCCATTGGCGGTAACGGTACGTTTACCGGCGCCAAGTTATTTTACGAGGAATACGGCATTCCTATTATTGGCGCGCCCGGCACCATAGACAATGACCTGTACGGCACAGACTACACCATTGGCTACGACTCTGCCGTGAACACCGCCCTTGACGCCATTGACAAGATACGCGACACCGCCGACAGCCATGAGCGCGTGTTTTTTGTGGAAGTGATGGGCCGTGACTCGGGCTACATTGCCATGCCCTGCGCCATTGGCGGCGGTGCCGAGATGGTTTTGATCCCAGAGACCATTACCTCTATGCCCGAGGTGATTGAAACCCTGCAGCAAGGCTGGCGCCGCTCCAAAACCTCTTTCATCATTATTGTGGCCGAAGGCGACGATGAAGGTGGCGCCACCGAGATTGCCGCTAAAGTGAAAGAAGCACTGCCTCAGATGGACGCCAAAGTAACCATTATTGGCCACGTGCAGCGCGGCGGTTCACCCACTGCGGCAGACCGTTTGTTGAGCAGCCAAATGGGCATGGCCGCCGTGGAAGGCTTAATTGACGGCCGCAAAAATGAAATGGTGGGCGTGATCAACGGTGAAATTGTGTACACTCCTTTCCATGACACTATCACCAAAAAGAAACCCATTAGTGAGAGCTTCCTGAAACTGGTGGAAGTCTTGAGCGTGTAAATCTTATTTCCGTTTTTGGGTTCATTTCTGGAAATGAGCCCAAAAACGGAAATTTTCAGATCCTTTTATGTCTGCAGCCAGTAATTAGTTTAAGGTTCTAAACTTGCCTTAAATTCTTGTTTAGGATTTTTGAAGTTCGATGTAAATTTCCATCATCAGCACTAAATGGATTTTCCGTTTTGGGGCTCATTTCCGAAAATGAGCCCCAAAACGGAAAATTTACGTTATTGACCTGACGGTTCGGCTTTCATCTTGGTCTTCAGGAATTCCATAATTTCCTGGGCCTGGTCTGGGTGAAACCATGTAATCTCAGGGTCTCTGTTAAACCAGGTCAGTTGTCTTTTGGCGTAGCGCCGGCTGTTGCGCTTGAGTAACCGAACGGCCTCCTCCCAATCATACATTCTTTCCAAAAAGTTGAATAATTCTGTATAGCCCACAGTCTGCAAGGCCTGGTGCGCACGGTAAGGATACACCAGTTTCACTTCGTCCAGCAAACCTTGCTCCAGCATAAGGTCCATGCGGCGGTTGATGCGGTCATAAAGGTCCGCTCGGTCGCGGTTCAAACCGATTTTGATAATAATAAAATCACGTTGTCTGGCGTTTTCCTGTTTTCTGAAGGAAGAATACGGTTTTCCGGCACTTAGCCAAACTTCCAAAGCCCTTATGACGCGTTGCGGGTTCTGCAGATCTACCTGGTCGGCATAAACTGGGTCTGCTTCCTGCAATTGCGCTGCCAGGGCAGGCAAACCTTCCTGGTCCAACTGCTGCGTTAATTCTTCGCGTATACCGGGCAAGATGTCAGGCATTTCATCCAAGCCTTCGCAGAGCGCCCGCACATAAAGCCCCGAACCTCCGGTGGCTACCACCACTTCTTTTTCCTGGAACAAAGTATTCAGCACCGCAAGCGCATCCTGCTCAAAGGCGCCGGCATTGTACTCTTCCAGAATGGAGTGGGAATCAATGAAATGGTGGCGCACGCCGGCCTGTTCTGCCAGGCTTGGTTTGGCAGTGCCAATGCTCAATTCTTTATAAAACTGCCGGGAATCCATGGAAATCACCTCGGTTTCAAAGCGTTTGGCCAGCTGCACGCAGAAATCGGTTTTGCCTACGGCCGTGGGGCCCACCACCACTATCAGGAATCTGGGTTTGTTCATGGTATTTATTGATACAGCATCACCAAATGCGTACCCTCCTGTTCCCAATTCCATTCCTGGGCCGCCAACAGGCAATTCTGCTGCAGCCGTTGGTAGGTTTCATGGTCATGGAGCAAGGTGAGCATGGCTTGACGAACTTCCATTACGTTGGTGGAAGCCAACAAAGCCACTTCATGCTGGGTGTTCAGTAATTGGTACTCCGGAAACGGCACGCACACCTGCGGAATGCCTGCCTGCACATAGTCAAAGAATTTATTGGCCAAAGAATAGTAATAACTAAGGCCCCGGTTTTCAAGCAGCATAATACCCGCCCAGGCATTTTTGGTCAGTTCAGCCAATTGTGGCGGCGGAACGTTTCCTTTGAATACTACCTTCTCCCCCACTCCAAGCTTGGTGGCTAACTCCTGCAATTTAGGTTTCAAAGGACCCTCGCCGCAAATCACAAGGGTGGCAGGTATATTTTGCATGGCCTCCAACGTACATTCCAGGCCCCGGCCTTCGTTGAGCGCGCCCTGGTAAATAAAATACGGCACTGGTTTGGTTGGAATAATCTGTTCTTGCCTGAAGGGCACATTCCGGATCAGGTGCACCGGCACCTGGTAGGTTTCCTGGAAATACTGGACCAAAGAGGCACTAACGGTGTACCTCAAACTAGCCCGCTTGAAGGCCCATTTCTCCAGCGCGGCCCATACTTTCCTTACTAATGGCCGGTGCACCACTTCTGGCATTTCTGGGAACAACTCGTGGGCGTCATAGACCATCGGGATTTTCTGCCACCAGGAAGCTACAATGCCCGCTATGGCGGTGTCAGCGTCTATGGTTCCCAGAATATCATGCCTGTGCCCTAAAAGCCAGAACAACAGCCTTATAGTATATTCAAGGTAGAAAAGTGGTCCTTTGTGGAAGTGGCAGGTGATTCTGTGTTGTTGGAAATCTTGTTTTGTCAGCGGGGTAGAATTAGGTAAGCTTCGCCCCACCAACGTCACCTTAAAACCAGCCTTGGCCAGGGTGCCCGCAATGCGCTGCATGCGTTGGTCCTGGGTTAAGTCTGTGGTGACGGTGAAAACAATGGATTTACCCATAAACAGGCAAGGCGCCGGTACCCTGGCCAGGGGCGATTTCTATTAAAGAGGAACTTCCAGAAAATAACCAGTTTCAGGCTATTTTTGCTAAATTAGGCTTTTTCTGGGCAAGTACCACCAATCCGGCAAAAAGGCACTTTTCTATAAGGATATAGCTACACAATGACAGCACAAACGGCCATAGAGAACCAAGCGCAGATAGCGGCGGCAGAGCAGTTGATAAACCTGGCAGAACACGTAAGCGGGAGCCGAAAATTGATGTTTGTTTGCACCCTCTCCGGCCTGCTGCTGTCGGTGAACCGGCAGGCGCGCGACTTCTTTTTTAGAGGGCAGCCATTTCCTGAAAATTTGAACATCAAAGACCTGCTGGATAACCGGTACCTGTCCAAATTTGATAGACATATACGGCTGCTGCGCCACAGGAAAAACATAAGCGGGTTCATTCAGCCCAAAGACAACATCCTAGACACTAATCTGTTGTATTTCAAGTCTAGCCTGGTGCAACAGGGTGGCCATGAGTTGCTTTACATTGCGGTGCGGTCTGCGTCTGCTGAGGTGATGCCCGTGGGCGACATGTATGCCTCTGAGTCAAGTTACCGAAGCCTGTTTGAAGACAGCAATGAGCCTTTGTTCATCTTAGACAAAAAAGGCGGCTTCATAGACATCAACCGCGAAGCCCTGGCCCTGGTGCAGTTTGAGAAGCAGGACCTGATGGGCAGAAACGTCTTTGAGGCCTTTGACCTGAACCCCTCAGAGAAAATAGCCTTCAAGAAAAGAATTCAACAAGCCTGTGCCGGCAAGACCCAACGGTTTGACTGGTGGTTTAAAAACAAAGAAGAAACGCTGTATCCGGTGTTGCTATCCTTTAGGTGCGGCCGGTATTTTGGGCAGGAAGTGGTGCTGGGCACCGCCAAACCCATTGAAGACACGGGTATGCACCTGGAAGCTGGCCGGCAGCGCAATGACCAGCAGGAGTTCATGAACAAGCTGATCCCCTCCCTGTCTACTCTCAAAACAGCAGATGATATCCTGGCAGTGGCGCTGGAGTCTCTTTTAAAAAGGCCCAACATCACCGGTGGCGGGGTGTATGTATACCAGCCGGCCACGCGCATGGTGCAACTGGTCAAAAGTCGCGGTAAAGAAGCCACGCTTTTGCAGGATCACAGTGTTCTGGCCTTAAAACCCGAGTTTCTCTCCCAGTTGGAGAATAAATCCAAAAACCGGTCAATCTTAAGCATCTCGCGGAATTTCCAGCACTTGTTCCAAAAGCGGGAAGTGGTGGCCATGCCCATCTGCACCGAGAAACAGTATTTGGCGGTTGTGGTTTTGGTGGTAGATGACGCCTCGCACATTACCAGTTCCCTTACAGAATTCATTAACAACATAGGATTTGAACTGAATTCGTTCTTGTCAAAGTTTGAGTTACGGCAGGAACTGCATTACTCAGAAGGGAAATATAAAACCCTGTTTGAGTCCAGCAATGACGCCATTTTCCTGCTCAACAACACCCAGATAGCCGACTGTAATTTCCAGGCCACCATGTTGCTGGACTGTGACAAGCAGGACATTATTGGCAAACGGGTGGCTGACTTCTCCCCTGGCTTGCAGGCCGACGGCAGTTCTTCGGTGGAGAAATCACTGCAGATGATTGAAGCCGCCGTGCTGGACGGTCACCCGCAGACGCTGGAGTGGCGCATTGAGAAAATGGACGGGCGCGTCATTGACAGTGAAATAAGTTTCAGTGCCATTCAGTTGGAGGGCGTGGCTTTTGTGCAATGCATCATCAGAGACATCACCTCAAGAAAGGAAGCCCAGGCATTAATCAGGCGGCAGGAAGTATTGCGGGAATCCATGCAGCAGTTCAGGTCTTTTCTGAGCCAGGTAAACCTGGCTTACGTGAGCCTAGACCTGGAGCTGCGCATTGTGTACGTGAATGATTATTTCCTGCAGTACACGGGATATAAGCGCGAGGAGGTTATTGGGCAGAACTACTATGAATTGCTGGTACCGGAGCGGGAAAGAAACGCGCGTATTCATGAGATTCAGAAAGCCTTGCAGAACCAAACGCTGCGCAGTTACTATGAATGGGACCTGGTGACCAAGTCCCAATCGGTGAAGATTCTGCGCTGGAACATCATGTTTGAGATGGACGCTGAAGGCAGCGTGGTGGGTATTACGGCGGTGGGGAAAGACATGACCGACAAGCGGATTGCCATGGAAGCCTTAAAAGACAACAAAATCCGGCTCCAGGATCTGTTTGACAACGCCCATGACTTAATTCAGAACATCTCCACTGATAATAAATTCATCTTCGTAAACCGCGCCTGGAAAGAGAAGCTTGGCTACAATGATTTTGACATTGAGACCTTAACGCTCAATGACATTGTGCACCCCTACTACAAAGCCAAACTGATTTACCAGCTGCGTAATCTCTACAAAGGCGAAGACGTGAACAAGATTGAGACCGTTTTCCTTACCAAGAGCGGCAAGCCTATTCACTTGATTGGTAGTATCAACTGCAGTTGGCAAGATGGTAAACCTATTGCCACACGTGCCATTCTCCATGACATCACAGACCGCATAAAGGCAGAACGCCTACAGAAAGTCTATTACAGTATTGCCAACCTGGCCATCAGTTCCAAAGATTTACCATCGCTCTACAGTGCCATTCACCGTGAGTTGAGCAAAATCATTGAAACGCACAACTTCTACATTGCGCTGCTAGATGAACACCAGAGCAACATCAACTTTGTCTATTATGTAGACCAATTGTCAGACACACCCGGCACTTCACTGTCCCGGCCTTTCTCCAATGGCATGACGGAGTACATCATCAAAACCGGTAAACCGCTGTACACCACCAAACAGGACTTTATGGCTTTGGTGGACGAAGGCAAGATTGAGGTGAACGGGGTGGTACCAGAAGTGATGCTCTGCTCCCCCCTTTCTATTGGCGAACGAATTATTGGCGTCATAGCGGTGCGGGATTACAAAAACCCCGAAGCCTACGTGCAGTCTGACATTGAAATTCTGCACTTCATCTCCAACCAGGTGGCCCTGGCCATTGAACGGAAACGCAACGAGGAGCAAATCACCATCCAGAATGCCCGGCTCAAGGCAATTTTTGAAAGCGGTGACCATTTAATGTGGTCCATTAACCGGCAGTACGGCTTAACCTCCTTCAACCAGAATTTCGCCAATGAGATGGTATCCTGGTCCAACCAGCAGCCTGTATTGGGCATGGCCCTGGGAGGATTGGTGGAATCTTTTGTGACGCCACTTTACTATTCTTTGATGAAGGAGGCCTACCAAAAAGCCTTTGAGGGCGAACCACAGCAATTTGAGATTGAACTGGAAAAGGCAGACGGAGTTTCTGAGTGGCGTGAAGTGTTGCTTAACCCCATCTACCTGGAGAATGGCACGTTTGATGATGTCTCGGCAATTGCGCTTGATATCACAGAAAAGAAAATTTCACAGTTAGCCCTGGCAGAAAACGAAGAGAAATTCCGGCAGATCTTTGAGTCTTTCCAGGACATGTATTATAAAACTAATATTGAGGGAGACTTTCAATTGGTCAGCCCCTCTGTAGAAGACATGCTGGGCTACAGTCAGCATGAGGCTATGCACATGAGCGCCCAGGAACTGTATGTACACCCTGAAGACAGGGAGCAATTGTTGGAAACCCTCTTTCACCAGAGAAGTGTGCACAACTTTGAGACATCGCTGCGCACCAAAGGCCAGGACGAGAAACAAGTGCTCATCAACTCGCGGCTTATCATGTCTGCAGAAGGCGAAGCCATAGCCATTGAGGGAGTATGCCGTGACATCACGGAACTAAAAAACACCCAGAATGAACTCATACGGGCTAAAGAACTGGCAGAAAACTCTTTACAGGCAAAAACGCAGTTCTTGGCCAATATGAGCCATGAGTTAAGAACGCCCATGAACGGTATTATAGGTATGATTGACCTGCTGCACCATTCTGCCAACAATGAGGAGCAGATGGATTATATAGACACTCTTAGAAAATCCTCTGACGCCTTGTTAGATATCTTGAATGACATTCTGGACTTGTCTAAAATTCAGGCAGGCAAATTACAACTCAATGAGTCTGGCATTGACCTGAACTATTCCTTAGATAAAATTCATTCGCTGTTTGCCAACCGGGCCACGCAAAAAGACCTACGGTTTCTGTATACCATGGCCCCTGGCACGCCCAGGTACATCATCACAGATGAAACTCGTTTGCTGCAGATACTTTCTAATCTCACATCCAACGCCATTAAGTTCACCAATGAAGGCGAGGTGAAGGTGCAGGTGCAGAGTTTGCAGTCTGAAGGGGGCGTGCATTTGCTTGAATTCAGGGTGAAAGACTCGGGCATAGGCATTAGTGAAGAAGACATTCAGCGCCTTTTCACCAATTTCACCCAATTAGACAATTCCTCTTCCAAAACATTTGGCGGCACCGGCCTGGGCTTGGCTATCTCCAAACAGCTAAGCGAATTGCTGGGCGGTGAGATTGGCGTTGAGTCACAGGCGGGTCAGGGAAGCACCTTCTGGTTCACCATTACCTGTCGTGAGGCGGAGAATGTGTCCCAAATCAATGAACAGCTCTTGTCTTCCAAAGAACTGGATACCATTGGCAAATTCTCGCCGGCGCCTAAAATCCTGTTGGTTGATGACAACCAGATTAACCAGAAAGTAGCCATTAAACTGCTGGAGCGCATGGACTGCTTTCCAGATGTGGCCTCAGATGGGTTTGAGGCCATTGCCAAAGCCACCAGCAAAGACTATGAGATTATTTTCATGGACATTCAGATGCCCGAGATGGACGGCGTGACGGCCACCAAGGAATTAAAGGCCCGCCTGAAAACAAAATGTCCGCCCATTATTGCCATGACTGCTTACTCCATGAAAGATGATGCGGAGAAATTCATAAGTGAAGGCCTGGACGACTACATCTCAAAACCGGTGAAGATCACAGATCTATATGACCGCATTTCCCGGTGGTATGGGCATGGCATAGAGGCGTCAGTTACTTCAAGTAAACCAGAAGGCGACCAGGAGACAATAGGGACCCATGATAATTTCTTGGAGATGGAGATTGTGGAGCAACTGAGAAGCATTGGCGGCAATGATTTTGCCCTGCAGCTGTACGTTGATTTTGAGGAGGAAACCACAGAATTGCTGCAAGCCGTTAAAAACGACGTGGCGGCACAACAATATGATAACTTATTAAGTACACTGCATCAAATAAAAGGTACTGCCTCTACCCTGGGCCTCACCACCGTTTCTACGTTGGCCAAAGACCTGGAACACGATATCTTAAAAGGGTCAGTTGCGTATGTACCCCAGACATTTGCAGAATTAGAAGCAAGTTTTGCTAACTTTAAAGCCCACTACAGACAAAAAATTTTATCAAACTAACCATGGCCGAGTCTAAAACCATTCTTATTGCAGAGGATAGCTCTGTGATTCTCAACCTTACCAAGAAAATACTGGAACTGCAGAACTACAAAGTGCTATCGGCTAAAAATGGCGGGGAAGTGCTTAAGAAAGTGCAAGACCAGAAAATAGATGCTATTCTCATGGACCTGAACATTCCAGTGAAGAATGGGATGGAGTGCACCAAAGAAATCAGGGCAAATGAAAACCCAGAGATCGCCAAAATTCCAATCATTGCGGTGACCGGGAATGCCAACAACTACACCTTGGAGCAATTCAAGGAGGCTGGCATCAATGCGTATCTGCCCAAGCCGCTTGACTTTGACATGCTGGTGCAGACCGTGAAAGAATACGTGCAGTAAGTCTGGAGAAAGTAGTTTACGCGTATGCAGATTAAGTACACCCGGCCTTTCCTTACCCGGTTAGAAGATATTTTTGCGGAGTCTGAGTACATGCTGCGCTATGAGAAAGGCTCCTTTAAGTCTGGTTTCTGCGTCTTGAAAGAAACCAAAGTAGCCGTAGTGAATAAGTATTTCCCGCTGGAGGGAAAAATAAACTGCTTGGTGGAGATCCTGAAAGCTATTGACCTATCTGTTGAATCGCTACGGAAGGAAAGCCAGGAATTATACCTCGCCATTAAAAACCAAACGCTGACTACTGCGTGAAAGTAACATTTTTAGGGACCGGCACTTCGCAAGGCGTACCCGTTATTGGGTGTGAATGTGAGGTGTGCCGGTCACTTGACTTTAGAGACAAACGGTTGCGGGTGTCTGTGCATTTGGAAGTGAACGGCACCAGCCTGATCATTGACGCGGGACCAGATTTCAGGCAGCAGATGCTGCGCGAGCGCATTAAACGGGTAGACGCGGTTCTCTTTACCCATGAGCACAAAGACCATACGGCGGGCTTAGATGACATTAGGGCGTTCAACTTCATGCAGCACATTGACATGCCGCTGTATGCCGCCCCCAGGGTTTTAGAGCAGCTGCAGCAGGAATTCAGTTACATCTTCGCGAATTCAAATTACCCGGGAGTTCCAAGAGTAGAGCTTCACCCCATCAGCCTAGACCCATTTGATGCCCAAGGCGTACCTGTGACGCCTATTGCGGTCATGCACCACAAATTACCCGTGTTTGGCTTCCGAATCCAGGATTTCACGTACATCACAGACGCAAATTTTATTTCTGAGGCAGAGAAAGACAAGATTAGAGGTTCTAAGGTGGTGGTGGTCAACGCCCTGCGCAAAGAGCCGCACATCTCGCATTTCTCATTGCCAGAGGCCTTGGCTTTGATGGAAGACCTGGCACCTGAACAAGCCTATTTCACTCATATAAGCCACCTGCTGGGCCAACACCGGCTCATTGAAGCAGAACTGCCTGCCCATGTGCGGCTGGCCTATGACGGGCTTTCTTTTACCCTTTAACCGTGCACCAGAACTATTATTTCCTTCGGCAACTGGCTCAAAGGCTCCAGATAATTTTAGTGGGCGCTACAGTCCAGGAAGCCTTCAGTCAGGAAAAGGATGAATTGATGCTGGCGTTTGGAACTGCACAGGGCCCGTTTTACCTGAAAGCCATTCAAACGCCAACTTTCTCCAGCCTACAATTTCCAGAGACGTTTAACCGCGCCCGACAGAACTCGGTTGACCTGTTCCAGCCCCTGTTGGGCGAAGAAGTGGAAGAGGTCAGAGTGCACCAGCAGGAAAGAAGCTTTTATATATCCTTCACTGGCCAGAAAGTACTGCTTTTCAAACTGTTCGGAAACCGGTCAAATGTGATTCTTTTCCAGGAGGACCAAGCCACGGAACTCTTCCACCGGAAACTTACCAAAGACCTGGCGCTTGACTACCGTGCCATGGACCAGAACTGGCATCTTCAGCAGGAGTCCTTTCTAGCTTCATCCCTGCCATTGCAGAAACAACTGCCCACGCTGGGAGAGATTCCCCTGCTCTATTTAAAGGAAAAAGGGTATGACCAGGCACCTCCAGAGCAGCAGTGGGGACTGGTGCAGCACATGTTGCAACTTCTGGACAAGCCTACGTTTTACCTAACGTACATTACCCTAACCCCACGGCTGTCACTGCTGCCAATTGGCGAGGTCTCAGAGAGTTTTACAGACCCCTTAAAGGCGCTCAATGCTTTTGTCCCCAGATACAGGGCAGAGGAGTATTACAGCAGGAATTACGCGGTTGCTTTAAAGACCCTGGAACGGCAACTAGAGGTTGCTCAGAAAATCTGGTACCAGATTCAGGAAAAACTGGAGACGTGGCACCACGGTACCCCCTACGCCCAAACCGCCGATGTCATCATGGCGAACCTCACCACTATTCCGCTAGGTGCCCAACAAGTGGAGTTGTTTGACTTTTACCAGGAGAAAAACCGGCTCATAAAACTGCACACCACAGAAACCCCTCAGAAAACAGCAGAAAGACTCTACAAAAAAGCCAAAAACCAAAAAATTGAACTTACCCTGCTGCAGGAACGCGCCGCTAAAAAAGAAGCCCAGGTAGAAACCCTGACGCTAGCCTTGGAACGCCTGAAGGAAACAAAAACCGCCAGTCAGCTCAGGGCTTTTCTGAAGGAGCACACCCTTGCTGCCCCCGCAGCCGCACCCGCAGATACGCCCTATTACCAGTTTGAGGAAGCAGGCTTCAAAATATTGGTAGGCAAAAACGCCAAGGCCAATGACAAGCTCACCCTCAAGCACACACACAAAGATGACCTGTGGCTACATGCCAAAGACGTGCCTGGGTCCCATGTGGTGGTAAAGTTGCAGCCTGGTAAGCCGTTCCCAAGCCAGGTCATTGAAAAAGCGGCGCAATTGGCGGCCTTTTACTCCAAACGGAAATCTGACTCTTTGTGCCCGGTTCTCTACACGCCAAAGAAATACGTTAGAAAGCCGAAAGGTGCCGCGCCTGGCTCAGTGGTGGTGGAACGTGAGAAAGTGATGCTGGTAAAGCCTGGCAACCCCTTCAAGCAGACATTTGAGTAATGTTTACCAGGAGTATGGACCTGTAATTGCCAAGACCTGAATATAATGTACGGGATGCGTTTTCGGGCTCATTTCTGGAAATGAGCCCGAAAACGCATCCCGTTACCCCTGAATAAAAAAAGCGGCATCCCCTAAAAAGGTATGCCGCTTTTTTGTTTGTCCTTGTGCGCGCGGGGAGATTCGAACTCCCACACCCGTAGGGCACCACCCCCTCAAGATGGCGTGTCTACCAGTTTCACCACGTGCGCCTGACTAGCGAACCAAGACTTTCTACCCTGATTCTTCTGCAAATCTATTGTTTCTCTTTCTCTCTTGCAAGCCTCATCCAAAACTTTCCTTATGCCGTATCAAAGTGCCTTACCTGCAATGGAACAAGTAAAATAAATAATTGAATGTTGATTAGTGGCTACCACATAGGTATTATCAACATATCCCTCTAACCGAAATCAAATATATGGAGGAAGTAGAATTCATAGAAAAATCAATCCGTTATTAAATGACATTAACCTTAAAACCCAATTATTATTTTACAAAAAGCAAGCACCTGAACAACTAGGATATTATTCCAAAATTTAAATACTTATTTTTAAATACTTAAAATCAATACCCAAACAAGCCAGATAGATTTACATTAGATATATTTAATTACATTTATCAACTTACACACTCTCCTAAATTATAGTACTTATTACCTAGTAATTTATTTATCAAAAAAAGCACTTATTGCTATTTATATACTTAATTTTAAAACTTAATATCTAATTATTTTAATTTAACTTCTAGGCATTCCTTTAATTCTTTTTAGGTTTAAATAAATTATCATATTAATATTTACATCTTTTCATTTATTAACTTTTAATTACAACCAACTACTTTCTTATAAATTTAATTAAAGGTGATTAAAAATCCACTAATAGAATACACATAGCATCATAAGCTAAGTTAAAATAACTTTGAATACAGTTATCCGTAAAATTTAAGACATAAGGAGATAGAGGCTCAACTCTACCACTATGCCTTCAAACTACTTCTTGCTTTGGCTTAGTATTTCATTATGCAAATCGCTGGTATCTACAGGTGCCGCACTTACCTGGCAAACGCAAGGAAAAATTCAGATAATATTTCATTACACTTTGTTAATCAAGTAGTAATAATACCCTACCAACAACTATACTTTAATGCCTACTTTTATGCATTTTGCCATTTTCCATAACTGATGAGGCACAAATCTGAAGGTGCCTCCTTTTAATGCTAACTATTTTGTCATTTTGACTTGTATAAAAAATCGCTTCAATTGGTTTATTTATCATTTATAATTAATTTTTACTAAATTAAAATATAATTAATTTTAAATATCAACCATTTAACCTACCAAAACCAGATTTACGCAATAACTAATTTTTATATGAACCAACGAGAGAAAGGCTGGATTGAAACATTTGCAAAGTTTGGGCACGCAGCCAAAGGTATTGTTTATTTCTTAATGGGCGCTCTTACTGCTATGACCGCTGTTGGTATTGGTGGCGAAAAGGCTTCTAACTCAGACGCGCTAAAAGAAGTAAATTCCTGGCCGGGCGGAGATTTCTTGTTGGCTCTGTTAGGCTTGGGTTTGGTGGGGTATAGTGTATGGCGATTCATTCAAGCAATTAAAGACACAGAAGATAAAGGAAATGAGGCAAAAGGACTCGTACAACGGGTGGCTTTTGCTGTAAGTGGGGTGTTGCATGGAGCACTGGCATTTCTGGCTTTTAAAATAGCTATTGGTAGCCAAAATTCTTCGTCGGGCGGATCAAGGGAAAAAGAAATAGCTTCTGAATTACTGAGCAGCTCTTGGGGCAAATATGCAGCTATAGCGCTGGGATTAATTATTGTGGCCAACGGAGTCTATCAAATAATAAAAGCCTATAAAGGATCCTTCATGAAGGAAGTGGAAGGGCTGCCATCGGGCCAGTACACAACGTTAAAAAAAGCCGGCAAGGCAGGGTTCACGGCCCGGGGCATTGTCTTCGCTATCATTGGGTTTCTCTTTTTAAGGGCAGTTTGGAGCAATAACCCCAATCGGGCCGAGGGGACCGAAGGCGCCTTCACCTTTTTGCAAACATCCCCATTTGGGAGTTACCTATTGGGGGTGGTGGCCCTTGGGCTTATGTGCTACGGCGTGTTCATGCTGGTGCAGGCCAGGTACAGTACCATTCAGTTAACATAGCGGCAACAACAAAATCTCTCTGTAGTGGCTTAAGAGTTATGTCCTGAAAAGGATAGGTATTACCTTCAGGCCATGCAAACAATTCCCTTTTACATAGTTGACGTTTTCGCAGATGCGCCGTTCAAAGGCAACCAATTAGCGGTTTTCCAGCAGGCGCAGCACCTAACCACCGAGCAGATGCTCCAGATTGCACAGGAAATAGGCTTCGCGGAATCTACCTTTCTCATGGCCGACCAACCCACCGAACAAGGGTTTCCGGTACGCATCTTTACAGTGGAATATGAGGTCCCGTTTGCGGGGCACCCCACCTTGGGCACAGCCTTTGTGCTGCAACAGTTTATCTTGAAGCAGGAAGTCCCGCAGCTGTCCCTCCACGTGGCCGTAGGCGAAATTCCCGTTGAAATCATGTACCAAGGCAACCGACCGCATTTTCTGTCTATGCGCCAAATCAACCCAACGTTTGGCCCTCCCCTGCCCACGCAGGAATTCGCGGAAGCGTTAGGCTTGCCAGAGGCGGCGTTTAATTTTCAGTTTCCTATTCAGGAAGTTTCCACGGGGCTTCCGTTCCTCATCATTCCGCTGAAGACGCTAGCCGATATTCAAAACGTGTGCATAGACCCGAAACCGATGCAGGCCTACCTTGAAAAACATGAACTCTACAAAACGCAACGTCCCGACGGCCTCACGGTAGCGCTTTATTTTTTCTGCCCCCAAACCTACCACCCAACGCACCAAATCAACGCGCGCATGCTTGCCCTGGAAAACGGCCATATAATTGAAGACGCCGCCACGGGCAGTGCCAACGGCTGTCTTTTAGGCTATCTGCTGCACCATGATTATTACCCAAATGAGGAGTTGAACCTATTGGTGGAGCAGGGCTATGAAATCAAAAGGAACGCCACCATCAAACTGCAAGGCAAGAAACACGCACCAGGCCAATATGAAATCAACGTGGGCGGCCAGGTACAGTTGATCGCCAAGGGCGAATGGTTTGTGTCGTAACTCAGAAACCGTCAGCGTTGTTAAACCGACTGATCATTATAATTTATTTTTTTGCGCAAAGCCGTTTTCGGGCTCATTTCCAGAAATGAGCCCGAAAACGAGATATTGACTCCTTCATCGCCAAAAATAAATACTCCAGCAGGATAAACTTTTACGCATGCCTGCTTATCACTTGCCTACCAAAGGCAATTCCCGTAGCTTTCTACTTTGTATGACAAGACCTCAACCTACGCTATGATTTCTGCCAACGACCCTTCGCTCCACTCCTGGATTGAGATTAACCCCCAGAGTGATTTCCAGATTCAGAACCTCCCCTTCGGGATTTTTCAGGCGCAGGACCGTGACCCGCGGGTGGGCGTAGCCATTGGCGACTATGTACTGGACGTGTACGTGCTCACCCAGCACCGGCTCTTTGACATGCTGGATCTGGAAGACCCCACCGTTTTCCATCAGCCCACGCTCAACGCCTTCATGGCGCTGGGTAAACCCATCTGGCGGCAGGTGCGCGGCCGCATCTCAGAACTCCTCCGCAACGACAACCCTGAGATACGCGACAACCGCACTTTAATGGCCGAATGCCTTCTCAAACAGAAAGACGTGCAGATGCTCATGCCCGTACACGTGCCCAACTACACAGATTTCTACTCCAGCATTGACCACGCCACCAACGTGGGCACCATGTTCCGGGACCCGGCCAACGCGCTTTTGCCCAACTGGAAACACTTACCGGTGGGCTACCATGGTCGTGCCTCGTCAATTGTGCCGTCTGGCGTGCCCATCAGAAGACCAAAGGGCCAAACCAAACCCGCCGATGCTGATGCTCCTGTTCTTGGGCCTACCAAGCAGCTTGATTTTGAATTGGAGGTAGCGTTTATCACTGGTCAGCCAACGGCGCTGGGCACTTCGCTCACCACTCAGGAGGCCGAGGAATACATTTTTGGGCTGGTGTTGTTCAATGACTGGTCGGCCAGAGACATTCAGGCCTGGGAATACGTGCCGTTGGGTCCGTTTCTGGCCAAGAACTTCGGGTCTTCCATTTCGCCGTGGGTAGTGACCTTAGATGCCCTGGAACCGTTCAGGGTGGAAGGGCAAGCGCAGGAACCCAAGGTTTTGCCTTATCTGGAATTCTCTGGAAACAAGAACATAGACATCAACCTGGAAGTCACCCTGCAAGCCCCCGGCCTGGACCAGGAAGCCCTCCTTTGTCGCTCCAACTACAAGCATCTGTACTGGAACATGAACCAGCAGTTGGCGCACCACACGGTCAACGGCTGTAACCTTGAAGTGGGCGACATGTACGCCTCTGGCACCATTTCCGGGCCTACGCCAGATTCCTTCGGGTCTATGCTGGAACTCACCTGGCGTGGCACCAAACCGCTCACCCTACCAGATGGTTCCGAAAGAAAATTCATCAACGACGGCGATGTGGTCACCCTACGCGGCTACGCCGAAAAAAATGGCGTGCGCGTTGGTTTTGGCGAAGTGCGCACTGAGATTTTGCCCGCTCTTTAAATCTGGAAAACTTGAAAACCTTCAACCCCAAAGATATACCCACCGGCGAGTTCCACAGTCTTATGCTGGGGGCTATTGCGCCGCGGCCTATTGCGTTTGCCAGCACAGTTGACAATGAAGGCAATGTGAACCTGAGTCCTTTTAGTTTTTTCAACTGTTTTGGGTCTAATCCGCCGGTGCTTATCTTCTCGCCTGCCCGCCGCGTGCGCGACAACACCGGCAAACATACGCTGGAGAATGTGCTGGAAACCGGGGAGGTGGTCATCAACATCGGCAATTACGCCATGGTAGAGCAGATGTCACTGGCCAGCACCGAGTATGACAAAGGCGTGAACGAATTCATAAAAGCCGGCCTCACTCCTGCGCCCTCTACCTTGATCAAACCGCCCCGTGTGGCCGAGGCGCCCGCCGCTTTTGAATGCAAGGTGTTGGAAGTGAAACCCATTGGTGACAAAGGCGGCGCGGCCAACCTGGTCATCTGTGAGGCTTTGTTGCTGCACGTGAAAGATGAAGTTTTCGGCGAAGACGGCAAGACCATTGACCCGTTCAAACTGGACGCCGTGGCGCGCCTGGGCGGCGACTGGTACTTGCGCGCGCAAGGTGACTGCTTGTTTGAATTGCCCAAGCCGCTCCGTAACAAGGGCATGGGCATTGACCAATTGCCGAACCACATCAAGACCAGTTCGGTGCTTACCGGCAACCACCTGGCCCGTTTAGGGAACACCGAAAGCTTTCCGACTACAGATGAAATTAGTGCTTTCGCCAGTGAACCCATGTACCGGTACTTAATGCAAACCCACCAGCAAAACCCCGCTGAGTTGGCGCGCCAAATCCATCTGTTAGCCAAAAAATTGCTGGAGGAAGGCCGCGTCACAGATGCCTGGAAAGCATTGCTGTCACTTCAGAATTAAAAGCGTTTCCGTTTTGGGGCTCATTTCTGGAAATGGAGCCGAAAACGGAAAGTAGAATTTACGGGTTCCATAAATGAGTTGGGCTAACGCAATCCCATTGTTTTGCCCTCCTGAAAGGATCTTGGTGGCAAGCTGTGGAACCTTTAAATTTTAACACCGATAGCTTTACAAGTTGCCAGGTAGAGGGATTTAAGAAAATTATCTGTCATTCTTGAATAAGCCACACCTATACATCAAATTAACCCCACAAAAAATCCTTCCGTTTTCGGGCTCATTTCTGGAAATGAGCCCGAAAACGGAAGGATTTGTCTTTATTGGCTGTCTAAATTTTAATTCCGCACCGCAATCATCAAACTCAACTCTTTATACCGCATGTTGAATTTCTTGGCGATGGCGGCGTTGGTAAGACTGCCTTTGTAGATGTAGACGCCGCTGCGGTAATGCTCATGGGTGAAAAGCGCTTCGTTCACGCCCCCGTATTTAGAAATCTCCAGAAACATGGGTGTGAAGATGTTGCTGAGGGCCCGGGTGGCGGTACGAGGCACGCGCGACGGAATGTTGGGCACGCAGTAATGAATCACGTCATACTTGCGGTACACGGGCCGTTTGTGGGTGGTCATCTCAGAGGTTTCAAAACAGCCGCCTTCGTCAATGCTCACGTCAATAATCACTGAGCCGGGGTTCATGCGGGAAACCACTTCCTCGGGGATCATGCAGGGCACCTGGCCTTCATCGGCGGTGACAGCCCCAATGACCACGTCGGCGTCCTGAATCTCTTTGTGCAGCACGGTGTGGTCCAGCGTAGAGGTGAACAATTGCGCACCCACGTTCTGCTTCAACCTCCGGAGTTTATAAAGATGGTCATCGAAAACCTTCACTTCGGCGCCAAGGCCCAAGGCGGCGCGGGTGGCGTATTCGGCCACGGTTCCGGCGCCAATGATCACTACTTTAGACGGCGGAACGCCCGTAATACCGCCCAGAATCACACCTTTGCCTTCATTGCTGCTGCTCAGGTATTCGGCGGCAATCAGCATGACGGTACTGCCCGCAATCTCACTCATAGCACGCACCACCGGCTTAGAGCCCGATTTATCTTTGAGCAACTCAAACGAGATGGCGTTTACTTTTTTCTTAGAAAGGGCGGTAATGTATTCTGAGGTGAGGCTGCCAATCTGCAAAGCAGAAATCAAGGTCTGGCCCGGCCGCAGATAATCCATTTCCTCTAGCGTGGGCGGGGCTATCTTGAGCAACACATCGGCTTCATAGACTTCTTTGGTGGAGTAAACAATCACGCCGCCGGCCTCTGAGAACTCATGGTCTGAGTACTTAGACGGCGCGCCGGCCCCCGCCTCAACCCAGACTTCATGGCCGTGGTTGGTGAGCTGTTTCACCGCCTCTGGGGTAAGGCCAATGCGGTTCTCCTGCAACGACGACTCCTTGGGAATGCCGATGAACAGAGACCGCTTGCGGGTCTCTACCGCCAGCATTGACTCCTTGGGCATCAGGCTGCGGGCCGTGGCTTTGGTCAGGGCCTCAAACCCGGTGGTCTTCTCCGTCATGTCCTCCATTTGCGCTTATGCTTATGATTCGTGCTTCGTCTGTTTCCCCGGTCTCCAGGGTCACTTCCACTACCTCATCCGGCAAGATACCGGCCACTTTTGAGGGCCATTCCACCAGACACAGATTCCCGGAGCTAAAGTACTCCAGGGCGCCCATGTCCAGGGCTTCGGCCTCACTGTCAATTCTGTAAAAATCAAAATGATACACCAATTCCCCGTGGGTGGTGGCATACTCATTTACCAGGGCAAAGGTAGGGCTACTCACCGATTCCTTCACGCCCAGACGTTCACAGATGGCTTTGATGAAGGTGGTTTTTCCGGCCGCCATCTCGCCTTCAAACAAAATTACCTTTTTTTGCCCGATAAATGCTAACAATTCATCAGCGGCCCGGGGCAATTCTGCTTTAGACGAAATCCTGATTATTTTTTCCAGCACTGGCTTCTCAGGCATTTTTAGACGAAAGCGTGATAAACGGGATAATGGTTTCCTCCAGAGAGACGCCGCCGTGCTGGAACGTGTCTTTGTAGTGGTTCACGTAGTAGTTATAGTTGTTGGGGTAGGCAAAGAAGTCATCATTCATGGCGAAGACGTAGGCCGTGCTCACGTTGCTCTTGGGCAAATGGAAACGCTCGGGCTTGCGGCACACCAGCACATCTTTCTCCGTGAAGCCCAGGTTTTTGCCGTGCTTGTAGCGCAGGTTGGTGTTGGTGTTGCGGTCACCTATGATCTTGAACGGTTTTTTCACGCGCACGGTGCCGTGGTCTGTGGTAATAATCAGGCGGCCTTTTTTTTCAGCGATGGCTTTGAGCGTGTCAAACAGCGGCGAATGCAGAAACCAGGAACGCGTGAGTGACCGGTAAGCAGCTTCATCGGCGGCCAGTTCGCGTATCATCTGCATGTCAGTGCGCGCATGAGAGAGCATGTCCACGAAGTTGTAGACGATCACGTTGAGCTTGTTGTTCTCCAGGTTGTTGAACTTGGCCAGCAACTCTTTCCCGGCGGTGTTGTTGGTGATTTTATGATAGCTGAACTTCTCTTTGACGTTGTTGTTCTGCAGCTGAATCTCCAGGAAATCTTCTTCGTGCATGTTTTTGCCTTCCTCCTCGTCGTCACTCACCCACAGGTTGGGGTATTTCTTGGCGATGTCGGCGGGGAGCATGCCGGAGAAGATGGCGTTGCGGGCGTAGGCCGTGGTGGTGGGCAAGATGGAATAGTACATCTCCTCATGGTCCACGTTGAAATAGTCTGTGATGATGGGTTCCAGCACCTTCCACTGGTCATAGCGCAGGTTGTCAATCAAGATGAAATACACCGGCGTGTCGTTTTCTTTCATCATGGGGAACACGCGGTCTTTGAAGAGTTTGTGCGACATCAACGGAATCTCATCGGTCTCGTCGTTCACCCATTCCTCGTAATTGTCCATGATGAACCGGGCGAAGTTGGTGTTGGCCTCATCTTTCTGCATGTTGATCACGTCGGCCATGCTTTTGCCTTCGGTTTCGGCAATCTCCAGTTCCCAGTACACCAGTTTCTTGTAGACATCGGCCCATTCCTGGTAACTCAACCGTTCGCCGAAGGCCATGCCCAAGGTTCTGAAATCGCGTTGGTAAGAACTGTTGGTTTTCTCCTCCACCAGACGGCGGTTATCTAAGATGCGCTTGGCCGAAAGCAGGATTTGGTTGGGGTTGATGGGCTTAATGAGGTAGTCGGCTATTTTAGAACCAATGGCCTCTTCCATGATATGCTCTTCCTCGCTTTTGGTGATCATGACCACCGGAATGGTTGGTCTGATGGCTTTGATTTCGCTGAGCGTCTCCAGACCGGAGATGCCGGGCATGTTTTCGTCCAGGAACACCAGGTCATAGGTTTGTTCCTGCACCTTCTCCACGGCATCGGCGCCGCTGTTCACCGGGGTGATGTCATAGCCTCTCTCTTCTAAGAACAGAATATGGGGCTTGAGAAGGTCAATCTCGTCGTCGGCCCACAAAATAGTATATCTTTGCATGGCATTAAATTATTTTCATAGTTTAGGTTGTGGCGGTGTGCTTGCCCGTTAAAACAATTCTTTTGCTTAGAAGTTGTGCCAACAGAGCAGATACGCACGTCTTGTCAATAACCGCCAACGCACACCAGAGAACTTAGTTATCTTGAATAAGAAAAAAATCTTCAATGACCCGGTGTATGGTTTCATCACTGTGCCCTCAGAACTGCTTTTTGACATCATCCAGCACCCGTACTTCCAGCGGCTGCGCCGGATAAAGCAGTTAGGTCTGACCGAGTTTGTGTACCCGGGCGCGCTGCATACGCGGTTTCACCACGCGCTGGGGGCCATGCACCTCATGAACATTGCCATCCAGAGCCTGAGCAGCAAAGATAATCGCATTTCTGAAAAAGAATGTGAGGCCTCCATGGCCGCCATTCTGCTGCATGATGTGGGCCACGGCCCGTTTTCGCACGCGCTGGAGCACGCCATTTTTGACCAGGTGCCGCATGAGCAGGTGTCTTTGCACATCATGGAGCTGCTCAATCAACAGTTTGGCGGACGGCTACAGCTGGCCATGGACATTTTCACCGACAGCTACGAGCGCCGCTTTTTCCACCAACTGGTGAGCAGCCAACTGGACGTGGACCGCCTGGATTACCTCAACCGCGACAGCTTTTACACCGGCGTGTCGGAGGGCAAGATTGGCGCTGACCGCTTGCTGAAAATGCTGAACGTGCATGATGACCAGCTGGTAGTGGAGGAAAAAGGCATCTATTCCATTGAGAGTTTTCTGGTGAGCCGCCGCCTCATGTACTGGCAGGTGTACATGCACAAAACCGTGACCTCTGCCGAGCAAATGGTGCTTAAAATCATGCAACGCGCCCGGCAACTCACGCAAGAGAACGTGGACGTGCCCGCCAGCCCCAACCTGCAGTTTTTCCTGCGCGAAAACCTCTCCATGCTGGATTTTGAGCGCGACCCCAGCATTATGAAACGCTTTGTCTCCCTGGATGACTACGATGTCTGGAGCGCCATTAAACTGTGGGCCGAACACCCGGATAAAATCCTGAGTTACCTTTCTTCCAGCCTGCTGGAGCGCCGCTTGTTTAAGATTCAGCTCTCGCCTACCCCGTTTGAATTGGAGTTTTTGGAAGGCGTGCGTGAGTTGGCCATGGACCATTTCCAAATTTCCCAAGACGAAGTACATTATCTGGTGATGGAAGGCAAAATCAGTAACAACGCCTATGAATCCGGGGGCGAGAACATTAACGTACTTACCAAGGAAAGCCGGGTGATTGACGTGGCCCATGCCTCAGACTTACCCAACATTCAGGCCCTGAGCAAGAAGGTGGAGAAGTACTATGTGTGCTACCCCAAAGACATCGCCAACTTGGCCTTGTAACCAATTATCGTTTTCCGTTTTGGGGCTCATTTCCAGAAATGAGCCCCAAAACGGAAATAAACAGCCACTTGACCCGTTCTTTAAACAGACCCTAGCCCACCCTTTTATGATCATCTACCACAGCGGCATCTTGACCCTTGACTATGACCCGGCCACTGACATTGTGTTTGTGGAATGGCCCGACATACAGGAAGTGGTAATTCCAGAAGTGCGGCAAGCGTTGCTGGTGCTCATTGAGAACATCAAGAATTATGACATCAAACGGCTCTTGATTGACTCCTCCAAAACCAAGCTGGACCTGCAGGGCGATGAATACAAGGAAATCCTGAAGGAGTTCGGGAAGAACCTCATGACCACCCGCCTGCAGAAAGTGGCGCGCGTGCTCACCAAAGACCGCGCCCGCGAACAGCAGGTAGAACAAGCCCGCCAGGAAGTAAACCTCTCTGTGGAACTCAGAACCTTTCTAGACCGCGCCGAAGCCGAAACCTGGCTCAAGGCCGCCGTGAAAACCGAAGTATAGAAAACATTTCCGTTTTGGGGCTCATTTCTGAAAATGAGCCCCAAAACGGAAAAGAACAGCGCCTTGGTTTGGCTTAGCGGGCCTACTTACTTCCAAGTAGTTTCTGGGAGGCAACCGCCCACCCGTGCGCTTAAACCATGATTCCCGCCTAACTGAGATACCGCCCCAAACACCGTATCAATAGTTTCTTTACCTTTGTTCTATGGAATTCACCGTTCAACAGATTGCTGATTTACTGCAGGGTCAGGTACAGGGAGATGGAAATGCCAAAGTGAACCGGCTTGCCAAAATAGAGGAAGGAACCCCCGGTGCCCTGTCTTTCCTGTCCAATTCTAAATATGAACCGTTTCTATATACCACCGGCGCCTCAGCGGTGATTGTCTCCAACACGCTGGAAATCAAACAACCGGTGTCTGCGGCTTTGATCAAGGTAGAAGATCCGTATTCTGCCTTTACCACCCTCCTGGATATTTACCAGAAAGCCGTGGCTGCTTCCCGCGAAGGTGTGGAGGAACCTTGTTTCATGGGGCAGAACTCCACCATCGGGCCACGCCATTACCGCGGCGCGTTTTCCTACATAGGTAAGAACTGCACCATTGGCGAGGGCGTGCACATTTACCCGCACGCGTACATAGGCGACAACGTGACCATTGGGGACAACACCATTATTCAGGCCGGAGCCAAGATTTACGCAGATTCAGTTATTGGCAGTCATTGCATGCTGCACGCCGGCTGTGTGATTGGCTCAGACGGGTTTGGGTTTGCGCCGCAGAAAGACGGCACGTATATAGCCATTCCGCAGACGGGCAATGTGGTGCTGGAAGACCACGTGCGCATTGGCGCCAACACCACCGTTGACTGCGCCACCATGGGTTCCACCATCATCAGAACCGGTTCTAAAATAGACAATTTGGTGCAGGTGGCGCATAACGTGGAAATTGGTAGACACACGGTGGTGGCCGCGCAGACAGCGTTTGCGGGTTCGTCTAAAGTGGGCAATTACTGCACCATTGCCGGGCAGGTGGGCGTGGTAGGCCACATCAGCATTGCCGATAAAACCATTGTGGGCGCAAAATCAGGAATTTCTAAAAATATTAAAGAAGAAGGCACTTTTGTGCAGGGCGCCCCGGCGTTTGACTACAAACAGAACCTGCGGGCCATGGCTATCTTCAGAAAACTACCCGAGTTGCAGAAACAGGTAGATGAACTGAGAGAAAAGCTTTAACTTTGGCCTCTCTTTACCTATAAAGTGCTTCATGAACGATAAACAGCATACCATAAAGGCGCCGGTGACGGTATCCGGTATTGGATTGCATACGGGGGTGGTGTCTAATATGACGTTTATGCCGGCCCCCATCAACCACGGGTATAAATTCCAACGCATAGATTTGCCAGACCAGCCTATTGTAGATGCTGACGTAGACAACGTAGTTGACTTGAGCCGCGGCACCACCATTGAGCAGAACGGCGCCCGCATCAACACCGTGGAGCACGTATTGGCCGCCTTGGTGGGCCTGGAGATTGACAACGTACTCATTCAGATTGACGGACCGGAGCCTCCTATCATGGACGGTTCCTCTATTTTGTTTGTGCAGCCTTTGCTGGAGGTAGGGTTTCAGGAGCAGAACGCGCTGCGCAACTTCTTTGAGGTGCCCGAGGAAATCAGGTTCAGAGACGGGTCCCGCGAAACCGAGATCGCCATTCTTCCCTTAGATGATTACCGCGTAACCGTGATGGTGGACTACCACAGCCCCGTTTTGGGCAGCCAACACGCCTCTCTCACAGACCTCAGCCAATTCAAAGACGAGATTGCCTCTTGCCGCACCTTCTGCTTTCTGCATGAGCTGGAAATGCTCTACAAGCAGAACCTGATCAAAGGAGGTGACCTCAGTAACGCCATTGTGGTGGTAGACCGCGTGGTGGAGGAAAATGAACTGGACTACCTTTCTGACCTGCTCAAAAAACCGAAGGTTGCCGTTAAGAAAGAAGGAATTCTCAACAACGTAGACCTACGGTATAAAAACGAACCTGCCCGCCACAAACTCCTGGATTTGATTGGGGATTTGGCCTTGGTGGGTAGACCGCTGAAAGGACAGATTCTGGCGGCCAGACCCGGCCACGCAGCCAATGTCTCCTTCGCGAAGAAAATCAAGAAATACATCACAGAAACGGCGGTGAAAAACGTGCCGGTGTATGATCCCAAAAAGACCCCGGTCATGGACATCACCCGCATCATGCAGACCTTGCCGCACCGCTACCCGTTTGTGTTGATTGACAAGATCATCCATCTGGACGAGACCACTGTGACCGGCGTGAAGAACGTGACCATGAACGAGTCTTTCTTTCAGGGCCACTTCCCCGGCAACCCGGTTATGCCCGGCGTGATCTTGATTGAGGCCATGGCGCAGACCGGCGGTATTTACGTACTGAGCACCGTGCCAGACCCAGAGAATTACTGGACCTATTTTATGGGCGTGGACAAGTGCCGCTTCCGCCGCAAAGTAGTGCCCGGTGATACCATAGTATTTAAATGCGAACTCTTGGCCCCCATTAAACGGGGCATTGCCAGAATGCACGGCCACGCCTATGTGGCGGGTCAGCTGGTGATGGAGGCCGAAATGTTGGCAAGCATTGTAAGAAAAGACGCATGAACCAGCCCTTAGCCTACATTCACCCCGAAGCCAAGATTGCCACCAACGTGGTAGTAGAACCCTTCACCACCATCTCCAAGAACGTGGAGATTGGCGAAGGTACCTGGATAGGTCCCAACGTGACCATCATGGAAGGTGCCCGCATTGGCAAAAACTGCCAGATCTATCCCGGCGCTGTGATTTCGGCCCCGCCGCAGGATTTAAAGTACAAAGGCGAGGCCAGCACCGTGCAGATTGGCGACAACACCATCATACGGGAATGCGTGACCTTGAACCGCGGCACCGCCCTGGACAAAAACACCACCTCCATTGGCTCTAACTGCCTGATTATGGCCTATGTACACGTGGCGCATGACTGCATTATTGGCAACAACGTGATTGTGGCCAATGGCGTGCAGCTGGCCGGGCATATCATGATCCATGACCACGTGTTCATTGGCGGGACCTCTGCGGTGCATCAGTTTGTGAGCATAGGCGCCCATGCCATGGTGTCTGGGGGATCTTTGGTGCGCAAAGACGTGCCGCCGTTCATCAAGGCCGCCCGTGAGCCCCTTTCCTACGCCGGCGTGAATTCCATTGGCTTGCGCCGAAGAGGGTTCAACAACGAGCAGATCAACGACATCCAGCAGATTTACCGCATCTTGTTTATGAGCGGGCTGAACACTGCCACGGCCGTGGAAAAAATAGAAATTGACCTGCCCCCTAGCCCGGAGCGTGATGAGATTGTGAACTTTGTGCGGAATTCTGGCCGGGGCATCATTAAAGGCTATCAGCGGGATGCAGATTAAGCTAACGGCTGTTGGCAAACGCTTTAATTACGAGTGGATTTTCCGGAATCTGACCTTTGAATTTGTCTCTGGCAAGGCCTATGCCGTGCTGGGGCACAATGGTTCCGGAAAATCCACTTTGCTTTCTATTTTGAGTGGTTTTCAGATGCTGTCTGAGGGAACCGTCTCTTATTCGCTTCAGAACAAGGATGTGCCGGTGGAACAGCTGTACCGCCATCTGGCCCTGGCGGCACCTTACCAGGATCTGCTGGAGGAATTCACCCTGGACGAAATGATTCAGTTCCACACGCGGTTCAAAGGCCTCCGGAACATCTCCCCTTCTCAACTCCCAGATATTCTGCAACTGCAGGCCGCGCGCCACAAACACATCCGCAACTTCTCCTCGGGCATGAAACAGCGCCTGAAACTGGGCCTGGCCTTGTATTCAGATACGCCGCTGTTGTTACTGGACGAACCCACCACCAACATGGACCAAGCCGGCGTGAACTGGTACCTGGAACACCTGGAGCAGAACCGCCAAAACCGCTTGGTGATTATTGGGTCCAACGTGCCCCATGAATACAGCTTCTGCGACGAGCAACTGCCCATCAACCAATTCCATTACCAAGCCCCTTCCCGAAAGTCAAATCTATAACAGGCGGTTTCCGTTTTGGGGCTCATTTCTGGAAATGAGCCCCAAAACGCATTCATAGAAAGAAGCGTCGTTTCACCGGACCGACGTTTTTCTATGGAACAACCACATCTCCATGAACCATAGCTTTTACACCAAGGCAGTATTTGTTGAAAAGACGCTTCCCCTAATTTTGATCATAACTGCTAAGTAGGTCCACGTCCTTCCAGGATAACGGCGCTACATTTCCGTTTTCGGGCTCATTTTGGGAAATGAGCCCGAAAACGGAAAGTGGTTTGTTCCTCGTTCGCTTCTAATTATTTCTCAGCCACAAACGCCAACACATTGCCTTTGGGGCTCACGGCCAGGCGGGTGATGTTTCTGATGCCCTGTGCACCAAAATCAGCGATTTCTTTCCATCTGGGATCTGTGCCTGGTTTATAGATGTAAAGCTTGGAGCCTCTGGCCATGAGCACGTGCCCCGATGGGCTCCAAGCGAAATCCTGGCTGCCGGGCAAGGCCTGGATGACCGTTGTTTTCTCACCGGTTTTCAGGTTCCATTTCTGGATGTGGGCCACAGAATCTGAGACCGGGACCAAATAACTGATGGCCCGCTGCCCGGGGATTTTATGGAGGCTTCGGCCTACGGTCTCCTCCACTTTTATGGCGGCTTTTGACAAGGCGTTGACGCTGTACAAGGCCATTGGTGGTTGCTGCGGAAAGGCGGCTACAAAAAACTCCTCGGGGGTGGACCACACGTGGTAACCAATCAACTGCTTCATTTCCAACAGAGACTTTCCGGCGCCAGCCGTGGGCTGTAACGGGAACTGCCACAAATGCTGCTCCTTGCCCCTGATCACCGTGAAATGCTTTCCATCTGGCGTAACCAAAGCCGAATATTCTGCCTCTGGCGTGTTGGTCAGTTGGCTGGTTTTCCTGGAACTAAGCTGGAATTCAAAAATGTCGGTTTGGCGGCCAGGGTGCTGCGCCGTGAAAAGCACCGATTTGCCCTTGGGCGTGAAGCTGGGCTGGTTGTCATAGCCGGGGCGCTGGGTGATGTTGCGGGGCTGCCCTACTTTTAGGCTTTTGCCTTTCAGAGAAAGGTCTACCAAAAAGATATCGGTGTCGGGTACAGCCTGGGCAGAAGTTTCTCCTACTACAGAGCAAAAACCAAGCATGGCCAGACCGAAGACTACGGGGCACTTTCTAAAAGACATTATACTATTTAACATATATTTTTCACTAGTGGAATTTTAGCCTGGCCCTTGCGTGAGGCTGTGGTGTAAATTAGTTTAACCCGGTGAATTTACCCATCTTTGAGTACCTAATATTTGGCATGCCGCGCGTTTCAGTCATCATTCCTGCCTTTAATGAAGCCCTTTCTATTCAGAACGTGGTGCGTGACATCCCGAAGGAATTGGTGCAGGAAATTATTGTGGTGGACAACAACTCCACCGATGGCACCGGTCAGGTAGCCGCGCAGGCTGGCGCCACTGTTCTAAGCGAACCGCGCCAAGGCTACGGGCAGGCATGCCTCACAGGAATAGCCTATGCCACCGCCCAGGTTCCGGCCCCAGACATTTTGGTTTTCATGGACGCCGATTATTCTGATTATCCGGGCGAGATTGCCTTGCTGTTGGCTCCCATTCTACATTATGACGCTGATCTGGTGATTGGCTCAAGGGCTTTGGGGCACAGGGAACCGGGCTCCATGACCGTTCCGCAGTTGGCGGGCAATTGGCTGGCTACCAATTTATTAAGAATCCTGTATGGCGCACAGTTCACCGATTTAGGTCCATTCAGAGCCATTAAAACCCAGAAATTGCTGCAACTGAACATGCAAGACCCAACCTACGGCTGGACGGTGGAGATGCAGTTGAAGGCCACGTTGCACAAAATGCGCAGCGTAGAAGTGCCCGTGACCTACCGGAAACGGATTGGCGTCTCCAAAATATCTGGCACGGTGAAAGGAGTGGTGTTGGCCGGTCACAAGATTCTCTGGACCATCGCTAAATATTCATTCAAACGGCGGTAGGTATGGGCGAAGGGTTGGACATGCTCCTGTTAGCGCTGTATGGCGGAAGCCTGGTTTTTCTGTTCCTCTACAGCCTGGTGCAATTTCAGCTCACGTTGCTGTATCTCTTCAAAAAACAACATTCTAAATGCACGGCAGCGCTTTCTACGTTCCCAACCGTCACGGTGCAATTGCCCCTATACAACGAGAAGTATGTGGTGGAGCGGTTACTGACTGCCGTGGGCGCGTTGAAATACCCCAAAGAAAAACTGCAAATTCTGGTCCTAGACGATTCCACTGATGAAACGGTAAACTTGGTGGCTACCAACGTAAAAGCGTTGGAGGAAGCTGGCCTCACCATTGAACACGTTCGGCGGCAAACCCGCCAAGGCTACAAAGCAGGGGCCTTGCAAGATGCACTTTCCAAATCCACGGGGGAATTCATCTGTATTTTTGACGCAGATTTTGTCCCGAATTCAGATTTTCTACAAAAGGCCCTCCCCTATTTCGCCCACAAAGATATTGGCGTGGTACAGACCCGCTGGGGCCACTTGAACAAGGACTATTCGTGGCTCACGCGCCTGCAGGCCTTTGGGTTAGACGCGCATTTTACGGTGGAGCAAGGGGCTAGAAACAGCGGCGGACACTTCATCAATTTCAACGGAACGGCCGGCATCTGGCGCAAGGAAACCATTTTAAGCGCTGGTGGTTGGCACCATGACACACTCACCGAAGACCTGGATCTCAGTTACCGCGCCCAGCTGAAAGGTTGGCAGTTTGTCTACGTGGAAAACCTGGCCGTGCCCGCCGAACTGCCCGTGACCATGCCCGCCCTCAAATCACAGCAATACCGCTGGACCAAAGGAGCCGCCGAAACCGCCCGCAAGCATTTAAAGAACGTGCTGGCTTCCTCTAAATCCTGGTCCACCAAATGGCTGGCCACGTTCCATTTGTTGAACAGCAGCGTCTTTTTGGCGGTGCTGCTGGCGGCGCTGCTGAGCGTGCCCGTTATGGTCATTCGGGAAGATTACCCGGGGTTGCAGGCTTGGTTTGCGGCGTCTTCGGTGTTTAAGGCCAGCTTGCTTATTTTAGGGCTTTTCTACTTTACTGCGGAGCGGAAATTGTACGCCCAAAGCAAGAACATTTTCACGTTCCCTCTTCGGTTCCTGCTTTTTCTGACCATGTCGCTGGGTTTGTCTTTGCACAATTCGGTGGCCGTGCTGGAAGGGCTCTCAGGTCGAAAAACGCCATTCGTCCGGACACCGAAATTCAACCTTGATACCACCACTACCTCTAGCTGGCGGCAGCGCCACTACCAACTTTCCCGGTTGTCTTGGGTCACGTGGGCCGAAGGCGTGCTCTGCCTTTATTTTGCAGGCGCGGTGGTCATGGCGTTTTGGTCAGGTGATTTCGGTTTTCTGGCGTACCATGTCCTCTTGTGCCTGGGTTTTGGGTTGGTGTTTGGGTATAGTCTTCGGCACCACAGATGAAACCCGCATTCCCCATTTCCAATTCTCTCCCTATCTGGGTTTTATCGGCTAGCGTGGCGGTTTCTGCGGTGGCTTTCTACCAGTTGGGGTACAATACATCTCGTTCGGCGTTTGGGGAATTGCTGTTTTGGTTTGGGCTGGCGTTTTTGGCCTTTGTTTTCCAAATAAGGGCAAAACCATCGCTCAGGACCGGACTGCTGCTGGCCCTTGGGTTCCGGCTGATTTTTCTGGTGGTGGTGCCGGCTCTGTCTGATGACTATTTCCGGTTTCTCTGGGATGGCCATTTGCTCATCAATGGCCATAACCCCTACCTGAGTTTGCCCACTGACTGGATGCAAGCCGGCCAAACACTTCCGCCAGGATTGAGCCCAGCGCTTTTCTCTGGCTTGAATTCCCCAAACTATTACTCCGTGTACCCGCCCGTGTGCCAATGGGTTTTTGGGTTAAGCGCCTGGGCGGGCACGTCTAGTATGGCAAGTCTGGTGACAATGCGGCTTTGCTTGGTAGCCGCGGAGGTGGGTACTTTGCTGTTGCTGCCTAAATTGTTACAAAAACTATCGGTGCCGCCCCGGCAGGCGCTTTGGTACGCATTTAATCCGCTGGTAATTGTAGAACTCACGGGCAACCTGCATTTTGAAGCCTTCCTGATTTTCTTTCTGGTGAGTGCGCTGTATTTGCTGTCCTGCGGTAATTGGTGGGCATCTGCTATAGCTTTGGGGTGCGCGGTAGCCAGTAAGTTACTGCCTTTGCTGCTGCTGCCCTTGCTGGTGCGTGTGTTGGGGTGGCCCCGGGCTTTGGCGTACAGCGTAATAGTGGTGGCCACCGTGATGCTGTTTTTCCTGCCCTTCCTGAGCCAGGATTTACTTGCCCACATTGGTAGCAGTTTGACCTTATATTTCCAGAAATTTGAGTTCAACGCCAGTATATACTACCTGCTGCGGGGGCTGGGATTTTGGCTGACGGGATTCAACATCATTTCGGTGCTGGGCTTGGCGCTTTCTCTGGTGACCTTGGGTTTTGCCTTATGGTTGGGGTTGAAAAAACAAACAAAACATGAAGATGTACAATGGCTGGTACACGCCGCTTTGGCCTTGCTGACGGTCTATTTTCTGTTGGCCACCATTGTGCACCCATGGTACATTACCTCGTTAGTGGCGCTGGCGGCAGGCACCAGATATAGGTTTGCGATGGTGTGGTCTGCCATGGCGGTGTTGTCTTATGCGGCGTACAGAAGTCCTAGCTACCAGGAAAACCTGTGGCTGGTGACCCTGGAATACACGGTAGTGTTTGGCTGGCTCTTCTGGGAAAACAGACATCGCGTTTTCGGGCTTGTTTCTGGAAATGAGCCCGAAAACGGAAAGTAGCTTCACCTTATTTTGAAAAAAAAAGCCGCTGGCTCCTCCATGGAACCAGCGGCTTTTTTTATTAAGACCAAAAGATTTCAGTGCCTTTATGCCTCCACGCTTTTCAGTTCTTTCATAGGTCTTAGGAAGAAATCATTAATCGGTTTCACGGCTTTCATGGCACCCAGCACCTCGTCATAGAGCTTTTCACTTGTCACCACGGCGTCTGGCAAGGCATAGGTGGCGTTCCAGCTTTTATGCCGAAGCAGGTCAATAGCGGGGTTCTCGGCGTCATATCCTTTGGGTGTGGTCTTCAGTTTATCGCCCTGCAGGTGCTTGAAGTATTTCTGAAAGTCTGGCTTGCCCAACAAATTATTCAGCTCGTCCAGGTTATAGTCAATCTCCTGCCGAATGGCTTTCAACTCCGGGGCCGGGGGCATCCAGACGCCGCCCGCCAGAAACGACTGGTTGTCTGGGCTGATGTGCAGGTAAAAACCGGGATTGATGGTCTTGCGGCCACCATCAGCTAGATAGGCGCAGATGTGGTCTTTGTAAGGCCGCTTGTCATTGGAGAAACGCACGTCTCGGTAAATCCGGAACATGAGGTCTTTGGGTTGCTGGCCTTCCAGGGCGGGCTCAAAAGCGGCGGCGCCCTCCAGCAGCGTGGTCAGGAACTGAATGAAATCCTGGCGGGCATCTTCATAGCGTTGGCGGTTCTGCTCAAACCATTCGCGCTGGTTGTTTAAACGCAGGTCCCGCACAAAATCTAAGGTGGCTTGTTCTAAGTGTTTCTTCATGTTGAGAGATTAATTTGCAGCGATGCCGTTTTTGGCTCCGTTTCCAGAAATGAGCCCAAAAACGGGTTTCAAGGCAGTAGTACATTTCCATTTTGAGAAAAAACATCTGCCCAAATTCGCTCCCAAAACAACACACCTGGCCTCAACTAAGTTCTTATAAATGGGCTGGAAAATGGTGTTTTGAGTTCCTAAAAAAAATGGTTTTAGACCGAAATTCGCCCCGGTTTTGAAAGGCAGGTCAAGATATGAATCTCTTGTAAATCTGCTGAAGCTTTTGCTGCGGCGCGCCCAAAAAATAAAAGAGCATGACCAACCCATAGGCCATCTGCAGTTTCACGTTGCCCACCTGCGCGTATTTCCTGGCCGAGACCAGCACGGTCTGGGGCAACACGGTAAATCGTCCTTGCCCCGACAAACGTTTGATGAGGTCATACTCTTCCATGAGCAGCAGCCGCTCGTCATAGCCTTGCACCTGCCAGAACAGCTGCTTTTCCACGAACAAGGTCTGCCCGCCACCTCTGAACACTAAACCCTTAAAGCGCGTGAAATAAGAATTAAGTAGCAGGAAACGGTTGGTGGTGAGAAACTTGCTCCGGAAACAGCCGCATTTGTAGCCCGCTTTTACGGCATTCACTACCTCGGCAGCATAGCCAGCAGGCGGCCAGGAATCGGCATGAATGAAATGGAGAATGTCATGATGGGCGGCCCTGGCCCCGGCGTTCATTTGTTTGGCACGGCTGGCCCCGGCGCAGCGCACAATTCGGGCACCTGCTTGCTGGGCCATGGTCACCGTTTGGTCCTGGCTGCCGCCGTCGGCTACAATCACTTCCTGCACCAACCCGGCAGAAACGGTCAAGAGATGCCGCACCAAAGGACCAATCAACGCCTCCTCGTTCAGGGTAGGAATCACGATGGAAATTTTCATCTCACCAGCCTTCAATGCAATAAATGGGGCCAGGCCTGCAAATCTGCTTCTTCGTCAATATCAGAAAGTTCGGGTAAGAGCGCTACTGAGAGCCCTAAGCGTTTGGCATCTGCCAGAGTTTCTGCCAACACGTTAGCCGTACTCCAGGGCTTGTTTAGGAACAGTTCGGGCACCAGAAACCTGAGGCCTAATAAGTAATATCCGCCGTCTTGGGCCGGGCCAAGCACCAGGTCATGGGTTTCCAAAGCATGAAAGGCTTCTTGAAGTATGTCTGGGGTTAGGCCCGGGCAGTCACTCCCGATGATGATGATAGGCCCGTATCCTTCCACCAGACCCAGCGAGAAAAAGTGGGCCATGCGGGCGCCTAAATCCTCAAAGGCAGGCTGTAGTTTCGGCTCAAATCCACCGGACTTGGACCAGAGATCAGATTCCTGGGGAATGGCATCAGCATAGCAGACCCATTTGGTTACCGCCAGGTCTTTGACCACCGTATGGGTATGCTGCAGAAGATTCTGGTACACGTGCAAGGCTTTTTCAGGACCCATGGTTTTGGCCAGGCGGGTTTTTACCTTGCCTAACTCCGGTTGGCGCACAAACAAAAGCAGTAAGGGTTTAGTCATAGACTTTTTCGCCTTTGGTTAGCCAAATGCCCCAGGTTTTGGAATAGGCGTGCACTTTGGCGGTGGGACCTTTTTCATTAACCACGGGTAGCCCTTCGTTCACCCACTGGAATAAGCCGCCGTAGAGATTGACCACGTTTTTGTAGCCCAGCGCCAGAAGTTTTTCGCCCAGCCGCTCACTTCTATAACCCACGCTGCAGTACACCACCATGGTTTTGTCTTTGGGAAGTGCCTTGAGTTGTTTGTCACTCACCTTGTTGTAATGCAGAAACCTGGCCCCGGTAAGATGGCTCACCTGATATTCTTTTGGAGTTCTGACATCTAAGAGCACGAAGTTTTGCGGATTGGTTTTCAACTGGGCGGCCAATTGGCTGGGTTGTATGACTGGAACCGAGTTTTTATAGAGGCCTCTGAGCATGAGCGCGTACCCTTGGCTGGCTTGCCGAGCAGTGCTGAGGTGCGCCCAACAAAACATGGGCAGAAGGAAAAGCCAGCGTAAATTCATGATCAAGATGCTATTTCACCGCCGCAACTAGACCCGGCCCCGGCCGTGCACCCGTAGCAGTGCTGGTTCAAGATAATGTTTCTTTCTTTTAACGCCTCGGCGCTGAATTCTTTGATATGGCGCGGGGCGCGGGACTCCACCGGCAATTCCAGCATTTGGTTAAAGTCGCAGTCATAGAGCGTGCCTTCCCAACCCACCGATACCGTGTTCCGGCACATGACATTGGCCGCCGCCACTGGGTTAAACGCGGTCACCAGTTTTTCCATGTAGGCGTCATAGTTTCCGGCCGAAATCAGGTAATCCAGAAACCGGCTGATGGGCACATTAGTAATGGCGAACAATTGGTTGAAGGTAATGCCGTACGTTTGCAGAAGCCGTTGCTTGAATTCTTTCTCAAGGGACTTTTGGCTGCCGGGCAGAAAAGCGCCTGCCGGGTTGTACACCAGATCCAGTTCCAAACCGGTTCCCTCCTGCCCATAACCAACGGCGTTCAGCATTTGCAGGGCTTTGATGGATTTCTCAAATACGCCATCTCCGCGCTGGGTGTCTGTGCGCGAAGCCGTGAAATATGGCAACGAAGACACCACATGCACCCGGTGCTTTTTGAAGAACTCCGGCAGGTCATGGTACTTTTTGTTGGCCAGAATAATGGTGAGGTTGCAGCGCACCAGCACCTGACGCCCCAGCAACGACAATTCCTCCACAAACCACCTGAAGTCAGGATTCATTTCAGGGGCGCCGCCGGTGAGGTCAATGGTGGTGATTTCTGGCGTGGCTGCCACTGCTTGCAGAATATAACCCATGGTGGCGCGGGTCATGATTTCTTTTCTATCTGGGCCGGCGTCTACGTGGCAATGCTTACAAACCTGGTTGCACATCTTGCCCACGTTCACCTGCAGAATGGAAATGCCCGTAGGCTTCAGCGGAAAAAGCCCGTGTTCCTTCAACCGTTGCCCAAACCCTTTGAACCGTTGGCCCAACGCCGTGGGCTGCGACAAGACCTCCAACTGAAAGCCGGTGTCTGCTAATGGGTTCTGGCTGGCGAGGAGGGATTTCATTTTTTATAATTTGAATATGTGGGAATTTGAAGATGTGGAAATTGAAGATTTGGAAATTTGAAGATGTGGGTATTTGAAGGTTATTCTTTTGGACAGTGATGGTACGTTTGGTTTCATGCAAGCCTTCGCCCTTGTTGGTGTTCTCACTTACCAAAAATCTAGGCCTGGTTGCTAGTTTGTTGGTCAGAACACCAACAAAGGCGGCTTCTATCTTTTCCTAACTTCCTTCAACTACCTTCTTCGGCAGATCTTTTACCAGCCATCTGCTTTCCGAAATTCACCCATTTGCAAATTTACAAATCTCCAAATTTTCAAATCATTACATCATCACCTCTTTCACTTTGTTCATCATTTGCACGCCATGGACCAGGGCGGCACCGCCTTTAATGGCGGCGGCTACGTGAATGGCTTCCATCATCTGGGCTTCATCGGCGCCTTTCTCCAGGGAACCGGTAGTGTAGGCGTCTATGCAGTACGGGCATTGTACGGCGTGGGCCACTGCCAGGGCTATGAGGGCTTTCTCGCGTTCAGAAAGGGCGCCTTCTTTGAAGACCTCGCCGTAGTAATCAAAAAATTTGGCGGCCAGTTGCGGTTGGTATTCGGCAATGTTCCCAAATTTGGCCAGGTCTGCGGGGTTGTAGTATGTTTTTTCCATGGAAATTGAGGTAAAGGTTGGTGCTAGTAGGAAAGTTAGTAATTGTAAATTCCGTTTTTGGGCTCATTTCTGAAAATGAGCCCAAAAACGGAAAATAAAACGGAGAGGGTTGTTTACTTAAATACTGCCCATGACCTGCATGGCCGCAAGGGTTGGGTTCTGGCTGCCGCCCGTAGGTTCCAACGTCACCGCGAAGGCCTGGGCCTGGTCTATGATCTTCATTTTGTGCAGGGGCTTGCTCACCATGCCAACCACGCCGGCGTCAATGGGTTTGCCGTCGGCCAGGGCCCAGAGTTGGTATTGCTTTCCGGCGGGGGCGGCGGGTAATCTGCTGGCATCAAAAAACACTTCTTTGGTATCATTATTCCAGAAAACGGTGCCTTGGGCCTGCGTGCCGGTAGCTACGCTTTTGAGTTGCACAATCCTGGTCTGTGGGTCCCGCACTATGGCCAACAGGTTTTCGGTTTGCACATTCTGCACTTCCAGTTGACTGGCTTGCAAGGCATACTGGCGGGTGGAGGCTTGCGCCACCAACAGTTCATCCTGTGAATCTCGCCAGCTGCTGTAGAGGTAAATGTTGGTGGCTATGCTCACCAGCAGGGCGACTGCGGCAGCTACTTTAAAAGAACTGAACGGCGAGGATTGACCAGGCGCGCGCATAGGAACAACTCTGGCTTCTGGGTTGGTGGCGCCTGGTATTTCTGCCGCTGGCTGCTGCAGGCTAGCTATTTTGTTTAAGATAATGTCTTCCAGTTCTGGGCGGGGAACCTGCGCATGGGTGAGGGCGTACGCCTCCATTGCCTGCTGGGCCTGGGCCAAAGCCTCTTTCACCGCAGGGTGCTGCCCGGCCATCTGCTCCACCTCTGCGCTTTCAGCCTCTGAGAGACCGCCCGCCACATACAGTTCCAGCACGCCAGAATCTATGTATTCCTGTGTATTCAAGGCTATTTGATTAGTTTGCCCAAAAATTTAATGGCCATTCTGGCCCTGGTTTTCACAGTGCCCAAGGGTATGTTGAGCTCCTCTGCTACCTCGGTCTGGGTGAAACCGTTAAAATACATCAAATCAATGATAATTTTTTGGTCCGGGTTCAGCCGATCGGTCATTTCCTGTATCCCAATATGGTCAGGCTTAATGCCGTCTGGGCTCACCAAGTTGTAGGTCACCGCATCTTCCATGGGTTTGGTCTTGGCACCTACGCGATATTGCTTGGACCGGATTTTATCAATGGCCAGATTTCTGGCAATGTTGAGCATCCAGGTGAAAAGGCGTCCTTTCTGGGGGTCATATGAGGCAAAGGCAGACCAAATCTTCACGAAGGTCTCCTGCAGCACATCCTCGGCCACTTCTTCCTGCTTGACCACGCGCAGAATCACCCCGTACAGGGCGGCAGAGTAGTTTCTGTACAGCAAAGAGATGGCACGCTGGTCCTGGGCTCTCAGCTGCGCCACCAACTCTTCTTCAGAGGAAATATTTTCAATTGTGTTCACCAAAACAAAATGTTTAGCCACTTCTCTATTCTGTTGCGGCAGTGGAGACTGTAGAATGAGGAATAAACGCCCCTGCGGTACGCAGAATTGGAAACCCCTTTCTCTGGAAATTGTTTAAAAAATTTGCGGGAAACTCTTACTAATGGCATTTATACGGATTCCCCGTAATAAGATTGTCCTTCTGCCCATTATTAATTCAAAGGCCGAATTCTTTTCTGACGGTGCCTGTAACAGACAGGATTGGTTTAGGCATACCCTAGCAGTTTATAGGTGACAAACCCCAACCACTCATGCAGAATCTTGCTCCAGTTTTTAAGGGCATCTACGTTGGGAATGAGCACGTCATCTAGGGTATAGCGCCTGTCCTGGGTCTGGAAATCTGCCGGAAAGGCGTCAAACGCGACATTAGCCTTGGTAAAACAGCCTTGCGCGCGTCGCATGTGAAAAGCAGAGGTGATGAGCAGCAGTTTTTTCAACTCTGGGTGGGCTTGCAGGAGTTCTTTGGTAAACTGGGCGTTCTCGCGGGTGTTTCGGCTTTTCTCCTCCAGTAGAATATCTGCCGTGGGCACGCCCGCATACAAGGCCGTCTGCCGCAAATCCTGCGCCTCTGTGTTGGCCACGGACACCAAGGAACCCGACCCGCCGGTGATGATGATTTTCTTGATCTTGCCCAGTTTGTAGAGTTGAATGGCGTCTAAGATGCGTTCTGAGCCTTCGCTGTAGTGGGTACGGTCATGGGGGCTTTTCTCATGGCGGGTTACACCGGTCAAAACAATGGCGGCGTCATAAAGCGCCACATCTTTCATGAGCACGGGTTTGGGTTCCCAAGCCAGCCAGACTTCATTACTGATGAGCGTGTTAGAGAAAAATAGCAGCAGCCCGGTGGCCATTAAAAAGGCTTTCCTGCTTTTGGCCTTGTTTCTAGAAATGAGCCCGAAAACGAGCAGTGCCAGCACCCACAACAGCGGCATGACCAGGTATTGCAAAAGTTTGGAGAGCACAAAAAACATAGGCTATTGGGTACATCTGCCGCCAGCAGTATGAACGGCAGCGGGCGGACGGTAGAAAAAATAAACTACCCAAAGAAACGCCTAATCAGCCAAAGCACCAAACTCAGCAGCACGCTCACCAGGAGCATGGTAGTGAAGGGCGCGAATAGCTTAAACCCAGGCTTTTCCACCCGCAAATCGCCGGGCAAGCTCCCAAACCAGTCTAACTTTGGACCAAGCAGCCACAGCACCAGCCCAATCACCACAATGGCCAGACCGAGGAAGACTATGTATTTGCCGATGGGTTGCATGGTAGAATGTTGGTCTGAGGTGAAGTATAAACGCTAATTTATACGATTGCCTCCCACATAGTTATCATTCTAAAATGAGTTTTTGTTGGCGAAGTGATATTGCTTGGAACCACCATATTTGTAGCTGGCCCACTAGATTTTTCCAAGACGGCAATTCTGTTAGAAATTAGCTCTTTCTGTTTTCGGGCTCATTTTGGGAAATGAGCCCGAAAACAGAAAGAGCCTTGGCTGGTTTTGTAGAGACGCAATACCTTGCGTCTTCTCTCTATGGAACGATGGTGCACGCCAAACGCAAAGTAGTACGTCTCTAAAGGTGCCTAATCAAACAAATACACCACCTTAAACTCTTCATTCAACTTCAACGCCGCGTCAAACTTATTACCGGTTTTGGGCGAAGTGAAGCCTTTGAGTTTAGCGGTTTTGCCTTTCAACATCAGCGCATTCAGTTGTGCCTCTGGAATGGTTTTGCCATGCACTTCAAACGGCACCACAAACTGGCAACCTTCCCTGAAACGGCTGCACCCGAAAGCGGCTTTGCCTTTCAGCATTTGGCCTTGGCTGCATTTGGGGCAGATAATCACGGTGGGCTTTTTCTCTTTTACTTCCGCTTTAATGGCCTGTAGTTCCTGGTTTGGCCCCAGCACGAAATGGCCGTCAAAGGTTTCGCCGGAGCCCGCGCCTTCAAAGCCTTTCACCAGCCCGCTTTTGCCTTTTTTCAGGAGCGTTTGAACCAGTTTCTCGGTAAGTGGTTGACCACCATAGGTCAGAGGCAACCTAAACGTACAACCTTCCCGGAACCGTTTGCAGCCGTAGGCGGTGCTGCCTTTCAAGACCACGCCAGCTTTGCAGACCGGGCAAAGTCCCAGGCCCTCCCCTGGCGCCGACGCGGTAGCCGGGGCGTTTTCCTTTTTAGCTTTGGTGGCTTTTTTGGCAGGCTCTTCCTTGGCGGCAGGTTTGGCGGTTTCAGCAGGCTGAATGGTAACCGTTTGCCGGTCCTGCTTCACTTCCTGCACCATTTCAAAGACCAGCTGCTGCAATTCGCGCATGAATTCCTCGGGCGCGAACTCGCCGCCTTCAATCATCCGAAGCTTTTTCTCCCACTGCCCCGTCATCTCCGCCGATTTGAGCGTTGGGTTCCTAATAACCTGAATCAAGTCAATCCCCATCTGGGTAGGAATGATTTTCTTTTTTTCTTTTCTGATGTAGTTGCGTTTGAACAGGGTCTCAATAATAGCCGCCCGCGTAGACGGCCGACCGATGCCATTTTCCTTGAGCGCCTCTTTCAATTCCTCGTCATCTACTTGCTTGCCGGCGGTTTCCATGGAGCGCAACAGCGTGGCCTCGGTGTAATCTTTGGGCGGACTGGTGGACTTTCGTTCTAATAAAGGTGTGTGCGGGCCGCGCTCACCGGCGTCAAAATGCGGAAGCACGGCCAATTCCTCTTCCTTCTCCTCGGCGCCATCTGCGTTTGTTTTTGGTACGCTGGGCTTGGCGGGGTTGGCGGGTTCTTCCTGGGCATAGACCACGCGCCAGCCCGGCTCCAGAATCTGCTTGCCTTTGGCCCGGAACGCGTGCTTGGCCGCTTCGCCGTTCACCACAGTGTTGCTTACAATACAGTCTGGGTAAAACGCGGCAATAAACCGGCGGGCAATCAAATCGAAGACCTTCGCCTCAGTGCCGTACAGTCCGCCAGCGTTGGCGCCGGTGGGAATAATGGCGTGGTGGTCCGTGACTTTGTTGTTGTTGAAAACTTTGGCTGATTTCCTGATTTTCTGGCCCAACAGCGGCTGCGTGAACTGGCTGTACTGGTGCAACCCGCTCAGAATGTTGGGGATTTTGGGGTAGATATCATCTGGCAGGTACGTGGTATCAACCCGCGGGTACGACACTACTTTCTTTTCATAGAGACTCTGCACCGTCTTGAGCGTTTCATCGGCAGACAGCCCAAATTTATTATTGCACTCCACCTGCAAAGAAGTCAAGTCAAAAAGGCGCGGCGAACTCTCGATTCCTTTCTTGGTCTCTACATCTTTGATCTCGAACTCAGAAGGTTTGATTTGCTCCAGCACTTCTAGCGCCTTGGCCTCGTCTTTGAAACGGCCAGAGGTGCTACTGAAATTAACGTCTCTATACACGGTTTTCAGTTCCCAGAATGGCTCAGATTTGAAGTTCATAATCTCCAGGTGGCGCTGCACAATCATGGCCAGTGTGGGCGTCTGCACGCGGCCCAAGGAAAGCAACTGCCGCCCCTGCGCGTATTTCAAGGTAAACAAACGCGTGGCGTTAATGCCCAACAACCAATCGCCAATGGCACGGCTTTTACCGGCGTAGTATAGCTGGTCAAACTCCTTTCCGTCACGCAGCTGCGCAAAGCCCTGACGTATAGCTTCTTCGGTCAAAGATGAAATCCAGAGACGTTTGAATGGTTTTCTATAACGAGCCTGGTGCAACACCCAACGCTGAATCACCTCGCCCTCCTGCCCGGCATCCCCGCAGTTGATGACTTCCTCGGCGGCATCCAGCAATTTTTTGATGACCTTGAACTGTTGCTCTACTCCTTTGTTGCTGATCAGTTTGATGTCGAAGCGCTCCGGCAGCAAAGGTAAATCCGGTAAATGCCAGCGTTTCCAGCCGGGGTTATAGTCGTCGGGTTCGCAGAGTTGGCAGAAGTGCCCGAAGGTCCAGGTGACTTGGTAGCCGTTGCCCTCAAAGTAGCCGTCTTTCTTGGTCTTGGCCCCCAACACATGGGCAATCTCACGGGCGACACTGGGTTTTTCGGCGATGCAGAGTTTCAAGGCTGTTTGGGAAATGGAGGTCAAAAACGGAACGCAAAGGTACGCAATCCCGCGGCCAAACGCCAACGCCCCGCCTTCGGACCAAACATATAACAATGCCTATATTTTAACATTTTTTCAATCATCTCCCGCTTTTGCCTACCAAGTAAAAATCAATTAGTTAGCAGGCGTTTAAAATTACACTACCCATTACAAAACTTGCATAATTTTAAAGTAAGGCCTGAACCCGCAGGTAGTGGTCTCGTATATTAAAAGCCGATGTCTAAGCGGCATCACCTTACATCATTCACCTTAAACCAAAACAACTATGAGAAATCATGAGAATTCTGGTCACGATACCTTCAACACGTATCGTTCAGGACACGAAAACACCGGCAGAAACCAGTGGGGTAGTATGGGAAATAGAACGGAAGGACAAGGTACCTCATCAGAACATCAATCATACGGCAGCAGCCAAAACCGAGGCAACTCTGGTAATGACCGCTCAGAAAGCCACTATAGCAGCCAAGGCAACAACTACGGCGGCAACCAATACCGCAGCGGCAACAGTGACGCCAACTCCGGCATGAGCCGCGGTGGCCAGTATGGCAGCAGCAGCGGCTGGAGCGGCCACTCCATGCAAAACAACAATATGGGCAACTCTTCTATGGGGAGCCAGAACAGCATGAACTCCGGTGGCTACGGCGCCTATGGCTCCGGCTCCTCTAACCAGGGAGGTTCTTCTAACCGCAACAGCGGCACCACAGATTACAGCATGAGCCATTCTGGCAACTACGGCGGGCCAAGCAGCTATGACAGACCTTCCAATAGCTACGGCCAGAGCGGTTCCTCCAACTCTGGGGGCTCATCCAGAGAAATAGGAACATACGGCGGCGCACGTTCAGGCTATGCCGGTTCTTCTTCCGGAAACTCCATGGGCGGTGCCATGGACCGTGGCAATGCTTACAGCAACTATGGCGGTTCTAATGACTACCGTGGTTCTAACTCAGGCTACGGCTCTTCTGGCAGCATGGGCTCTTCCAATAACTACGGAAGCAACTCTAACTACGGCAGCAGCAACCGCTCAAGCCAAGGCTCCGGTTCTTCTAACCAGGGCAGCTCATTTGGGCACAGTGGTTCTTCTTATGGCTCTGGCGCTGGCTCCAACTACGGGCAGTCTTCCAGAAGCATGGGCAACAGCGGCTACGGCTCCGGCAACATGGGCAGCAGCAACCGCCAAAGCGGAAATTCCAGCTGGATGAATGACCAAGACAACGACCACGCCCAGTACAGCCACGGCAACGCTAGCCAGAACCGCTACTCAGACAACTACGGCAGCTCCCAGAACATGGGCAGCATGAACCGCGGCGGTAACCAGTATGACCAGGACCGTTACATGCAAAACCGTGACAACCGCAGCCACGGTGGCCAGGATGAGGAAGGATTCTTTGAGCGCATTGGCCACGGAATCAGAGACGCCTGGAACAGCGTAGTTGGTGATGATGACTATAACAACAATGACAGAGGCTCTAGCCGCAGTGGTTCTGCCGGCAGCCCTCCCTATAACTACGGTTCAGGTTCTAACAACGCTGGTTGGTAAGAATCCACTGCAGAACCTTTTAAAAAGAAAGCCCCGCCATTTTTTGGCGGGGCTTTCTTTTTGTCAATTCAAACTAAAAAACTTTTTCACTCTTGAAACAACTTTCTGTTTTGGGGCTCATTCCTGGAAATGAGCCCCAAAACAGAAAAGTAGAGGCAGCAATTATTGCATGCCGTAGATGCGGTCGTATTGTTTGATGTGGTCAGTCTGTACGTTCAGATCCTTGAGAATACCTTCGCGCAGGTCATACACCAGACCGTGCAGCTGCGGCGGGTCTTCTCTTCTCAAGGCGTTCTGAATAATGGAGGTCTTGGACAGGTTGATCACCTGCTCTACCACGTTCAATTCCACCAAGCGACGGAAACGGGCTTCCTCATCTTCAATGCTGTGGAATTCCTCTTCATGCAGCCTGATCACGTCTTTAATGTTGGTGAGCCAATTGTCAATCAGACCAAATTGTTTGTCGCTCATGGCGGCAGCTACGCCTCCGCAACCGTAGTGGCCTACCACTATCACGTGTTTTACTTTCAGCACTTCAATGGCATACTGCAGCACAGACAACAGGTTCACGTCTGTGTGTACTACCATGTTGGCGATGTTGCGGTGTACAAACATTTCACCGGGTTCCCGGCCAGAAATTTCATTGGCAGGAATTCTGCTGTCTGAGCAGCCAATGTACAAGTATTTAGGCGACTGGCCCTTGGCGCGACGCTCAAAGAACTCAGGGTCTTCCAGGCGTTTTCTTTCTACCCATTGCTTGTTGCCTTCAAAGATAAGCTCCATGTCTGGGTGGCGTTTTTCCATATTGTCCATATAGGTATTTAGCGTTAGTGTACGTTCATGGTGGTGACAGAGGGAATGTCTTTCAGGGTTAGCCTGATGTCTTTTTCCCGTGCCACGGTTTTAAAGTTCTCAATGGCTTCCAGCACGTCATAATCAATAAACGTAGACTGGGAACCGTCAATAATCACATCGCTTTTGGCGGGCAGATGATCCAGGGTAAGGGCCAGGCTGGCCTTGTTCAGGAAGGTCACGTTCTCGCTTAACTTAAGATGTATGCGCTCATGCCCCTCGTGTTCTTTCTCGCGGTTGTAGAAATAAGGCGTCTTGTAGTTGGCTTTCAATATATAGAACACGCCCACTACCAGACCAATGCTTATACCTTTGAGCAAGTCAGTGAACAAGATTGCCAGAATGGTGATGATAAACGGCAGGAACTGTTCTGAACCCAGGCGCCACTGGGCCTTGTAAAGTGCTGGTTTGGTAAGCTTAAACCCAACGTGCAACAGCACCGCCGCCAAAGCTGCCAACGGAATATTTTTCAGGAATGTGGTCAGGAACAGAATGCTCAGCAACAGGAACACACCGTGGAAGAAACTGGCCATTTTAGACTCAGCGCCGGCGTTCACGTTGGCGGAGCTTCTTACAATTACGGCTGTCAAGGGAATACCGCCAATCAAACCACTCAACAGGTTACCCACGCCCTGGGCTTTCAGTTCGCGGTTATTGGGGCTTCGGCGCTTGTAAGGGTCCAACTTGTCAACGGCCTCCAAACTCAGCAAACTTTCTAAAGACGCCACAATGGCCAGGGTTGCCGCCAAAACATACACCGCCGGGTTCGTCAGGGCAGACCAGTCAGGGAACCGAAGTTCGCCTAAAAGAGAGGCCGGGCCGGAAATCTCAGGCAACTGCACCAGGTGAGAATCTGCAATTGTCAGTCCTGGGTAAGTGCTTTTGAACAGCAAGTGCAGCACAATAGCCACCACCACCGCAATGAGCGCGCCAGGCACCAGCTTCAGGTATTTTACGCTTTTCACCAGCTTAGATTCCCAGAAAATCAAGATAAACAAGGAAACCACGCCTACTATGAGGGAGCCTACCTGAATCTGACCCAGGGCATAAGTGATCTCGGTGAAGGTGTTGCGGCCATCGCTCTGCAAAAAGTTGAAATCACCGAAGAAGTCTTCATCTGCCCCTAAAAAGTGAGGAATCTGCTTCAGGATTAGGATAAGGCCAATGGCGGCCAGCATTCCTTTGATCACCGAAGAAGGGAAGTACAAACCAATAATGCCCGCTTTGAGGTAGCCCAACACAATCTGCATCACCCCGGCCAGCACTACCGCCGTTAAAAAGGCCTCAAACGTGTTCATCTCTGTAATGCCGTTGAGAACAATCACGGTCAAGCCGGCGGCCGGGCCACTCACACTCAACTGCGACCCACTAAGCCAAGACACCACCAAACCACCAATCACGCCGGCAATTAAGCCCGCAAACAACGGTGCGCCAGAGGCAAGGCTCACGCCCAAACAAAGCGGCAGGGCCACCAAAAACACTACCAAGCCTGCAGAAAGGTCTTTGCCAATAGTACTGAATATTCCTTTTTCCCTCATAAATGTTGCATCAAGTGTCAAAGCAGTGTAACCGGTTTAAACACGTAAGGTTATTTTATGGAGCAAAGGTGCGGCGCGTACATTAAGGCCGAATTAAAACGAGATTAAAATTCGATTAAAATTGAAGGAAAGGATAAAAAACCGGGCAAGGCTGCCTTCCGTTTTCGGGCTCATTTCTGGAAATGAGCCCGAAAACAGGAAATTAAAACCGGCTACAGCTTGATAGTGCTGTACAGTTTTGGCAACGAAATGCAGACCTTGGTGCCTTTGTTCAGCATGGACTCTATCTGAATGGTACCGCGGTGCAGTTGAATTATTTTCTCTGCCAGGGGCAGGCCAATGCCGTGCCCAGAAATGTCCCGCACATTTTCTGCCCTGAAAAATGGCACAAAGACTTTCTTCACGTCATCTGGCGACATGCCTATGCCTTTGTCCTGCACGCAAAACACCACTCTTTTGTCACTTACCTCAATAGAAGCGGTAATGGTGGGGTTTGGACCAGAAAATTTGGCGGCATTCTCCAGCACGTTCACCGTGGCAATGAGCAGGAGCGCCTCATTGCCGTTGATCATGAGTTCGTTTTCATCATCTGGCAAATTCACGAAGGACACATCCAGGTTCAGGGCGGGTTGCCGTTTGCGGGCTTCGGCGCAGGCTTGCCAGATGAGTTCATCCAGCTGCAGGTGCGTCATGGGTATTTTAGAATAATCTGTACTGGCCTGCACCATCTGCAGCAATCCGTTGGAGAGCTGCGTCAGCAAATGGGCATCATCTAAGATAGAAGCCAGCACGCGTTCGTATTCCTCTGGGCTGCGCTTACTCATAAGCGCCACCTGCAGCTCACCAATCATGGCGGTGAGCGGGGTGCGCAATTCATGCGAAGCGCTGTACACAAACGTGCGCTGCGACTCAAACGCCGTTTCCAGGCGGTCCAGCAAATTGTTGAACGTCTGGGCCAAATACGCCACCTCGTCGGTGCCATCAGCGCGGGAAAGCCGGCGATGCAGCGCTGAGGCTTTAATGGTCTTCACCTCAGACACCACTTTCAGGAACGGCGCCAACGCGGCCCTGGAGAAAGCAATACCCGACAAGACCACGATGACCACCGACAGAAAAAAACCAATGATGAGCAACGTGCGCAGGTGGTGGAGTTTGGTCAGGTTGTACATATCCACAGACGAAGCCACCACAAAATATTCCTGGCCCTGGTGCCGCCGCTTTATGCCCACCATCTGCCGGTCCTCGTGTAAGTCCTGGGCCTGGCCCTGATCCTTTATTTGGCTGAAAAAATCACGGGATAACAGGAGATTTCCCTCCCCTTCCGCAAACAGCAATTTTTGATTTGCGTCATACACGTGCACCACTTCCTTGGGCAACACCTGGTAATATTGGCGCAGTTGCGCTGCCTTGGTGGCGGCGCTGGCCGTGTCTGCGCCCAGCACGTAGTTGGCCGTGATAATGGCCCGGTTGGTGATGCGCGCGTAAAAGTCATTCTGCCTGAACTCAGAACTGAAATAATACACCGCCAGACAGAAGACCAACAGAATACCCGTGAAAATAGCCGCGAACTGCAGCGTCAGTCTGGTTTTTATTTTCATTTGCTCTCCGTGAGTTCTTTGATCACATACCCCATGCCCACCAGCGTGTGAATTAACTTGGGGCTGAAATCTTTGTCTATTTTCTTTCTGAGGAAGTTGATGTACACATCTATCACGTTGCTCCCGGTGTCAAAAGACGTTTCCCAGACCTGCTCAATAATGTCTACCCTGGAAACCACGCGTTCTTTGTTGCGCAACAGGTAATGCAGCAGGGCAAACTCGCGGGCGGTGAGGGAAATGGGGACGCCGTGCCGGTGCACCGTCTTCCGCTGCACATCCAGTTCCAGGTCGGCTAATTTCAACACCTCCGTCCCGACAGCTTCCTGAGTTCTGCGGGTGAGCGCTCTAATGCGCGCCAGCAATTCCTGAAACTCGAAAGGTTTGACCAGATAATCATCGGCGCCGGAGTCAAGGCCCAGAATTTTGTCTTCGGTGCTGCCCAGCGCAGTGAGCATGAGAATGGGCACGGCCACATTTTGCTGCCTGATGGTCTTGCACACTTCCACCCCGTTCATGCGCGGCAGGATCACGTCAAGAATGACCAGGTCATACTCCTGCTCCAGAGCCAGCTTGGCCCCGTAAAAACCATCATAGGCGGCATCTACCTCAAAGGTCTGCTCTTCCAGGCCCTTTTTAATGAAAGCGCTTACCTTGGGTTCATCTTCAATCAGGAGAATTTTCATGGGTTGTGGGTTGACGCCTAAAGATACGCCAGAAACCCTTAAAACCACAGGGCAGGAAAAGGCAAAGCCCGGTTTCCGTTTTGGGGCTCATTTCCAGAAATGAGCCTCAAAACGGAAAGTTAATTGGTAAAATAAGTTTTTCAATTTTGGTTTTTAGAGATTTTCCAGATGAACCCGTCCACCACGTAATGCGTGATTTGCGGCAAGGCCAACAGCGGAACCAAGAGGGAAAGCAGCAAATTGTCCTTAATTTGGTTTATACCGCTGAACAATGGAAAAACCTGCGCATGCTCCCGCCATACCAAAGAATCCCAGAGGCCTTCCTCCACATACGCCAGCACCATCACCAAACCCAGAAAAGAACCGAGCGCCGCCCACCCTAAGGTTTTCTTCTTTTCTGCGGAGGGCGTGTTGGTTTCCTTCGTTTTCCGGCTGTAAATCCAAACCAGGGCCAAATACGGCACTCCGTGGGATATCACGTTAAAACTGGTGAAAATCAAATCGCCGTTGTAGAACACAATACCCACGTACCACGCCAAAAAAGTACCGACCATTATTAGATTTAGGGGCAGGTTGATTTTTCTGGTTTGGGTGAAAGACCAAATTTCCTTGCCCACATACCCTAGAAACAAGCCAAGGTTTAGCAGAGAAACCATAGAAGCCAGCCTTGGGAATGGCAAGCCAATGAAATCATTGTCAATAAACCAATTGAATTGTCTATTGCCTTCTAAGTGCCAGTACAGAATGGGTAACAGGGTGAAGGCATAAATGGCGACGGTATCTAGTTGCTGCTCCCAGGCTGGCTTTTGCTCTTTGCGTGCGTACAGGCGCATGAAACCGTACTGCTGCCGCACAAAATGAAACACCGCCAGATACGCCAGAATCCGCCAGAAGACATTACCTCCAAGGCTGTATAAAAGAACGCCTACTACCCAGGCGCCCCCCGGTGCCCACAAAAGAAATTGTCTGTGCTTCTGAAAGGTCTCTTTTTCAAAATAGGTCCTGAACAGCGTGCTGTACACGTGGCCCACATCTATCAAGAGAATGAGCAATACCCAGGCCGTGACCGGAATGGTGCTGACATGCTGCTGAAAAAAGGCAGGAAACAGTAGAATGGCCAACAAACAGAGAAACGGCGGAGACAAGATAAACACCCCATCTAACCACGCAGAATGTAGCCAGGGTTGCCTAAGCCGTTTCATTCCCATTCTGTTTCAAAAGTTGCTTCGCTGCTTTAATGCCTTGGTAAAAAGCTTCTTCAAATATGGAAATTCCGCTCAAATCTGAATGGGCAAAGGAGATTTTCCCCTGGATAGGTTCCCCGGCAAGCGCCCGCTCCTGCCCCCATAGAAACCCCGGTGTTGGTTTGATCATGCCATGGCCCCACACCCATACGTCAACCCTTTCAATCACCGCCCTTATACCTGGGTGCGCCTTTTCCAGCTCAGCAATGGCCTGTTCAGCCCAATCTGTATGCGTTTTACGGTACGCTTCTTGCCTGGCAGCGGGCGATGCGTCTGGCAATGGTTGGTAATAGGTAATTACCTGCTTCTCTGGAAAACCTTCTACAGACTGGTGGTTGGCATATACATACCCCAAGGAAGCACTGCCATAAATCACATTATCCCATGACAAAGGCGCTCCCTTGCCGGGTGGCACTTGATTTAAGGTAACATTTGCTACCAACCAAGGAGCATAGCTAAACTCAGACACCTTGGTGGGTACGGTAGCGTCCAGAACTTTTGCCAATAAACGATTCCTGACAAAATGCGGCGTGGCTATAATACACGTATCTGCTATAAGGCGGGTGGGCTGCTTGGTCTGGAGATTGAGGTACTCTACTACTACTTTCCCGTCCATTATCTCCAGGTGATAGACCAGACTTCCGGTTCGTAGGTCTGCTCCTGCCTGGTTCTTTAAACGCTCTGTCAACCAATGGTTTCCTTGGGGCCAGGTAAGTACGCGGTGGCCATCTGAGTTGGCAGCCTGGGCTTTGCGGGCGGCAAAATAATGGATGCCGGCCCACGCCGAGGTCTGAGCTGCCGTTGCCCCAAAATCATCTAAACAACAGTAGTCTGCGTACCAGCGCAGGTAGTTAGAATTCAGGTTTTGGGAAGTCAGCCACTCCTGAAAAGACAGATTATCTAATTCTCTAAAGGTTTTATCTGCTGAAGAGTATTCTAAGGGAATGTCAAACGCAAAGCGGCCATCAGAGCCTTTGGCCACTTTCATTTCTTCCATGAGGTGCAGGAAGCGTTCAATTTGTTTTTGATCTGCGTTGGGCACGCCAAAGGTGGGCACCAATCCTTCCTGCCAATAGCCGTTGATAAACAAGCGTTCCTCTGGGTCAAAGTTCAGGTGATATTCATTGTAAAAAGGCAGGCCTTCTGCATTGTAGCCGGTCACCACTTTTTCTTCTTCCAGAAAAGTCAGGAGATCTTTGTTGGTATTGTTGGGCAACGGCAGGTAATGTGCGCCCCAGGGGTACGCAGATACGTCATTTTTACCTGATAGGCTGTTACCTCCGGTTTGGTCCTCCAGTTCCAGCAGGCAGCAAGCCAAATTGGTTTCCTTCTTGATCCACCGCGCCGCAGATAACCCTGCCACCCCACCACCCACAATCACCACTGCTACTTTTTCAGTGAACTTTGGAGTGATTGTGATTCCGGTGCGGAGCAAATGACCCGCTTTGTGCGAAGGGCCAAATAATTGTCCGGCAAGTGCTTTCTTCTCTGGTGGCGCACAGGCAGGCACATAACTTCCGGCCAACGCCAGGCCTCCCAAGGCCAAGGCGCTCTGCTTTATAAACGTCCTTCTATCTTTGCGTTTCGCCATGCCTTAATTCAGATAGTTTGCCCACTCCGCTTCAAAATAATGCACCAAGGCTTGGTTGTTGAGTTTGTTCACCTCTGTCTGCCGGGCGGGCATGTCTTTGGGGAAAACGCGCATCTGCTCAAAGGTGGGTTTGTCCAGAAATTTGAGTTGCGCTAAGAATTGGCTGTTTACCTGCACCGGTTTATCAGGGGCGGCCAACACAAAGCCCCAATCCCCAAAAGAAGGGACATGCGCATGGTACGGCAATGTTTTAAACCCGCAGCTGGCCAAGGTATTCACCACGCACCAATAGGCGTTTGGAGCCACAAATGGCGACGTGGCTTGAATCACCACGGCGCCGCCTGGCCTAATGGCTGCTCTTAACACCTTGTAAAACGTGTTGGAATACAGTTTGCCAATGGCATAGTTGGCCGGGTCTGGGAAGTCAATGACCACAAAGTCAAACTGTTCCTGGTTCTGGTCTTTCAGCCATTTAAAGGCATCTGCATTTATGATAGTCACTTTTTTGGAATGCAGGGCTTTCTGGTTTAAAACGGTGAGCGTAGGGTAAGATGAAAACAAATCTGTGACCGCTTTGTCTAAATCTACCAGCACCACTTTTTCTACGGAAGCATATTTCAGAACTTCCCGTACCGCAAAGCCGTCGCCACCGCCCAACACAAGCACTTTCTTAGGATTGGGCACTGAGTTTAAACCAGGGTGGACCAAGGCCTCATGGTAGCGGTATTCATCTGCTGAGCTGAACTGCAGGTTCCCATTCAGGAAAAGACGGATCTCGCGGTCATTTTTGGTGAGCACAATGCGCTGGTATGGGCTCTGCACAGAATGGATGATTTTATCTGAATAGGTAAGGCTCTCCGTAAAGGCCAAAATGCGGTCGCTCAACACAAAACCAGCCAGCAGACAGAGAATAGACACCACGCAGGAAACCTTGAGATAATTGATGCCGCGTATTTCTTTGGTGAAGTAAAAGCACAGCCATAAGGCCACGCCTGCATTCAACAACCCAAAGAAATAAGACGTGCGCAATAAACCCAGATGCGGCATGAGCACCAATGGAAAAATAACTGAAGCCAATAATGCCCCAATGTAATCAAAGGTGAAAATCTTGGAAACCAAGTCTTTGAATTCATAACGGTGCTCCAGAATGCGCATGATCAAAGGTATTTCCAGCCCTACCAGAATACCCGTTAAAGACACCAGCATATACAGCACAATCTGAAAGGAAGCCACGCGGTCAAAGAGCAGAAAGAGAATGGTAGAGCTGAACCCGCCCACCAAGGCCACCAGCACTTCTACCTGTATAAACCACGCCACCAAGTTCTTGTGGAAGAACTTTGAGAAGTAGCTGCCAATACCCATTGAAAACAGGTACACGCCAATAATGGTGGAGAACTGCGTGACAGAATCTCCCAGGAGGTAACTTGCCAACGTACCAGCCACCAACTCATACACCAACCCACACGTAGCCACCACAAATACTGAGAAGAGGAGTAGGGCCTGTACATTTACCCGCATGTAGTTTTATCCTTAACCGTGTACTGAGGCACCAATGATGATGGCAACGGCTAAAATGAACGCCGCAAAAATGATGGCCAGGGCCATGTTCTGTTTCTCCAGAATCTCTTTCCAGATATTCTCCGGCGTGATCATCTCAATGAGCCAGAAAGAGAAAACCAGAATAGCTATGCCCATAAACGAGTAAATGAGCGAAGCCGAAATAAGTTTGTAGCTAACTAAAGATTCCATAGGTTTTATTTATGATAATAGCGGTGTACACGTACGCGGCCCGACGATTGGCTGCCGGGGCCGTTGGGTTCAAATTCTTCGGCGTCATCGCCTAAAAGCCTGGTGCCGGTAAAGCTGGCATAAGAAAAGCTGCCTACCACCAACGCCAGGTATCCTAAAAAAATAAGTTTGAGTCTTTTTCTCATGACGTGTTATTCTTGAGCGTAAGGGCTGTAATCACTGCTCATCCACCTGGATCTCTCAAAAGAATAGGCGCGTATGCCTTGCACCAAGGGTATGGCGCCTAGAAACAGGAGACAAACCAGAAAATTAGACCAAATAGGTACGTCATTTCTGATGGTGAGCGAAAACCAAGTTGGTGTATTACTCCCGTACGTCCCGCTTTCCCTGAACGGTTGAATCAACACCTGGTACTTGCCCGCTGGAATGGCCGATAGAATCTCTGAGGTTCTAGGGCTTCCTTCTGACCAATTTTCACCTTCAGAGGTGCCGCTGTAATATTCAACCCCTATCTCAATATAATATTCTTTGCCTGTTTGGGTGTTCATCAAAGACACACCCGCTGACAGCCAGGAATTGTTCACGGGAGCATATAATTCCATCTCTAAGCTGGAACCTCCGCCCAGGGTAGACGTCACCTCTACCACAGAGCTTGAGACAGGTGGCAGCGGCTGGATATAGGAATCTGAGGGCAAGCTGTACTGTTCCTCCAACAGCACTTTGTTTTGATGGAAGGAAAAGAATAGAACCTGCAGCACACATACAATAGCCGCTGCAATACCAGCCATCTTCCCTACTTTTTTAATGGAGAAATCCTGGGAGAACGGCTCAATGGAACCCACGTCATATTGCTGGGGCATTTCAGCCTCTAAGGCAAAGGCCTGTTGTATTTCTTCTGGCTCCAGGTATTCACCTAACATCCAGGTTTGCTCCTCTGCACTGATGGATCGGGCCAGCATGTAAGGCGGCGAAATGTATTCTATCTGCCGGCTTTTGTCTTCGTAGATTTTCCAGAAAAATTCGCCTTGCGCAAAAACAACCTCAGTGCCGTATTTATGGAACAGCCTGAACTCACGCCCCATATAATGGCATGGGTCATTGATACTGGAGGTGCTTCTGGCAAAATCAGAGATTAACGTAAAGTAATTCCAGTGGCCGTCATATTCAGACAAGAAGGCGTACCCGTGCACGGCGTTGAACAACATGTATTCGCGCCAGTAGTATTTGAAATTCTTTTCTTTATTAACCAGAAACCCCACCACCGTGTAGGGAATATCTTTCAACTTTCCTTTTTGCCCAATTGGCAACAAAGGCTCGTGCTTTCCTTTGTTTTGGAATTTTACCACCTCAAGAGAAGCTGACCGCACTTCCAAAACTCTGTTGCAGGCCGGACAAGCCACATTTTTAGCCTGGAAATGGGTGATTATCTGCAGGGCCTTCTGACATTGGGGGCACGTTTTTACCAAAGGCCCAGGAAGCGCGACCATTCCGTTTTTCTTAAAGCCACTCATGGTGCGCCCTCACGTTTTGAAGTTGAAGTTGCGGCAACGCATAGTATCTGCCGTAATAAGCCATGGGTTTTCCGGAGCTTACAGCATGCAGCAAGCCCATTTGCCCGTCTGTCATGTACAGTTCAACTGCTGCCTGCCCAATTTCCTGCAAACCATGGTTGGGCACCTCCCCTTCCCAGAAAATTTCCTGGATTAAGTCTTTCACTTCTACCAGCAAGGTCACCTGAGAGATTTCTACCTTCCCGCCAACGGTGTACCCACTAATAAGCGCTTTGCCAGAATAAACGCCTTGCTGAAATATACTGTAACTACCAGCCCAATCACCCAACCAAGCGGTGGTGCCATTTTCATATAAGATAAACCAGTGGTTGCGGTACCCTTCGGTGAAAAAATATTGCAGCCGCCCAATGACCTCAAACTTGCTGCCTTGGTTATAACCGGTGGTGCCCACCTGAATGATGCTCAACACTTCCTTAGGCTGGGGTGCTTTGGCTGAGCCGGTTCCCTGCACTTCTACCCGTCTAGCAATGGTCTGGCAGGTCATACAACTCAGGGCCAAACACTCCTCCGTTCTGAACACCAAAGAGGCTCCGCAGGATGTACAAGGAAAGGCGCTGCCTGGAGTGAGTAGCATCTGGCAAGTAAAATGGTAATAAATGGGTTAGCGGTCCAGTTTTAAAGGCTTATGACTTGGAATGCCTATTTTGAACTTCTAAAGTAGGGAAGAAAACCTTCACAGCAGTAATCACTAACAAAATTTATATGAACGTGATTTCTGCAAGCTCCAATCAGTAGGATTTGTTGGCATTGAAAAGGCATTGGTTTTCCGATTTCGGGCTCATTTCTGGAAATGAGCCCGAAATCGGAAACCTTCATCAACTTCGTGTCAGGACCTCTACTTGTGAAAGGGATAATACTGCGGAAAGAAAGTAAGGAAGAAAAATGTAAGTACTGAAGGTTAAAGGCTAAAGGGTTGCCTTTCCTTTTCCCATGCCTGGCTAAGCTGGCTTGCTGGGCCCGAGAAAGCGATTATGAGTTTTACTGTAAAAAATTTACAGAAACTCTTGATTCATACAAAAGTAAAACTAACTTTGAAACTCAAAGTACTTTACAAATACAAATTATGCTTCCCTTAACCTTACTTTACTGATTATATACCAGCTTTTCACCTATTCCATCCAAAGACTTCCAAATCTCTTGAATTGAACATGATTAACTTATAAACCAAAGCCCATGCAAGTAGACTTAGAAACTGCTTTAACTGAAAAAAGCACGCAAATCTCCCCTCAGAACCCACACCGTAAATCGTTACTCCTGGCAGGATTGATTTGCATTCTCCTTTCCTTTGGATTGTTCCTTTTTCAGGAGCAACAACTGCAGAATGGCCAGCAAGGCCAAGGAGGCATTTTCATGCTGCAGTATGCCTTGGCGGGTGGTTATTTCCTGGTCTTGGTTTTCAATAAGCTTTTTAAGTTCAAGAAGAGTTTTCAATACTTGGAATACCTCATGCTGTTTTTGGTCCTAGGCCTGATCAGTGACTTTGCTTTGAACCGGCAGATACGCATTTTTTATCCCTCAGTAGATTGGTTTTCTGCCTGGCTGGTACTGGTTTCATTAGGTATGATTGGGTTTTCCTTCAGGCAATTAATACCAAGGGCCCTAAACTTTGTGGTCATTTTCTTACTGGGAACAGGGCTGGTGGCTTTCGGTTACTTTGCCTTTTATCTGGCCCCTTTCTACCTTATTGGTTTGGTGGGAGCCCTTATGCTTGGTTTGGGCCTTCATGTATTTATTCCGGTATGTGCAGTATTTGCCTTGGTAACCGCTGCCCGAAGGATGTACAAACATGACCTGGCCTTACAACGCACTTTTTTGGCAGGCATTCTTCTGCCTCTTTTAGCGGCTATCACTTTTCTTGTTCTCTGGTACCAGGGAAGTACACATATCAACCAAACCTTGAACCATTACCAAACCCAGGACCAGCAAGATTTGCCGAAGTGGTTGGTTGTAGCCCAAAAAATACCTGTGACACCCGTGTATGAACGCATTATTAAATCTGACCTAGTGTACCAAACGGCATCAGAACGGTTTGACATGTTTGACTTGCCTACCAGAAACTTTGATGAAACGCTTCAGCATGACCCTTTGGTAGTGATGGCCACTCGTTTCTTTCAAAAGCCGGAACTGCAAACGGAGGAACGCATCAAAATACTGGAAAGCATGTATGATGCACGTCACTTAGCGCTTGACCGGTTATGGAGTGGGCAGCACCTCACTACCAGCAATGTAATCACCCAGGCACAAATTTTCCCGGAATACCGCATGAGCTACACAGAGAAAATCCTGAACGTGCACAATAGCATGCCAGTTGAATGGTCACAAGAAGAAGCCATATACACCTTTCACTTGCCTGTAGGCAGCGTGGTGACCTCACTGTCACTCTGGATAAATGGCAAGGAAGAGAAAGGCTACCTCACCACCCAAAGCAAAGCCGACAGCGCCTACAATACCATAGTGGGCGTAGAAGTGCGCGACCCATCTGTGGTGCATTGGCAGGAAGGCAACACAGTGAGTGTACGAGTTTTCCCCTGCACGCCGCAGGAGAACAGGCAATTCAAATTAGGCATTACCTCGCCATTGAAAGTACTGGGCAATCAATTGCAATACCAAAACATTTACTTTGATGGACCTTCTGCTTCCCAAGCCACTGAAACAACAGTGATCCGTTTGCCCAATGACGCCATCGGCCGAAACCTTCCTTCTGAGTACAAAGTCAAAGGAAACGGTCGGTACGAGCGCTTCGGGGAGTATCAACCAGATTGGCGATTGCAATTTCCGGTTTCACCAATCTCACCCGTTTCTTTTAATTTCAGGGGCAACCAATACCACATGCAAGCCCACGTTAAAAAGTACAGTGATTTCACTCCCACCCGCATATACCTGGATATTAACAAAGCCTGGACACAGGAAGAAATCGCTACCATAGTTGAGGTTGTGAAAGGCAAGCCCGTGTATGTTTTCCAAGATTCAATGATTAAGCTGACCAACCTTAATAAAGAGGCTTTGCTAGCATCTCTGCGGACGTCTAACTTCACATTGTTCCCTTTGCATTTAGTAAAAGACCCTGAAAACGCTTTAATCATTAGCAAAGGCAATGGAGTGTCTCCCAATCTGCAAGATATAAAGGAGAGTCGTTTTTCGGCTCTGTTTTCCAAATCGGCGCTAAACCAGCAGCCCGTGCGGTTCTTCCATTTAGGCCAGGACCTTACGCCGTACATCAAAACATTGAAGGAGCTCCGCCTCTTGCGGTATGACCAAGGCACTACAGATGAAATAGTTCATTTGCTGAAACGACAAAAATTTGTGCTTGACCAAACAGATGCCAATACCGTGGTGTTAGGAGCATCTGGTACCCAAATCAAGAGAACGGAAACTTCAATAAACTCACAAACGACAGCACCAGACCATTTAATGCGACTCTTTGCCTACAATCACCTGTTGCATCAAATTGGGCCTAATTATTTCAAGAAAGGCTATTTGGAGGAAAACCTGATTGCCGAAGCTGCGCAAGCCAATGTGGTGAGTCCTTTGTCCAGTTTGGTAGTGCTGGAGAAACAGGAGGACTATGAACGGTTTGGCATTGAAGAAAACAAAGACGCCCTGGGCAATGCCACCATGAAATCGTCAGGCGCGGTGCCGGAACCACATGAATGGGCCTTGATTATTTTAGTGGTGCTCGTAGTTTTCTACACTGCCATCAAGCCTAGATTTTTCTGATGCAATTCCTACTAAAAGCACCTGTCAAATATTCTGTGCCGCTGAAACTTCTTTTGGCGGCAGGTTTCTTGTTGGTAGCTGGGATCACCTTGCGCTATTATCTGCAATGGAATCTGCCGTTTCTGCTGGCATTTGCATTAATACCACTGGTAGCGCAAAATGCTCCGCGCCAAGCGGTTCCACCTGTCATAATCACCCTGACTGCCGTTTTTATTGGGTTGACCGCCATATTGAAATTAAATACCATTTTTTATGTAGCCTTCTTATTGGCGGGGTGGGTGGCGGCGCAGACGCTCTTTGGCATAGCAGGGAGATTGCCTTTGCTGTTGTTGCTGGTAAGTTCACCCATCTTTGTGTATGTCACTGACATTTGGAGCTTCCCGCTTAGATTGAAGTTGTCAGGGTGGGCGGCCCAGCTACTTTCACCGCTCTACAAATCGGCGACGTCGCAAGGGAACCTAATTCTGCTGAACGGTCAGGAATTCTCCGTGGACCCTGCCTGCGCAGGTTTGAGCATGCTTTCTTTTTCCCTTTTGCTGGCGGTGGCGGTTTTGGCACAATTTCAGAAACAGTACCAATTCAGGTGGGCGTGGTGGGAGTTGATTTTGATGCTCTTATGCATGGTACTCCTCAATGTAGCCAGCAACCTCATTAGAATTGTGCTCCTGGTCCAATTCAAGATCATGCCCCAAGACGCGCTGCATGAAATAATGGGGTTGCTCTGCTTGTTGGTGTATGCCGTTGTACCGTTTTATGCTGTAGCGAAATGGCTTGCCAAGCGTCAAAGACAACACAAATTATTTCCACAGCAGCCTCCGGCATCTTCAGTTTCCAGGGCGGCCTTGGCTCTCAACTTCTTTTTGCTGGCCGGCCTAACTTTTGCGGGGTATCAGGTTTTGACGAGGCCTACAGTAGAGGCTAGCCCATTGGTTCAGACCAAAGCTGGGTTTACCGTAGAAAGCATGCCCAACAATGTGCAGAAATGGACCAATGGGGAAATGCTTGTTTACTTAAAATCTACCAGAAGATTTTACACGGTAGAGCATCATCCGTTTATCTGCTGGCAAGGCAGCGGCTATGAATTCACCAATGTGCAGCAACAAGTAGTAGCTAATAAACTTGTTTACCTTGCCACCCTGAATAACGGCACAGACACCCTTTACACCGCCTGGTGGATGGACAATGGACAACAGCAAACAATTGACCAACTGGACTGGCGCTGGCGCATGCTAAAAGGGGAACCTCCCTATTATTTGGTAAATATTACCGCGGCCACCTCTGCCAAATTAGAAGCATCTGTCAAAGCTTGGCAGCTTTCTATGAAACAGTAATTTTGTTCCGCATCAGTACCTGCTTTCCATAGAGCCGGTTTCCGTTTTCGGGCTCATTTCTGGAAATGAGCCCGAAAACGGAAAATCTATCCTTCTCTTTTTACACCTCCGTCACGGTACCGGCTTCCACGGCTTTGGTGTAGGCTCTGGAAGAGCCCCGGCCCAGAAAGTACAGCACAATGCCTACCAAAGTACACAGGGTCATGACGGTCACCATGGGCAGGGCGGTGCCATTATGAAACATACTCACCACGGCAGACACTAGGGCGCCCATGCCCATCCTGAAACTTCCGCCCAGTGCAGAGGCGCTGCCCACGTATTTGGAGAAAGGCGCAATGGACAAGGCCGAGGCGTTGGGCGCCGTGAGCCCCTGTCCCAGCATGAACAGGAACAGCACCGCAATCAAACTGGTTTTCCCGAACCACCCGTTGTACACGCCCAGTACCATCACCGCCCCCACCACCATCTGGTAAACCAAAGCCACGTTGATAATTTGTTCGCTGGAAAGCCGGCGGAGCAAAATGTGGTTCAACTGCGGCGAGCCGATGAGGGCAATGGACAGAAACGCGAAAATCCAGCCGTACTCCTGCTCGCTCACCTTGTATATGTTCATGAACACATCTGGGGAACCGGCAATGTAGGCGTACGGCGCCGCCGAAGCAATGCCGCCCACCAAGGTAAACACCAGAAACTGCGGGTTCTGCAGCACCTTTGAAAAATTCCCCAACACCGCCTTTGGCTTCAATGACATGCCGGGGTCACCTTTCCGGCCTTCGGGCAGGGCAAAATACACGCCCACCATAATGAGTAACGTAATCACGCCCAGGGCCAGAAAAACCGAGGGCCACCCAAACGCCGCCGTCATGTACCCGCCCACGGTTGGGGCAATCATGGGTGACACGGCAATGACCAGAATAAGCCAGGAAAACACTTTGGCCGTCTCGGTGACCGGAAACAAATCACGCACCAGGGCCTGCGCCGCCACCATGCCCGCGCACCCGCCAATGGCCTGCAGAAAACGCATGGCAATGAGCATGTCCGGGGAATCTGCATAGGCACAGCCCACCGAGGCGACGATGTACACCAACAGACCGGCGTACAGCGGGTACTTCCGCCCGAACCGGTCCAGCAAAGGCCCGTAGAGCAACTGCCCCACTGAAATACCGACAAAATAAGCGGTCAACGACAGTTGGATGGTGGCAATGGACGTGTTCAGGTCCTGGGCAATGGCCGGAAACCCCGGCAGGTACATGTCAATGGAAAAGGGCGAGATGGTGCTGAGCGCCCCCAGGATAAGGATGATGAGGATATATTGTTTTCTGGTCATGATAACGTTGCGAAAAACAAAGGTACAACCCAAAGGCCCAGAACCCACCAAAAGAGCCTACCTGTTGCGTCAATGACCAAATGCCAGGTAGTAAACCATTGATTTTCAAGCGCTACCCCAAGGGTCACCTTTTGGTTACCAGTCTTTCTCTTAGTGACAAAGATCATATCCCGGCCCAACCAAGGTCATCTCATAAGTGTCTGGGCCTCCATAACTTTGCTTCATCAAACAGTACAAACCAAACACCAGCAAAACCCGAAACCATTACGTCAATTTAAGTGGTGGCCACAGAACCAGGCATTGAAAAACAGCAACGTGGCTTTTTCCCTGGCCTGAACCGAAAGCAAAACAAAACAAACTCGATACTCCTAAACCCTAAAGTCCAACGTCATGAACACCATTCTGGTCCCCACCGATTTTTCTGCCAACGCCTTGAACGCCATTCAATATGCTTCTGACATGGCCAGCGTGGTAAAAGGCAAGGTTATTCTGTTCCATGCGCTGCATGAATTGATCATTTCCACGCCAGAGGAGCCCAATGCCGTGCAACCCGGGGTTTTGCTACAGGAAGGCTATTTAGGCGAGTTGGAGAAAATCTCCCGCACCATTAGGTTGGAGCATGGCTTTAGATTTGAGGTGGAGTGTATCTGTGAGCCCGCGCCCCTGTACCAAACCCTGAGTAAATTGGTGGTGCAGCACCAGGTAGATTTGGTGGTGATGGGTACCAAAGGCGCCAGCACGTTCCTAGACAAACTGATTGGCACCAACACCCGCATTGTCATGGAAGAAGTGCCCTGCCCTGTGTTGGCCATTCCGGCTAATGTGCAGTTTCAGGGGTTTAACAGCATTACCTACGCCTCAGATTTTGAGAAAGACGAAGCGCCCTACCTGCAGCAACTCTTGGCGCTTGCCAAACCCATGGCGGCGGTCATTCAGGTCCTGAACATTAAAACCGAAGAGGAACTGGATTTAGTGTCTGACCAGCAGGTAGTAACAGACATAGAGGAAACGCTGGCGGGCCACGCCTACCAACTAACCCAGGTGCAAGCCGACACGGTACTGAAAGGCGTGCAAGCGTTTCAGAAAAAGAACCACACTGAAGTATTGGCGGTAGCCCTGGAAAAACGCACGTTCTGGGAAGGCTTCTTCCACAAAAGCGTTTCTGCTGAGTTGGCCTATGCCAGCACCGTACCGTTCCTGACTTTACCGGCCCTGCCCTACCAGCAGAAGAAGAAAAACGCCTCCGCCACCAGCCAGCCTGGCGCTTTCTGTTAAGAGCTTGTTTAAATTTCTCTTTTGCTGGCGAAAATAGCCAGAATAAGGTTCTGCGGAAGCGTTTTTTGAGCAGCGTAGTAGCGCTACAGTACGATAAAAAGGCAAAAGCAGGTTCTTGTTACGGCCTTTTTGTAGCGCAAAAGAGAAATTTAAACATGCTCTCATTTGGTAGCTGCACGTGACCTGTTGCTTTCAATAAAATAGGCACCAATTCCTTTTGGAAGTGCAGCCCTTTAAACACAGCGGGCGTTTTTGGCCTCATTTCCAGAAATGAGGCCAAAAACGCCCGCTGTGTTTTCAAATTTTTAAGGAATATTACCTTCCGAAATCGTCCTGCACCCGCACAATATCATCTTCATTAGAGGGATTATGGGCATCTGTGTGCTGCCAGATCTCGGCCAGAACGCCCCATTCCCGCAGGCCCACCAGGCGGTGGCGCTCAGACTGCTGCAGCCTGATCAACGCTCCGGGCCCTAATTCCTGTAATTCGCCTTCAACATTAGTAGCGCTGGTCACCACACCCACCGGGCCACGCAACACTTTCCAGATTTCGGCACGGCGATGGTGGTATTGCCAGGACAGGCGTTTCTCTGGGGCCACCACCAAAATCTTGGGACTCAGTTTGCCGGAGATGCGCAGGCCTTCCACGTTCAGCCCCTCAAAATAGGTCTCGGCAAATTTCTGCGCCTGGTCTTCGGCCATCACAAAAAAACCTCCCCAAGGCCGGTGCGGGTCCTGGCTCACAATGGTGAAGCCCTGGCCCTTTAATGTTTGTTCTATTTCCTGGAAAACCGCCTGTTTTTGATCTGTGGTGGTCATATGGTACTGGTTGTGCGCTTACTTGAAAATCTAAGGTAAACATTCTTGCCTTTCTTCAGCTTAAGCAACCCCCCGGAAGTGAAAAAAACGAAAGAAAATCCTAAATAATATCAAAAAAAGCGGCCTCCCTGTTAAGAGAAGCCGCTTTCTACATGAATCCAGTAAGGCTACCTAGTTGAACTGCGCCGTGACATATTGCACCAGTTTCTCATCTGCCATGTGCTGCGAGGTACTTTCTTTGGTTTGGGTGTTTTTGAACTGGGCCGTGTTGGCTAAAAAGTGCATGAACTGCTCCTGCGTGATGCCGGTGCCCGTTACGTGCACTTCCTCGGCGTTCTGCATGAGCGCACAGATTTCCTTGAAGAACTTTTGCTGCAAGCCCTGCTTAGCGTTATGGGCCGTGTTTTCATTGGAATTGCTGCCCTGGCCTTCGTTCTTGGCCTGACCCAAGACCACAAATTCACCGGAGTCCAGGTCTTTTCTACCTACCACCGTGGCCTGCACTGAATCTAACCAAACCCCAAATTGCTTACTGTTTTTTCCTAACATCTTGTTTTGTTTTAAGTGTACTATGTGTTACCAGGCCGCTGACGCATGCAGCTTACTGGCACTGTTGTTTTAATTTGATTTAAGGTCTACAACCGCTAAATTTCTTTAAACGGCTTCCTGCGGTTGGGCCAGGGGTTCATAACTGCCTTCAAAGTTCTGGGCCACCAGGTCTTCCTTGCTTAGCCAGTACGCCGAAGTCAGCAGTGTATACGCATGGTTGCCCTTGCTTTCCAGTTCCCAGACAATGCCTTCGGCCTCCGGGAAAGAAACGGTGCCCGCCATTTGGTCGGGGAACAGGCGCTTGATCAAATTGCTATCTGACAAGCCTTGGTGTAAAAGCTGCAACGCTCCTGCCTTGGTGAGAACCACCTCTACTTGTGCCTCTTGAGGCGTGGCCGTGAAGTCAATGCACGTGGCTTTGGCATTCGGGAATTTGCCGTTGAACGCCTTGTACAACAGCTGGTTGATATGGAACAAGCGCGCGTGCAGGGTAATGTCTGGGTATTCCTCTGAGATTTTGTCCAGCAGCATGTCATTGGAAATCTGCTGAATCTGGCCTTCGGTCAGGTGCTCAGACAGTTTGTAGTCTAAGATAATGGCAGCCGCTTCATTGGGCTCAAAATCGGTAATGGCCATGGCCAGTAATTCAGGCAAGGTGTCTGGGCTGGCGGTGCCGGCATCTGGGAAATTGAATTTCTCCAACAGCTGAATATAGTCCTGGGTAGTCCAGTACGCCGGAATTTCATTTACCGTGGTGGCACTGGCAATGGTGAGGGTATAGTTCATAAAAGAATAGTTGCGTATAAGCGGCCGTTTTCAGGCTGTATTTTGGAAATAGCGCCTAAAACAGCTTGAAAGCAGTAATAAGAAAATAGTATAGTGGTTGGTGCCTACCCGGTTGGGGTCAGGCAAAGGAAGGCAAGAGGAAGGATTTGAAACCCAAAGTTGGTGCGCTGGCCAATAGGCGTGTCTTGGTAGAACGGCCCACACCTGGTAAGGTTGGAAAAGACTTCGTTTATATAGGTAAAGGCAAGCGCAATTCTCTAGTAAACCTTTACAAATCATGATGTAGGCAGTGCTGGCTGAATTATTGTGGATTTAAAAAACCACACGAAGGTTTCAGACCACAACCCATTAGATTTTGGGGCGGCATAGAATTTTACCTGACATTTTTCCTTACTTTGGGCTAAAATAGGAAAACTGTTTTCTCTTAAAACCTCACCCTTAACTATTCTCTGCCTACCCTTTTACCATGGAAAAACTAATTGCCGATATCAATGCTATTGTTTGGAGCAATGCCTTGATTATTCTTTGCCTGGGCACAGGTGTTTACTTTTCTGTGAGAACGGGTTTTCTGCAGGTGCGCTATTTCAAGGAGATGATTCGCCTGCTTTTTAATAATACGAGTTCTGCTAATGGTATCAGTTCTTTCCAGGCCTTTGCTGTGGCTATTGCCGGGCGTGTGGGTACGGGTAACATTGCCGGCGTGGCCACCGCCATTGCCATGGGTGGCCCCGGTGCCATATTCTGGATGTGGATGATTGCGTTTCTGGGCAGTGCCTCGGCGTTTATGGAGGCCACGCTAGGTCAGATCTACAAAGAGGTGAAAGACGGGCAGTACCGGGGTGGACCTGCCTTCTACATTGAAAAAGGACTAGGTGTAAAATGGTATGCCGTGGTTTTTGCGGTAGCTACCATTGTGAGCATGGTGGTACTGTTACCGGGAGTGCAAAGCAACAGTATTGCCTTGGGCATCACCAAAGCGTTTGCTATTCCGCCAGCCATCACAGGCGGTGCCGTTACCCTTGCTTTGGGGCTCATCATCTTTGGCGGCGTGAAGAGAATAGGCAAAGTGGCAGAAGTGCTGGTGCCTTTTATGGCGGGTGCCTATATCTTGATGGCGGTTATCATCATCTTCATGAACATTGGCCAGGTGCCAGAAGTCTTTAGCTTAATTATACGTTCTGCCTTCAACCTGGAACCTGCCTTTGCCGGTGTTTTTGGCATGGCCGTTTCCTGGGGCGTGAAAAGAGGCATCTACTCTAATGAAGCCGGACAGGGCACTGCGCCCCATGCCGCCGCCGCCGCGGAGGTCAGTCACCCAGTAAAACAGGGTTTGGTGCAGGCGTTCTCTGTGTACGTAGACACGCTCTTTGTCTGTACCGCCACCGCGTTTATGATTTTGTTTACCGGCCAATACAATGTGGTGAACCCAGCAGGTGGCTTTCTGGTAGAGCATTTGCCCGGCGTGCCCACTGGTTCTGAGTTTACCCAGCAAGCGGTGAACACGCACTTCCCGGCCTTGGGCGGTGGGTTTGTGGCCATTGCGCTACTGCTCTTCGCGTTTACCACCATCATGGCTTATTACTACATAGCCGAAACCAACCTGAGTTACCTCATGCGCAAAGGCACCAACAAATGGATGCTCTGGGGCTTACGTGTCCTTATTCTGGGTGCTACTTTTTACGGTACCATCAAAACCGCCGAGTCTGCCTGGGCCCTGGGCGATATTGGCGTAGGCGTCATGGCCTGGCTCAACATTGTGGCCATTCTATTGCTTCAAAAACCTGCCATGCGCGCCCTCAAAGATTACCAGACCCAGCGGAAAGCAGGGTTAGATCCGGTGTTTAATGCGGAGAAATTGGGGATTAAGAATACCGAGGAATGGCGGTAGTAATCATTGGTTGCCTGAGAGCATGTTTAGTAAAAAAAGCCCATGGACCTGCGCCCTTGTTGGTGTTATCACCAACAAGCAAAATAGCCCAGTAAAAGGGTTTGTTGGTGATAACACTAATAAGGGCGGCTTAGTATAACATCTTTCCCACTTTATTATACAGGCTCTCTAAATCCATTTAAATTCCGTCTTTTAGTCAGAAGGTGAAATGAAAATAAAGCCCTCTTTGGTTTAACCAGAGAGGGCTTTATTTGTAACTAAAGCGAAAAATAATAATCTTTAATCTTTTCTGCCATCAGCCGCCGGCGGCCAATTAAAAAATCTGTGTAGTGCTGTATCTCCATGTGCGCCAAAGATACTGGTACTGCATTCATCTTTAGGTTATGGGAAAGCTCCTCTGGGTTAGCTAGGCCGCTTAGTTGCAGATTCTGTTCCTGCATTTGAGCTGAGAGAAGACCGAAATACTCTTTAGGAGATTTACTGCCTACCTTAATGTTGATTTCGGTTTGCATGTAAGCGTAGTTGGCAATCTGGTTGTACTTGCTGCGGTCAAGCCCGTTTCTTTTCAGGTATTCTTTGGGGAAGAGGTGGTGAATATCGCCTTTGTGGGAAATAAGGTCTGCCACCGTGATGTCTTTAGACAGAAAACCTTTGTCATTGGCTTTAACCTGGGCCGCCAGAAAAACCAGAAAGTACGGACTGCTGGCCACAGAGGTATCTAAACTCTGGGGCAGTGAGAAATTCCAGAAAGCCTCAGACAATTCACCTTCTTCTTTTTCCTTTAGATACTCGGCAAAGGACCGCTCAGAGATTTGCTTGATGTCATAATCAAAATAACTTTCGGCAGAGCCGGAATAGCGACCCGTTAAGATGGAATACACCAGCCAACGACGCACGTAGGTCTCAATGGAAACAGAATTCACCCCCAGTTCCCGAAGCTTTAGAAACAGGATGTACGCGAAATTGAGCACGTTCTGCGACCGTATGAGCTTGGGCGAGATAAAGCCCGCCGACTTCACAATCATGATGAACCGTTTGTAGTTGGTTTCATTAATGAAGTTGTACACGCCTTCTCTCAAGGTGGCAAAAGATTGCTCTGCAATGGCGGCCTCAAACGTTCTGGCCTCAAAATTTCGCCCTGATAGCAGGCTCACTAAATCTGACAGCTTGCCGCGGTTGAATTTAGACGTAAAAGCCACCCTGATTAAGTCTGTGTATTCTGGGTCATAGAGGTCTTCTGTCTCTGACCTAAGCCATTGCATTTTCTGGAAGAAATTTGTCTTGGCAAACTCTGGGTCATTGTCTACAATATGCCGGAAGAACTCTGGCGCAATGGCCAGGTGGCAAAAGTAGTCTATGGCTTTGCGCAGCTCGTTGCCGTTGTATTCTGAGTTGGAGGCAATTTTGCTCATGGCAAAGTCTGCCTGGCTCAGGACCACGCCTTTGGAGTTAATTCTGATGAAAATCTCCGTGACGGTTTCAATGTCCAGGTCTGGGGCCAATTCAATCATGCCTATTTGTTTTTTAGGAATGTTGATGAGCGTGGAGAAGGCATTGCGGACCTGTTTTTTGTCTACGTCTGGGTTCAGCTCAAAGTAGTTCTCAGCTATTTCAAAAAGGTCACCGTTAATGGCTTCGGCAATGTCTGGCAGCCAAGTTTTGTCTTTTAAGATAGCGGGGTTCTGTACCTCAAACCGCTGGTCTATGGGGTGGAACGCCACCTTAATCTTAACCCGCTTGTAGTTCTTGTTTACCACGTACTGCCCCAGAATAGCGGCAGTGAGGGCCGTGATGCGCTGCTGCCCGTCAATGAGCACCTTTTTGCCGTCACTCAGCGTGCCGTCTTTCAGTTTCACGTTGGGGTTCTTCCAGGCGATGACGTAGCCTACCGGATAGCCCTGGTACAGGCTGTCCATAAGGTCACGCACTTTGGAGCTATCCCAGACAAATGGGCGTTGAATTTCTGGTATGGCAATCTCGCCAGATTTTACCCAGGCGAGCACGGTTTCTATAAGGTATTGATTGACGGAGTATTTTTGCATTGTGAATTTAATATTAAACTAAGGTCATATTACCTAATTTCTTTGCTATCTCTTTTTATAAAACCGCCCCAGGCCCAGCCCTCTTTATTTTTATACCTGATATAATACCAATTATCTTTCCTGCCTTCTATTTTTTCCAGCGGGCCATCTGTACGCAATATTTCCACCCTCTGATTATTGGGAACGCCTGTAATAGGGACGGCATCTACATGGGGAGTCTCTCTTATTTTTAGTCCTTTAGTGGCCGTAATTTTGGCGTTAGTGAGACTTTCTCTGAAAAAATAAATTGATACTAAAAGTAAGTTAGCAAACAGAAAAAACCGTTTTACCCATTTCCAACAAGTTACTTTTGCCCAAACAGAAGCTGGCTTTCTGTTCTTCTTTCTTATTGTAGGTGAGGCAGGGGGAGTAGTTGCTACTGGTGAAGCATTGGCTTTAAAAGCCGCTTGGTTGCTTTTAAACTGGCTCTGGAAGACAGGTAAAGAAAACCCAGGAATATTTTTCCTTAATAGCTCAAGTGCGCCGTCATAACTCACCAGCAATTTTCTGGGAGCATGGCCATCAAAAGGAGATATAATGCCCAAATGTTCAAGTTGGTCAATAATGCGGCCTGCTCTGCCATACCCAATTTTAAAATTTCTTTGCAGACCGGTAGAAGAAACCTGTCTGGTTACTAAGATGAGGCACGTAGCATTTACTAAAAGGAAATCAAAATCTTCTGTTTCAAAAGGGGAATTCTGTGTTTTACCTCTCTTTGTTGCACGTAACGTATGGTTGTAGGCAGCCCGCTTTTTTTCGTCTCCTATTACCTCGTAGGCTTCATTAATGCTTTTAAATAATTGGTCAAAGAAAGTATCATTACTGTTCTTGTCTGGATGGAGCTTAATGGCAAGTTTACGATATGCTTGTTTAATTTCATCCTGAGATGCTTCTTCTGAGACACCTAGTGTTTCGTAATATGTTTTCATCCTACATAAAGGTATTTAAACAGGATAAAGAACAAACCAAAATAGATAGCTGCCCACTTAATATGGCCCCACATATCAATTCTGGCGGCGCAACTTTCACAATGGCTTCTTACGCCATAATAGGTCCTTGAACTTCCGCCAGAAGACCTAGAACTCACCCAGCCTCCAAAAGATGAACCTGTTACCACTGACCTTCTATAGTCTGCGCCTGACGCACCACATCTGTAACAACTGGCCATGTCTTTCTCAAATATTTAAATAAAAATAGGTCTATAGAATTTTTACAAACTACTAATAAATTGAAATATGATAAAGCTTCTGCCCCAATTTGCTTGAAAAACGTTTTCGGCTTCATTTCCCAAAGTGAGGCCGAATACGCCTCCCCTTCCTATCATCTTGGAAAGGCCTTGTGGGCGAAGGGCAGGAACTTGCTCCCTTGCTCTTTCGGATTTATCAATCCGAAAGCCCTCTGTCGGGGATTAGGAAATCCTGAACAGCAATTGGTTGTCAATATGCCTACTTAGAAGCTGCTTTCGGCTTTATTTCTCAAAATGAGGCCGAAAACGTACTGTAAAATCCTCACAGGTTTTCAAAACCTCTGAGGTTTAGCGTTTACGACAGCGCTTTTCTAGCTGGCCCACAAGGTCCTTTCAGGATGACAAAAAGAGGGAGCCGGTGTTACAGCGCCAGTTCCGTTTGGTTTTCTCCTTTGGTTTTCTTGGCCTTGGGGGTGCTAGCTTGAGCGGCTTTTATCTTTTGCAGCAGTACGCTGGCGGGCTCGTCTTGCGGGTCTTGCGGTACCAGTTCGCCTCTGAACGCTTTGGCCAGCAAGGCCTGCGGAAGCTGGTCTATCTTGCTGGCCGCTTTCTCAGATCTTTGCTGAATAACTTGCTGCGTCTCTTCTGGCAATCCTGTAGTTTGCCGTTCCTGCAGTAATTGCTCAAACCGTTGCTCTAGGTTCTTGTAATCGGTTTCCAGAACATACAGGGCATGGCGGGTGTCAAGTTCCGCCGGCATTTGAAACTTGAAGGCAGTTATGTCTGCGGGAACAGTGGCGTAGGTTTCATAAAACCACTTGCTTATCTTATAACACAGAAAGAGAGCGTGTTTAGCCTCATCTACCGTGGCTTTGTTCTGATGGACTGCAATATTCCCTTTCTCTTTGATATGAAAGAAAAGGTCTTTGATGTTATTGGGTAGAATCCTGCCAAACTCAAGTGTTTTGATGCGGTTATGAAAAGAATTCTCAGCCGGGAACTCCAACTTATGTTCCTCAAACAATTTCTCTGTAAGCCGCTCCCCAAATTGCCTTATTTTAAACGAGGCCGTAACCGGGTCTTGATACAAGTTAAATTCCGCCGATTGCCCTAAATTGAACAAAATAGGAAACTCCTCTTCTAAAAACCTGAAATTTGAAGTAGACATGCAAACTCAGTTTTTGGGGGATGTAAAGGTGTTCATGGGCAGCAGAAGTACGTTGCAGGTCACTAAAGAACGCCTTTAAATTTGATTTTGGCAAATGAACCAGCTTCAAATAATATAGAATCCGGAGCCGTAAGGTCATTACCAGAAAAGCAATATAAGGTATCTCATGAATCTACCGTTTTCTTTATGCTATGCGGGCAAGGCCCCTATATAAAGCGATGCTCCAGATGGTATATCCCATCCCTTGGTAATCAAAGATTAACAAGCGTTCACCAGGTCCGTAGATATAAAAAATACCCTAGCCTATGAGTACCAGATCAGCAGACCAACAGAAGAAGCAGCGCCAGAAAGAATTTAAGGAGCGAAAAGAAAACCAGGCCCGCCTGAAAGCGGCTGCCCAACAAGCCAAGCGAAGCACATCTGAGAAGGAGGATACAGACGACAATAAGAGTAAGGATGAAGATTAGTTTCAGGTTAGTTAGAAACTAACTATTGTGAGGTTTTTAGCTTACCTATGACTTGCCTTCCTGTGTTAGAAAATTATGGCATTTTATATTTTACACAGCTGTCCACTTGGCTTATGTATTTGAATTTTTGGCTAGGAAGAGCGCCAACAAAAAAGCACCTACTTGGCTTTGTGAGATGAGTGGTTAATTTTGAGGGTGGGCCCACTTGGAATCGAACCAAGCACCTACTGATTATGAGTCAGTTGGTTAAACAGACTTACTATACCTCTTCCACAGCATCATTCAACACCGCCTTTAATTCTTCCTTACTAGGAAGAAACGTTTGATACTTACTGGCAAAAATTTGGTTGTTCTCTTTGGGTAGCGTTATTTCTACCAAGGCATTGTTTTTCTCTTTGCAAAGAATGATGCCAATAGTGGGGTTTTCGTCTTCTGTTTTCACAAAGCGGTCATAGTAGTTCACGTACATCTGCATCTGCCCTAAATCCTGGTGGCTGACTTCGCCAATTTTCAAGTCTAGGAGTACAAAACTCCGCAGGAAACGGTTGTAGAACACCAGGTCTACCCTAAAATGCTTGTCGTCAAAGGAAAACCGCACCTGCCGGCCCACAAACGCGAAGCCTTTGCCCAGTTCCAATAAGAAATGCTGAAGTTCGTCAATAATGCGGTGCTCCAGGGTGGACTCTGAATAGGCTGCTGCTTCTTTCAGTCCCAGAAACTCCAGCACATACGGGTCTTTGATCACATCTTGCGGACGCTGGATCTGCTGCCCTTTTTGAGCTAATTCTTTTACTTGGTCCTTGTTTCGACTTAGCGCCAGGCGTTCATACAGGGCGCTGTCAAATTGCCGCTGCAATTCTTTCAGGCTCCAATTGTTTTGGGCACTCTCCAGTTCATAGAATCGGCGTTCATCAGGGTTGTCAATGCGCATGAGCCTGATGTAATGCGACCAGGAAAGTTCGAAAATACGAGACGGTGTCTCCTGTTTTCCGCGTTCGTCTTTTCCCTGCAAATTCGTCAACGCTGTTGACGAATTTGAGAGAGAGTATGTCTTGTAGAAAAAACGCATCCTATCAAGGTTCTCCACCGAAAAGCCTTTCCCAAATTCTTTGCTCAACCTCAGTGAAAGCTCCTTTAAGACAGCTTTGCCGTAGGCCGCGCGTTCATTGCCCTGTTGCTCATCTTCTACAATCATGCGCCCAATCTCAAAGTAGGTATGCACCATGGCAAGATTAACCGTTGCCATTACTTTGCGGCGGGCGTCAGCAATAAGGGCCGCTATCTTTTCAAAAAGCTGCTCATCTGGTTGATCTATCGTTTTGGAGGTCACCGTATTGCTCATGTAGATAGTACTTTATGTTACAACTCAACGTAGAATTGAGAAAGGCCTTTTATCAAATATAAGCAAGAAATCTAGGACAGTAGAAAGGAAACGCCACAAAGGAAGGCTACCCTAGATGAATTTTTGGGTCTGTATTTCGCCAACAAAAAAGCACTTACCTCGTTTTGTGAGATAAGTGCTTCATTTTGAGGGTGGGCCCACTTGGAATCGAACCAAGCACCTACTGATTATGAGTCAGTTGCTCTAACCGAATGAGCTATAGGCCCGTCCAAACCTTTGATTTGGGAGTGCAATTTTACAAATTTGCGCAGCAATACGCAAAACAAAAACCCATCATTCTGTGAATTTTTCTTCCATCAAGAATATCATCTTTGATCTGGGCGGGGTCATCCTCAACATTGACTACGCCAAAAGTACAGACGCCCTCCGCCAGTTCGCGGCCCAGGACACCCAGGTAGATTTCAGCCAAAAGGCACAGTCAGAGCTGTTTGACCTGCTGGAGACCGGCGACATCACCCCGCAGGAATTCAGAGACGGCCTGCGCCAGGAGTATGGCCTCACCGCCACAGACGAGCAGTTAGACCAGGCCTGGAACTCCATGCTGCTGGACATTCCGGCGGAGCGCATTAAGCTGCTGCGGGAGTTAGGCAAACATTACCGCCTGTTTTTGCTCAGCAACACCAACGCCATTCATTTGATTGCCTTCAATGAGATTGTGGCCAACAGTTTTCAGATTCCCAGTTTAGACGAATTGTTTGAGAAGCCCTATTATTCCCATATGGTGCGTAAGCGCAAGCCGGGCACCGAGGTCTTTGAGCATATTCTGAAGGAAAACAAGCTACGCGCCGAAGAGACGTTGTTTATTGACGACAGCATTCAGCACATTGAGGGCGCCCAGCAACTTGGCCTGCAGACCCTGCACCTGGCGCCGCCGCTTACCATCAACCAAGCCCTGAAAGAAGCCCTGCCCCCGCATGAAGCGTAAGCTGGCGCTGCACCTGCTGCTGTTTCTGCTCACCCTGGTCACCACCACCATAGCCGGGGCCGAATGGCGGTACGGAAAGGCGTATTTTTTGGGGCCAGAGGGCTTCAGTCTGACGGCGGGCATTCCAATGAAAGATTTCCTGGGTGGGCTGGCGTTCTCCCTGGCGTTCCTGGGCTTTCTCACCGTGCATGAATTTGGGCATTACCTCACTGCGCGCTACTACAAGGTGCGGGTGAGCCTGCCCTATTACATACCGGTGTGGTTGGGCGTGACAGCCGGCATTGGCACCATGGGCGCGTTCATCAAGATCAAGGAGCGCATCTTCTCCCGGAAGGAATACTTTGACATTGGCATTGCCGGTCCGTTGGCCGGGTTTGTGGTGGCCGTGGGCGTGTTGTGCTACGGGTTCACGCATCTTCCGCCGCCCGACTATATATTCAGCATTCACCCGGAATATCAGCTGTACGGGTCACAATACGCGAACTATGTGTACAACCAGCCGGGGCAGATGGCCCTGGGCAATAACCTCTTGTTCTGGGCGCTGGAAACCTGGCTCGCCGACCCGGCCCTGGTGCCTAACCAGTACGAAGTCATGCATTACCCGTTCCTCTTCGCGGGGTTTCTGGGGTTGTTTTTCACGGCGCTCAATTTGCTGCCCATTGGGCAATTGGACGGCGGGCATATCCTGTACGGCATGCTGGGATATGAACGGTTTGTGAAGCTGTCTCCCATCCTTTTTACGGCCTTTATCTTTTATGCGGGCCTGGGGTTCTTGCCCCTGGAGCAAGGCTGGGACGCGTCCTGGTGGCACTGGGCGGGTTATGCCCTTTATTTGGTCATCATTTTCCGGCCCCTGTTTCCAGACATGACCCGTGGTTTGTATTTGGCGGCGGGCGTGTTGGCGGGGCAAGCGGCCGTGGAATTGTATTGGCCTGAGGTAAGCGGCTACAACGGGTGGCTAGTGTTTGGGTTAATCTTGTCCAGGTTCATGGGCGTCTTTCACCCGCCCAGCCCAGATGAGCAACCACTTAGCCAAGGCCGCAATCTTTTGGGGTGGTTTGCTGTTTTGCTATTTGTCCTTTGCTTCAGCCCGGCCCCTTTCATCATCAACTAAAAAATTGCGTTTTGGGGCTCATTTCTGGAAATGAGCCCCAAAACGGATATTAAAATTCCAGAGACTTCCTCCTACGCCAATTGATACTATGAATAGTATTATTTGCACCATTTCTTTAACCCCTACCCCAAGAAGACTTGCTAACAAGTAGATTTAGAGTATATTAGCAGCACCTATTCTTTTATTCACCAACCTAGACGCTGGGCGCTCTTTAAGAAATACTGCGTATGAAAACTACCTTCCTTGTATTCTTATGGGTACTTTTGGCGCATCGGGGAATGGCTGCACCCCTTACTGCTGATAGTATGGGGCAAATCATGCCGAAGGCGCAGACGTTGGCCGCCAAGATTGAAGCGTATCAGCAACTGGGCACGCGGCATGCCAATGAAGGTCAGTTTGAGAAAGCCATTACTACCTATTCCTCTTTAATTTCGCTTTATAAAATCTCCCGGCAACCCGAGAAAATACCAGCGGCCTACAATGAAATTGGGAATGCCTACTCAGATTTGGGCAACAATGAAGCCGCCTTCACCACGTACCAGAAAGCCTTAAAGCTGTGCCCCTCGCAAGATCTTTCGCTTAAGGCAAAAATCCACAAAAACATAGGCGCTGTTTTTCTAAGTTGGAAGAATCTGAACCAAGCACTGCATTACTACAACCTTGCAGAGGAACTGGCCAAGGCAGCCCAAGACACCATCACTACCGCAGACATCCTCAACAACAAAGGAACCGTCTATGAACAGCAGCAGAAACACCACGAAGCTTTTTTTGTCTACAACCAAGCCCTGGACTTGTATAAAAAAGCAGATTTGGCGCCGCGCATCGCGTTGACTTATAACAACCTGGCCATACTCTCCAAAGTCACCAAAGATTTAAAAAGCGCCGCTGCCTATTACAAGCAATCTGTAAAGTATGCAGACCAATCTGGCAACGCCTGGCTCACGGCGGCCATTAGTACCAACTTAGGAAATCTGCTGAGTGAGATGGGCAACACCGCAGAGAGTGAGGTTTACTTAAACAAGGCGCTGCAGATTTCCAGAAGCATTAAAGCCAATGAATTGATTTATGAAACGCTGGAAAACCTGGCGACCAATGCCGCGCGCCAGAAAGATTACCAAAAAGCGTTTGCCTTTCATCAACAGTTTGCCCTGGCCCGCAATGAATTTATCAACGAAGAAAATACCAAGGAAGTAACCCGCCTGCAGACGGTGTATGAAGCAACTAAAAAAGAGAAAGACCTAGCCAACAGCAAGTCAGCTTATTTGCAAAGCCAGATGCAGCTCACCCGCAAAAACAACTTATTAGTGTATGCCGGGTTGGGCCTGGCGGCAATTATTAGTCTGGCGATTTTCTTGTACGTGCACGCCCGCAACCGGCAACGGCAAATGAGAGCTGAAAACGAATTCAACCTGCAATTAGCTGACGCCCAGGCCCGGAATAAACTCCAAGAGGAAAAACTCCGCATCTCTCGGGAACTGCATGACAACATAGGCTCCCAACTCACCTACATCACCTCTTCCATCCAGAACTTGAACTCAACGCAACCAGATTTAAGTCTGCTGCCAGAAACCCAGAAAATTGCGCAGAACACCATGTCTGAACTTAGAAGGACGGTGTGGTTCATTAACAAGCAAGAAGTAGGCCTAGATGAATTTGCCATGAAGGTGCAAGACTATTTCAAACCCTTGCAAGCGCTTCATGCCACCACCCTCTTACAGGTAGCATTTGAGGGAGATGCCACCATGCCTTCCATGACCGCCACCAACGTTTTCAGGATAATTCAGGAAGGTGTGAACAATGCCCTGAAATACGCCCAGGCAAGCCGCATAGAAGTCACCATGCAAGGCAATGGCAACCAATTGGCTCTACAAATCAGTGACAACGGGGTGGGATTTAACCTGTTTGTGGATAGGGATGGGTACGGCCTGAAGAACATGAATGCCAGGTCAAGTGAAGTGAACGGCACTTGCTCTATTCAAACGGTGGAAGGCCAAGGCACCAAAATCTCAGTGACTGTACCCGTCTAGCAGAATACGCAAAGTTGCGTATTGTAATTCCTTGAAAAAAGCGGGAAGTTTGAGATTAACCCTGTCTTATGTCCATTTCCTTAGCCATTGCCGAAGACAACAGCTTCGCGCTTAAAGTCTGTCTTTCTAAACTCGCGCTGTTTCCTGAATTCAAAGTGGTGCTAACCTCTTTTAACGGTGAGGAGTTGGCGGCCCGCATAAGTGAACACCCCGTAGATTTGGTATTGATGGACATTCAGATGCCGGGCATGGGCGGCATTGCCTGCACCCGTCTGGTCAAACAAAATCACCCGCATATAAAGATTGTCATGCTCACCACCTTTGATGACGATGACTCTATTTTTGAAGCCATTTTAGCCGGTGCCTCTGGTTATTTGCTCAAGGAAGAAACCGCTGAATCTCTGCACCAAGCCATTTTAGACACCATACACGGCGGCGCGGCCATGTCACCGGGCATTGCCTTGAAAGTGTTGCACCTGCTCCGTTCCCCAGAAGCCCGGCCCACTGCCACTACCCAAGAATTCAACCTGACCAAACGTGAGATTGAGTTGCTGGAGCAATTGAAGAATGGCCTCAGCTATGAACAAATAGCGCAAAATTTATTTATCAGTTACGGCACGGTGCGCAAGCACATTGAGAACATCTACCGCAAACTACAGGTCAACAACAAAGTGCAGGCCATTCAGAAGGCCCATGACAATCATCTTTTTTAGAAAGTTAGTACCAAAAATACGCAGTTCGTCGTATGGTGCGGCCTGGTTTACTTTCTCACTTTTGACAAGTAAATCAGGAACTTATGAAAAAGAACTACTTCCTTCTCTTAGTGCTCGCCAGCACCACATTTCAGGCCCACGCCCAGTTAGGAAAACTGAAAGGCCTTGTAGGCGGAAAAAGTAAAACAGACACCACTGCCTCGGCGCCCGCCGCCACGCCTGAAAAAACGGCCCCCGTTAAAAAAGGCCTTGGCGGCCTCAGCAACTTAGGCAGCAGCATTATGACCAAAGCGGTCACTAAAATTGCCACCGCCGCCGGTGGCATGATGATGAATGCCACCGGCATGGTGTCCACCACCGCAGATTTAACTCAGACCGCCCCTATCATTGGGTTAACGGGCAACCTCCACCCCAGTGAACTTGGCACGGCCGCGCAGACATTCTTGAAAGGCTGGAAAACGGGCGGCGATTTAGTTTCTGTCATGTTCTCCAAAAAAGACGGTGTGGGCGTCAACAAGATTGACGGCACGGTGCTAATAGATGGCAAACCGGCCACTTATTTAAACGTGGGTACATACGTTGCCTTCGCCGAGAATGATGGCAAACCAAAGAAGGTAGAAATCACCACCACTTCAGGCCAAAAGAGCAGTTTTGAGGTGCAGCCTTATGACAAACCATTTAAAATAAAGTCTATCAATGGCCAAACAGAACAAGTTGCTTTAGACCTTACCAAAGACGTGATCATTGAGTTTGAGAAAGCGCCGGAAGCACCCAATAATCTACTGCACCTCACCATTGCCATAAATCAACTTGGAATCAAAAGCTTCTATGACCTGCCCTACATAAAAACCGGCAAAACCATAACCATACCGGCGGCGGCGTTCCGGAACATCAATATTTTACCGGCAGGCAAAGCGCTCTACAGTTACCAGAACAGCTACCTCTCAGTAGCAGCTGAGAAAAACACTAAAACGGCGAATACCACCGGTGACCTGCCAGCCATGAACTATGATGTGTCCTATTCAGATGGTCGTCCCTTGACAGTGACCAAGGAGCCTGCCTTAAATTTGGGGTTGACCACTAAAGGAACGCAGAATTTCTCAGCCGGTGAAGTGGATTACTCGTTTTTAAAGCCCAATGCGTTCTTAGGGAGACCGTTCAGTCAATTAAAATCCATTGGGGTGACATCCTTCGCCATTAGAGGCACCACTTACACAGAAGGCAAAGAAAGCAAGTCCAGCACCTCGTTCACCGCGGGCAATACCACCTACACCACCGTTACCACAACCAAAGCCACGGCTACCTTCCCGCAGGTAAAGGACCAGGTGTGGGATGCCGTGCTGGAAAGCCTGTACCCAGACTTTATAAAAGCTGTACAGGAAGAATTGGGAGGAACGGTGCTGCCGCTACAAAAAATAACCGCCACGCAGGCGTACCAAGACATCGCGCCTTTCTCTTCAGATGATGAAAACACCAGCGTGAACTTCTCCAGAGCCTACCAAAACAGCAAACTATTGTCAGCGTTCAGGCCGGTGAATGAAGGGTACGGCGTGAACTCGGCAGACAACCGCATCATGCAACAAGCAGGCGCCAATGCCTTGATGAAATTCACCTTTGATTTGCAGATTGCCCTGGAGCGCGGAAAACCGGTGATGATTCCTAAACTGGCCTTTGAGATGACCGGCGAGACCCACGGCCCTTCCCAAACCAAATACTGCACCGCCACTTTAATTGGGAAAGGCCAGCGCTACCCAGAAGGCAATTTAACAGTGGCAGACATTGAGAAAATCATCCGGAAATCTGACCTGCTGGCCACGTTTAGAAAAGGCCTGCAGGAGATAAAAGCCAAAGAACAGGCCAACCCAGATTATCAGCAAGTGTGGAGTTTACAGCAATAAGGGACCAAATTCTAGACATACTTATTAAAAGCTCGATGGACCTTCTTGTGCAGAAAACGCTTTAGATAAATCTATCGGGCATCATATTCCTCCAACTAAAACTCATCTCTATGAAAATTTCTTACTTAGCTATTAAACAAATTTTCCCGCCCTTCATTTTATTGGCAATACTGGCATTTGGTTCCTGTGACCCAGAGGAAGACGCAGAAGACCCGGTGCCTGCTCCGGCAACCATCATCGGGATAGCGCCTGCGTCTGGGCCAGTAGGAACTGAGGTTATTGTTGCGGGCACCAACTTCAGCCTGATGGCAGCAGAAAATGAAGTACGGTTCAACAATGTAGTGGCCGTGGTCAGGACCGCCAGTGCGTCTGCCTTGGTGGTGACGGCCCCAGCGGGCGGTGCCACCGGAATTGTCAGCGTGAAAGTGAACAACCAGACCGCTGTGAACGGTCCTGTATTTACCTATGTCACGCCTGCACCCACGCCCACCATCACCAACGTGAACCCCAACAGCGGCAAAACCGGCGATATCATCACCATTACAGGCACTAATTTCAGCACTATCCTCACTGAGAATGAAGTTCACTTTACCGGCACCAATAATACCAATATCATTGTGCCCGCTAAAACGGCCACTGCCACCCAACTCACCGTTGAAGTTCCATCGGCGGCCTTGACCGGTTCTATCTCCGTGCGCGTGAAAAGTCAGTTCTTTAGAGGTCCGGATTTTACAATAACGGCAGCACCTGCTAGTGGGGACATAAAATTCTTCAGGCCACCCAACACGCCGGTCATCAACCTGATGGTGGTAGATAAAAACTCTAATGTATATGCCAAGCACACCGATGGTACTTTTGTAAAATACGCGCCCAGCGGCACCGTGCTCAAGACCTTTGCCAAGGCCGAATTCAATTCCCAATACCAAGGTTTCGGAGCGCTGGGCACCGATGTGCAAGGAAACGTCTGGGTCTTGAACAACCGCTTTATTGGCTCCAATGCCTATTACCAGTTATTTAAGATTACCGATAACGGCGCTGTAGAGAAAGTTGGGGCAGAATTCAAACCTTCTAACACGCTTGAACCCGTGGCCAAGCCCTTCGTGGTGAATTCCAGGAATGAAGTCTTCTACGTTTCTGACTATGGCAACGTGCACAAACTAGACGCGGCGCAGGTACCCAGCACATATTTATCTATCGGGAACGGCTCTACTGATGTAAAATATGTTTCCATTGCGTTAGATGCCGCTGAAAACCTTCATTTTCTAACCACCCAAGCCAAATCGGCCACGGTCAATGAACAGACCATTGTGAAATATGATGCCTCCAAAGTAAAAACCACGCTGCTCACGTTCACCACCAACAACCTGGGCAACACCAACGCCAGTGTTCCCATAGGCACCCTGGGCCAGTTCAGAAACTTCGCCATTGGCAAAAACAACGATTATTACGTAGCCGATTATGACGGAAACCGGGTGCGGCGTCTGTTTGGCACCAACCAAACCGAAGTAATAGCCGGCAGCGGGGAATTTGGCAGAAACGATTTTTTCCTGGGTTTGATTTTGGAAGGCCCAAAACTGCAGACGCCCTTACCCAAACCCACCGTTTTCTTTTTTGACCCCAAGCTGAACCGTTTTTACACCGGCCCAGACAACTACCAGAATAACGGCTTCACGCAGATGTTCACCCTCTAAAAAATCGAGGTTTCAGCTGGTAAGTTCAACAGCGAAATTCAGGAATCTTCAAAAGGGATTCTTGAAAGTAAACCGGCCCTGCGTTTTCGGGCTCATTTCCAGAAATGAGCCCGAAAACGAAGGGCCGGTCTGTTGTTACAGCAATTGGGAAAAAGAGGAATGCTGAAGCTGGGATTTTTTTACAACGGATTGAGAAGATTGTCAATCTGCTGAAACTTCCACCCCACCAATATTCCATCTTCATAGTCTTTCCGGAACCGGACGTCATAATGCTGCGGAAAAACCTCTGGAATGGGCAATTCTGGGTCGAATTCGTCTATTTCTTCGGCAGACATGGCCCGGTTGATGACTATGACTATTTCGTCTGACTGGTCCAGCGTGGCTTCGGGGAGTTTGCCTTTGGCCTCGTCAATTATTTCTTGGTACACCATGTTGCCAGAACGTGCCTAGCGGCAAATGGTTAACCAGGCTTGTGCCTTTTAGGCTTCAGAATAATTATATAGAAGAAAAGAAAAATCTCCGTTTTCGGGCTCATTTCTGGAAATGAGCCCGAAAACGGAGATTTACAATATGATTTAACTAAAAGATTAAGGCGCCTCATTGTAGGCCAGCATGCCACCTTCCACGTTGCGCACGTTGGTGAACCCATTCTGGCGCAAGATGGCCTGGGCCGTGGCCGAGCGTTTGCCCGAACGGCAATGGATCAAAATCTCCTGGTCTTTGTACTCTTCCAGCTCCTGAATTTTTTCAGGCAAAGAACCCAAAGGAATCAGTTGAGCGCCGGGCAGGTTTTGCTCTTCGTGCTCCCAGGGCTCGCGCACATCAATCAGAATAGGCGTTTCCTTATTGGCTAGGCGTTGTTTCAATTCGGCGGCGGTAATATCTGCTACAATCATCTCTGTATAATTAGTTTTGCGGTTCTGATCTGGTTTCCTTTGAATGCCTTGGCAAGATACATGCCGGCTGCAAGATGAGCAAGTGCTAATTGGGCACCTGCTCGCACTTGCTGCCACACCTCCACCCGTTTCCCGGTCATGACATAGAGCTCTACGCGGTCAAAAGCTTGCGCCACGGTTATGAAATCAGTGGCCGGATTTGGGTAGAAGAAAACGCTGGCTTCGGCCATTTCTGAGGGGGCCGAGGTGATGATGCCGCCCATCACGGGCCGTACCATCCAGGCGCCGTCCACGTCGGTGACGGCGGTCCAGGCAGAGCCGCCATTGGTCCAGAACAGCTTGCCGTTGCTTGTGCCGTCATAGTCCAGGCCCACGTTCACAAACGGGGCCGCCGCCGGTTGCCTGTAGCCCACGTAAAATTTACTTTGCACGGGTATGTCTCGGTCCAGGGTGATTTCCAGCCAATCATTCAACTGTGCAGCTGCCGGCACGGTGAAGCGTTGTTCCAGCAAGGGCGTAGTGGCGGGCTTGCCATTATCATCGGCCCAAAGCAGCAGGTGCAGCACCGTGCCAGGAGTATTACTGGTGCCACCCGTGAAATAGAGGCGCACTTTTCTTAGGCGGTCTGGGGCGTTCACCTCAAATTGGTAGGCCACCTGCACCTGGCTGTTAGACGGAAAACTCAAGCCAATCTCGGGCGTGCCGTCATCATAAGCATAGAAATCCTGCAGGTGAGTAACGCGCGTAACGGTGTCGTTGAATAAGGTTTGCGCGTTGGGCTCCTGCGTGGTGAGATAGACGGTGGTTTTGAACGAGGTGCCACTATTCTGAGCCCCTAAAAGAGCAGCAGGCGGCGTTCCGGCAAACGTGCGCCTTGCTTGCGAACTGACCACGCCGCTCTGGTTCAGAAACGACGTTTGTTCGCCGGTCTCCAAATTCTGGATATTACCGCTCCAGCCCACCGCCGCCGGAAACGGACTCAGGTTCATAAGTTCAGCGCCCACCTGTTCCTTGGTTTCACCCATGGGGTTTTGTTTGAACTGCCAGATGGGCATGGCAGTGTACCGGCGTAGCAAAGAGGGCAAACTTTTGGTAAGGGCTACATCTAAAGACGTCAACTGACCCTTGCGGCGGTTCTTGTTGAGATGCACGTAGTCTAGGTGCCAGGCGTCAAACTGACCATCCATTCTACCGCTACTCACCCACCGGAACTGGAACCCGTCATGCAGGTAATTGGTCTCCTTCAGCGCCAGCATCACCGGCGCGAAGTCGGTTTTGCGGCCGGTGCCCCGCTCCTTCCAGACAATATCCCAGGTGCCGTTGGCTTGTTTGAATTCCAGCTGTAAATACACCAGGCCGTTGCCCGAGAAACCCGGCGCCCCCAGCAAACCACCAGCCTGCCAATAGAAACTCAGATATACTGAATCCTGCGGCTGCAGATTTCCTAGGGCAATGGGTTTGGAGGTTAAGGTATCTGTGGCCCCGAAGGTGTTTCTGACCTGACTGTAAGGCTCGCCGTTGGCTTGTAATCCGTCAAACGTGGCCGCTCCAATGGTAAGTGGTTGTGCTGCGAAGCGGTTACTGGTGAAAACGCCACTCCCGGTCTCCCAGCGGCTGGGATCTGGGTTTCCTTCAGACTTAGAGAAATCATCTATGAACGGCAAAGGCAAAGAGGTCTCCGCCAGCCGTTGAACGGACTCTATGCGGGGATTAAACGCAGCAGGAGAACCAGTTGCCCGGTTCTCCTGCTGTGGTATAGGTGTCAAAATCTGGGCGTTTACCGCTTTCCCGGCCAGGGTTAAGAATAGAAGAAGGAAAAGCATTCCGCGCATAGAATTCTTATTGAATAGGGGCGATTGGCTGGGCTTTGACCACCCAAACGTCTATCAGTTCGCCGGTTCTGATCATAGCGCCTTGACCGTTCACCGGTCGTTGCCTTACTACGGTTCCTTCGGCCTCACCGTTGGGGGCTTCAATGTAAATCACGGACCCAATCTGCAAACCTTGCCCGGTTACTAACATAGTAGCTTCGTCAATAGGCATACCTACCAACGCAGGCACTTCCAATTGTGTGTTGCCCAGACCATCGCCTACTTCTAAGTCAATGCGCGAGCCTTTAGCCACAGGGTCACCGGGTTTGATTTCGCGGCCGTTCAATAGTTGACGTAACACAGAATTTTGCGCCAAGTCTGGCACGTATTTTATGTCGCCCAAGTTCAGGTCATAGCTTTTCAGAATCATTTCCGCGTTCTGCACCGAGCCGTCAATCAGCTTCGGCATCTTGATTAAAGGCGGGTTCTTCATGTTGATGCTGATGTAGATCTTACGCCCCTGCTTTACTTTCTCGCCGGGTTTGGGTTCCTGGGTGACTACGGTAAACGGTGCCAAACCTTGCTGATACGTAGAGTCGTTCACGTAGTAGTTCAGGTCTTTGTCGCCCAGGAAATCTTCCAGTTCGTCTACGCTCATGCCGGTTATTTTAGGCACAGTGATGGTTTCACCGTGGTTGGTGGTGCTGGGCAGGTAGACAAAGAAAAACAGGAACAGCAGCAGCAGCACAATGGCCAGCATGATGAACAGGTGCTTGATCACATCGCCCCAAGACTGGGCTTTCAGGAACTTACTCATTTATGAAATAACTTTTTTGGTGCGTTCCATGCCGAATTGCAGGATGCGGTCAATGAAATCATAGGGCTTGTACCCGTTAATAGCCGTCTGATGGAAGATACAGGTGGCCGGTGTCATGCCGGGCAAGGAATTCACCTCAATCACAATGGTCTCCACACGGCCATCTTCAAACACGCGCACGAAGGCGTCTATGCGGGCGTAGCCTTCAATGCGTAGAATTTCCGCTACGCGTTTCAAATCCTGTTTTACCTGATCTGAGATGCGCTGGCGTTCTGTTGGGTCTTTGGCGTAACGGGCTGGGGTGATGTTCTGCCCCTCGCCGGCCAAAAATTTCTCCTCCAGACTCAGCACTTCGCCCTCTGCCAACGCCTCAGAGGCCTCAAATATTTCATACTCAGTTTTACCGTTGGGGCCGTAGCTGGTAAGCAAGCCGCCGGTAATCTCCAGGAAATGCTTCGCGCCTTCTTTGCTGATCAAATTCTCCACCAGGAAATACCCTTTCAAAGGCACTTCTTCCTTGAAGCTCAAATTCAGCACGCGGGCCGGTCTTTCCGGAATCTCCACGGAATCCCTGAAAATCAGTTCCGCGAAGGCTTCCAGTTCTTCCCTGGTCTTGATTTTCTTCACCGCCGAGGAACAGCCATCGTCGGCCGGTTTGGCGATGAACGGGTACCCGAAGCTTTTCTCAATAGTGGCAAAAAATGCAGCTTGGTCAGCTTGCCAGTCTTTCTTGAAGGCAAGCATGTGCTCGGCCACCAGCACGCCGTTGTCGCGCAGGATTTTGTTCGTCTCAAACTTGTTAATAGTCACCTGCGAACTCTGAATACCCGAGCCGTTGTACGGAATGTGGAATTTCTCCAGTTCGGTCTGCAGCACGCCGTCTTCGCCGGGTCTTCCGTGCAGGGCAATAAACACGGCATCTACCAGGGTTTTCAGGTGCTCGTACGTCAGGCGCTGTGGTTTTTGCAAGGAGTTGCCCGCGTAGAGTTTGGTGATGCCCTGTGCGGCTTCCTTGATTTGCGCCAACACGGGGTGCGTGGGTTCTCCGGCTTCTGCCGCTTCTATTTTCTCCTTAATGTCATCAGCGTTGTCCTTCAACATGATGTTGATGGGAATCTGGTAAAGCTGATGCGACTGGTCATCACCGGTTAAAAAGATAGGAATGGGCTCGTATTTGGTGGAAGAGGCCAGCTTTTCATAGATGTTCCGGCCACTTTCTACAGAGATATGTCGCTCACTGGAATAGCCACCCATAATCACGCCCACGCGCAGTTTGTCTACGCGGTGCGCGCGCTCATCGGCCATGGCCGCATCTAATTGCTTCAGTTTTTGGGTCAGTTGTGCCGTGTTCTTGCCAGATTTCACCCGTTCCGCCAAAGAAGTTCTGATGATGTAAGTCAGAAACTGCGACGGGTTCAAGCCAATCTCAGCGGCCTGGTGGAAGAAGAACGACGACGGCAACATACCCGACGTGGTGTTCGGGTCGTTCAGGAAAATGGCACCAGATTCAGTAATAAACCCATCCAGACGGGCGTAGACGTTGAAGCCCAGGCTGGTATACAGACGCTCGCACTGCTGACGAATTTCTTGAATCTGCTCGGTGGGCAAGTCAATGGGCGTGATTTTGCGGCTTAGGCCGGGCAAGTATTTAGAACGGTAATCAAAGACTTCGCCGCCTTTTTTAATCTCCGTGGGCGGCAAGGCCAACGGTTGCCCGTTCTGGTCTTGCACAACAATGCAGGAGAATTCGCGACCGTTGATGAAGGCTTCCACCAAGACCTGCGTTTCGCTTTCCACATTGGTGAGCGTGAGCGTTTCCGGGCTCTGTTCTGTAAATGAAGCCGAAACCAGCGCCAGCAATTCCTCGGGGGCATACACCAACTGTCCGTCTTGGGTCTGGACCGGCAAGCCGATGCCTTCCCGAATATCGGTGAGCGTTTTCACGAAGTTAAGTTGTTGCGCAGGGCTCTTGCTGTTCCATTCGCTTTTGTTCAGCGTGACGGTAAACAAACTCCTTGACACGGCCTCTTCAAACAACTGCAGATTTTTCTCTTTGATGATGGACACGCCAATGGACGAACCTTGGTGCGGCGCTTTGAACACCAGCGGCAACCCTAAATCGGCCACCAAACTGTCTAGCAAGGCGGCTTTGTCTTTCGTGGCGTGCCATTCCTGCAGACTCAGCACTCTGTAATCTGGCGTGGCAAAATCATGTTGCTTGAGCAGGGCCTTCTGGGCAATCTTGTCAATGCCAATGGCCGAAGGCAAAATCCCAGAACCCGAATACGGAATTCCGTACCACTCTAGCAAACCCTGAATACTGCCATCCTCGCCGTACGGGCCGTGCAAGGTCAGAAACGCGAAGTCAAACAGCTCCTTGAACTGGTTAGGTTGTATGCGTTTGCCCACTTTGGCGGCAATGGCGTCCAGTTCCTCCTCAGAGAGTTGACCCAGGCTTTCCAGGTACATCTGCAGGCCGTGCTCGGTGTGGGGCACCACGTCCACGGGCGGGTAAAAATCCCGGATGGTGCCTTTGTAAATGTAGTGCCAGTCCAGCAGAATGAAGTTGCCCAGGCTGTCAGCGAACACCGGCACCGCGCTAAACAGCGACTTGTCTAAATTATCGAAGACGGTGCGGCCGCCGGCGAAAGAGATTTCGCGCTCCCGGGACGGCCCACCGAAGATGATTCCTATTCTCATTAGGGCAAAGATACTGGTTTTTGGCTGTATGGCGCTAGTGGTTTTACTGGCTTCTTGCTGGGCTTTACGGGCACTGAGAGAACACTGTTCATACGGTCGGTTTCTGTTTTGGGGCTCATTTCTGGAAATGAGCCCCAAAACGGGGTTTTTTATTTTCGGCTTACGAACCTGTTTAGATTTTTCACACTAGCAAGTTAATCACTCGCTCGCGTCCCGCGTGTGTGGGTTGGGGCGGTCTCTGGCCGCTTTGCAATTTTATTCAAAGTATCAACAAGTTTAGAATAGCCGCCAGAGGCGGATTGCAGCCCACACGCGCGGGACGCGAGCGAGTAGTAAACCCTCTATGAAAACGCTAAAGCAGCTTCAGCTTTTAGTTATCAGCAAAAACATAAAGTAAATTCCTTTGCCCTAATAAAAAGAATTTCAAGAATGCCTGCCTTCAGTATTTAATCAGAAACTGAAGAAATTTTGGTTCCTTACTGTGATAAATTGGAGTACCGTGCGAATAATAGAGTGAAAGTTTCTTCAACCTTTTTTACTTCGCGCCAAATGCCTGACAAAATTCCTGATTTGCTTTTCATTGTGGCCGTAGTGGCCTTGCAAGTCTGCACCAGCAGCTGTGCCATTACTGTTACCCGAAACCATTTCTATGCTTCCCCCGGAAAAGACTCCTATCAACTTCGCAAGGAGAGTCGTTTAACGGTACGCCAGCTATCAGATTCACTCACCACTTTAGGCCATGCCGACAATAGATAAAACAGACCGGTTCCTGGCTGTTCTGCAGGACAACAAAGGCATTATTTACAAGGTGACCAATGCGTACTGCCCCAATCCCGAAGACCGGCCTGACCTGGCACAGGAGATTTTGGTGCAACTTTGGCAGGCGTTTGACGGCTATGACCGTCGGTTTCAGTATTCAACCTGGGTCTACCGCATCGCGCTGAACGTGGCCATCTCTTTTTACCGCAAAGAATCTAGCCGCAAGAAAATGACCCACCCGCTGCCCGCCGGCATCTTTGATTTCTCAGACCACAGCTCTGCCGAAGACACAGAAACCGATTTGGGCCTTCTGCAACAGGCTATTTCACAACTCAAGGAGCTAGACAAAGCCCTTATTCTCCTGTACCTGGAGGAGAAACCGTACCGCGAAATTGCCCACATCATGGGCATTTCTGAATCTAACGTGGCCACAAAAATCGCCCGCATCAAAAATCTACTCAAACAGAAGTTTTCCCAACTACAATACAACTAACCCAACTATGGATAACACAGACTTTATCTCTATCTGGAAACAGCAGGACGCCAAAATAGAAAAGGCGCTGGCCATCAATCACTATCTGCTCAGGGAAACCATCAATCAGAAGGCCAAATCTACCTTGCAGCCCTTGGTCAGGTTAAAAACGGTAGGCATTGTGGCGGTGGTTCTGTTTTTGATTTTATTGGGCTTCGCGCTCTTTTTTGCCATTAAATATTATGCGCCGGGCCATACGTATTTCATTGTTTCAGTGGCCTGCATTGCGCTCATAAACCTAAAGGCGCTGGCAGATTACATCAAACATTTGGTGTGGGTGAACAACATCAACTATGACGGCAGCGTGGTGGCAATTCAGGAGCAGTTGACCAAGCTGCAGTTGTCCATCATCAGGCACGGGAAAATCATGTGTCTGCAGTTTCCGTTTTACACCACGTTTTTCCTCAGCAGCACCTGGTTTCCGCAGCAGGTGGCCTGGCCATATCTGGTATTTCAAGGAATAATGACGGGTGGCTTTGTGTATCTTTCTTATTGGCTTTACAAAAACCACACGCCTGAAAATCTGGACAAGAAATGGTTCAGGACCATGATTGCGGGCTCCGGCGGAAAATCTGTGATGCAGGCCCTGGCGTTTTACCGCGAAATGGAAGCATTCAAAAAAGAAGAGTAACTTTCAACCTAGCATTAATCCCCGTTTTCGGGCTCAATTCCAGAAATGAGCCCGAAAACGGAAACATATGCATAGCTCCGTTAATTATTGAAAACTAAGCTGTTCTCCTACCTTGCTGTATCTTCATTTTCTGGACCCGAAAAGCTGTTCTTTCTTAGGTTCATGCCATAGGTGTAATTAGTGGACAGAATCACATCATTGCAGTCAAAATGCTTGATCACGCCATCTTTTTGCAAGGCCACTACCCAGCAGGTGTTCTGGTGCATGCCGTAATCAATCAGGAAAATGGCCTGGCCGGTGCCCAGAGGCGTTTCTACTAACAGTGTAGGTTTCAATTGGAGAATAGACATAGGGGGAAATCTTTTAGTGGCCAAATAAGCACCGTCCGTATTTGTACTAGTATAACCTTCTAACGTGCGCTTGGTTTAAAATGCCTAACACTCCGTAAAAACACCTATGTGTGACTTTGGCAACTTACATGGGCGCTACCAGCAGAACTAAATAGAATTCCTATCTTTGCTTTGCACCTGTTTCACACAGAAATGCGTAGTTCTTACAAACCCACTTAGACTATGATAACCATTGACCAATACAACTTCCAGGGCAAGAAAGCGCTGGTGCGCGTTGATTTTAACGTGCCGTTGAACAGTGATTTCCAAATTACAGATGACACACGCATTAGAGCCGCGGTACCCACCATCAAGAAAATCCTGAACCAGGGCGGCTCCGTGGTGTTGATGTCGCATTTAGGCAGACCCAAAGGCGGGCCCGAAGAAAAATATTCGCTCAAGCATTTGCTGAAGCCGCTGGAGGAAATCTTCCACTTCCCTATTAAATTCTCGCCAGACTGCGTAGGTGCCGAAGCTCTTGAAATGGCCACCAACCTGCAACCCGGCGAAATCCTGCTGCTGGAGAACCTGCGCTTCTACAAAGAGGAAGAGCAAGGCAACCAAATCTTCGCGGAGAAATTGAGTTTGCTGGGTGATGTGTACGTGAACGATGCCTTCGGTACCGCGCACCGCGCCCACGCCTCCACCGCCATTGTGGCGGACTATTATCCGCATGACAAAGTCTGTGGTTCTGTCATGCAAGCCGAACTGGACAACGCCCAGCGCATCTTGAACTACGCAGACCGGCCATACACCGCCATTATGGGCGGCGCTAAAATCTCAGACAAAATTCTGGTGATTGAGCAGTTGCTTGACCGCGTAGACAACCTGATTATTGGCGGCGGCATGAGCTACACCTTCGCCAAAGCGCAAGGTGGCCAGATTGGTAACTCGCTGCTGGAAGAAGATAAAATGGACCTGACCTTACAACTTCTGAAAAAGGCCGAAGAGAAAGGCGTAAAAATCTACCTCCCCACAGACTCCGTCATTGCCGATGCCTTTGACAACAATGCCAACACTGACGTAGTAGCCAGCGGCAGCATTCCTGACGGTTGGATGGGCCTGGACATTGGACCCGAATCCCGCGCCACCTTCGCTGATGTGGTCCGCACTTCCAAAACCATTCTCTGGAACGGCCCCATGGGCGTATTTGAGTTCGAGAACTTCGCCATCGGCACTAAGACCATTGCCGAAGCCGTGGTAGAAGCAACCAAAACTGGTGCCTACTCCCTCATTGGCGGCGGCGATTCAGCGGCAGCGGTCACTCAAATGGGCCACGCACATGATGTATCATACGTCTCTACCGGCGGCGGCGCTTTGTTGGAATACATGGAAGGAAAACAACTCCCCGGCGTTTTGGCCTTGCAATTAGATGAGACGCCTTTGACATAATACCTTGATTCTATTGATATAAAAAGGGCAGTAAGATTTTTCTTGCCGCCCTTTTTCCGTTTTCGGGCTCATTTCTGGAAATGAGCACGAAAACGGAAAGTATGTCCACAACGCTTTCCTCCTTATATTTTGTCATCCTGAACGGATTTTGGTGCCAGCTAAACAAACTTTAACTAAACGCAGATTCTCCCCTTGAGGATTGCTCAAACGAGAGTTTGAGGCAGCGAGCGAAGCTCTGTAGAGGGGTGTTTGAAGCAGCGAGCGTAGCTCTGAAGAGTGGTATTTACAATTGATAAAACGATTTCAATATGTAGGGGCGTATCGCATACGCCCTCCCGCATTCCTGACTTGACGCATTTCGTCCCCCTTTGAAGGGGGTTGGGGGATGATAACTCCAGCAAATGAAATAGTAAAATTCAGGACAACCTCATCTTTAGAACCTTCGGCGGTGCTCAGGATGACCGGGGAAAGTGTTTTTCAATAAGTGTTCCTCCTAAATATCCCCCTCCTAACCACCTTCAAAGGTGGACAGACTGTTTAACAGCCACTTGAGAATCGAGCTTTTTCCTATGTTTCTCGCTTAGAAAATTGTTGAATAAGGAACCAGCAATTAGTTAAGACTAATAATACTTCAAGCTTAAACATTAAGTCAATTAACCAAGATACTTAACATATACTTTCAACTAATTACCTATAGCTTGCTTGCCGTTTCTAAAGAAAGGAATAGGTATACTGGCAAACTGCCCTCCCTATTTCCGTTTTCGGGCTCGTTTATCTAAATGAAGCCCAAAACGATGATGCCTAAACTGCTTTCATGGCACAGGCTCCAGCCAATGGAAAAGCTTTACTCAAATCTGATGAAAAGATTTGGGAACTGTAAATTTCCAAGTAGGCTACCGAATAATCTCTACCCAGCCGGTGGCGGGTTCGCAGGCATTGGGGGCGTCAATGCTGTAGAAATAGGTGCCTTCCACCAGATCTGCACCGTCCCAGCGGTCTTGGTAGTTAGGGTCTTGGAACACCAGCTTGCCCCAGCGGTTGTACACGCGTAACAAGGCGTTCTCGCCGCGGTTGGTTATTACAAAGGTGTCATTGCGGCCATCGGCGTTGGGCGTGATCACGTTGGGCGCGGTTAAGTAGGATTTCACCTGCACCAGGACTTCAATGGGGCTGATCAAGAGGCAGGCGTTGTTGTTATAGGTGGTCAGCTGCACGCGGTAGAGGCCGGGTTTCTCAAACACGTGGGTCGGGTTCTTGTCAGTGGAGGGCGCAGAGCCATCGCCGAAGTCCCAGGAATAAGTGTTGTTGCCCGAGGTGAAGTTCACAAACGAGACCGCATACGGCGCGCACCCTGGGGTGGGCGTCTGCACAGTAGCTACCGCGTCTTGCCCGGCATAAAAGCTGAATTTGGAGATCACGCCGTCATTGCTGTTGGTGGCCCCACCAGAAAACGCGCCCGGCGTGGCCACAAAGGTTTTAGACGTAGTACATTCAATATGGTAGAACACTCCATCTTTGGTGATGTACCCGTGGTTGGCGTAATGGATGTGCCCAATCACAGATCCCCCGAAGAAAGAGCCGTACACCAGTTGTCTGGCATCCTGGCTCAGCTGGGCCAGGTAAAGGTTCCTGCGGGCAGACTGCAGGGCGTTGGGCGTTAGCGGGCTACCGGGCACCGAGTAGGCCGTCAGGTACAGGTTTCCGCAGTCATCCAGCTCAAATGCCGTGGGAATACTATGTTGGTTGCTTGGGTTGGTGCCGTTGCCAATATGCGTTGAAAAAAGGCTGGACGTGAGGGTTTTGTTCAGTTTATGGATGAATTGCCCACCCACCGCGCCGGCGGTGCGGTATGTGCCTTCCGTCACGGGGTAACTGCCAGCCGTAAAACCGGCTACATACACGTTTTCCTGCGGGTCAAGGGTGAGCAGTTGCGCCAGGTCATGATTAGAGGTTCCCAGAAACGTGGCCGCCACCAGCGTCTTCTGGTCTGGGTTCACCACTAGGGCTATGCCATCGGTTAAGCCGCCGGCATTGGGTTTGACCACGCCGGGCGTCACCGGGAAATTAGAACTGTTGGTATTGCCCACCACGTACAGGTGCCCCGAGACAGGCCCCACTTTTATATCTGAGAGGTTGTCTACCCCGCTGCCACCCACAAAGCTGGAGAAAAGCAATGCACTCAAATTACTGTTCAGTTTGGCGATGACACCGTTGCGCACGCCCTTCAGGGAATTCTGGAACGGTGACACCATAGGGAAATCTGGCGAAGGCGTGGAAGAGGCCACCAGCACGTTGCCGGTTTTGTCCAGGGCCAAGCCCATGGGAATGGAAGAACCGCTGCCCTCTTGGTTTCCGCCGCCTAAAAACGTGGACGCCAACAGGTGCATGCCGTCCTCAGAAAGCTTGGTCACAAAAAAATCTGCGCCGCCAAAACCGTTCCCCAGCAAGCGGTCAAAGGCCGTGGCAGACATAGGGAAATTACCGGAAGACGTGGTGCCGGCCACCACCAGTTCGGCATTGGGAGAGACCAGCAGGGCCAGCGGGTAGTCAATGCCACTGCCGCCCAAATAGGTGGCAAACAGCAGCCGGGTCCCAGAAGAGTTGAATTTGGAGATGGCCACGTTACTGGTTTTGCCCACGGTCTGGTACGCGCCCGAAGTCACGGGGTAATGCATTCCCAGGGTCTGGCTGGCGGTATAGGTATTGCCCAGCCTGTCTGCGGTGGCACTGTTGGCGGAGATGCCGGAGGTGGACCCGGAATAGGACACAAACACCAGCTCCGGGTCAATGACCAGGGGCAGGCGCGGGTTGTAGGCCCCGGTAATGGCAAACCCCACTTCACCGTTCTGCAGGGTAAACGCGCAGGGCACTTCCTGGCGCTGCCCGTTCACCACCTGGTAGGCATAGGGCTTCTCTTCCATGAACTCGTTCACGCTGGTCTTTACCAAGAGCCTGCCGTAACTGAGCGCCAGGTCAGAAGTCCCGTGGTACTTCATTTTTATATGGGCCACCTGCCCGCCGGGCTGCACCACAAAATCATACTTCAGACTGTTTTGCTGGCCGTAAATCTTGAAATCTATCTGGGGAAAAACACCCGTGTACCGTATTTCTTTAGAGACAGATGCCCGCGTGGCCCAGTTAGCCGAGTTGCTGCCCAGGTAATAATTGCGGTACTCTGGCTGCACCTGGTGCATGGCCACCGCCGCAGAGGGGTTGCCGTTCACAAACTCCACATGCACCCCATGGCCCTGATACGTTTTCTGCTCGGGCGCCTCGTTTTCCAGGTCAAAATAGGCGGCCTCCATAAAATTGTAGGTGAACCCGGTTTTCTCCAGAAACAGCCAGCCCTGCGGCAACTCCGCCGCCTGCAAAACGCGCTGGGCCCACTGCCCTTTGTTCTGCACAAAGCCCGCAAACCCACCGGGCACCGGCGTACTGGCCCGCGCAGCAAAGGCAACCAAAAAGACACTCAGCAAAAGCAGTACCCGGCAACGCATCATGGGAAGAAAGCAAAAGGTTAGGCTCTGTGAATATAGCCATTTTCTAATGCCCTGCCAGCGATGCGGGGAAAAAGGGAAACCCGTTTTCGGGCTCATTTCTGGAAATGAAGCCGAAAACGGAAAATTTTACTTTTTAGGCGGCGGCGTGTACGGAATGGTGTTGCGCAGGCTTTTGATTTTCTCGGGGCTGAACCGGGGCAGGTGCAACTCATTGGCGGCGCGCCAGGTACGCACCTGTTCTTCGGCGGCCTGGGTTTTTTCTTCTGAGAGACCAGCATCACGGCCCAGGTACAGGGTCTGGGACGGGAACGCAAAGTCAGTGCCGCTGGCAATGAACACATCCATCATACGCAGAAGCAGGTCCTCCTGAATCTCCAGGAACTCATTGTAATCTTTGGTGAGCACGTAGGAGAACACCTCCAGGTTGAGGGAAGAATCGCCCATGCCCACAAACCGCACGCGGGCGCTCTCTGGGTCAATTTTGGGGTGCGCATATAAAATCGAGCGAAGCTCCACCAACAGGTACCTTATTTGGTCTGGGCTGGTCTCATAGCGCACGCCAAAGGTGGGGTGAAACCAGACGCGGTCGCGGTGCGCAAAGTTCTCAATGCGCTGCGAGGAGAAGTCACCGTTGGGAATGGTGACCACCGTGCGGTCATTGGTTCTGATGCGCGTGGACCGCATGCCAATGGCTTCAACGGTGCCCGTGGTCTCGCCCACCTTGCAGAAATCCCCTACCCTAATGGGCTGGTCGGCGATGAGCGTAACGCTGCCCACAAAGTTCTCCACGGTTTTCTGCGCGCCCAGCGCCAGGGCAATACCGCCAATGCCCAGCGCGGCCAAACCGGTGGTCACGTCAAAACCCAGTGTGCTCAGAATGGTGATGATCCCGAAGGCGACCACGGCAATCTTCGCGCCCCGGCGCAGAAACAGGACCGCCGAAAGGCCCGCCTGGTTGCGCCGCCGGATCATGCGCCGCTGCAGAAACTGGCCAAACACGTCAATGAGCCGCCAGAGCAGCACCAGGAACACGCCAAGCCCCGCAATGACCACCAGGGCGCTGAACTTCTGCCGCACAATAATGGAAATGCCCGCCCGCTGGCTCAGTTCAAAGAAAAACCACAGGGCCAGGTACAGTTTCAGGGGCAGGGTAAACGCATGGATAACCGCGGCGGTGGCTTCCTCCTCTGACTTTTTCCAGAACCGGTGCAGCAGGTACTTTAGCGCGTGGACCACCACCCAGGAAAGCGCGTAGGCCAGCAAAGCAATGAGCACCAAACCTAGCCACTGGCCCACCGGCACGCCGCCCCATTTGTTTTCTACGGCAATTTTGGGCATGACTTGGTCTACCAGCGGCTTAGATACCTGGTTCAGCGGTAGGGGAATGCGCTGCACCGTTTGCGACGAGAACAGCCAGACGGGGCCGCCCTCGGGGCCTTCCAGCTTCTCCAGGAAAAGGTCAAACTCCTCGCCGTTGGCGTTGGCGGTGCCCACGCGGTCCAGGTTGGGGCCCAGGTTATCGTCCTGGCGGCCGTCAAACTCATTACTCAGCAGCGAGTACGGCACAATGGTCCCGCTTTGGTCCAGAAGGCGCTGAAGGGCGTGGGCCAGCTTTTCGCCCTGCTGGCTTTGCTCCATAGCGGAGTCCAGGTGCAGGTACAGGGCGGCTTTGGCGTAATTCTCCTCGGCAATGGCCGAGATAAATCCCTGCACCGCGCCCCGGGGCGTGCGTCGGCCCAGCGTGTCCTCGGGCCAGTTGGGCAGCAAGGCCTCTGCTATAGAGGTGGTGTCCTCGGTAGGTTTGTCCTGCGCGATCGCCGGGCAGCTATAAAAGGCCAGCACCAGCCACAGAAAAGTAAAAAGAAAGACCTTCCAGACCGGGGCACCAGAAAAACAAGGAGTAGCAACAGATAAACGCATGGGGCACTTTTACTTTACAGACCGCAGGAACCCAGACGAAGCCCAACCCGGCATCTACCGGCTTCTGCTCCGCCGCGCTCCTGTACGGTTGGTTCACAATGAAAGTAGTACAAACGTTCTGGGGCGGTTGGAGTTTCTTTTGGGGCGGGATTGGATGGGCAGTAAGGTGGATTTCTGTTTTCGGCTTCATTTCTGGAAATGAGCCCGAAAACGGGTTGGCGGTGTCTTCAGAACCGGTCTTAAAGTACTGTTTTGCCTGGCGCAAGAACATTTTTGGGCCTAGCCGCAAAACTGCCAAGAATTTTCTACCTTCCCTTTCCCAATTCTCCCCAAACCCCACGCCATGTCTAACATCCAACTGATCATAGAAGAACGACCCAGCAGCATCGGTAATTTTATGGTGGGGCGACTGCTGCCGTTCAAGGGCAAGCGCATGGTGGGGCCCTTCGCGTTTATTGACCACATGGGCCCGGCCTGCCTCTCTGACCACGAGAACCTGGACGTGGGGCCGCACCCGCACATTGGGCTGTCTACGCTCACCTACCTGCTGGAGGGGAGCATGATGCACCGCGACAGCCTGGGCACCGAGCTGGAGATCAAGCCCGGCGCGGTGAACTGGATGACCGCCGGTCGAGGCATTGTACACTCTGAACGCACACCAGACTACTTGCGTACCTCTGAGAAGATGCTGCACGGCCTCCAGATTTGGGTGGCGCTGCCGCTGCACCTGGAAGAAATGGAACCCGATTTCTCGCACACGCCCGCCGAGGAACTGCCCACCTGGCAGGAAGGCGGCCTTACCTACAAACTGATTGCGGGGCAGGCGCAGGGCAGAACCTCGCCGGTGCCGGTGCACAGCCCGCTGTATTTTCTGGAAATCAAGAGCACCCACCGCCAGACGGTGAACCTTGGCGCGGGGCTGTACGGCGAAAGCGCCCTGTACATTCTGGAAGGCGGCGTAGAAGCAGAAGGCCACACCTTTGCGCCCAAGCAGCTGCTGGTGGCCCAGGACAGCACGCTCTGCTCGTTTGAGCTACTGGAGAATAGCGCGGTGTACCTGTTCGGGGGCGAGCCGTTCCCCGAGGAGCGGTTCATCTACTGGAACTTCGTGGCCAGCACCCGCCAGAAGATTGAAGACGCCAAAGCCCGCTGGCTCGCCCAGACCTTCCCGCCCGTACCCGGCGAAACCGGCTTCGTGCCGCTCCCGCCGCAACCGCTGGGGTTGAAGGAAAAGTAGATTTTGGAATTTAAGAAAGAGATGATAGGTTTTATTGTGCGTCATCTCCGTCCTTCCCATTTTGTCATCATGAAAAGACCTTGTGGGCGAACTAGAAAAGCCTGAATTGGTAGCTTTTTCCTACCTTAAAGCTATGAATGACAACACAAGTTGGACACCTTCTTCTGAAGATAACTTATTAGGGTTTACAGATAAAGCGTTAATCAATGAGTATGAAGCGAAAGGAATTGCTAAAGCTGAACTCTTTATTTTTACGTTAGACGAAAACGTAGAGATTTCTGTCCCCTTATTGCTGTAAATCCATAAAATTGCTTTTGAGGAGTTATATGACTGGGCAGGGAAATACCGAACAACGCAGGTACAGGTAGGGCTGTTGACGCCGCCACCGCCCAAAGATATTCCGGTTCTTCTCTATCAATTCGTTGACAATTTAAATTACAAGTTATCTATAGCCCATACAGAGAAAGACCATTTAGAGGTGCTTCTCTACGGGCATTATGAGTTTGTGAGAATTCACCCGTTCAACAACGGAAACGGTAGAACCGGACGGTTACTACTAAACCTGCTTGCATTAAAATTAGGCTACCAGCCCATGGAACTATACAAAAGGGAAGGAGACGCCCGTGGGGTGTACATTCAGGCTATGCGTGAGGCGGATAAAGGAAACTTTGAAGCCTTAAAAGAATTATTAAGAAGCGAGCTTACCCGGTTCTGAGGTTTGCTGATTTAGCAAAGAGGTCACAATCTGGCGCACCTTAGCCTCCTCTACTTTCTGGTCTTCCAGGGCCATGGTGGCATAAACGGACTTCGTCACCAAATTGGTGAGAAATTGCCGCTCCTTCAGCTTTGGGTATTTGTCTAGGAAACTCATCTGCACAAAGATACTAAAATCACGCACTCCCTGGTATGGTACGGTGGGTATATCTTACGGTTCTGTTTTTGGTCTTATTTCCCGAATCCAGGCTAAAAACAGAAATTCGCGCTGCCCCACTAGCATTTCAATTCTTTTTGTACCTTCCCCTAGAAAAGCAACTCCCCAACCCCGCTATGAAAATCAACCATGTCAACACGCCCACCGATGGCTACTTTGAAGCCAATGAAATAAAGGCCCAGGCGGGGCTGCTCACCTATACCTCGGCCACTCCGCAAAAGCTTGTGATTGAACATACAGAGGTGTACTCGGCTTTTTCGGGGCGTGGCGTAGGCAATGCCTTGGTCATGGCGGCCGTAGCGTATGCCAGCGAACAAAACATCAAAATTCACCCGGTGTGCCCCTTCGCCAAAATGCTCTTCAAAAAAGAGGAACCTATTAGGGATGTGCTGTTTAAAGAGCGGTTAGTAGTAGGGTGAAGAGAGCCTTTAAATAAATACAGTATTTAATAATTATATTAAATACTGTATTTATTTAATACAATATATTTATTTTTTTTTAAATTACAATTATTTTGTATTAAGTTATTAAATAACCTAATACAAATAGAAAAATCAGATTATAATAAAAAAATGAGAACTTATAATACAGAAACTAGAATTCAATATAAAGTTATTAAAAGAAAAAAAATTATAAAATTAAGAAAAAGTAAAGGATATTTATTTTGTCTAAAAATAAATAACAACTTAACTATAATTAATGAAATAATAAACGCCCCAAAAGATTTTAGATTAATTGAAAACCCGATACTATGTTCATACTTTTTTAATTTATTACGTTCCAAAGACAAATGCTGCATTATTAATGGCGTTAAAAAATTTCGAATATCTTTAGCTAAAGTTGAAGAAATTGACTTTGCTACAATAAGCATTTTAAAATGTATATTTGAAGAAGCAAAATCCTATGGAATTGTATTTGAAGGAACACTTCCTAAAAGTCAAAAATGCAAGGATTTTTTAACTAATTCAGGATTTTTAAACAACCTTTATAGTAGTCAAGATTTCCATGAAATTCAAATTAAGGGAAATGGGAATTATTTTTCACTTGAAAAGAAACAGGGTAAACTAACTAAAAAAGATTTTGAAAATTTTGAAAATTTATCTATTGAAGCATATCAACACGTATTTGGCGTTGATGGATATTCAGACCAAATAATCACACTTTTAAAAGAAATAGGAGGAAACGTAATTGAATGGAGTAATTCTTATAATCAATTATGGCAAATTGGTTTTTACAAAGACAATGATAGAGTAATATTTAATGTAACTGACCTAGGAAAGGGAATACTAGAATCTTTATATATCAGTCAAAAGTTAAAAATGATAGACTTATTTTTTTTCCGAGACAGTTTACAAATCCTTTCTAGAGCTTTTGAAAGAAGGTATGGATCTTTATCTCAAGAAATAAATAGAAACAAAGGACTTCCATCTATAAAGCGAATTTTTGATGAAAACAAAATAACTAATTTAATTGTAGTTACAAATGAAGTACTTCTAAATTTTAAACAACCGAAAAAATCTATAATTTTGCAAAAGAGTAATTTAAAGTTCCATGGTACTTTTTATCAATGGGAATTGGATAAAAACTGTATTTATCATGATAAATAAACTAAAAATTCTTGATGTATTAGGAAAATACACAGGATTAAGGCATTGTTCTATAAGTGAAAATTCAGGAGAAGAATTTTACCACAAGTACTTAAACAATGCATTCAAAGATTCATTCTCACGACACATAAAGTTAGAAGTTGACTTAGATGGTGTCAGGGGTTATTCACCATCTTTTATAGACGAAGCTTTTGGAAACTTAATTTATGATTTTAAATTAGAAAATGTAAAGCCTCTATTAATCGTAAAATCAAATGACTTTGACTACTGGATAAACAATATATATAATGAAACCTTTACTGCTTGGGAAAAGAGAAGAAAAAACAATGAAGCTCCAAGAAAAACTGAAGACCATGACCCTTGGTGGAGAATTGTAAAACATGAACCTAAATTAGAAATTTGGGAAAGAGCTTCAGAACAATGTTAGAGTTAGAATTAATTGATTTTAAAGTTCCTGAGATAATCGCTATTGCAGATATATTCGTAAACACACTATTAGTTATTGCGTTAGGTTTTTTTATACAAAAAAATCAAGTAAATTCTAGAAGCTTAAAAGATTATTTCATTAAAGAAGTAGACAAAGTACATAACGATATAATAACTTTCCTCGAATTATTGGAAGGAACAATTAAACCTAAAGACACGCAAAATTACTTCACTTTACACACTACTAAACTTAACACAATAACAAAAATTATTGATGAAAGATATAAGATAGATAGCAATATATTAGTTCGAGAATTACTTACACTTCAATTACTAATAGAAAGCGACCCTAGATTCATTAGAAATTATTCCAGAAACCGCAATACCAATTTATCACAAAACTCAGTCTCTGAAATTTCCTATTTTAGATCTACAAAACTAAAATTATTTCATGAGTCAATTATGAAAGTTAACGATTATTCAAACTTCAAAATAAAATTTTCATGAATAAGTTTTTCCCATATATCCTACTATTACTTATATTTATTTCTTCCTGTGTAATCAATCCTGAAACTGAACTTATTAACAGTAAAATAAATGACTTAAAAGAAAAAGATAATTATTTAACTTCTAGAATAGAAGAACAAAACCAAAAAATAAAAGAACTAAAAGAAAATCTAGAAATTGCAAATAAGAAAATAAACCAAATTGAAAATAAACCAAACAAGAATAACTTTAAAAAAGCAACCCACAAATCATATATTAAGTCAGATACAGTTAACGTAAAAATCACAATGAACAATTAATTTTTTGTTTAGGTATATTGATATATTTTAGACTATATTCAGAGCAACCTTTTATTCCTTACATTGCCTTTCAACCCATTTACCATAGACCTGCCCGTTCGGGAGATTATCCCTTCCGTGCGGGAACACCTTGCCGCCCAGAACACGCTGATTGTGAACGCGCCTCCGGGGGCGGGCAAGAGTACCCTGTTGCCGCTGGCCCTCTTAGACGAGGCCTGGCTTAAGGGGCAGAAAATCATCATGCTGGAACCCCGCCGGCTGGCGGCCCGCACCATTGCCGAACGGCTGGCGCAACTGCTGGGCCAGGAGGTGGGCCAGACTGTGGGCTACCGCATCAGGTTTGAGAACCGCACCTCAGAGAAGACCCGCCTGGAGGTAGTCACCGAGGGCATTCTCACCCGCATGCTGCACTCAGACAACGCGCTGAAGGGTGTAGGCCTGGTTATTTTTGACGAGTTCCATGAGCGCAGCATCCACGCCGATGTGGCCATGGCCCTGGCGCGCGAAGCCCAGGCCACTCAGCGCCCTGACCTCCGCATTCTGGTCATGAGCGCCACCCTCAACATGCCCCAGCTCACCCGCCTGCTTAACGCCCCGGCCGTGGTGAGCGAAGGCCGGCAATACCCCATAGACGTGCAGTACGCCGGCGAGACCGATGCCGAGCTGCTGCACGAGATGACCGACCGCGCCGTGCGCCTGGCCCTGCAAGAGAAAGAGGGCGATGTGCTGGTGTTTCTGCCCGGCGAACAGGACATCAGAAAAGTAGAGGCCCTGCTGCGGCGCGGCCTGCGCGAGGTGGCCATTCACCCGCTGTACGGCATGCTGCCCCCCGGCAAACAGTACGCCGCCATTATGCCAGACCGACACGGCAAGCGCAAAGTGGTGCTGGCTACTTCCATTGCCGAGACCAGCCTCACCATTGAAGGCGTGACCGTGGTGGTAGACACCGGCTTCGCTAAAACCCAGCGTTTTGACCCCGCCACCGGTCTCAGCAGGCTAGAGACGGTGCGCATCTCCAAAGACGCCGCTGACCAACGCGCCGGTCGGGCCGGAAGGTTAGGTCCCGGCACCTGTTACCGCCTCTGGACCGAGGCCCTGCACGAGCGCCTGGCCCCGCACCGCACCCCCGAGATTCAGGAAGCCGACCTGGCCCCGCTGGTGCTGGACATGGCCGCCTGGGGCATCACCGATATCAGGGCGCTCACTTGGCTCACGCCGCCGCCCAAAGCCGCCCTGCTGCACGCCCAGGAAACCTTGCACCAGCTCAACGCCCTGGAGAACGGCCGCATCACGGAGCACGGCCGCACCATGCACGCCCTGCCCACGCACCCGCGCCTGGCCCACATGCTGCTGGCAGCCCAGGAAACAAACCAGCTGCCCCTGGCCACCGATATTGCCGCCCTGCTGGAAGAACGTGACCCACTGCCCCGCGAAGCCGGTATTGACCTGAACCTCCGCATTGAGGCCCTCCGCCGCACCCGCCACGAAGGGCTGCACCAGAAACGCTTTTCCAAGATTGACAAGATTGCCGCCAGTTACCGCCGCCTTTTCAAAATAGAGCCCGAAAACACCGCCGTTGACCCTTACGAAACGGGTTTGCTGCTAGCCAACTGTTATCCTGAGCGCATCGCCTACGCCCGCCCCGGTAACAACGCCCAGTTTCAACTCGCCAACGGTAAGTACGCCAGTGCCGGCCACCGCGATGACCTGGCGCACGACCCCTGGCTGGCCATTGCCCACCTACACGCCGGCGGCGAAGGCGTGGGCCGCATTTTCCTGGCCTCGCCGCTCAACCCCAAAGACCTGGCCCCGCTGGTAAAGCAGAAAGACGTGGTTTCTTGGGACCCCGAGGAAGGCGAACTCACGGCCTCCCGCGACATGCGCATCGGCAACATCGTGCTCCAGAGCAAACCTCTCCCCGAGCCCGACGAGCGTTTCCTGATTCCCGCCATCTGCGAAACCATCAAACGCGAAGGCGAAGACTGGCTTAACTTCTCAGACGAGGTACGGCAGTTCCAGAGCCGTGTATTCAGCTTAAGAAAATGGCACCCCACTGAAGGCTTCCCTGATATCAGCACTTCTACCCTGCTGCTCACCTGCAACGAATGGCTGTCCTACCACCTGGAAGACGTGCAGATTGGCCAGGATTTGTTTGACATTGACCTGCTGCCCCTGCTCCAGAACATGCTTTCTAAAGAGCACAAGCAGTTGTTGGAAGAACTGGCTCCTGGTACTTTGGCATTGCCCGATGGTCACCCGGTAGAACTGTTTTACCCAGAAAACGCCCAGCCGCCGGTACTGGAAGTCAGGCTACAAGATATTTTTGATTGGGAAAGTCACCCTACGGTAGACGGTGGAGATGTAGGCGTGGCGCTGCATTTGCTTACGCCAGATTTGAAACCCTTGAAAGTAGTTAATAGCTTGCCGTATTTCTGGCAGGAGGAATACAGGTTGATGCGCGGTTCTTTGAAAGCTCGGTTTCCGAAGGTGGAATGGCGGTAGTTGGCAGTAGACACTCGCAGGTCTTGTAGACACTGCGAGGTCCAATTGAGCAGGCGAAATTGCGGATGGCAAGCCTACTGAACCCACCCCTACCCCTCCGAGGAGGGGAGTATCTGCAGGCGAATAGAAAAAGAGCGTTATTTACTATAGCACACACCTTACTGTAGCACGCATATTGGATACTCCCCTCCTTGGAGGGCGGGAGGGGGTCCCTCTTCAGCAGAAATACCATCTGAGAGAAGCTTTCTATTTTTGAAACAGGAAGTTATTTGCCTTTTTAAGAATAGCCCAACAGTGGTTTGAAACCTATCAGGCCAAGGTTATTTTGAATGGACCAGTCACAGGCGCTTCAGCTCCGGGAAACATTCATGCACGCCAGACGCAAAGTATTGCGTCTCTACAATAGGCCTTTCTCCAGCAACCCTTTATACTATACCAAAGCCAGGTTTAATGGATGTGCCGGTGTTAAATGTCATGGGAGGCGAAAGTTTTTATATTTATCTTTAGGAAGCCTACTATTACCGCTCCCTTCCTATTTGCTCAGTAAAAATGGGGAAGTGGATATTCGCCTTGCAGGTTACTCTATCTGAAAAGTGTTTCCATTGAAAATCTGTTTTGGGGTTCAATTCTGAAAATGAGCCCCAAAACGGATAGTCGGTTGCTTGTTTTTCAAACTTCAGTCTTTCGATTAACCCTGATCAAAGCAGATATTTTGAGGTGAAAATTTTCCTTTGAGGAAGCAGAAAACTGGCAATGATCTGGTGGAAAGAATTTTAGGGGAAGAATGCTTCATTTTCAAATCCAACGCCCCGTTTTCCCGTACCAATACCGTATTCAACTCTACTACTATGGAAAATCAACAAACAAAAGCACTGGCAGACTTAATCCAGAACCCCTCAGAAATTTCAGCCATTATCTCCAACCCCGCAGAATCTGGCATGGAGTTTTACCAGGCGCTTCCTAACAAAGACAAATCTTACGTGGCCATCGCCGCCGGTTTAGGCTTATTGGCCTACGGCTTCTACCTGGGCAGATCTGGCAAGAAAAGCAGCGGCGCCTCGGCTGCGGCAGGATCTACTTCGGGCGCGGACCGCAGCACCGGAACATCTGGCGCAAGCGACTCTGGCAGTGGCGCTGGTGCCAGTAACAGCGGCAGCAACAATGACGCTCAAGGCTCTACCGGCAAAAAGAAAAACAAATAATCACTTCTGCCTTGGCAGGAAAAAAAAGAAAGGTGCGGTCCCAAAAGCCGCACCTTTTCAGTTGTACCCTGTTTGCAGGGTCATTAAACTAAACACGTACGCGCCGGCCAAACTGCAGGAGATCATCCCCCGTTTAATTTTCTGTTTTCGGGCCCATTTCCAGAAATGAGCCCGAAAACGAGTCCGGCCCATTTTTTCTAAAGGACAAAAAAAGCCGATGCCCTATAGAGGAGCATCGGCTTTTTAGTGGGTGGCCCAGGTGTAGGTTAGGCAGGCTGCTGACTTACAAAATCCAGGCTCTTCTTCCCTCAAAGTGGTTGCACCCAAACTGGGCACCTGTCACTATCTCAAAGGGTTTGGGTTGGCTGAATGCCCTGCCGGGTTCGTGCACCACAGACAGTACAAACTCCGGGTTTATGGCGGGTTTGCCGGAAAGCTCATCACACACCCCAAACTCTTTGGTTTGCACTTCTGCTATTTTTTTGTCTTGTATCCAGTGGTTACAATGATTGCAGATCGCTTCCATAAGAGTGGCGTTTAAAGTTACACAGCACGTATTTTGCATACCTTATCGCCCTCAAGTTGTTGCATTTTCGTCACTAGAATCTGCTATTTAGAAATACATTAAAGAAAGACCTTTCTAGTAACCTTTAATCAAAATTCGGAGTTGACATTGCGTTAGCCAAAGGAGCTTTTATTGGCATTCGGCATAGGATTATTAGTCCCTGCGGTGGTAGTAGAAGCGGGTTTTTGGCAGGTCTGGCATCCAATCAAAGGGCCATTGACAGAACTAGCGCCTAACCGCCTGTGCGCTCCACTTCTAGAGTGAGGCCTTTGCTAACGTTCTCAGCGTGCGCTGGTTTGGGGCTACCTTCTGTAAACATCCTCGCCGGGGCCCTAGATAAATGGCGCTAATCCTTATATTTACCCCACAAACCAACACTAAAACTATGTATCAGGGGTTACAACATCTTCACTCGTACCTGGCCTATGCGGTGCTGCTGGGGCTGGTTATTTCTTTTGTGAGCGCGCTGCTGGGCCTGTTCGGCGGTAAACAATACACCAACGCAGACCGCAAACGCAGCCTCTTGGGACTCATTCCTACCCATTTGCAATGGGTTTTCGGGCTTATTCTGTATTTTGTGTCGCCGCTGGGGATGGAGAGCGCCTCTGGCGAAGCCATGAAAAATTCGGTGTCTAGGCTGTATTTCCTGGAACACCCTTTGATGATGGTGCTGGCCGTTATTTTGATCACCGTGGGCTACTCACGCGCCAAGCGCCAGATTGGCACCAACCAGGGATTCAAGTCCATCGCTATTTTCTACGGCCTTGGCCTGGTCCTCATCCTGAGCCGAATTCCGTGGAACGCGTGGCCTGGCAACTAGGCGAAATACGTATTAAATAATAAACAGAAAGCCCGACGCGCCATGCTTCGGGCTTTCTGTTTATGGCCTCGTTTTCAGAATTGAGCCCGAAAACGGAACTATGAAATTTACCTTCAGCGGCTACCAGCCGTAAGCAAGATAAAAAGGACTTCTGCTTATGATACGCGCCTATAAACTGTACACAGACGCCCACGGCGACTCCCGTTTTACTGTGGGTACCGTAGCCGACCGCACCCTCACCGCCGCCACCGCCATTCAGTTCAAGGAGACGCCGCCCGGCACGTTCTATGACTGGCACGTCGCCCCTACGCTTCAGTTTGTGCTCACGCTCTGCGGCACTCTGGAATTCACCACCAGCACCGGCGAGACCTTCACCCTGCGCACCGGCGACGTGCTCCTGGCCACCGACACCACCTGCAAAGGCCACAAATGGCAGATGCTGGGTTCTGAACCCTGGCGCCGGGCCTATGTCTTGTTCCACTCAGAAGCCGACATGAATTTCATACCAGACGAGCAAGAGGCATAAGAATCTATAGTTGTACGGACAGGGCTTGACCTGTCCTGAACGGTGTTCAGGGCAGTCTGCTATCTATGCAACCAATTAGAAGCCGCTCTCGGGAATACGTAGATCAGATATGCGCAGGACAGGTCAAGCCCTATCCCTACAATCAAGAATGTTTAAATCTCCTGATAAAACACCCGTCTGCAGAGCTTCGTACTGTGCTTCTAATTCTCATTTGGGCAACCATGCAGGGAAGAATCTGCGGTGAGCAAAGGATAACTCCCATTAACTGGTTTTCTGTTTTTGGCTTCATTTCTGCAAATGAGCCCGAAAACGGAAAACCGATCTGCCAATTTTAAGAACTACAAGAAAGCATGGAACTGCCAGGTTTGTGGCTGGCCCAGTCGGGGCGTTTCACGAAGAAGCGGTCATGCTTGTTGGAATAAGGTTCTTTGATCGCTTCCTGTAAATCATTGAATAATTGGTCATCGCCTTTGGTGAGGTCATCTATGGCCTGGGAAAGCAGGTAATTGCGTAGAATGAACCGCGGGTTAGCCTGTTGCATGCGTTCCTGGGAAGCCTCTTTAGAGATGGAATTATCGGCTAACCTGGCTTTGTACGCCGTGATGAAGTCATGGAGCATGTCGCGTTCCTTGGGTAGCAATTCTGCATAAAGACTTTCCTGGAAATGGGACACCACCGCAGCCTGGTCCTGTTCTCCTTCAGGCAGGGTCATTAAAAGTTGGTAGAAAATGGTCATGTCCGGCTGAAGCGTGGCGAGCATGGTTTCCAGCTGGGTGAGCAAATGCACATCGTCTTCCAGCACGGCATCCAGGCCCAGTTTATTGCCCAACATGGCGCGGTATTTCTGCATGAACTTGGTTTCATAGGCTTCTAGTTCGGCCACCAACTGCTCAGTGTTGGGGAAGAGCGGCGCGAGGGCGCTGGCCAGGCACCCCAAATTCCACTGCCCAATGCCCGGCTGTTGTCCGAAGGCGTACCGCCGGCCCGGCAAATCTGTGGTATTGGGCGTGAACTGGGTGTCATAGTTATCTACAAATGAAAACGGACCGTAATCAATGGTGAGGCCCAGAATGGACATGTTATCAGTGTTCATGACGCCATGCACAAAGCCCACGCGCATCCATTCCACCATCAAATGCGCCGTGCGGTCCACCACCTCCCGGAACCAGACAATCACCCGGTCCTCGCCTTGGATGTGCGGATAATAGTTAGTGATGGTCCAGTCCACCAGTTGGCGCAGGTTGTCAATTTCCTGCCGGGCGGCGGGCATCTCAAAACTCCCGAACCGCAGAAAACTGGGCGCCACCCGCATGACAATAGCGCCCGGCTCGAACTCGGGGTTGCCGTTGTAGAACATGTCGCGCATGACCTGGTCGCCGGTAGAAACTAAACTAAGCGCCCGCGTGGTAGGAATCCCCAGGTAATGCATGGCTTCGCTCATCAAATATTCCCGCACGCTGGACCGCAGCACCGCCCGGCCATCTGCCCTCCTGGAATACGCCGTGGGGCCCGCGCCTTTCAGTTGCAGTTCGTACGTCTTGCCGTCGGGCGCTGGCCACTCACCCAAGGTAATCGCGCGACCATCGCCCAACTGCCCGGCCCAATTCCCGAACTGGTGCCCGGCGTAGCAGGCGGCGTAGGGGTACATAGTTTCGGTGACCAGGTTGCCGCCCAGAATGTCAATCTCGGCCTGCGTGGCTGGCTTCTGAATGCGCAGTTCCTGCGCCAGTTCCTCTGACCAGGCCAACAATTTGGGCGCTTTCACGGGCGTAGGCGCGGCCTTGCTGTAAAAGACACCGGGCGTCTGCCTGGGTTTCACATCCCCGCTGTCATCGCCGGGAAACTGGGTCACAAACTCTTTCTTATATTCTTTGGACTGTAAACTTTCCATGGGTTTCTCAATTGCCGAAAGGTTTCTTGCTGTGTAATAGAATTAAAATGCCCTTGCCAAGGCACTCTCCCCTATACGGAAAACCTTTTTTGCGGTGCGTCAAAAATTCTTGGTTCTTGCACGTACGGGAATTCAAAGGTAGGAATTGGGGAATGATGTGGGGTGGGAAATGCGGAAGACTCTTCCTCACTGGTGGGAAATTAGCTGAGGATGCATGTTAACTTCCTTTGCCCTTTCCCAAGGTGGAATATCTGAAATGCCAGGGCTAAAGGAAGCAATGCGTGGGAGACAAGGCGGTGCCTGGTCTCTACATCTGCAAAACCAGTTTCGGGTCCATTTCCAATTTAGGGCCAAAAAACAGAATTGGCGCAGACACTCGTAGGAGCTGCGCACACTACGAGGTCTTTTGAGCATCAGCAGTCTGGTCCTCCACCGTAGAGACAAGGCACTGCCTGGTCTCTACAACCAGCAACAGAATTCCAGTTTAGCCCCCAATTCCAAAACAGAGCCCGAAAACGCAACTTATAGTAAGGCTCCCCTCCTGTTTTAGGAGGGGTTGGGGGTGGTCACCATTTCCAGCCTTTCGATCGAGCGCCTAAGCAGGTTCCGTCGCCTTCAGGCGGGTGCCGAAGGCACCAGGGAGCTGATACAGCGCGAGAGGGGAAGGCGGGGCCTCGCGGCCGTGAGCGCTCGGAGCCCTGCTATGGAAAGAGCCGTCTTGTGAGGCAATGGATCAGCCGTGATTTGGAAGGAAGGCAAACTGCATGCAAAGAAATAGCAACTGGAACTGCCATCTTGGTTGTTGGTGAGAACACCAACAACGGCGAAACGTCGAAGTTATCTGTATGCACAACTCTGTAAATTGCGAAGAAGGAAAGCAGGAGTCTTCGTTAGAACCTTCAGTAGATTCGCTCGCTCTCTTCGGCTCTCCCCTCAAGAATGCTCAGGATGACCGTGATAATACTACACTACAAACTCCGGGTGAATCATGTTCTCAAATGAATAAATCTCGTCCCATTTACTCTGCGGAATTAGGGCGCGCTCCAGCACCACAATGGCATGGATGGATTTGCCCGTGGCCAGCGCTTCCTTGGCAATCTCCGAGCAGGTTTCATAACCTAAAATGGGGTTTAAAGCCGTGACAATGCCTATGCTGTTCATGACCATGGTGCGGCAGATCTCTACGTTGGCGGTGATGCCGTCAACGCATTTCTCGCGGAGCGTGTTCACCGCGTTGGTCATGTATTGCAGGGAGGTGAACAAACTGAAGGCGATGACCGGCTCCATCACGTTCAACTGCAATTGCCCGGCCTCAGCGGCCATGCCAATGGTCACATCGGCGCCCATCACGTAGAAGGCGGCCTGGTTTACTACTTCCGGAATCACGGGGTTCACCTTGCCCGGCATAATAGAAGAGCCGGGCTGCATGGCGGGCAGGTTGATTTCCCGCAAACCGGTGCGCGGACCCGAAGACAACAAACGCAAATCATTGCAGAGTTTGGAGATTTTGAGCGCACTCCGCTTGATCATAGCGGACAGCTGAATGTAGGTTCCCATGTCTGAGGTGGCCTCAATGAGGTTGGGTGCCAGCGTGATGGGCATTCCGGAGATATCGGCTAAATATTTGGTGCAGAGCAGTGGGTAGCCTTCGGGGGCGTTGATGCTGGTACCAATGGCGGTGCCGCCCATGTTGCATTCGCAGAGTTTGCGCTGAGCCTCGCGCAGCCGCAGAATGTCATCGCCAATGGTGTGCGCCATGGCCTGAAACTCCTGCCCCAACGACATGGGCACCGCGTCCTGCAGTTGCGTTCGGCCCATTTTGAGCACCTCGGCAAATTCACGGCCTTTTTTGGCGAAGGCTTTTTTAAGACCTGCCAGAGCCGTCAGGTAAAAGTCGGTTTTGAGGTGCAGGGCCATCATGAGCGCCGTGGGGTAGGCATCATTGGTGCTCTGCGCGAAGTTGACGTGGTTGTTGGGGTGCAAAAACTGGTACTCGCCCTTCTGGTGGCCCAGGTATTCCAGGCCAATATTGGCGATGACCTCGTTGGCGTTCATGTTCACCGAGGTCCCCGCCCCACCCTGAATCAAATCTGTCACAAATTGGTCCTGGTACTTACCGGCAATGAGCTCGTCGCAGGCGAAGATGATGGCCTCTGCAATGCGCGGCTCCAGCACTTTCAAATCTCGGTTGGCCATGGCGGCGGCCTTCTTCACGTAGGCAAAGGCCTGAATGAACAGCGGCTCCGTGGCCTGGGTAATGCCCGTGATCTGGAAATTCTCGGTGGCCCGCAGCGTCTGAATGCCGTAGTACACGTTGTTGGAGATTTCCCGTTCGCCTAAAAAGTCGTGCTCAATTCTGAAGGTGGTGTTCATACGCTGCGCCTGTTTGAATGGGTAGATGAAAGTGTTGCCCTACCTCTTACCGTTTTTATACGGACTAGGTTTTTCTACCGAGATGTTCGTGAATTTTCAGAAAAGTGAAGGCTGGATTTTTGGTCTGGATGAAATGAATGGTTGTGGCGAATTTTTAAAATGTAGGGGCGTATCGCATACGCCCTTTCGGTGGCTAACATAATTTCGTTTTAAATGAAATTAATAAGTGAAGATCTGCGCAAGTAATTACAAGAACGCGCCGGGCGTATGCGATACGCCCCTACATTCAAAATGCGCGACTAAGCCTTAGGATTTTTGGTAGTGGTTTACAATGTATGATGCTTTGATTTTTGGTTGTTTCGGTAGTTGAACATTAGGTTTAAGCTCGCATCATGGTTCTCCTTTTTCTTGGAGAAGCAGGTCGTTTTCCTGACCAGCCTCCTGTTCCTGGCCCTGAGGCAGGTATTTACCCCTTCTATATTTTTTGTGTAAGCCTTGCCCACCTTGTGTTTCTCTGTAGGTATCACCTGGGCGAAGGCTCTCCAATGGTCGGTGCAGTATTCTCCAATGTGTGCTTTCTCCAGCTTCTTGAGCAGCTTCCTCACAGTTGCTGCGCTCCTGGGGCCGCAACTGTAAGCCAAAACCTCATCCGTCTCGGGGCAGTAGGCATACAAAAGCCAGTACTTCCCTTTCCTGCGCCTGCCCACGTAGCTCCAGACCTCGTCTATCTGCACCGACTCGTAGCAGCGCCGCGCCGGTGCGATGCTGAGTCGGCTGCCTTGCCGGCACAGGTTGTCCAGTATGCACTTGCGGCTCACCCCCAGCAGCGCCTCTATGTCGCGGATGCCGTTGTTGCGCTCCAAAAGCCGCACCATTAGCTGCTTTGTGGCCGGATCGGCGCCTTTGTACTGGTACGTGGCCTGGAACTGCTTTCTGCAGCTGTGGCATAGCAGGTTCTGGGCACCGTTCTTTTTCTTTCCGTTTTTTACTACCTTACTGCTCTGGCAGTGGGGACAGTTTATTTTGATGAGGACTTCGAACATTCCATCATCTTAAACAACTCACTGTCAGCTTTTATCCCATCATACTTTCTAAACCACTACCGGATTTTTAACTTAGGGAAGGAGATATCATCGAAATAAAATTGAATTTATCTGCGTTGCTCGTTGCTTCGTTTTTAAAGCATTCATTTAGTTCTGCTCTAAAAAACCTAACACCCGTTTTCGGGCTCATTTCTGGAAACGAAGCCGAAAACGGGAAGTAAAAATCTGGAACGCTAACGTATTCCTTACCTTTACCAAGCCAAACGCTGGCCGCGCATACGCCTTACAAAAAGCAGACGTTGTTTCAGAAAACGCCACCAATCGGCTACCAAAACCGTTGACTTATCTATGGAGTACTTTGTTGAGAAAGATTCAATTGTGCGGCAGATCTGGGGCAAAGGCGATACCATTCTCTTCATTTTTGCCGGTTCCTCAGCCGAGTTCGCGCTCAACAAAGCTGTGGACTGGCTCTATTTCACCGGCCGCCTGCCCGCTGACCCGCTGGGCCGGCTTTTCTCTACTGTAGCGTACGCCCGGCAGATTGTGTTCTCCACCACAGAAAAAGCCAACAAAGCCATTGACGCCATGGCCCACATTCACGCCGCCGTAGAGGCCAAACGTGGCGCGGCCATCCCTGACTGGGCCTACCGCGATGTGTTGTTCATGCTTATTGACTACTCCATCAGGGCCTATGAAGTACTGGAGCGCACGCTCACGGAGCAGGAGAAAGCCGAGGTCTTTGAGGTCTTTTACCGCGTGGGTCACCGCATGGGCGTTCAAGGCCTGCCCCTCACCTACCCGGCTTGGTGCACCATGCGCGAAGAGCATTTAGCGCAAGACCTGGCCCGCAGCAAATACACCGCAGATTTGTTCCGGCAATACAAGAAACACCTGGGCACACTCCGCTACAAACTGCTGCTGGAGGCGCAGGTGTTGGTGGTGCCAGATTTGGTGAAAAAGCTGTTGGGCTTTAGGCAGTTTTCCCTGGTTACGCCGCTGCTGCAGACCTACAAAGTGAGCCGCGCGTTTAAGCTGGACTGGTTTCTGAAGTCCATCATTCTGCCCTCGGCGTACAAAAAAGAAATCAAAGACCTGGACGTACACCCCGCTTAATTCCCGTTTTAGGGCTCATTTCTGGAAATGGAGCCGAAAACAGGAATTCGTTAAGTGGCCACTTTTGAAAATGGCCATCAGAAGTTTCAGGTAAAAACCGTTATTTCGGGTTGGCCAATTTGTGCAGTACATGAACCACACGTTCCCCTTTGAGTCGAAGATCAGCCTGGACCAGCGCAAAGCCCAGCTGCAGCAGGAACCGTTGTTGGTGTGGTTCACGGGCTTGTCGGGCTCAGGCAAAACCACGCTGGCGGTGCGGCTGGCGCATTACCTTTTCAGCCAGGTTGGTACTAACTTCCGGAGAAAATAAGTAAAAATTTATACCTCTTTTGTTTTTGGCTCCGTTTCAGGAAATGAGCCCGAAAACGGGAATCACTTGCCAATTCTAGCAACCAAAGACCAAGCTCCCCCAACTGGAGATGAAAGAAATTCAGGATATTTTAGTGGCGTTCTCCCAGCACCAACGGGACAAGAAACAGACCGCGCTGGCCACTGTGGTACACGTGGAAGGCTCCTCGTACCGCCAACCCGGCGCCCGCATGCTGGTCTCAGAAGACGGCCAGCTGACCGGGGCCATCAGCGGCGGCTGTCTGGAAGGCGATGCCCTGCGCAAAGCCCGCCTCGCCATGACCCAAGGCCAAAACCTGCTGGTCACCTACGACACCACTGATGATGACGACGCCAAACTAGGCGTGGGCCTGGGCTGCAACGGCATCATCCATATCTTGATTGAACCCATTCTGGAGACAAACCCCGTCAACCCCATCCAACTCCTTAAGCAAGCAGTTGCCCATCGGCAGACGGCCGTGTTGCTCACGCTCTTCAACTGGCAAGACCGAAAACTTCCGCAGCCCGGCACCTGTCTGTTGGCCACGGCTCAAGAAATTCTAACGGCTGGTCTACCGGCTGCCATAGAACCGTACGCCCAGCTAAAAGCGCAGCAAGCGTTGGCCTCTGGGAAATCAAGCATGCAGCAATTTGAGGGGCTTTCTGGGTTTGTAGAGGTGCTGCAGCCTGCCATTTCTCTGGTGATTTGCGGCGCGGGGAACGATGTATTGCCCTTGGTACACATGGCCAACGTGCTGGGCTGGCCCACCACTGTGGTAGATGGCCGCGCTAATTACGCCACCCATGCCCGGTTCCCCAGCGCCAGTCATGTGCTGGTGGCCAAGCCCGAGCAGGTGTTGGAACAAGTGCCCCTGGACAACCGAACCGCCGTGCTGCTCATGACGCATAATTACAACTATGACCTGGCCATGCTTAGGGAGTTGCTACCTTTAGAAATACCTTATATTGGCGTGTTGGGGCCCAAGAAGAAGCTAGACCGCTTGCTAACAGAACTGCAGGAAACCGGCCTGGAAATCACGCAGGAGATGCAACAGAAACTGTTCGGGCCTACGGGGTTGGAGCTGGGCGCTGAGACCTCAGAAGAAATTGCCCTGTCTGTGCTGGCCGAAATAAAAGCAGTGTTGGCCCAGGCCAAAGGCGGATTCCTGCGGGAGAAAAATGCACCCATCCATGCCAAAGAACCTGCACTTCCCCAACATGACTGAAACCGGTATTTTGATTCTGGCAGCGGGGGCCTCGTTCAGGCTGGGCCAACCCAAACAAAACCTGGTCTACCAGGGCCAGACGCTGTTGGAACGAACCATTGAAACGGCAACACAAGCTACTCTTGGCCCAATAGTAGTGGTTTTAGGCGCAAATTCCCAGCAGATTCAATCTGACCTCACCCTTGCCGGCGTAACCGTCACCCATAACCCTCACTGGGAAATGGGCATGGCTTCTTCGCTTAAGGTTGGCTTGTCACTACTTCTGGAGCAACATTTAACGGTAAGCCAAGTGCTTATTTTGCTCTGCGACCAACCTTTGATAACCCCCCAACTTCTGCGCGAAATGGTGCAGAACGCGGCGGCAACCCCAAAACCCATCATTGCCTGTGCATACCGTGATACCGTGGGCGTGCCCGTGCTCTTCAAACAATCATTTTTCATTCACCTGAAAACCCTCACTGGTCAGGAAGGTGCGAAAAAGCTGTTGAAGCAATTTCCTGACCAGGTGCTGGCCCTTCCGTTTGAACCCGCCGCCGTGGACATTGACACCCTAGCCGATTACCAGGCCTTGCAAAACAATTGAACATAAAATCCCGGCTAAAAAAAAGACCAACTGTAGTGACGCAATACGTTGCATCTGGCGTGCACCCTTGTTCCAAGTAAACATGTTTCTTGCGCATGACAAATTTCAAGTTCCATTGAAACAAGACGCAAGGTATTGCGTCTCTACATTCGTAGAATCTTCTCTACATAATTTACCTCCCCGTTTTCGGGCTCATTTCTGGAAATGAGCCCGAAAACGGGGAGGCAGGCATTTACTTTTTCGCGGCGCGGGGCATAAATCTTTTCAATCTCGCTTTCTTCACCAACTCTCCTAAAAAGGCTTCGTAGAAATAAGGCTAGCAGAGAAATTCTCTTAGTCGGCAACAAAAGTGGGCGTGAAGGCGCAGGTGCGTGAGGTTTGGTTTGCCGCCAGCAGTTTGTTTTACCAGTTCCCCTCCAGTCTCTATGCAAGAAGAAAATCCCCGAGGAAGCGCCCACGGCCACCGGCCCACGCTTCCGGAACACAAACCTGTCACGCTCAGGGTCAACGGTACGGCCCATCAACTTTCACTCGCGCCCTGGACCTCGTTGCTAGACGCTCTTCGGGAAAACCTGCACCTCACCGGCACCAAAAAAGGCTGCGACCACGGCCAATGCGGCGCCTGCACGGTGCTGGTAGACGGCAAGCGCATCAATTCCTGCCTCACGCTGGCAATTATGCAGGAAAACACCGACATCACCACCGTAGAAGGCTTGGCCACCAACGGCCAGTTGCACCCCGTGCAGCAAGGTTTTATTGACCATGACGCGTTCCAGTGCGGCTACTGTACCCCCGGCCAAATCTGTTCAGTGGTTGGGTTGGTGAACGAAGGCAAAGCGAAATCCATAGACGATATCAAAGACCTGATGAGCGGGAACATTTGCCGCTGCGGTGCTTATGTGAACATTCTCAAAGTGGCGCAGGAAGCGCTGGAAAGGGCCAAAACTACATGAGACCGTTTACTTACGCGCAATCCCAAACAGCCGATGAAGCTGTCAAAGAAGTGACCACCACTCCCGAGGCCAAGTACATAGCCGGCGGCACCAACCTGCTGGACCTTATGAAAATTGATGTCATGCGTCCGGGGCATTTGGTCAATGTCAACCACCTGGAACATACAGAGATTAATGAAACTCCGGAAGGTGGGCTTAAGTTGGGCGCCATGGCCCGTAACGCAGATACCGCTTACCATGAACTGGTGGAAACGCGTTATCCCTTGCTGTCACATGCTATTTTGGCGGGCGCTTCGGCGCAGATTAGGAACATGGCCTCCAACGGCGGAAACCTGCTGCAACGCACGCGCTGCTATTACTTTTATGACACGCAAACGCCCTGCAACAAACGCGAACCCGGCTCTGGCTGCTCGGCTATCAAAGGCTATAACCGCGATTTAGCCATTCTGGGCACCAGCGAACAGTGCATCGCCACGCACCCCTCAGACATGGCCGTGGCCCTGACCGCCTTAGATGCCACCGTGCGCGTGACCGGTAAAAACGGACATCGGGCTATTCCTATTCTGGAGTTTCACCGCCTGCCCGGCAATACGCCGCACCTGGACACCAACTTACAACCCGACGAACTGATCACGCATATTGAACTGCCGGCTAACAACTTCGCGCAGCATTATAGTTATCTGAAACTGCGGGACCGGGCGTCGTATGCGTTTGCCTTGGTGTCGGTGGCGGCGGTGTTGGAGTTGGAAGAAGGCGAAATCAAGGAAGTACGCGTGGCCGTGGGCGGCGTGGCCCATAAACCCTGGCGAAAACCAGAGGCAGAGGCGCAACTGAAAGGCCAGCCTCCCACTGCTGAGAATTTCCAGAAACTGGCCGAGGCTTATTTAGAAGGCGCCAAAGGCTACGGCGACAATACGTTTAAAATTGAACTGGCCAAACGCGCCATTGTACGGGCATTACTAGACGCCACAGAAAGGGGGGTAAACGCATGACAGCATCTTCACACCACATAGGAAAACCGGCCAACCGCGTAGATGGCTTAGCCAAAGTGACCGGTCAGGCCAAGTACACCGCCGAGCATGACGTCCCAAATCTAGCTTATGGTGTAGTCATTAACAGCGCCATCGCCAAAGGCAAAATCACCAGAATAGATACCTCCGCGGCCCTGGCATTGGATGGCGTATTGCAGGTTTTTACCCATGAAAACCGGCCCGGCTACTCCTGGTTTGACAGCCATTACCAAGACGAGGATTCGCCGCCCGGGGCACCGTTCCGGCCTTTGAAAAGCGCTGATATCCACTTTAGCATGCAACCCATTGCCCTGGTGGTGGCCAAGACCTTTGAATTGGCGCGCTATGCCGCCCTGTTGGTACATGTAGAATATGAAGCCGAAGCGCATGACACCAATTTTGAAGCGAACCTGCCCAAGGCCTATAAACCCAAGCAGTACAAATCCACGCCCCCACCAGACCCACGCGGTGATGCAGAAAAAGGCTTGGCCCAGGCTGATGTAATGCTTCAAGAAACGTACACGCATAGCGCCGAGCACCATAACCCCATGGAAATGCACGCGGCCATTGCCATTTGGAACCCAGACGGCAGCCTGAAGGTGTATGACAAAATTCAGGGTGTGCAGAACAGCCAGAAATACCTGTCCAACGCCTTTGGAGTGCCGCAGGAGAAGGTGCAGGTGCTGTCTGAGTACGTGGGCGGCGGGTTTGGCTCCGGGCTTCGGCCGCAGTACCAGTTGTTTCTGGCGGTCATGGCGGCGCGGGAATTGAACGTGCCCGTAAAAGTGGTGTTGACCCGGCAGCAGATGTTCTCGTTCGGGCATCGGCCCAAAACTACCCAACACTTTGCCCTGGGCGCCTCCAAAGGCGGCAAATTACAGGCCGTGAAACAAGACGTATTTGCGGAGACTTCCAGATTTGAGGATTACAGCGAAGACGTGGTCATCTGGCCCGGAATTCTCTACCACAGCGACAACATAGAACTTAGCCATAAACTAGTGGCCCTGGACGTGTACACGCCCCTGGACATGCGCGCGCCCGGCGGCACCACCGGTATTTACGCCCTGGAAAGCGCCATAGATGAAATGGCGCACCAACTGCAACTGGACCCGCTCGAGTTCCGGCGCATAAATTACACAGACCGGGACCTCAACGAAGACAAGCCCTTCACCAGCAAAACCCTTCAGGAATGCTACCGCCAGGGAGCCGAAAAATTTGGGTGGGCCAAACGTTCGCCTGCGCCACGCTCCATGAAAAAAGGCCGACAACTCATTGGCTGGGGCATGGCGCAAGGCGCCTGGGAAGCCAAACAGCAGGAAGCCTCGGCCAGCGCCAAACTTTCCATAGATGGTAAACTGACCGTAAGTTCGGCTACCGCCGATATTGGCACGGGCACGTACACGGTCATGTGCCAGATTGCCGCCGAAACCCTGGGCCTTCCGCTAGAGTCGGTTACCTTCAAATTAGGTGATTCGGCGCTGCCTAAATCACCCCTGGAAGGCGGTTCCTGGACGGTTTCCAGCGTGGGTTCTGCGGTGAAACTGGTCTGCGAGAAACTGCAGGAAGAACTTCTGAAGCTCACGCAAAAACTACCTGATTCACCCTTGAAAAATGCCAAACCGGAAGACGTAACGTTCAAAGACGGCCAAATTCAACTAAAAGCAGATGCTGGCAAAACCGTCTCCTTCGCAGATGCGCTCCAGCAAAACGGCGGAAAATCCCTGGAAGCCGAAGCCACGCAGAAACCCGACAAAGAGCAGAAGCAATACGTAAGCTACGCGCACGCCGTGACCTTTGCCGAAGTACTGGTAGACGAAGACCTGGGTACCGTGAAAGTGACGCGCATTGTGTCGGCTATAGACGGAGGCCGCATCATCAACCCCAAAACGGCCCGCAGCCAGATTTTAGGAGGCGTGGTTTGGGGCATTGGCGTGGCGCTGGAGGAACACTCGGTGATGGATAACCATCTGGGGCGCTTCATGAACCATGACCTGGACAAATACCACCTGCCCGTCTTAGCCGACATTCCGGAAACCGAGGTGATCTTTGTGGAGACCGAAGACAGCATTGTGAACCCGCTGGGTGCCAAAGGCCTGGGCGAGATTGGCATTGTGAGCGTGGCCCCGGCCATTGCCAACGCCGTTTTCCATGCCACAGGCAAAAGGGTTCGGGATTTACCCATTACCTTAGATAAACTCCTGTAGCCGTTTTGGGGCTCATTTCTAGAAATGAGCCCCAAAACGCATTTGGAATTACATGCAACTTTTGCCTGCCTCCTGAAAGAACCGTAGCTTTAAGTCTTTCGCAAAAATTTACACGCAGAAATGCGGACCCAACGTTAACTGTTAGAGCTTGTTTAAAATTTGATTTTGCAAGCGAAAATTGGGAGCGAAAGGTTCTGGCGAAGCGTTTTTTGAGCAGCATAGCAGCGCTATGGTGAGAAAAAAAGGCAAAGACAAGTTCTTTTGATACCAGTTTGCAGCGCGAAAGACAAGTTTAAACATGCTCCCAAGATGAACATCTTATTATTTGGCATTACCCGTGACATAGTGGGCCAACAGCAACTTTCTGTACCTTCCGCTGAGATTCCGGCTACGGTGCATGAACTGAAAATATGGCTTGTTAAGCAGTACCCGGCCTTGCAGAATTTGAGTTCCCTGGCGGTGGCGGTGAACAATGAATATGCGCAGCTGGAAGATACCATTCCGGCCGGTGCGGAGATTGCCTTGATTCCGCCGGTGAGCGGTGGTTAAGACTTGGTTCGTTTTTAAGTTATTACGTTATCATCGGCTTTAAAAAAACACATGCACATTTCCATTGTTGAACAGGTAGACCTCAATCAAGCCTACCAACTGCTGCAGCATGACGGCGCGGGCGGCGTGAACTTGTTTGTAGGCACGGTGCGCAACCACGCGCAGGGCAAACAAGTAACCAAGCTGGTGTTTGAGGCCTACGTGCCAATGGCCCTGAAGGAAATGCAGAAAATTGCCGAGGCCGCGCAGCAGAAATGGCCCCTGGATGGTTTGGTGATGCAGCACGCCGTGGGCGAAAAAGGCATTGGCGAACCGGTGGTGATCATTGGTACCAGTTCGGCGCACCGCGAGGCGTCTTTTGCCGCCTGCCGTTTTCTGATTGACGAACTGAAGAAGACCGTGCCCATCTGGAAGAAAGAATATTACCAGGACAACAGCGTCTGGGTCAACGCGCATCCGTAACAGCAGCAGAAGAGAAATGGGACTATTGATTGATAAATACGGACGGGAATTAACCTATCTGCGGCTGAGTGTGACGGACCGCTGCAATTTCAGGTGCTATTACTGCATGCCCGAGGAAGGCATGAAATTCGTGCACCGCAGCCATTTACTTTCCTTTGATGAAATGTACCAGTTGGCTTCGCTGTTCTGCAGTTTGGGCATTTCCAAAATCAGAATCACCGGCGGCGAGCCGTTTGTACGGACGGGCATTATTCCGTTTCTGCGCAAGCTTAGCCAGTTGCCCGGCCTTGACGAAATCACCATCACCAGCAACGGCACCCTGCAACAGCGGCACATTCAGGCACTCCGCGAAATGGGCATCTCCAAAATCAACATCAGCCTTGATTCCCTGGACCCGGACCGCTTTTTCCACATAACCCGCCGCGACAGTTTTGCCACCGTGATGTCTGGTATACATGATTTAATGGACGCAGGATTCGACGTAAAATTGAACTGTGTGGTAGCCGAAAACAAGAATATTGAAGACATTCTGCCCTTCGTGGCGCTCACCAAAGACTACCCGCTGGCGGTGCGCTTTCTGGAGGAAATGCCTTTCAACGGGCAAGAAACCTTTACCGGCGCGCAATGGACCTACCGTGAGATTTACGAGCACATTTCCTCCGCGCATCCAGAGATTGAGAAACTGCCCAGCGAAGCTTCGTCCACGTCGGTCAACTATAAAATACCGGGCTACAAAGGCTCCTTTGGCATCATACCTTCGTTCAGCAGAACGTTCTGTGGCACCTGCAACCGCATCAGGTTATCGGCTACCGGTGAGTTGCGCACGTGCTTGTACGGTCCGCCGGTGACCAACTTGAAAGACGTGTTGCGGGCCGGTGCGAACGTAGAGACGTTAACCCAGGAAATTCTGGCCGCCGTGGCCAACCGCGCCAAAGACGGGTTCGCCGCGGAGGCGGGCAACACCGTCAGTCTGCATGAATCCATGTCGGTGCTGGGCGGCTAGGCAGTTGAAAAATTTCCGTTTTTGGCTTCGTTTTCAGAAATGAGCCCGAAAACGCACTTCTAATTTCATGAATTGAATGAGCATTCTTTCGCATATCAATGACCAGGGGCAACCCGCCATGGTAGATGTCTCTGAGAAAACGGTCACCACCAGAACGGCGGTGGCGCAAGGCTTGGTGGAGTTCCCGGCCGAGGTTTTCGCGCAGCTTTCGCAAGATGGTTTTCTTACCAAAAAAGGCGCAGTGCTGCAGACGGCTATCATTGCCGGGGTGATGGCGGCCAAGAAAACGTCAGACCTAATTCCGCTGTGTCACCCGTTGGCCTTGAACGCCATTAACCTGGATATTGCCCCATCCGCCACCATTGAAAACACCCTGGAAATCACCTGCACCGTGCGCTGCGAAGGCAAGACTGGCGTGGAGATGGAAGCGCTCACGGGCGTTTCTGGCGCGGCCCTCACTATTTATGACATGTGCAAAGCGCTCACGCATGACATCTCTATCTCGCAGATTACTTTACTGAAAAAGACCGGAGGCAAAAGTGACATCATCAGAAGCTAAACCACCCCTGTACGGCCTGGTGCTCAGCGGCGGCAAAAGCGAGCGCATGGGCCAGGACAAAAGCCTGCTGCCCTACCACGGCCTTCCCCAGCGCGACCATGCGCTGCAGTTATTGGGTATCGTCTGCGATAAGGTATTTTTAAGTCTTAGGCCCGGTCAACAGGAAAATCAAAACAGCAAGACAGCTTCTATTCTAGATTCACAGGAAGGGTTGCGCGGACCTTTGAACGGTATTTTGAGCGCCATGCAACAACACCCGCAAGCGGCCTGGCTGGTCTTGGCCTGTGATTTACCTTTGGTGACTGCTGCAACTTTAAAGAAATTAATTCAACACCGAAACCCTGAAAAAATAGCCACCGCCTACGCAGTGAACGGTTCTGATTTGCCCGAGCCTTTGGTGGCTATATGGGAACCTACGGCGTATGCACTAGCCTTGGCTTTCACCCAAACCGGCAAAACCTGTCCGCGCAAGTTTTTGTTAGGCCAGGACATTCAACTGGTGCACCCGGCCCACGATGAAGAACTGTTCAACGCCAATTTCCCGGAAGACGCCACCTATGCCAAAGCCAAACTAACCCATGACGCTTAACCCAAGATACAGCCGCCAGGTGCAGTTGCCCGGTTTTGGTGCCGAAGCCCAGCAAAAGCTCCAGCACGCCCGCGTGTTGGTGGTAGGCGCTGGCGGATTGGGCGTGCCGGTGTTGCAATACTTGGCAGGCATGGGCGTGGGCACCCTGGGATTTCTGGACAGCGACGTGGTGAGCCTGAACAACCTGCATCGCCAGGTCTTGTATGCTGAAGCCGATGTAGGACAACCAAAAGTAGCCGCCGCTGCTAAAAGGTTGGCTCAGTTGAACTCCGGCATCACGCTACTGCCTTTGCACCTGCAACTCAGCCCAGAAAATGCCCTGGAAATCATAGCAGCGTATGACGTGGTGGTAGACGCCACCGATAATTTTGAGGCCCGCTACCTGATCAATGATGCTTGTGTTATTCTGAAGAAACCGTTTGTGTACGGCGCGCTGCACCAGTTTGAAGGCCAGGTGAGCGTGTTCAATTACCAGGGCGGCCCCACCTACCGTTGCCTTTTCCCTTCGCCCCCGGCTGCGCATGAAATTCCGGACTGCAACACTGCCGGCGTGCTGGGCGTGGTGCCAAGTATAATTGGATCTCTGCAGGCGCTGGAGGCAGTGAAAATCCTAACAGGGGTGGGTGAAACCTTGTCGGGCATTTTGCTGGTGTATGATTTCCTGCGGAACACGCAGTTTAAAATGAAACTGACTGCCAATCCCGCCAACCGGAACATTACCCAATTGCAAGCGTCCTATTCTGGAGTTGCCTGTGCCGTTGTGCATATTGTATCTGCTCAAGATCTAAACCAATGGATCCAGGAAAACCGGGAATTGTTATTGCTGGATGTTCGGGAAAAAACCGAATTTGCTCAAGGGCATTTGCCGCAAGCACTCTCCGTGCCGCTCTCAGAATTTGAAGCCCATTTGCCCACGTTGCCGGCGCAGTTGCCCGTAGTGACCATCTGCCAGAAAGGAGCCCGAAGCCAGAAAGCCGCCGCCCTTCTGCTAGAAAAATTCCCTGCACGGGAAGTCTACAGCCTGACCGGCGGCATGGACCAATGGGCACAACACAAATCGCACGTCCCCGCATGACCACCGGCTGGAGCCAGTTGCTATGGATTGGGTTGGCGTTTTTCGCCATTGCGGCTTTGTATTCCTCGGTGGGGTTTGGCGGCGGCTCTAGTTATTTGGCCTTGCTGGCGCTGGTGCTGCCTAATTTCCTGGAAGTGAAAACCACGGCCTTGCTCTGTAATTTGGTAGTGGTGAGTGGCAGCACGTATTTGTATCTGAAACAGGGCTTGGTAGACTGGAAACAGTTTCTGCCCTTGGCCTTGTGCAGTGTGCCCGCCGCTTTTCTGGGCGCCACCATTCCGCTGACCCAACACACGTTTTTCATCTCCTTAGGCTTGGTGCTAGCTTTGTCTGGTTTGCTGTTGTTCTTACCTTTCTTCCGAAAAACCACCGCAGAAACGCAACCGATTATCAGAAAAAGGCCGTACGTGCTTTCGTTTTTACTAGGCGGCGGAAGCGGATTTATGTCGGGTTTGGTGGGCATTGGCGGCGGAATTCTACTGGCCCCGTTTCTGCATCTGTTGCGCTGGGATGCGCCTAAGAAAATCGCCGCCCTGGCCTCCTTTTTCATTCTGTTGAACTCTATATCTGGTTTGGCGGGCCTGGCGTTTGCCGGCAAGTTTGCGGTTTCGCCCATCACCACCCCTATTTTACTGCTGGCCGTGCTGGTGGGCGGACAATTGGGTGCGCGGCTCAGTTTAAACCTCTTGCCTGCCCCGGCCATTAAAGGAATTACCGGGTTGCTGGTGTTCTATATTGGTTTCAAGCTGGTGGTGCGGTATACTTGGGGCCTAGAAGTGTAGCCTATGATTTCCGTTGAAGAAGCCCTCCGCCTGGTACTGGCGCATTGTCCCACGCCCACCACAGAATTTATTCTCTTAGCAGAAGCCACGGGCAGAACATTGGCCCAGGACGTGTTCGCCGACCGGGATTTACCACCGTTTGACCGCGTGACCATGGACGGCATTGCCGTGCAGGCAGAAATATTTCAGCAGGGAATTCGGGAATTTACCGTGGCCGGCGTGCAGGCGGCGGGCGCTCCTGCCCTTTCGTTGCAAGATTCTAGCCATTGCCTGGAAGTCATGACGGGCGCCGTGCTTCCGGGCAATACCAATGCGGTGGTTCCCTATGAGCAGTGTGACATTAAGGATGGAACTGCCACCGTTCACGCCCTTGAAGTCAGGCTTGGCCAGAACATTCACCGGCAGGGCACAGACGCTACCGCCGGTGACACGTTGGTCAAAAAAGGAAACAGTATCACGCCGGCGGTGGTGGGAATTTTGGCATCGGTGGGGTTGGCGGAGGTAGAAGCTTTGCGCCAGCCTACAATTGCCATCTGCTCTACCGGAGATGAATTGGTAGACGTAGATCAAACCCCGCTACCGCACCAAATCAGAAAATCAAATGTGCACATGCTGGCGGCTGAACTTCAGGCTGAGAATATAAAAACCAACCTTTTCCATCTGCCAGATGAGCCCGAGGCCATGTTTACGGCGCTGCGGGAAATTCTGAAATCGCATGAGGTTTTGCTGCTGTCGGGCGCGGTGTCTAAGGGCAAGTTTGATTTTCTGCCGCAGGTCTTAGCTCGGTTGCAACTGAATTTGGTGTTCCATTCCATCGCGCAGAAGCCGGGCAAGCCTATGTTGTTTGGCACCTTGCCCGACGGTAAAACGGTGTTTGGTTTTCCGGGCAATCCGGTGTCTACGTTTGTGTGCTACCAATTGTATTTCAGGCCGTGGCTGCAGCAGCACCAAGGGTTACCGGCAAAGAAAGCGACTGGCGTGCTGGCGGAGTCCATTTCCTTCAAGCCCAACCTCACCTACCACGTGCCCGTGACCCTTTCCCTGGAAAACGGAATGCTCAACGCAAGGCCCATCCAAGGTTCCGGCTCCGGTGACCTGACTAGCCTTCTGCCGGCGCAGGGTTTACTTTCCTTGCCTTCAGATAAAGTGGAATTCCTGGCGGGCGAACGTTTTCCGGTGACCTTGTTTTCTTTCGCGCTCTGATTTCTGCGATTTTCCCAACTAGCCCATTCCAAGCTTTCCGTTTTCGGGCTCGTTTTCAGAAATGAGCCCGAAAACGGAAAGCTTCCCTGGAAAGGCTTTAAAGCGGGGTTTAAATAGATGAATCTAACCTCTCTGGGAAATTCGCCTGATTCTCAAACTATTCCGCCTCAGGCCACCTGCCTATCTACCACTTGAGAAGCGGCTATTATCAGAAGGCCGGGCCGTTATTAAATTTTTTTGCCTATTATTAGCCTCAGATTGCCAGAATAAGAAGCCAAAGAAGTGCAATGCGCTTTTTTCGTCTTGTTTCTTGGTGACTCAGCACCCAATGAATACTAACAAACCACAAGCAAAACCCTAAATTTTCCCACCATTTATGGAGCAAACGTCAACTAAAAGTTATGGCTCAGCCTTGTACACGCTGGCCATGGTCTTCTTTTTTTGGGGCTTTCTGGCCGCCTCTAACGGCGTGTTCATCCCCTTTTGCAAAACCCACTTCAACCTGTCGCAGTTTGAGTCGCAGTTGATTGACTCAGCGTATTACGGGGCGTATTTCATTGGCTCTTTGCTGCTGTACCTGTACTCCACCGGGGTGGGCTTTGACTTCCTGAACAAAATAGGCTACAAAAAAGGCATCATTTACGGCTTGCTCATCTCAGTGGTGGGGGCTTTGGTCATGTTGCCGGCCGTAGGCTCTGGTGAATACACCTTTATCTTGCTGGCTTTCTTCGTGATTGCGCTGGGCTTCTCTTTGCAGCAGACAGCCGCCAACCCGTTTGCCGTGGCGCTGGGTGACCCGGCCACGGGCATGCACCGCCTTAACCTCACCGGTGGCGTGAACTCGTTGGGTACCACCTTGGGGCCTATCATCATCACCTTGGTGTTGTTCAGCGCCGTGGTGGCCACACCAGAGCAGATTGCCGCCGCTGACACCAGTTCCATCAATACCTTGTACCTCATTCTGGCGGGCGTGTTCCTGTTGGTGGCCGGTATCTTCGCCATGGCTAAAATGCCCAGGGTAACCTCAGACGAAGAACCCGAGAAAAGCGGCAAAGCCACCGTGGCCTTGCTGGCCATTACGGGGGTGATCATTGCCCTTTCTATCATCGGGAAATTGCTTCCTGAAAGTGAGTCTGGCTTAACTACCTTGGTGCTGTTGTTTGCCGCCTTGTCCAGCGTGATTTTGATTTTGTTCCTGTCTAACAAAGCGGCCCAGAAAAACGGCGAAGGCTGGGGCGCCATGCGCTACCCACAGCTGACGCTGGGCATGATTGCCATCTTTGTGTACGTGGGCGTGGAAGTAACCATTCAAAGTAATTTAGGTGCTTTGCTACAGACTCCTGAGTTTGGCAGCTACAATGAGGCGCAGATTTCCCGTTACATTTCGTTGTACTGGGGAAGTTTGATGATTGGCCGCTGGATGAGTGCCGTGACCATTTTCAACGTGTCTAAAAACATGAAAACCATCTTGAGCGTAGTGGTGCCGTTCATTGCCTTCGGGGTGGTGTTGTTTGTGAATTACCTTTCCGGGAACCGTGTAGATGACCTGGCTATTTACGCCGTGTGTATTGCCATTATGATTGCGGCAAACTTCTGGTCTCAGGGCAAACCCGCCAAATTACTGATGGGCCTGGGAATTCTGGGCATGCTGGCCATGGTGGTTGGTTTGTACACCGAAGGGCAGGTAGGCTTGTTCGCGTTCATTAGCGGGGGCTTGGTTTGTTCCATCATGTGGCCGAGTATCTTCTCGTTGAGCATTACCGGTTTGGGCAAATACACCAGCCAGGGCTCTTCTCTGTTGATCATGATGATTTTGGGAGGCGCCATTATTCCGCCGCTGCAAGGCGGTATTGCAGATTTCACCAACATTCATGACTCATATTGGGTAGCGGTGGTGTGTTTTGCGTATCTGGCCTTCTTCGCCTGGAAAGTGTCTGGCATCTTGAAAAAACAAGGCTATGACATTGAAAACCTGGAGTCTGGCGGAGGCCACTAAGCCAATACCTTCTACTAAAAAACAGAGGTAGTGGTTTAGAAAGTATGATGGGATAAAAGCTGACAGTGAGTTGTTTAAGATGATGGAATGTTCGAAGTCCTCATCAAAATAAACTGTCCCCACTGCCAGAGCAGTAAGGTAGTAAAAAACGGAAAGAAAAAGAACGGTGCCCAGAACCTGCTATGCCACAGCTGCAGAAAGCAGTTCCAGGCCACGTACCAGTACAAAGGCGCCGATCCGGCCACAAAGCAGCTAATGGTGCGGCTTTTGGAGCGCAACAACGGCATCCGCGACATAGAGGCGCTGCTGGGGGTGAGCCGCAAGTGCATACTGGACAACCTGTGCCGGCAAGGCAGCCGACTCAGCATCGCACCGGCGCGGCGCTGCTACGAGTCGGTGCAGATAGACGAGGTCTGGAGCTACGTGGGCAGGCGCAGGAAAGGGAAGTACTGGCTTTTGTATGCCTACTGCCCCGAGACGGATGAGGTTTTGGCTTACAGTTGCGGCCCCAGGAGCGCAGCAACTGTGAGGAAGCTGCTCAAGAAGCTGGAGAAAGCACACATTGGAGAATACTGCACCGACCATTGGAGAGCCTTCGCCCAGGTGATACCTACAGAGAAACACAAGGTGGGCAAGGCTTACACAAAAAATATAGAAGGGGTAAATACCTGCCTCAGGGCCAGGAACAGGAGGCTGGTCAGGAAAACGACCTGCTTCTCCAAGAAAAAGGAGAACCATGATGCGAGCTTAAACCTAATGTTCAACTACCGAAACAACCAAAAATCAAAGCATCATACATTGTAAACCACTACCAAAACAGAAAAGCCCTGCACACGCGGGGCTTTTCTGTTTTCGGGCTCATTTCTGGAAATGAGCCCGAAAACGGTTTTGAAGATTTGGCTGAAATCCTTTAGCGTTTCACCACGGCCAGAAAAGCGCGCGTGATTTCCTGCTGCAGGTTTTCCCACACATCGGGGTCGCCGTCCAGGAAGAATTTCTGATTCACCTCCAGCTCAATGCCGCCGTACTGGGTTTTAGAGAACTGCTTTCTGAGGTAGGTTGGGAAACCGTCATCCACGCCCGCGTAGGGTTCATTGTCTTTCACCAGCCGTTCTGGGTTGATTTCCCGCAACTGTTGTTTGAAGGCTCGGGCAAAAGCTACTTCCAGCGGCTGGTTTGGGTCAAACAGAATGCCGATGTCCACGTTCCGGACTTCCCCATCTTTCACGGGCGTGAAGGTATGCACGGCCAGGTGCAGCACGTTTTTTCCTTCGGAAATCAATTCCTGGGCGTATTTCTCCACCTGGTCGCGGTGCGGTTGATAATAGTGGACCAGCACCTGCTGCTTTTCTTTCTCGGGGAGTTTCTTACTATAGTCAGAAAACAGATCGTCGTTGTCCAGGGAACGGTTGGGCTCCACCAACAGCCTGGTTGTGAGCGTGTAATACAAAGGCAATTCAGTGTCGCTGGCCAGCCGCTTGGCTAGCCGCAGGGCGCCGAAATCCATGCCTTGGTGGCTGTACAAGACTTCTTCATGACCCTCAAACAATTCTTGGTAAGCGGCGGGCACCTGGTTGCCGGCGTGTTCACAGGTCAGGATATAGTGCAGGTTTTGCTGTTCCATAAGTTGCGGGGTAGATTCGTGTAAAGGATGGTACGTACCACTGACCTTTGAGATGCGGGCCACGTTAGCATCGGATTAAAAACTGTTAGATGCCGTTCCCGGGCTTGAAGGTGATCTGCGAACCGCTTTCAGTGACTTTCAATTGCAGCGGCACCCCGAAGTACAAGGCCTTGTTCACCGGGCCGTGCCCCGCCGGAAACCCAAAGCAGACCGGAAAATCATAGTCCTTCACGGCCTCCAGAATAATCTCCTCGGCCTCCATCCCGAAAGGCGGGTCGTCTTCCTCAATCTCGGTGAGGTTGCCTACCACCAAGCCGCGCAGGTAATCAAACTTTCTGGCCCGCTTCAGAGACTGCAGGTAGCTGTCCACTCTATATTTGTGTTCGCTGGTTTCCTCCAGAAACAGAATTTTGCCATTGGTGTCGGTGTCGGTGAGGGTGCCTTTGGCGTTGCACAGAATACTGAGCGTGCCACCCGTAAGCGTGCCTTTTGCTTCGCCTAATCTATTGAGAGGATGTGCGGCCACAGAATATGCTAGTTTCTCCCCGAACAAGGCTTTGCGCAAGGTTTCCCAGGACATTTTCTGGTAACCAACTTCCAGGTCGGCGGCCATAGTAGCCTGCAGGGAGGCTACGTTGAGCATGCCCTGCAGGTGGCTGTGCAGAAAAGTGGTGTCACTATAGCCTATCACCCATTTGGGCTGCTTCTTGAACGCGTTGAAATCCAGGTCTTCCACAATTCTGATGATGCCGTAGCCGCCCATAGTCTCAAAGATGGCTTTGATGTCGGGGCGGTCCAGCATTTCCTGCAGGTCTTGCTGCCGCAGCCGGTCTGAGCCTGCAAAACTCCCTTGCCGCGCGCCAATGGATTTGCCCAGCACCGGTTTCAAGCCCCAGCTTTTGAGGATTTCCACCAACTGGTCAATGTACGCTTGCTCTGTGAAGTTGCTGGTACTCACCACGGCCACGCTGTCGCCGGGTTGCAGGAAGGGCGGCTGTATCATAGGTTCTTTTTCTTTGCCGCTACGCAGCCAATTGAGCCCAAGTTAACGCGCCAGAAGAATAACAGTATTTCTACGGAAGGCGTTTTGGGCCTCATTTCCAGAAATGAGCCCGAAAACGGCCCAAGCGTGTGTCAGTTTTCGGCCTTATTCCTAAATTAGCCACATGAAACAAACTACCTACAAACAAAACGTCTGGGGCAAGGCAAGCCTTCCGGCGTTGTTCCTATCCCTTTCCCTGCTTTCCGGTCCCGTGGCGCTGGCGCAGGGTCCAAACCAGGCACCGCCCAAAAACCCGGTGGTAGAAGCCATCATCAAAGAAGCCACTGAGAATTCACAACTGGAGAAACTGGCCCATGAGCTGGTGGACGTGATTGGCCCCCGCCTGGTGGGCACCCCCGAAATGCAGCAGGCCAACAACTGGGCCGTAGCCAAATACCAGGGCTGGGGCATTGCCGCCCGCAATGAGAAATGGGGCGAGTGGCGCGGCTGGCAACGCGGCGTGTCACACATTGACATGGTGCACCCGCGCGTGAAATCGCTGGAAGGCATGCAACTGGCCTGGAGCCCGGCCACGCCCAACAAAGGCATTACCGCAGAGGTCATTCTGCTGCCCGAAGGCACGGATTCTCTGGCGTTCCAGAAGTGGTTGCCCAACGTGAAAGGCAAACTGGTGATGATCTCCATGCCGCAGGCTACCGGCCGACCAGACTACAACTGGCAGGAATTCGCGACCAAAGAATCTTTTGACAAAATGAAAGCCCAGCGCACGGCCCAGAATGAGGCCTGGCGCAAGCGCATGGCCGGTTACGGTTACAGCGCCCGCACGCTGCCCGTGGCCCTGGAGAAAGCGGGTGCCGCCGGCGTGGTGATGTCAAACTGGTCTGCCGGATTTGGTGTGAACAAGATCTTCAGTGCCTATACCAAGAAAATCCCGACGGTGGACATCTCTCTGGAAGATTACGGCCTGGTGTACCGCCTGGCGGAGTCTGGCCAAAAGCCCAAGCTCTTGATCAAAGCCGATTCCAAGAACCTGCCCAACGCGCCTACCTTCAACACCATTGCCGAAATCAAAGGCACCGAGAAACCGAATGAATACGTGCTGCTGTCGGCGCACTTTGACTCCTGGGACGGCGCCTCTGGGGCCACTGACAACGCCACCGGTACCATTGTCATGATGGAGGCCATGCGTATTCTCAAGAAACTGTACCCAAATCCCAAGCGCACCATTCTGGTAGGCCACTGGGGTTCTGAGGAGCAAGGCTTGAACGGTTCGCGCGCGTTTGTGGAAGACCACCCCGAGATTGTGCAGAACCTGCAGGCCGCCTTTAACCAGGACAACGGCACCGGCCGCGTGACCAACATTTCGGGCCAGGGCTTCCTGCATGCCTATGAGTACATGGGCAGATGGCTGAGCGCAGTGCCGAGTGATATTAGAGGCCACATCCAGACCACGTTCCCGGGCACACCGGGCGGCGGAGGTTCTGACCATGCTTCCTTTGTAGCGGTAGGCGCCCCTGCGTTTTCGTTGAGTTCATTGAGCTGGTCTTATGGCAACTACACCTGGCACACCAACCGTGACACCTATGACAAGATTGTGTTTGATGATGTGCGCAACAACGCCATCTTAACCGCCATCTTAGCCTACATGGCCAGCGAAGACCCCACCAAGACCCCGCGTGAGCGCATAGTTTTGCCCATCAACCCAAGAACGGGCCAGCCATCTACCTGGCCTGCCCAGGGAAAACCCACCAGAAAAGGCGGTTTAGACTAAGGTACAGCTGAACCAAAATTCCTCCCGTTTTCGGGCTCATTTTCAGAAATGAGCCCGAAAACGGAAAATCCCCGTCCACGTTCTGTGTGGCGGGGATTTTTGGTTTAAAGGTGTCTGCCTCTACCCGCTTGCAGATCCTAGAGAAGCTGCTTAATTTCCGTTTTCAAAAGAGGCGGCAAGCCAAAACAATTAAGCGGCAGTGCCTGTTTTTATGCCGTTTGTGCACTAAGCGGATAATGCTGTAAATCTTTAAGATACAAGAAAACCTTATTTTAATTTTGCGGTAAATACGGTAGTTTTCTCCTGGGCCGTGCCCTGGACTCAGGTCTGCCTGGCATATAATTTTCAGGAAGTCCTTCGTTTTAGAAACAGCAACCCTTTGGTGGAGAAAAAGCTTTGGGAACCGAGAAAGACCTTGCCTGCTTTCCTTTGAAACCTGCCGTTATATAGTTACCGCCGCTTAGTTTTATAGTTGTATGGATACCATCAAAGCGCCCATTGACGTCACCTTAGACAAGAACTATGATTCTGCCTTCTGTGGTAGCATTCCCTTGCATTTGGTCAACCTCATTCAGCCGCACGGGGTTTTGCTCACCCTCTCCCGCCAGGACCTGGTCATTATACAGGTGAGTGAGAACGCCGCCGATGTGTTGGGAACCACTGTGGAGGCCCTTTTAGACCAACCTCTGGCTCAGTACCTGGATGATGCTTTGTTCCTGGACCTGAAAGCCAAGATCAACAGTGACAACGGGCAGGAGAAAATTCCGTTCAGCGTAACGCTTTACATCAATGGCGCGCCTCTGCATTTCATTGCGCAGGTGCATGCCCGTGACCAGCTGGTGCTGGTGGAACTGGAGAAAAGCGAACCCGCCACGGCCAACCAAAACTTTCTGGCCCATTACCAACAGATTAAATACGTGACCACGCTGCTCAAGCAGGCAGAGAACGCCCAGGACCTGGCGCAGATTGCCGTGGCCGAAATCAAGAAACTTTCGGGGTTTGACCGCGTGCTGGCCTACCAGTTTGACCCGCATTGGAACGGCATTGTCATAGGGGAAGCCAAAGAACCCGACATGGAATCTTTCCTGGGGCTTCGGTTCCCGGCTTCAGACGTGCCCAAGCAGGCCCGCGAACTGTATTTCAAAAACCCGTACCGGCTCATTCCCAACCGAGATTACACGCCCGTGCGGCTGTTGCCGGTCATTAACCCGGTCACCAACCAATTCACAGATTTATCTGACTGCAGCCTGCGCAGCGTGGCCGGCGTGCACCTGGAATATCTGGGCAACATGGGCGTGCTGGCGTCTATGTCCCTGCCCCTGATCATTGACAACCAGTTGTGGGGTTTGATTTCCTGCCACCACAGAAACCCGCTGAACCCAACCTATGAAATGCGCTCGGCGTTGGAACTGCTCTCGGGTATTATTTCGGCGCAGCTGGCGGGCAAGGAGCGGGAAAAAGCCATTTTGTTTAAGTCACAACTCCGGCACGTGTACGCCCAGTTACTGGAACAGCTGCATGGCAAACCCCACTTCATGGAAGGCCTTTTTGTCAAAGGCAAGGGCATGGAAGAACTCCTGAATCTGTCTGGTGCGGCAGTGGTGTTTGAAGGCGGCCTGTTGACCAGCGGGCAGACCCCATCGGCGCAGGAAATAAAGGAATTGGTGTTCTGGCTTCGCCGAAATAAAACCGACAAAACGTATTGCACAGACACACTACCCAGCAATTACCTGCGCGCCAAAGATTTCAAGCAGGTGGCCAGCGGCCTCATTGCCCTGCCCATCAATCCAGAGCACGGCGAATTCATTCTGGGGTTCAGGCCAGAGGTGCTACAGACCGTGAACTGGGGTGGCAACCCTAACCAGGCGGTGCAGATGGAACCAGACGGAAAGAATTATCACCCGCGCAACTCTTTCGCCCAGTACCAGGAAACGGTCAAAAACACCTCACTGCCCTGGCTGGCTGAAGAACTGGAGACCGCCGAGGCCCTGCGGAGCGCCGTGCTGGAAAAAATCATCAAAGACCGGTACTAGCGTTTTTCTGCGGGCAATAGATATTTAAAAGACTAGTCTCCTACTTCCGTTTTGGGGCTCGTTTCTGAAAATGAGCCCTAAAACGGAAATTGCCCAGGCTAGGCGCGCATTAATTACCAATTCGCCCGCATGGGCATTTTTAATTTTATTAAATTACAGCTGGCTTTCTTCTCTAGAAACGCCCGTGCACCAATCATACATCACCAATGAAGAGTACCACCGCCGCTGCCCCCATCCTCAAAACAGACCACTACCTTATTGGCATTGGTGCGTCTGCCGGGGGGTTAGAGGCCATCCATAAACTGTTTGACCATTTCCCCAGCAACTCCAGCTTCGCGTTTGTCATCATTCAGCACCTGTCGCCGGACCACAAAAGCCTGATGGCCGAACTGCTTTCCAAGCACACTAAAATGCAGGTGCAGGAAGCCGAAGACAACATGCGCACCAAGCCCAACTGCGTATATGTGCTGCCCAGCGGCAAACAACTCACGCTCCAGAACGGTCGGCTGCATTTAGTGAACCAGGTACGCAACCGGGAGCCTAACTTCGCCATAGATGTGTTTTTTGAGTCACTGGCCAAAGACCGGGGCCGCCATGCCATTGGCATTGTGCTCTCGGGCACGGGCACAGACGGCAGCAAGGGCATCAAGAAAATTAAGGCGGCGGGCGGCATGGTCATGGTGCAGGAACCTTCCTCGGCCAAGTTTGACGGCATGCCCAAAAGCGCCATTGAAACCGGCGTGGTGGACTACGTGTTTCCGCCGGAGCAGATGCCCCATGAAATCATGGAGTTTACCCGCCAGATTCCGTTGGTGAAGGTGCTTATTGACAACAGCCAGGAAGAAAAAGATGACAAGGTGCTGGACGAAATTCTGGACCTAATCTGCACGCACACCCAAGCCAATTTCAAAAACTACAAACAGGCCACCATTTACCGGCGCTTGAAAAAGCGCATGGACCAGCACAGAATCAGCACGCTGCCAGACTACCTGCATTTCATCCATGAAAACCCGGCAGAGATCAAGTTGCTGTGCCAGGAATTCCTGATTGGCGTGACCCGCTTTTTTAGAGACCCGGAGGCGTTTGCTTTGCTGGAGAACGAGGTGGTGCCAGACCTGGTAAACAGAACCCCAGAGGACCAAATCATTAAAGTCTGGGTCACGGCCTGCAGCACCGGCGAGGAAGTCTATTCCATTGCCATACTGTTCCATGAGCACCTCGCCAGAACAGGTAAGCAGACCCAGGTGAAACTTTTTGCCACAGACATTGATGACCGGGCCATTCAGGCGGCATCTAAAGGCTCGTATTCCAGTTCCTCTACCAAAGAATTATCGCCGGAGCGGCTGTCACGGTATTTCAACCAAAACAACAACCGCTACACCATCAAAGAACACATCCGGAAGATGGTCATCTTCGCGCAGCATGACCTGCAGAAAGACCCGCCGTTCAGCCGCCTGGACCTGGTCACCTGCCGCAACATGCTCATTTACCTCAACCCAGAGCTGCAGCGCAAGGTCTTGTCTATTTTTCCGTATTCCTTGAAGCTGAACGGCTATCTGCTGTTAGGCCCCAGCGAGCACATTGGCGAACTCAAGAACTACTTCGCAGAGAAAAACCGCAAGTGGAAACTCTACCAGAAAAACAAAGAAAGCCAGGGCGTACAGCACAACTACGGCCTCACCAAGCAAACCAATCTGGTGGCGCAAGACGTGCCGGCCTCGCTTAAAAACGCGCAGCTGCAGCAGTACAATGAGAAGTTCATGGATGCCGTGGCCGAGGATTTTAAAGTAACTGGCCTGTACCTGGACGAGAATTTCCAGCTGCTGCACGGCATTGGCGACTTTAACCGCTACTTAAAACTGCCTCCCAAGCGCCTGCATCTCAACCTGCTCAAGATGGTGCCCAAAGAACTGGCCGTGACCCTGAGCGTGGACATACGCAAGGTGCTCAAAAACCAGAAACCCGTGGCCCGCCAGGTCATGATGCAGCTAGACGGCGAAAACCACCTGGTGCACCTCACCGTGAAACCCATAGCGGTGGAGCAGGATCAGCCCAAGGTGTTTCTGGTGCTGCTGCAGGAGGCCGGCAAAGCCAGCCCCGCGCTTAAAGCCCTGAGTGACGCCCACCAAATCACCGAAGCAGACGCCGAGTATTTCCAGCAGCTCACCGCCATGGAAATTGAACTGAAGGAGGCCCGCGAAAGCCTTCACCTCATGGTACAGGACCTGAGCACCTCTAATGAAGAACTGCAGTCCACTAATGAGGAGCTCATGTCTTCCAATGAGGAACTGCAGAGTTCCAACGAGGAAATGCAGAGCCTCAATGAGGAATTGCACACCGTGAACTCAGAGCACCAGATTAAAATAAAAGAACTGCAGGAACTCAACGAGGACCTGGACAACTACATACGCGGCTCCAACATCAGCCAACTCTTTCTGGACCACCAGTTGGTCATCAGAAAATTCACGCCGTCCATTAAGGCCCTCATCAACATCATTGACCTGGACCTGGGACGGCCCATTCACCACATCTCCCACAACCTGCGCTACAACCGGTTCATGGAAGACTTACAGCTGGTGAACAACACGTCTGTGGAGGTAGAGCAGGAACTGGAAACCATAGACGGCAAGTATTACCTCATGCGCATTTTGCCCTACCTCAAGCATGACGGCAACAAAGACGGCGTGGTGCTCAGCTTTGTGGACGTGACCACGCTCAAAAACCTGAGCAACGTGGTACAGGGCGTGCTCAACAGCTCACTCAACAACATCATGGCGCTGCAGGCCGTGCGGGGCAGTGACAACGCCGTGACGGACTTTAAGTGGCTTTTGCTGAACAAGCAGGCGGAGCAGCTCATTGGTAAATCTCATGCCCAACTGGTGAACCAACCTTTGCAGGAAGAAGCCACATTTCTGAAGAAAAGCGGCCTGATCAAGAAGCTGGTGCACGTGCTGGATTCCGGCACCTCCCTGCATGCTGAGCAGCACCTGGACATTCACGGCCACCGGGCCTGGTATGAAGTATCGGCGGCCAAGATGGGCAACAGCATCACGCTCACCATGGCAGACATCACCGATAAGAAAATAAGCGAGGAGAAGATTCTGGTGGCCTATGAAGACCTTAAGTACGCTGAGGAAAACCTGATTAAACTGAACGGGCAATTGGAGAAACGCGTGACCGAGCGCACCCAGGAACTGAGCAACAGCCAGGAACGGTTCAAGCTGGTTTCCATGGCTACCAATGACGTGGTCTGGGACTGGGACCTCATCACCAACCATTTCTGGTGGTCCGACAGCCTGGAGCAGATTCTGGGCTATGCCCCCCAAGAAATGGGCAAAGGCATCAGCAGTTGGTTAGACAAAGTACACCCAGAAGACCAGATCCGCATCACCAAAGGCATAAACCAGGCCATTAACATGGGCAAAGACCAGTGGGTAGATGAATTCAGGATCTGCCGGGCCGACGGCGTCTATGCGTTTGTCTACAACCGCGCCTACATTCTGCAGAACGAATACAAAGTACCCTACCGCGTGCTGGGCTCATTCATTGACCTTTCAGACCTTAAGAACACGCAGGTGAAACTGGAGGAAACCAACGCCCACCTCATGCGCGTGATTGAGGATCTGGACAACTTTGTGTACACTGCTTCGCATGATTTAAAGGCACCCATCCATAACATAGAGGCCCTGCTGCGTGAACTCCAGATTGAATTGCCCAAGAAGGAATTTGAACAGGTAGACGTGAAGCAAATCATGGCCATGATGCAGGGTGCCGTGGAGCGCTTCAAAAAAACCATTTCCAACCTCACTGAAATCACCAAGCTGCAGAACGAAAACCGCACCGAAACCTCTGTGGTGGATTTGCAGGAATTAGTGGAGGAAGTAGTGCTGGACCTGGACCCGTTGGTACGTGAGGCCGATGCCCAGCTTGAGATTGAGGTGTCTGGCTGCCCGGAGGTTTCCTTCTCAGAGAAAAACCTAAGAAGTATTATCTACAACCTGCTATCCAACGCCATTAAATACCGCTCCCGGGAGCGGCAACCGCTGGTGCAGGTAAGCTGCCACCGCGAAGGTTCCTATGCCGTGCTCACTGTCACTGACAACGGCCTGGGCATGAACCCCGAGCAGGAAGAGCAGCTTTTCTCCATGTTCAAACGGTTCCATGACCACGTGGAAGGCTCTGGCATTGGCCTGTACATGGTCAAGAAGATTGTGCACAACGCCGGCGGTGAGTTGGAAGTGACCACCAAATTAGGCGAAGGCTCTTCGTTTAAAATCTACCTCAAACAAGATACCGCAGAGGCTTAGGCTTTTCCGTTTTCGGGCTCATTTCTGAAAATGAGCCCGAAAACGGAAAAGCCATTCTTATTTCTTTGGCAGCAGCAACACAAATTCCTTGCCCGGCGCCACGGTTAACTTGTAGTCTTTGATCCAGGGGTTGAGCAGCCTTAAAGTCTTGTAATTGGTATGTTGCGCCAGGGCAAACGCCGGGAGGTCTGGTATGGTGCTGGTCACGTTCACGGTTCTGGCCGCCAACGGTTGGTAACCCTGTTCTGCAGGCAGCACAAACCCATATCTTTCCGGGTTACCCAACACTTCCTTGAGCGCCAGAATCCGGAACAGGTACCTGGAGGTTTCATCGTTTAAATAGAGGTCATAGAACGAACCTACTTTCTGCTTCTGCAGGGCCCGGTCCAGGCCGTTCATGCCCCGGTTGTAGGAGGCGGCCGCATTGGTCCAGGAGCCAAACCGTTTCTTAGCCGATTTCAAATACCGGGAGGCAGCTAACGTAGCTTTCTGCACATGGAACCGTTCATCTACCTCGCTGTTGACTATGAGGCCGTAGCCGCGGGCCGTGTCGGGCATTAACTGCCAAAACCCAGCAGCGCCCGCCGGCGAGGTCACCTGGCTAAACAAACTCTCGGCCAGCGACAGGTACACAAAATCTTCGGGTATGTCATTTTCCTTCAGGAGTTGCGTGATTTCAGGCAGGTAGCGTTGCATGCGTTTGAGGCCCAGCAAGGTGCTGGTGTGCAGGTACGAATTGATGAGGAGTTCGCGGTCCAGGCGTTCGGCCACATCTGGCACCTCCAGCGGCACGGGTTCCCCCGCAAATGACATAGCCGATGGCAAGGTGGGCGCTTTGATGACCCTGCCGCCCAAATCCAGTTTACCGCCGTTTTCATTTTCTGCCGTGGGCGCCGTCTGCTGGCTGCATAAATGCACCGTGAACAGTAAAGCCACCGCCACAGCCAAGAATTTCCAAAGTTGATTTGTCATGGTTCGCTCCTTTTCTACACGTCTTTCAAGAGTAAAACCCCAAAAAACGTGTTTTAGTCTGTACGGGAAACCACACTTTTGTTTTCCGTTCCCTCCTGTGCCGGCCTACACTTTTATCAGACAGCATTTAAAGTAACACCTGAATCACCCAACGTTTTATCAGCCAGGACTTCCTTTCTCACAGGCAAAATACACGTGCCTCTTACTAAAGGAAATCCTGGTCTGCAACAATAATATCCGTTTTCGGGCTCATTTCCAGAAATGAGCCCGAAAACGGAGGTCTTTTGATGCTCGTGTTTTTTTTCTGAACCTAAGATTACTTCGCCGAGGCTATGTATTTCTCTTCCAGGCCAACCAACTTCTTCAGCAAAGAAAGCGTCACTGTACCTGGCTTGCCAATACCAATAATTTGGTTGTCTACTTGTACAATGGGTAGCAGGCGTTTGGTAGTACTGGTCATGAACGCTTCTTTGGCGGTGGCAAGCTCCTGCAAAGTGATGGGCCGGACCTCGGTTTTGTAATGGCCTTGCGCCAGTTCCAGTACATTTTTGCGGGTAATGCCTTGCAGCACGTTCAGCTCTGGCGTCACCAGCGTATTCTCTTCCGTGACCATGAAAATATTGCTTCTGGGGAATTCAGACACCACGCCGGCCTGGTGGTACAGCACGTCATCGGCATTTTGGGCTCTTACCTGCTGAATCAACTTGATGCCCACTATGTAATTGATGGTCTTGGCCGCTGCCAGTTCCCGCACGTATTCATGCGTGATGACCTTGATACCAGTGGCAATCTGCGCCTCTGAGGGCAGCGTGAGCGCATGCTGCGTGATAAGAAAGTTTGGCGTGGCCGGGTCATACCCGTTTTCTGAGTAGCCGCCGGTCAAAATCATTTTAATTCCTGCTTCGGTCTGGCCATTTTTCTGAAGTAACGCTTGAATGATAGAAGTCAGCTCTTCTTCTGAAACCGGCACGGGCAAACCCATCAGCATGGCCGAGGCATAAAACCTGTTCAGGTAATCTGGCAAAAACAGCGGTTGCCCCTGTTGCACTTTAAAGAAGTCAAAAATGCCGTAGCCCCGCTGAATGGCCAAATCACTGACGTGCAGAAAAGCGTTTTCCAGAGGAAGAAATTCCCCGTTGAGGTAGGCAATGAAAGAAGAATTACCGGACATGGTGTTTTTTAAGAATTTCAAGGGTTTTGTCTAACGGAAGCGCGGGAACCACGGTTTTGTCTTTGCCCACCATAGTTTCGGCCATAAAAAGTGAGTTGATGATGGCCTCCTCCGTGGCTTCAATGGTGGCCAGAAACAAGGGTGACATTTCATCGTTTCTCAACACTGAGATTTGCTGGGTTTTGTCTTTGGATGTGTGCGGAATCCGGAGGCCGGGGTTGGTGGAAAACGAAAGCACGTAATCGCCGCTGCCGTTAGAGGCGATGCCGCCGGTTTTGGCCAGTCCCAGCATGGCGCGTTGGGCCAGGCGTTCCAAATTACGGGCGTCTACGGGCGCATCGGTGGCCACCACAATCATGCAGGAACCGTCGGCTTTTTCCAGAATCTGCTGCCGGAAGGAGAAACGTTCCAGGGCCTCGCCCACCGGCGCGCCGTCAATCTGCAGTACGCCCCCAAAATTGGTCTGCACCAGCACGCCTACCGTGTACCCGCCCAAACTGGCCGGCAGTTTCCTTGACGAGGTCCCAATGCCGCCCTTAAACCCGAAACAGACCGTGCCCGTTCCTGCGCCCACATTTCCTTCCTGCACCGGACCGGTTTTGGCCTGGGTGATGGCTTCCAGCACATGTTCTTCTTTCACAGGTCTGCTTCTGATGTCATTGAGGCCGCCGTCGTTGGTTTCGCCTATGACCGCATTCACCGATTGCACCGTTTCATTGCCCGGTTGCCGAAGCGTAAAATCCACCACCGCGTTCAGGGCCGTGCCCACCGCCAGCGTATTGGTGAGAACAATAGGTGATTCCATATTGCCTAACTCCTTGATCTGCGTGCTGCCCGCCAGCTTCCCGAAGCCATTGCCTATAAAAACCGCCGCCGGCACTTTGTCCTGAAACAAGTTGCCGCCGTGCGGAAGAATGGCCGTAACGCCCGTCCGGATGTCCTGGCCCTGCACCAGGGTCACTTGCCCCACTTTCAGGCCTGCCACGTCTGTGATCGCATTGAGCGGACCAGTGGGCAGCACGCCAATCTTCACGCCGTATTCGCGGGCGCGCTTACGGGTTTGGGCATTGCTTTGGAGGCAGAAACTTAACAGAAAACAAAGAAAAAGCAGGTTTCGCATGGGCAGGCAACAAGTTTTAAGCGCCTAAATGTATCTTTTTCATTTGAGAACCAGATAGCCTGCGGGTAAATTTCCAGGAATTACTTCTGCAGAAATTCAGGAGTTGGGCCATTTTCAATTTGTTGCGCAATGCCTATCTTTCTAGCAAATCCAAACCACCCATGAACAGACGAAACTTCCTTAGAACCGGCTCTTTGGCCAGTATTACCTTATCGGCCTTTGGCCTGGGCGCGTGCAGCACTGCCGCCACGGGCAGCCGAACCACTAAAAGCACCGCTACCCTAGACTCCGGCCCCGCACCCGATGCCTTTCAATTAAACGAACTCACCATCCGGGATTTGCAGGTGCAGATGCAGAACGGCAAAATGTCTTCCAGAGACATCACCAAACTGTATTTAGACCGCATTCAGGCCATTGACAAAAGTGGTCACAAATTGAATTCCGTAATTGAGGTAAACCCAGACGCCCTGCAGATTGCCGAGGCCATGGACCGCGAGCGAAAAGCCGGAAAAGTGCGTGGCCCCATGCACGGCATTCCGGTTTTGATCAAGGACAACATTGACACCGCAGATAAGATGTCCACCTCGGCGGGCACGCTGGCGCTAGCCGATAACAAAGCGAGCAAAGACGCTTTCATTGTGCAGAAACTCCGTGAGGCAGGCGCCGTGCTCTTAGGCAAAACCAACCTCAGCGAATGGGCGAATTTCAGATCCACCAAATCTACCAGCGGTTGGAGCGCACGCGGCGGACAGACTAAAAACCCGTATGTGCTGGACCGTACCCCCTGTGGTTCCAGTTCGGGTTCTGGCGTGGCGGTGGCGGCTAATTTGTGCGCTGTGGCCATCGGGACGGAGACCAACGGTTCTATTGTGTGTCCGGCGGCGGTGAGTGGCGTGGTGGGTTTCAAACCCACGGTGGGCACGACCAGCCGAACAGGCATCATTCCTATCTCGCACACGCAGGACACCGCCGGGCCCATTGGCAGAACCGTGACCGATGTAGCTATTCTGTTGGGCACCATCACCGGGATTGATGCCGCAGACGCGGTGACTTCTGAAAGCAAAGGCAAAACCCAAGCAGACTACACCCAGTTTTTAGATGCCAACGGCCTGCAGGGCAAGCCCATTGGCGTGGAGAAATCTTTCCTGCAGTCCAACGCAGACATTGACCTGCTGCTCCAAAACGCCTTGGCCGTGCTCAAAAGCAAAGGCGCCACCATTGTGGAGGTGGAAGTGATGAAGGAAATCAGGAAAGTCTCCGGCTCCAGCTTCAAGATTCTGCAGTACGAATTCAAAGACGGCGTGAACAAGTACCTGTCAACGGCCAACGCCAAAGTAAAAACCCTGAGTGACGTGATTGCCTTCAACAAGCAGAACGCGGCGCAGTCCATGCCCTATTTTAAGCAGGAAATTCTGGAGATGTCAGACAAACTAGGCGACCTCAACACCAAGGAATACAAAGAGATTATTGAAAAGCAGGTGACCGGTTCGCGCGAGGCTATCAACAAAATCATGCAAGACAACAACCTGGACGCCATCACCGGTCCCACCTACGGCCCGTCTTGGTGCATTGACCTGGTAAACGGCGATTCTTTTACGGGTTATGGTTTGTCTACCCCGGCGGCTATCTCCGGCTTCCCGCACATCACGGTTCCCTTCGGGCAGGTGCAAGGCTTGCCAATCGGCCTTTCGTTTTTTGGTAAGGCGTACGCTGACGGTGAGATTTTAAAGCTGGCCTACGCTTATGAGCAAGCCTCTAAAATGCGCAAGGCTCCTACGTTTTTGAGAACTACTATTCCTAGTTAAGGAGATTCCCATTTTCGGGCTCGTTTTCAGAAATGAGCCTGAAAACAGGAATGTTGATCAGATACTTTAGAGACAAGGCAGTGCCTGGTCTCTACATAAATACCTCCCGCAAGTTACGCATTTCGTCCCCCTTTGAAGGGGGTTGGGGGATGATAAGGTCCGGTAAAAATGCATCAACTAATGAAATGCAACAAGTAAAATTGATTCTCGGAAATGCGATTATCAGCAAACGTCATCATCCCCCTACCCCCTTCAAAGGGGGACGAAATGCGTCATTCTAAAAACCCGTTTTCGGCTCCGTTTCCAGAAATGAGCCCGAAAACGGGAACCACTTCTATGTAAACCTGAACCCACTTTTAAATCCTCCAAACGGTGCCTACTTTAGAGGCCAAATCCTTTCATAACTATGTTGAAAAAACTTCTATACACGGGTGCGTTGCTGGCGATTTCCGCCGGTGGGGCAAGCGCCCAGAATTCCCCCACGTGGCTGCGCTATCCGTCTATTTCACCAGATGGGCAGACCATTGTGTTTACCTACAAAGGCGACCTGTACCGCGTGCCGGCCAACGGCGGAAATGCCATTCCGCTCACGGCGCATGAAGCGCATGATTTCATGCCGGTGTGGAGCAAAGACGGCAAGAGCATTGTGTTCGCGTCTGACCGTTACGGCAACTTTGACTTGTTCCAGATGCCCGCCACGGGCGGCGAGGCGCAGCGCATGACTTTCCATTCGTCTAATGAATATCCGTATGAATTCAGCCCAGACGGCAAGACGGTGTATTTTGGGTCTACGCGCCAAGACTTAGCCAGCAACCGGCAGTTTCCTACGTTCTCCATGCCTGAGCTGTACAAAGTAGGGTTAGGTGGTGGTCGTGTGCAGCAAGTGTTTACCACGCCCGCCGAGGATGTGAAGTTCAGCCGCAACGGCGAGGTCATGCTGTACCAGGACAAAAAAGGCGGCGAAAACCAGTGGCGCAAACACCATGTGTCATCGGTGGCGCGGGACCTGTGGAGCTTTGACACCAAAACCGGCAAGCACACCAAAATAACCAACTTCGGCGGTGAGGACCGCACCCCGGTGTTCGCCGACAATGACAAAACCATCTATTACCTGAGCGAGGAAAGCGGCACGTTCAACGTACACCGCATGGCCGCCGATAAGCCCGGCACCGCCTCTACCCAGGTCACAAAATTCACCAAGCATCCGGTTCGGTTTTTAACAGCATCCAACAATGGCGTGCTGAGCTTCGGGTTTGACGGCGAGTTGTACACCATGCAGCCCAACGGCGAACCCAAGAAAGTGAAGGTGATTATTGCCGCCGATGCCAAGACCAACAACGAACGCATTGTGCCCGTGGCCGGCAGTGGCGTGCAGAATTTGGTGGTGTCGCCAAACGGCAAGGAAGTGGCGTTTGTGTACCGCGGCGAGGTGTTCGTGTCGGCGGTGGAAGGCAACGTGACCAAGCGCATCACCAACACTCCGGAGATGGAGCGCCACGTGAGCTTTTCGCCCGATGGCAAATCGTTGATCTATTCCAGTGAGCGCGGCAAAGGCTGGAAAATTTACCAAACCCGCATCGCGCGCGCCGAGGAACCGTATTTCTACGCCTCTACCCTGCTCAACGAAACGGCCTTAATCACCAACGACAAAGACAATTACCAGCCCCAGTTTTCGCCAGACGGCAAAGAGGTGGCTTTTGTGGAAGACCGCATGAACCTGAAAGTGTACAATTTGGCCACCAAGCAGGTGCGTACGCTGCTCACCACCAATGAACTGTTTTCCATGGGCGAAAACGACCAGTACTTCACCTGGAGCCCAGACGGAAAATGGATTGCGTTTGAATTCTCTGAACCCGGTTATTGGAACGGCGAGGTAGGCTTGATTTCGGCGGATGGTAAAGGCAAGAAAATCAACCTCACCGAGAGCGGTTACCAGGACGGCTCGCCCCAGTGGATGATGGGTGGCAAACTGCTGATCTGGCAAAGTACCCGCGAGGGCATGCGCGCCCAAGCCAACAGCGGCGGTGCGCAGACAGACGTGTTTGGCATGTTCATGACCCAGGGCGCGTATGACAAATTCAGGTTGAGCAAAGAAGATTTCGCGTTGATCAAAGAGCAGGAAGAAAAAGCCGCCAAGGAGAAAGAAAAGGAAAAAGAGAAGGAGAAAGACAAGAAGAAAAAGCCGGAGCCTGAGAGCATGGCCATTGATTGGGAAGGCCTCAAAACCCGCAAGGCGCGTTTGACCTTGCATTCTTCCAGCCTGGGCGATGCCCTAGTGTCGAAGGATGGTGAGACCTTGTATTACTTGGCCCGTTTTGAGCGCGGTTTCAATCTCTGGAGCACCAACCTAAGAACCAAGGAAACCAAAATGGCCGTGACCTTGAACGCCAACCGCGCCAGCATGGACTGGGACAAAGACCAGAAAAACCTGTTCCTGCTGGCAGATGGCCGCGTCATTAAACTGGACCCCGCCACCAGCAAGCAGGAGAACGTGAGCGTGGGCGGCGACATGAACCTGAACGTGGCCGCCGAGCGCGCCTTCATGCTGGAGCACGTGTGGCGTCGCACCCAGAAAACCTTCTACACCGCCGGATTCCACGGCGCCAACTGGGAAGCGCTTAAGCCAGATTATGAAAAATACTTGCCCCACGTGAGCAACAACTATGAGTTCTCTGAACTGCTGAGTGAGTTGCTGGGCGAGTTGAACGTGTCGCACTCCGGTTCCAGCTTCTCCAACGTGCCGGCTAACGCCGATGCCACGGCTTCTCTGGGTGTTTTCTTCGACCAAAACTATACTGGTGACGGCATGAAGATAGACGAAGTGATCCTGGAAGGTCCGCTGCAGAAAGCTGGTCTGGACGTGAAAGCAGGCATGGTCATTGAGAAAATTGACGGAGAAACCCTGAGCCCCGACAGAGATTACGCGCAATTCCTGAACCGCAAAGCCGGTAAGAACACGCTGCTCACCATCTATGATCCGGCCACCAAAAAACGTCGTGACATCACCGTGAAACCCATCTCGGCGGGTGAAGAAAACGGACTTTTGTACAAGCGCTGGGTGCGCCGCAATGCGGACGAAGTTGACCGTTTGAGCAATGGCCAACTGGGCTACGTGCACATACCAGGCATGAATGACGGTAGCTACCGCACCGTGTATGAAGACGTGATGGGCAAGTACGCCAACCGCAAAGGCATGGTGGTAGACACCCGCAACAACGGCGGCGGTGACCTGGTAGCCGATTTGGCTATGTTTCTGAGCGGCAAGATGTTCCTGAACTACACCACAGATTCACGTTCCATTGGTCTGGAGCCTTCTTTCCGATGGACCAAACCCAGCATTGCGCTGGCCAACGAGGCCAACTATTCAGACGGCCACTGCTTCGCTTTCTCTTATCAGGATTTGAAGCTGGGCAAACTGGTGGGCATGCCAGTGCCGGGCACCTGTACCTTCGCAGGTTGGGAAACGCTTTCTGACAACAGCGTGCGCTGGGGCGTTCCACCGCTGGGCGTAAAAGACGTGCAGGGCCGTTACCTGGAGAACCTGCAAACCGAGCCAGACGTGAAAGTGATGAATGCATACGAACTGGTAAGCAAAGGCAAAGACCAGCAGTTGGAAGCGGCTGTGGTGGAGTTGCTGAAGGAAGTGAAGTAGAAGTTTCTTATTTGAATTTTAGAGGAGTCTGGCTAAAAGCCAGGCTCCTTTTTTTATGGTCATCCTGAGCATTCTTGAGGCGAGAGCCGAAGAGAGCGAGCGAAGCTACCAAAGGATCTAACTAAGACTGTTTGATGAAGCTCGCAATTCCCTTCGCCGTTGTTAGTGTTCATAGGGGCCAATTACCCAAACTGCGTTTCTAGCTGCTTTTGTGCACGCAGTTTGCTTTCCTTGCAAAGTTCCGCTGATCCCTTGCCTCACAAGACGGCCTTTTCCATAGCCGGGCTCCGAGCGCTCACGGCCGCGAGGCCCCGCCTTCCCCTCTCGCACTGCCCGTCTTGGCCATAACCGATATTTGTTTCATAGCCTCAGCCTTACAAGGCCAACCCGCGAGGCGCTCGATGGAAAGGCTGGAAAAGGCGCGTGTTGATTGGCAGTCTGCGTTTTTAGAACCGAGATGATAGCGTTTTTGGGCTTTGTTTTGGAAATGGAGGCTAAACTAGAAATAGTTTGCAGGTTGTAGAGACCAGGCACTGCCTTGTCTCCAACGGTTGAGGTCACAACAGACGCCTGCTCAAAAGACCTCGTAGTGCGCGCAGCTCCTACGAGTGTCTGTGCCAATTCCGTTTTTAGCCTCGTTTTCAGAAATGGGCCCGAAAACAGGAAGTTTCTTACCTTCTTTATAGTTTTAATTTAATATTGGCGCGCGTGCTTTTGAATTGAAGTAAACCAGCTAACAGTTGCTTAGGCTATTTAGCACTATCCAACCCCTATTTTGACTAACCGCAACACAATTAACCAAAAGTTTTATTACCTTTTCATGGCATATACACAACAGTGGCCCCGAATTCTAAGTAAAAATATATTTTTTGAAGAAGAACAATTCTCGGCAAAGCTTTAGTATATTATAAAATAATCCGTATTTATACGGAATACATTCACGATTTTGTCTTACTTTTACTTTAGTTTGCTTCTCCCCAATTGGCAAGGCTTCAAGAATAGCGCCCCACTGTTCTTCTTGTTTTTATCCAGTATCAAGGCAAAACTCATGTAAAGGGACTATTTTATAAACCCTACAAAAGGCTCTGCCTGCAGCATACGTATATGGACCAACCAAATTCTGCCTTCAATGGAGAGGAAAAAGCAAGCCTCACCTCAGCGCTCCTTTCGGCCAACAAACAATTGGCGCTCCAGAACGCTGAGATTGAAAGCCGGGCGGCAGAATTGATAGAAGCCAACCGGGAACTCGCTTTTCAGATACAGGAGAAAGCCAAAAGAGCAGCAGAGTTGGAGGCCGCCAATAAAGATTTAGAGTCGTTCACGTATTCGGTGTCGCATGATTTACGGGCACCGCTGCGGGCTATTAATGGTTTTGCACAGGTGCTGGCAGAAGATTTCGGGGAGCAGCTGGCGCCAGAGGCGAAGGAGCTTTTTGAGGAAATAATCGCCAACGCCAAGAAAATGGGCCAACTGATTGACAACCTCCTTGATTTTTCAAGATTAGGCAAGCAACAGGCATCAATAGGCGAAGTGAGTATAGAAAAACTGGTAAGGCAGGTAATCTCGGAGCTTCAGGTGCTGGAACCCGATATAAAACCCTCCATTACGGTTCACCCCCTGCCCAATATTCCCGGTGATCGCAACATGCTCTACCAAGTTTTCCTGAACCTGGTGTCCAATGCCTTTAAGTATTCCAGCAAAAAAGATAATCCCCAGATAGAGATAGGTCATTACACAGAGCCAGCGGCCGTGGTCTACTATGTAAAAGACAACGGCGCGGGCTTTGACATGCGCTACTCTGACAAGTTGTTTGGCGTGTTCCAGCGGCTCCATAGCAGCCATGAATTTGAAGGCACCGGTGTTGGGCTGGCCATTATACAGAAAATAGTCTCTAAACACGGCGGCAAGGTGTGGGCAGAGGGTCAGGTAGACCACGGGGCCACTTTTTACGTGGCCTTGCCCCTTGCCTCACACTAAGAAAAGTAGAAAACATGAACAACGCAGATATTCAGATTCTTCTGGTGGAAGACAACAAATCAGACGCCATGCTCACCATACGGGCCCTCAAAAAGCATAACCTGGCCAACAACCTCATTCACCTGGCCGACGGGGCGCAGGCCCTGGACTTCATTTTTGGAACCGGGGAGTTTGTGGGCAGAAACATTGACCAAAAGCCTAAAGTCATTTTCCTGGACCTTAAAATGCCCAAGGTTAGCGGCTTAGAGGTGCTGCGTATTATTAAAGGCGATGACCGCACCAAGTTGATTCCGGTGGTCATGATGACTTCGTCCAAAGAGGAGCGCGACATTATTGAAAGCCATCAATTAGGAGTCAACAGCTACGTGGTCAAGCCTGTGGGTTTTGAGAACTTCTCTAAAACCATTGCAGATCTGGGCTTTTACTGGCTGGTGGTGAACCATACGCCGCACGTGTAAAAACCATTTGGCCCCGTTTTGCGCCTCATTTAGAAAACAGAGGCCAAAAACGCCCCCTAAAGCGGCCAGGCTTTTTGCTTTGCCAAAGTTATCGCCAGCCCCCAGGTGAATTAGTGCCATGAATGTTGTGACAAGCCAACCTACCCAAAGCCCTACAATATGCCTGCTCCCTTAAAGATTGTCCATCTGGAAGATTCGCCCAGTGACGCGGCCTTGATCTGGCGGGTGCTTAAAAAAAGTGGGTTAGTGTTTGAGGCGCTGCTGGTAGACACCAAAGAAAAATTCATCTCCGCGTTAGAGACGTTTCAGCCAGACTTGATCCTGGCAGACCATTCCTTGCCTTCTTTCAACTCTGAGGAAGCCCTGGAATATTACCATGCCTCCGGCACCACCACTCCTTTTATATTGGTCACGGCCGCCATGACAGATGAATACGCCGTGAGCATGCTCAAAAAAGGTGCCGATGACTACATCCTGAAAGACAGGCCCGAACGATTGCCCATGGCCATTGAAAACGCCTTGGCCAAACACCTGCTGGAGAAAGAGCGCCAAAACCACTTACAGGAACTGATCAGCAATGAACATAAATACAGGAGCCTGATTGAAAACGGCGGCGATGTGGTGGTGATCTTGAACCAAGAGTTCACCCCTACCTATGTGTCGCCGTCTATTAGCCATGTGCTGGGATATTCTGAACAGGAAGCCTTACTATTGAACCTCCAGGAAATCATTCACCCCCAAGATGTGGAGGTGGCCATGCATACCATGCAAAAATGCCTGTCACAACCGGGCGTCCCCATGAAGGGGATGGATGCGCGCCTGCGGCACAAAAATGGCTCCTGGCGCTGGGCCGAGGCCACTCTCACCAACATGCTGCATGACCCCGCCATCAAGGGCATTGTAGATAATTTCAGGGATATCACGGAACGTAAAAACGCCGAGGATGAAATAAAACAGTCTGAGGAGCAGTACCGGCAACTCTTTAATTGCAGCCCGCTGCCCAAACTTATTTTTGACCCGCAGACCTTCAAGATTCTTGACGCTAATCAAGCAGTTGTTGACCACTATGGTTATACCCGGTTAGAATTGTTGCAAATGACCTTCTTAGACCTGTTGCCAGAACAGGAAGCCGTTCGCACCAAAGCTACCCTTCACCAGTTATCCTCAGAAAATGGCACGCTGAATTACGGGGCTTTTGAAAACACCACTAAAAACGGCACCCCACTTAAAGTAGAAATCTCTGGGCACCACTTGCTGTATAAGCAAACCAATTGCCTCATGGTAGTTTGCCAAGACATAACAGAGAGGGAAAAAGCAGAGCAGGCCCTGCTGCAAAGCAACGCGCGGTATGAACTGGTCTCTAAAGCTACGTCAGACGCCATCTGGGACTGGGACCTTAACACAAATGATTTCTACTGGAGTGAAGGCGTGGAATACCTGTTCGGCTACAACGTCAAAGAGCTAAACCAGTCCCAGCGCACATGGTCTAGCAACGTGCACCCCGCAGATTTATCCCAAACCAGAGCCCATATCAATGCTGCGCTCAAAAGCGAAGACACCCACTGGGAGGCAGAATACCGGTTCAAAAAAGCCAACGGAGATTATGCCTTTGTCTCAGACCGGGGCTTTATCATCAGAGACACGCAGCAGAACCCTGTTAGGATGGTGGGCGCCATGCAAGACATCACCAAACAGAAACAGTTGGAGAAGCTGCTCAAAGAAGCCTCGGTGCTGGCCCGCATTGGTACTTTTGAGGTAGATATGACCACCATGGACGTTTTCTGGTCAGACATTACCAAAGAAATACATGACGTGCCCCAGGACTTTACGCCAGACGTGGCCACGGGAATCAACTTCTACAAAGCCGGTGCAAACCGAGAAATCATTTTCAACGCTTTAGAAGCCGCCTTCCAGAAAGGTACTCCCTTTGACCTGGAATTGCTCATCACCACCGCCACCGGCAAAGACCGCTGGGTGCGCATAATTGGTCAGACAGAAATCATTGACCAAAAAGTTACCCGTTTCTACGGCAGCATTCAGGACATAGACGCCATGAAAAAAGCCGAACTGGAAATGCTGGAGGTGTACAAAGAAAAAAACGTGATTCTGGAAAGCATTGGCGATGCTTTCTATGCGCTCACCAAAGAGTGGGTAGTCACCTACTGGAACCAGCAGGCAGAGAAGCTCCTGGGCCGCAGCAAAGAAGAGATGAAAGGACACAACCTGTGGGAAAAATTTCCAGACGTAGTAGGCACCCCTTTCTATGACTACTATCAAAAGGCGATAAACGAAGATAAAATCCAACATTTTGAGGCCTTTTATGACAAGGCGCAGTGTTGGTTCAGTGTCACGGCCTACCCTTCGGGCAGCGGGCTTTCTGTCTATTTTAAAGACGTGACCGAACGTAAGCAGAAAGACCTGCACCTACTGGAACTCAACGAAAACCTGCACACGTATACTGAAGAATTGATTGACGCGAACAAAGGCCTGGAGCAATTCTCATACATTGTGTCACATAACCTGCGGGCGCCGGTGGCCAATATCATGGGGTTGGTAGATTTAATGGATCTTCCAAACAACCCCCAAGAAGCCAAAGACAATCTTCTCAATGCCCTCAAAATCAACATAAAGCGTCTGGACAGCGTGATTATTGATTTGAACACCATTCTCACGGTCAAAAAAGACATCGCTGAAAACAAGGAGTCTATAAATCTCACGGACCTAGTGGTGGGCATTACGTCCAGCATTCAGCACCTCATTACCCAGGAAAATGTAAAGATTAGCACTGATTTTTCTGAGCACCCAGAAATTGTGACGGTCAAAAGTTACCTGCACAGCATTTTCTACAACCTTATTCTAAACAGCATTAAATACCGCCAGCCCGGCCTTCCGCCGCACATAGAAATAAAAAGTGCCCGAGTGAAAGACGGCATGCACCTAACCTTTAAAGACAACGGCCTGGGAATTGACCTGGTCAAAAAGAAAGATCAGCTGTTTGGCCTGTACAAAAGGTTCCATTACCACGTAGAAGGCAAAGGACTTGGTCTGTTCATGGTCAAAACGCAGGTAGAGGCACTGGGTGGCAAAATTTCGGTTCAAAGCGAAGTAAACCAAGGTGTGGAATTCACCATCTTATTCAAAAGCAACGTTTCAAGTAAAGCACGCACACATGAGCACGCCTTCCACCTACATCATAGTTGACGATGACCCTACCAACAACATGATCTGTGAGTTCATCATTCAGCGGTTTAACTCCAAGGCACAGGTCACTTCTTTTCTGGAGCCCGAGGCCGCCCTGGCTTACATTTCACATCCTGATGCAGTTGATACGCAGCAAACCATCATGTTTCTGGACATCAACATGCCGTCCATGACGGGCTGGGAATTTCTGGAATTGTACCAAAGCTTTAGTGAAGACCTCAAGAAGAAATTCACCATTTATATTTTATCATCGTCCCTGGAAATCTTAGACAAGGAAAAGGCCGCCAACAACCCATGGGTGGCCGGGTTTCTATCTAAACCGCTAGAGTTTAATTGCCTGCAAGAAATCATGGACAACCGCTAATTATTTGCAAGGCAACCTAGATCTAGTAATGTCAACCCGATACTTTGCTGTAGCATAGTGCTGGCAACGCTGCCTGATTCAGCTTACTGGATTAAACTTCCGTTTTCGGCTTCATTTCCAGAAATGAGCCCGAAAACGGGACCATTCCTCAATTGGTTTCCTAACGAAACAGGGATTGTCAGTAAAGTTCTGGATTCTGGAACGGCACCAAAGCCAATACCACCGCCTGCTCGTAGAGTTCTTTCCGGCCCAGGGCGCCGTGACTCAGAATACCAATGGCCCCGCCTTTTTGCTTGGAGTTGACCTGGCTGAAAATCTGGTCGTTGGCCGGGCCCAGTTCCACGCCCTGGTTCACCAAGTCGGCTACTTTCTGGGGCAGGAAAAACGTGCCTGACCGGGCTTTGCCCCACGTGGTACCTGCCTTCACCACTACCCAGGCAAAAGAGGCCAACTCATGGTGAACCTGCTCCACACCGCCTTCCAGACCAATCCAAAAATCAGCCTCCGGTCTTTGCGTAAATGCATTTTCTACCCGGTTAAGGGCGCCTTGCAGCGTTTCCTGGTCGGTCATGGGTTGGTCGGCCACGCCGGAGGGCACTTCTAGCGGTACGGCTTCAAACTGGTCATGCGGGAACATGCGCTGCAACCCGGCCAGGGCGGCCTGTACTTTCACGGGATTGGCAGACGCCACCACCACTTTTTTGCTGGACATAGCAGGTTTTTTTTAGGAGATTGAATTTCCGTTTTCGGGCTCATTTCTGGAAACGAAGCCAAAAACGGAAACCGCTTGCAACCGGCTTATTTCTGCTGCGCAAGTAAGGATACTTTTGTCAAGCATGAAAACAAATTAAGCATCTCTTCTTCGGTTTAAGTTGATTTTTTAATTCTAAAAAGAAATAGGTAACCAGAATTCGACCTTAAATTAATGCGTTGGTCCGCCAAAAGCTACAGCGCTATATTCACTTGCGTTTTGGGGCTCATTTCTGGAAATGAACCCCAAAACAGACATTTGCCTGCGCTGCCAAACCTCACCCAAAAATAAATTTCATTTCCCGTGCAACGAATCAGGGGCTCAGTAGTCTTTTCACTACAAGCCCCTACACCAACACTTCTTACAACGCCTACCACACTTTCTTATGAAAAAAAGAGCCCTCTTTTTGCTGGGATTGCTATGCCTTTGCCTTTGCGTGATTTGGCCAGGGCAGGCGCAGAACACGACGTCGGCTGTAGTGCCCTCCCCTGCCGCCACCGGCAAAATCACCGGGCAGCTGCTGGATTCGCTTACGGGCAAACCCATTGAGTACGCTACGGTGGCGCTGCTGCCCAAAGGTTTAGTTAAAGCCCAGGACGGCACGCTTACCAACGCCCAGGGCCAGTTTTCCTTCAACAACGTGCCGTACGGGCAGTACACGCTTTCCTTCAGTTTTATAGGCTATGACACCAAGCAGAGCAATCTGGTGGAAGTCAGCGCCCAAAATCCTGTCGTCACCGCCCCAACTATGCGCTTGGCCACTTCCTCCACCAAACTGAAAGAAGTGACCGTGACCAGCCTTCGGCCCACTATTACCTATGAAGCCGATAAAATGGTGGTGAGCGTGGAAGGCACGGCCCTGGCCGCCGGACGGACTGCGTTTGACGTGCTCTCACGGGCGCCGGGCGTGTTTGTGGACCCTGAGGGCAACATTCAGCTCAACGGCCGAGGCGGCATTACGGTCATGCTCAACGGTAAACTCACCTATATGTCTGCCATTGACTTGCGCAATATGCTGGAAAGCATGTCGGCGGAAAACATCAAGAACATTGAGATTATGACCAACCCCTCGGCCAAGTTTGACGCCGAAGGTTCTTCCGGTATTTTGAACATCAACTTAAAGAAAAACGAGATCAGGGGCATTAATGGCAGCGTGCAGGCGGGCGTGAACACAAATTTCAAGCAGGTGGGCGGCAACGTGGGCGGCAGCATTTACCACCGGGCGGGCAACTGGAATTCGTTTTTGATCACAGACCTGCCGCGCCGCGTGAACAACCGCGAAGGCGTTTTCACCCGTGTGTTTGACAGCAAAGACGGCCTTGTCTTTATTGACCAAGACACCAAAGGCCAGAGCAAAAACCTGGGGCCACCTAATTTCAGGGTGGGCACCGATTATAGCCTCACAGACCAGCACAGCGTGGGCACGGTCATAAGTTTCAACCGGAACACCGCCTGGTCAGATTTCCTGTCAGACAGTTATTACGGCACCACCGCCGGGCAGCCTTCCAGCCTGGTAGACGCTGACAATTACACCACCAACACGTTCACCAACTTCAACACCAACGTGCATTACACCGGCAAGCTGGACACCGTAGGCACCACGCTTTCCGCGGATTTGGACTTTGTGAAAATTGCCAACTACGGGGCTTCCAACTTCTACAATTACACCACTTATTACACCGCGGGCAAAGCGCCTGAGCAGGATTTTCTGTACACCAACACAGAAAACGGTTTCAATATTTATTCGGCTAAGGTAGATTATGCCCAAAACCTGTTTGGCAAAAGCAAACTGGAATTGGGCGTGAAGGCCAGCCGCGTGGAATCTGACAATGACTCTAAATTCTATTTCAACAACACCGGCCTGGTGCTGGACAAAAACAGAACCAACCACTTTATCTATGATGAAAACATTTACGCCGCCTACGCCAACTGGAACTCCACGCTGAGCCCGCGCTACATCCTGCAACTGGGCCTCCGGGCCGAAGGAACGCAGTCGCGCGGTGAATCTCTGACCACCAAGCAGGTGACCAACCGCGAGTACCTCAACTTCTTCCCCAGCTTCTTTTTGCAGCAGAAACTCTCTGAGAACTACCACGTGAATTACAGCTACACGCGCCGCATACAGCGTCCCAATTACGGCAACCTCAACCCGTTCATCATTTACCGTGACCCGTTCACCGTCACGCAGGGCAACCCTGGCCTGCGGCCGCAATTCACGCACGCGCTGTCAGTCACGCAACGGTTCTTTAAAGACTACAGCCTGGTGTTCAATTACCAATACATGCAAGATGTGATGTCTGAGTTGCCCATTCTGGACGTGGAGAAGGCGCTTACCATTTACACCACCGGCAACGTAGATGATTCCTATAATTTTAGCTTTGTGGGCATTGCGCCGTTCCAGATTTCCAAGAAATGGGACACCAACAACACGCTCACCGTGGCCTACAATGAATTCAGAATTACCGCGCTGGGCGAACGGCAAATCAATGCGCAGGTGTTGTATGCATTCCAAACCACCCACAATATTTTACTGCCCAGCGACTTTAAGCTGGAAATAAACGGCACCGCCCGCGGCCCGGGAGCGTCTGGCTTGTACAAGGTGGGGGCTATGTGGTGGGTGCATCTGGGCCTTAGAAAGAGTTTCCTGAACAAGAAATTGGACCTGACGGTGAACCTGAATGATGTGTTCAGGTCTTACCGCCTGCGCTTTGACACCAGAATTGGCAACAACGTCAATGACTTTGACCAGTACCTGTACATGCAGAACCTGGGCTTTTCACTGCGGTACAATTTCAGCAGAGGCGCCAAGTTTGACCCTAAAAAGAGAAACAACAACCTGGAGGAATTGAACCGCACCTAAGCTCCGTTTTCGGGCTCGTTTTCAGAAATGAGCCCGAAAACGGGTTCCGTGGAAAGGTGGATTATGATGGCTGAAATTGTCTAGATGTAGAGACGCAATACCTTGCGGCTCCAACGCATTTCTATCGCCTTGCACCTTTCTTGTTTCATGGAGAAAAGACGCAAGGTATTGCGTCTCTACAAAAAAAGGTCTTCCCGTTTTGGGGCTCATTTCTGGAAATGAGCCCCAAAACGGGAAAACCTTTTTTAATTGAAATATATTGCTTCTTACGAGGTTACCAATTTCAGTTCCAAGAGTTCAGCTTCCAGTTCAGAGGCGGCCAGGGCGCAGACGTCTTCTATTTTGGCGAACAAAGTGTAGAGCATGTTCATGGTTTCGTCGCTGGCTTCCTCGCCGGTTTCAATGGTCATCTGGTTGGCGGCCAGGGCCTGAATGGCTTTGGCGATGTCCTCAAACTCTGGGTTGATGCCCATGGTGGAGAACGTGGGAATGATGGAGTGCGTGGCGTTGCGCAGAATGATCCAGTTATGGCCGGCAATGGCTTTTTTCATGGTCTGCACCAACCCCGGAATCTCCTGCAGGTACAGCTGAATCATCTCCACCATGCGGTCTTTGTTTTTGGTGATACGCTTGAGGTATTCAAAGTTCACGCAGCGCAGCGGCTGGTTCTGCAAATCTTCAGGCTCCGGTAGTTCCAGGTTTTTGGCCAAGTCTGGGTTTTTAAGGTACTTCACAATTTTGGCGTAAAGCAACTTGTCATCAACGGGTTTGGAGATGTAGTCATTCATGCCCACAGCCTTGCATTTCTCCACGTCCACGGTGGTCACGTCGGCGGTGAGGGCAATGATGGGCACTTTGAGTTTGAGCTTGTTCCTGATGTAGGTAGTGGCTTCAAACCCGTTCATCACGGGCATCTGCAGGTCCATCAAAACCACGTCATAGGTGTTGGTCTTCAGTTTCTCAATGGCAATCTCGCCGTTGTTGGCCACTTCCATCTCAAACCCGAAGTCCTCCAGCAAAGTCTTCATCAACAACTGGTTCAAGGCAATGTCCTCCACCACCAGAATTTTCACGTCTTTCAGACCGGCTTCCAGTTCAATGTGCAGGCCAAGGTCGGCGGCGGCTTTTTCTTCTGTTTTGTTGAAGCTCAGAATGAAACTGAACGTAGAGCCAACGCCTTGCTTGCTTTTCACGGAAATGGTGCCGCCCTGCGGTTCCACCAGGTTTTTCACAATGGCCAAACCCAGGCCGGTGCCGCCGTACAACCTTGACGTGTCACTGGTAGCCTGCTGGAAATTATCAAACACGGTGCTCAGTTTTTTCTCTGAAATACCAATGCCGGTGTCTGTGACGGCGAATTCCAGAATCACTTTTTGCTCGTCTTGCACCAGCAGGCGTACGCCCACGGTAATGGTGCCTTGCGTGGTGAATTTCACGGCGTTGCTCACCAAATTGAGAATAATCTGGTGCAGCCGCACGGGGTCGCCCACCAACACTTCCGGAATCTTGGGGTCATATTCCATGACCAACTCCAGGTTTCGTTCCTGAATCTTGGTCTCAAACAGATGCACCATGGCAAAAATAGAGGCCGAAAGCTTAAACGGTATCTGCTCAAACGTCATCTTGCCGGCATCTACCTTGGCCAAGTCCAGAATGTCATTGATTAAAACAATCAGGGCGTCGCCGCTGAGTTTGATGGCGTTCAGATATTCGCGCTGTTTCTCGGTGAGTTCGGTTTTGAGCACCACTTTGGTAAACCCGATGATGGCGTTCATGGGCGTTCTTATTTCGTGGCTCATGTTGCTCAAAAACTGCTGCTTGGCTTTCACAGCGTCTTCGGCAATTTGGGTGGCCAGTTCGGCTTTGGCCTGCGCCATCTCAGCTTGTTCGGTGGCTGATTCTGCGGCGACTTTGGCTTCAATCAGTTCAGTGGCAATGCGTTTCTGGTCGGTTACGTCACGCGCCACCACCACCACACCCAACACCTTGCCTTTGTCATTGCGGTAGACAGAACCGTTGAAGAGCACGTCGGTGAGTTTGCCGTCTTTGTGCTTGAGCGTGAGCGGCGAATCTGCCACGGCGCCCTTGGCGAATACTTCCTGGTACACTTCCCGCGCCATTTGGGGCTCCGTGAAATAGGTGAAGAAGTCTGAGTCTATCAACTGTTCGCGGTCCCAGCCGGTGACTTTCACGGTGGCCTGGTTCATGTCAGTGATTTTGCCCTCGGGGCTGATGGTCACCAACGGGTCCAAACTGGCCTCAATCAACCCACGGGCATAATTGGCCACCCTGAGTTCGGCGGCGCGCTTTACTTTTTCGTCATTCTGGAAAGCCAGTTCTTTGTTTGCAATGACTAGCTCCGCGGCGCGTTTTTCTTTTTCCTCGTTCTGGAACGCGAGTTCAATGTTGGCGATGCTTAATTCTGCGGCCCGTTTTTCTTTTTCATCGTTCTGAAACGCCAGCTCTTTGTTAGCGATGCTCAGTTCCTGGGCCCGCTTCTCTTTCTCATCGTTCTGGAACGCCAATTCTTTGTTGGCGATGCTCAGTTCCTGGGCGCGTTTTTCTTTCTCGTCGTTCTGGAACGCGAGTTCCGTATTGGCGATGCTCAGTTCCTGCGCGCGTTTCTCTTTCTCATCGTTCTGGAACGCTAATTCTTTGTTGGCGACGCTTAACTCCGCGGCACGTTTCTCTTTTTCATCGTTCTGGAACGCCAGTTCAATGTTGGCAATACTTAATTCCGCGGCGCGCTTTTCTTTCTCGTCGTTTTGGAACGCCAACTCGGTATTTGCAACGCTCAATTCCTGCGCCCGCTTTTCTTTTTCATCGTTCTGGAACGCCAGTTCAATGTTGGCAATGCTGAGTTCGGCGGCCCGTTTTTCTTTTTCGTCGTTCTGGAACGCGAGTTCTTTGTTGGCCACGCTCAATTCCTGGGCACGCTTCTCCTTCTCGTCATTCTGGAAGGCTAACTCATCATTGGCAATGCTCAGCTCGGCGGCGCGTTTTCCTTTTTCATCGTTCTGGAAGGCTAATTCCTCATTGGCGATACTAAGTTCATCGGCGCGTTTTTCTTTTTCATTGTGCTGAAAGGCCAGTTCTTTGTTGGCAATGCCCAGCTCAGTGGCCCAGTTGCGGTCCCCGGTTTCGCGGCCCACAATCACGGCGCCCAACGTGGTCCCCTGCTCATCTTGATAGACTGAACCCACAAAAGAGATATCAATAAGAGAACCGTTCACATGCTTAATGCTCAAAGGCACATCTACCACTGCGCCTTGCGCCATAACTTCTTTGAACACGAGGCGCGCGGCCTCTGGGTTAGAGAAAAACGGAAAGAAATCTGCCCCCAGCAGTTGGCTATGCTCCACCCCGGTAAAGGTGGTGGTGGCTTCATTGGCGTCAATAATAATGCCTTCCTGGTTCACGGTCACCAACAAGTCAAGGCTTGCTTCAATCAGCCGACGGTATCTTTTTTCACTCTCTTTCATGGGCGTAGGGTTAATGGCAAAACTGTGGGGAAATGAAAGAGGCATCTCGGCTTAAGGCTTATAAAAGCGCCAGGGGAAAGTATTCTCGCCAAGTATGTAATTGTCAGATTACCAGTTTGATGTAAGGTACACCTTTCTAGCCACATTAAATTTTATTATTTTTTAAAGACGGCGGGCCAGGGAATACAGCTTTCCGTTTTCGGGCTCGTTTCTGGAAATGAGCCCGAAAACGGAAACTGGTTTAAAGAAAATTGTGGCTGAATGGCAAAAGAAAAGCCCCTATGCAAGAACACAAGGGCTTTCCTCCGAATAATATAAAGGGATGTTATACTTGCTTAGTTTTCCACTTGCCGCGTTTAAACAATACAATGCTAACCAGTGTAATAGCCGTTTCTGCCACCGGAATGGCAATGAATACGCCCAGCGGACCCAAGGCAAAAGTAGTAGCCAGCACATACGCCAACGGAATCTGAAACAGCCAAAAGCCGCCTAAATTAACCCAGGTGGGCGTCCAGGTGTCGCCTGCCCCGTTGAACGCATTGATTAATACCATGCCAATGCCGTAGAACACGTAGTCCACACTCATCACCCTGATAGCCAGCACCGCCACTTCCTGCACCTGCGGGTCATTGGTAAAAAACGAAGCCAGGAACTCAGCGCCTGCCAGACTAATCACCGTGACCAAAGCCATGAAAATAACGTTGTACTTGGCGGTTTTCCGGACGGCCTGCTCGGCGCGGTCCAGCTTCTGGGCACCCAGGTTCTGGCCCACCAGCGTGGCCGCCGCGTTGCTCAAACCCCAGGCCGGTAAAATGAAAAACATCAATAACCGCAGCGCCGTCTGGTAACCCGCCGAGCCATGGTCTCCGCCGGTGGTGGCCACCAGCTTCGCCAGGAAAATCCAACTGCAGGAGGCAATCACAAACTGCAACACCGCCGGGGCCGCAATTTGGGCCAGCGCTTTCATTTGGGTAAAATCTGGTAAGAAATGTTGGAGCCTGACTTGCAGTGAACTGTTCCCCTTGGCAAGGTGGTAGATTTGGTAGGCCACGCCCAGGCCCCGGCCCAAAGTAGTGGCCATGGCAGCGCCCGTTAACCCAAAGGCCGGCACCGGACCCCAACCATTGATAAAAATAGGGCACAGAATGATGTTGGCTACGTTGGCCACCCAAAGACTTTTCATAGCGATGGCCGCGTTGCCCGCCCCCCTGAAAATACCATTGATCAGGAACAGGAGCATGATAAACAAACTGCTGCCCATCATGAGCTGCATGAACGGTGAGCCCATCTGGGCAGAGGCCGCCGAGGCGCCCATCAAGAGCAGAATCTCAGTGGCGAACACCACGCCTAAAACGCTCAACACCAACGTCACGGCTCCGGCAATCAAGATGGCCTGCATACCCGCTTTGGTGGCTGCTTCAGGGTTTTTCTCGCCTATGCGCCGCGAAACCACGGCCGTAGCGGCCATGCTGATGCCAATGGCCAGGGAGTAAATCACCGTAAGCACCGACTCAGTAAGCCCCACCGTTTGAATGGCGTAGGAACTGTTGTGCAAATGGCCCACAAAATACAGGTCCACCAGTGCGAACACCGATTCCATGATCATTTCCAACATCATGGGAATGGCCAGCAGAATGACAGACCGCCTGATGCTGCCCGTGGTAAAATCCAGTTCTTCGCCGCGCAAGGCCTGTTTGATAAGGGAAAATATAGAAGATACTCTTCCTGGGGAAGAAGATAATTGGACCATGATAGAAAGAAAATAAGTCAGACAGAAACCAGAAACGGCTCAGGGCGAGCGTCTGGTAGAACTAAGAAGAAAGGAATGGTGCCCTTTTTATCTGAGGCGGGCAGCTGCAACAATCATGGACAAAATCGTCTTACGGAGCTGCAAGTATATACATTTTTGGCATTTTCTTGCAAAAATTCATCATTTTTTTGATAGCAGCTTTTTTGCTTCGTTCTCCTTAGTTGGTTTTCTATTAAGGCTATTATTCTTTTCCTACATTTCCGTTTTCGGCTCCGTTTCCGGAAATGAGGCCAAAAACGGAAAGTCTGTCTGGTTGATGAACCCCCGCTGTTTTTGGAAGCTTGCCACTTCAATGACGTATCTTTGCCCAGGAAAATTACCGGCCCTTCTATGAAAACCCTCACGACTTCGCTTCAGTATTTTGTGGTGCAGAAAGCCGGCCTGTCTAACAAAGATGCGGTGGCCCACATTTTAAGCGGGCGGGTGCTAGTGAACGGGCAGAAAGGACAACTAACTCAGAAACTACTGCCCGCAGATGAGGTGACCCTGGACGGAAAGGTGATTAAAACCACTACGGAATTCCTGTACCTGGCTTATTATAAACCACGCGGCGTGGAGTCCACCCTCAACCAAGGTATAGAAAACAACCTGGCAGAAGCGCTCCACCTCCCCCACCGCGTGTTCCCGGTCGGCCGGCTAGACAAAGAATCTGAAGGTTTGTTGCTGCTTACCAATGACGGCCATTTTTACAACCAGATAAATCCCGCAGAAACCCATCAGGAGAAAGAATACCGTGTTACCGTAGACAAACCGCTCACCGCAGAAATGTTGGCTGCCATGGCCGCCGGCGTCATCATTATGGGCAAAATCACGCGCCCGGCCCAGGTGACGCAGGTAGATGAGGTCACGTTTGCCATTATTTTAACGCAGGGCCTTAACCGCCAGATCAGGCGCATGTGCTATAAACTGGGGTACGCGGTGGAACGACTGGTGCGGGTGCGGGTGGTTTCTGTGGAACTGGGAGATTTAAAGCCGGGCACGTGGCGACACCTCACCAGCGCAGAAATGGAAAAGCTGAAGACCCAGCTTCAGCTTTCACCAAATTCATAAGTAAAACTCCGGGTTTCCTTAGGCCTTTTTCTTGAACAGCTTCTTGGCCAGCACCACCAGTTTCTCAATAAAAAAGCCAATTACCAGGCCGCCCAAAAAGCAGGCAAACGCTTTCGCGAACCAAGCCAGGGCCGGAATGTGGGCCAAAGCGAGTTCTATGTCATGCAACAGGTGACTGGTAAACGGAATGCCGTGTGCAATGATCTCTGCGCCCACCCACAGCATGGCCGCCGTGCCCACGTAGCCCAGAATTTTGAGAAAATGCGGCATGAAGTTAACAATGCCCCGCCCAAACCGCTGTAGAGCCGGGCTGTTCTTCTTGGCCAGGTGCACGCCCACGTCATCTGCTTTTACAATGAGGCCCACAAAGCCGTACACCGCCACGGTAATGAAAATAGCCACGGCAAACATGACCACAATCTGGTTCAGCAAGTTGGTTTCGGCCACGGTGGCGTAGGTGATGGCCACAATCTCGGCAGACAGGATCAGGTCTGTCCTGATGGCGCCAGAAATTCTTTCCTTCTCCAGTTCCTCGGGGGTAATGACTTCCAGGTTTTGGGTTTCGCCGGCCGGGTCATGGTGCGGGGCAAACATGGAATGCACTTTTTCATACCCTTCAAAGCACAGATACGCCCCGCCCAACATTAGTATAGGCGGAATGGCCCACGGCGCGAAGAACCCCAGAATTAAGGCCGCCGGGCTCAGCAAGAGCACTTTGTTAATCAAAGACCGCTTGGCAATCTGGAAGATGATGGATAATTCCCTGGCCGGGTCCAGGCCCACCACGTATTTGGGCGTCACGGCAGTGTCATCTATCACAATACCAGACACTTTTCCGGTGGTCTTGGCCACCTGGGCTGGTACGTCATCTAAACTGGCCGCGCTCACTTTCACCAGTGCCGCCACATCATCTAATAAGGCAAGTAAACCTGTCGCCATTGAATCTTGATATCTTAAAGTAAAACCGCTTCTTCCTGTTAGAGCTTGTTTAAATTTTGATTTTGCAAGCGAAAACAGGGAGCGGAAGGTTCTGACGAAGCGTTTTTTGAGCAGCATAGCAGCGCTATGGTGCGATAAAAAGGTAAAGTCAGGTTCTTGCGATGCCTGTTTGCAGTGCGAAAGACAAATTTAAACATGCTCTTATGAAGGGGCAGTGAAACAAACTTACGAATAAGAATTTGGGATGGTAGTGCCACAGGCAAAAATGTAGCGTCTAAAACCTAGTTTTCCATGAGGCGCCGGTTACTTCTCCCGTGCGTAAAAACTTCTGACAACTTTCTGTTTTAGGGCTCATTTCTGGAAATGAGCCCTAAAACAGAAAATCATGGTCCATTCCCGCGATTCTACCCAGGCCGTTTTGGCCGCCCCGCACATTATTTGCTATCTTTCGTTGTAAAAACCATTCCAGTGAGAGACCAGGACCCGCCGGCAAAACATAATAAAGCAAGCACCATTAAATGGGAGAAGTTTGGGGAAGTGTGCCCAGACCTCATTTGTACGTTTGACGGGGATGGGTATTACACCTTCGCCAGCCAGGCCAGTTTGATGGTGCTGGGCTACACCAGCGCAGAAATGATAGGCAAGCATTTCTCAGATTTCCTGCACCCAGATGATGTAAACCTCACCCATGACATCGTCAAAGTCATTAAGCAGGGAGCCCATCTGCGCAATTTTGAAAACCGTCTTATACACAAAGATGGCCGGGTGATTCCCTTGTTATGGTCGGCGTCATGGGCCGAGGAAGACAGCCTGATCTACAGTGTGGCCCGTGATATTTCTGAGTTGGTGACCACGCGCCAGCAGCTCTCTGAACGCGAGCAGCGGTACAAGGCGCTTTTCCAGAACAACCCAGACATTGTGTTCCTGGAGGACCGCAACGGCCTGATCACAGAAGTAAACCAAGGCTTCTGCCAGGCTTGGAACGTTACCCCGGAAGAGGCCATCCACCAGCCCGCATCAGCCTTCTTTCCCCCAGACCTTAGACCCAGAGTAGAGCATATTATCAAGGAGGTACTACAGGGCAAGGCCTTCCGGAAGGACCTTAAAATTGAGGTACAGGGCGAGCAGCGCATTTTTGACACCCTTAAATTCCCCATTGTGGTGAACGGCGAGGTCATGGGCGCGCAGACCATCTCCAAAGACATCACGCAGGTGGTGGAGTCTTACCAGACCATTGAGCAGCAGGCGCAGAAACTCAACACCATCTTTGAGAGTATGACAGACGCGTTCATGACCCTGGACCGCAACTGGCTCATTACCTATGTCAACTCAGAGGCCGAACGGATGGTAGGGCTGGACAAAGCGACGCACCTGGGCAAAAGCATCTGGGAGATTTTCCCGGAAGAGAAAAGCGGCGAGTTTTTCCAGCACTACACCCAAGCCATAACTACGGGTGCGCCAGTCCATTTCACCCCTTTTTTCAAAGAAATGGGTATGTGGTTAAGTGTAAAAGCGTACCCTTCGGCAGATGGGCTATCTGTTTACTTTGAGGATATAACAGAGCAGGTGACCTCCCGGCAAGAACTGGAAAAGCTTTCGCTGGTAGCCAGCCGCACCAACAACAGCGTGGTGCTGGCAGACAAGAACTGGCACATTGAATGGGTGAACGAAGGATTTGAGCGCTTGTACGGGTACACGTTGGAAGAAGCCAGGGGCCAACGCCCGTCAGAGTTCCTGCACAGCGCCAAAACCGACAAATCTGCCTATGAAAAAGTATGGCCCAAATTGCTGGGCGGCGAATTGATTACGTTTGAAATCCTGAACGTGAAGAAAAACGGCGAAGAAGTGTGGCTCTCCGTGGACATCACCCCCATTCTGAACGACGAGGGCGAGATTACCCAATTCATTGCGGTGCAGACAGATGTCACCAACCTGAAAAACTCAGAATTGGAGCTCTCCCAACTGGCCAAAGACCTATACCGCCAAAAAAGAGACCTGCAGGAATTCACCTACATCATCTCGCATAACCTAAGGGGGCCGGTGGCCAATTTGCTGGGCCTCACCAACCTGCTGAAGAGCACCAACAGAAACTCAGACGCTTTTGCAAAAGGCATGGACTACCTGAGCCAGAGCGTGTCTAAACTAGATGAAGTGCTGCTGGACCTGAACACCCTGCTGGGCATACGCGACAGCGACGGCTACCTTGAACTGGAACCTGTTTGCATAGAAGAAGCCCTGGAACGGGTATTGCCCACCTTTCAGGGGCCGTTGGCACAAATAGGCGGCCTGGTGCAACAGGAAATACCAGAGGGATTGCTGGTCAAAGCCAACAAAGCCTATCTGCACAGCATTTTTTACAACCTTCTGTCTAACGCCATAAAATACAAGGCAGAAGAACGGCCGCTGCACATTTCCATTTCTTGTTCCCTGAACCTGCTCAAAAATGAAATTGAGCTAACCTTTACCGACAACGGCTCTGGCTTTGATGTGGAGCGGGCCCGGGGCAACTTATTTAAGCTGTACAAAAGGTTCCATGTTGGGTTAGAGGGCCGGGGCATTGGCTTGTTCCTTGTTAAAAGTCACCTAGACGCCATGGGCGGCCACGTGCACGTCACCAGCCAGGTAGGCCAGGGCACCACCTTCATGCTTACCTTGCCCACCTGGCCCTAACCCTTTAGTAAAAGCCCAGAAAGTGACACAAATCTGCGGACGACTTACCTTTTACGTGTGGAAATAGCAGGCTACTTGGCTGCTTTGCTGATTGGCCTTTCATTGGGCTTGATTGGCGGGGGCGGGTCTGTTCTATCCGTGCCGGTGCTGGTGTATCATTTGAAAATTTTTACAAAAACGTACTTTTGCAGGGAAGTCCATCTTTACGAACACTTATGGTAGTAGAACAGATCTATACCGGTTGCCTGGCGCAGGGTGCCTATTACATTGAAAGCAATGGCGAGGCCGCCATTATTGATCCTTTGCGGGAAGTACAACCTTACTTGGACAGGGCCACGAAAAACGGTGCCCAAATCAAATACGTGCTGGAAACCCATTTTCACGCCGACTTTGTGAGCGGACATGTGGACCTGGCCAAGGAAAGCGGCGCTACCATTGTATTCGGGCCTAACGCCCAAACCACCTATGCCGCGCACATTGCCCAAGACGGGGAAGAACTCAAGGTTGGATCTTTAACCCTGCAAGTGCTGCACACGCCGGGCCATACCCTTGAATCTACCTGTTACCTGCTGAAAGATGAAACCGGCAAGCCCTGCGCCCTTTTCTCCGGGGACACGCTGTTCATTGGAGATGTGGGTCGGCCAGATTTGGCCGCTAAATCTGACCTCACGCAGGAGCAACTGGCAGGGCTTCTATTTGACTCAATCCGGTCCAAAATTATGCCCTTGTCTGATGACGTGCTGGTGTACCCCGCGCACGGGGCCGGTTCTGCCTGCGGGAAACACATGAGCAAAGAAACCGTTGACACGCTGGGCAATCAGAAAAAGACCAACTACGCCCTTCGGACAGACATGACGAAGGATGAATTTGTGCGCGAGGTGCTGCACGGCCTGGCCCCGCCGCCCAGCTATTTCCCGCTTAATGTGCAGCTAAACAAATTAGGCTACGCTCCCATCAACCAGGTCATGGCGCAGGGCTTACAACCTCTTGCCCCAGCAGCTTTTGAGGCGGCTGCCAATGAAACCGGTGCCTTGGTGCTGGATACCAGAAAACCCGAGGTCTTCGCCAAAGGCTTCATTCCCAACGCCATTAACATTGGCATAGACGGCGGCTTTGCGCCTTGGGTGGGCACCCTTATTCCAGATATACAGCAACCTATTTTACTGGTCACAGAACCAGGCCGCGAGGAAGAAGTCATCACCCGCCTGGCCCGCGTGGGCTATGACCACACCATAGGTTATTTGCAAGGCGGTTTTGCCAGTTGGCATGCAGCCGGAAAAGAAACAGATACCATCAAGTCTATTTCGCCCGATGCATTTGCGCAGCGCTTTTCCCAAACCAATGACCTGTCTCTTTTTGACGTGCGTAAGCCTTCAGAATTCAATGCAGAACACGTGGCCACCGCGGTAAACACACCCCTGGATTTCATCAACCAACACCTGTCAGAATTCCCGAAAAACCAGGAAGTGTACCTGTACTGTGCGGGCGGTTACCGGTCTATGATTGCGGCCTCTATCTTGAAAGCGCGCGGGTTTGACCAGCTCATCAATGTGCAGGAAGGCTTTAAAGGCATCGCCGCCGCCGGGGTGGCCGTGGTGAAAGAGCCAGTCCTTTCAACTCACTTGTAAAGAATTATAGGCAGCTAGGTAGAATTCCCGTTTTCGGGCTCATTTCTGGAAATGAGCCCGAAAACGGGAATTTTTTATGTACCAATGAATTACAGGAAACCCTTTAATTTCTTGTAGAAAGCCTCGCTGTACGTGTCACTGATGGGAATGATTTGGTCAGCGATTTGGATGCGGTTTTTCTCAATGTGGTCTATTTTGTCAATGGCCACCAGGTAAGAACGGTGCACACGCGCGAAATCCTGGGCGGGCAAGAGCCCCTCCAATTTCGCGAAGCTCAGCAGCGTCATGATTTTTTCCTTTAACAGGTGCAGCCGCAGGTAATCTTTCATGCCTTCCACAAAAAGAATGTCACGTATGGCAATTTTCTGGATGCGGTGGCCCACTTTCAGGAAAAGATACGCTTGCTCAGGTTTTGGCATCGTTTTCACTTCCTCTTTAATCGATAGCGACCTGGGGCTTTGTTCCTGATACAGCCTTAAAACACCTTTGTAAAACCGCTCAAACGGGAAAGGTTTCACCAGGTAATCCTTCACTTCCAGGTCAAACGCTTTGAGGGCGTATTGGTCATAGGCGGTGGTGAGGATAATCAGGGGCCTGGGGTTGAGCATGGGAATAAAGCTGAGCCCGTCCAGGTCTGGCATGTTGATGTCCAGGAAAAGCAGGTCGGGTTTGTCTTTCTCCAGGTGCGGGGCAGCCTCCAGCGGACTAAAAAAAGTACCTTTCAGTTCCAGGAACGGGACTTTGCCGATGTACGCTTCCAGAATTTCCTGGGCCAGGTGCTCGTCATCAATGATATAGCAGGTGAGCTTTTCCTTCATGAACCTGTGCGTGAAGACCGTGAATTTGCAACGTGATGGTGAAGACTTCGCCCGCGCTGGAAACCTCCAGGCGGTGTTGGTCTGGGTACAGCAAAGCTAACCTTTTCCTGACATTCGGAAGCCCTATGCCACCCGGTTCTTCCAGCCTGTTGCCGGGGTTTTTAGTAATCGGGTTCTGGATGGTGAAACGGAGCGAGTCTACTTCCCGCACAATGCTGACCTTGATGGCTCCCGGCTCCAGCCGCGCGGGGCTGTGCTTGTAGGCGTTTTCCAGCAAATGAATGAACAGCAGCGGGGCAATCTGGCAAGATTCCAGGTCGCCTAGGGTTTGTAAATCCACCACCGGGCTGTTTTTGTACCGAAGCTGCTGCAACCCAATATAATCCTGCAGATACGTCATTTCCCTAGAGAGCGGCACCACCGTGGAGTTGGATTCATAAATCATGTAGCGCATCAAAGACGCCAGACGCATCACCGCCTCCGGCGCGGCCGGTGCCTGCTTGTACACCAGCGTGTGAATGTTGTTGAGCGTGTTGAACAGAAAATGTGGGTTGATCTGTGACTTGAGATAATGCAGTTCTGCCTCTACGGCCTGTTTTTCCAATTGCTCCTTTTTGATGGTGTTGATGACCAGATTCTCGGTGACCCGGGCCAGCCAACTGAGAAAGAGAAACGCGGGTACGCTGGTGAAAAAGGTGATGCTATAATGCTCAATGAAAGGGTCCCAGGTGTCTAGTTTCCGGTAATGAAAAATTAAGAAAGGGATAGGCCCGGTGACCATGATGACGGCCAACTTTCCGAAATAGGCTTTCTTTTGGTTCTTGCCCAGGTAGCGGGTGAGCAGAATGAAATGGCTGTAAAAAACATACAGGCAGGTTAAGAGAAACCCAAGGGTCATGGTGCGCCAATGCCCGTTCTCCTGGCTGAGCTGCAAGGCCAACAACAGGCCGAACAGCGTCCAGAGCCCCAGGTGAATCAGCGTGAATACCCTTTTAATGCGGTTCATACAACAAAGGTATAATTTCTGCCTACTCGCGCACCACTTGCTCGACGAGCCCTCTCTCCCAATCTACCAAAGCCCAGCCAAAGCCTGCCAACGCATTCACGGGTGCAAAACCGCCTTTGGCAGATTACTTTCCCGCGGTAGCATATTGGTTTTGGTGCGCGGCCTGGCAGCAGGTTCTTTTACAGAACGGTGGAGGGAATTCCTGTTTTCGGCTTCATTTCCAGAAACGAGCCCGAAAACGCACTTGTCCACCGCGCGCAACACCCAAGCCTGAACCCATGGAAAACAAACCACTGACCTTAAAGATTAACAACGTCTCCAAGACCTACGCCAACGGCGTGCAGGCCTTAAGCAATATCAACTTAGAAATTCCGGTGGGCATGTACGGGTTGTTGGGCCCTAACGGCGCCGGAAAATCAACGCTTATGCGCACGTTGGCCACCCTGCAGGAACCCGATGAAGGACAGATTTTTTTAGGCGAACTAGATGTGCTGCGCCAGAAAGAAGAGGTTCGCCAAACATTGGGGTATCTGCCGCAGGAATTTGGGGTGTACCCTAAAGCAACCGCACAGGAAATGCTGGACTACTTTGCTGTGCTCAAGGGCATTACGCAACGCGCTGCCCGCCATGAAGTCACCAAAGGCTTGCTCCAACATACCAACCTCTGGGACAAGCGCAAACAGAAACTGGGCGGCTTCTCAGGGGGCATGAAACAGCGGTTTGGGGTGGCGGTGGCGCTGCTGGGCAATCCTAAACTCTTAATTGTAGACGAACCCACCGCTGGCCTGGACCCCGCGGAGCGTGTGCGTTTCCTGAATTTGTTAAGCGAAGTGGGTGAGAACAGCGTGGTTCTCCTTTCAACTCATATTGTGGAAGATGTGTCTGAGCTCTGCACCAATATGGCCATCATCAACAAAGGGCAGATTCTCCTACAAGCCAACACCCAACAAGCGGTAGCCAATCTGAACGGCAAAATCTGGCGCAAACTAACCGACAAAAATGCACTGTCAGCATTGGAGCAGGAACATCAAGTCATCTCGGCCAAACTCTTGAGCGGGCGCACCATGGTGCATGTCTACAGTGAGGGAAACCCCGGCGATGGCTTTGAGCAAGCAGAACCAGATTTGGAGGACGTGTACTTCGCCACCATGACGGGCAATTATGGACAGCCGCAGCCAGTGAAGGAGGTGGTGCAGCTATGAAGTTCTGGAAGATTTTTGGCTTAGAATTCAGCTATGGCCTACGAAGTGTCACTACCTGGCTTTATTTTCTGGTACAGTTGGTGCTGGCTTTTCTCTGGATCATAGGCAATTACATTCATGATGCGCGCGATGGGTATTTCATGGTCAATTCACCCATCGTGCTTGGCGCGGTGACCGTTTTGTGCATGGTGGTGTGGCTGTTGGTAGGCGCGTCTGTGGCAGGTGATGCGGCGGCCCGTGATGTGGAGACGCGCATGTTCTCCCTCACCTACACCGCCCCCACCCCAAAAGTAGAGTATTTGGGCGGCAGGTTGCTGGCCGCTTTTCTGCTGAATGCCATTGTTCTGCTGGGCATTCCATTGGGATTATTAATTGCTATTTACGGCACGGGCGTGGAACCTGAGATTTTGGGACCGTTCCGGTTATCGGCTTACCTGACCACTATTTTCTACCTTATTCTGCCCAACACTTTTATTGTAACGGCCCTTCAGTTCTCGCTGGCGGCGCTTACCAAACGATCCATGGCCAGCTATCTGGTGGGGGCTATATTATTTGTAGCGGCGTTCATTCTGGGCCAGGTGTTGCAAAACAAAGGAATCTGGGGCGATTTAATTGACCCCGTCGGGTTTACGCCCATTCAAAGTCAGTTGTCCAATGAATGGAGCCCGCTGGAAAAAAACACGCGTCTGCTGGTTTTGGAAGGCCCCTTGCTTTTAAACCGAATACTTTGGCTGGTCATAGCGGTGGGTATGCTTCTATTTACGTATGTCCAGTTTAGCTTCCATTTGCCAAACAGAGCCCAAAAACGGAAACAAGTCCTGCAGCCGGAAACCTCCCATACAAGTCTGACCTGGGGAAGCGCCGGTCTGGAGAAAACATTGCCGCAAATCATGGGAATTTTCGGGTGGCCCACACATCTGCGCCAGCTGCGCCTCCTCACCTGGAAAGGCTTTTTACAAATTGGCAGAAGTTTCACCGGGCTTCCGCTGCTGGCGGCGCTGGCGTTGTGTGCGGCCCTGGCTTTGGAAGGAAACCTCAAAGCCAAAGGCGTTCCGCTGCTCCCCAGAACCGATTATCTGCTACACATCTTGACGGCTTCTCTCACGGAGATTGACTTCTTATACATTGTCATCGCGCTACTCACCATTTTCTACGCCGGGGAGTTGGTGTGGCGGGAGCGGGAAACGGGCCTGAGCGAAATTTCGCATGCCGCGCCTGTGCCCGAATGGGTGCTGTTTCTGAGTAAGTTTTTGGCGCTTGGTTTCATGATGGTGTGCTGGCTGGCCTTTTTAATGACCGCCGCCGTATTGGCGCAATTAGCCAGAGGCGGAAGTCCGGATATAGTGCTTTACCTGCAAGGCTTTTTCGGGTTACAGTTAGTGGACTGTCTTTTGTTTGTGGTGCTGGCGCTTTTGGTGCACGTGTTGGTTAACCAGAAATTTGTGGCGCATTTGGTGGCATTGCTGGTTTATGGGTTCCTTTTGCTGGCGCCTAACCTGGGCCTTGAGCACAAACTCCTGGTCTACAGCGCCAGCCCTAATTGGTCTTACACCAACATGGTGGGCTTTGGTGTTTCTTTGGCGCCGTGGGTGTGGTTTAAAGTGTATTGGGTAGCCTGGGCGGCCCTGCTGGCCGTGGCCGCTAAACTGTTCTGGGTCCGTAGCCGCCAAGGCAGCTTCTCCTTAAGAATACAACTGGCGCGGCAGCGGTTCACCCGTTCCACGGCATTGGTGACTATGGTGGCGGCAGGGCTTGTCCTCAGCTTGGGAAGTTTCATTTTCTATAACACCCACGTGCTGAATGACTACATATCTTCCCAAGAAAGCATGCAGGAACGCGCTGATTATGAAAAGCATTACCGGCGCTACAAAGACAGCCCGCAACCTGTCCTGACCAAGGCCAAATTGCACGTAGAGATTTATCCTGAACAACAAGAAGTTGACATTCAGGCCACGTATTTCCTGGTAAACCGCACCAACGTAGCCATTGACTCTATCCATCTGAACACCACGCCGGGCGTTCAAACCACGAACATTGCCTTTGACCAGCCAGCAAAAATTCTTTTAACCCATGAAAAATTAAGACACCGCATCTACGCCCTGCAAACCCCGCTCCAACCCGGCGACTCCTTGCAACTCAGCTTTGCCGTGCATTCCAAAGCTACAGGTTTTACAAATACCGGTGTAGATGCCTCCGTCATGGCCCACAGCACCAACTTCCGGAATTACGAATATTTGCCCTCCATTGGCTATCAAGAGTATCGGGAAGTAGATGCTGCCGGTGCCAGAAAAGAGTTTGGCCTTGCCCCACGGCCTGTTACCGCTTCCCTCTATGATGAAAAGGCGCGCCTTACCTCCCCGTTTGCGGAGCGTGTGTTGGTAGATGCGGTGGTGGGTACCCAGGCCGGCCAAACCGTGGTGGGACCAGGGGCCTTGCGCCGCACCTGGACCAAAGGCCGCCGCAACTACTTCCACTACGTGACAGATACGCCCATCCGGAACGAATACAACTTTTTCTCGGCGAACTACGCGGTGCATGAAAAACAGTGGAGAGATGTGGTGATCCAGATTTACTATGACCCCAGCCAAACCTTAAATGTAGACCGCATGGCGCAGAGCGCGCAGGCTTCTTTGGAGTATTACACGCAGCGGTTCGGCCCGTACCCGCACCGGCAGTTACGGTTTGTGTCCTTTCCCGGGCATGGCTTTGGGAACCACGCAGCGCCCATCAATATTACCGCGCAGGAAGGCTTTTTCCTCTTGAACACCCAGCAGGACGAACGCGAATTTGACCTGGTCACCGCCGTTGTGGCCCATGAAATAGCGCACCAATGGTGGGGCAATCAGGTAGACCCGGCCTTGGTGGAAGGCGCAGGCATCCTTTCTGAAGGTCTGGCCTGGTACTCCGCTTTGGGCATGCTGGAGGAAAAGTACAGTCCCGCCCATCTAGAGAAACTGCTGCGCTTTTTGCGGGAGGAATACGAGGTCCCGAAAACCAAAGCATCGGTCCCACTGCTCCAAGCCACCGATTTTTACCACAACTACCGTAAAGGCCCCATGGTCTTGTATGCTTTGAGCCGCTACATGGGCAAGGACCGCGTAGATGGTGCCCTTCGGAGTTTGCTGAAAAAGCACGCTTCAGGAAAGCCTCCCTACCCTACCTCCTTAGACCTGTTCCACGAATTGCAGGTGGCCACGCCAGATAGCCTGAAACCCCTGCTGCATGATTTTTTCGAGAAGAACACGTTCTGGGATCTTAAAACAGACCAAGCCACCGCAAAGCCAACCAACAAGGGTACCTGGCAAGTGACGCTCACCGTGCAAGCGAGAAAATTTGCCGTGGACAGCATAGGCGTGGAAACCAAATTGCCCATGGCAGACTGGGTGGAAATTGGGGTGTACGGTGATGACAACAAAAAAGGAGAAACGCAGAAACCACTTTACCTACAAAAGCACCGTATAAAAACAGGGGTACAAACCATAACGGTACAAGTACCAATACAACCTGCCAAAGCAGGCATTGACCCGAACAACTTGTTAATTGACTGGGAAATGAAAGACAATATGAAGGCCGTGCAGGTAACCACGAAGGCCCGCACTAAAAAATAACGTACCTTCTCCATACCTCAAAACAAAAAAGCCCTTCAGCAGAAACTGAAGGGCTTTTTTTAGTAGTCCGTAGGGGAATCGAACCCCTGTTACCAGAATGAAAATCTGGTGTCCTAACCCCTAGACGAACGGACCGTTTTGGTGTTGGTGGTGCAAATATAGAAGGCTCTTTTTTATTTGCCAAACATCCAGAGAAAATATTTCAGTTATTCTTGTGCTGCCTGCTGCCCGTCGGTCCGTTTTCGGGCTCATTTCCAGAAATGAGCCCGAAAACGGAAATCAGTTCACGGTAAATCCCTGCAAGGTGTACATCACGCCCAGGCCAAGAGATTGGCTGTACTGCACATCGCCGTCTTGGTCCCGGTCATAGAGGGCATTGCCCATAAGGCTCACGTTGATGTACTTATTCACTTTGGCCGTGAGCGACAGGTTAAGCCGATGGTCCACATTCTTAAACGCAAAACGTTTGTAGTTGAGGAAAGCCATGTAGTTGAGTTTAAGGCGCATGTTGGTGGCTATCTCTTTGTCATAGTCAGCTTGTACCATGGCGGCCAGCAGTTCGGTGCGCACCACATCACCTTCGGGCACCCCGTACCGCTCGTTCTGGGCCACCTTGTCATCAATCAGAAAGGTTAGGCGCGGCGCCAAGGGGCTTAACCGCAAGGAGAAATTGGGCGTGGGTTTGTATTCGGCCCCTACTGCCAAGGTCAGGAAACCCGGTGAGAGAAAACTGGAGATCAGACGGTCGCCGCCGTTTTCTTTGGCATCGTACTCAAACCCCTGCGCCAGCTGAGACAAGAAATTTAGGGACGCGAAGATGTTCCAGTCAGTAGAGAAACTTCGGCCATATTTGGAGTCAAAGTACAGGCGGTCCTGACTTTTGCGCATGCCTTCGCCTTTGTTTTTGAGCAGGCCGTACTGCAGCTGAAAATCATTGTCCCAGGAATGAGGCCCTTTTTTGTACTGCGCCCGCGCGTTCAGAAACGTGTTCAGGGCAATAGAACTCACCCCGCCGGCTTTCCAATTATCACTGAAAGCGGCTTGGTTCACATTGAGCCCCGACGAGAACGAACGGCGCCAGGTAGTGTCTGCGGGCACGGCTGCTTCCTGGGCCAGAACAACAGGCGAAACCAACAATAGAAAAGCAAAAAGCAGTAAGAAGTGTTTCATGGCCGAGGGAGGAATGGTTAGACAATAATACAATACTTTCCCAAAAAGTCCCGTCTGCGCCGCCGTTTTCCTGCGCCCACGCACCGCTGCATTTGCAAAAGAATCCCGACCTTTGCCCTACCATGACAAACCCTGCCGCCCTCCCCTTTCCTTTGCCAGATTTACCGGTCACGGAGGCTATTCCTGACTTGCTCGCCGCGCTGGAAACCAATTCCCGGGCCGTGTTGGAAGCGCCTCCCGGGGCCGGAAAAACCACGCTGGTGCCCTTGGCGCTGCTGCAGGCCAGCTGGCGCGGGACCGGAAAAATCCTGATGCTGGAGCCCCGCCGTTTGGCCGCCCGCGCCGCTGCCCAGCGCATGTCAGATCTGTTGCAGGAAGAAGTGGGCCAGACCGTGGGCTACTGGATCAGAATGGAGCACGTGGCGTCCCACAAAACCCAGATTGAAGTAGTCACCGAAGGCATTCTCACGCGCCTGCTGCAGTCTGACCCCGCCTTAGAAAACATAGCCGCCATCATCTTTGACGAATTCCATGAACGCAGCCTGCAAGCCGACATGGGACTTGCCCTGGCCCTGGATGCCCAGGCGGTGCTGCGGCCCGACTTACGGCTGTTGGTCATGAGTGCCACTTTAGACGCCGCCGCCGTAGGACAATGGCTGGAGGCTCCTGTTATTAGAAGTCTGGGCCGGCAGTACCCCGTAGAAACGAAGTATTTGTCTGCAGCAGACATGGCCGGTGCCGGCAACAGGCCCGCAGAGCGATTGACCAATCTGGTGCCCAAAGCCATCAGAAAAGCTTTGCAGGAAGAACCAGCCGGCGATGCTTTGGTGTTTTTACCGGGCATGGGTGAGATGCGCCGCGTGGCCCAGAAACTAGAAGACATGCTCCCCGCGCACCTAGACTTGCACCTGCTCCACGGCGACCTCAACCTGTCACAGCAATTGGCGGCCATTAAACCCGCCCCAGCCGGCCGCAGGAAAGTAGTGTTGGCCACCAGTATTGCCGAAACCAGTTTAACCATTGAGGGCGTGAAGATTGTGATTGACGGCGGGTTTGCGCGGGTTCCTAAATTCGTGCCGCGCACCGGGCTCACCACCCTGGAAACCATTCCGGTCTCAGTGGCCGCCGCTGACCAACGCCGGGGCCGGGCCGGGCGCCTGGGGCCGGGTGTCTGTTACCGTTTGTGGTCACAGGCAGATCATTTGCAACTGCCTGACCGGCAAACCGCTGAAATCTGCGAGGCGGATTTAACCGGCTTGGCCCTTGAGCTGGCTATTTGGGGCGTGAAAGACATTGCATCGCTCAAGTGGTTAGACGTGCCGCCCGCCCCTGCCGTTGCCCTGGCCCGTGATCTGCTTTTAAAACTGGAAGCGCTTGACGCCAACCTGAACCCCACCGCCCACGGAAAAACCCTGGCGCAATTGGGGTTATCGCCCAGGCTGGGGCATTTGGTCATGCGCGGGCAAGAACTGGGCGCCTCTGCTACCGCCTGCGCTTTGGCCGCCATTTTGTCTGACCGCGATGTCTTGAAACCCATCCAGATTTCCTGGGCCGATCCCTTGCCTGATTTAGCACTTCGGTTGGAATTGTTGGCAAGCAAACGTCCGCCCACGCCCGGGTTCACGGTAGATGAAAACACCTTGCGCCGGGTGAAAGAACAGGCCCAGAATCTCAGGCAACGGGTTCGCGGCAGCGGTCAGGTGTCTGCCGAGGTGGTGGGCGTTTTGACGGCTTTAGCCTACCCAGACCGGTTGGCGCAGCGCGAGGCATCAGGCCGGGTGCGGCTGGTTTCGGGCCAACGGGCCAAACTCCCCACGGAGTTGTTCAGTGAAGCCGAGTTCTACGCCGTGGCGCACATTGAGATTGGGCACCAGCCGCGCGTGTTGCTGGCCGCTGAAATCTCCAAAGAAGAAATCCTCACCCATTTTAAACACCAGCTGGAAAATCTACAGGAAGTACGCTGGGATGCTGCCGCAGAACGAATTGTGGCCCGGCAGATCACGCGCTTGGGCGCCCTTACGTTAGAGGAAAATTCCTTGGCTTCACCAGACCCGGAACAGATGGCGCGGGTGCTGTTGGATGTCTTGCAGGAACGCGGCGTGGAGCGGTTGCCTTGGTCTGCCGAAGCCCTTAGAACCCGCCAGCGGCTGGCTTTTCTGCACCTCCATGCACCCGACCAATGGCCCGATGTCTCCGAAGAACACTTGACAGAAACCTTGGAAGATTGGCTCTTGCCGCATTTGCTGGGCTTGCGCACCCTGGACCAAGTGGCCCGCCTGGATTTCAATGAGATTCTGTTGGCGAATTTGAGTTGGGAGCAGCGGCAGGAAATGGACCGGTTGGCACCTTCGCATCTGGAAGTCCCCAGCGGTTCCCGCATTGCCCTGGATTACGCAGACCCCACCACGCCAATATTGGCGGTTAGGCTGCAGGAAGTGTTCGGGTTGTTAGACACGCCGCGCGTGTACAAAGGCCAGGTGCCGCTGCTGGTACATTTGTTGTCGCCGGCCTCCCGGCCAGTGCAGGTCACGCGGGACTTGCGCAGCTTCTGGACCACCGGGTATTTTGACGTAAGAAAAGATCTACGCGGGCGCTATCCCAAGCACCACTGGCCCGAAGACCCGCTTTCGGCGCAGCCCATTAGGGGCACCAAGAAACGGCCGCAGGGGTGGTGAGGATTTCCGTTTTCGGGCTCATTTCTGAAAACGGGCCCGAAAACGGAAATCTCAGCTTACTTAAAATAAGATACGGCTTCAGTGTTGCCTTGCTGGTGGGCTAAATCCAGGGCAGAAAGTCCGCGCTGGTCTCTGATGCTGGGGTCTGCGCCGCTTTCAATTAAGAGTTTCACCAGGTTGTTTCGGCCAAACAACGTCGCGAACATGAGGGCCGTGCCGCCGTTTCCGTTCTGCAGGTTCAGGTCGGCGCCGTTGTCAATGAGCAATTTGGCTACCGCTTCATGGCCTTTGAAGGAGACGCCCATGAGCGCCGTGTTTCCGCCGAAATCTGCCAGGTTGACGTCTGCCTTCGCGGTTATCAAGGTTTGGGCGGCTTCAAAATGATCATCGTAACAAGCCAGAATAAGAGCCGTGGAGCCGCGGGCATCTTGCTGATTCAGGTCAATGCCTTCGGCGATTAATTGGGAAAGATACGCTGAGTCGCCTTTGCGGGCGGCGTCAAACAACAAGGCGTCTTTAGAGGTTGAGGTAAAATCCATAGAATCAGAGTTAAGTGAAGCGCTGGCGTTGGTACAACCTTGGCCTGCACGTTCAATGCGGGGCAATCTTACGCATTAACTGAACCTGAAAGAAATTGTTTTTCTCTATCACGGCATAGAGATTGGGGGAACATTCGCTTCTTGTTGCAAATTTTTCCGTTTTCGGCCCCGTTTCTGGAAATGAGCCCGAAAACGGAAAATCCAGCTTCGTCCTTCAGAAAAATTCAGTTTTCCAACTCTTACTTTTTAGCGCATAAAACCTCTGATTGCCTTATCTTTGCAGGGTGAGGGAGCTGTTGATTGCGTCGTTGAATTCGGGAAGTAACGGGAACTGCTATTACGTGGGGAGCCCGCAGGAAGCCATTCTGGTAGATGCCGGTCTGTCTTGCCATGAAACCGAGGCCCGTATGGCGCGGCTGGGCCTGTCCATGCGCCACGTGAAGGCAATTTTCATTTCGCATGAGCATTCTGACCACATCAAAGGGTTGGAGGTGTTGGCCAAGAAATACCAGTTGCCGGTTTATATCACGCTGCCTACGCTCCGCAACTCCCGCCTGCAGCTAGACGCAGAATTGGTGTTCCCGTTTCAGGCCGATGTGCCCGTGCAGATTGGCGATCTGGAAATCACGGGTTTCCCCAAGTACCATGACGCCGCAGATGCGCACAGCTTTGTGATTGCACGGAACGGCACCACCGTGGGCGTCTTCACCGACATTGGCGTGCCCTGCCAGCGGCTCATCCATTACTTTAAGCAATGCCACGCGGCGTTTCTGGAGGCGAACTATGACCTGGAGATGCTGGACAATGGCTATTATCCTTTCCATTTAAAACGAAGAATCAAAGGCGGCCGCGGCCACTTGTCTAATGCCCAGGCACTGGAGTTGTTTCTGGAGCACAGGCCGGCGTTCATGACGCATTTACTGCTGGCGCATTTGTCCAAACAGAACAATTGCCCGCAGCTGGTGCATGAATTGTTTTCGGCGCAGGCCCAGGAAACGCACGTGGAAGTGGCCTCTAGGTACCAGGAATCGCCGCTGTTCTCGGTTATTGCCAACACCCCGGCCCAGAAAGTACCACCGCCGGTTTTCCCGGCGAAAGCGGTCAAAAAAAAGACCGCCAAACGCGCGGTGGCACCCCCCAAATACATCCAGACCGAACTGCTTTTCTAGGAAGTATTTACTTTTTATTTGGTGCGAAACGGAAAATCCCGTTTTCGGGCTCATTTCTGAAAATGAGCCCGAAAACGGGATTTGCTGAAGTTAGCCTTTATGAAAGAACCAGTTCTACTTCTGAAGGAATGGATTTTTCTGAGACCGGAGGACCCTCCACCAACGGCAGGCTGATAGTAAACGTGCTTCCCTTTCCTTCGTGGCTGGCCACCGAAATACTGCCTGCCATGCTTTCCATCAATTCTTTGCAGAGCATGAGGCCCAGGCCCGTGCCGGCTTCCTGAGCGGTGCCCAAGGTGGTGAACCGGGCTCCCGAAAAAATCTTGGCAAGGTGTTTCTCAGAAATTCCCTTGCCTTGGTCCTGTACGCTTAGCAGCACCTGCCCCATTTCTTTTTTGGCGAAGACTTGAATCTGGCCTCCTTCAAACGAGAACTTGAGCGCGTTCATCAACAGGTTGCGCAGCACAAAAGACAAACGTTCTTTATCGGCCTGCACCAGCAAAGATGTTTCTATGGTGGAGGTCAAAGACACGCCTTTTTTAGCGGCCAGAATAGCCATTAAATCCAGGGTAGCATCTGTGGCGGTGCTGAGTTCCAAGGTCTGGACTTGCAGCGTGGTGCCTTCCATCTGAGACCGGGACCAAATCAAGAGGTTGTCCATCATGGCCATTACCACTTCCACGTCTTTGCTCAATACTCCAAAAATTCGCTTAATGTCCTGGTCTGAGAGCGGGTGCCCCTGGGCCAGATCCAGCGCGCCTTTAATGGTAGTGAACGGAGACCTGAGGTCATGTGCCACAATAGAGAAAATCTTGTTTTTGGCGTTGTTGTGGCGTTCCAGCTGCAGGTTCTGAGTTTTAAGAATAGCTGACTGCTTTGAAATCTCCTCTTTCTGGGTAGAAATTTCCAGGTTTTGCGCCTGCATCTGCTGGTGGGCTTCGCGCAACTGCAAATAAGCGCGGCGCAGCTGCCGGCGGCTCAGGAAAGACACGCCCAGCAACACAAACATGAGCAGAATAAGGCCGCCCTCCAGCCACATGGTATCTTTCTGCAACTGCAGCGCAATGGCCTGGCGTTCCTGTTCGGCTTTCAGTTTTTGGTTTTCAAGTTCGTGTTTTTCGGCTTCAAAACGAGCCACAATTTTAGAGGAAGCCACGCTCTGGTTTTCCAGGTCCAGCCGGTCTTCATGGTCTTTCACAATGCCCTGGTACACGTACGCCTGCTGATAGTTTTTTTGCACTTCGTGTAACTCCTGGAGCACCTTGGCCGCGGCAATGATCTTCTTGCTGGACTTGGTTTCATGCGCCACGGCATACCCTTGTTCAGCGTAAACAAGCGCCTTAGGAAGGTTCTGGAGGGCGCGGTAGGCTTTGGCCAGGTGCACCAGCGTGACGGTCTGGTTCATCTTGTTGCCAATGGCTTGGTCCACTTCCAGGGCTTTGTACAGAAAAGGCAGGCCTTTCTGGGGCTGCTGCATGAGCGTGTACACGTTGCCAAGATTGAGCAGACTGATGGCCCATGATTTTTTGTCTGGCGTGGCCCGTTGTATTGCCTCAGACTTTTTGAAATATGCCAGCGCCTTTTGGTAATTACCCTTGGTTTCAAAGATGTTGCCCAGGTTGTTGTACACTTTGCTTTGGTTGAGCCGGTTGTTGCTTTTAAGGGCCAGGTCAAAGGCCGATTGGTAGTGCAGCAAAGCCCGAGTTTCATCTTTGGTTTTATAGGACAGCACACCCAGGCCGTTGTAGGTGGCAAACAAGGTCAGCGTGTCTTTGGTCTGTTGCCCAATTTTTAACGCCTGGTAGTACTTGGCCAACGCCTGGTCAAATTCGCCGCGTACCAGAAGGTTGTTGGCAAACAAGTTGAGCGCGCGGGCCTGACCACTGAGGAATTTATTTTTTATAGACAGTTTTTCGGCGGCGGCGGCATGCTGGTCAGACGCCTGCAGGTCAGTCTGGACCAGGTGGCGGCCCAACTCACAGTGCAGCCTGATGCGGGCCGTGTCTGTGGTAGCGTTGGCAAGCGCCAGCTGCAGACTGTCGGCTATGGGGTTTTGGGCCAGCCCCAGCCCAGGAAGAAAGAAAAGAATGAGGAAACGTATTCTCATGTATTTCAACGTCAGGTAGATAACCAGGCAATAAACGCGCCTTGGCTCACAAATCCATTTTCAAATAGACAACGGCTTCGCACAAAACATTCCTTGGAACGCATAATATTTATAATCTGATAATTATATATATTTTTTGTGGACCACTATAGTGTGGATGGGGGATTTCCACGGTGGGGGCAAGCCTATGGTTATATGTCGATGCCTGGGTTAGAAATCTTACAGACACCTTGGCAGAATGTTGTTTCCGTCAGCCGCCGTTTTCGGGCTTATTTCCGGAAATGAGCCCGAAAAGGGAAACCGTCTGGCCATGGTTTCTCTGCCGGTACTTGCTCCTATTCCAAAGATAATCTTATAAGCAACATAACCAGAAAAAGAAATCTGTACTGGGCTTATGGAATATGCCTGACCCAGGCATCTTGTACTATATTGCCCAAAACACCCATTTAAATGCCGTAAGCTGCCAATTTATCTGTTTCTTTATAGACGCTTTTTCTGACCCGCGCCATGTTCCTCAAACTGTTTTCCCGCTCCCCACAGCCGCCCACAGACCAGGAACTGGTGCTGGCATACCAACAGGCCGGCGACTTAGCGGTGGTGGGCCAACTGTTTGAGCGGCACACAGAGATGGTGTACTTGGTTTGTCTCAAGTATTTAAAAGACGAAGACGAAAGCAAAGACGCCACCATGCAGGTGTTTGAGAACCTCATTGGCTTGCTCAAGAAACACGAAGTAGCCAATTTCAAAAGCTGGCTGCACTCCATTGCCAAAAACCACTGCCTCATGCTCCTGCGCAGCCGCAGCCGGGCCGCCACCAACAGCCTGGAAGAAACGCCGCCCACGCTCCTGCACCACGCCACCGAACCAGATTTCTCTGAACCCAACGGGCAGGAACTGGAGTTGCAGGCCCTGCAAAACGGACTTTCACAATTGGGCCCAGAACAGCGCCTTTGCGTGGAATTATTTTACTTGCAGCAGAAAAGCTACAAAGACATTGCCGCGCTCACCGGGTTTGACATCAACAAAGTGAAAAGCCACATCCAGAACGGCAAGCGCAACCTCACCATTTATATGAAAAAGAACCATGAGCAGGAATAACCATCTCCTTGACTGGGATACAGAGGGGCACCCTCGGTTGGAACTGCTGCGGGCCTACCAAACCAACACGCTCCCGCCCAAAACCCGCCAACGCGTGCAAGCGCACCTCTTGACCTGTGAACTCTGCGCCGATGTGGCCGAAGGCATGTCCCTCTCCCACCCCGCCCACGTGCGCGCCGCCGTGCGTGAAACCCGCGGTCACCTCAAACAACTGCTCAGCCAGAAGAAACGCAAACGCCGAAACTTCCAATTACCCATCTGGCAGACGGTGGCTGTTATTTTTGTCTTGCTTTTCGCGCTGGCCTTTGTTCTATTTCAACAGTTTTCCATCCCTAAAAAAAAGAAACCTCAGCCTAAGCCGCCTGTCACTGCGCCCGCTCTGGAGAAGGCGGTTGATTTGGGAGAAAATACGGTGGCGGTTTGGAAGTGGAAAGGCTAGGTGATGTTATGAAAAGGACCCAGAAGAGGAAAAATCTTATTTATTTACCTGGCTTCCTAAGCTTGCTATTCTTCCTTCCTGTAGGGTTTTTCATCTTGGATTCAATCGGGGCCTTTAAACAATATGGTGTGATTGAAGTCAATGCTATGCCTTTAAGAATTGCTAAAAAAGTATTGACTGATCCATCAAGCTTTGATTTTGGCTTAGCCCAGCACAAGAACTTAGGAAGAGTTTACAAAACTTATGTTTTAACTGGAGAAGAAAAAAGAGACATTCAAACACTAAAGGTGGCTCAAACCGAAATCAGGAAATTGAAAGGCCAGAACAACGGCACATCAGAAAACACCCAATTTGGAATCCATTTCCATTTTTCAGAAAAATCAGAATATTGGGCTTTTGTAGCTGCTTTGGAAATTCTATATAAAGAAGAAGTTCACTATTTTACACCTATAGGGAATGAAATATGGGTATTTGATATTCCTCAGGTTTCCTTTGAGGATTTAATGGCAAAATCTCCAAAGTACATCAATTGTGGAAATTCATATTCAAGACTGATCTCCAATGAAGAAAATACATCTAAAGGAGGAGCCGATTTTAAATTAATATTAGAATACTGGCTACCATTATCTCTATTAATCCTGATAATGTTTCTGAATTTTAGTAGAAGCAATAAGTTGAACTTGAACAACTAAGCACTAACCACATTCCCTAAAAAAGCCATTGCAATACATCACTTATTATCAACCTCCTATTTGTCATCCTGAAAGGATCATTAGTGGCAATCGGCAATAATGTTTAGTAAAGGCTTCCCTAGCTTGCCCACAAGATCTTTCCAAGATGACAGAAGTAAAATGAAATCGGCGAAGGTGAATTGGCTCGACAGACTTTCAAACCATCTCTCTGTTTTCGGGCTCATTTCCAGAAATGAAGCCGAAAACGCCTTTCTTCCCCCAATTAATTTCAAATCAAATTCCCACAACGTCCCCCTTCTGCCGTACTTTTAAGCCAGTGTAAACAGACGTCCATGAATTCTAAACCGATGCAAAAAGTACGCTGGGGCATTATTGGCTGCGGTGATGTGACCGAGGTGAAAAGCGGCCCCGCCTTCAAGAAAATTGCCAACTCAGAACTGGTGGCCGTCATGCGCCGGGATGCCGCCAAAGCTCAGGATTACGCGCAGCGGCACGGCGTAAAGAAGTGGTATGCCTCAGCGCAGGACTTAATCAATGACCCCGAGGTTGATGCCGTGTACATTGCCACACCGCCAGATTCGCACGCAGACTACACGGTGCAAGCAGCGGCGGCCGGCAAGCCCGTGTACGTGGAGAAACCCATGGCTCTGAACTATACCCAATGCCAGGAAATGATTGCCGCCTGTGACAAACACCAAGTACCGCTCTTTGTGGCCTATTACAGAAGGTGCCTGCCCTCGTTTTTAAAAGTGAAAGAACTGGTGGACTCTGGGGCCATTGGCGAGGTCCGGCTGGTTAACCTCAGACTATACCACGCACCGCAGAAAGACATGAACCCAGACCAATTGCCTTGGCGCGTGCAACCCGAAATAGCCGGTGGCGGCCTTTTTTTTGATTTAGCGCCACACCAACTGGATTACCTTGACTTCCTCTTCGGCCCCATTGCTGCTGTCACCGGGCAAACTACCAACCAGGCGGGCTTGTACCCCGCAGAGGATTTGGTGACGGCGCAATTCACCTTCCAAAACGGTGTGCTGGGCACCGGTACCTGGTGCTTCACGGTGGCGCCGGAGCAAATCACTGATGTCATGGAGATAGTAGGCAGCCAGGGGCGCATCACGTTCCCCTGCTTCGGGCAGGCGCCGGTGCGGCTGGAGAACGCAGCCGGTGCGCAGGAATTCCATTTGCCGCCACCCGCCCATGTGCAGCAACCCTTCATTCAGACCATTGTAGACGAACTCACCGGCAAAGGCACCTGCCCCAGCACCGGGACCTCGGCGGCGCGCACCGCCTGGGTCATGGACCAGATTGTGAGCAGATAATATGGTCCCCTTTTAACTTAGAAAACTTCCGTTTTCGGGCTCATTTCTGGAAACGGGCCCGAAAACGTATTTGCACAGCGTATTTTCCATAATTAGGTTGAAAAGCCAATTTCCGCTGTCACAAAGCAACAGCCCAGTCCTTCTTTCTTTTGCAAAATGGAAAAGCTTGGCTGCCAGCCACCTGGCGCTTTCCTAATCTCACATTTTTTTCAAGATTTGTTTTCTTTTTTTTCAATCTTTCTTTAATCTTCCTATATTGCGCAATCGATTGCACATTCTAGCTGTTTTATAGAAGATGTTACACAGACTATTAAAGATTCATCCGAACGACAACGTGCTGGTGGCACTCACGGATTTGAAAAGAGGCGAGGCCGTTACCTATGACGGCTACCAGATTGTTTTGGTAGACGACGTGCAGGCCAAGCATAAATTCGCGCAGCAACCTATTGCCGCCGGACAGGAGATTTTGATGTACGGCTCCCTGGTGGGCAAGGCGGTCTATGACATTCCGCAGGGCGGCGTCTTGACCACGTCTAACGTGAAACACCAAGTTAACGGCTTTACGGGCAAAACGAAAACCATTGGCTGGCAGGCCCCAGACGTGTCTAAGTGGGTGAACCGCACCTTCATGGGCTACCACCGTGCCGATGGCCAAGTGGGCACTGGCAATTACTGGTTGGTGATTCCGTTGGTGTTCTGCGAAAACCGCAACGTTGACATTATCAAGCAGGCGTTCTTAGATGAACTGGGCTTCGGGCAGCGGGACGTGTACAAGAGTTACGTGCAGCAGATGGTAGATTTGTACCAAGCAGGTAACACCGAAGCCATCGCCACGCTGGCTTTGCAAAAAACGTCTGCGCCCGCGCAGCGCCGCGTGTTTGAAAACATTGACGGTATTAAATTCTTAACCCATGAAGGCGGTTGCGGCGGCACCAGACAAGATTCTGACATGCTTTGCGCCCTGCTGGCTGATTATATACATCACCCGAACGTGGCCGGTGCCACCGTGTTGAGCCTGGGTTGCCAGAACGCGCAGGTGAGCATTCTGGAAGACAGAATTAAAGCCCTTGACCCTAATTTCTCTAAGCCGCTTATTGTATTAGAGCAGCAGAAAGAAGGCACGGAGGAAGAAATGATGTCCAAAGCCATCAAACAGACCTTCCTGGCCCTGATTGAAGCCGACAAGCAAACCCGCCAACCGGCGCCTTTGAGCAAATTGTCTATTGGTCTGGAGTGCGGCGGTTCAGATGGTTTTTCCGGAATTTCGGCGAACCCTGCCATTGGCCATACGTCTGATATTCTGGTGGCCCTGGGCGGCATGACTGTTCTTTCTGAGTTCCCGGAACTCTGCGGGGTGGAGCAGGAATTGATTAACCGCTGTGAAACCGAGGAAGCAGCCGAACGCTTCGCGACCTTGATGCGCGCCTATGCGGCTTCTGCCGAGGCGGTGGGCTCCGGTTTTGACATGAACCCCAGCCCGGGCAACATCAGAGACGGTTTGATTACCGATGCCATTAAATCTGCGGGCGCGGCCAAGAAAGGCGGCACTTCCCCTATTGTAGATGTGCTGGATTACCCAGAATACGTGCGCAAGCCTGGTTTGAACCTATTGTGTACACCTGGCAATGATGTGGAATGCACCACTGCCCTGGTAGGAGCTGGTACCAACATTGTGCTGTTCACCACAGGTTTGGGCACGCCAACAGGCAACCCCATCGCGCCGGTGATTAAGATTTCGTCTAATACCAAGTTGGCGCAGCGCATGCCAGACATCATTGACATTGACACCGGCCCGGTCATCTCTGGCGAGAAAACCATTGAGGAAATGGGCGAAGACGTGCTGAACTTCATTATTGAAGTGGCCAGCGGCACCATTCAGACCAAGGAGAAAATCTTGCAGCAGGATGATTTCATTCCCTGGAAACGCGGCGTGTCTCTGTAATTAACACTTGCATTTCGCCTGAAAATATACTTTAAACTGAAGGGCCCTGTTTCTGCCGGCTCTGCGCTTACCCAGCCAGATGACCCAAGAAACAGGGCCTTTTCATTTCATTTTACTAAAAAACGGTACCTTTCGCCCATGAATGACGCTTTAGCTTTGCCGGTTGGCACCACCTTAGATAGATTTATAAAACGAAAGCAGGACGAATTCTCCTTCGCGACGGGTGAACTGTCCCAGTTGCTACGGGACATTGCACTGGCGGCCAAAATTGTGAGCCAGGAACTGACCCGCGTAGATTTACAGGGCTCGGGCGGCACTGCCAATATTCAAGGCGAAGAGCAGCAGAACTTAGACGTGATTGCCAACATTAGGTTCATACGCGCGTTGCGCAACGGTGGCGAGGTCTGTTCCATTGTGTCTGAGGAAGAAGACGAAATCATTCATACCGGCAACCAGAACGCCAAATACATTGTGGCCATGGACCCCCTGGACGGCTCCTCCAACATTGACGTGAACATTCCGGTGGGCACCATCTTCGCTATTTACCGGCGCTTGTCTGAGGCAGGTTCTGATGGCACCCTGGAAGACTGTCTGCAGCAAGGTACCAAGCAGGTGGCGGCGGGCTATATTCTGTACGGCGCGGCCACCATGTTGGTCTACACCACCGGCCACGGCGTGAATGGCTTTACGTATGAACCCACGCTGGGCGAATTCTTCCTCTCCCACCCCAACCTCAAAATCCCGAATGGCGGCAAACTGTATTCCTGTAATGAGGCTAACGTGAGCAATTTCCCGCTGGGCATGCAGAATTACCTGGCCTTCTGCAAAGAGCAGAAATACTCGTCTCGCTACATTGGGTCTCTGGTAGCCGATTTCCACCGGAGTTTACTGAAAGGCGGCGTCTATTTCTACCCGGGCTCTTCTAAAAATCCCGCTGGCAAACTGCGCCTGCTCTACGAATGCAATCCCCTCGCCTTCATTGCCGAACAAGCCGGCGGGCAGGCCACCGACGGCGTGGAGCGCGTGCTGGACAAAGTCCCCACTGCTCTGCATGAACGTTGCGCCTTGGTGATTGGATCTTCAGAAATGGTAGACAAAGTACGAAAGTACATGTTGGTGTAAGGCAAAGTATAGGAGTTACAAAGCGCCTGTCATTTCTTGATTAAAAGAAACGACAGGCGCTTTTCCGTTTTCGGGCTCATTTCCAGAATTGAGCCCGAAAACGGAAGTTGGAAATGGAATTATACAAGGCACACATTCCTGTTAGTAGGGACAGGGCTTGACCTGTCCAAAACGGTGGCCAACCCAATAAGTTCACCATGCAACAAATAGGAGAACCTCCTCGGGAATGCATGAATCGGGAATACGTGTGGACAGGTCGCGACCTGTCCGTACTTAATCTCCAATAATTAGTTTTTGCTATTCCACCTTCTTCCTAAACGTGACGCGCCGGATAGCCCCGTTAAACCAGGAGCGCTTGTCCATGCGGGTGCCCAGGGAGACGCTGGCGGTGGCGGGAATGGGCAGGTAGTCCATTTCGGCTTGGGTTTCTAAAATGCCGTTCACGTAACCTTTGAGTTGGCGGTCTTTGTAGGTGAGTTTCATGGTGGCCCATTCGCCCACGGGATGCGTTTTGGTGGAGTCTATCAAGACCTTGGAGCCGTTTTCGTGACGAAGGAAAAAATCAGCATACCATTGGTTTCGGTTGTTCAACCTGAGTTCCAGCAACACGCGGCGTTTGCCTTCGGTTAAATCTTCAATGTGCAGAAACCGCTGTTCTTTGTTGGCGGGCCAGGCCGCGGTGGGCTTGAACTCCACCTCAATGCTAAACTCCTGCGCCCCCGCAATGGGATTGCCCTGCACCAGCAAGCCATCGTCCGCGCCGTCAAATTGTACGGCAGGTTTTCCATTTTCAGTTTGAATAATGGTAGGCGAACCAATCACGTCGGTAACATAGCCGCCCAAACCCGACAAGGCATTGACCGGCCAGGTCACCGCCTTCATGGTGGAACAGCCCAGCGCCAACGTGCCCAGGGTCAGGAATAAAAAAAGCTGGTTTCTGGTTTTCAATCTGTACAGGTTAGAATTTCCGTTTTGGGGCTTATTTTCAGAAATGAGCCCCAAAACGGAAAAGTGATAGAGGTTATTTCGCTTCGCGTTTGATGATGCGTTGGGCCAGTTCCAGGTTTAAGGCTTTGATTTCGGCCAAAACCAGTTGGGCTACCAGGCGGGCGCCGAGTTCATTGAAATGGGTGCCGTCTTCTTTGCCGTCTGGGTAATTGGGATGTTGGCCGGGCTTGAGTTGAAGGAACAGCAGCTTTGAGTTTTCTGGACCAAATTCCTGGTACAGCGCGCGGCTCTTGGTGTCCAGGTCAATGAGTGGCACGTTCAGTTCCTGCGCCACAGCCTTCACCTCTTTGGAGTACAGCGCGTGCGTTTCCTGGGCCTGGCCTTCTTTGTTGAACTTACGCCGTGACACGGGGGTGACCAGAACAGGAAGCGCTTTTTTGGCTCTGGTTTCGGTCACGAACTTGATCAGGTTTTGGCGATAATCTGCCGGCGACGTGTAGCGCTCCGGCTTCTCCACTGAGGCGTCATTGTGCCCGAACTGGATGAACACGTAATCGCCGGACTGCAGGCTGTCTTGAATGGGTTTCCAACGGTTTTCCTCCAGGAAAGTGCGGGTGCTTCGGCCGTTGCGGGCGTGGTTGGCGATGGTCACGGTCTCGTCAAAAAACGCCGTGAAGGGCATGCCCCAGCCAGTTTCCGGGTACGCTTTTTTCTCTTTGATGGAAATGGTGGAATCCCCGATGAGGTAAACGGTGATTTTCTTCTGTTGCTGACGGGGCACAAACGCCATGCCCACGGCCAGGACAAAAAGAACGGAACAAGCAATTAGAATTCGATTCATGAGCTTTTGAGTAAGGAAAATGACGCTACTTTTTGGGCGCGGGCACCACAATTCGGCGGGCTAAATCCAATTTAAGATTTCTGATTTCGGCCAGGACTAATTGCGCCATCTCACGCGCGCCTAGTTCATTGAAATGCGTGTCATCTACCTTGCCTGCCGGGTAGTTGGGGTGTTCATTGGGCTGCAGGTGCACAAAAAGAAGCTTAGACGTTTCTGGTCCCCAGGCTTGCAGGAGTTCCTGGCTTTTGCGGTCAAGGTCAATGAGGCAGACTTTCTCTTTTTTGGCGAGTTTCCGGACCAGTTCTGAGTAAATAGCGTGGGTGTCTTCCAGTTTGCCGGCGGCGTCAAACTTACGCCGGGCCACGGGCGTGATAAGAATGGGGTTGGCTTTTTTCTTGCGGGTTTCCTTCACAAAACGGGTGAGGTTCTGCACGTATTCCTCCTCGGTGGCGTAGCTCTGCTTGGTCTTCACTTCGTCATTATGTCCGAATTGAATGAATACGTAATCGCCTTTCTTGAGATTTTGCGCCACGGGCTGCCAACGGTTTTCGCTCAGGAAAGTCTTGGTGCTTCGGCCGTTCATGGCGCGGTTGTCTATGGTCACGGTCTCGTCAAAAAACGCCGTAAACGGCATTCCCCAGCCCGTTTCTGGGTAGGCCTTGGGTTCTTTCACAGACATGGTGGAATCACCGATTAAAAATACCGTGATGGGCTCTTTAGTATCAGCTGTAAATGATACCAAGGCCAAGGCAAGCAGCAGCAGAGAAGAAAACTGAAAAGTCAATTTCATAGGAATTCACGTGGTCAAATTGGAGACAGCAGGTTCCGTTTTCGGCTTCATTTCTGGAAATGAGCCCGAAAACGGGAATTTTACTTTTTGGTCAACATGGGTGTGCCGCGCTTGCACAATTGCAGGGCCAGTCCCCAGGGATCACGCAGCATAATCAAATGCGATCCGTCTTCCAGGTGCTGGTCGCTCACCAGGCTGGCACCGGCGGCGCACAACCGTTCCTGGTCTACAGTGGGATTTTCTGACACAAAAGCCAGGTGCACCAGCAGTGGGTTCATGGTGCGGTAAGGCGGCACTTCATGCGCGGGGTTCAGGTAAATCTCTACCATAATCTGTCCGCTGTCATCGGCTAGAAACGTAGTAAAAGGCGCTTCTTTCATCTGGCGGACGGCCTCCATTCCCAAGTGTTTTATGTACCAGGCCGCCATGGCCACCGGGTCTTCTACGTTGAGGGCAAAATGTTCTAATTTCATAGTTCTTTCTGGATTAAGCGCTGGCCGCATTTCTGGGCCAGGTCTGGCAAGTCATAATACTGCAGAATTCCCTGTACCACGTGAGTGTACATGTCTTTCTGCAGCGGGTTGGTCAAAAACGGTTCGTACGAAGTCAGGTGCTTGGAGATGGTAGCCTGCGCGATGCGGTTGTCTAAAAAGGTGGCATGCGTGACCACGGGGCCGTACATACCGCTGGCTTCCACATGTACCGGCACGGCCGCCCAGGTTGTTTGGCTTTTGAGGTAATCTAAAAGGGTGACCACATCTTGTACGCGCTGGCCCAGCAAAGGCCTTCTCAAGTGCAGGCTCAACACGGCGTTGCGGTATTCATGGCTCCAGTATTTGGCGTCGTTGAGTTTGGGGTCGTCCTGGGTTTCGCCCATGCCGCGCAGGTCTGCCAGCACTAAAACTCCACCTGCGGCGATCGTTCTTTGAATCAGGCTGTCGGTTTTGGCTTGCGTCTCTTTGCCCTTTTCCTGGTCAAACAACATTACCTGAATCTTGGCGGGCGTTGCTTTGCCTACCGGCGAATAAAGTTTCACCGGAATCGGCAGTTCGCCTTTTCGCATCAGGACGCGTTTTTCCATTCGGTAAGTTTTGGTCTGGCTTTCACCGGTCACTTCGGTAAATACTGGATGCTGATTCAATTGTAACCCGATGACCTCTTTTACCTTTTCCTGCAGCACTGCCTCCGGCTGATTCAGGAAAGCCTTCCGCTGCGGTGCGAAATCCAGGAACCGTTGATGGTTCATGGCCTGCACCGTCACTTCACTGGCAAAAGCAGTGTTGGCCTGACCGGTAGCTGTGACCATTAACTCTTTTTCAGATAAAACGCCAATAGCTCCTTCTTTCACAGGCCTTTTATCTTGGTAAAACCATTGCCTAAACCAGGTGACGGCGGCTTCGCGCTTGGGCTGGGAAATGCCGTGGCCGTCTGGCCAGACAAACAGTTTCACTTTCTCGGGTTGGCCTAAGGTGGAGTAAACTTTCTTTAATTCGTCAAAGCCCAGCAAGGTGCCGCGATGGTCCACAAAATCGTTTTCAGCAGCTAGAATTAAGGTAGGTTTGGGCGCACTGGCAATGATAAAGTCCGCCATTTCCAGACTTCCTTCGCCGGGCATGTACTGGCAACCATCTTGTGAACCGGCCATTTCAATGTAACGCGCACGTTGTGTGAAATAACTGCAGGGCGCGGCCACTTTCACGCGGTCATCAAACGCCGAGAGGTAAATAGTCTGGGTTCCTCCGCCGGAATTGCCGATGGCGCCCATTTTGGTTTTGTCCACCTCGGGCCTGGTTTCCAGGTAATCCAGGGCGCGCACGTTGTCCCAGAGCATGTAGGCGGCCACGCTGGTGCCCACCAGGTTGGCCCCGGCGTTGAGCAACGTGTGCTCAGTGGTAGAACCGCGGGTTAAGGTTTTGCCGGTTTTGTCTGTGAGCTGTACGCGTTCGCCCTGTGAGAAAGGATCTAACGATAACACTACAAATCCATTCAAGGCGAACAAGCGGGCCGTTTTTTGGTAAGATTCTGTGGCTTTGGCAGTCATTTCATGGCCGTTCATCAGGAGCACCGCCGGGAACGGACCTTTGCCTTGGGGCACGTACAAGTTGCCGGTGACGTGGTGGTTGGGTCTGCTTTCATAGACCAGGTTCTCTACTCTAAAACCGTTTTGCTGGATCTGTTTGGTGATTTTTGCGTTTATCGGCTCCTTTTTGGAAATGGGGCCTAAAACGCGCAGGAATTCTTTTTTGACCTGGGCCTGGTACGCTTTCATAGACGCAGGAGAAGCCAACGCCTTGCTCAGTTTTTCCTGGCGAAGGTCATATGTGGTGTGCAGTTCCCGTACTAAATAGGCGTTGAATACCGTCTGCGCTTTGAAAGGCAACACCTGGTTCGCACTTTGGCCCAGGGCATTAAACCCCACCGTCGCCAACAACGCCCACAGCAACGCCATGCCTTTCATCTTTCGCCAAAAAACGTGTGATTTCATATACTCCTGTAACGCAGAAAACCAGCCGGTACTATAAAGGAAAAAGACAAAAGCCAAGGGCAATTGTCTTTTTATCCTTTTACATGAAAGTACTTAATCTCCTTTATTTAATCATTAATTTTTCTCCAGTACTACCAGTCTAAAACTGCCCTTGAACTTGGCACAGGCCTGTTTGCTTTCCTAGAAAAAAGAAAGGGAACCCAGGACGTTCGCCTGGGCTCCTCTTCTCTTGCAGGCACGGAATATTCAAGCCTTAGTTTTGTAATTGTTTAGTTTTTGATGATTCTGGAGGTTACTCTTTCTGTGCCGTCTGAGTAAACCACGGTGTAAATGCCGTTGGGTAATGAAGAAGCGTCAAAGTCAGATTGATTATTTCCTTTCTCGGCGGCAAAAGAAACCACTTTCACGCCAGACACAGAATACACCTCCACTGATGCGTTGGCCCGTGACGAAGGGTGCGTAATGGAGAATCTGCCTTTTGATGGATTTGGATACACAGACAAACCGTTTTTCTTCACTACTTCGCCTTTAGAAGAAAGTACCAATAAGCTGGTAGGCAATGCTTTTTGTGAAGGAGAAAATGCGCCAGATGGATCCCAAACTATATAATCTAATTCCATGGCCACGGTCACGTTGCTGGAACCATCACCAATTCTGTAATAATTACTGGTAGAAGTTGAGGCTGATACACCAGTGGCGAAAGGAGTATTGCTTTCGTCAATGTACATTTTCACCGTATTGCCTTCTTTTGTAAAACGATACACGTGCCAATCTAAAGGATTTATGTTTAAAGGGGCATTGTTCAACGTTGAACCTTGCTCAGGAGCAGCGGCAGTGTTGTTGCGGGCAACATTAAAGGTAAAGGTACCCGTGGTGTTCGGTTGCCCTGTTGTGGCGTTGGTGGTTGGGTTAATAATATAGACGGTCTCCCGGAAACCGGCAAAATCTAAATCTAATTCAAATGCTCTGTCAGCGCCAGGCAATCCTTTGGCTCTTACTACCACAGTAGCAGCTGTTGGCTTAGTAGTGGCATTGAAATCCTGACGGAACAAATAGGCTTGATTAGCGGAAGTTGGCGTGGTGGCAGAAGGCACAGGGCTAATAGAGCTGCTTACCCCTAAAACTTGAAAACGCATTAAATTATTACCGGCTTTTGCCGGATCTGCAATAATTTCAAATTGTGGGCTTACCACTGGCTGCGTGGAGGCAGCTGTATAGGTGGCAGCATTATCACTTGCCACTTTAAAAGGACTTTCAGTGAAAGCGAGAGGCAAAACATTGGCTTCATACACCACCCACTGGGCCGATGCTGAAAAGTTAACGCCCAACCCTACCACCGCGGTGGCGGCCATGGTCTTGGCAAAACGGCTGAATCTTGAATTTGTGTGGAGTAAAGTTTTTTTCATAAAAATGTAGTTTGGGTAAGAGGTAATGAAAAGTTTAGTCAAGTACGCTCCTGCTCACTGCGTAGGATAGACTGCCTCAATAGGACAGTACAATCGATTGCACAAAGCCTGAAGAAAAAAAGCATCGCAAAAATGGTCCTTGGCATTTCTACAGGTGCTTTCCTTGTTTAGTAAAAGTGATTACAAAATCTGTAATATGCAAGCGTATCGCCTGTCTTTTTTTGTAATTCTTCTAAAGATTTTCTCGTTTACAGAATATTCTTCCATAACCATTTCCCTTAAATTCAGAAAGGATTGAACTAGGCTATTGTTTTCCTATCGCTTTCATGCCTTCAAACACTAAACGGGCCACCGCTTCTGCCCCGGCTGGCTGAAAATGAGTATTGTCTTTTTGGCCCTCGGGGTAATTTTTGAATTTTCCGGCGGGCAGGTTCATAAAGTAGTTTTCCGTGACAAACTGCTGCCCCTTAGCTGAAAAATCATCTATGGACCGCTGCTGTAAATCTATCATAAGCACGTTTAATTCTTTGGCCACGTCTTTCACTGCCTGCGGATAGTCACCGTGCACATTCCTAAGGCGGCCGTCTTTCCAGGGATAATTGCGCGCTACCGGGGTTAGCAAGATGGGAACGGCACCTTTCTCGCGGGTTTGGTTCACGTACAGCCGCAGGAATTCTTTATAGCCCTGCACGGTCACGTACCGCTCAGTTTTCTCCACAGACGCGTCATTGTGCCCGAACTGGATCATAACCACATCGTTTTTCTGCAATGCCTTATGTACTTGCGCCCAGCGCCCTTCCTCAAAGAACGTGCGCGTGCTTCTTCCGCCGCGGGCTTTGTCTAAGAGAAGAACGCTATCGGCTTTTATTACATGCTTGACTTGCTTGAGGCTGTCACGCACCAGAAACGGTTTAAAGACCTGGCCCCAGCCCATAACGGGGTAGCGCTTGTTCATGTAGTCTTCGCCGTCGTAGTCTGAATAATCTGCCACGGTGGAGTCGCCAATGAGATACACGCGCACTACTTTCTTTTTAAAAGGAAGAAAGGCCATAACCGTAGTGCAAAGTGCCAGAAGCAAAAGGGCGGAACGTACTTTTTTCATGAGGAAGCTTTTGAGAGTTTCGCTAACCTGTTTTAGGCAAACAGTTGCGCTTGAATTTTCTGTTTTCGGGCTCATTTCTGGAAATGAGCCCGAAAACAGAAAGCCTTACTAATTAATGTAGACCGGTTTAGTAAAAGATGTCCCTGGACCTGCGCCATTTACTAATCAGGTGCAATAGATTGCTTGTAACTAAGCTACCCACCCTGACACTCTAAACAGGTTCAATGGCATAAGTACATGAAAGGAAATAATAGCGGGAAAAACTTTCGCTCTTCCCGCTTCTTAAATTACTGAATGGTTACTGCGCTGCTGCCCAGGTCTTTGCTCTTAGACACTTGGTTGGCCGCGTTCTGGAAGTCTTTGCCCGCCAGTTTCACGTTCTGCGTTTTAGCCCCCACTACGCGTACGGCAGGTCCAGAAGGTGTTTTGAAGGTCAACCCTTCCACGTTTACGTTTTTGCTGTTGAAGATGGTCAAGGCCGGGCCTTTCTCGGTGATTACGTGCACGTTCTTGAGGTTTATACCTGTTGCGTCAACCGCCGAGATTCCTTTGGTGGCCTTTAAATAGGCGTTCTCAATGTTCACGTTCTGCAGGTTCATTTCGGGCAAGCCTTGCAAAGCCACCGCCTCATCTGCGCCAGAAACGGTGATGTTGCGCATCCAGATGTTCTTGAACGACGGCGTTTTCTCGTCTACGGGAACCAGTTTCTCCTCCTTCGCCGCACCTCCGTCTTTCTCGTCCTGGTCCATGGTGGGCGAATTGCCGCCGTAGAACAGGTTAAAGCTGATGGCCTGGGTGGGAATGTTGATCATGTCAATGTTAGAGATCCAGATGTTCTCCACCAGACCTCCCCTGCCGCGGGTACTCTTGAATCTTAGCCCAATATCAGTGCCCATGAACGTGCAGTTTGACACGTGGATGTTGCGCACGCCGCCGCTCATTTCAGAGCCTACCACAAACCCGCCGTGGCCGTGGTACACCACGTTGTTTTTTACAATCACGTTCTCGGTAGGCATGCCGCGGTCACGGCCGTCTTTGTCTTTGCCAGATTTAAAGCAGATAGCGTCATCGCCTACGTCAAAAGTATTATTATAGACCAGCGCGTTTTTGCAGCTTTCCAGGTCCAGACCATCGCCGTTCTGCGAGTACCAGGGATTGCGCACGTTCAGGTTTTTGATGATGATGTCTTCGCACATGAGCGGGTGAATGTTCCAGGCCGGGGAATTCTGGAACGTGGGGCCGTCCAGCAACACGCGCTTGCAGCTCACAAAGCTCAACAGCACCGGGCGCAGGTAATCTTTCACCGCCTCAAATTCTTCCTTGGTCTTAAAATTGGGCACGTTGAAGTTGTCTTTGCTGTCGCCTTTTTTGCTGTTGGCGGTGGGGTACCAGGTTTTTCCGTCATCACTCAACACGCCGGTTTTGGTCAGGTTTTTCCACTGGCCCTCAGTCATTTTGCTTTTCTTCACGGGGCGCCAGGCGTCTCCGTTTCCGTCAAAGGTGCCCTCGCCGGTAATGGCAATGTTCTCCAGGTTATTTCCCGAGATGGGCGATTGGTTACGATACGTATTCAGCCCTTCAAAACTGGTTTTAATCAACGGATAATCATCAAAATCACGGCTGAAGATGACCATGGAACCCGCCTCAGCGTGCAGGTTGATGTTGCTTTTCATCACAATGGGTCCCGTAAGCCATAAACCGCGCGGAATCACCACGCGTCCGCCACCCTTAGCCGCTACATCGGCAATGGCGCGCTCAAAAGCCTGCGTATTTTTGGTGATGCCGTCGGGCACCGCTCCGTATTTGGTGATGGGCACGCTGTAGTTGGGGAATTTGGTTTCCTTCACCTTGGGCATGTCAAACTCAATGCCGTCATAGATGGTCTTCTCCACCTCGGCGCGGGACATGTTGCGGCCTGCGTTGCCTGTAGACACAGAATTGGTGCTGGAAGTAGTGGCGACTGCGTTCCCGGAGGGCTGCCGCTGGCAGGCTACCTGAAACAGGCTGGCCATACCCAAGGCCAGCGCCCATCTGCTTTTCTTTAGATTCTTCATATGGTTTCTCTTGGCTGATGTTCCTGGTTAGTTACTGGTTGTTAGTTTTCCGTTTTCGGGCTCATTTCTGAAAACGAGGCCGAAAACGCATTTCTTCTATTTGGTGATTCTGAACCAGTCATAGTCAGCATAGCCGGCGTCATTGGTTTTGCCGTCACGCGTGGCGAACAAGCCCACCTTCGCGCCAATCCAGCGGCCGGGCACGGCGGTGAACACCTCGCCCACGTTGGTGAACGTCTGCCCGTCTTGGCTATAGCTGAACTGGCATTTGGCGTCTTTGCCCACCTTCACCCGGAACTGAATTTCATTGCCGGTTAGCTTCGTAAGAATCTGCTCTTTCTCCGGATTTCCCTTATCGGCTTTCAGCGCCGAGGCATAGGCCAGGTACAAACCGTCTTTTTTGCTCACCACTGAAAGGTGTGCGTAATCGGCGCCCATGACCAACAGGCCGGTGCGTTCGTTTTCCAATTTGGGGTTGGGCGTGAATTTGAGTTTGGTGGTGAGGGTGAAGGTTTCTGCCGGGAATTTCTGGAGCAGCAGGTTGGGTACATCCCAGAGGTTTTTGCCGCCGTCTGGTATCTGGTCTGTGAACAGGCGCAGGCTGCCTTTGTTAGAGGCGAACGCCCAGGTTCCTTTGGGGTTGGCGTGCCACTGCCATTGAAGCCCCAACTGCTGGCTGTTGAATTCGTCTGACTCAGCGGGCGTGGCAATGGGGTAAGTTTTTCCTACGTTCGGTTTCTTGTAGGTCAAGACAGGCTGGCCTTTGCCGTCGCCGTCCGGGTCCTCGCCTATCACAGGCCAGTCATTCAACCACTTCATGGGTTGCAGGTGCACCACGCGGCCATAGGCTTCTTTGTCCTGGAAATGCAGAAACCAGTCTTCGCCGGTTTTAGTGTCTACCCACGCGCCCTGGTGCGGACCGTTGATAGGTGTTTTGCCCTGGTCCAGCACAATTTTCTCTTCATAAGGCCCGTACACATTTTTAGACCGAAGAATCAATTGCCAGCCCGTGGCCACGCCGCCCGCCGGCGCGAAAATGTAATAGTAACCGTTGCGCTTGTAGAATTTAGGCCCTTCCACGGTGGGGTGCGCCTCATGGCCGTCAAAGACCAGCACGCCTTCATCTAACACCTTGGTACCCTCGGGGTTCATGCGGTTGATGGTCAACACGCTCTTGATACCGGCGCGGCTCCCGGCCCACCCATGCACCAGATACGCCTTCCCGTCTTCGTCCCAGAACGGGCAGGAATCAATGAGCCCTTTGCCTTCTTTCACCAGCACCGGGGCTTCCCAACGGCCCGCCGGGTCCTTGGTTTTCACCATGTAAATCCCGAAGTCCGGGTCGCCCCAATAGATATAGAATTCGCCTTTGTGGTACCTGATGGAAGGCGCCCATACGCCGTTGCCGTGCTGCGGTTTGGCGAAATGCGCGAATGGCGGCAGCCGGTCAATGGCATAACCCACCAGTTTCCAGTTCACCAAATCTTTGGAATGCAAAATCTGCAAGCCCGGAATGGAGCTGAAACTAGACGAAGTCATGTAGTAATCATCACCTACGCGCACGGCATCTGGGTCAGAATAATCAGCATCTAAAACTGGGTTTTTATACATGCCGTTGCCCAAATCAGACACCCAAACATTTGAAACCGGACCAGCCGGAGCGGGTAATGTGGCGGAGGAACCGGTAGTGCTTTTCTCTGCCTGGCACGCCATGAGCAAGAGCAAGCCCGCTGTGTAATACCTGTTTTTCATGCGTTGTAGTTTGTTTGTCTAGTAGATCTCAGGAAGTAGAAGCGCCGCCTGCGACAAGGAAGATGGAAGGTTTTTAGTATTTCCGTTTTCGGGCTCATTTTCAGAAATGAGCCCGAAAACAGAAATACTGGATTTTTATTCGCGCAGCAAGGCTACTCTTTTCACTACCTGGTCTTGGCCTACCTGCAATCTGTAAAAATACAGACCGGCGGGCAAGGTAGCGCCCTGGTCGTTGGTACCGTTCCAGAGAACCTGGTGGCTGCCGGGAGTTGTTATTTCGTTTTTAAGGACGGCAATCTCTTTTCCGGTTACATCTGAGATGGTGAGTTTTACCAGGCTTTTATGGTTTACGGTGAACGCAATGGTGGTGCTGCCCGCAAATGGGTTAGGATACACCGTATTCAAAATGGCTTCCTGCTCTTCTTTGGCGCTGGTAAGCGTACCGGCCACCAGGCTGTTGAGGTACAGTTCTAAGTTGGTATAGCCGTCTGGACTGGTGTTCAGGTTTCGGTCTGTGGCCAAGTTGGGATTCAAACCTTGCTGGTTTTCCCAGGCATCTGGCATGCCGTCTTTGTCAGTGTCTGTGGGCGCGGGCAGCGAATTGAGCGTAGGCCAGCCGCCCACCGAAGTTTGCGTGTCAATAATTCCTCTGTTCGCACCAAATGCCCCGCCATACGTAGCAGTGCCCGTTCTCACTTCATTGATTATTCTGGTGTCTACGGCATCCCGTTTCAGGCTGGCGCCGCCCTGGGCCAATACGGCTTCATAGGCTTGCACCGCGGTGTGGTCAGTGGCCATGTGGTACTCAATAGGTGCCTGCAACCGTACGTTAGGGCGTTGCGCAGAGGGCAGGCTGGAATCATACTGCACGCCACCGGCCCAATTGTCTGCCGTGACAGCCGCGTTGTTGTGTACATAGTTGCCCGCCACATAAAATTTCCCGTAGCCCGGCCCCCAGGTTTGCAAAGATTCATAAGACACCTGCACAATGCGTGACCGTACGCCAGAAGACGTAGCCGGGCCGAACTTGTAGTAGTTGTTGACCATGTTGTAGTTGCCGTTCTCGCCGCCATAAGCGCTGTTGCCACCCCAGTTGTAAATCACGTTGTTCCGGAAATCCACGTGCTCATTGGGGTACGTGCCGCCGTTGATGCCCGACCGACCACCGCCGTTGAAGCGCGGGTTGCGGCTGGTGTGGTGCGCCAGCAGATTGTGGTGGAATGATGCTTTGTCGCCGCCCCAGATACCGCCGTACCCGTGATCGCCTTTGTCATGCACGCTCCGGAACAGGCTTTCGCTGAGAATACACCATTGCATGGTGAAGTTGCGGTTCAGGTAAAAACTGGCAATCTCATCTACAGACCAACTCATAGAACAGTGGTCTAAGATGATATTTTGCCTATTACGGCCCCAGATAGCGTCATTGTCTACCTGTGCTTCATCGCCTAATCTGAACCGCATGTACCGGATGATCACGTTGTCAGCGTCAACGGTCACGGTTTGGTTGCTGATGCAGATGCCATCACCGGGAGCGGTTTGGCCGGCAATGGTCAGGTTGCCGTTTCTAATGCTCAGCGCCGACAGTAATTTAATGGTGCCACTCACCCGAAACACAATGGTTCTGGCGCCCGTGGCCAGGACTGCCGCCCTGAAACTGCCCGTACCGGAGTCATTGAGGTTGGTGACTTCTATGACCGCTCCGCCCCTGCCGCCGGTGGTAAACCTGCCAAAGCCCTCTGCGCCGGGGAACGCTAGTGTTTGTGCCTGACTGAAATTCAGACCTACCAGCAAGAAACCGGCTATCAAAAAAATCAACTGCTGTCCTATTCTTTTCATACTCTTACTGCTTACGCACGCTTTACTTTTCCCCAGGCAGAATTTCTGCCGGGGTTTCCGTTTTCGGGCTCATTTCTGAAAATGAAGCCGAAAACGGAAATGCTATGGTTACTTGCCGGCGGCGGGCGCTGGCTTTACCGCCAACGGTTCCCAATCCCCGAAGATGCTTTTCAAGGTATAGGCTTTCGCTTCCTGTTCGGTGAGTTGCTTTGCCCAGGATACCCTTTTTTTGTTGTTAGCGCCCTGCCCGGTGGAGTTATATTCGGCGTACAGCACTTGCTTTTCGGCCTCTCGTTTGTTCCAGTTGTGCCAGCCTTCGGGTTTGATGTGCTTGCCCATCTGGGTGTTGAGGAAAACGGTTTTGGCGAAAGGCCGCCATGGTCTTCCTAAGTAGACAGAGTTCTCCGGCGCATCACCGGTGAGTTTGCAATTCAAAAAGACAAAACCATGCGGCTGGCCTTCAATGGTAGAAGCCGCCGTAATGAAATTGCCGCCTTTCTTGGAGAAGATTTCGCAGTTCTCAAACACCGCGGTTGACCACCCGAAGATGAAGTCAGTAGTGCCCTCAATGTAACAGTTCTTATAGTATTGTCGGCTTTTCTCGCCATGCGGATAAAGCGTGTCCTGGAAACCCAGAAACCGACAATTCAGAAACGTGACTTTATCGCCGTCAATGCGCACGGCCACGGCCTGCCCCACCGGGCCAGACGAATTCTCAAACGTGATGTTTTCCGCCGTAAAATCATCCCCAAACACAAAGAAGCTGGTAGAACCGGTAGTGCCCATTTCCTCTCCAAAGCGATTTTTCTTGGCTGCGTAATCATCAAAGGTGAGAATGGTTTTCTGCACGTTCTCGCCTACCAGGCGCACCATAGTTTTAGACGCAGGCAAGGTCAGTTTCTCTTTGTAGACGCCGTTTCTGATGAAGATAGTAGTCACGTTTTTCCGGAAATCCGGCACGGCGTTGATGGCTTCCTGCACGGTTTTGAAAGTACCGCTGCCGTCTTTCGCCACCGTGAAATCATAGGTTTGTGCCAACGATGGCAAAACCCAAATAAACAGTAACAACCCCAATAAAAAACCTTTTACACGCATGGTTCCTCCTTATTTTTTGGCGGCTGCCTTGTCTAATTCCTCTATCTCCAATGACGCCATGATGAACGGCGACACCGCTTTTGGGTCATTGTCGCGCTTCTCCTCGTTGATATAATATTCGTAAGAACCGTCACGGTACGGCGTTCCGCCCAAGCCGGCCACAGCGCACACGCTGGTAATGCTGATGGTACCGTCTGGGTTTTCCTTGATTAGGTTTTGCAATAAACCATTGTAGCCTTTGCGCGCGTTGGTCCTATATTTCTGGTCAATGTAGCCTTTCTTGGTGGCCTTAAGCAGGAAATACGTGAACATGCTGGAGGCCGAACCTTCCAGGTAATTGCCTTCTCTATTGCCTTGGTCCACCACTTGGTACCAAAGTCCGGTTTTGGGTTCCTGGTACTGGGCTATGGCCTGGGCCATTTTATTAGTAATGCGCAACATCTCTCCGCGCTGCGGATGGTTCTGCGGAATGTAATCCAGCGCATCTACCAAAGCCATCGATAACCAGCCCATGGCCCGTCCCCAAACATTGGGCGACAAACCAGTTTTGGGATCAGCCCACTTCTGTTCACGTTTTTCGTCCCAGCCGTGGTAAAACAGGCCTTTCTTGGCATCCCAGGTGTATTTGTCCACCAAAACGAATTGCTTGATGACATCATCATGAATGGAGGGCTCGTTATACGTCACGCCATACTGCGCCAGAAACGGCGCGGCCATGTACAGACCGTCCAGCCACATTTGGTGCGGATAGATTTTCTTGTGCCAGAAACCGCCCTCAGACGTTCTGGGGTGCGTGCGCATCTGGTCACGCAGTTCATCCAAAGCAATTTTATACTTTTGCTGACCGGTTTTCTGGTGCAACTCAATCAGGAATTTACCAGGGTTCACGCGGTCAATGTTGTAGTCTGACTTCTTGTAAGTTTTAATCACGCCCTGCTCAGTAATCATGGTATCTGCGAAGGCCTTGATGTAGGTCAGGTACTTTGGGTCATTAGTCTTCTTATACACCCTATCCAGCGCACTCGCGAACAAACCTTGCGTGTAATCCCATTTGGGCACCGGCCGGAAATCAATCATCCAGCCTTGCGGGCTACGCTTCATCTCAGAATCAGCCATCCAGACGGAGTACGGTTTACCGGTTGGTGAAGCAGACGTTGTAGCGCGGGTAGTGCTTTGGCTGGTGCGGCAGGCCCCAGCAATCATTAGTATAAAGGCGAGGGCGATTAGGTTCAGGTTTTTCATGTTGCTCTTTTAAAATCTGCGCTGGGCAGGATTACTCAACTTCCGTTTTCGGCTCCATTTCCAGAATTGAGCCCGAAAACGGAATGTCACTTATTTCTCTGGTTTCCAATTGTCCTGGCCGGCCAGCACTTTCTCTGGTTTGTAGCGTTTGGCTTCTTTTTTACTGAGTTGTTTGGACCAGGCCACGCGTTCGTCTTTTGCGGCGCCGGGGCCTTTTGATTTGTATTCGGCGTAAAAAGCGGTTTTCTCTGCGTCTGGTTTGTTCCAGTTGTGCCAGCCTTCCGGCCGAATAAACACACCTAATTCTGTGTTCAAAAAAACCGTCTGCGCGAAGGGTCGCCACGGTCTGCCCAGATAGACTTTGGTGGCCGCCTCAGACGCAGTAATCTTGCAGTTCAGAAACACAAACCCAAAGGGCTGGTTCTGCGGCGTGGAGGCGGCCGTGATGTAAGAGTTCTTCTTGCAATGGATGGTGCAGTTCTCAAACACCGCCGTGGCCGGCCCGAAGATAAAATCTGTGGTGCCCTCAATGTAGCAGTTCAGATAATACTGGCGGCTGTTGTCTGCCCCGGCGTAAATGGTGTCCTGGTCGCCAATGATGCGGCAGTTTTTGAAGACGCAGCGGTCGGCTTCCACGTGCAGGGCCACCGCCTGGCCCACCGGACCGGCATCGTTCTGGAAAGTGAGATTCTCGGCCCTGAACTCGTTGCCCTGCACCAGCACCGTGTATGACGTGAACGTGTTGATGTTCCCTTTCCCGGAATAATCATTGAACACGATGATGGTTTTCTCCCGGTCTTCGCCAATGAAAGAAAGCTTGGTTTTCCAGGAAGGAATGACCAGTTTCTCACGGTAGGTGCCGTTCTTGATATGGATTTCCACGCGCTCCGTGGGGAACGCTGGAATGGCCTCAATGGCTGCCGCTATGGTTTTATGGTCGCCGGAGCCGTCCTGTGCCACCACCAGCTTTCGCTGCTGGGCGTGGCCCAGGAAACTCAGGAATACCAGACTTAAACCAAGGAGAAACTTCATGCGGGTTGCTTTTCTATTTTACTAAACTGTTCAAATACACTTCTATGTTGGTGTAATGTTTGTGCAGGGTTTTGGCGGCGGCGTCAGAGGCATCGGCTGGGTTCAGTTTCTGAGCTTTCTCCCAGGCATCGGCCATGCCGTCCTGGTCTTTGTCCTCCGGTGCCGGCGCCGACTTCAGCTCGGGCCAGCCGCCCACATCTTGCTGCGAATCAATAATGCCGTTGGCTTTTTTGCCGTTGGTAGATTTTCCGGCTCTCACTTCGGCCACCACGCGTGCGTCTGCGGCGTCTCTTTTCAGGCTGGCTCCGGCGTGTTGTAATACGGCCTCAAACGCGGCTTGCGGCTCCTGCACGTTGATGGAAGTCACGGCAAACGGCTTGGCCATTTTCAAGGTGTTCAACGAATCTTTGTTGTCTGGCTGCACGCCGCCTGCCCAGTTATCTTTGGAGATTTCAGGGTAACCGTCAACATAATTGCCCGCCAAAAAAAACTTCCCGAAGGGTGCCGAGGGATTCACGATGCGGTTTTTCTTGGAAGACGTGGTGGCCGCGCCCGCCTTGTAGTAATTGTTCACCAGGTTGTAACGGCCTTTCTCACCGCCGTACACGTTGTTCTGGCCCCAGTTGTAAATCACGTTGTTGGTGAAATCTACCAGTTCATCTGGCGGGTTGGGCGTAGTGGAAGAACCGCTGAAACGCGGCGTTCTACTGTTGTGGTTAGCGATTAAATTGTGGTGGAAAGACGCGCCGCGACCGCCCCAGATACCGCCGTAACCGTGTTCGCCTTTGGCGTGTACAGACGAGTTCAAACTCTCAGAGATGATGCTCCACTGCAGCGTAAAGTTCTGGTTGCGATAAAACGAAGCGTTTTCATCGGTGGCCCACCCCATGGAGCAATGGTCAATAATGATATTGCTCACGCCTTTGTTTCCGCTAACGGCATCGGCTTGTTGATTGGCCTTGTCCCCTAGCCTGAAGCGCATGTAGCGTACAATCACGTTGTCGGCCTTAATGCTCACGGGGTAGTTCTGAATGCAGATGCCATCACCGGGCGCAGATTGACCGGCAATGGTGACATCACCATTATTAATATCCAGCGGCGCTTCCAGGGCAATGTTCCCAGACACCGAAAACACTATAATTCTAGGGCCCTTCTTTCGGATGGCTTCACGCAAACTGCCCGGGCCGTTGTCGTTCAGGTTGGAGACAATCAGCACCTGTCCGCCCCTGCCGCCGGTGGTGTTCTTCCCGAAACCTTCGGCCCCCGGGAATGCCACATTTTCCTCCACTACCACCGTGGCAGTGCTGGATGTTTGGCTAGCCTTCTGGGCACAGCTGCTGAGACTGGTAACCTGTAGGGCGAGGCCCAAAAATATCAACTTATGATTGGTGGCCATGGTTTGTATTTTGTCTTTTCCGTTTTTGGCTTCATTTCCAGAAACGGAGCCAAAAACGGAAATGGAAAGTTTTGGAGGTCTGCGTTCTGTTCCATTTGAAACTCAGCGCCCAATTAAAAATTATCTAGTCACGTTCACCTGCACCGGGTTGGCAAGTTCCTCTGCGGTTCTGGCAAGGTAGTCTTTGAACTCCTGCTCGGTCTTGATGCCAATGCCCTCTTTTTCCCAAGCTGCCAGGAAGTAATAGTGGGCGCGCCCGTTCTTCGGCTTTAATTGCACCACGTGGCTCAAGGGATCCTGGTCAGAGAAAGCAATGAAATCTGCCGGGTCAAATAAAACGGCTATGCCGATGTTGTCAGGCGGTGTGTTCAGGCTCTGTGCGCCGTACGTAGCCAGGTAGCCGAAGCGTTTGCCTGCTTCGCCTTTATCTGACACCATGTTGGCGTTTTTATCTTTGGTGAGGCCGGTGGCAATGTTCTGCGGCGTACCGTCCGTGATTCTCAGTTGGTGGTGGGTCAGGCGCGTGCCGGCATGAATGCTCAACTGCGACTGCACATTCAGTTTCAAACCAGCTAATTGCCAGCCGTAATAATCTGTTTGGATAGAAGAATACACCGGTCCGTTCTGCGGAATTTTGCTGTAGGTACTGTCCGTTTTCTCTACCCGTACGGCTTTGCCCTGGTCAAAGATGGCCAAACTGCCCACGCCCAATGCCTTTCCTACTTTGAGCACATCCATGCCCCAGTCTTGTTGTTTATGGTAAGAGTCATAGCCGTCCAGCCCAACTTTCTGCAGCACCATTTCCGGCGTCGTCTTACCGAAGGCATCTACTGCATTGCGCCAGTCCAGGTAAAAGCGATAGCCCACTTTGTCAGATTCCCAGCCCGGCCCTTCATAGCGCAGGTAATACGAATGGTCTGTCAACTCAGAAGGAACGCGCAAGGAATCAATGTTCTGGAAATCGCCGCCAATGTATTTGCGGTTTTCCCAGCGGCCGCCTACTTTTTTAGACAGTTCCGCTTGCGTACGTTTGGGGTAGTTGTTGGCAATAGCACCCGATGAATTGTACCGGATGGTCAGGGTTTTGGTCTCCCCGGCCGCCATCTGGTCCAGCACCAGCGCTATGCCTGTGTTCTCGGCATCTTTGCCGTTGTACTGGCTCGGGATTTCAGTAGCGCCGTCAAACACCGCGAAGGCTTGGGCATTGAAGGCGTTTTGGTTTCTACGCAGTTCACTTTCCGGCACCAACACAAACACGGCTTCGCGCGCTCTGTTCAAGGGGTTTTTCACCTGTACCTGAAACGCCTTCTCAAAAGAGCCGGTCATTTCTTTAGATGGCGCGCAGGCAACTATGAAAAGCATTAGCAGCAAAAAGGCACAAAGTGAATTGCAAGTATATTTTTTCATCTTTTAATCTTCTTCAACTAAGTTCTTAGCGGCTTAAAACCACTACGTTCTTTCAGGTTCGTTTTTGGCTTCATTTCCAGAAATGAAGCCAAAAACAGACTTTCAACTAAAAAACATCAATCGCCCACCTTATTTCTGACCTTGGGTAATGTGTTTCACCAGACTGTTGATGTACACTTCCACGTTGTCATAGCCAGTGCTCAGGTGCTTGCCGTTGGGCTGGGCCACTTTGGGGTCAAGCTTTTGAGCGACTTCCCATTCATCTGGCATGCCGTCATTGTCGGTGTCTACCGGTGCCGGTAAAGAGGCTAATTCTGGCCACCCGCCCACGTCTTGCTGCGAGTCAATAATGCCGTTTGTGCTACCTTTTGAACCTGGCGCCGTGAACGATTTCTGTTGCACGTTTCCAATTACCCTGGTATCAACGGCATCACGTTTCAAAGAAGCACCTGCCCACGCCAGCACCTGGGTATAAGCGTCTTGCGCCGAATGTGTGGTAACAAAGTTGTTAGGATCTCCCTTGGTATGGGGGCTGGCTAATCTCATATTGGCTTTGTCTGCTGCAGACACCGTGCCATAGCTGCCATGGAACTGGTTTAAAACGCCATACGTCCAATTGTCAGAAGTGGGATTTGTGCGTCCATCTACAATGTTGCCTGCAATGTAAAACTTGCCCCACATGTCATACACTTCCGTGCCAACGTTCTTGTTTTTGTCTGGAGAGAAAATCCGGTCAGGTTTAATGGAGGCAGGCCCTGGCTTGTAATAATTGTTGATGATGTTGATGTTCATGGCTTCGCCGCCATAGGTGCTGTTGTTGCCCCAGTTGTAGATAACGTTGTTGCGCATGTCTACCAAATCTGTCAAGGCATAGGCTTTGCCGGCCTCTTCTCCGAAGCGTGGGTTTCGGCTGTCATGGTGCGCCATCAGGTTATGATGGAAAGACGCGAATTTCCCACCCCAGATGCCGCCATAGCCATGGGCTTCTTTGGCATGCACAGAATTCCGAAGGCTTTCAGAAATGATGCTCCACTGCAAAGTGAAATTCTCATTGGCGTAAAAAGACACGCATTCATCTGTGGACCAACTCATGGAGCAATGGTCCACAATGATGTTTTTTCGGAATCTCCCGCCCAGGGCATCTCCTTCCTGCGCCGCTCCGTCTCCCATCCTGAATCTAAGAAACCGAATGATAACGTTATCTGCGTTTACTGACACAGGGTAATTCTTGAGGGTGATGCCGTCACCGGGAGCCGTTTGCCCCGCAATGGTTACATTCCCATTATTGATTTTAAGCTCAGAATTCAAACCGATGGTACCTGACACTTTAAATAAGATAATGCGCGCACCGGTTCTGTTAATGGCTTCGCGCAGGCTTCCGGCCCCGCTGTCATTCAGGTTAGTCACGTAGACTACGGCTCCTCCCCTTCCTCCGGTAGCATCCTTTCCAAACCCTTCCGCCCCCGGAAAAGCCACGGCCGTTTCTGACACTGCCGTGGGCGTTTCTGGTTTCTGCTCAGGGTTAGGTTCGTCACTTGATCCTTTGCATTTGGTAAATAAAGACAAAGACACCAATGCAGTGAGAAAGGAAATAGAACGGAATTTTTTCATGCGGGGGATGATTACTTTAAAAAGAACAGGTACCGCCATGGCTGGCGGCACCTTTCTTATACATCAACTACTTATCTCCATCTAGGGTCTCCAGCCGTGGCCTTGCCCGGGAAGCTGGCGTCTTTAAACCGGAAGTTTCCGTTTTTAGGATCTTGCCATAATTCCAAGGAGGTTTTGGGGTATGCAATTAAGCCTGGTATGGCAAAACCGCTGGTGGGAGTCAATACATAATCTGACGTACTGTAGCTGTTTACCGCTTCCACCAAAGTAGAGGTATTAGCCCTAACTCCTTTTATAGCCAGACTGCCACCCTTTCCAATTCCCAGAATGGTATTTCTGATCTTGATACCATTCGTCACATTGTTGGTGCCCGCGGTAGAGTAGTCTACTAGGTACTGGGTTGCTATGGGAGACTCATTCACAGTCACATTTTCAATTAAGACAGAAGTAGAGTTATTGCGGCTAGATATCACCTTCTCTGCCTTGTAAATGGTAGTGTTTGAGATGACAATATTTTCTACTTTACTGGTCACTACATCTACGTTAATCACGCCGTAGCTACCCAAACTGTCCAGAATACTGTTGGTTATAGTAAAATCTGTGATGGTGGTAGGCTGTGACTGCAATCTTACAATGCCTCTGAACATGCTTGCCCGTACGTTGTCAAACGTCATGGTGTTGATAGTAGAAGCCGCGTTGATGTTAAAGACATACCTTCCGGTAGCATCATTGCTATACATGTTCACATCTTTAAAAACAAGATAGTCAATATTTGAACCAGCCACTGTGTTGAAGTTACTGGTAAAGTAAATAGTTGCCAGACTCTGCTCTGTTAGATCAGAACCACTTATAATGGTCACAGACTTATCTAAGAGAATAGTTGATGAGACATTGTAAGTAAGTCCGCGTTTCAACACCACTGTACTTCCGTTGGGAATATCTGGCAACGTGTCTTTTAAGATTTCTGGGTTATTGGTAATTCCCCGCAAATCAATGATGATACCCAACAGCGGTTCTTTGGTTCTAAAGGAAGTATTGCCGCGCCCTCTGGTGCCTGCAAAAATCTCTGCCTGGTAGTTTAAGCCAGAAACCAAGTTATCTACCAATACAAAGCCCGCTGCTTTGTCTGCGTCTGTCAGGAGAACTTCAATGGCCGCACCGCTGGTAGGCGTCAAAACAACTTTGGTTAACTCTGCTCTGCCTATAAACCGCAACCGAACGCCTCTGTCTGTGATGTCTTCCACTTTTACCGGATTGTCAATAAATAATTGCGCCCCTCTTATGCTGAACCGGTTGCTGGTTAACCATTTTGACTCGCCGCCAGAAGCGTCTGAGCCATTGGTTTTTATTCGCGCAAAATAGGTTTCCTTCACTGTGATCTGATCATCAGTGATCACAATAGAAGTGGTGTCTGTGGTACCGGTGAAAACCACCGGTGTTTGAAAGAGTGTGTCTTTGGCCACTTCCACAGTATAAGTCACATTACCGGCAACTGTGTTGGCCGGTGTCTTCCAGCTAAGGCGTACAGAAGACTCCCCACTGGAAGCTGAGATGGCTCCTCCTGGCTGGAACATGCGCATGGGCGCTAAATCTTCTTCATCTTCCTTACAAGAAGATGCCAGACCAAACACCATCAAGACAAGTGCCGGATAGAATACCTTGAAAAACTTAGATTGTATTGTTTTCATGTCTTTATCTGATTAATAGCGTCAACCCCAGTCTTAATGTCCGTAGTCTTGTTTAAGTCTGAAATTTGAGTTCAACGCCGCCGTAGGAATTGGGAAAACCTCTGATTTATTTGGCACATACTGGCTGGCGAACGCTCTTAGAGCACCATTGACCGCCGAAGGATCATAATGTGCCTCTGTAATGACCTGTGCCCAGTTCACTCTGGTGAAACCTGTGACATCTGCGGTAGTGGGTGAAGGCTCATACATGACTTTGTTCACATTCCCAATGATGGGTTCACCAGTACCAGAAATTTCATCTAGCAAGGCAAAGTCCAGGGCCTCCTGCTGGGCAGTTGCACCGCGCCCTAACAAGACGTTCGGTCTGAAATACACATACTGTGGCACATTCGCATACCGACCAGTGCGCCCCATCATATCCTTCATTTTAGCTCTGGTTTCAGTAATCATGGATCCAATTTTATTCCACCGGTACAAATCATACTTTCTAATCCCTTCACCCCCAAACTCTAACAAACGTTCTTTTACAATAGCGTTAAAGAAGCCTAGTTTATCGGTTGGCGTCACTGGTATTCTGCTTTCATGCTGATCATAGAACGCTCTCTTTTTCACAGCTTCCAAAGCTGAGATGGCATCTGCTGATGCGCCTGACAATTCATTTTCAGCTTCAGCAAACATTAATAGAATATCTGCATACCTAAGAAGCGGCCAGTTAATACCCAAAGTCTGGTTAGTACCTGCAATGGTGGTCCAGTACTTTCTGAACTTTCCTTCGCGCATAACCATGGCTGTGGTCAGTGTTTTGTTGTTATTTGTTTCAACAGACAGATATGCTAGCGTAACATCTCTCCTAGAATCCCCAATTGAGTCAAATTCATAGAAGTAGGTGGGTACTGCCTCAATCAATCCATTGGCTTGCCCATAGGTTTGGTTGGCTTGGGTAATTCTTGGGCCGTTGGCATAGCCTAATTTAGTATCTGTGCGGGCAGTACCACCAAAAGCACCTACTTCCCAAATTAATTCATTGGTTGGATCTTGTCTAGAGACACCATGTAAACTGCGGAATACATTCTCGTAGCTGGGGTTCAATCCGTTTTCAGCCCTTTGAATAATGTCTCTTGTCTCTTTGCGGGCAATTTCATAATAGGTTAAGTAATCGGCGGTGCGTTTCATCTGTCCCATTACTTGGCCTGGTTCTCTGCGCAAAGCATAACCGCCTCTTGCCAAAGCAATGCGGGCCCGAAGACCTTTCACCGCTGCTTTGGTCACACGCGTAGTAGGATCACCTGACTCTGTTCTCCAAGGAACCAGTTCAGAAGCGATGGCTAAATCTGCCAACAGGCGGTCATAGATTTCATCTTGATTTGTTTTAGAAATAAACAAATCTGGGATATCTGAGGAAGGTTGGAACTGAGCAGGAACATCTCCCCAGTTACGCACAAGTTCATAATAGAATTGGGCTCTCAAGGTTAGGGCTTCACCTAAATACTTCCTCATAGTGGCTTGGTCAGCCGCAGAACCGCTGGTGTATACCGCTGATAACGGAATGTTCTTTATAGCAATATTGGCTCTTTCAATACCTCTGTATAATTGGTTGAAAGGCTCTACCAATTCTTGGTTGCCCGGTGCTACTCCATAGTGGGCAATGCCTTGGCGGCCTGTGGCACTGTGGTCACCGCTAATTCTGAAGTCATCAGCGGCATTGGGATACAGCGTAGAAATACGGCTTCCATAACCGTTGTCACCCGGAAGTTGGTTATAGACCCCCGTTAAGGCAGAGTTAGTATAAGACAAACTAGAAAACACCGCATCTTGCGATAGCACGGAGTCGTTTTCTACAGTTAGGAAATCTTCACAAGCTGTGAAGGTCATGACCCCTGCCAAAGCAGTTGTCATCACAATAAACTTTTTATATTTAGTATTCATCGCTAAATAAATTTCAGATTAGAAAGTAACATTTACACCACCCAATACATACCGGCTTCTAGGATAGGCTGCATAATCAACCCCAGGTGTGAGGGCATTGCGTCTGGTGCTTGCCTCTGGGTCATACCCAGTGTAACCAGTAATGGTGGCCAAATTGTTAACAGTAGCATACACTCTAAATTTAGAAATCACGCGGGTCTTCTTCAAGAATGCCTCTGGCAAGGAATAACCAATGGTCAGGTTAGAGATGCGCAGGAAAGAACCATCTTCAATGGCGAAGGAATGCAAGAAAGACTGCCCTCTTGGAGGTGTCCAGTACTTGGTGTTCTGGTTCATGGCCGCCAATTGGGTAGGGTCTGTCACTAACAAACCGTTATCATCATACCATTTCCAGCGGTCATTCATTAAGGTGAGCATGTTGTTGTCTTTTTGCTCATACAGGGTGGTGAACTCAATCTTATTGGCATTGTACACTTTTGCCCCGTAAGAGAAGTTCAGGAACAAGCTCATGTCAAAGCCCTTATAAGTAAACTGCTGGTTGAACCCACCAAAGAATTTAGGTTGATTATTGCCCAGCACTGTCCGGTCTTCTAAGCCAATCACATTTGACCCGTTGTCTGGGGTGAGGTCTTTCAATTTCAAGTCACCTGGTTGCGGCGCTCTGTTACCCAAGGCAATGGCTTGGCTGTTGGCAATTCCTTCTTTCAATACGTAGGTCCAGGCGTTGGTAGTAGCGTTGAAGGTGGCATTGAAATCCTCCAACCTATAATACCCATCAGTGACATAGCCATAATACTGACCTACCGGAGAGCCTACTTCTACCAAGAAATCTTGGTAAGTACCAGTGATCCAACCTGAAGAAACAGTATAAGATTTCAACGGCTGGTTCTGGGTGTCAAAGCCAAGGCTAACAATCTTGTTCTGCTGGGTGGTAATGTTAAAGTTGGCATTCCAAGTGAAGTCGCCTTTGTCCATTATCACTCCATCCAATTGCAATTCAACCCCTCTGTTTCTGGTTTCCCCAATGTTTTGCAACTGGGTAGTATACCCGCTGGTCTGCGGGATTTGGGCATTTAATAGCAAGTCGCTGGTGTTGTTCTCGTAAAAGTCAATGCTACCATTCAAACGGCTGTTCAAAATGGTGAAGTCAAGGGCTAGGTTTTTAGAAATCGTGGTTTCCCATTTTAGTCTTCTGTTAGCCAAGGCAAGCGGATAAAAGCCGGGGGTCACCGCTTCTGTATAAGCATATCCTTCTTCTGATCTTGCTCCAAACACAGATCTCCATTGGTCAGCTTCAATGCGGTTATTCCCTACTGCTCCAAATCCGAAGCGCACCTTCAAGTCATTCAGCCAATCTTTGGTTCCTTCCATGAAAGGCTCATCTGCAATGTGCCACGCCAAGGACATGGTTGGAAAGTAACCTACCCGCTCTTCAGGGGCAAACAACGAAGAAGCATCACGTCTAATGGCAAAATTGGCGCGGTATTTCTCTTTGTAGTTATAGCCAACGGTACCAAACAAGGAAAACAAGGTTTCACCGTATTCACTGGTGGTGGCGGGGCTCTGAATCAAACCTGCTGGCGGGGTGGCCTTTTGAATACCAGCGAACGCTTGATCTGGTGTAATGTCAGCTGGCAACCAACGCACTTGCATTCCTTCGGTTTGGTTATCGCGCATCCAGATTTCCTGACCTATCAAGGCGTTGACGCTGTGATCTTCCCCAAATTTAGTTTTGTAGCTGAGCGTATTTGAATTGGTAATGGTGTATTGCTGACCGCTGTTCAACGTTACCACTGGCTGGGCATTGTTCTGGCGGGCAATACTGGTTACCACCCCTGCAAATTCCTGCCGGTTACGGTCTGTCGCATTGATACCAAAAACTGTTTTAAAGCTAAGGTTCTTGATAGGATCAATGCTTGCATAACCGTTAAAAATGATATCATTCCGTCTGTCAAACCGCACTTCCTGGTTAGCTAGTAAAACGGGACTGGTCAGGTTGGTCAATTCAAAATAAGCAGGGTCAAATTCATCTACTTGGTCTTCAAAACCAGGCGCCACAAAAGGGCGGAACCTAACGGAGTTGCGTAGACGGTTATTCCCGCTGGTACCAGTATTGGAAGTACCAACCCCTTCAATAACCTGGCGGCTGTACCGTGAAGTGAAACCCACTTTTAACACATCATTTACTTTATGGTCAAATTTGAGGGAAGCCAAGGTGCGCACATTCCCTGAATTGATCATAATGCCTTCTTCATCGGCGTGGTTCAAGGTAAAGTTGAAGGAAGTAGCTTTCGTTCCGCCTGTTACCGCCACCACGTGTGTCTGGCTGAACGCTGCCCGCCCAAACACCTCGTCTTGCCAGTTAGTGGTAGGCATGTTCCTATAAATATCAAGGTCTTCATAACGACCGTAACGGTCTCTAAAGCTGTTCCGAACCTCTTCATTCTGGTTGTAGTTATACACTTGGTACTGGTATTGCACAAAGTCATACGGGTTCATCACATCCAGCTTATTTACAATCTGGCGCACACCGGCAAAACCATTGTAGGTTACCTGCGTGGGCATCTCTTTCCCACCTTTGGTAGTAATTACAATCACCCCGTTAGAACCTCTGGCACCATAAATTGCAGTAGAGGCTGCGTCTTTCAACACATCTATGGTTTGTATCTCCTGGGGCGAAAGAAACGACAAGGCATTCTCCACCTGAATTCCGTCTACTATATAAAGCGGCTCGTTGCTTTGGGTAATGGAGTTACCACCCCGTACTCTAATAGTAATCTCCGCACCCGGCTGGCCTTCTGAGGTATTTACCTGCACCCCGGCCAGTCTACCGGCCAGCGCTTCTGCGGCCGTACTCACCGGAATATCCTGCAGTTGCTTGGCGTTCACAGAGGAAACAGAGCTGGTCAATTCTTTTCTGGTCACCGTCTGGTAACCAACCACCACTACTTCATCTATCAGCTTGGCATCACTGGCCAAGGTGACGTTGATGGTGGTTCTACCGTTTACAGGAACATCCTGCGACACAAAGCCAATGTAAGAGAACACCAAAGTACCGGTGCCGTTGGGAAGGGTAAGAGAATAATTGCCATCCACGTCGGTGGCGTTGGCCGTGGTGGTGCCTTTTAACAGGACGGTCACCCCTGGCAATCCTTCTTTTTTCCCGTCGGTCACCTTACCGGTTACCGTCACAGCCTGGGCGTAGGCCCCCAGCACCGAAGCGAAGAAAAAAGCAAGCACCAGCAAACATCGGCTCTTATTAAGTATTACTTGTCGCATAAGTAAAATTTTGTTTTTGATAATTTGGTGAGTCGTAGGGCAAGAACAGCGATTGCGGTATAATCTGCGCAACCGATTGCATATTTACTACTATTTGGTTTCTTTCGCAAAATAAATCGGCAGATTTTTAACGATTTTCTAAATAACGCGCCTCAAATAGGTTTCTATTAACAAATTTTAATTAAGTTAGCAGTATCAAACCAAAGCGCTAAGTGGGGTTAGTCTATTTTTTTATACCTCTTAGTACGCGAATGGATTGATAAATTTGTAATTTGCGCAAACGATTACACCCAAAACATTACCTTTATGCCTGTTCATTCTACCACGCGGCACGCCGTTCACCCCTTAGATTTTAAAGGGTATGACACCGCCAAACTGCGGGAGCATTTTCTGATAGAGAATCTGTTTGTGCCCGGCACGGTACAAGCAACCTATACCTTATATGACCGCCTGATTGTAGGTGGTGTTAACCCGGTAGGTGGCCCGGTTCAACTGGAGACTTTCCCAACCCTGCGGTCTGAGAACTTTTTGGACCGCCGCGAACTGGGCATCATCAACGTAGGGCATGAGGCTAGCGTAACCGTAGAAGGCGAGACATTTACTCTGGCAACCAAAGAAGCTCTTTATGTGGGCAAAGGCGTGAAAGAGGTAATTTTTCACCCGGCCAAAAACGGCGAAGCCAAATTCTATTTCAATTCGGCCCCGGCCCACCACGCCTACCCTACCAAAAAAGTCACACTGGCTGAAGCCGAAACCGTGGAACTGGGCTCCCTGGAAAACTCCAACCACCGCACCATCCGGAAAGTACTCATCAACTCCGTGGTGGAGACGTGCCAGCTGCAGATGGGCGTGACCGAACTGAAAGCCGGCAGCGTCTGGAATACCATGCCCGCCCACGTGCATGACCGCCGCATGGAGGCGTATTTCTACTTTGAATTACCCGAAGACCAGGTAGTGAGCCATTTCTTAGGCGAACCGCAGGAGACACGCCACATCTGGGTGAAGAACAATGAAGCGGTCCTGTCGCCACCCTGGTCAATCCATTCAGGTGCGGGCACGTCTAGCTACACCTTTATCTGGGGCATGGCCGGCGAAAACCTGGACTACAATGACATGGACAAATTCCCCATCACGGACCTTAAGTAAGAACGCATGCTGAACTTATTTGACTTATCAGGGAAAGTAGCCTTAGTCACCGGTGCCACGCACGGTCTGGGCATGGCCATGGCCACGGCGTTGGGCAAAGCAGGCGCCACGGTGGTGGTGAATGGCAATACGCCCGCCAAAATGGAAAAAGCCCTGGCCCAGTATGCGGTTGAAGGCCTGAAGGTGAAGGGCTATCTGTTTGACGTGACCGACGAGGAAGCAGCCATAGAAAACGTGCAGCGCATTGAAAACGAAGTGGGCCCCATTGCCATCTTAATCAACAACGCCGGCATGATACAACGCACGCCCGCGCTGGAAATGGCCGTGGCCGATTTCAGGAAAGTCCTGGACGTGGATTTGACCGGACCTTTCATCATGGCCAAAACCGTGGGCAAATTCATGGTGGCGCGCAAAGCGGGCAAAATCATCAATATCTGCTCCATGATGTCTGAACTGGGCCGCGACACGGTTTCTGCCTACGCCGCCGCCAAAGGAGGTCTCAAAATGCTGACCAAGAACCTGGCCACTGAATGGGCGAAGCACAACGTGCAGGTCAACGGCATTGGCCCTGGCTATTTCGCCACGGACCAGACGGCTCCCATCAGGGTAGACGGTCATCCGTTCAATGAGTTCATCATCAGCCGTACGCCGGCCGGGCGCTGGGGAAACCCCGAAGATCTGGGCGGCACCACGGTATTTTTAGCAAGTAAGGCCAGCGACTTCGTGAATGGCCAGATTATATATGTAGACGGTGGAATTTTGGCTACTATTGGGAAACCTAGTAACGAATAATACTCCCAATTAAAAGAAAAACACCTTGACTCTGCTCCTATGGCAACCAAACCGAAGGTAACTATTCATGATATAGCTGAAAAGCTCAACATTACCGCTTCCACGGTTTCCCGGGCGTTAAATGACAACCCCAGAATCAGTGAAGTAACCAAAAAACTGGTCTTGAAAGCGGCCAAGCAGCTGAACTACCAGCCCAACAACATTGCCGCAGCCCTCCGGAACGGAAAAAGCTATATCATAGGGATCATTGTGCCTACCGCCGACCGGGCGTTTTTCGCGTCGGTGGTGCGGGGTATTGAGGAAATCGCCAACAAACTCAACTATAAAGTGATCATCTGCCAGTCGTATGACAACTATGAAAAAGAGGTGCAGACGGTAGACGCCCTGTTGAGCGCCCGCGTGGACGGCATCATCGCCTCCATTGGCAAGAACACCGAGAACTTTGACCACTTCAAGCGTCCGCAAGAGAAAGGCATTCCGTTGGTGTTGTTTGACAGAACCACTGATGCGTTGGAAGTGAGCCAGGTCATGATTGACGATTATTTGGGTGCTTACAAAGTGGTGGAGCATCTCATTGGGCAAGGTTGCCGCCGCATTGCGCATTTCACCAGCCCCAAAAAAGTAAGCGTTTTCAAGGAACGTCTGCGGGGGTACATGGATGCCCTGCGCGACTATGAAATCCCTTTTGACGAAGCCCTGGTTATCAAAAGTAACCTGCAGCTGGAAGACGGCCGCAGCAGCATGGAACAATTGTTGGAGCTGAAAAATATCCCAGATGCCGTGTTCTCAGCCAGTGATTACGGCGCCATGGGAGCCTTGCAGGTGCTCAAAGAACGCCACATCAAAGTACCGCAGGAGATTGCCCTGGCCGGCTTCGGGAATGAACCGTTCACCTCGTTTTCTGACCCCGCCCTCACCACCGTGGACCAATTCAGTTTGACCATGGGCCGGATTACCGCCGAACTTTTCTTCGAGAATTTCAAAAGCGGGCCCGACAAGAAACTGGTTCCCCAGAAAACGGTCCTCAAACCGGAGCTTATTATCAGAGGCTCCTCGCTCAAAGCAGGTAAAGCCCTTGTCAAAGAACCAGCGCAACATTCACAGATAGATTTCTAATTCCTGTTTTCGGGCTCATTTTCAGAAATGAGCCCGAAAACAGGAATACAGCCCATTAACATCACCTCAGAAAAAACACCCACTCGCATATGCAGCCATTGAATAGAACCACCGCCGGAATCACCACAGAGCGCCCCATCAAAGTACTTCAGTTTGGGGAAGGCAACTTTCTGCGGGGCTTTGTAGACTGGATCATTGACATCCTGAACGAGAAAACCGATTTCAACGGCAACGTGGAGATTGTGCAGCCCCTTGACAAAGGCATTTACCATTTGGTGAACCAGCAAGACGGCCTGTACCATGTGCAACTGGAAGGCATTCAGGGCGGGCAGGCTACTCAGGAAACACGCCTGATCACCTGCGTGGCGCATGCCCATTCGCCTTACGCTGACTATGAATTTTACCTGCGCCAGGGCGAAAACCCAGACCTGGAATTCATCATCTCCAACACCACCGAGGCTGGCATCTGCTTTGAACCCGCTGACGCTAGCTTAGATACCACGCCCGGTAGCTTTCCGGGTAAACTAACCGCCTTGCTGTACCGCCGGTTCCAGACGTTCAACGGCGCCAAAGACAAAGCCCTGACCATTATTCCGTGTGAACTGATTGAGAAAAACGGCGAAAACCTAAGAACCACAGTATTGCAATTCGCAAAACACTGGAACCTGCCGCAGGAATTCACCACCTGGATTGAACAGGACACCATTTTCTGCAACACGCTGGTAGACCGCATTGTGCCGGGCTTCCCCAAAGACACCATCGCTGAGATTCAGGGGAAAATTGGTTTTGAAGATAACCTGGTGGTTAAGGCAGAGCCGTTCCATTTATGGGTGATTGAAGCGCCTGCCTCAGTGGCCGCCGCGTTCCCCACAGACCAGGCAGATCTGCAGGTGAAATTTGTGGATGATTTAACGCCGTACCGCACCCGCAAAGTAAGAATCCTGAACGGCGCGCACACCGCGTTGGTACCGGTGGCCTACTTGCAGGGCCTGCGCACCGTGCGTGACGCCGTGGAAGATGAAATTGCCGGCACGTTCATCAAGGAAGCCATTTTTGAGGAAATCATTCCCACCCTTGATTTATCTGCGGAAGAACTAAACCAGTTCGCGAATGATGTGATAGAGCGTTTCCAGAACCCGTTCATTAAGCATGAATTGATTTCCATTGCCTTGAACTCGGTGTCTAAATACAAAGTGCGCGTGCTGCCGTCTGTGCTGGAATACCAGAAAAGAAAAGACCAGTTGCCGCAGCGCTTGCTTACCTCTCTGGCCGCAATGATTCTGTTCTACAAAGGCGAAACCAACGGCGAGCAGATTGCCCTCAATGACACCCCCGAAGTGTTGGAGTTCTTCAAAAACGCCTGGCAGAAAAACTCAGCCGCCGATACCGTGAAGGCCGTGTTGACCAACCAGGACTTCTGGGACATGGACTTAACCCAGGTGCCCGGCCTGGAACAAACCGTGGCTGCAGAACTGGAGAAATTACAGCAGCAGGAACTAGCCCGCATTGCTTAAGCACGAACTAAAAACCCGTTTTCGGGCTCATTTCCAGAAATGAGCCCGAAAACGGAAAATTGACTGGCAGCCCTTCCAAAGCCGCTTTCTATAAAACACACGCACATGTCCTTTTTAGACGAGAACTTTCTTTTAGAGACCAGAACAGCCAAAACGCTGTACCATGAGCATGCCAAGCACATGCCCATCATAGACTACCATTGCCACCTCAACGCGCAGGACATAGCCAATGACCGCAAGTTTGAGAACCTAACCCAAATCTGGCTGGAGGGTGACCATTATAAGTGGCGGGCCATGCGCACAAACGGCATACCAGAACGCTTCTGCACCGGTGATGCACCAGATTTTGAGAAGTTTGAGAAGTGGGCCCAGACCGTGCCCTACACCATGCGCAACCCGCTTTACCACTGGACGCACATGGAACTCAAACGTCCCTTCGGGATTGAGACCATTTTGAAACCTGAGACCGCGACCGAGATTTATGACACGGCCACGTCCATGCTTCAGACAGATGCCTTCAGTGTGCGCGGTATTCTGAAACAAATGAACGTGGAAGTCATCTGCACCACAGATGATCCCATTGACACGCTGGAACACCACCAGAAAATAGCCGAAGATAACTTTGGACTGAAGGTGTTGCCTACGTTCCGGGCAGACAAAGCCATGGCCATTGAAGATGCCAACTTCCTGACGTATCTGGAGAAATTAGGAGCCACTTCTGGTATCACCATCGCTTCTTTCCAGGATTTGCAGGATGCCCTCAAGCAGCGCCACGACTTCTTCCATGAAAACGGTTGCCGTCTGTCTGACCATGGCCTTGAAACCATTTATGCCGAAGACTTTACCGGGGAGGAGATCAACGGAATCTTCCGGAAAGCGCTGCACGGCCAAGAGTTGACCAAGGCAGATGTGCTGAAATTCAAATCGGCTATGTTGGTGTTTCTAGCCCTGCTGGACCACAGCAAAGACTGGACGCAGCAGTTCCACCTGGGTGCTTTGCGCAACAACAACACCCGCATGATGCGTGAGTTGGGCGCAGATACGGGTTTTGACTCCATCGGTGATTTTGACGTGGCCCGTCCGCTGTCACGGTTCATGGACAAGCTGGACAACTCAGACCAACTGGCCAAGACCATTCTCTACAACCTCAACCCCAGCCAGAACGAACTCTACGCCACCATGATTGGCAACTTCAATGATGGCAGTACTCCGGGCAAGATCCAGTATGGCTCCGCTTGGTGGTTCCTGGACCAGAAGGAAGGCATGGAACGCCAGATGAACGCCTTGTCAAACATGGGCCTGTTGAGCCGTTTTGTGGGCATGCTCACTGACAGCCGCAGCTTCTTGTCCTACCCACGCCATGAGTACTTCAGAAGAATTCTTTGCAACATGCTGGGCAATGACGTGGAAGGCGGCCAGTTACCGGCTTCTGAGATGAAATGGCTGGGCCAAATGGTGGAGAACATCTGCTACCACAACGCAAAATCCTTCTTCAACTTCTAAGCAGGCACTATGGGCAAAGTTTTGTCTTTTGGCGAGTTGTTGCTTCGCATCAGTCCAGATGGGCAGGGCCAGTGGCTGCAGGAAAACAAGCTGGCCTTCTATGTGGGGGGCGCGGAATTGAACGTGGCGACCGCCTTGGCTTTGTGGGGCGTCCCATCGGCGTATTTGACTGCCTTGCCAGAGAATTTTTTATCAGAGGAACTCCTCTCCTATCTGAATGCCAAAGGCATTGATACCAAACCGGTGGTCATGCAAGGCGACCGCGTGGGCATTTACTACCTGCCCAAAGGCAAAGACGTGAAGAACGCCGGCGTGATTTATGACCGGGCTGGTTCTGCCTTCGCTGATTTAAAAGTGGGCAATATTGACTGGGAGGCCGTTTTTGCAGGTGTGAGCTGGTTTCATTTCAGTGCCATTTGCCCGGCCATTAACCAAAACGTAGCCGATGTCTGCGCCGAAGCCCTAGCAATGGCTAAAGCCAAAGGCATACAAATATCATTGGATTTGAACTACCGCGCCAAACTCTGGAAATACGGAAAAGAACCGGTAGATATCATGCCTGCCCTGGCCGCTTCCTGTGACCTGATCATGGGCAACGTGTGGGCCGCCAACAAAATGCTGGGCATGCCGCTGCAAGAAGAATTGGTGCAAGACATTGCCAAAGACAAACTGGTGCAGCACGCACAGTTGACCTCAAAAGCCATTATAAACCAATTCCCGAAGTGCCACACGGTCGCCAACACCTTCCGGTTTGACCATGGCCAGGGAATCAGGTATTTCACCACGCTGTACACCCGGAATCAGCTGCATATCTCCCAAGAGTATGTGTCTGAGCAGATTCTGGACAAAGTGGGCAGCGGCGACTGCTTCATGGCGGGCCTTATTTATGGGTTCCAGCACCAGCATTCGCCGGAGAAAACCCTGGAATTTGCCACTGCTGCCGCCTTCAATAAATTGTTCAGCCTCAGTGACGCCACCACCAGCACCGTGGCTGACATTGAAGAAACCATGAAAACGTATGCAAACTAAAGAGAAAGCCTTGCAAGGCATTCTGGACCAAGGGCTGTTGCCGCTGTTCTTTTATGAAGACCCGCAGGTGAGCCTGGAGATAGTAAAAACGCTCTACAAAGCGGGCATCAGAACCCTGGAATACACCAACCGCGGCCCGGCAGCGCTAGAGAACTTCCGGTTTCTGAAGCAGGAACTGAAAGAGCACCAGGACCTGCATTTGGGTATTGGCACCATCAAAACGGTAGCGGAGGCCGAGGCTTTTTTAGAGGCAGGCGCTGATTACATCGTGGCGCCCATTGTGTCTCCGGAAGTTGGCCAACGGGTGAAAGAAGCGGGCATGCTCTGGATTCCGGGTTGCTTTACCCCTACTGAGATTCACACTGCGCAGCAGAACGGGGCAGCTTTGATCAAGGTATTTCCGGCCAATATTGTAGGCCCGGCGTTTATTTCATCCATCAAAGAGTTGTTCCCAGGCCAGTTGTTCATGCCCACCGGCGGCGTGGAAATGGAGGAAAGTAATTTGAAAGGCTGGTTTAAGGCCGGCGTCTGTGCCGTGGGCATGGGCAGCAAGCTCATCAGCAAAGATGTGCTGGCTAACCGCCAGTATGACCACCTCCTGCAACAGACCCAGCAAGCCATACAACTGGTGCAAGCCGCCAGAACCTAACCCGAAACCTACCACCAAACCAACAAACAAACGCATGTCAACACTTAGACAACCGGCTTCCACGGTTACCCTAAAGGAGAAAATAGGCGGCTACAGATGGACCATCTGCGGGCTCCTGTTCTTCGCCACCACCATCAATTACCTGGACCGCCAGGTGCTCAGCCTCCTGCAGCCTTTGCTAGCCGATGAATTTGGTTGGTCTAACACAGACTACGCCAACATTGCGGCGGTGTTCCAGTTCACCTATGCCATTTCCATGCTGTTTGCCGGCCGTATCATTGACCGGTTGGGCACTAAATGGGGCTTTGCCTGGGCATTGATCATCTGGTCTTTGGCCGCCATTTTGCACGCGTTTGCTGAACCGATGGGCCGGGCCGTGAGTCCGATGCTCACCGCCATGGGATTTGCGGCGGTGCCGGTGTCTGTGTTCGGGTTTATGATTGCCCGCGCGGCGCTGGGTTTTGGCGAGTCTGGTAACTTCCCGGCGGCCATCAAGGCCACTGCGGAGTATTTCCCTAAGAAAGAGCGGTCGTTGGCCACGGGTATTTTCAATTCGGGCTCTAACGTGGGTGCCATTCTGGCGCCGCTCACCGTTCCCTGGATTGCCTCGCACCTGGGCTGGGAATACACCTTCTTCATCATTGGTGCCATTGGGTTTATCTGGCTGATTTTCTGGTTCTACTACTATGAAATCCCGAGCAAGCAAACCAAACTGACAGCCCCAGAGCTTGCCTATATCAGCAGTGATTCTGAGCCGGTGCTGGAAAATGACTCTACGGCCGCGGCCGAAAAAATTTCATGGGTGCAGTTGCTGGGCTTTAAGCAAACCTGGGCTTTCGCGTTTGGCAAGTTCATGACCGACGGCGTGTGGTGGTTCTTCTTGTTCTGGCTACCAGCGTATTTGAAAGCGCAATACGGTCTGACCGGAACCCAGGTGATGCTACCATTGAGCGTGCTCTACAGCATGACCATGTTTGGTAGTATTGGCGGCGGCGCGTTCCCTATGTATTTCATCAACAGAGGCTACAACCCCTATGAAGGCCGCATGCGCGCCATGCTGGTGATTGCCTTGTTCCCGCTGGTAGTGTTGGCGGCGCAACCGTTGGGCGATATCTCTTTCTGGTTCCCGGTAATCTTAATCGGTATTGGCGCTTCGGCGCACCAGGCCTGGTCAGCGAACATTTTCACCACCGTGTCTGACATGTTCCCGAAAAACTCCGTGGCTTCGGTGACCGGTATTGGCGGCATGGCGGGCGGTATTGGCGGTGTGGTGGTGACAAAAGTAGGCGGTTACTTATTTGACTACTATGACAAACTCGGCCACATTGAAACCGGCTACACCATCATGTTCACCTTCTGCGCCGTGGCGTATTTAATTGCGTGGTCAGTGATGAAAACCTTGGTACCGAAGATGAAACCGGTGGCCTTGTAAGCCCTTGAAAATTTAAGACAACAGCAAAGGCAGAAGTTCACGCTTCTGCCTTTGCTGTTTTTATAGAACTCAGGATTTTCCGTTTTTGGCTCCGTTTCCAGAATTGAGCCCCAAAACGGAAATCTGTCTTATGCTCCAGCTTTGGCCTGCGCTGGCGCGAGTCTCCAGACTTGTGACAAGAGATGAAGCGAATCTCCAATCTCGCCGGTAATCACATATAGAACTGCAAGGAATCCGTTTCCTGTTTCCTCGGTCTGTCCCCTTACAGACCGAGGAGGGAGAAAAATCCGAGGAAACTGGAAGCAACCAAGAAGGAGGAAACAACCAAGGAGCAGATGCGTTAGGAGACTCGGCCTAGCAAGACAAATAGTTGAGGAGGTAGTGCGTTTTCGGGCTCGTTTTCAGAAATGAGGGCAAAAACAGGAATTCGCCTGAAAAATTGGAATTCATTCAGTCAGCTTTTGAATGATTTTGGCAAACCAACTTAAATTTCTATATCGATTTTAAAACCATGTACACATTTAGTTACAAAACTCCTTCCTAATACATAGAAATTACAATATATTTAGCAATTACCCAACACATCGGCGCGAAATCGCTCGGCTTCGTAAGAAGAGGAGATTCCGCGAACACTATAAACAGCTTCTTTTGCCCCATGGACGGTTCTTCCAACAGCAGTGCCTTGCAGATTTTCAACAAACACGTAGGCCTTAAATTCCAACTATACAACAGCCTGTTCACCTCGCTCCCGTTTCATAGGGTGGAGAAAACGGGCGTGCTGCTGTCCATTTTCCTGATTCACTGCGAGGAAGGCTTCCAGAAAAACCAGAGCCCCAGCCAGATCATCTCTTCTTTTCTGGAGCAGTACACCACCTACCGCACTGAGCAGGAACAGACCGACCTTTTGTTCCGGTTTATCCAGTACGCAGAGCGGCAGGTGGTTTTATTTGACGCCCTGGAAGACGCGGCGTTCAAGGAAATCCATGACATGAGCGGCACCGGCACGCTGCGCCACCTGCAGGCCGAAGTGGTGCAAACCCAGACCCAACCCCAGTTAAAGGAAAAGCTGAAGGATTTTGCCGTGCGCCTGGTGCTCACCGCCCACCCCACGCAGTTTTACCCCAGCGAGGTCTTGGGCATCATCAATGATTTGTCGCAGGCGCTGCTGCAGGACAATACCAGCCAGGTGAACAGCTATTTGCAGCAACTGGGCAAGACGCCTTTTTTCAAAAACGAGAAACCCAGTCCGTTTGATGAGGCCGTGAGTTTGGTTTGGTACCTGGAAAATGTGTTTTACCAGGCGGCGGGGCAGATTCTGAGTTATCTGAAAAACCAGTTCCCTGAGGCGGTTTCTGAGGAGCAGCCCTTGATCAGGCTTGGCTTCTGGCCCGGAGGCGACCGCGACGGCAATCCGTTTGTCACGGCAGCCATTACGCTGCAGGTGGCCGAGGCGCTCCGCACCAGCATCATCAAATCATATTACCGTGACGTGCGCGAGCTCAAGCGCCGACTCACCTTTAAAGGCGTGCTCAATGAACTGGTGGCGCTGGAGGAAAAACTCTACAACAACCTGTTCCTGCCCGGTCACCAAGCCGATATCACCAAAGACGAAATTTTACAGACGCTGCAGCGTGTGAAGCAGACCCTGGTGCAGGAACACAACGGCCTTTTCCTGGACCTGGCGGAGAATCTGTTGCGCAAAGTGGAGTTGTTCGGGCTGTTTTTTACTTCCCTGGACATCAGGCAAGACAGTTCGGCGCATACGGAACTGCTTGAATTTCTGGCCGAAAACACGGAGGCGCTGCCCCAAAATTACACGCAATTACCAGACCAGGAGAAAATCTCGGTGCTATTGAACATCACAAAATCCATTGACGCTAATGTAGTTACAGATGACCTGCTCCGCGACACGCTGGAATCCATGGCGGCCATCAAAACCATTCAGCAGATCAACGGCCCCGAAGGCTGCCACCGCTACATCATCAGCCACAGCACCAGCGCCCTGGACATTATGCAAGTCTATGGTTTGTTTCTGCTTTCCGGCTGGCGCCCCGAAGAATTGACCGTTGACATTGTGCCCTTGTTTGAGACCATTGATGACCTGAACAACGCGGGCCAGGTGATGGAACAACTGTACCAGACGGCAACGTACCGCCAGCATTTGCAGCGCCGAGGCAACATACAGACCATTATGCTGGGCTTCTCAGACGGCACCAAAGACGGCGGTTATCTAATGGCCAACTGGAGCATTTACAAAGCCAAGGAAACCCTGAGCCAACTGGCCCAACAGTATGACGTACAGGTGGTCTTCTTTGACGGCCGAGGCGGTCCACCGGCGCGCGGCGGCGGAAGAACGCACCAATTCTACGCGGCGCACGGCAGCAATATATCGCGCAAGGAAATCCAGCTTACCATTCAGGGCCAGACCATCAGTTCCAACTTCGGGACTATCAATTCAGCGCGCTATAACATGGAGCAGTTGCTGCACGCGGGCATCCGGAACGGCTTGTTCGGGACCAATGCGCCTACGTTGCTCCCGCAGGAAGAAGTAGTGCTGCAACGCCTGGCCCAGGAAAGTTACACCGCCTACAACGCGCTCAAAACCCACCCAGATTTTCTGGAATACCTGAATTATGCCAGCCCCTTACGCTATTATGCTGAAGCCAACATCGGCAGCCGCCCATCTAAACGCAAACCCGGCAAACTGAACCTGAATGATTTGCGCGCCGTGCCGTACGTGGGGTCCTGGAGCCAACTCAAGCAGAACCTGCCCGGCTATTACGGCGTGGGCACGGCCCTAGCCAAACTGGAAGCCGACGGTGCCTGGCCCGCCATTCAGGAATTATACAAACGCTCGCTGTTTTTCAAGACGCTCCTGGGGAACTGTGAGATGGCCATGACCAAGTGCTTTTTCCCGCTCACGGCGTTTCTGGCCCAGCACCCCAAATACGGCCCGGTCTGGCGCCTAATCCATGACGAATTCAAACTCACCCGAGATTTTGTGCTCCGGCTCACCGGTGCCGAGCATTTGATGGAGGCCAATCCGCAGAACCTGGTGTCTATTCAGATGCGCCAGCGCATTGAGTTGCCGCTGCTCACCATTCAGCAGTTCGCGCTCACGCACATCAGGGAAATGGAGGAACAGCAGACTGAGACGGCCATGAAGAAAACCTACGAGAAACTGGTCATGCGCTGCTCCTTCGGTATTATCAACGCCGAACGGAATTCAGCCTAAGGCTTTTCCGTTTTTGGCTCCGTTTCTGGAAATGAGCCCGAAAACGGCAACTGACATAAACTTAGGCATTATAAGAATTCTCAAATCCACAGAGTAGAGCCTTTACACTTACAGATTCTCCCCTTGAGGGGAGCGCAGAGGGGTGTTTACACAAGCTTATTCACGCTTAAATAACTTGCTTCTTTTATTTTATCTTTCGAGAAAGTATTTGAAACAAAACCTAGTATTAGTGCTCTCCAATGTAAACACCCCTCTACGCTCCCCTCAAGGGGAGAATCTGCGTTTATTAGGCAGTTATTTTTCAATTATTAAATGCTATCGCCAATTCCTAAGTAGCAATAGCATATAGCCTACAAAAAACCTTACCGCCAGTGCTGCACCATTTGGTAAATGAGGGAGGCGGCCAGGCGGGCGGTGCGGTTGTCTTGGTCCACGGTGGGGTTGAGTTCCACTACCTCCGCAGAGAAAAGCTTGCCAGAGGTAACAATGGTCTGCAACAGCGGTTGCGCCAGGTAAGGCGTTATTCCCATGGCATTGGGCGCGCTCACGCCCGGCGCGAAGGCCGCGGCAAACACATCTAAATCAATGGTCAGGAACACATGATCTACGGTGGCAAGAAAATCTTGTAGTTTGGTTTGGGCAGAAGAGGACGCGGGATCCATCATTTCCTGCGCCGTCACAAACGTCGTTCCTAGTTCATTGGCCGTCTGGAACAGCTTGCGCGTGTTGCCATATTCCTGAATGCCAAGGCACAGGTAATGGAACGACTGCTCTGTTTTCTGGAGCTCATGGGCTATCTGCAGAAATGGCGTGCCAGAACTAGACTGCTGGGCATAACTCCTTAGGTCAAAATGGGCATCGAAATTTATAATTCCCAGGGTTTTACCGGGTGGCAAACTCTTCTGGATTCCCAGAAAATGCCCATACGCGGTCTCGTGGCCTCCGCCCAGCACCACCGGTTTGTAGCCGCGGCTGAGCAATTGGTGGATTTTTCGGCCTAGTTGGGCCTGGGCTTCCTCTAGTTTTTGGTTGGGGCAGAAGACATCGCCGCAGCCGTAGAGTTCAGTGCCTTCGGGCAGATGGTCGGCAAAGGAGCCCATGATCTGCCTTAGGGCAGCGGGCGCGGCAGAAGCTCCTACTCTGCCCTGGTTTCGGCGCACACCCTCGTCACAGCAGAAGCCCAGAATTGCCACGCCGCCCTCGCCTTCCGGAATGTCACGCGACAGGTCCAGCAGATGAATGACTTGGTGCCAGCGCATCCCCATCTCACCGTCCTGCACATCAGTGCGTCCTTTCCAGGCGGCTTTCTCTGCAGGTTTGTACATAACGGTGGCTTTTTTGGTGGATGTATAAGTTTTGGAGCGCGCTATTTGACTTTTCTTAGAAAGCAGTCCATTTCTGGCTACCCTGGTAAAATACTCACAAAATCAGAAGGAACCTATTCTATACCGTTTAAAGGAGGCCGAAAAAGCTTGCCAACTAGCTAGCAAATGTTTTTATCCATGCACCAAGTTACCTTTTTTCCAGATTTTGGTGGGTTTGAGCTTGCCCTGCACATACAGAATCTCCTGGTAATGATCTGTGGGAAAGGCGATAAAATCGGCGAGTTGACCGGTTGCCAGTGTACCTCTGTCTTGCAAACCCAAGGCCAGCGCGGCCCGGTAGGTGATGCCCGCCAGCGTCTCTGCCATGGTCAATTTCTGACTGGCGCCCAAGAGCGCGGCCTGCAGCAATAAATCTCCCATGGGCGCGGAGCCGGGGTTCCAGTCAGTGGCGATGGCTACGCAGAGGCCCTGGTCCAGCATTTGGCGCGCAGGCGCGTAGTGCATGCCCAAGCCTAATGAGGCACCAGGCAGAACAGTAGCTACTACCTTGGCCTGTTTCATCATTTCCAATTCGTGCGTTCCGCTGGCTTCCAGATGATCGGCGCTGATGGCCTGTACCTGGGCGGCAACGTGGCTTCCGCCGGTGCTGAACTGATCTGCATGCACCGTTACCTCAAACCCTAGTTCCTTGGCTTTCTGCAAATATTCCAAGGCCAGCTCCTCTGAAAAAGCCGTGTCTTCAATGAAAATATCTACGCGTTTGGCCAGGTTTTTCGCCTTTACTATTGGCAGAAGTTCCCGGACCACCATCTCTAAATACTCCTTAGGGCTGGTGAATTCTGGCGGGCACATGTGCGCGGCTAAGCAGGTTGGTACCAACTCCAAGGCCTGCTGCTGATTAGCGGTTTGAATGGCTTCCAACATCTTGAGTTCGTCGGCCACCGTTAAACCGTAGCCGCTTTTCACCTCACAGGTGGTCACGCCCTCGGCCAGGTGACGGGCGCAGCGCTGGAGCAAGGTTTTCACCAATTCTTCCTGGCTGGCCGCCCTCGTTTTACGGACGGTATCTAAAATCCCGCCGCCGCTGCGGGCAATGTCAAGGTAGGTTTTTCCAGCCACTCGGAGGGCATAATCCTTGGCCCTGGAGCCGGCATAACATAGGTGTGTGTGCGCGTCAATAAAGCCTGGCAACAGCACCATGGGCTCGGTGATTTCCTGAAGCTCTGCACCTGTGTTTTTTATTTTTTCGCGAAGCGCGGAATAGGAGGCTATTTCAAGGATTTTCTCGCCCTGCATCAATACGCCTGCTTGTTCCAATACTTCCAACTGGTCATCAACTATGGGTCCGCCGTTTGGCAGATTAGCCATGGTCAAAACTTGAGCGAAGGGGCCTAATAGCGTTACGTTTTCAGTAGTGGAAGTCATTGTTTAGCGTGAGTAGAGAAAATGGGAATACATATAATCAACTTAAAAGAATCTAGTTAGCCAGCTGTAAAGCCTGATAATTACAAGCTTTTCTAGTTTGCCCACAAGATCCTTTCAGGATGACAAAGTAGTAGAAGGTTGCCTTTACTTGAATCGTGTTCTGACGCTTACACGATTATCAATTGCTCACCCTACCTTGTAGTGGTATGAGGACTTACAAATGTCTCTGCATATTTCTGTTTTCGGGCTCAATTCTGGAAATGAGCCCGAAAACGGAAACCAAGACTTATACTTCCAACCCGAATTCTTTGGCGGTTTGCTGGGCGGTGTCATAACCGGCATCTGCGTGGCGGAAAATGCCGAGGGCGGGGTCATTGTGGAGCACGCGGCGCAGGCAGCGTTCGGCGCGGTCTGTGCCGTCTGCCAGAATCACCATGCCGGCGTGCTGCGAATAGCCAATGCCCACGCCCCCGCCGTGGTGGAAGGAAATCCAGGTGGCGCCGCCGCTGGCGTTGGCCATAAGGTTGAGCAATGGCCAGTCTGAGACCGCGTCAGAACCGTCCAGCATGCCTTCGGTCTCACGGTAGGGCGAGGCCACGGAACCGCAGTCTAAGTGATCCCTGCCGATGACAATAGGTGCTTTCACTTTTCCGTCACGCACCAGTTGGTTAAACAGCAGGCCGGCTTTTTCGCGTTCGCCCATGCCCAGCCAGCAGATACGGCATGGCAAGCCCTGGAATGCGACTTTCTCGCGGGCCTGGTCTAGCCAGTTGATCATGTGCGTATTTTCGGGGAAGAGTTCTTTCAGGGCTTCATCGGTAACTCTGATATCCTCGGGGTCACCAGACAAAGCGGCCCACCGGAACGGGCCTTTGCCTTCGCAGAACAGCGGGCGCATGTACTCCGGCACGAAACCTTGAATATCAAACGCGTTCGGCTCGCCGCCCTGCTGCGCGAATTCTCTTATGTTGTTGCCATAGTCAAAGGTCTTGCTGCCGCGGCGCTGCAATTCCAGCATAAAGCCCACGTGCCGGGCCATGCTTTTGATGGACAGTTGCCGGTATTGCTCGGGGTTCGTTTCGCGGAGTTCGTTGGCCTGCGGGAGCGTTAAGGTGTTGGGCACGTAGCCGTTGATAGGGTCATGTGCCGAGGTCTGGTCGGTGAGAATGTCTGGCGTAATGTTGTCCTGGATCAGTTTTTCCAGCACATCGCCAATATCGCCCACCAGGCCTACGGAAAGGGCTTCACCTTTGGCTTGGGCGGCCAGCACCAGGCGCATGGCTTCCTGGTAGTCATAGGTCATTTTGTCCAGGTAGCGGGTTTCCAAGCGTTTTTTGATGCGTTCTGGGTCAATATCTACACCCAGAAAGGTGGCACCCGCCATGGTGGCTGCCAAGGGTTGCGCGCCACCCATGCCGCCCAGTCCGCCGGTGACCAACAATTTATGCCGAAGGTCGCCGTTGAAATGGATTCTTCCGCAGGCGGCAAAGGTTTCATACGTGCCTTGCAAGATACCCTGTGTGCCGATGTAAATCCAGGAACCGGCGGTCATCTGGCCGTACATCATGAGGCCGCGCTCACGCAGGTTGTTGAAATGTTCCCAAGTGGCCCAGTGCGGTACCAGATTGCTATTGGCGATCAACACGCGCGGCGCTTCTGGGTGAGAACGCACTTTTCCCACGGGTTTACCGGATTGCACCAGCAGACTTTCGTCCTCTTCCAGGGTCAATAATAGTTCTACAATTTTGCGGGCGTCTTGCGGCGTGCGCGCGGCCTGGCCAATACCACCGTACACCACCAGACGTTCCGGGTCCTCGGCCACTTCGGCAGACAAATTGTTCAGGAACATGCGCAAGGCGGCTTCAGAAGGCCAGTTTTTGGCGTTCAGTTGCGTGCCGGTGGGCGGAATGTACACCGGGTGATTGGCGTATTTCTGAATGAACTCTGCTACTGTAAGGCGGGCGGCCGTGGCCTGGGGTTGGAGGGTTTCCATAGAGAAGAAAGTCTTGGCGTATGGTTCTGGACTCTGAAAGTAAGGATTTCTGGCCGAATTGCTAACAACCATTCGCCAAAAATAGCCATCATGGGCACATCTCTCCCTTCTGGAACGTTCTTACTCTTGCCGTTTTTGGCTTCGTTTCTGGAAATGAGCCCGAAAACGGAATGCCCATTTTACCAGAGGCACCGGTGCCTTGTACCAATTGCGGCCTAAGCACGTAAAACTCAAGGCAAAACCGTACCTTTGCCCATTCATTTATGGAAGAACAGAAGAACAACCCGCTGCACGGCCAAACCCTGGAAAAAATTCTGGAGTTTTTAGTGGACCGTTACGGTTGGGAGGAACTGGGTGAACGCATCAAGATCAACAGTTTCACCCATGACCCCAGCATCAAGTCAAGCCTCACGTTTCTGCGAAAGACGCCGTGGGCCCGCCAAAAGGTGGAAGACCTGTACGTGCGCACCGTAACCCGCGCCAACGCCAAAAAATAACCTTTCTTGCTGGCTTTCCGCCGCCATTTTACGCACAACCATATGTCAACAGATACCACCACGCGCCTCAATAAATTCATCAGCGACTCGGGCTTCTGCTCGCGCCGTGAGGCGGACCAATACATTGAGGAAAACCGCGTCACCATTAACGGCAAAGACGCCAAAAAAGGCGCTACCGTGAAGGCCGGCGACAAAGTTGCCGTAGATGGCGAACCCATCAAAACCAAGAAACCGTCTGACCGGGGTGTTTACATCGCGTTTAACAAACCTACCGGCATTACCACCACCACAGACAGCAAAGACAAGAAAAACATCATTGACTTCATTGGGTTCCCCAAGCGGATTTTCCCCATCGGGCGTCTGGACAATGCTTCTGAGGGCCTGATTTTTTTGACCAACGATGGCGACATTGTGAACAAGATTCTGCGCGCCGACAACAACCACGAAAAAGAGTACGTGGTGATGGTGGACAAGCCCATTACCGACGATTTTGTGAAGCAGATGAGCAACGGTGTACGCTTATTTGAAGGCATCACCAAGCCCTGCGAGGTTAAACAGCAAGGCCACAAAGTCTTTAAAATTGTGCTTACCCAAGGCCTCAACCGCCAAATCAGGCGCATGTGCGAAGCCCTCAACTACAAAGTGACGGCTCTTAAACGCGTGCGCATCATGACTGTCACGCTCGGCGATTTACCCGTGGGGCACTGGCGTCACCTCACCCTGGAGGAGATGAAATCTATCAACCAACTGGTGGCATCTTCTTCTAAAACCCAGGAAGCCTCTACCAAGGTGAAGAAAACCGTAAAAGAACCCAAACCCAGCGCCGAGGAAGAATACGAAGCCTTGCTGTCTGAGGAAGAATTTGGCGTAAAGGTGCACCAGGTGAAAAAACCAAAGCCCGAACCCGTTTTCGCGGGGCCGAGGTCTGGCAAAGCGCCGTTTAACCCCAAAGCCAAAACAGCTCGCAAACCTGCCGCCGCCGCTGCTTCAGAAACGTCTGCCACCAGCACGCCTGAGCGCAAGCGCAAACCGGCCGGTGTCAAAAACATGACCAGTAAAAAAGAGCACGTGTCGGGCAAAACCGAGCGGTCGCCCAAAGGGTCATTGGCCGCCAGAAACCCCAAGGCCAAAGCCGCCCGCAAACCGAAACCAGCCACAGCCCCCGCCAAAAGAGGAACGCGTGGCGGTGGCCGGAAGTAATCTTTTTTCAATGATGCAAACACCTCCCTGTTTTGGGGCTCATTTTCAGAAATGAGCCCCAAAATAGGGAGGTTTCTGTTTAAAAGTGTTTGTGGTTAGAAGCAATTCTACAAGTACTTTAAGGTACACAGACATCCTTTGGCTGGCTTACTTCTTTTTATATAGAATTTTCAGTATTCTTATGATACTATTCTGGCGCTGGAACAGACCCCTTATGCCAGAGAAATCTGGGATTAGAACCTGCTAGTAAGGAGATTGCAACCAATTACTGAATTACCCAGAAATTTATTCCACAACATTCTCATTTACAGTTTATCAATAACATTTTGGCTGCTGCACAATAACATCTGCCGGTAGTCCATAGTAACAACCGCTTCTAACATACACGTTTTTCTACCTGGTGGCTTGATGGAAATTCTATCAAGGCAAAAGAACCCTACCCTTGTGCGCTTTTCCCTCATGAAATTTACTCCATCACCTACGCCCTGTTTATTCAATAAGATCTTTTCCTGCTTGTTACTCCTGGGGTTTTTCATGACCCAGGAAAGTAGCTTGGCGCAAGGGACCTCGGAATGGAGAACGGTGGGGTTGCCCGGTTTTTCAGAGGGTCAGGCCCATTTAACCCAGATAAAAGTGAGTGCGCAGGGCATTCCATATGTAGCCTACAAAGACGCCAGCAAGTCTGACAAAATCACAGTCTCCCGCTTAGTGGAAGCAAACTGGGAAGCCGTAGGCTCCGCCGGATTTTCTGATGCCCCCGTGGTGGACGTTTCCTTAGAAATCAGCAAGGAAGGTGTACCCATGGTGGCTTACTTGGAGTTTGGGACAAGCGAACCTAAGGTGAAAAAATTCAATGGAACCGGTTGGGAAGCTGTAGGAGATGTTTCCCCAACCAACGCCGGGGCCACAGAATTAACCTTGGCCCTGTCACCGAACGGCACTCCTTACCTGGCCTATGCAGACGGTGCCAACCTGTACTTAGGAACGGTTAAGCGTTTCAACGGCAGCGCCTGGGAAACCGTGGGCCAGAGCACCATTTCCACTGCCTGGGGCTATAACTACTCCCTTGCGTTTGATTCCTGGGGCACACCCTACCTTGCCTTCAAAGACATGGCGTTTGACTTTAAAGCGGTTGTCAAAAAATTCAACGGCACCAGTTGGGAGCCCTTGGGCATGCAAGGGTTTACCACCGGGCGGGCAGATGAAATTTCCCTGGCCATTAATTCAACCGGCATCCCGTTTATGGCTTTTCAAGACGGAGCCAAAGAAGGGAAAGCCAGCGTTATGTTTTACAATGGCGGTGTCTGGTCTTATATGGGAAGTTCTGGTTTTTCTACAAGCCAGGCCGTGAACATTACCCTGGCCATTGGGGCCACCAATAAACTATATGTAGCCTTCAAAGATGCGGGGGCTGGCTACAAAGCCACGGTCATGACCCTAAATGTTGCTAAATGGGAGTCGCTAGGCATGGCAGGGTTTTCAGCGGGGGTAGTTAATGAAATATCAATGACCTTAGATGCGGCAGGGAATCCGCACGTAGCATACAGAGATGACAGCCGGGGCCACAAAGCCACTGTCATGCAATTCTCTTCCAGGCAACCGCCCCTCCTGGTATCGCAGCCGGTAAGTCAAACCATTGAAGCTACAGGAACGGCCCGTTTTACAGTCACTGCCACCGCCGCCAATGACCTTTCTTACCAATGGCAGGTGAGCACAGACAATGGTTCTACCTATAAGAATCTTGAGAATGGCGTCGTGTACACTGGGGTATCTTCCAATACCTTAACAATAGCCAACGCACCCATCTCCCTTTCCAAAAACCGCTACCGTGTTTTACTCAGCAACCAACTGATCACCTTTTCTGAACCAGCCGTGCTAACCGTCAATCTGCCGGTGTTTGCAACCGGTAATCAATGGAATCAGGCAGGACCTCCGGGTTTTTCTTCCGGGGCCGCTGAACATGTTTCTATGGTTATGGGGGCAGATGGAAAACCCATAGTGGCTTATAGTGACCTTGCAAGAGAAGGAAAAGTAACGGTCATGCGCTTTACTGGGGTTTCCTGGGCAGGGGTAGGTTCTGCGGGTTTTTCTGCGGCCGGAGCCGGATTTATCTCCCTGGCGCTTGATGCTTCAGGTACTACCTATGTGGCCTATCAAGACAAATCCATCAATGGAAAAGCCACCGTCCTGAAATTCAATGGCTCTGCATGGGTAGCGGTAGGAACAGCCGGGTTTTCCAGAGGAAACGCCACCAATCTATCCTTACAGATCAATCCTAAGACCCAACTCCCCAGTGTTGCTTTTGTAGACAGGTTCAACAATGGCATTGCCGCAACGGCCATGGGATTTAACGGAACCCAATGGACCATATTAGGGTCTTCTGGCTTCTCAGAGTCTAGCCAAAACGGATTGGCGAACATTCCATCGCTAGCTTTTGACCTTTATGGGAACCTGTTTGCAGCATACACAGATGACCAGGAACAGGTCTCCGTTAAAAAACTAATGAAAGACTCCTGGCAGCTGGTAGGTAGGGAGGCTTTCTCTGATGGAAGGGCCCAACAAGTTTCCATTAAAGCAGACGCGGCTGGCACTCTCTATGTGGTTTATTCTGAAAAGAATTTTGAGAACCGGGCCACCGTTAGGCGGTTCAATGGCACCAGCTGGAATTATGTAGGGTCAAACGCCTTCACTGATCCAGGGGCCACCCAACCGTCATTAGCCCTGGACAAAGCCGGGGTTCCCTATGTGGCCTATGCCAATGATTACTTTGAGGCACGCGCCTCCGTGGTTCGGTTTAATGGAGTTGACTGGCAAGAGGTAGGGTTGGCTGGGTTTTCGGCAGGGCCAATTGCCTATATTAATTTGGCGGTCAACCAGGAAGGCGTTCCTTTTATATCTTTTTCAGATGGCGGATACAACCAGAAGGTGACCACCATGCAGTTTTCTCCCCCACCACCCCATTCCATCACCACCCAGCCCCTACCCGTCAGCACCTTTAGCGGGGAAAATGCCACCTTCTCTGTTAGCCCTACTGGTACGCAAACCTTGCAGTACCAGTGGCAGGTGAGCCAGGACAAAGGCCAAACCTACTCCAACATCTTTAACAACCTCCAGTATTCCGGGGCTAATAGTCCCGCGTTGCTAATCAAGAATGTATCCTTACCCATGAACGGGTTTCTGTACAAAGTGCAGGTACAGAGCATAGGCGTTTCCAGCACGGCCGCCGCCTTGCTAACCGTGCGTCCTCCCTTCTTTGACCATGACCGTGTGTGGCACCCGCTGGGCGAAATTACCGGGCGTAGTTCTCCGGTTACCGCGGTAGACAAACAGGGTATTCCATACATTGTGTATGCGGAAGAGAACAATGCCAACGAGGTTCAAGGAAAGATAAGCGTCAAGAAGTTCAATGGCACTACCTGGGAAAATGTGGGGCAGCCAGGCTTCTCCTCTCATTTTGCCAGAAAATATAAAATGGCCTTTGACGCGAGCAATACGCCCTATGTAGTATTTGTGAACGGCGATGATAAACGGCATGTCATCATCATGAAGTTCACCGGAGGCCAATGGATGGAAGTAGGCAGAAGGAACATGAACCTTAAACCCGGATACGCCTCCACAGAAGCGCACCATGTCACGTTTACAGTGAGTGCGGAGGGCATTCCTTATATTGGCTACCAGGAGTATGAAAATGGCAACCTTACCGTCTGGCGCTTGCAAGGAACTACCTGGGAGAATTTAGGCAATAAAATTTTCTACCCCGAAAACAACGCCCACCTTGCCCTTGACAAAAACAGCATTCCGTATATAGCCTACCAAGACAGAAGTCAATTTTATGGACCTCTGTACCATAAACCACTAGTTCAAAAATTCAACGGTCTCACGTGGGACGTGGTTGGCGGGGTTCCTCTCTCTGACAAAGTAGGTTATGTAGAAAGTTTAGAGGTGGACCCAAGTGGCGTGCCCTATGTGTTGTTTGAGGAAAGACATTTAATCAACGACAACTACACGTATACATCTGTTATTAAGCGGTTTAACGGCGCTAAGTGGGAAGAATTCAATCCGGAGATTCCGGTGAATGAGACGTTCCTGGCGCATGACCTGGCACTTGATGCCAAGGGAACCCCATTTGTCCTTTATAAAAACGGGGGCTCAGACAATAAGCCGTCTGTTGTAAGGTATAATGGCTTGGTTTGGGAACAGGTGGGAACCAAAGACTTCTCAGATTTTGCGAATGGCTACCTGCAGCTAGACGTTTCGCCTGCAGGCATTCCGTTTGTGACCATTAGTAGCGAGCGCTATGCGGTTCTGAGATTTGGGAAAAAGCCTTCGTTTCTTTCTCACCCGGTGGCGGCGTCCATCATGGCTGGTGCCCCTGTTAGTTTTACCGCGCACGCCGCGTCAGACTGGGTTACGGTTAGGTATGCCTGGCACGCAAGCGCAGACAATGGCGCCACGTACCAGCCCCTCGCTTCGTATGACATTTATGAAGGAATTGATTCGCCAACGTTAACCTTCAAAAAAACACCCATCTCCTTGAATGGCCTTCTCTACCGATTGCAAGCTTCCAATGGGTATGGTTTTGCATCTGAAAGTGCCCAACTCACGGTGCATACTCCTCCGCCGCTCAGCTATACCAAATGGGAACAAATGGGCAAGACCAACGCCACCACACTCAGAACCCGACCCGTATCCTTTGCCATCAGCCCCACTGGCACGCCTTATGTAGCTTTCCAGGATGGTTTTGGGGGCAAAGCGTCTGCCATTACCTACACCGGGACTGAATGGAAACCCTTGGGCCAGCCCGGCCTCTCAGAAGGAAAAATTACCAACAATTATTTGGCTGTCACCTCTGAAGGAACTCCCTATTTCTTTTACAATGATCCTGCCCTCATGAATACCACAAACCCCAACCGGTTTGCCAGATTTACCCCCGAAGGCGCATGGGAGTTTCAGGAAAATGGCATGTTGAATACCACCATGGCCCGGTCTTCCTCCTTAAGAATGGATAAGAATGATATCTTTTATATCACCCTGCAGGAGAGCGGCGGCTTAACCACGTACCATTTTCTTAATGACCTCTGGTACCCGTTTGGCTCTACCAGTACTTTCAAGCCTGCCTTCAACCAGTATGCCCTGGGAGTCTCTGACGAAGGTGGGGTGTCTATCTTTCTCTCAGATGCTGCCCAGGGCAACAAGGCCACGGTGATTAGAATGAATTTCCATACCTATGAATGGGAAACGTATGGTCCGGCCGGTTTTACAGACGGGGCAGTCACTGCGGTGAATATGGCTGTTGACGTCCGCCACGTGCCCTACATTGCGTTTGTGGAAGGCGAAGATGTGAAAGTGATGTACTTCACCGGCTCTTACTGGAAACAGGTAGGCAATACCATCTCCAACAGCGGCCCTTCTCACCTTTCCTTACTACTTGATGAATTGGGGGTTCCCATTGTGACTTATATTGACAAAAACGATGGCGAAAAAGTGAAGGTGAAAAAATTCAACGGCACTGACTGGACTACCATGGGCACATCAGAAGTGCCAGGCAACTCCCAGAACAACGCGGTGTTGCTGTTTGACCCCATGACCGGTGCGCCTCTGGTGGCCTATGCCGCAAAATCTGTGTTTGAAAGCGAATTAGTGGTCATGAAACTCACCAATGCCGTTACGAGCAGCGCAGAAGAAAAACACAACCTCCTCCAGATTTACCCCAACCCCACCAACCATACCTTCACTGTCAAAACGAAGGAACCCATCATTCATCTTGAGCTTTTCAATAATCTTGGCGTGAAAATTTTAAATAAACCTGGTGCCGGGAATGAGAGTCAGCTAAATGTTGATGTGTCTGCCCTTTCCTCTGGGCTTTATTTTATAAACGTGCACACCAAAGGTAAAAAATACACCAGCCGGGTAGTGGTGGCTAAATAAGGAATAGCGCCTACACCGCTACTTAAAAATTTCCGTTTTTGGCCCCGTTTCTGGAAATGAGGCCAAAAACGGAGAATGGAAAGCAGTTAGTTTTTCGTCTAAGTTGCCACCTTGAACCTATGGTTTATAGACCGAACGAAAAGCGTGAATTACCTCACCGTTATTTTACTTGTCACATTATTTTTCCGCTAGATCTGCCCATGTCTCACACCCCGTATGAAGAAACCGTTTTGCAGGAACTGCGGGTCTGGCAACAGGAGATGCAGCGTTCCCCTTCGTTTCTGAACAACTTAAGCCGAAGGGCACAGACCAAGCTCAACAGTTACATTCCGGAGAAAGTACACCAGGCCATTACGGCCACCATCAAGCAAATGATCAAAGCCGTGCTCTTCGGGGCGAAACACACCACGGCCAAACCCTTGGACCATGCCACACTGGAACTGAAAGAAGCGGTGGTGCTGGAGCGCATTGACTTCTACAAGAAAACGGCCGCCGCCGAAGGAGGACTTACCGGCGCCGGTGGCTTTCTGCTGGGCCTGGCAGATTTCCCGCTGCTGTTGGGCATCAAACTCAAAATGCTGTTTGACCTGGCCGCCCTGTACGGTCATTCTGTGGACGACTACCGTGAGCGCGTGTTTCTGCTGCACATTTTCCAGCTGGCGTTTAGTGGGCAGGAGCGCCGGCAAGACGTGTACCAGCAAATGGTGAACTGGGACCAGAAAAAAGAAGAACTGCCCCTGGACATCAATGCGTTTGACTGGCGCACCTTTCAGCAGGAATACCGTGATTACATTGACCTGGCCAAGCTGGCGCAACTCATTCCCATTATTGGCGCGCCCGTGGGGTTGGTGGTGAATTACCGGCTCCTGCAAAAGCTGGGAATCACAGCCATGAACGCCTACCGCCAGCGGTGGCAGGAACAGCAGTCTGGCCAAACCCCGCTCCTTCCCTCCTAGCTAAATTTACGTTTTCGGGCTCATTTCTGGAAATGAGCCCGAAAACGGAAACGTTGCCCTGGGCCTTCCATCTGCTAGGGGTCAACGGTTGGGTGCAACCAATAAAATGCATCTTCGTTGCAGTAAACATAATCTTTCTGGAATATTCTTTTCTGAAAGAAATTGCGGTTTTCACCTAACCTGAGCTACTATGAAAAAATATATGCCGTACGGGCTGGCCACTGCCGCCTTGTTTTTATTCAATTCCTGCGCCACCAACCCGGTTACGGGCAAACGCGAGGTAGCCATTATTTCAGAGGAACAGGAAATAGCCATGGGCCAGGAGGCCGACCCCAGCATTGTAGCCCAGTTTGGGCTGTACCAAAACCCCACTTTGCAGAAATTCATCCAGGACAAAGGCCAGCAAATGGCCGCCGTCTCGCACAGAAGCAACCTCAAATACGAATTCAAGATAGTAGACTCACCAGTGCTCAATGCTTTTGCCGTGCCGGGCGGCTACGTGTATTTCACCCGCGGCATTATGGCGCACTTTAACTCTGAGGCGCAGTTTGCCGGGGTGCTGGGGCATGAGATTGGTCACATTACGGCGCGCCACACGGTACAGCAGCAAAGCAAACAGATGATTACCCAAGGTATATTGCTAGGCGGCATGATCGCCATTCCGGAACTGGGGAATTTTGGCAATGAGCTGATGCAGGGTGCCGGTTTACTGTTCCTCAAGTTTGGCCGCGATGCGGAACGTCAGTCAGATGAACTGGGCGTGGAATATTCCACTAAGATTGGGTATGACGCCAAGCACATGGCCGATTTCTTCAGAACCTTGGAGCGACAAAGCAGCCAGGCCGCCGGCGGCGAAGAAATTCCGGAGTTTCTTTCTACGCACCCATCGCCAGGAAACCGTTACACCACGGTGCACCAACTGGCTGACCAATGGAAAACCAAAACCAGCGCCACTAACCTCAAAGAAGGCCGTGATTCTTACCTGAGAATGATTGACGGCCTCATTTACGGCGAAGACCCCAAACAGGGCTTTGTGGAGAACAACATTTTCTACCACCCAGAACTCAAGTTTCAGTTCCCAATCCCCACCGGCTGGAAACACCAGAACTCCCCGCAACAGGTACAAATGGCTCCCGCCGATGGCCAAGCTCTCATGTTCCTGACCCTGGCCCCGGGCAAAACCCTAGAGGAGGCCGGCCAACAGATGCTGCAACAATACGGCCTGCAAGCCCTGGACTCAAGACAAGTAACGGTGAACGGTCTGCCCGCCATCATGATTATGTCACAACCGGCCCCGCAGCAACAAACCCAGCAAGGCCAACAGCAAGAGCAGCCGCAAGACATAAGAGCACTTTCCTATCTCATTCAGTACGGCGGCAACATCTACAACATCACGGGGGTGAGCCCAACGGCCACGTTCAACAACCTGACGCCAGCGTTCACCAGCACCATGCAAAACTTCCGGCAGCTCACTGACCAGGAGAAAATCAACCGGAAGCCCGAGTTGGTGCGCATTAAAACCGTGAAACAGGCAGCCACGCTCTCACAAGTATTGCAGTCTTTCCAGATGCCAGCCAAAAAACTGGAGGAACTGGCTATTTTGAACGGCATGGCCCTCACAGACCGGGTAGCTGCCGGCACCTTGATCAAGGTGGTGGAACGCTAATTGCAAACTTTTATAAAACAGAAAGGCCGGGCAAAAATGCCCGACCTTTCTGTTTTATAAAAGTTCGAGTGCTTAGAACATGTCGTCGGCTACAATCTTGGCGCCTTTTAGGGTGGCGGCATGGGAAAGAGCTTTCACAATTTTCTGCAGGTCATCATAGGTGGCTTTGCACAGGTAGAGGTCAATGCCGGTCATCTCCGTGGTAAGGCCTTTCTTCAAGTCTTTCTTGGTGCTGGGCCCAATGATTTTCACTTTGTTTTCCGCCTTAATGATCATGATGTTCTTCACATCTGCCCACTTGATGGATTCCTGGTACAGGTCTGTGGCGTCAATGGTGATGCCCTCTTCGGTGAGTTCTTTTTTAGCTCCTTTGGTTTTGCTGTCTTTGCAATGGAAGGCTACAAATTTCACATCTAACCACTCTTTAGAGTCGTTGAAGGAGGGCTTGGCAGCGCCTTTGCTTTGGGCCTGCACGGTCACGCAGCCCAGGAAGAAAATGATACAGATGAATAAAACGTTTTTCATATAAAATAATAAAGGGTAAACGTAGGAACGGGTTTTTAACGCAACTAAATCTATTAGAAAGAACCTCCGGGGGAAAGGCATTGCTTTTTCTAACAGCACTGGCAAGGTGCTCTTAAGCTACTCTAAGCCAAGCACCTGCTGACAAATATAATCTAACTTCGGCACGAAAAAAAGACCTGGGACCCACAAAATAAATTTTACCCGGTGGTGCCAAGCCCTTGGCCAGCAAAAAGCCAGATGAATGGAATTGCAAGAAGCGTACAGATTCAAGTGAACCAGAATCTAGGATATAGGCTCAGTTCCTGAAGTTTTGAGTGATCATGAGCCGGTGCGGGCCGCCGCCCAAGATACCGATGCCCACCCGCCCAAACTGCCTGCGCAGAATATTAGCCCGGTGGCCCGGCGAATTCATTAATCCTTCATGGGCAATGGTGAGCGTGGGCGCTAGCGCCAGGTTCTCGCCGGCAATCCTGAACGGCACTCGCCCTTGCCTGATGCGGTCAAAAGGACTTTGCCCCTGTAGGTTGTAATGCGAGAAATACCCCTGGGCAAACATGTCCTGTGAATGGAGGCGTGCCACGCGGCGCAAAGCGGTATCTGGTTGCAGGGGCTGTAGTCCTTCGGCGGTGCGTTCCTGATTGATGAGGGCCAGCATCTCGGTCTCCAGGTCGGGCCGGGGAGTGGCAGTGGTGACTTTGTAGGGCAACTCCACCATTTCAGAAGAGCCGGGTTGCACGGTGAGTTTGTTCAGGGTGGGGCGCATGGCATCTCCAAACACATCGGCTAAGGCCATCTCTGCTTTCTCGCCGTAGCGGGCAAACCGTTTAGCAATCTTACTTTCCTGAACCTGCGTTTTTAAAGCACCAGTCAACGGGAAAGCCATCAACAGAATGGCTACCAGTCCCGCCGAGACCACGCCGCTTACTAACCCCGGCAACAAGCCCAGCGCGTGGTTGCTTTTATGCGCCAAAACGTTCTGAGGAATTTTAGCCAACACCCAATTCCCCAGACTCTGAATTACGATGCTGGCCAAAACCGCCACAATGAAAAAGCTGATAGGCAACAGGTACAAGGGGCTCCAGTCAAAACCGCGACCCAAAAGAGAAGCCACCATAGGGTAAGACCAAAACGCAATCAGCAGACTTCCCAACCACCGGGTGAGGTCTAGCAGGCCGTTCAACAGCCCGCGCTGCCAGCCGGTGTACAAGCTCAGGAGTACAATGATGGCCAGAAGTAAATCAATATAGTTCATGGGCAAACGGGCTTCTGAGTAAAACTGTGCAGGAACTGCGGTTCTTTTTTCAGCCGAATTTAAAGAACCTGCTCTTTCTTTGGTAGATGCAGAACATGGCAAAAATGCACACTATAGTTCAATCTGTTTCTGTGCTTTTTTGTTTCCGTTTTCGGGCTCATTTCTGGAAATGAGCCCGAAAACGGAATTTTTTCTTCCCAGCCAAAACATAAATATAGCCCCTGGTGAAAGAACAGGCGCTTGTTCTTGGTGGCATCCTTAGTACCTTCGGGTTTTAGCGCAAGTTATCTTTCAATGGAAACCATTACCATTATTGGAACCGGGCTTATTGGCGGTTCTGCCGCCCTTGACCTCAGAAAAGCCGGCGTACCCAAGACCCTCATTGGCGTTGACCAAAATACGGTGAATGCGGAGCGCGCGTTAGCCTTACAGTTGGTGGACCAGGTGCTGCCGCTGGCAGAGGCCGTGGCGGTTTCTGACCTGGTGTTGGTGGCTATACCAGTCACCGCCATTGCACAGCTGCTGCCTACGTTATTGGACTTGGCTGGCCCCCATACGGTGGTGGTAGATTTTGGCTCCACCAAAGGGCAACTCTGCGAAGCGGTTAAAGACCACCCCAGACGCGCCCAGTTTGTAGCCGCCCACCCCATTGCCGGTACTGAGAACTCTGGCCCCGCGGCGGCGCTGCATGGGTTGTACCAGGGCAAGATGAACATCATCTGCGAAAAGGAAAAATCTTCTGAGGCGGCGCTGGCCACGGCGCTGGAGTTGTTTACGGTGCTGGGCATGAACACTATTTTCATGGACCCCAAAGAGCACGACAAGCACGTGGCTTATATCTCGCATTTGTCGCACGTGAGTTCCTTTCTGCTGGGCTTGACGGTGCTGGACGTGGAGAAAGACGAAAAAAACATCTTTGCGCTGGCGGGCTCCGGGTTTGCCTCTACCGTGCGTCTGGCCAAAAGTTCGCCAGACATGTGGGCGCCTATCTTTGAGCAGAATTCGCATTTCCTGGGCCACGCCCTGGGCCAGTACATCAAGCATTTGCAACGGTTCCAGGAGTGCCTGCAGAACAAAGACACCGCCGGGCTTTACCAAATGATGCAACAGGCCAACCAAATCAGGCCGGTGTTGGAAGGCATTATTCCGCCGGTGAAATAAATTTCAAGCATTTATCTTTCCCGCTGCTCAACTTAGCCCTTTGGCTGCCGTATTTTTTCTGGACGAAACCTAACGAAAAAAGCATGGGCCTGACCGATATTATTGCGAAACTAAAGAAAGAATGGGCCGCCCTCAAAGGCGAGGAAACCAAAGACAAACTTTTCCAGAACGAGAATACCTTTCCAGATGAAGCGGCCGCGCAGCAAGCGTTTGAACAGGCCAAAGCCAAGTTGTTTGACGTGAACAAATGGTCTAACCTGGAAGGCATCAACTCCACGTTTCAGCTGTTTGGCGCAGCCGGAGAGCCATCAGATAAAACAAAGCCACAGGTAGGCGATTTCATGCAGATCATTCTGCCGGCCACCAACATTGAGAACTGGGTGGCCGTGACCGAGGTGACCGAGGAAGAGACCGCCGCGCAGTTTGTGGTGAAGCCCAGTCCGCCGCCCGCCCCCAAAACCGACCAACCCGAGGTAGTGAAGCATTTTTTCACCCATGAAGCCAGCAGCACGTTTCTGGTATATCTGGACGGCCTCACCCTGCACGGCCTGGAGATTGGCAAAGACGAAGCCATCAACAACCAAGGCCAGGAAGCCGGCGACCGTGCCGTGCTCAACACCATGATTTCTGAAGGTGGCTGGGCCGGGTTCCAAAGCCTGCAATGGAATAAGATCACCCGCTACTTTGTGCACCTGGAAGAAGTCAAAAAATAATTTCTGTTTTCGGGCTCATTTCTGAAAATGAGCCCGAAAACAGAAATTATTTAACTAAAGTTGAGAAGTGAATAGTGAGACGAATTCTATTTAAAAGGCAACCCACCCCAACCCCTCCTGGGAGGGGTTGGGGTGGGTTTACATATTTGATTTTTAAAACCACTCCCTCTTTTTACAACCTACCCTACTTCCGCCAGCAGTCTGTCAATTTCTGAGAACAACACCTGGTTACCGTTTTGGTGATAGCCGCTGAGGTTCTTTTGAAAGCTGGGCACATCATACAGAAAAGCTTTGAGGGCGTCTGGGGTGAACGCCGAAAAATTTCTACCGTAGCCCAGTTTCTCCACATAGGCGGCGTTGAGGTACTGCTCAAACTGCTTGGGAATGGGCACGGCGCAAATGGGTTTCTGCAAATACACGGCTTCGCTGAGCAAAGAGAATCCGCTGTTGGCCAGCACCGCTTTGGATGATGCCAAGTCCTGAATGAACCCTTCTTCGCTGAACGCTTTCAGTTTTACGTTGCCGTGGTCTTCGTCTTTGTTAAAGCCATAGACATAAAAAGTTTCCTGCGGCAAGGCCTGTAACACCTGCACCAGATTTTTCTGATTGGTATTGGACTGGTACACCAATAAATGATCGCCCTGGCTTGGCTTCGCCTTCAAGATTTCCTCCCGGATGATGGGCGGCACCACCGTAGTATTTTCTTTACAGGCCGTGGCTTCAAAAAAAGACGCCACCAGATAATGCGCCGACCGCGGAACTTTGGCTTTCACCACATTCTTGGCCACCTGGTAACTGCCTTTCACGTCGTCGGGAATAGCAATATCCAGGGTACAGCGGTTAATGACCTGCATGTTGTCAATGCTGATGATGGGCAGCCGATGATGTTTCCCAAACAAATAGGTGAACGATTCAAAATCTGAGATCACCACCTCGGGCTCAAAAGAAGCCATCAATTCGCGGTACCGGTTGAAATTCATCTTCAGGTTGGCTGGGGCAGTCTTGAGTGTGAGCAGCGCCGTGTTTACCGTTGACACCGCCGCGTTGCGGTAAGCAATGTGAAACCCTTTGATTTCATGCACCCGCCCCGGAAACGCCTTGTTTAGGAATTGAAATGCCCGCGCACTAGAAACCACCTGCACGTCATGACCCTGCGCCAAAAGATACTTGATGATAACTTTGCTGCGGGTGGCGTGGCCCATGCCTTCGCCGGGGACGCCGTATAAAATTTTCATAAGCGTAAGTCTTTCTAAAAGGTGACTGGCTTCGGTATAACCTTGGTTCACAATTACCCAATCCTGCCAAGCCTAGTCCCAAAAATACTCCTAATGTAGAAAGTTGCAAGTCTGTCATCCAAAATACCAGAGGCCGTTTTCGGGCTCATTTCTGGAATTGAGCCCGAAAACGGAAAATTTCCTTAGCAGATACTTTTTGATAACAACTTCCTGCCGTGGAAGAAACCAAGAACAAAAGTTTTAAACGAAATACCCCGCCTCTTTTCACTGAAGCAGGGCATTTCACCAACAACAAACGCTAAACAAACTACAAAAAACGCAACTAAAAATTTACACAAACAAATTCAAAAATTCCTGCTTCCCATTCAGGTATTCATAGGCGAAGCCCTCTTCCAGCATTCTTCTCTTAATGGCTTCCACGTCTTGCGGGTGTTTCACTTCCACGCCGATGAACACGGGGCCTTTTTCTTTGTTGTTTTTCTTGATGTACTGGAAATGGATGATGTCGTCCTGGGGGTGCAGCACGCGGTTTACAAAAGTTCTGAGCGCGCCGGGCTGCTGGTTGAACGTGACCATGAAATAATGCTTGAGGCCCTGGTGCTGCAGCGCACGCTCCTTGATATCTTCCATACGGGTGATATCATTGTTGCTGCCGCTAATCACGCAGACTACATGCTTGCCCTCAATCTCGTCTTTAAAGGATTTCAACGCCGAGATAGTTAGCGTACCGGCCGGTTCCAACACCACGCCTTCCTCGTTGTACATTTTGAGAATGTCTTCGCAGATTTGGCCTTCGGGCACTAGAATGACCTCGTCCAGCAACTCGCGGCAGATGTCAAACGTCAATTTGCCGGGGCATTTCACGGCGGCGCCATCCACGAAGGAGTCAATTTTGTCCAGGGTCTGGCGCTTGCCTTCTTTGATGGATTGGTACATAGACGGCGCACCGGCCGGCTGCACGCCAATCAGTTTTGTGCCGGGGCTGAGTTGCTTGAACACACTGGAAACACCGCTGGCCAAGCCGCCCCCGCCTATGGGCATGAATAGGTAGTCAATGGAAAAATCAGCGTCCTTGAAAATCTCCAGCCCCACGGTGGCCTGGCCTTCAATAATGGCTAAATCATCAAAGGGCGGAATGAAGGTGCTGCCGCGGTCATCACAGAAGTCTTTGGCAGCTTTGAAGGTATCGTCGTAGGTAGCGCCGGTGAGCACCACTTCCACCCACTCCTTCCCGAAGAGGCGCACTTTGTTCACCTTCTGGGCGGGCGTTTGGGCGGGCATGAAAATATACCCCTTCACCCCCAACAGCTGACATGCATAAGCCACGCCCTGCGCATGGTTGCCGGCGCTGGAGCAGACAATCTCGCGCTCGCGTTCCTCTTGCCGCAGCGTGGACATTTTGTTGTACGCCCCGCGTATTTTGTAGGAACGCACAATTTGCAAGTCTTCGCGCTTCAGGTAAATGTCCGCGCCGTAGGTTTCAGAAAGCCAAAGGTTTTTCATCAAAGGCGTCTTGTAAATCACGCCCTTCAGGTTTTTGGCCGCCTTCTCCACGTTGCCCAAGGCCACCACGGTCTCTACTAAAGCTGTGTCTTCTTGCATGTTGGTTTGGTGAAAAAGCTGTTTTCGGCCTGATTTTTAAAAATCAGGCCGAAAACAGGAATTGGATTTTTGATTCTCCCCTTGAGAATGATTTGCTGTTTGTTACGGACAGGGCTTGACCTGTCCTTCACGGTGGCCAACGCTAGAACTTTCCTACGGAGGAGGCAAACGGCACCTGCAAAATGCGCAGACCAGCAATGCGTGGGGACAGGTCTAGCCCTGTCCCTACATTGTAAACATCCCCCGTCGCCCCCTTCAAAGGGGGAGTATCAAATAATGTTATACTTCTTCAGTTACTTCAACCTTTTTGCTGCGGAGTTGTCTTACCACGGCGCCGGTTTGCCATAATTCAGATTCGCGTACTTCTTTCAGTTCGGCTTCCAGTTCTGCGCGGTAGCCAGGCGTGGAACCGCGTTGGATGGTACGCTCGGCTTCTTTGCCAGAGGCCACGCTGTCATACAAATCGTTCAGAACGGGAAGGGTTGCTTCGCGGAATTTTCCTTTCCAATCGAGGGCGCCGCGCTGGGCGGTTACGGAGCAGTTGCTGAACATCCAGTCCATGCCGTTCTCACCTACCAAAGGCACCAAGCTCTGGGTCAGTTCTTCCACGGTTTCGTTGAAGGCCTCAGACGGAGAGTGTCCGCGCTCGCGCAACACCTGGTACTGGGCCTCAATGATGCCCGCCAAAGCGCCCATCAATACGCCGCGCTCACCGGTCAAATCAGAATAAACTTCTTTTTTAAAATCGGTCTCAAATAAATAGCCAGAACCTACGCCGATGCCCATGGCGATGGCCTTTTCGTACGCGTTGCCCGTAGCGTCCTGGAACACCGCAAACGATGAGTTCAACCCGCCACCGGCCTGAAACAGACGGCGCAAGCTGGTACCGCTGCCTTTGGGGGCCACCAAAATTACGTCTACATCGGCCGGAGGCACAATGCTGGTTTGCTCTTTGAACGTAATACCGAACCCGTGTGAGAAATACAGAGTCTTGCCAGGCTTCAGTCTTTCTTTCAACGTAGGCCAAACCGCAATCTGCCCGGCGTCTGACAACAGGTTGCAGATGATGGTTCCGCGCTCGGCGGCTTCTTCAATAGAGAACAAACTCACGCCTTCCTCAAAGCCGTCTTTCTTGGCACGCTCCCAAGACGGAGAATCCTGGCGCTGGCCCACAATCACGTTGAAGCCATTGTCGCGCATGTTCAATGCCTGGCCGGGGCCCTGCACGCCGTAGCCAATCACGGCAATGGTTTCGTCTTTCAGGAAATCCAAGGCTTTCTCTAACGGATATTCTTCGCGGGTGACAACGGTTTCTTCTACACCGCCGAAATTGATTTTTGCCATTTTACTGTGGGTTAATAAGTGTTATTAGTTGGTTTACAGGTTACTTTTTTGATTTGCGTTTTCGGCCTCGTTTTTGAAAATCAGGCCGAAAACAGCTTTTCCTTTTTTATGTTTTCTGGCGCGAGTCTCCAGACTCGTGCCGATGGATGCGTGGAGTCTCCAGACTCCATTTTCCCGCATGTTCTTTTCGCAGTTCCCAGCGAGTCTGGAGACTCGCTTCAACCTTTGTCACGAGACTTTAGTCTCGCGCCAGTTTGGATGGTGAGTTTTCTGTTTTCGGCCTTATTTTCAAAAACGAGGCCGAAAACAGGAATATGTTACATCGTAAATACCTTCTCTCTACTATCCAGGAATTCGTTTTCTACTACTTCGTGGCCGGGTTCGGCGCGCTCAAATTCGCGGAGTTTTCTGTTGAAGCCGTCGCTGTCTTTGATGATGGCCACGCGGGCGCTGCGCACGAATTCAATAAGGCCGTAGGGCTGCAAGACTCTAATCAGGGCATCAGTTTCCTCCCGGTGGCCGGTGGTCTCGAAGACGGTGTAATCCGTCCGGATGGCCACCACGCGGGCGCCGTTTTCGCGGAGCAGGCGTTCTACTTTGGCTTTCTCGGCAATCACTTCGGTGGGCACTTTGTAGAGAGCCATTTCCTGCCAAATCACGTCGTCGTTGGTGTTGAAATACACCTTGAGAACCTCAATCTGCTTCTCAATCTGCTTGGCAATTTTGCTCACCACTTCCTCGGTCACGTGAATGACAATGTTGAACCGGTGGATGCCTTCAATCTCGGAGGGCGAGGTATTCAGGCTCTCAATGTTGATTTTGCGGCGCGAGAAAATCATAGCGATGCGGTTGAGCAAGCCAATCTGGTTCTCGGTATACACCGTGATGTTGAATTCCTGCTTTTCGGGGTGCGTTTGGTCGGTCATACTAGTCTAGTTAAGCACCTATTTCAATCTAATTTCGCTCACGCTGCAGCCCTGCGGCACCATGGGGAACACATTGTTTTCTTTGGTCACCATCACCTCCAGCAGGAAAGAACCGGGGTTGCTGAGCATTTCCTTCAGGGCATTTGTTAAATCCTCGCGCTGGTTGATGCTGCGGCCGGCAATGCCGTAACCTTTGGCCACCTGCACGTAATCAGGGCTGGTGATGTCCACAAACGAGTAGCGGCGTTCATGGAAAAGCTCCTGCCATTGGCGCACCATGCCCAGAAACTGGTTGTTCAGAATCAGGATTTTCACGTCGATGCCGCTCTGCATAATAGTGCCCAACTCCTGGATGGTCATCTGCACGCCGCCGTCGCCAATCACGGCGACCACGGTGCGGTCTGGCGCGCCAAACTTAGCCCCGATGGCCGCCGGCAACGCGAAGCCCATGGTGCCCAAACCGCCGCTGGTGATGTTGCTGCGGGTGTGGTTGAGCTTGGCGTAACGGCAGGCCACCATCTGGTGCTGGCCCACGTCGGTGACAATGATGGCTTCGCCTTTGGTGAGTTCATTCAATTGCTGTATCACCTCGCCCATGGTCATTTCACCGCTGGCGGGGAACAGTTCTTCCCGTATCACAGCGTCAATCTCCTTCTGCTCAAATTCCCGGAATTGGGCCAGCCAGTCGGTGTGTTTTTTGGTTTCCACCAGTTGCGTGAGCAGCGGCAAGGTTTCTTTGCAGTCGCCCCAAACGGGCACGGTGGTCTTCACGTTCTTGTCAATCTCGGCGGGGTCAATGTCCAGGTGGATGACCTTGGCCTGCTTGGCGTATTTGTCCAGGCGGCCGGTCACGCGGTCATCGAAGCGCATGCCAATGGCAATCAGCACGTCGCATTCGTTCGTCATCACGTTGGGGCCGTAGTTGCCGTGCATGCCCAGCATGCCCACGTTCTGCGGATGGTCGGTGGGCAAAGCGCCCGCGCCCATAATGGTCCAGGCGGCCGGAATGCCGGTTTTCTCCAGGAACGCCTTGAATTCTGCTTCGGCGGAGCCGAGCATGACGCCCTGCCCCCAAAGCACAAACGGTTTTTTGGCTTTATTTATCAACTCAGCCGCAGCGCGGATGTATTCTTTCCGGACAATCGGCTTGGGCCGATAGCTTCTAATATGGTCGCACGGCGTGTAACCCTGGAAATCAAACTTTTGGAGCTGCGCGTTTTTGGTGATGTCAATCAAGACTGGGCCGGGCCGGCCGCTGCGCGCGATGTGGAACGCCTTGGCCAACACTTCCGGAATCTCGGTGGCATCCGTAATCTGGTAGTTCCATTTGGTCACGGGCGTGGTAATGCCAATCACATCGGCCTCCTGAAAGGCATCGGTGCCCAGCAAATGCGCGAATACCTGGCCGGTGATGCACACCAAGGGCGTGGAATCAATCTGCGCATCGGCGAGGCCGGTGACTAAATTGGTAGCGCCGGGGCCACTGGTCGCGAACACCACGCCTACTTTCCCAGAGCTTCGGGCGTAGCCCTGACCGGCATGGATGCCGCCTTGCTCATGGCGCACCAATATGTGTTTCAGGTCGCCCTCAAAGTCATAGAGCGCGTCATAGATGGGCATGATGGCGCCGCCCGGATAACCGAAAATGGTATCTGTGCCTTCCACCACCAAAGCGTGCAGCAGAGCTTGGCTACCGCTTAGCTGGGTGCCGGTTTCAGGCGAGGCTGGGGCTTGTTTCTCTTGCGTTAACATAGGCTTCTTCTGCTAAATCGGTTACGCAGCCGTGGCTGGCATCACTTACGGTTCTCAAATATTTCAGCAACACTCCTTGCGAGGCGTTGGGTTTTGGTCTTTGCCATTGCAAACGGCGCAGGGCTAACTCGCCTTCTTCCACATTTACCTGAATCACGTTTTTAGCCGCATCCAGCACTATCCAATCACCGTCTTCCACCAAGGCGATGGTACCGCCGTCATATGCTTCCGGGGTCACGTGCCCAATCACAAAGCCGTGGGTGCCGCCGGAGAAACGGCCATCGGTAATCAAGGCCACGCTGGAGCCTAGCCCTGCGCCAATAATGGCGGAAGTAGGCTTGAGCATCTCCGGCATGCCCGGACCGCCTTTGGGGCCCACGTACCGGATGACGACGACGTGGCCCGGTTTCACTTTGCCCAGGGAGATGCCTTCGTTCAGTTCATCTTCTGAGTCAAACACCACGGCCGGGCCTTCAAACCGAAGCCCTTCTTTGCCCGTGATTTTGGCCACCGCGCCTTTAGACGCCAGATTGCCGTACAGCACCTGAATGTGGCCATCGCCTTTCATGGGGTTGTCAAACGGTCTTAATAAGTCCTGCTCTGGTCCCAGGGGTTGCACATTTTCTAAATTCTCCGCGATGGTTTTGCCGGTCACGGTGAGTAAATCTCCGTTCAGGTAACCAGCGTTCAAGAGCGTTTTCATGACGGCCGGAACGCCTCCTATGGCAGCCAAATCTTCCATCAAATACTTGCCACTGGGTTTCAAATCGGCCAGGAACGGCACGCGGTTGCTCACCGCCTGGAAATCTTCGATGGTCAGTTTCACACCTGCCGCATGCGCGATGGCGATTAAGTGGATGACCGCGTTGGTAGAGCCGCCCAGCACGGTAATCAGTACCATGGCGTTCTCAAAAGCTGCGCGGGTCAGGATGTCTTTGGGTTTGATGTCTTTCTCCAGCAGGTTGCGCAGGTACTCACCGGTGCTCAGGCATTCATCCTGCTTTTCTTGGCTTACTGCCACCGAGGAAGACGAATACGGCACTGACATGCCCAGCGCCTCGGCCGCCGAGGCCATGGTGTTGGCCGTGTACATGCCGCCGCACGCGCCCGGGCCCGGACACGCGTTGTTGATGATACCGCGGTAATCTTCTTCTGAGATATTGCCGTTCAGTTTCTGGCCGTACGCCTCAAAGCAAGACACAATGTTCAGTTTCTGGCCCTTGAAGTTTCCGCCTTTGATGGTGCCGCCGTACACCATTAAGCTGGGGCGGTTTAATCTTGCCATCGCCATCAAAGCACCCGGCATGTTCTTGTCGCAGCCTACCACGCAGGCCAGGGCATCATAGTAGTGCGCGCCGACCATGGCTTCAATGGAATCAGCAATAATCTCGCGGCTCACCAACGAATAGCGCATGCCCGCGTTGCCGTTGGTGATGCCGTCGCTCACGCCAATGGTGTTAAACCGAAGGCCTACCAACCCTTGCTCCTGCACACCTTGCTTCACCACATCAGCGAGGTCATTCAAGTGCATGTTGCAGGTGTTACCGTCAAAACCTGTAGAGGCGATGCCCACGAACGGCTTGCGCAAATCGGCTTCGGACAAGCCGGAGCCTATGAGCATGGCCTGCGAGGCGGGCAAGCTGTCGTCTTTGGTGTAAATGCTGCTGTATTTGTTTAAACACATGGTGTTAAAATTGGCCCCACCCCAACCCCTCCCCAACGGAGAGGGGCTTTGAGATAAAGCGTTGTATTAATTGTATTGCGTTTTTGGCCTTGTTTTTGAAAATAAGAGCCAAAACAGGTTTTCTTCTTCTCCTTAGTCTGTCCCCTGACAGACCGAGGAGTCAGTTTTAGATTATTGATGCTTCTGTTTTCGGCCTCATTTCTGAAAATAAGGCCGAAAACGCTTCGGCGGAAAGCCCCTCTCCGCTGGGGAGGGGTTGGGGTGGGGCTAAATAATAGTGGTCAAGCCAAACTGTACCTCTTTCAGATGCCGGAAACATTCGCCGCCTTCCTGCACGTAATCGGCAATGAAGGTGCCGACTTGCTCGGTGGTGAAAGGGCGCTCGCTGTTGAGTTCGGGGGTGAGCACGTTTTTCTCCAGGGCGTAATCCACGGCTTCTTTCACAAGGGCAGCTTCCTCAAACAGTCCAAAATGCTCCAGCATCAACCCCACGGAAAGAATAGTGGCGATGGGATTGGCAATTCCCAAACCTTTGCCCTGCGGGAACGATCCGTGGATGGGCTCAAACAACGCGGCGGTCTCCCCTACCGAGGCCGAGGGCAGCAAGCCCAACGAACCCGCAATTACCGAAGCTTCGTCTGAAATGATATCACCGAACATGTTCTCGGTGAGAATCACGTCAAACTGCCGCGGGTTCAAAATCATCTGCATGGCGGCGTTGTCCACGAACAAATAATCAACGGCCACGCTGGGGTATTCCGGGGTAATCTGCTGTACCACTTCGCGCCAAAGCCGGGAGGTTTCCAGCACGTTGGCTTTGTCTACCAGGGTCAGTTTGTTGCGGCGGGTAGTAGCCGCTTTAAAGGCCAGGTGCGCAATGCGCTCAATTTCCTCTTTGGAATAAAAGCAGTTGTCAAACGCGCCGTGTTCGGTGCGGCCTTTCTCGCCGAAGTAAATGCCGCCGGTCAACTCGCGGTAAATCACCATGTCCACACCCGAGATTCTATCAGCTTTCAGCGGCGAATAGCCCAGGAGCACGTCATAGGCGGTCACCGGACGAATATTGGCGAACAAACCCAGGGACTTTCTCAGGCGCAACAGACCTTGCTCCGGACGCACTTTGGCGGCGGGGTTGTTGTCGTATTTCGGGTCCCCGATGGCTCCGAGCAAAATGGCATCGGCTTCAAAACAGGCTTGCAGGGTAGACTCGGGCAGCGGGTCGCCGGTGGCGTCAATGGCGCAGGCGCCCATCAGCTGCACGTCCAGCTCAAACTGATGTCCGAACCGCTCCGACACCGCCTGCAACACTTTCAAGGCCTCGGAACAGACTTCCGGCCCGATGCCGTCGCCGGGTAACACGGCTATTCTTTTGGTTAATATGCCCATGGTCTGGTGCTTTCGTATTGTTCAATGGCCTGCTTCTGGTTGACTAAAAAGTCAATGTCGTCATAGCCGTTAATCATGCATTCTTTCTTGTAAGCGTCCAACTGGAACGGGATTTTCTCTTCCCACACCGGCACCTCCAACTCCTGGTTCACTAAGTTCACCACCAATTTGGTCTGCGGGTCGGCTTCTAGCTGGGCAAACAATCTGACCAAAACTTTATCGCTCACCTGCAGCGGCAACAAGCCGTTATTGAGGGCGTTGCCTTTGAAAATATCGGCGAAGAAGCTGGAGATAACCACCTTGAACCCGGCATCATGAATGGCCCAGGCGGCGTGTTCCCGGCTGCTGCCGCACCCGAAGTTCTTGCCCGCCACCAATATTCTGCCGCTGTACCGACTGTTGTTCAGCACAAAATCCGCCTTTGGCTGGCCGGCATTGTCAAAGCGCCAGTCGCGGAACAGATTCTCCCCGAAGCCCTCACGCGAGGTGGCCTTTAAAAAGCGTGCCGGGATAATCTGGTCAGTATCTATGTTCTCAATCGGCAGCGGAACCGCCGTGGATTGAAGTATCTCAAACTTTTCCATTTAACTGTCTTATGTGCAACAAAGCACTTTACAATTCTTTATTTGGTCGTCCCCCTTTGAAGGGGGTTGGGGGATGATTACTCGTGCTAAAAATCGCCTTCACGAGAACCATTTTAAAACTCTTTATGGCTTTTGCTTTTGCTTCTTTCTGCTCATCCGGATTTATCAATCCGGATGTCTTCTGTCGGGGATTTATCAATCCCCGTTTTTAATCTCTTGCCACGGGGATTGGTAAATCCCCGACAGAGTGGTTCGGGATTGGTAAATCCCGAACAGCGGTCTGCAGTTAGCGCCTAATTCAGGTATTGGGTGATGTCCACAATCTTTCCTTCCACGGCCGTGATGGCAGCCACCAGTGGACTTGCCAATAAAGTGCGGGAACCGGGTCCCTGACGGCCCTCAAAATTGCGATTAGAGGTAGAGACGCAGTAGGCCCCGGCCGGAATTTTGTCTTCGTTCATGGCCAGGCAGGCGCTGCAACCGGGCTCACGTAGTTCAAAACCGGCGGCGGCCAGCACTTTGTCTATTCCTTCTTCAATGGCCTGTTTTTCTACCTGCTTGGAACCCGGCACAATGATGGCCTCTACGTGCGCGGCTTTCTGCTTGCCCTGCACGTATTTGGCCACCTGGCGCAAATCTTCAATGCGGGAGTTGGTGCAGGACCCGATGAACACATACTGAATTTCCTTGCCCAGCAACGACTCGCCAGGGGCGAAGCCCATGTACTGCAATGATTTCCGGTAGCTGGCTTGCTCGCTGGCAGCCACGTTCATGGGAATAAAAGCGTTCAGCGCCATGCCCATACCCGGGTTGGTCCCGAACGTAATCATGGGCGCGATGTCTGCCGCCTGAAAAGTGAATTCCTGGTCAAAAGCGGCGCTTTCATCGGTAAACAAAGTAGACCAGTATGCTACGGCCTGCTCCCAGCGCTCGCCTTTGGGCGCGAACTCACGGCCTTTTAAATACTCAAAGGTGGTTTGGTCTGGCGCAATCAGCCCGCCGCGGGCGCCCATTTCAATGGACATGTTGCAGACGGTCATGCGGCCTTCCATGCTCAGGTTGCGGAACGCGCTGCCGGCGTACTCCACAAAATAGCCCGTGGCGCCGCCGGTGCCCAACTTTGAAATCACATACAGAATAATGTCTTTGGCACTCACGCCGGGTTTCACGTCTCCGTTCACCGTAATACGCATGCTTTTGGGCTTGCTCACCAACAGACACTGCGAGGCGAATACTTGCGCCACCTGGCTGGTTCCAATACCGAAGGCAATGGCCCCGAAGGCACCGTGCGTAGAAGTGTGGCTATCGCCGCAAACGATGGTCATGCCCGGTTGGGTGATGCCCAATTCTGGCCCAATCACGTGCACGATTCCTTGTTTCTGGTGGCCCAGGCCATACAGTTCAATGTTGTGCTTGGCGCAGTTCTCCGTCAATTTATCTACCTGAAACCGGGACATGGGTTCCTGAATGGGCAGATGCTGGTTTTTGGTAGGTACGTTGTGGTCAGCGGTGGCGACAATCTGCTCCTTGCGGTACAAGGGCAAGCCGCGCGCTTCTATCTCGTCAAAAGCCTGGGGGCTGGTTACTTCATGAATCAGGTGGCGGTCAATGTAAAACACATCCAAACCAGCATTCGGAATGGATTTGACTACGTGCGCGTCCCAAATCTTATCTACTAATGTTTTTGCCATTGTTGGTTGTGCTTCTTAATGCTGTGGGCGGGTTTTGTGTTTCTAAATTCCGGTATTACCGTTCGCCCACAAGTTCCTTTCAGGATGACAGAGAGTGGTTAGGTAGCCGAAACTAAATTGTCCTGCTCCACCATCACGTGGAGGTCTTCGTCTACTACTTCTTTCTTTTTGTCGGCCACGGCTAAAAAAGCGGCGTAGGCTTTGTCCAGGGCTTCTTTCTCCAGGGCATAACCTAACTTCTGCATACGGTAGGCCAACGCGGCGCGGCCAGAGCGGGCGGTTAAAACAATGGAAGAATCCTCAGCTCCTACTTCTTTAGGGTCGATGATTTCGTAGGTTTCCCGGTGCTTGATGACACCGTCCTGGTGAATGCCGCTGCTGTGCGCGAAGGCGTTGGCGCCCACAATGGCCTTGTTGGGTTGCACGTTCATGCGCATCATGTGACTCACCAAATGCGAGGTTTCGGTCAAAAGCTTGGTATTTACGCTGGTGTCTAACTTTAAATAAGGGTGCTGCCGGAGAATCATAACCACTTCCTCCAACGCCGTATTTCCGGCGCGCTCGCCTACCCCGTTAATAGTACACTCAATCTGGCGGGCTCCGTTCACCACGCCGGCGATGGAGTTGGCGGTGGCCAAACCCAGGTCATTGTGGCAATGCGTGGAAAGGGTCACGTTCTGCACGCCGCGCACGTTCTCGTAGAGGTATTTTATCTTCGCACCGTATTCTTCGGGCAGGCAGTAGCCGGTGGTGTCTGGAATGTTCAAGACGGTAGCGCCCGCTTTGATAACGGCTTCGCAGACCATGGCCAGGAACTCGTTGTCGGTGCGGCCAGCGTCTTCGGCGTAGAACTCCACGTCTTCCACAAAACTTTTGGCGTACTTTACGGCCCAGACGGCGCGCTCAATCACATCTGCCTGGGTGGTGCGCAGCTTGTATTTCACGTGCGAATCTGAGGTGCCTATGCCCGTATGAATTCTGGGATAGCGGGCGCTTTTCAAGGCCTCGGCGGCCACTTTAATATCATTTTCCACCGCGCGGGACAAGCCGCAGACCGTGGCTTCCTTGGTTTGGGCCGCAATGGCCTGGATGGCGGCAAAGTCGCCGGGGCTGGAAACCGCGAAGCCTGCTTCTATTACATTCACGCCCAGAAGTTCCAGTTGCCGCGCGATGATTAACTTTTCATCCATGTTTAATTTGCAGCCGGGTACTTGCTCCCCATCGCGCAGCGTTGTATCAAATATTTGTATCTTCTGGACCGACATTGTTTCTTTGGCTTCTTGTTCTTTACAAAGAAGCAGGTAGTTCTGCCATCCCGAAAAACTTTTTTAGGCCAGTTTACTATTTCCAAGAGGTCTATTTACAAAACCATCAACTTGAAAATCAATATTTTACGTCCTTTTCAGTTACAATGCCCAGCCAAAATATTGACCCCATTTTTCAATTGATAAAATCACTGACGCCCTCTGAGAAACGCCATTTCAGGTTGTTCACCAACAAGAGCGGCTCCAGCGAGGACCTCAAGTTCCTGCAGCTCTTTGACGCCTTGGAGCAGCAGGAAAGCCTGAACGAGGAAAAGGTGCTGAAGCAGGTGCCCAGCATTAAGAAAGCCCAGTTGGCTAACCTCAAAAACAACCTATACAAACACCTGCTCTCCAGCCTCAGAACCTACCATGCCGCCCAGAACCTGGACATTCAACTGCACGAGCAACTAGACTACGCGCGCGTACTCTATAATAAAGGCTTCTACCAGCAGAGCCTGAAAATGCTGGACAAGGTGAAAGTGACGGCGCTGGAATATGAATTGCCCCACATCGCCCTCACCGCCATCGACTTTGAGAAACTAATTGAGAGTCAGTACATTACCAGAAGTTTAAGCGGCCGCGCCGATAGCCTGACCCAGGAAGCCACCGCCGTTTCCACGCACATCGCGCAGATGCACCGGCTCTCCAACGTGGCGCTGCGGCTGTACGGCCTGTACCTGAAAGTCGGCCTGGCCCGCAATCAGGAAGATTATGATTCCATCACTACTTTTTTCCAGGAGAACCTGCCCGAAATAGACAACCAGCGGGCGGGCTTCTACGAGAAACTATACTTCCACCAGGCGCACGTGTGGTATTACCTGATGATTCAGGACTTCAGGAACTGCTACCGCGCCGCGCAGAAGTGGGTAGATTTGTTTGACGAGTACCCGCACATGAAGGAGCGCCGGCCGGTGCTCTACATCAAGGGCATGCACAACCTGCTCAACGCCCTCTACAACTTGCTGTACCATTCCAAATTCACGGCGGTGCTGCAGCAGCTGGAGGAATTTGCCGCCGACCCCAAGCGGAAATCAAACGCCAACATTGACACGCTGCTCTTCCTGTACCTCACCACCAATAAAATAAACGCCTACTTTCTGGAGGGCAACTTCACCGAAGGCCTGCAGGTGATTCCAGGCGTTCTGCAGAACCTGGAAGGTTTTCAGGCGCAGCTGGACCCGCACCGCATGCTGGTGTTTTACTACAAAATCGCCAGTTTATATTTTGGGAGCGGTAATTTCAAGAAGGCGATTGAATATCTGAACAAAGTCATCCACCACCGCAACACCAGCTTGCGCGAGGACCTGCAATGCTTCGCCCGTATCTTAAACCTGATTGCCCACTACGAAGCCGGCTACGACGATGACACCCTGGATTACCAGATACGAACCGTCTACCATTTCCTGGGCAAGATGGACAACCAACAGCAGATGCAGGTGGAGATTTTCAAGTTTCTACGCAACGTGGGCGGCATTGCCCCGCACCAGGTACGCGATGCGTTTGCAGAGCTGAAAGAACGATTGATTGCCATCTCAGAGAATCCGTTTGAGCGCCGCCCATTCCTGTATCTGGACATTATTTCCTGGTTGGAAAGCAAGATTGAAAACGTGCCGGTGCAGGAGATTATGCGCCGGAAGGCTGGAAGGTTAAAGTAAGCCGTTTTTGGCCTTGTTTCTGGAAATGAGGCCGAAAACGGAAACGGAGCGGGTTTTGCCGCTGCCCCGTTGGCTCAACTTAAAAAATAGTGGTACCTTAACAAGACCAAATCAAGCGTACAACCCATGACCCCATCTGAAGAGGCCGCGCTGCCCGCCTTGCTGGAAGCCTTATCGTTTTCACCCGACAATGTGCCGCTACGCAAACACGTGGCTGCTATTTATACCAAGCTTAACAAGCTGGAAGAAGCCGAAGCTCACTTACTCCTGGCCTTGCCCCACGCCCCGCAAGATAATTCCCTGAAATTGCAGCTGGCTCAAACCTTTTTCAAACGCGGCAAATACTCAGCGGCGTTTGTGGTGGTAGAAGAGTTGCACACCTCAGATTATAGCCCCGCCGAAGTGGATTTGCTGCACGCCCGCCTCCTGCTGGCCACGCAAGAACCGGAACAAGCCCTGGAGAAATACCGCCAGGCCACCAGCCAAAACCCCGGTTTGCAAGATGCGGCATTGGAGGCAGAAATTATGGCGCAGGCGCACCCCGGCGTATCGGCCCAAGACTTGAAAGTGCCTTCAGAAGCGCAGGCCATTGAAACCAGCAGCCAGGTTGAAAGACCCACCATCAAATTCAAAGATGTGGGCGGCATGGAAAAGGTGAAAGAGGAGATTGAGATGAAAATCATCCATCCGCTAAAGCACCCAGATTTGTACAAGGCCTACGGCAAGAAAATTGGCGGCGGAATCCTGATGTACGGTCCGCCGGGCTGCGGGAAAACCTTGTTGGCCCGCGCCACAGCCGGTGAGGTGAACGCGTCGTTTATCTCGGTGGGCATCAATGACATACTGGACATGTGGATTGGCAACTCAGAGAAAAACCTGCACCAGGTCTTTGAACTGGCCCGCGCCCAGGCACCCTGCGTGTTGTTTTTTGACGAAGTAGACGCCCTGGGCGCCAGCCGTAACGATATGCGCAAAAGCGGCGGCCGGCACCTCATCAACCAATTCTTGTCTGAGCTAGACGGCGTAGAATATTCTAATGAAGGCGTTCTGATTCTGGCTGCCACCAACACGCCCTGGAACATGGACTCGGCGTTCCGGCGGCCGGGGCGTTTTGACCGCATTGTGTTTGTGACGCCACCCGACCAACCGGCCCGCCAAACTATTCTGGACGTGATGCTGGAAGGCAAACCCACCCACAAACTCAACACCGAGGCCCTCGCCAAAAAAGCCAAAGATTTCTCCGGGGCAGATTTGAAAGCCGTGGTAGACGTGGCCGTGGAGCAAAAGCTGCGCGAATCCATGAAAAAAGGCGTGGCGCTGCCGCTGGAGCAGAATGATTTGAGCAAAGCGGTGGACCAGGTGCGGCCTTCTACCAAAGAATGGTTCGGGACGGCCCGCAACTACGCGTTGTACTCCAATGAAAACGGCCTGTATGACGAAATCCTGGACTACCTGGGCCTAAAGAAATAACTTTTATGGAAGCAATGTACCAAAGCCGGGCCCTGTTGCTTATTCAGCAGGGCAAGTTTGACCTGGCCGAAAAAGAACTGCGCAGCGCCCTCACCCAGGATATTCACAACGCCCTCAACCACGCGTACCTGGCGCTTTGCCTGGCCAACCTCAAGAAATTCAAAGAGGCCCAGCAAGAAGCACAACTCGCCATTGCCGAGGAACCAGATTTAGCCTTCGCCCATTATATTTTGAGCGTCATCCACTTTGATGAAGATCGCCTGAAAGAAAGCGAGGCTGCCATTAAAGAAGCCCTGGAATTAGACCCTGAGGAAGCGGCTTTTTACCACATACTAGGCAACATCCATTTCAGGCGGCGCGCCTGGCAAAAGGCCTTAGATGCTGCTAATCTAGGCTTAGCCCTGGACCCCGAAGACGTAGATTGCCTGAACCTGCAGGCCCGCGCCTTAAACCGCCTGGGCGAGAAAAACCTGGCCAATCAATCGTTTACTAATGCGTTTCAGCATGCGCCAGAGAACCATGAAACCCATGCCAACCAAGGCTGGGTGTACCTGGAGCAGAACGAACACAAACTGGCCTTGCAGCATTTTCAGGAAGCGCTGCGCCTAGACCCTACCTCAGAGTTCGCCCGCGAAGGGTTGTTAGAAGCCCTGAAAGCGAAATATTGGGTGTACCGGGCCTTTTTGCAGTTCAGCTTTAAGATCTCCTCCATCAGTGGCGCGGCCAGGTGGGCCTTGTTTATTGGCGTCTATGTTTTGGTGCGGGTCATGCCCTTGCTCTTGCCGTTTTATTTGATGCTGGTCTTTTTCTCCTGGTTCTCAGACCTCATTTTCAACACCTTACTTCGGTTTAACCGCTACGGAAGAATGGTTTTGAACCAGGAAGAAATCAAGGGCTCCAACTTGTTTTTAGCCTTGTTCCTGGGCGGAATCTCCGCTTTGGCGGTGAACAAGATTTTTAGGATCGAAGAGGCCATTCCCATAGGCGTGGTGTTGTTGGGCATGTTGTTCCCGGTGGCGGGCACGCTGCAATTGTCTAATAAAAAATCAAGGAAAAAATCTTTCTATGTGGCTTCAGCCATTGGGGTTTTGGGTGCGGTTGCCATTTTAGCCGCGTTTGTAAACCCTGAACTTGGCTCTACCCTGCTGTCCGGGTTCTATATTTCGGCGCTGTTGTATACCTGGTTCCGGATGTCGCTTTCGTAAAATGCCTTCCGTTTTAAACCAGAGCCAACACTTCATTCTTTCCATCAGAAACCATTAGAAATGCCTTTCCTAGAAGTCAGAAATATAAGTAGCAACCAAGGGAAGGGCGATATTCTACAGGACATCAGTTTCACCCAAAACCAGTTCCAGAAGGTGGCCATTGCCGGCGAAACCGGTTCCGGGAAAAGCACGCTGCTCAAAATCATTGCCGGTTTGGTGCAGCCCAGCAGCGGTCAGGTGTATTTTGAGGAGGAACGCGTGTTTGGCCCCCAGGAACAGTTGGTCGCCGGCCACCCGGGCATTGCCTACCTGTCGCAGCACTTTGAGTTGCCCGAGTTTCTGCGTGTGGAGCAGGCTTTGCGCTACGCCAATTCTTTAGATGAACAAGAAGCCCAGGAAATCTACCACATTTGCCAGATAGAACATTTGCTCCAGCGCCGTACAGATGAACTGTCTGGCGGTGAGAAACAGCGCATTGCCTTGGCCCGGTTGCTCACTACGTCGCCGGCACTGCTGCTCCTAGACGAACCCTTTTCTAACCTGGACACCGTTCATAAAAATGCGCTCAAACAGGTCATCAAAGACATAGGCGACCAACTGGACATTACCTGCCTCTTGATTTCACATGACCCGCAGGACACGCTTTCCTGGGCAGATGAGATTCTGGTCTTACAACAGGGCCAACTGGTACAAAAAGCCAGCCCACAAAACCTTTACTACCAACCAGCCAATGAATACGTGGCAGGTTTGTTCGGGAAATACAACTTGGTTTCAGCCGAATTAGCAGCCAAACTTGGTGTAAAAAGCGAGGCAAAAAACGCGCAGAAACGCCTCTTTCTCCGGCCTGAAAATATCCAGATTTCACCCACAACTAATCTTCCCGCCGCTACCGGTGAAGTGCTGGCCCTGACGTTTTTCGGAAGTTTTTGGGAAGCCGAAATCCATGTGACAGACACAATCTTAGTAGCCAGAATGCTGCACCCAACCGTGCAAAAAGGCGGCCTGGTTTCTGTCAGTTTTTCCGCGAAGGAGCCTTGGTTTCTGTAAGGTAAAAGCCTGCCGAAATTGAAAATCCTGAACCTTGAAAACGTATCTTTAATCTGGTGCTTTTATAACTTTCCGTTTTCGGGCTCATTTCTGAAAATGAGCCCGAAAACGGAAACTGCAAAACTTCAAATTTCCTCAAACATTGCCGCCAATGCCTACTTTTTTGCCCATGACAACTACGCGTCTGAAATTGTTGCTTTTGCTGTTAATGGTTTGCTTCATACCAGAAACATCTCTTGGTCAAACGCCGGCCACATTTCAGGTAAAAGCCATTCCGTTTGTGTGCCAGGTGCTAGACAAGCCCAGTGAAGTGAAAGTGCTATCAGAGAATTCTGTTTTGCTTACAGCCGAAGGCAACACTGATTTGCACAACCCGGCCAGCGCGGCGTTCCAGAAAAGCAATGCACCCAAGTTTTTATTCACGCCAGACCAGAACTTCGACTTTTCTGCGAAAGTAGCGCCCAGCCATGACAACCTCTATGACGGCGGCGCGCTCCTCATCTGGACAGATACCGGCAACTGGGCGAAGGTCTTGCTGCAAAACACCGGTTCCGGTTCTGTGTTGGGACTTTCAGTGGTAGAGAATTCCCGCACAGATGACAGCTATTTTTCTGTTGGCGCAGCCCGTGAAATCTATTTACGGATTCTGAAAAAAGGCAACGTGGGCACGTTTTACATGTCCACAGACGGCACCTCTTGGACCGTGCTTCGGCAGTTTGTGTACCACCGGCCAGACCAGATGCACGTGGGGTTTTATGTACAATCGCCTAAAGGGCCAAGCTGCCAAACGCTGTTTTCAGAAATTAGGTACAACAAAATTCAGCCGTAGCGTTTTTGGCCTCATTTCTGAAAATGAGCCCGAAAACGGAAGCGCTTTTTCCCGGAAAACACTAATTTCAACTTTTCGACAAAGGGTAGCGGCTGTGAACCGCTGCTAGGTTTTGCTGAGAGTTGCTTATTTACACACCGCTGCATGATCAATTACAACCCCAAAGAGTGGGTGACATTTATCTTTAGATTCTCAAAGTCAGACACGTTCCGGCGGCTGTTGCCCTTGCTTATTCTGGTGGGTTTTTACGCGGGCATTATTGCGTACCTGGAACTTACCTACCTCAACCTGGCGGAGTCTAACAACCTCAAGAATGTGGGCCAGATGCACAGCGTGCTCGGGTTTGTGATCTCGCTGCTGCTGGTGTTCAGGACCAATACCGCCTATGACCGCTGGTGGGAAGGCCGGAAAATCTGGGGCACGCTCACCAACAGTTCGCGCAATTTGGCCATGAAACTCCAGGCCTGCGTGGCAGACCCCACTGACCGCCAATATTTCAAGCGCCTGATTCCCAGGTTTGCGCGGGCCCTCAAATGTCACCTGCGGGAAAACGAGGAATATGTGGAGGAAGATGACCTGACCGCCAAGGCCGCCGGCCAGCACGTGCCCAACCGCATTGCCGCCGCTTTGTACGCCAGACTCCATCACATGCACTCATCGGGTTCGCTCAGCACGGCGCAGCTGCTGTTGCTTAATGAGGAATTGCGCACGTTCACTGAGGTTACCGGCGCCTGTGAGCGCATCAAGAACACACCCATTCCATTCACTTACAGCGTGTTCATCAAGAAATTCATATTTTTCTACGTCATGACCTTGCCCTTTGGCTGGGTGTTCAGCATGGGGTATTACGTGGTGCCGGTGGTGGTTTTGATTCTCTACGCGTTCGCCAGTCTGGAATTGATTGCCGAGGAAATTGAGAATCCCTTCGGCACTGATGACAATGACCTGCCCCTGGACACCATCTGCGAGAACATACAACTGCACGTCACTGAACTGCTGCCATAAAACAGGCCAAACGTTCTTTTCCGTTTTCGGCTTCATTTTCAGAAATGAGCCCGAAAACGGAAAGTGCGAAGACAAAAAAACGGCGGCTTCCTTCACAGGAAACCGCCGTTTTCAGTTTATATTCAGGTTTGTCAGGCCTGCTTCACCAATTGGATTTCGGCGTTTAGCCTGATGTCATCACTCACCACCACGCTGCCCGCCTCTGTGACGGCGTTCCAGGTGAGGCCAAATTCTTTCCGGCTGATTTTTCCGGTCACGGTGAAACCGGCTTTGGTTTGGCCGTAGGGGTCTACCACAATGCCGCCAAATTCCACGTCTACCGTTACGGGTTTTGAGACACCTCTAATGGTCAAGTCGCCGTGCAGTTTGGCGCTGCCTTCGCCGGTTTTCTCATAGCGGCTGCCTTTAAAAAGCACCTGTGCGTGGGAAGCTGAGTCAAAGAAATCGGCTGATTTCAAGTGCGTGTCGCGCTGCTCGTTATTGGTGTTGATGGAGTCCACGTCAGCGGAGAATTCCACGCGTGAGGCCGTCTCAAACGCATCACCGTCGGTTTCTACCTCCACGTTGAACGTCTGGAAATAACCGGTCACGGTGGTGATCATGAGGTGTTTTACCTTGAATTGAACTTCTGAGTGCGTGGGGTCTAAAACCCATTTAGTTTGTGCCATAGTATAGTGTTGGTTAGGTTAAAAAGCGTTGCGGTCAAGAAGGTATACGCGGCCTAGTTTGCTGTGTTGGTAGCGGCCTTTATTTCATGTAGCTACATAGGTATGATAATTCCCGCGCACTTCCAACTATTCCACTTGATTTTTAACTGGCCTTGGGCGCTGCCATGCTTTCTGTTAACCGCTGAATATCAGCGCAGACCTTCCTGATGAATTCCAATTGGTCGGTGAGCAACTGTTCTTCCTCAGAGGTTGGCGCGGCGGCCGGTTTTGGATTTGCCACCGTCACAGATTCCAGGTCCAGGTCATTGGCGGGGGCTTCCAGTTTTTTAAGCGCTTCCACCAAAGACCCTTGCGCGCGGCGGCATGTTTTCAGGAAATTCTCTGAGATAAGCAGGTTCGCCTGTTCCATTCGCTCAGACACCAGCGTGGCAATATACGACGACATAACATGGTTGAGCACCACCAGCTCGTGCACCAGGCCGCTGTTCTGCTGCTTGCTTTTGGGTTCGCCGGTCATGCGCTGAAACGCCGCAGACAGGTTGGCCGCGTGCACATACACATGCTTGCGCGATAGTTTATATTCCAGGGGTGTAACGGTATTCCCAGCCAGGCTCTTGGCTAACACCTGCAGGTATTTCAGGTTGGCCAGCAAGGCCTTCTGCAAGAATTGGTTGATCTGCTTAGATTCCCAGTTGGGGAAAAGAAAGTACGTGGCCGAAAATGCAATGGCGCAGCCAATGACCGTGTCTACCATGCGTTCCTGCACAATTATCAAGCCGCCGCCACCCAGAAAACTGAACAGAATGAGCATGAAGGGCGTCATTAAAATCACGCTGAGCATGTAATTGATGCGCTGCACCATGTAAAAACCGGTCATGAACAACACCAGAAACACAAACTGCAGCGTGTGGTTTTCTACCAGAAACAATACCAGCAACCCAAGCGCCGCGCCAATCACGGTGCCCAACAGGCGTTCCACATTTCGTTTTTTGGTTAGGCTGTAGGCTGGTTTCAAGAGCACAATCACCGTCAGAAGCACCCAATAACTGTGCTGCCCGTACGGGAATACTTGCATGAGCACAAAGGCAAACGTAGCCACCAACGCTACCCGTACTGAAAACCTGAACGCCGAAGACGTGAACGTGAGGTTGTCTAAAAACAGCCGCGGCGACAGGTTTTGGCGGTTCACAAACAAATTGACATCCAGCAGTCGCTCTTTCAGCACCTGCGGGCTGGTTTGCTCCGTAAAATACGTGCGCATGATGTTCAACCGCTGCCCGATGGCCCTTAAATTGACCACCACTTTTTTGAGCACCAGCGTGCTTCTGTCCGGTTGGATTTGCCCCAGCGCATCAATGGCGAGCTTTAATTCTTCCAGCTGTTTTACCTGGTCTTGCGCCGTTTTAGGAAGGGCATTGGCCTGGGCCGCCAGCCCAATGGTCTCCAGCTCCTGGGCCTGGGCTTTTACCTGATCGGCAATTTTCTCCAGAATTCCGGTTTGGCCAAAAGTGTCATGCATGGTGGCATAATCATATTGAATGGCAGTGATCTGTTCGTACAAATCCACTAAATCAATAAACGTGAGCACCAGCGCGCGGCCTTTAGGTGTGGACTCCTGCATGATCTGGCGGGTTTTGAACAGGAGTTCGCGCATGGCATCCATTTTCTCGCTCACCAGAATCTGCTGGTTCACCAATTGGCGGTACTGCATTTCCCAGTTTGGGCTCTGTTTGTAAAACGAAGCCTTAAAACGCAAAAACTTGGCTACCTCTAACACGCATTCGCCCAGGGCTTGCTGCGCCGCTCGGTACGGAAACACTTGGTAACTCACCAAACTCAACAGCAGATACCACCCCCCTCCCAATAGCACGTATCCGCTGTACACCAGAATCTGCAACGGTTCCAGCTCGCGGTCCATGGTCAAGATCAAGACCAGCAAAGCAGCCAAACCAATGAGCGACGCGCGCAAACCGTACACCACCAGCATGGAACTCAAGAAACTGAGCACCAGAATCTCCAGCCCCAGCGTGACCACGTGCAGACGGGCAAAACCGGTGAGCAGGGCCGCGGCGCCGCACACCACAATGGCCACCATCATTCCGTTTCGTTTGTGCACCACCGGCCCCGGCGTATCTGCCAGGCTGACCCCAATGGCGCCCAAAGCCACGGTTACGCCGGTCATCAATTGGCCCATGGCCGAAAACAGCAGGGCGGGCAACAACACGCCAATGGTGACCCTAAGGCCGTCTGAGAAATGCTGGCTATGGTAAAAGGATTTCAGGTCCTTGGTTAGGTTCTGCATGCTGGTACTTCAAACTTGTAATGCCTTACGGGAAAAACTGGGCGCAAGATAACCGGTGAACCACGCTTTTAAACCTGCGTATGCCTAAGAATTGCCGTCAACCCGTACCTTCGGGACTGCTATTACTCACGCTTTGGCTCCCATGCAGACTTCCCCCGAATTTGATATTGTCATTATTGGCGCTGGCCCCATTGGACTTTCCTGCGGCATTGAGGCCCAGAAAGCAGGCCTGTCTTACGTCATTCTGGACAAAGGCGCACTGGTGAACTCCCTCTACAACTACCCCGTGACCATGACCTTTTTCTCCACCTCTGAGAAACTGGAGATTGGCGGCGTGCCCTTCATGTCTGACAACCCCAAACCCAAAAGAAACGAAGCCCTGGAATATTACCGCCGGGTCACGCTGGCCTACCGCCTGAACGTGCATCTGTTTGAGGAAGTACTGGGCGTGGAGAAATCTGAGGGCCTGTTCACGGTCACCACCAGCAAGAAAACGTACCGCGCAGCCAACGTGATTGTCTCCACCGGTTTCTATGATTTGCCCGCGCTCATGCATATTCCCGGCGAAGACCTGCCCCACGTGACCCATTATTACAAAGACCCGCACTTTTACGCCCTGCAGAAAGTAGTGGTGGTGGGCGCCAGCAATTCCAGCGTAGACGCCGCCCTGGAAACCTACCGCAAAGGCGCGCAGGTGACCATGGTGGTCCGTGCACCCGAGATTGGCCGCCGCGTAAAATACTGGGTGAAACCAGACATTGAGAACCGCATCAAAGAAGGCAGCATCGCGGCCCATTTCAATTCTTCCCTCCTCGCCATCCGGCCGGGCGAAGTAGATATTCAGACCCCAGACGGCCTCCTTACCCTGGAGAACGATTTTGTGCTGGTCCTCACCGGCTACCAACCCAATTTTGACTTACTCCGTAAATTTGGCGTGGACCTCTCCGCAGATGATAAATTGTACCCCGCGCACAACCCAGACACCATGGAAACCAACCAAGCCGGTCTGTACCTGGCAGGCGTGGTCTGCGGCGGCATGGACACCCACCTCTGGTTTATTGAAAACTCCCGTGACCACGCCCAGAAAATTATGCAACATCTGCTGGCGCGAAGACACGCATTGTAACAATTCCTGTTTTCGGGCTCATTTCCAGAAATGAAGCCAAAAACGGAAATGGAGGCAGATTATACCTGGCTTCCCTCTTTCCTTTTCTGCTTGCGGTTTCCTGAAAGTAACCTGTTCTTCCTTTTTCGGGAAAGTTTGGGGCCGTTACTTTGCGCCCCGAATGAATGTTCAATAGAGAAAAAAAAAAGGAATGCGGGTATGATTGCGGAGAAGAAAAAGGCCATTCTGGAGAGCACGCTACATTTGGTGAGGGAAAACGGGTTCCATGGCACGCCCATGAGCCTGGTGGCCAAGAAAGCGGGCGTGGCTGCCGGCACCATCTACCATTATTTTGACAGCAAAGACGCCCTCATCATGGAGCTGTTCGCCTATACCCAGCAAATGGCGCTGACGGCGCTGCAGAAAGAACTGCGGGCAGACATGGCCTTTAAAGAAGGCTTTTTCCTGCGCTGGATCAACCGCTGTCAGTTTTACATTGAGCACCCCAACATGCTCTTTTTCATTGAGCAGTTCGTGAACTCGCCGTACTACCCCCGCTGCCCCCGCGAGGACAGTGAAAACCTGCAGAATGAAATCTTCCATTTCATCCAGCGCGGCCAGCAGGAAGGCATTCTCCGGGACCTGAACCCACACCTCATGTCCATCATGATCCACAGCAGCATCATGACGGCGGCCAAAGTGCACCTCACCCAGAAAGTCACGCTTACTGACAAAGAATTTGAGCAGTTGGCCCAAATGGTTTGGGACAGTATCCGTAAGCTTTAAACATCTTTTCCTTAGCTCTTTACCCTAGCAAAAATTACCATTACCTATGAAAAGAATGAAACATCTGCTGCCTTTGCTGCTGGTATGCCTGTGGGCCCCGGCAGCAACCCAGGCGCAGGTCTCCCCCAATGACAGTACCGCCGGCCGCCTTAACCTGGAGCAATGCGTGGCCTACGCCCTGGAAAACCAGGCCCAGGTACGCCAGGCCCGCTTAGATGAGGAAATTGGCGAGCGCCAGATCCGGGCGGAGCTTTCCGGCTGGTTGCCGCAGCTTTCCGCCAACTACGCCTTGTCCCATAACATCAAGCGCCAGCAGAGCGTGTTCGGGGACCAGGTCATCACCATCGGGCAGAAATACAACTCCAACATCAACTTCCAGGCGAATCAGACCTTGTACAGCAATGACCTGCTGCTGGCCTCGCGGGCATCAAGGTTTACCCGCCTGTCCCTGGACCAGAACACCAAGGCCACCAGAATTAACACGGTGGTAGAGGTAAGCAAGGCGTTTTACAACATTCTGCTGAGCCAGGAGCAGCTGCGCATTCTGGAGGAAAACATCAACCGCCAGGAAAAACAGTACAAAGACGCCTATGCCCAATATGAGCAGGGCCTGGTAGACAAAACCGATTACCAGCGCGCCAGCATTACCCTGGCCAGTACCCGCTCAGACCGCAAGCGTACCCAGGAAACCATCAAAGCCCGCACCGCTTTCCTGGCCGAGCTGATGGGCCTGCCCGTGAACACCACGCTTACGTTGGCCTATGATTACGCCCAGATGCAGCAGAACATTCTCCTGGACACCACCCAAAACGTGACCTACGCCAGCCGGGTGGAGTTTCAGGCTTTGCAGACGCAACAGCAGTTACAAGGGTTGAGCACGCGCTACTACCGCTGGGGTTGGTTGCCCACGGCCTCGGCGTTTGCCAATTACAATCCCACGTTTTTCAGCGCCAATTTATCTGACATCTACAGCCAATCCTATCCTACTTCGGCGGTAGGGCTGCAGGTGGGCATTCCTATCTTTCAAGGAGGGCGCAGAATCCAGAACCTCCGGATCTCTCAGTTGCAGGAACAGAGCTTAGACGTGGAGCTGGAGAACCTGCAGCGCCGCATCAACACAGAATACCAAACCGCCCTCGCTGATTATAAAGGCGACTTCTCTGATTGGCAAACGCTGCAAAACAACGTTCAACTGGCCCAGGAAGTGTACAACGTGATCAAGCTCCAGTACGATGAAGGCATTAAAACCTACCTTGACCTGATTGTAGCCGAAACTGATCTGCGCACCGCTCAACTCAATTATTACAACGCCTTGTACAACGTACTCTCCAGCAAGCTGGATGTGCAACGTGCCCTGGGCAACATAGACGTAAATTAATCCGCCAGCCTAATCCTTCTGTAACACCATGAAAATATCTTTTCCCCTTCTATCGGCGCTTTCTATGACCGGCGCCCTGCTGGTTTCCTGCGGCAAGAATGAAGCCCCGCAGCAAAACCCCATGGCTGCCGCCGTGCCTGTAAATACCTACACCGTTACCCAGGAGCGCGTGGTGGGCACAGATACCTACCCCGGCACCGTAGTGCCGCTCAATGAAGTGGAGCTTCGCCCGCAGGTGAGCGGCTACATCAGCCAGATCTTTGTCAAAGACGGGCAGCGCGTGACCAAAGGCCAGAAACTCTATGAGATTGACCGCACCAAGTACCAGGCCGCCTACAACCAGGCCCAGGCCAACGTGCGCAGTGCCCAGGCCAACTTAAACCGGGTGCAGAAAGACCTGGAGCGGTATGAGAACCTGGCCAAGCAAGACGCCATCGCGCGGCAGCGCGTAGACTACGCCCGCGCCGATGTGGCCAACGCCCAGGCCCAGGTGGCCGTGGCCCGTGCCCAGGTGGCCAGCGCCTCCACAGATCTAGGGTATTCCATCATCAATGCGCCGTTCAGCGGTACCATTGGCATCTCGCAGGTACGGGTGGGTTCTCAGGTGAGTCCGGGCCAGACATTGCTAAACACTATTTCCTCAGATGGCCCTACTGGCGTTGACATAGTGATCAATGAGCAGGAGTTGCCAAGGTTCAACCGCCTGCAACAAGGCAACCAGCCAGATTCACTTTTTACGCTTACCCTATCTAATGGCAGCACCTACGCGCATACCGGCAAACTAACCGCCATTGACCGCGCCGTGGGTTTGCAGAGCGGTACCATTACCGTACGCGTGAGTTTCCCCAACCCAGACCGGCAATTGGTTTCTGGCATGACGGTGAACGTGAACGTGCTGAATCAGGATATTGGCGAGCAGGTGACTTTCCCTTACAAGGCCGTGACAGAGCAGTTGGGCGAGTACTTTGTCTACGTGGTGCAGGGCGATTCTGCGGTGCAGCAGAATGTGAAGCTGGGCACCCGTTTCCAGGAGAAGATTGTGGCCCGCGAAGGGTTGAAAGCCGGGCAGGTGATTGTGGTGGAAGGAATCCAGAAGCTGCGCCAGGGCGCCAAGGTACAGGTGGGCGCTCCTCAGGCGGGCGCGGGCGCGGCTCCGGCCGCCGGCGGAAGATAATCTAAAATTTTACAGAGCTTTTTCAGAAACAGTATGATATCTGATGTATTTATAAGACGGCCCGTCACCTCCATCGTGATCTCCATTGTGATTGTGTTGGTAGGAACGCTGGCCATGCTCAACCTGCCCGTTACCCAGTACCCGGACATTTCCCCGCCCACGGTATCGGTTTCGGCTAACTACACCGGCGCCGATGCGCAGACCGTGGAGCAGACCGTAGCCACGCCCATTGAGACGCAGATCAACGGTACGCCCGGCATGGCCTACCTCACCTCTATCAATACAAGTACCGGCCAAATGAACATGACCGTGACCTTTGAGGTGGGCACGGACATCAACATTGCTACCCTGGACGTGCAGAACCGCGCCAGCGTGGCGGAACCCAGCCTACCCGAAGAGGTTAGGCGTTTGGGCGTGACCGTTCGGAAGCGGAACCCGAGCATCTTGATGGTGGTAGGCATTTACTCGCCCAAGAAAACCCATGACATCCAGTACCTGGACAACTACACCAACATCTATGTGAAAGACGCCTTGCTGCGCGTGAAAGGTGTAGGTGACGTAACGGCCATTGGCCAGGATTTCAGCATGCGCCTGTGGCTGCAACCCGACAAGATGGCCCAGTACAACCTGAGCGCCAACCAGGTGGTGGCCGCTATTCAGGAGCAGAACATGCAGGTGGCCGCCGGTACCGTGGGTGCCCGGCCCCAGTACAACACCCAGTCTTTTCAGTACCCTATTACAGTCAGCGGGCGGCTTTCTTCTAAGGAGCAGTTTGAGAACGTGATCATTCGGACTAACCCGGAGGACGGCGCCTTAGTGTATCTGAAGGATATGGCCCGGGTAGAGTTTGGTCAGTTTGACTACGGCCGGCAGTCTACCATCAACGGGAACCCCGCCGCCATGATGCTGATTTACCAGGCCCCGGGCTCTAATGCCGTGGAAACCGCCGATGGTATCTATGCCGCCCTGGCCAACCTGAAAGCCGCTTTCCCCGCTGATGTGGATTACATTGTCTCTTTTGAGTCGGTGACCGTGGTGGAGGTGTCAATTCAGGAAGTAATCAACACCTTGCTGGAGGCTCTGGTACTCGTAATCATTGTGGTGTTCCTGTTCCTGCAGAGCTGGCGCGCGACGCTTATCCCTATTCTGGCTATTCCGGTGTCCATCATAGGTACGTTCATCTTCTTTATTCCACTGGACTTTACCATTAACACGCTCACGCTGTTCGGGTTTGTGCTGGCCATTGGTATTGTGGTGGATGATGCCATTGTGGTGGTAGAGGCCGTGCAACATTACATAGACCATGAACGGCTCTCCGCCAGAGAAGCCACGCGTAAAGCCATGAAGGATATTACGGCTCCGGTAATCGCCATCGCGTTGATTCTGGCGGCGGTGTTTATTCCGGTGGGCTTTATTCCGGGGATTGTGGGCCGGCTGTACCAGCAGTTTGCCATTACCATCGCTATCTCCGTGTTGATCTCGGCGTTTGTGGCCCTGACCCTGACCCCAGCGTTGTGTTCTCTGATGCTGCGGCCCATGAATGTGAACCGCAATTCCAGCGGACTGAACAAGTTCTTCTACAAGTTCAACAACTGGTTTAATCGCACCACAGAGTCTTACTCCAAAGGCGTCCGGAAAAGCATTAAGCGGGCTCCGCTGGCCCTGGTTCTGCTTGTCTGCATTTACGTGGGCACATGGGGCCTCTTCGCCAACAAACCCACCGGCTTTATCCCGACGGAGGACGAAGGGCGTCTATTTATCTCCGTGGAGCTGCCTGAAGGTTCCTCGGCCAACAGAACTCAAGCTATTTTGGAGCAGATGGCCGGCATTATTGGCGAAGTGAAAGCCATCAAAAACGCCACTTCCATTTCTGGTCTGAATGCCATCAACTTCTCCTTCAAGTCTAACAGCGGTACTTTCTTTATTCAGATGCATCCCTGGGAAGACCGGCAGGAAGAAGCACTGCGGCTACAAGGCGTGATGGCGGAACTAAATCAACGCTTTGCCACCATCAAAGAGGCCAATATCATTGTGGTGGCGCCGCCGGCCATTCCGGGTCTGGGGCAGTCTGGAGGGTTTAGCTTTGTGCTGCAGCAACGCACCGCCGGCGACATAAAGGAAATGGAGCAGGTGATGGGGCAGTTTCTGGCGGCGGCTAACCAGCGCCCAGAGATTGCCATGGCTTACAGCTTCTTCAACACCCGCACCCCCGGCTACCACGTAGACGTGGACCGCGAAAAAGTGAAGAAATTGGGCCTGAACCTGACGGATGTGTTCTCCACCATGTCTTCTTACATGGGGAGCCGCTACATCAATGACTTCACCCGCTACGGCCGCAATTACCGCGTGGTGGCTCAGGCCGATACCGCTTACCGCATGGACATCAAGGACCTGAACCAGTTCTACGTGCTCAACCGCCAGGGAGAATCTGTGCCGCTGAGTGCGCTGGTGACCACACGGGTGGTGGAAAACCCGGCGGTGATCTCGCACTACAACTTATTCCGGTCCATTGACATCTCCGGCAGCGCGGCCCCAGGCTACAGCAGTGGCCAGGCCCTGCAGGCGCTGGAGGAAGTAGCGGCCCAGACTCTGCCCGCCGGCTACGGATTTGATTTCTCCGGCCTGAGCCGCGAGGAACTGGCCGCCGGTGACAGCACCATTTACATCTTTGCCTTGTCTATTGTGTTGGTGCTGTTATTGCTGGCTGCCTTGTATGAAAGCTGGAGCGTGCCATTCTCCATTATGTTTGCCATTCCGTTGGGGATGTTTGGGGCTATTCTGGCCTTAACATTCCTGCCCAAGCTGGACAACAACGTGTACGCCCAGATCGGGATGATCACCCTTATCGGCCTGGCCGCCAAGAACGCCATCTTGATTGTGGAGTTTGCGAAGGAACGCGTGGACCGCGGCATGGAGCTGATTGAAGCCACCATTGAAGCCGTGAAACTACGCCTGCGGCCTATTATCATGACCTCACTGGCCTTTATTCTGGGGGTAACGCCGCTGGTGCTGGCCTCTGGCGCCGGGGCTGTTTCCAGACAGACCATTGGCTGGGTGGTGATTGGCGGTATGCTGGCGGCCACGTTTTTGGCCATCTTCTTCGTGCCGGTGCTTTACGTGGTGATCACGCGTTTGGCGTATGGTAAGAAGGGACTTGCTGAGCTCCGCGATAAATACAAGGGCGTGGACTATGACCATGACTAATTTCTGTTTTCGGCCTGTTTTTTGAAAATCAAGCCCAAAACAGCTTAACTTCAGGAAAGCCCTAGCCCTGGTGGCCGGGGCTTTCTTGTAACAAGGCCTTCGGCGAAGGCGAAAAGAAAACCTGTTTTGGGCCTCATTTTGGAAAACCAGGCCGAAAACCGGAAATACAGAAAGTAAACATTTTATTCAAGTAGATCCTTTCTGGCGCAAACTTCCGCATGTATCCACCTGGTTGGTTGACAATGCGTTTAGACACAAGCGGACGCTTTCGCCAGAAATTCATCAACTTACATCCTACATATGAAAGCATCCAACAGCTACTTTTCCACTAAAAACATACTTAACGGCATTGCCTTTTACCAGATGACCGGTGGCCTGCTGGGGCTTGGGCTGTTTACCAAATTGCCCCCGCAACTGCATAATCCGTCCGGCTCCACCTGGCTGGGCATAGGACTGGCGGCGGCGCTTTACCTTTTCTCCGTGGTGTGCGGCTTTCAACTGCTGCGGCGCAAACCGCAGGCGGTGAACTGGTCCATGGTCAACCAGGGGCTGCAGGTGCTCAGCCTGGGCGTGGCGGGTTTTGCCTACAATTATGTGGCTGGGTTGAAACTGGGCGTGGGGCTGGATTTCCTGGCTAGCTGGGTGTTCAAGGTCCGGATCTCAGTTTCTTCCTTCCAGTTCATGCTCCAGGCAGACGGCGCCCCTTCCTTTGTGGGTATCAACCTGTTGGCGCTGCTATTGCTTTACTTTTTAGAGAAATCTAAAGATTCCATCTGATTTTTTGCCGAATCTTCTCCCAAATGTGGACAATGACCAGAATTCTTACAAAATGAGTATCAGGCACATACATTTTTTTGATTGATGGATTTTTGATAACCTTAAAAAAAACGAAACTGTTTTCGGCTTGATTTTTAAAAAACAGGCAGAAAACAGAAATTTTACTACTAATTCATCAACCTAACAAACGTTTTGTTATTATATTTTATCATTTCACAGTTGATAATTACAAAATTTATCTTTTAATTACTCTTTCACTCATCCTTTAAAGGGAGAATAGAGTCAATGAAAAGGGTACCCAAAAAGAATCAAGGGCTGTACACGCCTGAGTTAGAGCACGACTCCTGCGGCGTTGGCTGCGTGGTCAATCTTGACGGACAGAAAAACCACGCCACCGTAAAAGACGCCCTCACCATGCTCAAAAACATGGAGCACCGCGGCGCTACCGGCAGCGACCCCGAGACCGGCGACGGCGCCGGCATCTTAGTGCAGTTGCCCCATGAATTTTTCAGAAAAGAATTAGCGGAATTCGCCATCACGCTCCCTCCTTTGGGTTCTTACGGCGTGGGCATGGTCTTTTTTCCGCAGGTTTATGAAGTCCGGGAGAAAGCCCGCAAAGTATTAAATGCCTGCCTCCGCAACCTGGGCCTGAGTTTGATTGGCTACCGCCTGGTACCGGTGAACGGCCAGGTGCCCGGCCACGGTGCTAAAGCCGTGGAGCCTTACATTGAGCAGGTATTTGTGCAGCCCATTGACCCGTCCATCAAAGGCGATGACCTGGAACGCAAGCTGTTTGTGCTCCGCAACCTCATCAGCAACGAAACCAAGAAAAACGTACGCGGCGAGAACGGCTTGTTCTACATCGCCAGTTTCTCCAGCCGCACCATCATCTACAAAGGCCAGCTCAAGACAGATCAGCTGGAGAAATATTACCATGACCTGCGCCACCCCGAGTTTAAATCGGCGATAGCCGTGGTGCACTCGCGTTTCTCCACCAATACCTTCCCTAACTGGCGCCTGGCCCAGCCGTTCCGGTTCATTGCCCACAACGGTGAGATTAACACCATTAGGGGGAACGTGAACAAAATGAAGTCAAAGGAAGCACTCATGTCCTCTCCGCTGTTCACCGCCGAGGAGATGAAGTGGCTCATCCCTATCACCAACCCAGAGGATTCTGACTCGGCTAACCTGGATGCCCTGGTGGAGCTCTTGACGCTTTCTGGCCGCCCCCTGCCCCACGTGATGATGATGCTGGTGCCCGAGGCCTGGCAGGACAATCCCCACATGGACACCTACCGCAAGGCCTTCTACAAATTCCACGCGTCTCTCATGGAGCCATGGGATGGTCCTGCCGCCCTTTTCTTCACCGATGGCACCCAGATTGGCGCCACTTTGGACCGCAACGGCCTGCGCCCCGTGCGCTACTGCGTGACCAAACAAGGACGCCTGATCATGGCTTCAGAGGCCGGTGCGCTGAGCGTGGACCCCAAAGACGTGATCAAACGTGGCCGCCTGCAGCCCGGTAAAATGCTCCTGGCCGATATTTCCCAGAACCGCATTTTTGAGGACGAGGAAATCAAGGAACTGGTCTGCAATGACAAACCGTACTATGACTGGATCCAGAAAAACCGGATAAAGCTCCGCCTTCGGCCAGAACCGAAAGTATTGCTCCAACCCTGCTCACCGGAAGACCTGCGCCAGCGCCAGAAAGCGTTCGGCTATACCCGCGAGGACCTAAAAATGCTGGTGGAGCCCATGACCGCCACCGGCTATGAGCCCGTGGGCAGCATGGGCTCAGACACGCCCTTGGCCGTTTTATCAAGACAGAGCCAGCATGTGGCCAATTACTTCAAACAATTCTTCGCGCAGGTAAGCAATCCGCCCATTGACTCCATCCGGGAACGGTTGGTGATGTCGCTTTTCACCCGCGTGGGCGAATCGCAGAATATCCTGGCGGAAACCGAAGCCCACACGCGGCAAATCCATATTTCACAGCCGGTCCTGGACCCGGTGGAATTCCAGAAGTTGGTGTTCCTTAAGGAAGAAGGCTTTGAGCATGAACTGATTGACGCCACTTTTTCCATTAGGGAAACCGGCAACCTGCAACTGGAGATTGACCGCATCTGCGCCGAGGCGGAAAGAGCGGTACGAGCGGGCAAGAAAATCCTGATCATCTCTAACCGTAAGATTGAAGTCCAGCGGGCCGCCATTCCGTCTTTGTTGGCCGTAGGCGCCGTGCACCATCATCTAATTGAGAAACGCCTACGCACTAAAGCCGGTCTGGTGGTTGAGGCCGGCGATGCCTGGGAAACTCACCATTTCGCTACTATTATTGGTTACGGAGCCAGCGCGGTGTATCCGTTCCTGATCTATGACACCATCAAGAGCCTGCATGATCAGCACAAACTAGACAATGCGCAGCCTTATACCGCGTACTTTGACAATTTCATCAAAGCGGTAGACAACGGTTTGCTCAAAATTCTGTCCAAAATGGGCATCAGCACGCTGCAGTCATACCAAAGCTCCCAGATCTTCGAGATTTTGGGCCTGGGCCAAGAAGTGATTGAGAAATGTTTCAAAGGCACCGTTAATCGGCTGGAAGGCCTAAACTTTGAAGACCTGGAACGTGAAACCCTCACCAAACACCAAAGTGCGTACCCAGACCTGGAGAACTTGCTGGAGTCCGGCGGTTTCTACCAATGGCGGCGTGACGGCGAAGAACATATGCTCTCGCCCAAGGTGATCCATTTGCTTCAAAAATCCACGAGGCTCAATGATTTTCTCCTATATAAAGAGTATTCCAAGGCCATCCGGGAGCACCACCAATCCACCATCACGCTCCGCAATTTGTTTGAGTTCCGGAAACGGCAGTCGGTGCCCTTGGATGAAGTAGAACCGGTATCGGCTATTCTAAAGCGTTTCGCTACGGGAGCCATGTCGTTTGGTTCTATCTCTTATGAAGCGCACAGCACCCTGGCCGTGGCCATGAACCGCATTGGCGGCAAGAGCAACAGCGGCGAGGGCGGCGAAGACGAAGCCCGCTACATCAAACGCCCCAACGGAGATTCTGAGCGCTCACGGGTGAAACAAGTGGCCTCCGGCCGATTTGGCGTGACCAGTCACTATTTGGCCAACGCCGATGAAATCCAGATCAAGATTGCGCAGGGTGCCAAACCCGGCGAGGGCGGACAGTTGCCCGGCCACAAGGTTGACCACTGGATTGCCCGCGTGCGCTGCTCCACGCCCGGTGTGGGCTTGATTTCGCCTCCGCCCCACCATGACATCTACTCCATTGAGGATCTTAAACAATTGATCTTTGACGTAAAGAATGCCAACCCCAAAGCACGCATCAACGTGAAATTGGTGGCCGAGGCGGGCGTAGGTACCATCGCCTCCGGTGTGGCCAAAGCCAAAGCTGATGCCATCATGATTTCCGGCGCCGATGGAGGTACGGGCGCAAGTCCGCTGAGTTCTATCCGGCACACCGGTCTGCCCTGGGAAATTGGCTTAGCCGAGGCGCACCAGACGCTTATCAAAAACAACCTCCGCAGCCGCGTAACTTTGCAAACCGATGGTAAAATACTGACAGGGTATGACCTGGCGGTAGCCACGCTTTTAGGAGCCGAGGAATACGGTGTAGCCACGGCCGCCCTGATTGTGGAAGGCTGCGTGATGATGCGTAAGTGCCATTTAAATACCTGCCCGGTCGGCATCGCTACGCAAAACCCGGAATTACGCGCCCTTTTCACCGGAGACCCGGACCACGTAGTGAACTTGTTCACGTTCCTAGCCATGGAACTGCGGCAGATCATGGCCTCACTAGGTTTCCGGACCATCAACGAGATGGTGGGCCAATCGCAGATTCTAAAGATCAGAACCGACCTGAACCACTGGAAATTGAAAAACCTGGACCTCTCTCCCATCCTGCACCAGGAATACGTGCCGCGCAACGTGGGCACCTACAAGCAGATTGAACAGGACCACGAGATAGCCAAAGTGCTGGACAAAAAACTGATCCGAGACCTGAAGAAAGGCAACACCGATGTGGAATACCGAATCATCAACGTGGACCGGTCGGTGGGAACCATGCTGTCCTATGAGATCTCCAGGACCTTCGGGAAGCACGGTCTACCGGAAGATTCATTTAAGACCACGTTCTATGGGTCGGCGGGGCAAAGCTTTGGGGCGTTTTTGGCCCCGGGCCTTTCTTTCCGGTTGCGCGGCGAGGCCAATGACTACCTGGGCAAAGGCCTTTCCGGGGGCAAACTGATTATCCAGCCTTTTCAGAAAACGCAGTACCTCGCGCATGAGCACATCATCATCGGCAACGTAGCCTTATATGGAGCCACGTCCGGCAAAGTGTATATCAACGGTTTGGCTGGTGAGCGGTTCTGCGTGCGGAACTCCGGGGCCGAGGCCGTAGTAGAAGGTATTGGCGACCACGGCTGCGAGTACATGACCGGCGGCAAAGTGCTGGTGCTGGGCGAAATCGGGAAAAATTTTGCAGCCGGTATGAGCGGCGGCATGGCCTACCTCTACGCCCCAGACCCAGCCCACGTGGACCAGTGCAACCTGGACATGGTAGGCCTGGAAACTCCTGACGCCGGGGATTTTGTCTGGATTGAGCAGAAACTGCAGGAACACGTGGCTTACACGGGCAGCGTGCTGGCACAGGAGTTCTTGGCCAATTGGGACACGCACCGCGCCCATTTTGTAAAAGTAATGCCGCATGACCTGAAAAAGGCCTTGCAAGAAATAGAATTGGAAACAGAAAAAGCATTGGTGTAATGGGAAAAGCAGACGGATTCCTGAAATTTAACCGTGAACTGCCGGGCACCCGCGACCCCAAAGCCCGGGTGAACGACTCTAACGAGATCTACCTTCCCTTTCCAGAAGAGAAAACCAAGATCCAGGCCACGCGCTGCATGGACTGCGGCATTCCCTTTTGCCACAACGGCTGCCCGCTGGGCAACCTGATCCCGGATTTCAACGATGCCGTGTCTGAAGGCGATTGGGAACGGGCCATAAGAGTCTTGTACAGCACCAACAACTTTCCGGAGTTTACGGGCCGTATTTGCCCGGCTCCCTGTGAGAGCAGCTGCGTCTTGTCCATCAACAAACCGGCCGTGGCCATTGAGCACATTGAAAAGGCCATCGCGGAGAAATCCTTTGAGTTGGGCTTGGTGAAACCGAATCCACCGCTACAGCGCACCGGCAAAAAAGTGGCCATTGTAGGTTCCGGTCCGGCTGGTTTGGCGGCGGCCGCTCAGTTGAACCAGGCGGGCCACAAAGTGACAGTGTATGAGAAAGACGAGAAAGCCGGTGGCCTGCTACGCTACGGCATTCCGGATTTCAAGCTGGAGAAATGGACCATTGACCGCCGGCTGGCTATTCTGGAAGAGGAGGGCATCAAATTCAAGTATAACCAGCGTATTGGTGAGGAAACCACCCTCAAGAAACTGTACCGGAAGTATGATGCCGTGCTGCTGGCCATCGGGTCTACCAAGCCGCGGGCCATCGCCATCCCGGGCAACCATTTAAAAGGCATTCACTTCGCGATGGATTACCTGGGTTTGCACAACCGGCGGGTGGACGGCGCTCAGATTGCCCCTGAAAACGACATCAACGCCTTCGGGAAACACGTTCTGGTGATTGGCGGCGGCGATACGGGCTCAGACTGTGTGGGCACGGCCAACCGGCATTTTGCCAAGTCCATCACGCAGTTGCAATACCGCTACATGCCCAGCACCCAACGCCACCCCAACAATCCCTGGCCCGAGGAACCGGTTACGTTTTCAACGTCCTCCTCGCATGAGGAAGGCTGTGAGCGGAGCTATGGCTGGCTCAACAAAGAATTTATTGCCGATGAAAACGGGCACGTAAAGGGCTTGCGCGTAGTTGAATTAGAATGGAAAAACCAGTCTGAATACACGGAGAAACCCAACAGCGAACGTATTTTGCCTTGTGATCTGGCTTTAATTGCCATAGGCTACGAACGCCCGGAGCACGATGCTTTCTCAGCCAACTTCAAATTTGAGTACGACCGCCGCGGCAACTTTAAACTCCAGGACTGGCAAACCAACGTGCCTGGCATTTTCTCCGCCGGAGATGCCTGCCGCGGGCAATCCCTGGTAGTGTGGGCTATCTCAGACGGCCGCGAAGCCGCCCGGGCCATTGACGTATATTTAATGGGCACCTCAGATTTACCCAGTAAGGAGTTGTCTAAGTACCAGTTGCTGTAGAACAAGCCCCCCTTTATTTTATCAAACCGACACCCTCATTTATAGAAAATCCCTGTTCCTCATAATAAAGGGCAGGGATTTTTTTGTGGAATTATAATTAAGAGTCTGCCTGTTTTCGGGCTCATTTAAGGAAATGAGCCCGAAAACAGAAATTAGTTTTTATAAATTCAGTCAACAGGACGGTAAAATTTTAAGAACATTTAGGCATCAAACAGGATTTAATCCTTTAATGAAAACCAATTCATGTTACGATTAGCCTTTTTTAAGTCTTTTTTTAAGAATAAACTCCATCAAAACGCGTTTAATCTAGGCTAACACTCTTAAACAGGCTTAAAAGCGCATGTTACGTTTTAACCTGTTCTTTCCTCTTTTATCATTCAAGGTCCAGATACATTTGTACATACCTATTGACAACTGACAAAAGAAACCGGCCCCCTATCATCTCCCCCAGTGATACTGGTTTCTTTTGTCAATAGGTATTCTTTGTTCAATGTTCGTTTTTAAGAAGTAGGAAATCAACCAATGCCGTATCTGTTAAAACTTCTATATTACCGCAAAGCACAGCACAAAAGCCTGACGGTCAAGAATGTTTGGCGGTCTTTTTTGGCCCTGGTGCTGCCTGCTGACCAAGAAGATTATTCAGCGGCCGAGGTATGGGCGTTCTACCTGCTGGTGCTGCTGGCGGTGGCTTTACTGCTGGTAGTGGTCTTCTTTCTGTAATCACATAGCATCCCCCATTATTTTAGGCACAGAAAAAGCCGCACTCTCTGGAGTGCGGCTTTTTCATTTTCACTGAATTTCAAGGTTAGTTTCTGGTTCTTCTTCCACCGCCAGTGGAGCTGGCCGGGGCTTCTGAGCGCGGGGCCGGGGTAGACCGGGGCGCCGGAGCTACTTCTGACCTTGACCGAGACACAGGTGCTGCCTGGCTAGGCGCTTCCCGGGTTCCTCTGGGCGAATAACTTCCCTCTGGTCTGGGCGCCGGTTCTGTACTTCTGGCGGGCCGGGTGCTGTTCACGTCTGAAGTACGGGTACGGGGTTGCGGAGTATTCTGCTCTGTTGGTTGCGCAGTGCCGGGGGCAGGGTACATTCTTCTGCCAGATTCACGCTCCCTTACCGGGGCAGGGCTGGTTTCCTGGTCACGGGTGGCCGGTACAGATTCTGTTCTGGTGCGGGTGCGGGTTCCCGTTGGCGCGGCGGTGGCCTCAGAGGTTCTAGTGGTAGTTATGTCACTGCCCGCTCCTGAACGGTCTAGGGTGGTGCGGTCTCTGCGGCCGCTGGTGTTGCCGGTATCTGTTAATGTTGAGCGAACAGCGTTCCGGTCACGGGCTTCTACCTGGGCGGGGGCTTCGCGCTCCCGGCGGCTGGTTTCTACCTCTGGCCGGTAAATGCGCACCGAATTGTCTGCCACTGAGGTTCTGCCCGGGCGAGAGTCGTTAGAAACGCGGTGCACGGTTACCTTGCGGTTGGTGGCGCGCTCAATGTCCTGGGTTCTGGGCCCATACACGTATTTGCGGTTGTCGCGCTCATAGTAGTTGTTGATGATGGTGGTGTTGTGGTAGATATTGACCACGCGGGTTCTGGGCACGCAATAAGAGTAGATGCGCGGCCTTGAAATATACATGACCGGTACAAACACCCAGCGGTTGACAGGCACTATGTAGGTCACGCGTGGGCCCATGGGCGCCCAGCCGTAATACCCGTTGCTGTGGCGCCAGTCTACCCAGGCGGGTCCCCACTCATTGCCCGGAATCCAGAGCCAGCCGTCATAGTCGTCATAAACCCAGCGGCCATAATGGAACGGGGCCCAGCCCCAGTCATAGTCTGAGACCCAGGTGTTGCCGTATTCGGTCATGACCCAGTGGCCCCGGGAGGCGTACGGCTGAAAATCGCGCTCCACGCGGGGCGACCACACGTAGCCGTATTCGGCGTCCTGGATCCAGCGGCCGTGCGGGCTCAGCTGATCATAGAACACCTGGAAGGAAACCCGGTCGCCGGGCCGGGCCTGGGCTTGCTGAGAAGTCAGGCCGCTGAACGCTAGAAAGGCCACCAGCCCCAGCGCCCACAGGTTGTGCAGAAGTGTTTTCATGGGTATCTGTTCGTTAAAAGTACGGGATGCGCGAACAGCCGGGCAAGCGCCTTGGCCTGGTTTTTCGCTTGCTTCTAAAAAAGCAAACACCTTGCCTAAAATTACGCTTCCTCTATATAATTCAATAACGCCCTGATTTTCTTTGAATAATAACAACCAACGAGATACCATCCCTGTTTTCGGGCTCATTTTCAGAAATGAGCCCGAAAACAGGGGAACACCCTTTTACCTCACAGAGACGAAGGAAAACAATAGCCAGCAATTTGGGTTCTCCTGCTGTGCTCCACTGATTTTGCCATAGGCCAGCCCCTAAAAGTCCTTCAACAAGTACGGGCGAGGAAACCTGCTTGTGGTATAGTTCTTGCAGTAAAGCATTTAATTGTCTGAAGAGGTTTCTTTCTGAATTTAATTTAGCGATCTTACGCTAAGTTCCCGCAAAATGCGTTAGAACAGAAACTCCAGGGCAATGGCCTTCTCCCGTAGGAGATAGTCCGTTTTTTGTTTGACCCTTTACTTTTACCTGAGACCACCATGTTCCGTTCCGTACATATGTCACTTGCAGAGTTGTTGACAGAATTAGTTTCTAAATTGATGGGCCGTAAACTGCAGCCCGTGCCGGTACCCGTCCGGAACGACTGCTAATATTTCTGTGGTTGTATGTTCCTGCCTGCCAGGAGGACCATCATCTGTGAACAAGAGAGCCATTTCCTGCGGGAGGTGGCTCTTTTCTGTTTTGGGGCTCATTTCTGGAAATGAGCCCTAAAACAGAAAAAAACAGGAAAACTTAAGAAACATAAATTGGTTTTTACCCTACCTTCGCGGCCGGAAAAAGGAACTGAAAAAAAAGATATAAAATTTAGTTCTCAAAATTAAGAACTAAAGAAACTAACTCTTACCTTTGCAGCGTTCTTATTCCAAACCAACTCAAGAACCGTGGCTATTTTAACCTCAGAACAAAAACAGCTTATTGAGAAAATGGGCATTTACCATGAGCAGCAGGGCTTTCCGCCGGTGACTGGCCGGGTAATGGGGCTGTTGTACATCTCAGACCAACCACAGCTCAGCTTTGAGGAAATCATTGAGGCCCTCAACATCAGCAAGAGCGCAGCCAGCAATGCCCTCAACCTGCTGCTGCAAATGCGCCTGATTGAGTACACCACCTTCTCCGGTGACCGCAAACGGTATTTCAGCGCGCTGCTGGAGAACTGGCACCAGGAAGTGGTGAGCAAGATGAATTCCATTCTACGGTTCAGCAAGCTCATGCGCCAGGCCAATGAACTGCGCGGCGACGCCAACCTCGAGATGAACAAGCGAGTGCTGGAGCGCATTGAGTTCATGGAGTTCCTGTCACAGGAAGTGCCCGCGCTGCTGGAGAAGTGGCTCAAAGACCGGAAAGCCTAATTTTTTTACCCGTTTGGTTCTATTATTTCAGAACTAAACAATTAGATACAAACCAAATAATAATTCTAAAACCGTGATAAAGAAGCAATTACTACTGAGTTTCCTGCTGACGCTAGCCCTGAACCTCAGTTTTGCACAGACCCAACCGCAGGGCAAGGTATTGACGCTGCAAGAGGCGCTCACTTTTGCCAGTACCAACAATATTGCCGTGCAGCAAGCCCAGTTAGATGAGCAGGGCGCCGAGTACCGCATCAGTGAGACCAAGGGTTCCGGCCTTCCGCAGATCAATGGTACCGGCCAGTTGAGCGTGTACCCGTCTATTCCGGTGCAGCTTTTGCCTGGTGAGATCATTGGCCAGCCTGGCACCTACGTTCCGGTGAAATTCGGGCAGAAATACAACGCTACCGGCGGCCTGGAACTGTCTCAGTTGATTTTCAGCAAGAGCTATTTTGTAGGCCTGGAAGCGGCCGCCACTACCCGTGACTTGTACCGCCTGCGCACCCAGATGAGCAAAGAAGACGTGCTGTATAACGTGGGCTCAGCGTATTTGCAGGCTTTGCAGACCAAGGAGCAGTTCAACACCATTGAGGCCAACTACAACCGCCTGGTACAGCTGGAGAAAATCCTGACCCTGCAGTATGAGAATGACTTCGCGAAAAAGGTGGACGTAAGCCGCATCACGGTCAACAAAACCAACCTGGAGAACCAGCGCGAAGCTTTGTCGGCGGCCTATGAGCAGCAGAAAAACGCGCTCAAGTTCTTCATGGGCATGCCCATGGACCAGCAGTTTGACCTGGCCGCAGACGCCTCGTTGACTACCACCGTGCTGCCGCTCACCGCCAATGCCCAGGAAGTGCTGGCCAACCGTACTGACTACCAGGCCTTGCAAACCCAGAAGAAACTGTATGGCCTCAACGTGGAAAACATCAAAGGCCGGGCCTTCCCTTCCTTGGCAGGTTTCGGACAGTACACCTACAACGCGCAGCGCCAGGAGTTCAACTTCTTTGACACCAGCCGCCCGTGGTTTAACACGTTTGTGTTAGGTGTTAAACTGAACATTCCCATTTTTGACGGCTTCCAGCGCAGAAATCAGGTGAAACAAGCCGAACTGGAAGTCAGAAAGACCGACCTGAGCATGCAAAACCTGGCACTGAGTACGCAAATGGGCCTTGACAACGCCTTAAAGCAAATCAACTCCAGCCAACTGACAATTCAGAACCAGGAGCGCAACGTGAACCTGGCCCAGGAGGTCTATGACACCACCAACCGGTTATATAAAGAAGGCCTTTCGCCGCTGACAGATTTATTGGAAGCCGAAGCCAGCCTGCGGGTAGCCCAGACAGATTTGAACAATGAACGCTTGAAATTTAAAATCGCGCAGCTGAATTATATCAGGGCCCGCGGCGAAATCAACAACCTAATCCAATAACACTTACCCAGGACACTCTAAAAAAATGAAAAAACTTCTTTATATCCTGATTGCCGTTCTGATCATAGGCGCGGTCGCCTATACCTTGAACAACAATAAAAAGGAAATGACCGAGGCTGCCGCCGTTGCTGAAATCAAGAGCGAAGCCATTCCGGTGACCTTAACCGAGGTTTCCTCTGCCAAGCTGGACAAGTCGTTCACGGCGCAGGGAAATTTCAAGCCCGTGCAGAGTTTGACCCTGGTGTCTGAGATTTCTGGCCAGATTCAGAAAGTGTACAAACGCAAAGGCGACAAAGTGCGCGCCGGTGAACTGCTTTTACAAGTGGAAGATAACACCAGCGCCGCCAACCTGGCCACCGCCAACGCCAACTACCAGAAAGCCCAGAAAGACCTGGAGCGCATGCAGAACCTGATTGCCGGTGACGCCGTGACCAAACGCCAGGTAGAGGAAGCCCAGATCAACGTGAACGCCACACGCGCCCAGTTGGTAGCCGCCCGCCAGAACCAAGGCAACACCCGCGTGACCGCGCCCATCAACGGCGAGATTAACGAGATGTACATTGAGGTAGGATCATACCTGAACGCCAACGCCGGCACCAGAATGTATGACATCGTGAATGTAGACCGCCTCAAGCTGAACGTGAAAGCCTCTGAGTCTGAAGTGCTCTTGATTAGCCGTGGCCAGAAAGTGAAAGTGACCGCCAACGCCGGTGGTGCCCAGGAATACGAAGGCACCGTGACCGCCATTGGTGCGGCCGCAGACGCCAGCCTGAAGTTTGACGTGGAGATTGAAGTGAAAAACACGGCCAACAACAACCTACGCGCCGGCATGTACGGCACTGCTTTCTTCTCGGTAAATGCCCAGCGTGACGCCCTTTTATTACCGCGTGAAGCTATTGTAGGCAGTATTCAAGACCCAAGTGTGTGGGTTGCGAAAGACAACAAAGCCAGTTTGCGCAAAGTGAAAGTAGGTGTTGTAACCCAAGACCAGGTAGAGATCCTGGACGGCATTCAGCCGGGTGAGCAAGTGGTACGCAGTGGCCAGATTAACCTGCGCGAAGGCATCCAAGTGACGCCGCTTAAGTAATTACCTTTTCTTTTTACAGAAGAAGTTTAGAAAATGAACATAACCAAAATATCTATACAGCGGTCAACCCTGGTAGTGGTGGTCTTTACAGTCCTCACGCTCCTGGGCGTTGTCTCCTACAACTCCCTCAACTACGAGTTGTTGCCCAAGTTCAGCCCGCCGGTATTGACCATTACCACGCTGTACCCTGGCGCTTCGCCGAATGAGGTGGAGAACTCGGTGACCAAAGAGATTGAAGACGCATTGTCTGCCCTGGAGAACGTGAAGGAGATGAAAGGAACCTCTTTAGAAAGTTTTTCCATCATCACCATCCAATTAAACCAAGGCACCAACGTGGACTTGAGCTTGCAGGACGCCCAGCGGAAGATCAACGCCATTCTGGCCCGTTTGCCTGAAGACGCTGATCCGCCCACGCTGAACAAGTTTGACTTTGATGACTTGCCTATCATTAAGATGGGGGCCACGGCCAACCTGCCGGCTACCGAATTCTTCGACCTGATTGACAAGAAAATCAAGCCAGAGCTTTCCCGCGTACAAGGCATGGCCCAGATCAAAGTGTTGGGTGGTTCTGAGCGCGAGATAAAAGTGAACATAAAAGCAGATAGACTGGAAGCCTACGGCATCTCCATCCTGCAGGTGCAGCAGCGCATCAAGAACTCCAACCTGGATTTCCCTACCGGTAGAATCAAGAACGAGAACGGCCAAACCCAGCTGCGTTTAGCGGGTAAATACCAGAACCTGGACCAACTGCGCAACCTGGTCATTAAATCTGACCAAAGCGGAACCGTGCGCTTGTCTGACCTGGCCGAGGTGCAAGACACCCAGAAAGACGTGGACGTATTGAGCCGTATTAACTCCAAAGCATCGGTGGGGATTACCATCCAGAAGCAGTCAGATGCCAACGCCGTAGAGGTGAGTGCGCAGACCAAGGCTGCTTTGGCCAACCTGGAGAAAATCTACGAAAAAGAAGGCCTGAAATTCAACATCGCCTCTGACAGTTCTGACTTTACCCTGGAAGCCGCTGACTCCGTGATCCATGACTTGGTGATTGCCGTGATCCTGGTGGCCGTAGTGATGCTCTTGTTCCTGCACTCGCTGCGGAACGCCGTGATTGTAATGGTGTCTATTCCGGCGTCATTGGTGGCTACGTTTATTGTCATGTTCTTACTGGGCTATTCCCTGAACCTGATGTCGCTTTTGGCACTCTCGCTGGTGGTGGGAATTCTGGTGGATGACGCCATTGTGGTGATTGAGAATATTTACCGGCACATGGAAATGGGCAAAACCCCGGCGCAGGCCGCCTATGACGGTATCAAAGAAATCATGGCCACCGTAACCTCCATTACTTTAGTAATTGTGGTAGTGTTTGTGCCGATTGCCTTGTCTACTGGTCTGGTATCAGACATTTTGCGGCAGTTTGCCGTGGTAGTGGCCGTAGCGACCATGATCTCCCTTTTCGTGGCCTTTACCTTGATTCCGTTGCTGGCCAGCCGCTTCTCTAAGCTGGAGCACGTGTCTGACAAAAACATGTTTGGCCGCTTCATCCTGTGGTTTGAGCGCAAACTGGACAACATCATTGACGGCTTCACGGCTACCCTGAAATGGGCGTTCAACCACAAGTTCATCACGCTGGGCGTAACGTTCCTGCTGTTGGTGGCCTCGTTCATGCTGGTGCCGTTCGGGTTTATTGGTAGTGAGTTTATTCCGGCGGGTGACCGCGGTGAGGTAAGCTTGCAGCTGGAATTGCCCAAGAACTCCACCGTGGAGCAGACCAACTTCGCCACCAAGCAAGTAGAGGAATACCTGCGCACCATACCAGAAGTAACCCGTGTGTTTACCACCGTAGGTACCACGGCATCGTCACAGGCAGGTCAGACTTCGGCTTACCAATCTGAACTTTCTGTGGCTCTGGTTGACGTGAAAGAGCGTCTGTTCAGTACGCAGGAATTCAGCCGCCAGGTGAAAGCCGATATTGAAAGCAAGCTGCCTAACGTGGAAGTGACGCCGGTGCCGGTAGGCTTGGTAGGAAACGCCCAGGCACCTATCCAGATCGTACTGTCTGGTTCTAACCTTGACACCCTGATTGCCTTCTCCAAACGCGTAACCAACGTGGTAGAAGGCGTGCAAGGAACCGTTGACGTGGAAGTGTCTGTGGAAGGCGGTAACCCTGAGATTGAGGTGGTGGTGGACCGCGACAAGATGGCCAGCGTAGGCATGACCCTGGAAAGCGTGGGTGCCGGTATGCAAATGGCGTTCTCCGGAAACACAGATGCTACTTTCCGCTCCGGCACTGAGGATTATGACATCAACATTCGTCTGGATGAGTTTGACCGCCGCAACGTAACCGACATTGCCAACCTTTCCTTCATCAACAACCAGGGCAGGGTGGTACGTTTGGGCCAGTTCGCAGATGTGAAACAGTCTACCGGACCTTCACAGCTGGAGCGTACCAACCGTGTGACGTCTTTGAACGTGAACTCGCAGGTAATCGGTCGTCCGTCTGGTTCTGTGGGTGCTGATATTCAGACTAAGATGGCCGAGGTGAAAGTTCCGAACGGCGTAACCGTTGACTACGCTGGTGACCTTAAAAACCAGAGCGAAGGCTTCGGTACGTTGGGGATTGCCTTACTGGCATCTATCATCTTCGTGTACCTGATCATGGTGGCGCTGTATGACTCTTATGTGTACCCGTTGGTGGTGTTGTTCTCTATTCCGTTGGCTATTATTGGGGCCTTGCTGGCCCTGGCTTTGGCCGCGCAGTCACTGAGCATCTTCTCCATTCTGGGGATTATCATGATGATTGGTCTGGTAGCCAAGAACGCCATTATGGTGGTCGATTTCACGAACCAGATGAAGAAGGAAGGCCATGACGTGAAGAGCGCCCTGATTGAAGCGGTGAGAATCCGTTTCCGCCCAATCTTGATGACCACGCTGGCGATGGTGATTGGTATGTTACCGATTGCCTTAGCCGGTGGTTCAGTAGCCGCGACCAAAAACGGTCTGGCCTGGGCCTTGATTGGCGGTCTGAGCTCGTCTATGTTCCTGACCCTGATTGTGGTACCCATTATCTACTATGGATTTGACCGTATTCTGGCCAAGTTTGGCTGGGACAAGCAAACCGAGATTGTTTTGATTGATAAAACCGCCGAAGAACTGGAGCGCGAAACCGCTGAGTTAGAGGCTAAAAAAGAACAGCATGGCCACGCAGCCATTGCCTAAGTACATACCACCTAAGAATGAATGATGATAAAAGGCGGGCGCATTTTGCGCCCGTTTTTATGCTTTCCTTTTCTGGAGCCAACGGGTAGAAATACCTGGCTTTCAGCTGTTATATAATTTTACCCCAACCATATTCTTAACTTTTACTACCCTTTAATATGATTACCGCAGAAAGATCTTCCATTGCCCGGAAGGTCATCACCATCATCAGCAACCTTAAGAAAATACGTCCCGCACGCTTAAAACCCAACGCCAACCTAAGCCAGGATTTCGGGTTTGACACCTTTGATTTGGTCAGCGTGATTTGGGAACTGGAGAAGCGTTTCAAGATTGAGATTCCAGACGAAGTACCTCTGAATACCGTGGGCGACGTGGTGGCTTACGTCTCCAGCCAATTGCAGGGCCGCAGGTAAGAGAATGTCACTCGCTCGCCTCTGGCGCGTGTGGGCTACCAAGAAAAAAGGCAGGCGTTACGTCTGCCTTTTTCCGTTTTCGGGCTCATTTCCAGAAATGAAGCCAAAAACGGAAACCTTCGGCAAAAACAATTCTGGCCACATGACAATGATGCCTGGCAAAACTTCTATTTTGGGGTTCATTTCCAAAACAGAGCCCGAAAACGCAATGAACCTTCTCGCCCGCCTTTGCCTTCTTTTCTGCTGCACTTGTTTGTTTCTGCCTCCACTCCATGCGCAGCAGAAAACCAAACCCACCATAGAATTGGCAGACTTGGTGAACCCGCTGATGGGCACAGACTCCAAGCCCGAACTCTCCAACGGCAACACCTACCCTACCATTGCCGTGCCCTGGGGCATGAACTTCTGGACGCCGCAGACCGGCACCATGGGCAACGGCTGGGCGTACACCTACGCCGCCGACAAAATCAGAGGATTCAAACAAACCCACCAACCCAGCCCCTGGATGAATGACTACGGTCAGTTTGTGATCATGCCCGTGACCAAAAAAATGAAGTTTGACCAGGACGGCCGCGCCAGCTGGTTTTCGCACAAATCAGAAATTGTCAAGCCCTATTATTACAGCGTGTACCTGGCAGACCATGACGTGACGGCTGAAATAACACCCACCGAGCGCGCCGCCCAGTTCCGGTTCACCTACCCGCAGGCCGATAGTTCATTTATAGTGATTGACGCGCTGGACCGAGGTTCTTACATCAAAGTGCTTCCCAAGGAAAACAAAATCATAGGCTACACCACCCGCGCCGCCCGCAGCAACCCCAAGAACTTCAAAAACTACTTTGTGATCTATGTTGACAAGCCCATTGCCATGGCACGCACGTTCAGAGGCAAAGCTTTGGCCGGGAAAGATTCTTTGGAATTGACCTCTAATCACTCCGGTGCCATCATCGGGTTCAAGACCAGTAAAGGAGAGAAAGTGAATCTGCGGGTAGCCTCCTCGTTCATCAGTTTTGAGCAGGCCGAACTGAACTTGAGCCGCGAATTGGCCAAGGATAATTTTGACGCAACTAAAGAGAAAGCCCGCAAAATCTGGAACCAGACTTTGAACCGAATTCAGTTGGAGGGCGGCTCTGACGAACAGCAACGCACCTTTTATTCCTGCCTGTACCGCACGCTGTTCTTCCCGCATAAGATGTACGAGCTGGACGCTGCCGGTAAAGTGGTGCATTACAGTCCGTACACTGGTGAGACCTTGCCGGGCTACCGCTTCGCTGGGACCGGTTTTTGGGACACGTTTAGGGCGCTGTACCCGTTCCTGAATTTAATGTTCCCCGGCATCAACAGAGAAATGCAGGAAGGCCTGATCAATGATTTCAAGGAAGGCGGCTGGCTACCCGAGTGGTCCAGTCCCGGTTACGCCGATATCATGGTGGGCAACAATTCGGCCTCAGTGGTGGCTGATGCTTACATCAAAGGCTTGCGCGGGTATGACATTGAAAAACTGTATGAAGCCTTGGTGCACAGTGCCAACAATGAAGGTCCTATTTCAGCCATTGGCCGGAAGGGCGCAGAGTATTACAAGAAATTGGGCTACGTGCCGTATGACGTGAAAATCAACGAGAACGCCGCCCGAACTTTGGAATATGCCTATGACGATTTCACTATTTACCAATTGGCCAAAGCCTTAAAAAAACCACAAGCCGAGATTGACCTGTACGCCCAACGCAGCCAGAATTACCGCAAACTCTTTGACCCGGCCACCGGCCTCATGCGCGGAAAAAACCAGGACGGCACCTTTCAATCGCCGTTTAACCCGTTCAAATGGGGCGATGCGTTCACCGAGGGCAACAGCTGGCATTACTCCTGGAGCGTGTTTCATGACGTGCAGGGCTTGGTGGATTTGATGGGCGGGAAAGAAAACTTCGTCAAGAAGCTGGACTCCGTTTTCACGCTCCCGCCGGTGTATGACGAAAGTTATTATGGTTCTGTAATCCATGAAATACGCGAGATGCAGATTGCCAACATGGGCCAGTACGCCCACGGCAACCAACCCATTCAGCACATGATTTACCTTTATAACTACGCCGGTGCGCCCTGGAAAACGCAGTATTGGGTACGAGAAACCATGAACCGCATGTACAAACCCACCCCAGACGGCTACTGCGGCGACGAGGACAATGGCCAAACCAGCGCCTGGTACGTGTTCAGCGCCATGGGTTTCTACCCCGTCTGCCCCGGCACCACGCAATATGTATTGGGCGCGCCGCTCTTCCCCAAAATGACGTTAACCCTGGAAAACGGTAAAAAATTAGTCATTGAAGCTCCTAAAAACAATGACGCAAACCGCTACGTGCAAGAACTGAAGTTGAATGGCAAGACACATGACAAGAATTGGGTAGATCATTTTGACTTATTGAAAGGCGGTACCCTGAATTTTGACATGACGGACAAACCGAATACCAAGCGCGGCACAGAACAAAGCACATTTCCGTATTCCTATTCTTCGCCGTTGCAGCAGAAATAAAAATTCCCGTTTTCGGGCTCATTTTCAGAAATGAGCCCGAAAACGGGAATTTTGGATTACGCTTACTTCAGCCCCAACTCTGCCACAATAGGCAAATGGTCAGACGCGTAGGTTTCCTGTATGACCAGATGGCTTTTGACAGTAAATCTGGCCGCTGGCGTGTACGCGATGAAGTCAATGGCCTTGGTAGAGTTGATGACCGGGAACGTGGGCGCGCAGTCCTGGCAGGTTCTGGTGAACAGCGCGTCTAACCGCTGAATGGATTCTGAGCCCGGCGTGGCGTTGAAATCGCCGGCAATCAGGAACGGTTCTTTCAAGGTGGCCTGAACTTTGGCAATGGCGTCTAATTGCGCTAATCGGTTGGCGGGGTTGCCTTTCTCGTCCAGGTGCGTACTGCCTATCCAGATTTTCTGCCCGTTGGGCAACTGCACTGCCGCTAAGGCCAGCGCCCGCAGTTCGGCATTGGTTCCCTCCAGAATCGGCAAGGCTACCACTTGCGCGTCTAGCAGCGGGAATTTTGACAGAATGGCCACGCCATAATCGCCACCGTCATAGTCCAGCGCCTTCCCGAAGAAGTAATACATGCCCAGTTTTTCCGCTATGATTTTGGCCTGGTCCACGCCGCCGGAGCGCTTGGTATGCACGTCCACTTCCTGCAAAGCCACCAAATCTGGGTTCTGTTGCCGAATAACCGCTATGGTGGCGTCTAAATCTATGAATTTCGGTTTGGAGGGTGGATTGCCATGCCTGATGTTGTAAGACATAACCCGTAAAGTCGTCTCTTTCTGGTTGTTGGCACCAGTTGTTGTTTTGCAGGCGCTTACACCCAGCACCACAAAAAAGCACGAAACAAGAAAAGTGAGACGGTTCATCTAGTTCGGGGAGTTAAAAATTTGGCATGTAAAGGCCGGGACAAAAAGCTTTTCCGTTTTCGGCCTCATTTCCTGAATTGAGCCCGAAAACGGAAAATAAGGTTTTACTTCTGCGCCAGCACCTGTTCAATCTGCGTTAATTCATCTGGGCTGAAGGTGGTGTTCTGCATGCACTTGAGCGAATCTGCCAACTGAGCCGGCGAGCTGGCCCCAATCAGTACCGAGGTCACGCGCGGGTCTTTCAGCAGCCAGGCCAAGGCCATCTGCGCCAACGACTGCTCTCGGTTTTGCGCCAGGTCATTCAACTGCCGGATCTGCTGCAGACGGCCTTCGGTGAGGTCTTCTTCTTTCAAAAATCCGTGCGGTTTGGCCACGCGGGAGTTTTCCGGAATTCCTTTCAAATACTTGTTGGTCAATAAACCTTGCGCCAGCGGCGAAAACGGAATGCAGCCCACGCCCTTCTCCTCCAGCAAATCTAGCAGGCTTTCCTCTACCCACCGCACAAACATGGAGTATTTGGGCTGATGAATCAGGCACGGCGTACCCAATTCCTTGAGAAGTTGAATGGCGCGGCGGGCCTCGGGCGTTTCATAATTGGAGATGCCCACGTACAGCGCTTTTCCCTGCCGAACGAGTAAATCCAGGGCGCCCATGGTTTCTTCCAGCGGCGTGTCGGGGTCTGGCCGGTGGTGGTAAAAAATGTCTACGTAATCCAGACCCATGCGCTGTAGGCTGGCGTCCAGGCTGGCGACCAGGTATTTCTTGGAGCCCCAGTCATTGTAAGGCCCTTCCCACATCTTGTAGCCGGCCTTGGTAGAAATGATCACCTCATCGCGATAGTTTCCAAAATCCTCCTTCAGAATTTTTCCGAAGTTTTCCTCGGCGGAGCCAGGTGGCGGACCGTAATTGTTGGCCAGGTCAAAATGGGTCACGCCCGCGTCAAAGGCTTCACGCAGAATCTGGCGGGAATTCTCCAGCACATCTACGTGCCCGAAGTTGTGCCACAAGCCCAGCGAAAGTGCCGGTAATTTAAGACCGCTGTTGCCGCACCGGCGGTAGTCCATGGTGCTGTAACGGGCGGGGGAAGGAGTATAAGGCATGTGTATAGTTCTTGTTTTGAAACTAAAAGTCTGAAGGATTAAAGTTTTATCCAAACCGCTTCATCTTCCTTTAACTCTTTTAAAAAATCAGAATCAAGTTTGGAGACAGGCAAAGATACTTCAGATAAGACGTTTACCTTTTCATTTGTGATCATCCCCGAAAACTGGTGATACATAATTCCGATTTCAGGCAGGGAAGTTTTTAAGCGCGAATCGTTCAAAAAGCTCAGCCACGTTTTAGTTTCTTCCGCATCACTTATGGTTTCTTGAGCTATTCTATCTTCGTACACCTTCTGCTTCTGCGTTATCAGCAACGCAATTCTGTTTTCCGAGAAACGCTTTCGTTCCAATTTACTCCGTTCCTTGTCCCAGTTAAGAACTTCCGGGTTTGCCTTATGCTTTTTTCCTAAAACAGAATCACAGTCGCAGTCTTTGGTCCTTGTCAGATGGAATTTTGCTTCAACTGAAATGTTAGATGCAGTTAAAGTGTATTCAACAAAGTTGAGCCCGTGATCTGCTGCTATCAACTTTACCTGGACAGCGTTGAAAGGCGACTTTGTCACTAACATATTAAACTGACACATGCAATTCTATAAATATCAGGAACAATTTCTTACTTCAGCTTTCTGTTAAACAACTCCAACGTGCGGTCCCAGGCCAATTTGGCGGCTGCTTCATGGTAGCGCGTGGGCGAAGAGGTGTTGTTGAACGCGTGGTTGGCCCCTTCATAGACAAACAATTGGTGCTTAGTACCCGCCGCTTTCAAAGCCGTTTCAAAAGCCGGGATTCCAGCGTTCACACGTTCGTCAAGACCACCGTAGTGCGCCATGAATTCGGCTTTGATTTTGGGCACGTCTGCTGCCTCTGGTTGCCGACCGTAATACGCCACGGCGGCATCTAGGGACGGCGAATGGATGGCCATTTGCGCGGCCAAAGCCCCGCCCCAACAAAAACCTACCACGCCGGTTTTGCCGTTGCCGTTTTTGTGCTTCTCCAGGTACTCCAGGCCTTTCACGAAGTTGGTGATGTTCTGTTTGGCATCTAGTTTCGCGAACAAACCGCGGGCTTCATCTTCATTGGCGGGCGTACCCCCAAACACCGACAACGCATCTGGCGCGATGGCCAGAAATCCTGCCTGGGCCACGCGCATGGCCACGTCTTTGATGTGCGGGTTGAGTCCTCGGTTTTCATGGATGACCATGACAGTGCCCAACTTCTTTCCTTCAGGTTTAACCTGGAACGCTTTCATGGTCACGCCTTCGGCACCGGGGTAGGTGATGTCCTCGGCTTTCAGGTCTTTGTCGGGGACCACGGTGGCGGCGTTGGCGTAATTGTTTTCCAGCAGCGGCAGAACTGTCATGGCCAGCGCCAGGCTACCCGTGAGTTTGGCTAAGCGATTGATGAACTCTTTGCGCGAAAGCGGCGCATGGGTGTATTCGTCATAGAGATTGATAATGCGCTGATCCATGGTAGGTTGTAGTTAGTTGGTAGTGAATAGTTGCTTGCGGTATTTCTGTTTTCGGCCTCATTTCCAGAATTGAACCCGAAAACGCCTTACAAAATCTCCCCTCTCCGTTGGGGAGGGGCTGGGGGTGGGGCCTTACTTCTTCGGTTTGCCAGTCATGTAAAATACCAGCTTTCCGCCTTTGGCAATGTCTGCATGATTCAGGAAGGGTTGCGCCAGCACCTTGCCGTTGAGCTCCACCTTCTTCACAAACACATTTTTGGCGCTTTGGTTTTTGGCTTCAATGGTAAAGGTCTTTCCGTTCTCCAGATTTATGGTGGCTTCCAGCACAGCAGGACTGCCCAGCGCATATTGTTCCGCACCGGGGGCCACAGGATAAAAGCCTAAAGAACTGAACAAATACCACGCGCTCATCTGGCCGCAGTCATCGTTGCCGCCCAGGCCGTCTGGCGTGGCCTGGTACTGTTTTTTGAGAATCATGCGCACGCGTTCCTGGGTTTTCCAGGGCTGGTTTGTCCAGTTGTAGAGGTAGGCGGCGTGGTGCGCGGGCTCATTGCCGTGCACGTAGTTTCCAATGATGCCCTCGCGGGTGATGTCTTCGGTATCGGCGAAGAATTCGTCTGGCAAATGCATGGTAAACAGGGAATCCAGGTGGGGTACGAAGCGCTTGTTCCCGCCCATGGCCTGAATCATGGCGGCGGGGTCATGCGGCACGTAGAGGCTGTAGTTCCAGGCGTTGCCTTCAATGAACCCTTGGTTGTGCGTGCTCAACACATCGAACTCTTTCTTGAAGGTGCCGTCGCTCAGTTTGGGCCGCATGAACCCGATGCTTTTGTCATAAACATTTTTCCAGTTCTGGGCGCGGCGGCTAAATTCCTGGTAAATATCCTGTCGGTCCAGTTTCTGGGCGATTTGGGCGATGCACCAATCGTCATAGGCATACTCCAAAGTTTTGGAGACGGAGGAACTGTTCTTGTCTTCGGGCACGTAGCCCAGTTGCATATAGTACTGCAGGCCGTCATAATACCCTTGTCGCGCGGTGGTCACGCAGGCGTCAAGCGCGCGATTAGCATCACCGGTGTACGTCCCTTTTAAGATGGCATCGGCAATTACACTCACGCTGTGGTAGCCAATCATGCACCAGTTTTCGTTGGCGTGGTGCGACCACACAGGCAGCATGTTGTGCACGCTTTGGTCATAGTGCGCCAGCATACTTTCAACCATGTCACTGTTGCGTTTGGGCTGCACAACATTAAACCACGGGTGCAGCGCGCGGTAGGTGTCCCAGAGTGAAAAGGTGGTGTAGTTGGTGAAGCCGTTGGCCTGGTGGTTGTTCTGGTCCAGGCCGCGGTATTGGCCGGTCACGTCTTGGTAGGTGGTGGGGCCGAGGAACGTGTGGTAGAGCGCGGTGTAGAAATTAATGTAGTCGTCTTTGGTGGTGAGCGCGGCGCGTACTTTGCCTAGTTCTTTATTCCAGAGGGCCTGGCTTTCGTTTTTCACGCGGTCAAAATCCCAATGCGGCACCTCGGCGCGCAGGTTGGCCAGCGCGCCCTGCGTACTCACTGGTGACAGCGCAAACTTGATTTTTATCTTCTCCCCTTCCTCGGTTTTAAAATCGAAATACGCCCTGATTTGCTTGCCCGCCATCTCCGGGAAATTCTTGCTTTGGTCAAACTTTCGCCAGAATCCTTTGTACACCTGCGCCTTGCTGTAGTCTTTGTTGCCGTAGCTGATGAAGGGTTTGGAAAAGGCCATCGCGAAATATACGGTTCGGGTGCGGGCCCAGCCATTGGTTTGGCGGTAACCGGTAATCAGGGTGTCGTTCTCAATTCTGATGAACGTCCAGACGTTCTTGTCTTCGTAGTTGTAGATGCCATGCATCAAATCCAGGATCACGTGCGCTTCGTCAGACTTTGGGAACGTGTACTGGTGCATGCCCACGCGGTTGGTGGCGGTGAGTTCGGCGGTGATGTTGTGGTCGTCCAGTTTTACGCGGTAATAGGCGGGCTCCGCGCGCTCGTTGTCATGGGAGAATTTAGACCGATAACCTGTCTCGGGATTGTTCTCAGTGCCAGGATTTAGTTGCAGTTTGCCGGTAGTGGGCATTAACAGAAAATCGCCTAAATCTGAATGGCCCGTGCCGCTGAAATGCGTATGGCTGAAGCCCACAATGGTAGGGTCACTGTACTGGTAGCCCGCGCAGTATTTGTACACGTCTTTGTTGTATTTGCCGTTCACCTCGTAGGGAATGGTGTCCGTGTCCGGGGATAGCTGCACCATGCCGAACGGTACCGTAGCGCCGGGGTACGTGTGGCCCATTTTGTGCGTGCCAATCAAGGGGTTCACCCAGCGTACCAAGTCAAACAGCGGCTTTTGCGCGAAGGCAGAAAGTTGGCAGAACAAAAAAGCAAGAAGCAGAAGTTTTCTCATGGCGCTTGGCTAAGAAGAAGGTTAGCAAGCTGAAAGATAAGCAACCGTCCTAGAAAACCGATACTGCGCAAACAAAGATTGACTCCCGTTCCGTTTTCGGGCTCATTTCTGAAAATGAGGCCAAAAACGGACACAGAGCACCAGCCTTTTATGACGCTTATTCGCCTTTAAATTTATCCCGATTTGAAAATAATCTGAAAGGGCTATTGCTTCTAGACAGGTGTTGTTTTTATGATTGGGTTTGGCTGATTAATAAACTTTGGCTTTTGGATAGGTTCTGACTTTTGGATAAGCTTTGGCTGTTAATATTGTTTCCGAATGTCGATATTGTTTCGGATGTCTGTATTGATTTGGCTACCGAATCACATTTGATATTTGAATTGGTCCTGCCATATTTTTACCATTTGAACTAGGACTCCCATATCAATAGGCCCAGGCTGTAGCCAGGGTAACGCAAAGAGTCAAAATCGGCTTTAGCCAAAAAACTAGTTTGGCTAAAGCCGATAAATGTTATTTCCATTTTACCCTGGCTAAAGCCAGGGCCTATTGATGCTAAAATCTACTTTTGTTGATTTCAGGATGAATTCCACAAAAATACACCTAAGGCACCACTACAATTTTGCCCTTGGTGTGGTGGCTGGCAATTTGGTCCAGGGCTTTGGCGGCGTGGTCAAGGGAGTAGGTTTCGCTTACGTGCACGGTGAGTTTTCCGGCTTCGGCCAATTCCCGAAGTTCCTCTAATTGTCGCGCGTTGGGTTCCACAAACACGTAATGGAAGTTGATATTTTGGGGCAAGCCCTGGCCTTGGTGCAGAATGGACACCAGCGTACCGCCCGTCTTGAGCGCTTTCAGGCTTTGTTGCAGGGTGTCGCCGCTGGCGGCGTCAAAAATCAAATCCACGCCGTCTGGGAACAGGTTTTTCACGGCCTCGCCCACGTCCTGGCCGTTGTAATCAACTACATGGTCGGCGCCTAGTTTCAGCATAAACGCGTGGTTTTTCTGGCTGGCCACGCCAATAACCGTAGCGCCTTTCTCCTTGGCCAACTGTATGCCCAGCGTCCCAATTCCGCCGGAAGCGCCCAAGATCAACACGTTTTGCCCGGCCTGCAATTGGCCTTTGTCAAACATACTCTGGTACGCCGTGAGGCCCACCAACGGAATGCCCGCCGCTTCCGCAAAACTCAGGTTCTTGGGTTTTTGGGCCAGGTAACTTTCGGGTAAGACAATGTACTCAGCAAACGTTCCGCCCTGCACGGTGGGCCTGCGGGCATAGGCATACACCTCATCGCCCACGTTAAAGCGGCGCGCGCTGAAGCCGCGGTCTTCCACCACCCCGGCCACGTCCCAGCCCGGTATGGCCGGAAACTCCACGGGCAACATGCCTTCCAAATAACCCGCCATCACCACAGCGTCCACGGGGTTTACGCCGGCGGCTTTCACGCGCACCAACACTTCGCCTTCCTTTACCTCTGGAAGGGGTAATTGGCCAACTTTGATGTTCTCTGTTCCGCCGAAGACATCATAATACGCGGCTTTCATTTTTTTATCCATGAGTTCTGTCAGTTTAAAGTTCTGCTGTAGTCTTTTACTTTTTACTAGCTCAGTAGTTTTCCCAGAATGGTTTAATGACGTATTTTCAGGCGAAAACAATTTCCGTTTTTGGCCTCTAAACTGGAAATGAAGCCGAAACCAGACGCCTCAAAACAGGTTTTTGCCCGAACGGAGTCGAATGTGTTTAGTACCTTTACCGTGCAAGTATCCCCTGCTGCCCTTGTTTTTCATCTACTTGAAGCTGCGGGCAGTACATCTTTAAACCAGAAAACCATGAACACAGACATAGCCAACCTGGAACCCCAACCGCTTTGGAAACACTTCGCTGAACTGAATTCGGTGCCCCGCCCCTCCAAAAAAGAAGAACGCGTGATCAAGTTCATGCAGGACTTCGGGAACAGCCAGGGTTTTGAGACCATCACAGACGAAGTGGGCAATGTGATCATCCGGAAACCCGCCAGCCCGGGCATGGAAGACCGCCAGACCGTAATCCTGCAAAGCCACCTGGACATGGTACACCAGAAAAACGCCGATACGGATTTCGATTTTGAAAGCCAGGGCATTGAGATGTACATTGACGGCGATTGGGTAAAGGCCAAAAGCACCACCCTGGGCGCCGACAACGGCATTGGCGTGGCCACCATGATGGCGCTGCTTACCCGCAAAGACATTGCGCACCCGCCGCTGGAACTGCTTTTCACCATTGACGAGGAAACCGGCATGACCGGCGCCCAGGGCCTGAAAGGCGGCCTGCTCAAAGGCTCTATTTTATTGAACCTAGACACCGAAGATGACCGTGAACTCACCATTGGCTGCGCCGGCGGCGTTGATGTGACCGCCACGGGTTCTTACAATGAAGAGAACATTCCGTTTGACTTTGTGGGCTACAAGCTGAACCTCACCGGCCTCACCGGCGGGCATAGCGGCATGGACATTCACCTGGGCCGCGGCAACGCCAACAAATTGATGAACCGCCTGCTTTACCAGGCCACCGACAAGTTCAACGCCCGCGTGTACAGCATTGACGGCGGCAGCCTGCGCAACGCCATCCCCCGTGAGTCGTTTGCCGAAGTGGCCGTGCCCGAGGCCAAAGCTGAACTGTTTGAGGCCTTCCTGGAGAAACAGACCGACATTCTACAAGCCGAGTATTCCCTCACCGACCCTAACCTGCAACTGCAGGCCGAGCCTATTGATTTGCCGTCATCGGGGATTTCCTATGATTTCCAGAACCAATTGCTGCGCGCGCTCTACGCCTGCCCCAACGGCATTTACCGCATGAGTCCGGCCATTGCGGGCTTGGTGCAGACCTCTAACAACCTGGCGCGCGTGCTGGTGAAAGACGGCACCTATTCCATTCAATGCCTCACCCGCAGTTCCGTGGATTCTGAGAAGCTGGACTTGGCGCAAGCCATACAGAGCACCTTTGAACTGGCCGGTGCCAGCGTGACCCAGAAAGGCGCCTACCCCGGCTGGACCCCAGACCCAACCTCCACCATTGTGGCCACCATGACCAATCTGTACAAAGAACTGTTCCAGGAAGAACCCCACGTAAACGCCTGCCACGCCGGTTTGGAATGTGGTATTTTGGGTACCAACTACCCAGAATTGGAGATGATTTCCTTCGGCCCTACAATCACCGGCGCGCATTCCCCAGATGAGAAAGTGCAGATCAGTTCCGTTCAGAAATACTGGAAGTTCTTGCTGGAGACCTTGCAGCGCGTGCCTGTTCGTTAATGGTTGATGGTCCTTTAAGGTAAGGTGCTGTTTTTGGCTTCATTTCCGGAAATGAAGCCAAAAACGGAACTGCAAAATTTCTTGTATTCTGGGAGTTGCTTAAGGAGATTCTTTGGCAGAGACACTCGTAGGAGCTGCGCACGCTACGAGGTCTTCTGAGCAAGCGTTTTTCGGGACCTCCACCGTAGAGACAAGGCAGTGCGTTGTCTCTACAACCAGCAACAGAATTCCAGTTTCGCCTTCATTTCCAGTCCAGAGCCCGAAAACGCCATTTACAAAAAGGCTCCCCTCCTGTTTAGGAGGGGCTGGGGGTGGTCAACTTTTCCAGCCTTTCCATCGAGCGCCTCGTGGCCGTGAGTGCTCGGAGCTAAACTATGGAAAAGGCCGTCTTGTAAAACTCAGGCATAAAGAACCTTTGCAACAAAAGCAGACCAAGCATCCCAATACTTATTACTCGCCCCATGGCTACTTCAGAAAACGCCTCGCAACTACCCACCTTCAACCCCAGCGGCAAAGCCCATTTGTCTGCCTTGCAGGAGCAGTTCAACACGTACGTGACGGCGGTAGATGAACTCAAGTCGCGGTTGGCCGAGCGGCAGCAACAGACCCAGGAAATTCAGACGAGGTTGCAGAAAGAAGTACAGCCGCTGGTTCGGGAAATGGTGGAGCGGCGCGTGGCCTTGGTGCAGTACTTAGACCAATTCTATAGCCAGACGGACTTGCCAAAGTTAGAGCAGGAAAAGCTGGCCGGGTTTATCAAAAACCAGGCATCGTTCTTAGTGCAGCACCATGACGCGCAGGAAATGGAGGAAATTCTACGGCGGTATTCTGAGCCAGTCCCCAATTCTGCTGCAAGACCAGATAAAAATAGCGCCAAAGAAGAAACCCAGCACCTACTCAAGCATGTGCTGGGGCTAGACGTGCAACTGCAGGATTTGCAGGACCTGGAGGCGTTTCAGGCGCGGCTGGACCAGCAGATGCAGGAAGAGCAGGAAAAACGCGAGGCGCAACGCACCCACCGCCAGAAAGAGAAAGCGCAGCAGAGCAAGGAAGTAAAACTCAAGAAAGAACTGGAGAGCATCAGCAAGGCCAGCCGCCGGTTGTACACCACCCTGGCCAAACTCCTGCACCCCGACACCGAACGCGACGAAACCGCCCGCCACTGGAAAGAGGAAGCCATGAAAAAGGTGACCGTGGCCTACCACCAAGATGATTTCTTTGAACTGCTCAGGCTCCAGATGGAATTCATGCATGAACAGGAACAGGTGCTGGCCAAGGTGCCTGAAGACCAACTGGCGTATTACGTGCGCCTCTTGCAGGAGCAACTCCAGGAACTGGAAGAAGAGCAGGGTGAATTCCACTTGGGCACGGCGGGACAGCTGTTGCAGGACTTCGGGGGTACGGCTAAGCAGCGGGAGGCCAAGTTCAGGGCCGCCAAACGCGGGCTCAAAGAAGAGATTCAGCAACTGGAGTTCGCATTGGCAGACTTCCAGGATCCGGCCGCAGTGCGGGCGTTTATCAAAGGATTATCTCTTTAGAAAAATAAAGGCCTGTTCCAGAAAATTTCTTCCAGCACCAACTATCTGTTTTCAAGCGCATTATGAAAACAGAGCCCAAAAACGCAAAAAAAGGGTATAAATACCATGGCTGGTTGTTCAACCCGTGTAGAGGCGTTCGCGTATATCAAAACATCTCTATATCTAACCATTTATATCATGGAAACACACGAAGGAGAATATAGAGCTCGCGGGAACTGGAACGAACTCAAGGGCAAAATGAAGATGGCGTACGGCGATCTCACCGATGATGATCTTGCGTATGACGAGGGTCAGGAAGACAAGTGGTTGGGTAAGCTGCAGCAGAAGCTGGGCAAGACCGAGCACGAAATCAAGAGCTGGCTCAAGTCTCTCTAAGTTTTGCACCCAGTCTATCTCCTGCCGCCTGGCCTGTTCGGTAGGGCCCGGGGAACCAGACGACCGAGTTCTACACCAGCCGCTTGGCAAGTACGTTACACAAAAAGAAACCCGCACCAGAAGTGCGGGTTTCTTTTTGTGCAAAAGGGTGTAGGCTGTCTGGTTTTTGTTGTATGTCTGGGCCTGGCACACTTGGCGCAAGCCTGGTAAAATTCTTATTTGGTGAAAACGGCCATGGAGGCACCCGCACCAGAGGCCAGGTATTGTTTGAACATCTCTTGTTGGGCGGGGCTCAACTCCACAATAATGGCGGCGGAGAACTTCTCGTTTATCTCCTGCACGCTGGTGCGGCCGGCTTTCTCTTCTTCCTGGCGGGCGTTTACCAGGCTTTTCACGCGTAGGTACTGACTTTCATTCAACTGCAACACCACAGACAATTCACGGGCCACAGAAACCGGCGAACTGGTGTTGGTGCCGGCAAAAGAAGTACCTACTACAGAAAGAAAAAGGAAAAAGGCGAAGATGGAAGTTTTCATGTGGGTTTAAATTGTTTGGCAGTGTTTGATGTTTCAAAAGTAGGGCATGGCTACCGCCCATTTTTTACTTTTAGACCAAACGTATCAAGCACTAGTTAAACCCACTTAAAACGAAAGTCGAACTAAAACACCCCACTAAAAAATCGGTTGAATGGCATTATTTGCTCGGTAAACCCATTTTAACCACATCTCAAACTCCACCAGTGACCAACTTTCCCTGGAAAAAATCAGTAAATGCTTTATTGGTATCAAAAGGGAACAACCAAGAATTCATCAACGAATTTCTTAACCAAGTTCTGCCCCAATTACAGAATAGTCAGCACGTTCTGCGGCGGCCGACCAATGACGGCTTTGTCGCCGTGTACTACAATGGGGCGTTCTATGAGCACTGGGTTCTGGGTTAACACCTGTAGCCATTCGTCTGCGGTGAGGTGCTGGGTGGCGTAGACTTCTTTGTAGAGGGCCTCCCCTTTCCTAATAATGTCTTCGGGGCCCAATTGCAGCTTGGCCAGCAGGTCGCGCAGCTCAGCTACGGTGGGCGGCGAGGTCAGGTAATTGATAACATTAACGGGCTGCGTGCTGTTTTCTAACAAAGCCAGCGTTTCACGGCTTTTGCTGCAGCGGTTGTTGTGGTAAATGGTGATCATATTTTCCTATTTTTACGTTCTGACCTAGTTTTTGCTTTACCTGTATGTTGCTCTACAAAGATAGCCTGGTTGAATTACAATATGAGGTAGCCACCGATGTACTTTCCATGGAATGGCCAGATGTAACGGGCTTCTCCAAGTCAGAAATCAGTCACTACCTGCAAAAAGTGATTGACACGCTCAAGCATTATGACGTGCGCCGGTATTTGATTGACAGCCGCCATAACAAGGTTGAAGTAACCGAGACTGAGCAGAAGAACATTGCCTACCAGTTCAGCACAGAGCTGCTCAAGACCCGCGTCAATAAGATGGCCCGCGTGGTGGGCCAAAACACAGAAAAAGAACGTCGCGTAGAGAACATGCGGCAACAACTGGTGGCAGAACTTCCCTTTGAAATGGAGTACCAGGAATTTACTGACATGGCTACCGCCCTAAGCTGGCTGAAAGCCTAATTTTTTATCGTTCTGCCGTAGATTTTTCTTTCTCTGGAAATCCTTCGGTCAGTATACTACAACACGCGCCAAGTTTTCCAGCTTTACAAAAAGTGTTTTCCCGTTTTAGGCCTCATTTCTGAAAATGAGCCCTAAAACACGTGCTCTGTCGTGCCCTCCCTTCTGTAATTCCGCTTCTGGAAATCACTCCGGCAGAAATTCCCTTCTCCTATACTTGTCCATCTTTCTTTGGCCACCCACGCCGTTATGTTAACTACAGAAAATTTTGTTTTTTCCCGCGATAAATATAGCGACACATGCATACTTTTTTACTTGTTTTGAGTATAACAAAAAACACAGACGCAGACATAACAATACCTGGCCTACCTCACGCTTTGGCCGCCTGACATACCCATTTTTTTAAATTATTTAATATTTCATGTACTACAAAACTACCCATCGCCATGAACCGCCACGCCACCACCCTGTTAAAAAGCAATTGCTATGAAATAGTGCTTTTCCCCCAATGGCTAATCTTGCAAATGAACTGGTTGGGGAACCCGTCATCGGTGCAGTACCGGGAGGGCTCGCAGCGTTTCATTGGATTCCTGGAAAAATACCACTGCAAAAAATTACTCTCAGACAGCACTAAACGCGGCACGCCCCTGCCCCAGGACATGCTCTGGATCACGCATTACCTGGTGCCCAATCTTTGCCAGGAAGGCGTGGAGCAACTGGCCCTGGTAGTACCCAACAACCCTAACCACGCCCGCGAACTGGAACTCTGCCTCATGACCGGCGCCGTCTGTTACCAACTCCAATTCTTCCATTCCACCGCTGAGGCCTTTGACTGGCTTAAATCTGACCAAAACCATTTATCTGGCGCCGCCGTGGCGTGAATTATTAAAGTCAACCCCCACGCAACAGAGAGGGCATTTTCTGTCCTATCCGTTTTTTGGCTCAATTCCGGAAATGGGGCTTAAAACGTTCCCGCGCGCCAGAGGCCTGTGCCTTCCGGAAGCTTCTGCCGTAGTAAAAGGTAATTCTGACCCATAAGCCATTTCCGCAGAAACCCTCCAGATGAGACGTATTTTGTGACCCTGATGGTGGTGGGCAGGATAGATGTTTTTACCAGACGGGCATACAAAGATCTTTAGTGGAGAATCTACACTATTGCCAGCAGAGAAAAAAGCCATATCTGTTTGCCTGCGTCATCAAGCCCCAAAATGCAATCCAGAAAAAAGCCACTCTTTGTTGGGGAGGGGTTGGGGTGGGGCTAATTTTTTTTCGCGTCACCTGTCATATTTACGCGGCGGCCTCTACTAACAACGTGAACCCGGCCACCACCGCCCATGCCCATGCCTTTAGAAACGCTTTTCCTGGACCTGCTGGAGACAGACAAGCACCGCATCTTCCGGATTTGCCGAAGCTTCGCGCCAGACCCCGAGGCCGCCCAAGACCTGTTCCAGGAAACCGTGCTCCAACTTTGGAAGTCGTTGCCTACGTTCAGGGGCGAGGCCCACATACGCACCTGGGTGTACCGCGTCACGCTCAACGTCTGCCTGCAGGGTCGCCACCAGTACAAACGCCAGCAGCGCCAGACCGTGCACCTGGACAGCATCCAGTTCGGGAATGTGCCCGAGGTAACGCCAGACCCAGACCAGGAAGCGCGGCTGCAGGCCCTGCACACCTGCATCCAGAAACTGAACGAAACCGACCGCTCCCTGGTGCTGCTCTACCTGGAAGACTTGCCTTACAAAGAAATTGCCACCGTCACCGGCCTCTCAGAAAACCACGTGGCCGTCAAGATGAAGCGCATCAGAGAAAAACTGTTCACCTGTTTACAACCCGCCCTATGCTAGACCAAGAACTGAAAGATTTGTGGCAAAGCCCCCAGGCGTCAACCTCCATCACCCTCCAAAAAGACCGACTCATGCAAGAAGTAACCATCCACGCCGAATTCATTGACGAAAAAATAAGAAAACGTGACCGCCTAGAAATCTGGGCGGCCGCCGCGCTCATTCCCATCTCTTTGGGTTTGGCGTATTGGTTTCCGCAGCCCTTGGTCAAACTGAGTTGGGTGCTCACCGTGTTCTGCTGCCTGCTGCTTATTTACCAACTCAAGAAAGGCGCGCGCCACCGAGTCAAAGATTTCTCCGTGCCCCTGGGCGACTACTTGCACCAGTACCGCTTATATTTACAAGAACAGATTAAGATGCTGCAACGGGTAGTGTTCTGGTACATTTTGCCCTTCAGTTTCTGCCAGTTGCTTTATTTTTACGGCTTGGGCCGGGAAGGCTGGCACATGGGCATAAACCTGATTGTGTTGGGAGTGATCAACTACGTGATTTACCGTAAAAACCAGACGGCCGTGCATGACGATTTAATGCCCCAGTTGGAGAAAGTAGAACAGACCCTGGCCCTGCTGGAGAAAGAATAAATCCTGGCAACAACTAAAATCAAGCCCGAAACCGGTATTTTTGCAGGGCGTTAGACCCCAACGCCGGAAACTTAATGCCAGGGTTCTGTCGTTGGAAAAGTACAGCCCTTGCCTATGCTAGAATACTCCCTGTTTGACAAGAAAGCTCCCAAAGACCAGGCCCAGGCGTTGGCCCAACGCGGCATACAACTGGCGCAGCGCCAACACAAAACCTGGCAAGTGACGCTATACTCTTTAGACAATTATTACGTGGAAACCTGGGCCCGCCACGGCCTTGAAATCATGACCACCTTCCGGAAACCAGAGGCTGCGCTGGAAATCATGGAACCTTATTTAACCGGCCTCACCGCTCCCTCTCTCCCCTAACAAGCTGCCTTCTTCTTCAGGCACATTGCTATTTCAACCCCGTTTTCGGGCTCATTTCCAGAAATGAGCCCGAAAACGGGGTTTTGTTTTCTCGGCCATTCCCCATCTTTTTTCCGCATCGTCCGTTACAGGTTTACTTTCCATCAATATTTCCCCACATGACCCAACGCGAAGTCACCGACCAAGACAACCTCACCTGGACCTGTGTGCAAGCCTACGCCGGACTGGAAGGCAAAGCCGCCGAAAAAGCCACTGAACTTGCCACTTCTGAAACGGGCACCGTCACCGTTGTCTGCACCCCCAGCGGCCAGGCCCAAACCGTGCGCCTGCAATTGCCAGAGACGTGGCTGGAAAGTGTTTCTGATGAAGCATTGGTAAAGGAAATTGCCGCAGCCCGGTAAAGGACTATTTTGACTGAAATTGTAGCCTTGCCGCTCAGTTTAGCCTGTTGTTTTGTTTAGGCTATTACTCTGTTTAACCTGCCTTTGTAGGTATTCAAAACCGAGTTAAAAACTTCCTGCTGTAAATCTTTCAACCATCAGCCCACCAAAGTCATCCTGAGCCTGTCGAAGGATCTAACGAAGATTCATACTTTGCTTATTCATTGCTGCTGTTGTGCAAGCAATTTGCCTTACTTCTTTTGCCGTCTTCGCCGTTGTTGGTCTTATCACCAACAACCTGAACTGCGTTTCCAGCTGCTTTTGTGCACGCAATTTGCCTTCCTTCCAAATAACCGCTGCATCCTAAGTTCTACAAGGCGGCCCTTTCCATAGCTGGGCTCCGAGCGCTCACGGCCGCGAGGCACCGCCTTCCCCTCTCGCACTGCCCGTCTTGGCCATAGCTGTTCTCTTCTTTTAGCCCTGGCCATACAAGGCCAACCCGCGAGGCGCTCGATGGAAAGGCTGGAAAAGGTGCTAGTTGTTAGGCAGTCTGCGTTTTGGGCATCAGCAGTGTCGCCAATTCAAAAGACTTCACAGGTTTCTAAAACCTGTGTGGTCTGCGACAATTGCGTTTCCGGGCTCTGAATTGGAAATGGAGCCTAAACTGGGAAATGCGTGTACTGGTTGTAGAGACCAGGCACTGCCTTGTCTCTACGGTGGAGGAACCGACGAACGCTTGCTCAAAGACCTCGTAGTGTGCGAAGCTCCTACGAGAGTCTCTGCCAATGACCTACGTATTTCAGAAAAACTCCCCTCTCCATTGGGGAGGGGCCGGGGGTGGGGCTTTTCTGTCCTAGGAGGGGTTGGGGGTGGTCACCGGTTTCACCCTCATTTCCAAAACAGAGCCCGAAAACGCAGAAACCCCGCCCCAAAGACTGGAACGGGATTTCAACATACCTATGGAACGTGTTTCTTTACCGCTGCACCAGAACCGGCTGTAGGGCTAACTGGCGTAAATGCGCAATATGCGACATGATGGCGGTTCTGGTCTTCGGGTATTCATTGTAGACCACCCCAAACTCCGCGCAGGCTTCTTTGATAATCTTGCTGATGGCCGGGTAATGCACGTGGGAAATTCTTGGAAACAAATGGTGCTCAATCTGGAAGTTCAGACCGCCGGTCAGCCAGCTTACAATCTTGTTGTTGGTAGCGAAGTTGGCAGTGGTTTTCAACTGGTGCAGCGCCCATTCGTCTTCAATGCGGTTGGTAGCCACGGTAGGCATGGGGAAATGCGTATGCTCCACGGTGTGCGCCAGCTGGAACACAATGCTCAGCACCAGCCCGGTGAACATGCCGTACAGCAAGAAACCAGCTAACCAAGGCAGAAACCCGACGGTGTAAATAGGCACCACCACAAACAGCACAAAGTGCATCACCTTAAATCCCCAGAAGGAAAGGTGGTCAGTTTTGGTCATTTTCTTGATTGGAATATCGCCTACTTTCTGGGTGAAGTACTTAACGTAATCTGTAAAGAAAATCCAGTACAGGTACAGCATGGCGTACGCGCCCCAGAAATAATAATGCTGGTATTTGTGCATTTTAAGGTGTTCCTGGTTATCGCAGAGGCGCAGGAAGGGTTTGGCGTCCAGGTCGTCATCTACGCCGTCAATGTTGGTGTAGGTGTGGTGTATGAGGTTGTGCTTGGTGGTCCACATGTGGATGTTGGCGCCCAACATGTTCAGAGAAAGGCCGGCCAGTTCATTAACCCATTTCTTCTTGCTGAAGCTTCCGTGGCCGCCGTCATGCATCACGTTGAAACCGATGGCCGCTGTCACGCCGCCCAGCAAAAGGCATTCCACCAGGGCCAACCATACGTTGGGTGTGAAGAACACCAGGTGCACGTACAGCAAAACCAGGCTGGTCATGAGAATGGCTGCCTTGAGCCAGAGTTTGTAATTGCCCGTAGGCGACGCCCCAATTTCCTCAAAATAGGCATTGGTGCGGTTCTTAAGTTCTGAGTAAAACGAAGTGGTGGGTGCAATGAATTTGGGTGTTGCCATAAATCTTAATAGTTGCAAAAAAGCTATAGAGCTTTCTCAACGGAAACCGTCAATCAAATCCATAACATCTTGGAAAGGTAACGCTTTCTTAGTCAGTATTAATTCAGTTCTCCCTGAAATGAGCTCTTTTATTTCTATATACGGCCAAGACCACCTACTTGGTTCTAGGGCAATTCACTTCCGGTAAAAATGTTTTATTGCTGCCGAATGGCTGGCCCTCAAGGTCTTGGCCTCCCCTGGAAGGCTTGCTGATCCCTAGTGCTGGCTGCTTAGTTCCTCCCGAAGATGTTATGATGGGCTTGGAATTTACCGCAAAAAAGTCGGCACCGAAGCCGTTTTCGGGCTCATTTCTGAAAATGAGCCCGAAAACGGCTTCGGCTGTTCTGGAAAGGAAAGGCTATCCACTGAACCCTTCATCGGCGGAGGGCCCGTACATGCCTGGCACCGGCACGTCCAGCAAGCGCAGGTACACGCTCAATTGCCCGCGGTGATGGATGACGTGGTTCATGGCCATGGTTCTGATCACCGCCTGCTTGGGAAGCGACATAATCACGTGCTCGCCGTTGCGCATGGTCCAGGTTTTGCCAATTTCCACTATGTTGGTGTGGTCCAGTGCCTTGCTGGCTTTTTTGCAGTTGTCTTCAAAGAACTGCATGAGCTCCTGGTGGGTAGTGCCCGTGAAAGGCGTGTATTTCTGTTTGGTGAAGTCCAGTTCCTCGGCCTGCAGAACGCCGGCAATGAACATGGCGGGCAGTTCGGCCACGTGGGCGGCCAGTTCTTTCAGGGTCATGCTCTTGGCATGCGGCCTCCAGTCAAAGTGCTCCTGTGGCACGCGTTCCAGCATTTTCTTGGTGTTGGCGGCTTCCTGCTCAAACTGCCTGAGGAGTTTGTGGTTCAGTTCCATAGTCTGTAGTTTGTAGGTGGTGTGGTCCCGTAAGATATGTAATTTATACGGACCGATACAACAGGAAACAGGGAAGATTTTATAACCTCAAATGCAAGCTTCTTCCTTGCTACCTAACTTTTTACCAATTACGAAGCACGTTTGTCACTTTACGCCAGTTCTCTCAATCATTCAGGATTTCAGTTGTAAAAATAAAAATCCCGAGGCTTGTCACCTATTTATCTCCTTCTCTAAAAATACCTCATTTCCCTTCGAGAAAGCCTCAATTAAAAGTGCGGCCTGCTCTTTGGATTGGTCATGGACTTCAGTGGTGTAGTCCTCTTTCACTTTCTGCCGAAGACCGAAAAACTGGCTGACCGTTTTTGGCCTTTGGTAAAAAACATAGAAGAAAATTCGGCCATTCTCTTCCACGCCAGACACCATTAATTTCTGCTTGGTCTGCTTGTTCTCAAAATTAAGGGTAGGCGAAAAGTGAATATCCTCTTCTTTGGAGTTATTCATTTTCTGCAGCCAGTCTGCCCAAGGGTAATTCAGGAAATAAGAAACCAATTGCTCTCCTTCCATGGTCTCTAACGCAACAGCTTCTGCCTGAAAAGGGCTGGTGAACGTGCAGTGGAAAATGGGCATCATTATCTGAATTTCCTTTTTTAGTGAATGGCCCCACCGAAGCAGGCTGTACCTTTTCCACCTCTCAATTGCGCAACTTTGATATTCCGGCCATGTACGTAATGTTGGTAAGGATGTGCGTAGAGTTAGCGGCAGCGCTCTACGTACCTACCTAAAAGCCAATCTCCTGATTGGCAAAATTTTACAATGGATCTGTAGACTTGCCAATTGCTTTTGCTGAAGCCGAGCAATAATGAGTACACGCCAATCTGGAGATTGGCGGCCACAGAAATGCGTAGAGCGCTGTCGCTAACTCTACGCACAACATAGGCCACCGTGCCTTCGCTAGTTTTCTCCTATCACCAGCTTATTTTCCATCTTCCGTTGCTCCCCTAACACCTGCTTGATCCCAACCAAACCATCAGAGATGTTCTCCATCTGGGCCAGCACCTGCCCTACCTGGTTGCCGTCGCCGAAGCCTTTGAGTTTGTTGTTCCTGATGAAGGCCGTTTTGATGTCTTCCCAGCGCTGGATTTCTTCTGCGGTGGCTACGCCGATGAGTTGCTTGAATTTGAGCATGTTGGCCTCGGCACCGGTAGTGAGCGTCTGAGATTCTGACTGGTAATGCGACAAAATGAGCGTGTGCAACTCGGCCTCGTTCATAATCGGCATCACTTTCTCGGCCAGCTTGTTCATGTTGCGGTACGAGCCCTGCATTTTGAACGGCGGCTCGGTGCGGTACTCGTCGGCTTGCGCGGCAGACTTGATGTACTCCAGGTTTACCTTCAAAATGACGTCTCTGATGGTGAGGAGTTTTTTGAGCACGCCCACATATTCGCTGATTTCGGCGGCGGTGTGGTTGCCTTCCAGTTCAAGGCCTTCGTTGTTCCCGGTCTCGGCCAGTTTCACCAACGCGTACACGTCTTTCTGGCTTTTGGCGGCCAGCTTGGCCAGCACGGCGTTGGAAGTAAGCGAGTTCTCAATGTAGCTGAGTTTGAACACGTCCTCAGTGTCGCCTAGAATGTCGCCCAGGTTGTAAATGTCAGCGCGGTTGGCCAGCATGTCTGGGATCCGGAACTTGTCGCCGGTCTCGGTATAGGGGTTCCCGGCCATGACCACGCAGACTTTCTTGCCCCGGAAATCATAGGTGCGGCTGCGGCCTTTGTACACGCCCTCAATCTTGCGCTGGGCATCGCAGAGCGAAATGAATTTCTGCAGGAACTCCGGGTTGCAGTGCTGAATATCGTCCAGGTAAATCATCACGTTGTCGCCCATCTCAAAAGACAGGTTCAGTTTCTCCAGTTCTTCGCGGGCGGCGGCGTTGGGGGCCTCGGTGGGGTCCAGCGCCGTGACCTGGTGCCCAATGGCCGGACCGTTGATTTTCATAAAGATAATGCCCAAGCGGTTGGCGATGTACTCCATGAGCGTGGTCTTTCCGTAACCCGGCGGCGACAGCAAGAGCAACATACCCATTAAATCGGTGCGCTTGGTTTCGCCGGCGGTGCCCATCTGCTTGGCCAGGTTGGCACCTATGAGCGGCAAATACACCTGGTCAATCAACTGGTTCCGGACAAAAGAGGCCATCACCTTCGGTTTGAATTCCTGCAGGCGCAGTTCTTCCTCAAAGGCCACGGTGAGTTGGTGCTTGAGCGCATGGAAGGCTTTGTACTGCGGCACCACCCCGGATTCATACTGCGCCAACTTCTGCTGAAACTGATGGAACTGCAATTGGTACTGCTGCTCTTTCAGCAAGACATGGCTGCCTTGCAAACCCGTCAACGTTTCCAGCAGGTTAGCGGTGACCACTTGTGCCGGTTTCAAGTCTTGCAGCAATAACAGTGCAGCCGCCTCGGGCACATAGGCCGTTTCTGCCGTTGGGTTGGTTTGGGAAAGAAACGCCCGGAGCCAATGCTGCAGCAAGGCAAATTGTTCCAGCTTGTTGTGTTCCAGAGCCTGGGCCGAGGTCTCAAATTTTTCCCAGGCTTTTCTCTGGCTCAGAAAATCCCGGAAATCCTGTACCAAAGTCGCGGCCTGCGCGCTGGTAATGAATCCGTCACCGCGGGTGAGTTCAAAAAAGAGGTAATCACCAGCCGAGGTTGGATTGGCTTCCGGCAAGAAATTCGTCTGCTGCTGGAAACCCTGTAACTCCTGCTGCAATTCGGCTTTGAGGGCATCAAACTGGTGGGTTTCCGGGAACACCTGCAGAATGGCGCTCACGCCTTTGAGTTGGTGGTGGAACAGCTGTTTTTGCTCCTGTTTGAGAAACAGAGCCCAAAAACAGCGGGCCAACGCGCGGTCTGCGGCCGGGTACCGGAGCAAATCTGCCGTTTTGAACAGGCGCACCAGAGAGGTCAAAATCACAGCTGCGTCATAGTCATGCACGCCTTTGAGGTAGCCTTCGTTGAACCTTGACGCCATGAACTGTTGCACGTAGGAAATGACATCGGGCGGCGACAGTTTATAGAGTTGCTCCAGGTTCAACAGCTGCAATTTCCCTTCCTGGCCTTCCTCTATCTGGGCAGTGCTGTTGGCGTTTTGCGCGGCTTGCAGAATCTGGAACGCTAAATACTCAGCGCGGTACACTTGGTTATTTTCTGAGATGAGCGCTTGCTCCCACACGGGCCGGTAACTCAGAAACCGTTCATCGGTTATTTTCTCAAAGAAGCTGGTGCCGGTGAGGTGATAGTACATGGCATCATCACGGTGCACAATGCTAAGTTCCAGCGGCTGCGTGTTCACTGTGAAATGGTGCGTCCCGAATTTGAGCACGTTTTGCCCCTCCACAAACAGTTCGCTCTTGTCTTTGAGCTGGCGCACGGCGTCTTCGCGCAGCGTTTTCAGGCGACTTTGGATGGAATCTGCTTTCACGGTGTCACCCATAGCCAGGAGTTCGGCCACGGTAGCGCGCACTTTCTCCAGCATCAAATCTGAGGCGAAGTACCCGTTGATATCAGCCACGGTCTCCAGCTTGCTGATGCGGCTTTGCACGGCTTTGAGAATGCGGTCGGCGGCCTGTTGCAGGGTGGTGGCGCGTTTGTTGCGGGCCTCCTGCAGGGCCACTTTCTTGCTCTCAAAGGCGCTGTAAATCTCCTCGCGTTTGTCGGCAATAATTTCCAGGAAGGCATCAAACTCAGAGAATTTCCCTTCCAGTTCCTCTAGCTGTACCATGAGCTTGGTGAGGAACTCATCGCATTTCTGGGGCGTGTCGCAGACATCCAGAAAGTTGATAACGCTCTGGCTGATGAGTTTGATCTGGGCGTTGAATTCGGCCTGGCCTTCGGCGCTCAGCAGGTCCTGCCGTTTGCGTTTAAGGGTGGCCTTGGTTTTATTGAACGACCCGTAAATGGTGGAAATGGCGTCAACGATGCGGGTGGTTTGGGTGGCGTCTTCAATCTTGAGGTTGCTGACAATCTCAATGAGCATCTCCAATTCAGTGCTCACGCCCGCAATCTCCTTCTCGGTGGCATCAGCATCCACCACTTTGGCGATCTGGTCTATGCCCTCCGTAATTTCCGCCACGCGCTGTTCATAGGGCACCAGGGCATCGGGCTTTAGCAGGAAATCTACCGTTTGGTTGGCTATTTCCTGCCAGAAGTTTTGCAACTGAGTTTCATAGTTCTCAATGCGGGGCACATCTGCGTAGCGCAGTTCTTTTAAAGAAATCACTTCGCCGCGGACCTTTCGCAAATCTGCCAGGGCCTTCACAAAATCATTGATGTGCCCGTTGCTTTGGAGTTTTAGTTGAGCTAACAACGCATCGGCGGAGCCGAGTACCTGGTCAACTTGCACCTGCGTGCTTTTTCTAATGCTGATGACTTTCTCAAACTCTTCTACCGCCGCGGTGGCCGTCTGCCTGATGGCGCCCAGCGGCTGCGCCAGTTCAAAGGTTTCTCCCTTGGTTAGCCAATGGTAGGAATCCAGGACATCTGTGGTGCTTTTGATGAGGTCCAGGTAAAGGTTGTCATAGGAATCTTCCTTGTTAACAAGGGTCAGAATCTCGGTGCATTCGGCCATGGCCCGCACAATTTCCTTGTTGCCAATCTTGTACAGGAAACTCTCTTTGGTGACCGGAATGGTGAAGTTGCTGCCGATGTACGGCGTTTGCCAGATTTGCAGCGCGTGGTGTTTCTTGGGTTCCTCGTCGGCCCGGAAATAACAGAGCTCACCGTTTTCATAGATGGCGTATCCGTGGCAGATGATGGGGCTCTCAATTTTCTGGGTGATGAGGTTGTAGCTCAGCAGCAGATACACGCCGCTCTGCTTGTTGTAAAAGACGTACAGGAAATCTTCGCCGTTGGGCGAGGTGATGCGCTTCTCAAACAGCATTTCCTGCAGGCCGTTGTCAAAACTCTTGAACTCGCCGGTCTGCAGGTAATAGCCGTACGCGTAGATAATACCCTGATCCTCCGGCAGAAACACGCAACAATCTTGTATGGCATCTATGCGGCGCGCTTCTTTGAGTTTGGCGTTGTAGACCACGTATCGGTAAGCGTTCTCGCGGTACGGCCTGATTTTGAGCAAGATAAGATTCCCGATGACAGCATAATACAGTTCTGAGTCATCCAGGGTCTGGTCTTTGTCTTCTACCGGTTCTGAATAAATTCCCTGGCCAGTCTCGGTGTTATCTTCTACTTTAATAGTGAGGTCGCCGCCAATGGTTTCCACAAACACCTTGTCTTCAATAGAAATGTGTGGGTGCTTGCCTTTGCGGTGCGCCTCGCGGGTAACCCGGGTCCAGGCGAAATCATGCTGGTTCGGAAACGTGTACTCGTGGTCAGAGCGGTTGTCCAGGTACGTGAGCGTGCCGGCCTGCAGGGCCCACTTGAACGTTTTGATGTCATTGACGCCCTTGCCAATCCGGAACACCATGAACAGGTGCACGCCCTGCACGGCAAACTTCACAAACTGGGTGTTCTTGTAGTATTTGTAGAGTTTCTGGAATTCGTCTGAAAAGGTGGCGTTCTGGATGAGGTCCAGCGGCTGGTGGTGGAACTGGTGGCCTTCATAGCGGTACACGCTGAACACATCGCTGAGCTCCACCTCGGTTTTCAGGCCCAGGTGCACGTTGTACCCGAAGAGCAGCAGATCGCCCACGGGCACCATGTCATAGGGCACGCAGTTGTGCTCGGTGGTCACGCGCTCGGTGGCCAGCAGCTTGGTCTCAATCGCCCCGAAAACTTCTTTGCGTTCCTGGTTTAGTTGGTCCAGCAGCCCACGCAGCTCATTTCCGCTTTTAGATAGGCGGTTGCGCAGGATTTCATAGGTGCCGCCTTCCAGTTGAACAGAAGAAGTAGACGCGTCAGGAGTGGTGGTGGATGCAGACATGGTGGTTGAATTGGACCTCACCCCCAACCCCTCTCCCACAGAGAGGGGGCTTTTTTTTATTGCTGCGGGTGAAGCGGTACTGTTGTAAAATTTCCGTTTTCGGGCTCGTTTTCAGAAATGAGCCCGAAAACAGGTTTTTTGTTTGATTTAAATTTGGCCTAGATGAAACAGCCAGATCAGGGGGAGTTTAGGTTTGGTGCTTTTTCTTTTCCTCTAAATACTTCAGTGATTTTTTAACTACGCCTACAATTTCACTGTCTAAATATTTTAACCATGCCGGATTAGTCTCGTTTCGATTCAGCATCCAGTATGCTATTAGGAATCCGTAAATCTTATAATGTAAATAGCCACTAGTACCCCCAACTTTCCAACCAGTGTGGCTATTTCCTGACCACGTTTCCATTTTGGATATTGAATTATTGGCTAAGAAGATGATAAACCCGAAAAGGCTGGCAGCTAAATCGGTAAGGGGTTCATCGTTTTGCTCCAGCTTTTCTTCTCCCTAACAGCTTAATGTGGGCAAGTTCATGGGCCACAGTCGCAGTTAATTTTACTGGGTTCTTCAACAATGACTTTTCAAGGCCTATCTGGTATAAGCCGTCAACCACTTTGGAGTATTCTCCATTTACCAGCTCCGTTCCCTCTTCATAGTTGGCATAGACACCTTCATCTGTGAAATCTAGGGGTTGGAATTCCTCAAAAAAATAGACTTCTATGGTACTGGCATCAATACCCATTTTCTCGGCAACAAGGCCAATGGCATTCAGGCCATCCTCTTCCGTTCCCTTAAATTCAAAATCAAAGAATTGCGCAGTGGGTAAAAAGATTTCTGTTTCAGTTAGCTTCTTCCCGAATGCCTGCTCAAACCAGTGGTAGGAAGAAATTATCCAGTCCTCGTCTTCTTCGGTGATGGGGGATTTCGCTTTTCTATTCCAAAACATACAATTCTAGTTACGGGCATAAATGAGAATACCGTTCACTTGGTTCGCATTCCTGATACTCCCCCTTTGAAGGGGGAGTCTCGGGAATGCGAAGGCTTGGAGTAACAGGATTACTTTCGACAAGGTCAGGTAAGGAAAGTGCTCGAGAACTCTACTCCCTACACCGCTGATTTTTTCTGTAGCTCAGCCAACTGTTGCTTAAGTTCCTCTACTTTGTTGGCTTCAGATTGCATCTCGCGCTTGAGTTTTACTTCGCGCTCGCGGGCGGCCTGCTTGTGTTCTTTGAGTTCCTGGTCAATGGTGTCGTAGGCCTGAATTTTCTCCTGGGTCACGGCGTTGCTGCCCTTGTACATGAACGCGAACACGGCCGCCAGCACGCCCAGCCCCAGAATAATGGCCAAACTCAAATACACGTACACCTGCTTGTTCATGTCCAGGCCCAGCACGCTGAGGCTGTCAATGTTGTGCTGGGTCTGCTGAATCTGCTGTTCTTTGCGGGCGTTGTCTTGTTGCAGGGCTTGCACCTGGGCTTTCTGGTCTTCCAGTTCCTGCTGGGTTTTGGCCAGAGCAACTGCGGTTTCTTTGCCTGCGTTCCTGATGCTCTGCTCCCGCGCCCTGAGGGTGTCTTGCACGTTCCGGAAAAAAGCGTCTAAGCTGGCTTGCTTGACCACTTTGTGCTCCTGGTTGTATTTCATTTCAGTGGAGGACCTGAATTTGAGCGAACTGAACTGCTGTTGCAAGGTGTAAGAAGCCCGGTCTTTGGCAGTGGGTGCCGGCTGGGTTTGTGCCAGAACCGGTGCCGCAGCCGCCGCACATAAAAGCAGAGAAAGAGTGAAAGCTTTCATACGAGATGAATTGGGGTCGATTTAAAAAAATGTAAAAGGGTTTTTGTTGGTGTTGTTCTTGCCAGTGAGCGGTAAATCTCTTTCCTGTTTTGGTCCGAAATTAAAGGTTGGGCCTTTTCCGTTTTCGGGCTCATTTCTGAAAATGAGACCGAAAACAGGAAACCCAATAGCCCCTCTCCAATTGGGGAGGGGTTGGGGTGGGGCCCTTAGTTCAAGGTATAGACCGGTTTGTCGCCCAAGCCCAGGGCCGTGGCGGTGGAAGTCAATTCTTTCAGGGTGTTGGCGGTGGCGTCATCCAGGGTTTTCTGCTGCATCATTTTCAGAAGCAGGGCAGAGACGCTCAGGTTGCGCACGTCCTCAGAATCCATCCCGAACTGGGTGATGAACCGCTGCAGATTGGCCTTGAAATCAATGTGCCCGTTGCTGTCTTTCTGGAAGAAGGCCTCTTTCACGGTGCCCAGCACTTCGCTGTTGCTCACCAGCCTATCAACCTGCTTGCCTTTGGTGATGGAGCCCACAATCTGCTCGAAGAACATGCTTTCACCGCCCACAATGTCAATCTTGGCGGCTTTGAGGGCCTCAGACAATACCGTGGCCTGCGCGGCGGCAATCTCCCGCTGAATGTCAATCTGCGCCAGTTCAATGGACTTGTCTTTCTCCAGACGCAGCTTGAATTCTTCGTGCTCTTTGCCCACGCCGTCCAGTTTTTTCATGGCGTCTGCTTTCTCTTCAATGCCTTTGGCCTCCACGGTGAATTTCTCGCCGCTTACTTTGGCTTCGGCTAAGCCGCGTTTCTCTTCGGCGGCAGCCATGTTGGCCACAATAGAAGCATCAGCTAAGCCTTTCTCCTGGGTTACTTTGGCGGCAACCATCCCTAATTTCTCGTCGGCTTCGGCCTGGGCCTCTGCCTGTACGCGGGTGGCTTTGGCGGTGGCCACGGCCTGGCGCTCGGTCACGTTGGCTTCGGCTTCGCCTTCTTTCTGGCGGGCGGCGGCTTTGGCTTCCATAACCTGAGCTTCAGATAAACCTTTGGCGGCGGCTTGGGTGGCTTCGGCTTCGGCCATCATTTTAATGGCGGCGGCGCGGTTCACGCTGGAGGTTTTCTCGGCTTCGGCGTCAATCAACAATTGCTCGGCACGGAACTCAGATGCCTTGCGCGCAGCTTCGGCCCCTTTTATTTCTTTCACCAAGGCTTCCTCGGCTTGCATAGTGGCGGTGGTGATGGCCACAGATTTCAGACGCTCGGCCTCGGCGAAGGCTTTGGTATCTTTGATTTTCTCTTCTTCCTCCACCACGGCTTTCTCTACCGTAATGCGCTCGCGTATAATACCTTGAATATTCTTGCGCTCTTCTTCAATGGCTTTCTCTTTCTCAATCTGGGCCAGGGCTACAATACGCTGCATCTCGTTTTCCTCCAGCATTTTGGCTTGCTCCACGCGCACGGTTTCCACGGCATCGGTGCGTTGCTTGCTGCGCTCGGCTACTAAGATTTGGCGGTCACGGTTCTGTTCAGAGATTTGTACTTCTTCATCTGTGGCAATGCGGGCGCGCTCAGAAATCATGCGCTGCTCCTGGGTTACTTTCTCAATCTCAGCCGACTCTCTGGCTTTGATGCTGGCAATTTCACGGCGTTGTTTTTCCTGGTTTTCAGCGAGTTGCTTCTCTAGTTCCAAAATTGTTTCCTGGGCCTCTACGTTCTGCTTCTTGATGGTTTTCTCGCGCTCGCGCTCAATCAAATTCGACTGTACTTTTTGGCGGGCGGTGAGGTCGATGATCTTTTTGATACCCTCGGCATCCAGGATGTTGTTCTCATTAAGGCTGCTGAGCGGTGTTTGTTCCAGGTAATCAATGGCGCAGTCGTCCAGCACGTAGCCGTTCAGGTCGGTGCCAATGGTTTGGAGAATCTGACGCTTGAAGTCTTCTCGGCTTTGGTAGAGTTCCACGAAGTCAAAGTGCTTGCCCACGGTTTTCAAGGCTTCCGAGAACTTGGCGTCAAAGAGGCTTTCCAAAGCGCCTGGGTCTGAGGCGCGCTTACAGCCAATGCTCTGAGCCACCTGCACCACGTCTTCCTGGGTTTTGTTCACGCGCAGAAAGAAATTCACTTTAATGTCGGCGCGCAGGTTGTCTTTGCAGATCAAGCCTTCAGCCCCGGTGCGGGCAATCACAATGGTTTTGAGGGTGATATCCATGACTTCCAGCTTGTGGATGATGGGCACCACAAAAATGCCGGAGAAAGAGACTTTGGTGTCGCCCATGCCGGTGCGCACCATGGCCTCGCCTTGAATGGCCTTCTTGTACATCTTTATGATGACGATGAAGAGCCCAAACACCACCACTGCTAAGATGAGGGTAGACGCAAGCGTAAGAGATTGAAACATAAAAAAGGGTTAAAGGGAGTGATAGGGTTCTATTAAATACAAGTTGGTTTCTGGTAAATAGTCAATGACCACGGCGGTCTGGCCTTTCTGCACCACGGCGTCTTGCGAGGTGCGCACGTTCAGCAGCACCGGCGAACCTTTGGTTTTCACTGATGCCTGCCCAATCTGGGTGTTGTTGGCGGGCAGCAGAATAGTGCAGGTCTGACCAATGAGTTGCTGGGTAGATTCGCCCTCTTTCTCCATGGCGGCAAACAGTTTCACGAAGGGCCAGGTCAAAAATTTGGACACGAATAAACTCACCAGCGCCAGCGGAATGATCAGCAGATAACCCAGCAGGTTGGAGGCCGAGCCCAAGGTGTGGTTCAACCCCACACTCAAGACCCAATATGGCAGCGCGAAAAACGTGAGAAAGAACATGAGCGGCACTTTGCCCAGGTTCAGGAAGGCCAGCGCGGCGTTGAGCCAAGCCACATCGGCGGCGGCGTCTATGTCTACCTCAGCTTCCAGGTTCAGGTCAAAGGACTGCAGGTCCAGCACGCCCAACAGCACCGAGCCCCAGTAGAGCAGCACAAAAATGAGCAGGCCCGAAGCCAAAAGGTTGGCCCCGGCAAATGAGGCTTGTAAAAGTTCTTCCATACGCTGCGCTATTTCCATCTCAATATACAAAAGACTGTGCAATTTTCTGGCAGAAAATCTTGCCTCGGCTTAAATTTCGTCTGGCAACGGTTGGTTTGAGCGAGTGTAGTGATGGAAGAAAACAAGCGAAAAGTGGTGCCAGCGGAACGCCTTGTCCACTGTAAAAACCTGAATTTCAATGGATTTTACTGAACCGATTCCCGTTTTGGGGCTCAATTCTGGAAATGAGCCCCAAAACGGAAAGTGAGCCAACCCAGCCGTTAAACAAGGACGCGCGGTTTCTTAATTTGGCAGATTCTTTGGTTCTTTACCGCCTGTATCCTTTTCAAATCTCTATGGGCTTTCTCTCTTCCTTCGGCGGGCAGCCGGCGAAAATCAAAAACGGCGTGTATTTCAGCCCCGGCGATGAATGCCTGCAGGCCATACTGCAGTTCATTCGGTCGGCGCAGAACTCGTTGCAGGTCTGCGTGTTCACCATCTCAGATGACCGTATCACGCAGGCGCTGATTGACGCTTTTCGCCAGGGCCTGGAGATCAAGCTACTCACCGACAATGAGAAACTGTTTGACAAAGGCGCAGACATACGCGAGCTGGCCAAAGAAGGCCTGGAGATACGCGTAGACAACACGCCCAACCACATGCACCACAAGTTTGCGGTGGCAGACCACAGCCACGTGCTCACCGGCTCCTACAACTGGACCCGAAGCGCCGCGCTCTACAACCATGAAAACGTGCTGGTCACCAATGACAAGTTCATAGCCGCCGCCTACAGCCGCCACTTTGAAGAACTGTGGGCCGAAATGGTGCCCTTCCGGTAGGTTTTAATCTATCTGGGTTTTCCTTTTCGGTTTTGGTTTGAAGACTCAGGCTGAAGGAAGTACAGCGAGGTTTGAGTCTACGGAAGCTGCCGCGGGCAAGAATCCGTAGAAACTCCGGCCTTGTTCCGTATTTATTGCAGGAACTGTGGGGTTTCTGACGCGTACAACCAACGCTTCACCTTCCAAAGAAAACCACACCACTGCACCATGAAGAAACAATGGGGAATTGCCATCCACGGCGGGGCCGAAAACAAAAGCCGTAACGAACTGAGTGACTCCAAACAAGCCGCTTATGAGCAAGGCCTGGAAAACGCCTTGATGGCGGGCTGGCACATTCTCAACGACGGCGGCAGCGCCGTAGACGCCGTAGAGGCGGCCGTACGCAGCATGGAAAACAACCCGCTCTTCAACGCCGGGCGCGGCGGCAGCCTTTCCAAAGACGGCAGTAATGAGTTTGACGCCTGCATCATGGACGGCAAAACCATGAAAGCCGGGGCCACCGCCGGAGTCATGCGCGTCAAACACCCCATCACGCTGGCCAAAACCATCTTGCAAAAATCTGAGCACGTGCTGCTCACCGGCGACGGCGCCGAACTTTTTGCCCGGGAGAATGGGCTGGAGATGAAACCAGACGAGTATTTCAAGACCGAGCAGAAGGAAAAAGAACTTCAGGAAGCCCAGAAAGAGGAAAGCACCTACGGCAAAGACACCGTGGGCGCCGTGGCCCTTGACCAGAAAGGCAACCTGGCTGCCGCCACTTCCACCGGCGGGCTGGTAAACCAGTACAAAGGCCGCGTAGGCGACACGCCCATCATTGGCTCCGGCACCTACGCCAACAATGAGGTCTGCGCCGTGTCCTGCACCGGTGACGGCGAAGGCATCATGCGCGCCAATACTGCCCATGAAGTGTACGCCCTTATGAAATACAAAGGGTTGGATTTGAAAGAAGCCAGCCAGGAAGCCCTCACCCTCTACAAAGACCGCATTGAAGGCGACCGCAACTTTATTGCCATGGACAAGAACGGCAACGTGGAGTTCACCTTTGAGACCAGCCTTATGTTCAGGGCCTGCAAAACCCAGGATGAGCCCACTTACCTGGGTATCTGGCCAGAAGACACGGCAGACTGGGAGAAAGAAGACTAAGCTATTTGTAAAAACAGCCAGAAGAATAGTCTCCATGAAAGCATAGCTTCTTTCATAGGGGCCAATCCGTTTTAGGGCCCGTTTCTGAAATTGAGCCCGAAAACGGAAATGCGCCCTCCCTAAAAAAAAGTGAAATCAGAATGACAATATACTCTATCCGATCAAACAGCCTCTCCTAACTGCGGATTCTCCCCTTGGGGATTGCTCAAACGAGAGTTTGAGGCAGCGATCGTAGCTCAGTAGAGGGGTGTTTACACTTGCTGATTCACGCGTTGTTGATCATGTAGGGACAGGTCGCGACCTGTCCTCACGCATTGCTGATCACGCATTTCCTGGTGGATGACTACTTCATTGTTCATGGCGAGCAAGTTGCTTCGGCCACCGTTCCGGACAGGTCGCGACCTGTCCCTACAATTGCAATGTATGCACTCTCCTGTTTAAACACCCCTCTGCTGAGCTACGCTCAAGGGGAGAATCTGCGCTTAGTTAGCGTACTTCTTTCTGTTAATAGGCTAGCTATCAACCAACTATTGTTAATGTAATTTCAGAGGTTACGGTAACCTACCAAAGTGACCGTTAAAAAAAGGCACAAAAAAACCGGGCGTTTCAGGAGAATGGTATTTTCCTGAAATGCCCGGTTTCTAGGGTATGAATCTGGTTAGGCTCGCTTTCTGTTGCCAGAAGCCAGCGTGTACAGGTACAAAGACAGGCTGGGTTTGAAAATTTCAGCTATACCCATTTTGGTGATATAATAATAAACCGCCCCGTGCACGCCTCTGCCGCTGGTGAGGTAGCCGTGGTTTTCCAGAATTCGGCAGCAGGCCATTACGTCCTCCAAAGGAATTCCGGCAGTCTGGCTCACCACTTCCGGTGACACCGGCAAATGAACTGGTGAGGCATCGCCCTTTACCAATCCGTAGATTTCTTTAAGTATTTTATCTTCCACTCTCATACCTATCCGCTAGTACTTTAAGCTACATAATTACGGCAAGTACTAGAGACTGGTTGTATTTATACGGTATAGATTTTCCTGTTTTCGGGCTCATTCCCAGAAACGGAGCCAAAAACAGGAAGCCTTAACTGGCTTCTCTGTTTTCTTCCCTTTTGTTTTTGGCGTTAGCGTTGGCCAGGAGCACGTGCCTGATGCGCGCAATGTGTTCTTTGAGTTCATCGGCGCGCTCCTGCTGAGACTCTGACCAATGGTTGTGGCCCTTGCGGCGGTCCTGTTCGGCCATGGTGGCTAGCATGGTGCGGCGTTCCTCCAGCATGCGCAAGGCAATCCAGAGGGTTTCTTCAATAGACTGCACGTTGGCGTCCAGGAAAGCATCTTGCGTGAAGGAGTGGCCCACGTGGCACCGGAAATGGTGGGTGTGGCCTTGGTTTAGTTCCCACATGGCCCCGCCGCAGCTGGGGCAGGAATACGGCGCGCGCGGGCCCATCATCTCGGTGTCTTCAATTTCGCCGGTGTCCAGCATCAAGCGCTCGGCAATGGAGGCTTCATAAGTCACGTCTTCCGGAATTTCGGCGGTGGCCGAAGCGGGAACAAACACCAGTTCCTGCAGCAGTTTCCCCATCTCGTTCACGGGTATGGCGTAATCCACTTCCATCATGTCCAGCACGCTCTGGGGCATGTCGGGGTACTCGGCCTCACGGGGGTGTTGCACAATGGTGATGCCGCCGCTGCGCTTAATCATCTCCATGCCCACGGTGCCGTCTTGCAGCATGCCGGTGAGCACAATGCCAATCACACGGGCCCCGTACGCCGCCGCCGCCGACCGGAACAGCGGGTCAACCGCCGGCCGGAACATGTTCTCCCGGGGGCCTTTGGTCACCAGCATGCGGCCTTTCTGTAGCAGCAGGTGGTAATCTTGAGGCACAAAATACACGTTTCCGTACTCAATGGTCTGCTCGTGTTGGGCCACCTGGCATTTCAGTTTGGCGGTTTTGTTTAGGCGTTCTACCAAAATGTGGGAGTTGGAATTGCGGGCCAGGTGCTGCACAATGAAAAGGGCGGCGGGCAAATCAGCGGGCAACTGGTCCAGCAGCTCACAGAGCACCGCCATGCCGCCAGCCGACGTGCCAATCACGATGATATCATGGTGGGGTAGTTTCATAGTTTGGGTAGAATTGTACAGATACTACGCACACCCTAGCAAAAAAGCTAAATTCTGCCGCGCTTTACTGGTAAGCCGCAATTCTCTCTGAATTTATACGCAGCTATGACCGTATTACTCCCATATCTTTTACCCTGAAAACAGCCAGCGCAGAGAACCTGCCGTAATTGTAGTATCTTGTACTTTGAAGAAAAAGGAAAGCTTGCCTGCCCCAGCGGGCGACTTCTTTCCTGTCCCGCTGATTTGCTGCCTTTCCCCCGTTGCACAGCCCGGCCCTTCTTATTATGAAACCATGACATGGAGAATCCAGAATCAACAGAGCACCCTACACCCGCCCCTTCTGACCGACTACCGGAACCGGTAAAACCAAACCGTAAAACCAATCAGGTAAAGCTGCCCGTGGTGCCTGCCCCGCCAGAATTCCAGATTGTGGGCCTGGGCGGTTCAGCGGGTTCGCTGGAGGGCTTTGAGCTGTTTTTCCAGTACCTGCCCAGCGGCACCGGCATGGCCTTTGTGGTGGTGCCGCACCTGGACCCCAGCCAGAAAGGCATGATGGCCGAAATCATCAGGCGCTACACCTCCTTGCCCGTAGTTGAGATTACCAATGACCTGGAAGTGCAGCCCGAGCAGGTGTACGTGGTGCCTTCCAACAAGGAGACCCGGCTGGAAAGAGGCAAATTCAAGCTGGAGGAGCCGCACCAGCCCAACGGCCAGCGCATGCCCATTGACTTCTTCTTCCAGAGCCTGGCAGAAAATCGTCGGGAGCAAGCCATTGCCGTGGTGCTCTCGGGCATGGGTGCCGACGGTACGCTGGGCGTGAAGATGATTATGGAGAATTTTGGGATGGTGATGGTGCAAGACCCCAACACCGCCCGCTTTGACGCCATGCCCCGCAACGCCATTAAGACTGAGTTTGTGGATTATGTGCTGCCCGTGGAGGAGATGCCCCAGAAACTGATGGACTACGCCAACATGCCGCCCATCAAAGGCAAGAACATGATTGAGGCGCACAAGTCTACGCAAATGCTGAACAAGATTTTTCAGCTGATTAAGAACAAGACCGGGCACGACTTCTCCCAATACAAACGCAACACCATTTTCCGGCGCATAGAACGGCGCATGAACAGCCACCAGATGGTGCAGTTCTCTGAATACGTGCAGTACCTGCAAGACCATTCTTTTGAGGTGGAGCACTTGTTCAAGGAACTCCTGATTGGCGTAACCAAATTCTTCAGAGACCCAGAGGCGTTCGCGCTGCTGCAGGAAACCTACCTGCCCACGCTGCTCAAAAACAAGCAAGACGGTGACTATGTGCGCGTGTGGGTGGCGGGTTGCTCAACCGGCGAAGAGGCCTATTCCATCGCCATCTTGCTGCAGGAATGCATGGAGGCCTTGAACCTGCACGTGAAAATACAGGTGTTCGCGACAGACATTGACCCGGAAGCCATAGACAAAGCCCGGGCCGCCTGCTACCTGGAGAACATTACCGCAGATGTTTCCCCGGAAAGGCTCAGGAGGTATTTTACCAAGCTAGACACCCACTACCACGTAAAGAAAGAGCTGCGCGAAATGGTGGTGTTTGCCGTGCATAACCTCAACCGCGACGCGCCTTTCACCAAGCTGGACTTGCTCACCTGCCGCAACCTGCTGATTTACCTTTCCGCAGACCTGCAGAAAAAGCTGTTTCCGGTGTTCCATTACTCGCTCAACCCTAGCGGTCTTTTGTTTTTGGGTTCGTCTGAGACTATTTCGGGGTACCCAGACATGTTCACCACCTTAGACTCCAAATGGAAAATCTCCCGCCGCAATGACAGCGCTATTCCGTTGGCGCGGCTGGTGGAGTTTCCGTTTACCTTTACCTCTTTTGAAACCGTGAAACCGCATCCAGAACCGCAGACATCCGTGAAACGTGAACCTAATCTAGGAGGCATGGTGCAGCGCGTACTGCTCACGCATTTTGCGCCGCCTACCGTTATCATCAACCCTAAAGGCGATATTTTTTACATACACGGGCGCACCGGCAAGTTTCTGGAGCCCGCCCAGGGCCAGGCCAACCTCAATATCTTTGACATGGCCCGCGAAGGCCTCACCTTTGAGCTGAACAACCTGGTGAGCCGCGCCGCCGTGCTCAACGAGGAAGTGACCGCCCAGAACATAAAGGTAAAAACCGAGAACGGCCTGGTGCATGCCAAAATAACCGTGACCCCGCTCCGGGAGCCAGACCAGTTAAAAGGCATGCTGATGGTGGCCTTAGATGACACCCCGCCGCCCAAAACCACCAAAAAAGGCAAAGACAAACCAGAGGAAAACTTCCTCAAAGACGCCCGGCTGGCCGAACTGGAGAAAGAACTGCTCTACACCAAACAGCGGCTGCAGAACACCATTGAAGAAATGAATTCATCGCTGGAAGAACTTAAATCTACCAATGAGGAACTGCAGAGCGCTAATGAGGAATTGCAGAGCACCAATGAGGAGTCTATGACCAACAAAGAGGAAATGCAGAGCCTTAATGAAGAGTTGATGACCATTAACCTGCAATTCCAGACCAAGACCGAGGAGCTCACCAATTCCAACAATGACATGAAGAACCTGTTGGACAGCACCGAGATTGCCACCATCTTCCTGGACAACAACCTGAACATCAGAAATTTCACGCCGCAGGTCACCCAGATTTTCAATCTGATTCGGGCAGACGTTGGGCGCTCCATCACGCACATTGCCTCTAACCTCAAATACCAGCACATTGCCGAAGATGTGCGCGAAGTGCTGGACCGCCTGCGCAGCAAAGAAGTGCACCTGCAAACCGTAGATGAACAGCAATGGTACTCCATGCGCGTGCTGCCCTACCGCACCGCAGATAATTTTATTGACGGGGCCGTGGTCACGTTCACCAACATCACCACGTTCAAAAACCTGGAAGCCAGCGTGGCCGCCACCAGCCTGTACGCCGCCAACATCATAGACATTATTCAGCAGCCGCTGGTGGTGTTAGACGGGCAGTTGCGGGTGGAGTGCGCCAGCAACGCCTTCGCGGAAACGTTCCAGTTGATACCGGAGCAACTTAAAGGCCAATGGCTCTACCACCTGGGCAACGGGCAATGGGACATACCAGCCTTGCGCCAACTGATGAACAAGGTCTTGCATGAAAACCAGGAGATTCAAAATGAAGTAGTAGAACATGAGTTTCCGGTGCTGGGCTACCGCAGAATGGTCTTGAATACCCGCCGCGTGGAGCAAACCGAAAGCAAACCCTTCAAGATTTTATTGGCCCTGGAAGTATTTGAAAAGTAAGGCCTTTTTAGGCGCATATTTTGCCAGGCAGCGGTGCCGCGTTTTCCTGAAAAGCTGATTCTGGCTAACTGCTTCTTACATGAATTTCCGTTTTTGGCTCCGTTTCCAGAAATGAGCCCGAAAACGGAAACGAGCAGAGGGGAAATTTAGCGTAACAGCGTCTTGGTCAACAGGTTCATAAAAGGCAAAACAGTTTCTTTAGCATTGAAAGGTAAATTGGCATGAGCGAAGAAAGAAAAGCAGCAATTGGCCTGGCCCATGATTTCTCCCTGCTGCGCCAGCAGGCAGAAAAACTGCAGAAGCCGGTGAGCGAGGTAGATGTGCAGAACATGGCGCCCCATGAGGTGCGCCGCCTTATACAGGAGCTGCAGATTCATCAGGTGGAGCTGGAGATGCAGAACCACCAACTGCAACTGGCCACGCAAGACCTGGAAGCCGCCACCGCCAAATACAAAGACCTCTACCACCAATCGCCGTTTGGGTACGTGACCCTAGATGAACACGGCCTGATTGAGGAAGCCAATGCCAAAGGTGTAGAATTGCTGGCCGCCGATGAAAAGCAACTGCTTTCGCGCCGATTCAGCCAGTTCATTCATTCAGACAGCCTTGACGCGTACTACGGGTTCTTCAAAAAGATGCTGCTCTCCAACGGCCCGCAAACGGTAGACCTGCGCATCTTGGCAACTTCAGGCTATGCGTACTACGTGCATTTAGAGGGAATCTTGCTGCGCCATGACAACCACCCAAACCAGGTACGCATTGCGTTTGTAGACATCTCTGAACAGAAAGAGGCGCACCTGGCCCTTTCGTACAAAGAAGCTACTTTATCGGCTGTCATCAACAGTTCCCTCAATGCCATACAGGTGTTCAAGGCGGTGCGCAACCAAGACGGCACGCTGCTTGATTTTGAGTGGGTGCTGCTCAACAAAACCGCCGAGCTTTTCCTGGATTACACCCTAGACCAGTTGCGCAGCCATAAGTTGATGGAACTGTACCCCGCCCTGCTGCCCGACGGCCATTTTTACACGGCGATTCAGGTAGTGGAAAACGGACAGCCCGCCACCTTCACCACCCGTTTCAGCAAGAACGGCAAAGACCACTGGCTTAACTGCGTGGCCGTGAAATTAGACGATGGCTTTGTGCTCACCTTTGAAGACGTGACCCAGCAGCGCATTGCCAATGAGAAACTGCAGGAAAGCCAACTGCTCCTCTCCAAAATGGCCGAGGCCATGCCTGATTTTATTTACGTGGAAGACCTGGTGCATGGCCGCAACCTGTACACCAACCGCAATTTTCTGGCTTTTCTGGGCTACACAGACGCAGACGTGAAAGGCCACCCCCGTGATTTACTGGACTCTCTGTATCACCCCGAAGATGCCCATCTGCTGTTTGAGCGCCGCCAGCGGTTTGCTGAGGTCCAAGACGGTAAATTTCTGGAGTCACTGGTGCGCATCAAAGACAAGGAAGGCACCTGGCGTAACATTTTTTTCCGGGAGACGGTGTTCAAGCGCGGCGCTTCCGGCGTGCCTATTCAATTGGTGGGCACTGCCCAAGATATCACCCAGAAACTCAAAGCCGAGGAAGACCTGCGGCAGAAAGACAATACTATTTCCGCCATTCTCCAGAATCTGCCGGTCATTATCTGGCGCATAGACAAGGAAGGGCGCATTACGCAGGCGGTGGGTTCTGGTTTGCAGAACATTGGCTACCAAGACCATGAACTGGAAGGCCGCTTAATCACCGAGGTGAACCCTAGCATTGTCCCCAACATTGAGACCGTGCTCAAAGGCAACACAGAGGTGTTTGTGGCCCAGGCAGAGGTAAACGGCGAAACCATCTACAAACAGAATTACTTTTTGCATGACCACGCCACCGGCGGCGGCATTGGTTTCTGCCTGGACATTACCGAGCAGAAGAAAGCAGAAGCCGAGGTGCAGTTCCAGACCATGGTTCTTAACCAACTGTTGCAAAACCTGCCCCTGGTGTTGGCCCTTATTGACAAACAAGGAAACTACCAGGATATTAGGGGAAATGGATTACGCAGCGTTGGTATTGCGGACAATGAACTGGTAGGCAAAAGCATTTATAAGGTTTTCCCGTTTCTACGGGACAACATTCAAGACGTGCTCTCGGGGCAAATCAGAAGTTTTACCGCCGCTTTTGACTACCAAGGCAAGCAGGTTTATTTTCAGAACTACGGGTTTCTGGATGTGCAGAACAATTTGGGCATCGCCTTCGGAATTGATATCACAGATTTGCAGGAAGCCCAGGAAAAACTGACCCTGGAGAAGGAATTCTCAGAAAATCTGCTGGAAACCCATTTGCACGGCATCGTCGCCCTGGACAATAACTTGACCGTGACCGCCTGGAACAAAGCCATGGAGCAGTTCACTTCCCAAGAGAGAGCCGGCATGCTGGGCCGCTCCCTTGAGCAAGTTTTGGCAGGTCAGGCCCACGGCCGCCTACTTCAGAAACTTAAGCGCGTTCTGATGGGAAAGCCCCTCACTCTCACCAGCTTCCCGTTCTTGCCAGATGAAAGGTCCTTTGAGATTAGCCTAACACCTTTATTCACCGCTGAGAAAGAAGTTTCTGGCATTCTGGGCATCATACGTGACACCACTAGCCAGAAATTGAAGCAAACCGCCGAAACGAAACATAAATTACAGCAGCAAAAAGCCATTATGGATGCGGTGCTCACCACCCAGAACGAGGAGCGCAAACGCATTGCCGAAGCCCTGCACAACAGCCTGGCCCAGTTGCTCTACGCCGCCAAACTCAACCTGGAGGAAATCAAGGACAAAATACCAGAAAAGGAAGACTTGAAAGACCCCTTTGAAAAGGTTTACAGCTTTCTGGAAGGCGCCATCAAAGAAACCCGAACGCTGGCCCATGAGTTGATTCCCAGGGTTTTGGAGGACTTCGGGCTGCGATCTGCGCTCAAAGACCTGGCCACCCGCTTGTCAACCGGCTCCTTTACGGTGCAGTGCGTGATCACAGGCTTTGACACCCCCACCGACTATGAAATTGAGACGCACCTGTTCCGGTTTGTGCAGGAACTCCTCAACAACGTGATGAAACACGCCGAAGCCACGGAGGCCTTGGTGCAGGTAGTGGACACCGGCACTGCCGTGCGGGTGCGGGTGGCCGACAACGGCAAGGGCATGCCGCCTTCCATGCTGGAGCGCGCCTCCACTTCCAAAGGCATTGGCCTGACCACCATCAGATACAGGGTGAAGCTTTTACAAGGCACCATGCAGGTACACTCAGCCGCTGGCGAAGGCACTACCGTGACCATAGAATTCCCGCATTAAATCAGGCGTGTACTTGTGTGCAGTAAGGCCAGCTCCGTTATGCGTGGGCTCTTAGCAGAACTGCCTTGGCTAAAAAAGCATAGGGTATGACGATGCAAGGTAAAACCCATAAAGAGTTTTGCTGGATCACCTATAAGCCGCTCCAGAAACGTCAGCCAAGAAGTAAAAAGATAAGAATTCCCGTTTTCGGGCTCATTTCTGAAAATGAGCCCGAAAACGGAAATCGGGCAGTGATTTACCTTCGACTCAAATTAAACTTTGCCAGAAATCCAGCAACAAGTGGATAATTCAAAAGACCTGAACAGAAGAGAAATTGCCTTCGCCGGTATTTTATCAGCAGGCGCCAAGGCCAGAGCAAAATAGTTTGTGCCTAACCCTGGTTTATGCCAGCAGGCTGAAGAAAGAAATCAATACAGGAAGCGGGATTGGTAAGAAAAAAAGAGAGGAGTAATGTTATCGCATAGGCTAGCGTAATTGCATGAGGGCGTCTTCTTTAGACGGCACAATGGTCATGAGGTGGTGAAGCCCCAGCAGTTCAAACACGTTCTTGATTTGGCTGCTCATGCCGTACAGCACCAGGCTGATGCTGCGGGCCTCCAAGGTACCCAGGTGGGAAATAAGCACGCCCAGACCCGCCGAAGAAATGTAACGCAACTCCTGGCAGTCTACCCATAAGTGCTCCACAGACTTGGTCATGGCAATCTCAATTTGTTTGTCTACCTCCAGGCAGGTAGAAGCGTCCAATTCCCCCCGTAACCGCAGGATGTAAGCCGTTGGTTCTTCTTCAATGATAATCTCCATAGACATTTTTTTTTGAAATTATAAAATTTATTAGATACAAACAAAAACCTGACAATTTATTATTTGACCCGTTATAAGTGGGTTGAACTGCGGGGTTAGCACTTTTTATAGCCTTCGTGCTAAAGGGTGAGCGCATGCGCAACAATTTTCAATGCCACTTAGCTTCTTCCTCATAACCCCAAGGAAACCAGCCACTTTCATTAAAGAGCCCACACGTCTGAATCTCACATGAACCATACTTTCTCCTGAGACGTGCCCCCCCGCCAGAAGAAGCCGTAATTTGCACAGACCCAGTATGGGTGGACATCATAATCCCCGCCCCCCCACCTGCTGCCTACCGGTTCTGTGCAAATTGCCCGCCTAAAAGCCGCCTTGACCGTATAGAAAAATTATAAAACCAACAGAAAAGACCTCCAACCCCGTAACTGTCTCTACTTAACAAAGATACACGGTGAAACTGGCATTAAGTATGTCATTAATACCCAATTAGCGTACTCGTATTAATACTGAATTCCAATTATTCTGTAACCTAATTGGAAATTGGTGAGTCAAACATATTAAATTCGTATAAGTAATGTATTGGTTTGTGGGCACCACGTTCACCCAAGGTCCATTATAAATTCACCCAGACAAGGGAATGGCTTATTTTTTCAGAAAGGTATGGTAAAGGTAGTATTGGTGGATGACCACACCATCATTAGAGACGGGTTAAAATCACTGTTAAAATCGGAAAGGTCTATTCAGATCATTGGTGAGGCCGCCAACGGCCAGGAACTGTTGGAACTCTTGAAAACCACCGCGCCAGACGTGGTGATGCTGGACTTGAACATGCCCGTGATGGATGGGTTTGAAACGCTCAAGCACCTCCAGGAAAAACACCCAGACGTGAAGGCTCTGGTGCTCACCATGTTAGACCAGGAAAGCTATGTACACAAAGTACGTGCCTCTGGCGCCACCGGCTTTGTGCTCAAAACGGCCGGCCGAGATGAACTGGTGCACGCCATTAAAACGGTGGCCAGCAACAACAGCTTTATCTGCTCTGAAGTAGCGCTTAAATTACTCAACCGCTCCCCCGTGGATGGCGCCACTCCTGAGGGGTTCCAGAAACCGTCGCCGGAGTTGTCAAGAAGGGAGATGGAAGTGCTGCGCCTTATAGCCGAAGGTTACACCAACGCAGAAATTGCGGACAAACTTTTCGCCAGTAAGCGTACCATTGAGAGTCATCGGCAGCACCTCATTGAGAAGACCAAGGCCCGCAACACCGCCACGCTTATCAAGTTCGCCATACAGCAGGGACTTATAGACTAAGCCGAAGAAGTAAAAAACGAAGTCCCGTTTTCGGGCTCATTTCCAGAAATGAGCCCGAAAACGGGACTTTATGCGTTAAGTTGATTTCAGGGCTATGCTTCCCTGGGCCTATTTTGACGTAAGAATCAAGAGAACCTTCCTAAGAAAGATTGTGCCTAGCCCCAGTTCAAACAGAAGCTACTTCTACCAGATCATCTACAAAAATGACTTGGTTAGGCATTTGCGCTATCTGAGCTTACTTTTTGAGACGCGGCAAGACAAACACATTGCTTCCTTTCAGGGGGCTCACCATGTAGGTTTGCCGCAGCGCCTGCAGTTTGGCGAAGCATTGGTTAACGGCTGCATTGTCTACCGGTATTTCATGGCTGTTTTTCAGCAATGTCTCAATGGGCATTCCGGCAACTTTCTTTTTGACCACGGTATTCATAAAAATGGGTACTGGTAAAGGAGTATAGCGTTACGTGATGCAAAATTAATGTAGAAACAGCTAAAGTAGAAATTATGACACAATAACCTACTACCGGGCCGGTGAATATTTCAAAGATGTTGTTGCATCTAAAAGTAAATACTATCTTTACCTAAACCAACTGAATTGCCATGCAACCTATACTGGGCTTCCTGTTTTTCTTTTTGGGCCTGCTGGCGTCTTTGGTAGCCTGGCTGATTGGGCTTATCTTCTAAAGAACCCATTCTCTCCCACGTTCCAAAACGCTTTTTACGGGTATTTTTGGCCTGTTCTCAGCATTCTTTCGCCTTTACGCCTGCCTGGGTTTGAGGCCTATTTCTGTGTGTTGCCTCTGTTAGCAGGAAATTTTCCGCATTCGCCTGTTTATGCCCTCCACCCCGGCTTCTGACCGTATTAGATTAATGGCCTTAATGCTAGTGGTGGCACTGCTGCTGCTGGGGGTTAAGTTCACGGCCTACTTCCTTACCAATTCCAACGCCATTCTCACCGATGCGCTGGAGTCCATCATCAATTTTATAACGGGTGGCTTTGCGCTGTACAGCGTGTACCTGGCGGCCAAACCTAAAGACCAGGACCACCCCTACGGCCATGGCAAAATAGAATTTCTCTCTTCTGGCCTTGAGGGCACCCTCATCACCCTGGCAGGTATTGGCATTATCATCAAGTCTATCTACACGCTGGTGTACCCAGAGCCCATCATGCAGATGGACATTGGTATTTACCTCACGGCGGCGGCCGGGCTGGTCAATTACGTAGCGGGGCGCTACCTGGTGCGCAGAGGCACGCAGTCTTCGTCGCTCACCATTATTGCCAATGGCAAGCACCTGCTTTCAGATGCCTATTCCAGCGCGGGTCTGGTACTGGGGCTGGGCTGCATCTATTTCACCGGTTTGCTGTGGCTGGATTCCGTGGTGGCCATTATTTTCGGGTCATTCATCACATACACAGGATATGGCCTGGTCAGGAACTCCATCTCCGGGGTAATGGACGAGGCCGACCACCAGTTGATTGTCCGCATCATTACGGTGCTCAACTTTCGCCGCCGGCCCAACTGGATTGACCTGCACAACATGCGCGTGATCAAATATGGCAGTCAGCTGCACATTGACTGCCACCTCACCTTGCCCTGGTACTTTAACCTGCAGGAATCACACAAAGAGGTAGACGCGCTGCAGGAGGAGATCACGCAGGAAATGGGCGATGTGGTGGAACTCTTCGTGCACCTGGACCCTTGCCTGCCCCCGGCCAGTTGCCGCCTCTGCACCAAAGCAGATTGCCGGGTGCGGGAGCATGACTTCGTGGGCCGCGTGGAATGGACGCTGAACAACGTGATTGAAAACGAAAAGCACGTGCTGTAATAGCTCTGTCCAACACTTAACCATGTCTAAAAGGCAGGTTAATTCGGTTATTCTCCCTACTAATTCACTGGAATTCCCATCCTATTAAAACCGCCAAATCTGCTTGGAAAAGAAAACCTGTTTTCGGGCTCATTTCCGGAAATGAGCCCAAAAACAGAAACATTATTACGTTAAATAGCCGGTGCTATTTTCGCGGCTTTTTCATCCACAAATCGGTGACAATTGGGTAATGGTCTGAGAGGTTCTGCCTGATAGTTCTGTACCCCGAGCCCACCAACCTTCGGTCATGCAGAATGTAATCTATTCTTAACACAGAAAACAAACCGTTGAAGGTGTTGCCCAATCCCCAGCCACTCTGCAGAAAGGCGTCTTGCAGGCCTTTGCTAATAGTATTATACGTGAACGAGGCCGGCGGGTCATTGAAGTCGCCGCAGACAATGACCGGATACGGCGATTTCTTGATGTGCTCTGCCACCACCTGCACTTGTTGCGCGCGCTTCACAGCCCCAACTTGCAGGCGTTTCAAGATGTTGCGCGAGGCCATGATTTTCTCATCATTGGTGGGCTTGGCGTTGGGGTTACCCAGGAACTCATAGTCTTCGCGCTTGAACCGGTTAGACTGAAAATGCACGTTGTACACCCGCACTGTATCTTGTCCTATTCTAAGGTCTGTAAAAATACAGATGTTGTTGGTGATCTCATTGAACAGAATATTGCCGCGCCCCACAATGGGGTATTTGCTGAACGTGGCAATGCCCCAATGGTCGGTGCCGCGCAGGGTTTCTGTGTAGGCCACGTGTTGGTTCTTGGCGGGCTGCAGCTGCACCAGGGTGTCCAGGTTGTTGCGTCCTTTCTTGGCCGAGGTATAGAACTCCTGGAAGCAGACAATGTCCGGCGCTTCGTCTTGCACCATCTTGAAAATCTTCTCACGGGTGAGGGGGTTGCCGGTCCAGTTGTAGAGGTCAAAGAGGCGGGCGTTGAAACTGAGCACGCGGGTTTTCTGCGCCTGGGCGGGCACCTCGGGCTGGGCCAGGTTGAACTGAATCTGGGTGCGCAAATTATCAAACCCCACCAAAACGGCAAACAACGAAATGAACAGTGCGCGGCTTTTGATTAGGAGCCAGTACAACACAAAGAGCACGTTTACCAGCAGCAGCACGGGGTAGGTCAAGGCCACCAAACTGGCCGACCAGAAAACAGCCGGGTTCACGTAAGACGAAAAATGCGACACCACCAGCAACACAGCCGCCCCTATGTTCAAGGCCACAATGAGTTTAAACAAGAAACTGCGCTTGATATTCTTACCTGCCACTATGCGTTGCTAAAGTCAATTCCCTTTGCATAAAGATACAAACCGCCAGATTGTTTCACTAAGCCTCCTGAAAAAAAGCTGGCCGGCAAAGGATACTGCCATGCCTTCAAAACCTCCCAGAATTCACTTCGTATACTTAGTTCATCCCTGTCTTTAAAAGAACGCCCTTACTTCCCTTTTTCGTACTTAAAGCAAATTTATCGGTAAGATGCTTTAGTCATTTGGTTACTAATTTCTTAAATAACGGTACCAATAACTGCGAATGAACCCGTGGAACATTTTTCAAAGGCCTTGGCACTGTTTTTCAGATAGATCAAATTCCTGAGGAAAGGAAAGAACCTTACCAAACCGCCTACCCGAGAATCCATCGCTCCTGCTTTATTCTTGGCTGACAGTTTTTGAAGGGGCATTCAGGCTTACAGCCCTACTGCCATTCTGACACTAGACAAGTATCAATATTTCACATCCTGTTTCTTATCAGAGGTTTCTGTTCCGCCAGTTAAAGCGCAGCTTTATAAGTTTATATGGCGGTTTGCCCGATAAAACTAGAAAAGTCTGTGTTCCTTAAAACATAGAAAGCTGTATGCCCTTTCTGGGGGTGAAAGCCGTGAAATCATACGGGGGCATAATGCGGTCCTTGAAATGTTTTCTGAGCGAAATCTTAAAGAGCGATTTGATGGTCTCGGCCCATTGCCCCTCCCCTACCATGCGCCGCCCGAACTGGCTATCGTTTAAATTTCCGCCGTGGCAGGCCTTGATCTGGTCTAGAACTTTTGTGGCGCGGTCTGGGAAGGCTTTGTAAATCCAGTCTTCAAAGGTTTCGCCCACCGCCCCGTTCAACCGCACAATGGTGTACGCCGCCGACAAAGCCCCCGCCTGCGCCGAGGCCTCCAGAATGGCGGGCACCTCATGGTCGTTGAGGCCGGGAATAATGGGCGCCACCATCACGTTCACCGGTAACCCGGCCTGGGTCAACGCCTCTACCACGGCCAGCCGTTTGGCGCCGGTAGCGGTGCGGGGCTCCAGCTTTTGCCGAAGCTCCTCTTGCAAGGTGGTAATGGAGATGTTCACATGGAGCAACTGGTGGGCATGCAGTTCCTGTAACAAATCCAGGTCCCGGAGAATAAGCGCGTTTTTGGTGATGACGCTCACCGGGTGGCGGTATTGCAGCAGGACTTCCAGCAGGCCTCTGGTGATTTTCTTCTTGGCCTCTATGGGTTGGTAGCAGTCGGTGTTGCCCGCCAACATGATGGGCCTGACCACCCAATTGGGGTTCTCCAACTGGGCCCGCAGCAGGGCGGGCGCGTTCTCCTTGATGATGATTTTCTGCTCGAAATCAAGGCCCGCCCCGTACCCCCAATAGGCATGGGTGTTGCGGGCGTAGCAATAAACGCAGCCGTGTTCACAGCCTTGGTACGGATTCATGGAATAGGACAAACCCAAGTCAGGGGACTTTACCTCATTCACTATCTTTTTAGGGTGCTCCTGAAAGAATTGTGTGACGCCCGGCTTCTCCCACGGCTCGTCCAACCCTTCTATATGGTCGCTCACATAGGCTTGCTTGAGAAAGGGGTTAACCGGATTGTATTGCGCCCCTCGTCCCTTAATGAAGCCCTCAGATTGAATGGGCACCACCTCCTGCTTGTCTTGCTTGCGCCTGTTTTCCATAGCTAAATATATTAGCTAAAATTTCATTTCGCAACATAAAACTAATTTATTTAGCACATGCGCTTTTTATGTTAAAGGCAAAGATTGGTGCGCAAAAGTTTAATTGGTGAATCTTTTACTCAGGTATTCTTTCTGGTTTTATAGCTATTTGCCTGATGTTATTTATCTGAGAAACCACCGAATTAATACGTATTTTTCATACAAAACTGAGTTTTAACAGCTTTGATTTGGCTTAATATTTTAGAGACTCGTAGGATAAATTGTTTGTTTGTTTAACGCTAAATAAAATGAAAACTATGAAATTCAACGGATTAAACTGGGTGGCTGCAGGCGCCTTGGCAGCAGTATTAGTGCTACCTTCTTGCGGCGGAAACAAGGAAGACCAAGCTAACGGCACCACCACCGATAACACCTCAATAGACGCCAACAGCATGGACACCGGCACCAGCACCACCACTGACATGGAAGGCACTACTACCGGCACCACAGATGCAACCACCACCGGGACAACAGGAACAACCACTGGAACAACTGGCACAACCACTGGTACTACGGGAACAACCGGCACAACCACTGGTACTACCGGTACAACGGGTACTACAGGTACAACTGGAACTACCACGGGTACAACGGGAACTACAACCGGAACCACCACCGGCACTACGACTGGTACCACCGTAACCACGGGAACTACTACCGGCACAACCGGCCGGTAAGATTAGGTTAGGTTTGTTCATGAAAATGCCTGCGAAGAGACATTGGCACCAGCCGTTATCTTCGCAGGCATTTTCATGAACGGGCGTTTGGCTTGGCCTCAAAATGACCTTAGTTTAAAACCCCCAAAAGCCTGGCGCATCAACTGCCAATTGTCAAGCAGAATAGTACTCCTCAATACATAAATCGAAAAGCCGGTAGTTTTGCGTTTTTGGCTTTGTTTCTGAAAATGAGCCCGAAAACGGAAGCACAGCCCAGCCTTTCAAATGCTAAGGAGTAAAATTCAGGTAAGAAAATGTAAGGCCAAGGAAATGGATAAGCCCACTACGGGCAAAGCTTGACTTGCTCCCTTATTTCGCCCAGGGAGACGCGCGTGGCCGGTGATTTGAATTCTTTGTGCAGGTAATTGATGACGTTGGCAATGTCTGCCTCTGAGAGTTGCGTGTTGCCGGGCATGGCCTGGTTATAGGGTTTCCCGTTGACCTCAATGGGGCCTTGCATTCCGTTTTTGATGATGCAGGCCAGCTGGGCCCGGTTTTTCTGGGTGTAGTCTGAGTTCAGGAGCGGCGGAATGACCCCGCGCAGGCCTTCGCCGTTTTCCAAGTGGCAACTGGCGCAGTGGCGGGTGTAGAGGAGCTTGCCTTCATCGGTGCGCTCCGTGAAGCAGCCGTTCAGGCCAAGGCCTATGCCTGCCAGCAGAAACAGGTATCTTTTCCGAAGCCCCCGCATGTTATTGCCCTTTCTTTTCGGCCAGCAACTTGTCCATGTCTTTCAGGAGTTTGTCCACAGATGCAGCGTCTGTACCGTCATAATGGCCGCGCAGGTGGCGGTTTTCATCTACCAGCAGAAACGCGCCGCTGTGCTCAAAGCCGCCGGGCACGGTCTTATCTTCCATGGCGCTGGTGAGGTAATGCTTCTGGGCCAGATTCAGGATGGTGTCTTTGTCGCCGGTCAGGAAATGCCAGGTGCTGCTTTTCACGTTCAGGCGCTGGGCGTAGTCGCGGAGCACGGCCACGGTGTCATGCGTGGGGTCTATGGAATGTGACAGCAGGGCCACGCGCGGGTTGTCTTTGTATTTCTCATACACGCGCAGCATCTGGCTTTTCATCTTGGGGCAGATAGACGGGCACGACGTGAAAAAGAAATCAGCCACGTAAATCTTGCCTTCCACGGTTTTGGGTGTGACCAGGGCGCTGTCCTGGTTCAGGAACGCGAAATCAGGGATGGAATGGTACAGCGTGTCTACCTGTTCCTGGCCGTTCACCAGTTTCACTTGCGGCTCGCGCGGCCCCAGAATGGGAAGCGCCTTTTCGTTTTCGCCCTGCGTACAACCCGCCAAAACTGCCAGCCCGAAGGCCAATCCTAAGAATGTATGTCTCATTTCTGTGGTGTGCTTAACTGGTTTTGGAGCGATTTGGCGCGCGTCAGGCTGTTTTCCATGCGGCGCCAGACCTGCTCCATTTTTGCTTTTTCCTGCTCCAGGTACTTGGTTTTTCCCTCGGCCTCCTGCCGGTCTGGCTTGTAGGCGCGCATCCATTTCCACATGGCCTCATCGGCGGCCGCCAAAGAATCTATGGCCGGGGCTACTTGCTGCGTAATTTCCGGATTTGCCTTTCCCAGGGAATCCTGTAGCTGGGCAAGCATTTCCTTCCGAAGCGAAATTTCCCCCATGCGGGCCATGGCCGAGTCATGCAACGTGATCACTTCAGCCTCTAACTTCTCCTGCTGTTGCGCCGGCGAAGGCTCACAGCCCACCAAACCCAAGGCTAGCATAAAATAAATACTTCTCCGAATGTTCATACTAGGTGTGTGCCGCTACTTGCTGAGGCAAAGGTAAACCCGCCAACAGAGAACGCATAGCCTTTTGTGAGATTATATCATCATGACGAGTTTAGGACCACAGGGGTGATTTTAAAGAAGGTAGCAGCCGCCGTCCTTTCCGTTTTCGGGCTCATTTCTGGAAACGAAGCCAAAAACGGGTTGATCTAAAGTTTTGAGACGACGCCTTAATGGTTGATGGGAAGTCCATGTGCTTGTTGGTAATTACACCAACAAGGGCGGTAGTTTTTAGCTTATAGTTTCCAGATTTAGGAAGGCCTGGTTTTCAGAAATAACACCAATATGCGCGAACAAGGTGAAAGCTTAGAGACACAATTTTCTGTTTTCGGCTTCATTTCTGAAAACGAGGCCGAAAACGGAAAACCAAAATTCCACTCTCACGCTTAAAAACCGCTAGGTATGGGCCACCGCGTAAATTCAAAATCACTTCTTTTAGCTGATTTCCTTTGCCTAAAAACAAAAAAGGCCACCCATGAAAGGTGGCCTTTTCAAAATCTATCTCAAATATTACCAACTGAAATCTTCCCTAGACGGTGGTTGCGAGCCTTGGCCGCGCACGTGCCCAGACATGGGGTCAAAGCGGCGGTGCTGGCCTTCTTCTGACCTGAAATCGCGGTCATTACCCCAGCTGAGGGAACCGGCCATGTTGCCGGAGTTTTCGCGGCGGCCTTCGCCTTCCTGTCTATAACCTTGGTTCCGGCTAGAGTTGTCGTCTTGCTGTTGGCCGTAGGCGTGGTACACTCCCTGGTCATGGCCCACCTGCAAATGGTTGCCCTGGCCTAAGTTCTGGCTGTACTGGCCTTGGTTGTAGTGGGATTGCGCGGTGTCATAGATTTCATACTGGCTGTCATCATTTCTACGCGAAGTATGGCGGGTGCCAATGTCCCGAACGCCGCCGTTGGAGCCGGCGCGGTCAGATGGTTCCCAGCCGCGGGTGTTGTCGGCGCCCTGGGTGCCATAGCGGCCAGAGCCGTCATACTGCTCGCGCTCACCTTCAGCAAAGCTGTTGTGGTCACGGTAGGCGCCGTACACCTGGCGGTTCACTTGTTCTCTGTGGTGGTCATGCCCATGGCCGCTGGCCCACTTGCCGCCCTGGTCATCTGGCCTATGCGACCCGTTTCTGGCAGAGCCCCAGCCTTGCGCCCCGCCGTAGCTGCCCATGTTGCCATAGTTTCGGGCGGCAGCCCGAAGGCCGTTATTGCTTTCCCCCGGAAAAACGTTGGGGTTGTCAAAGCGATCGCCCTGGCGGTTGGGGTCACGGCCAAAGTCTGGTTGCCGGTTGCTGGAACCGCTCTGCCGGTCCTGGTCAGAGCCGTAGTAGTCGCGGCTGCGGTAGTCATACCGGCTGTCATTGTCGTTGAAATTGTTGCGCTGGTTGAGGCGGTCATATTCCCCGTCGCGGCGGTCTGTGTCTTGGCGGTAGGCGCCGCGGTATTGATCTTCGTCCTGGTTTCGGCGGTGGCCGAAACCTTGGTTTTGGTGGTTTCTGTTCATGAGGCTAAGGTTTAAAGTTAAACTCCAACAGTTCTTGTAAACGAAAGCGGGGAAATTCTGTTTTCGGCCTCATTTCTGGAAACGAGCCCGAAAACGCCGCTGGCCCGCTACTTGGTGCGCAGGTTGTTGGCGTTGCTGCCATCCAGTTCCCAGGTGTCTTTCTCCTCGGCGGCGGCCACGTTGCCCGCGGCTTTGGTTCCTTCGGGGGCGGTGTCAAGGTAGTCAGTTTCCTGGGCTTCGGTGCCGCTGCCGCCGCGGTCTGGCTTGGCTATCTCCTCGGCCTCAGACTGATTGCCACTGGTGGGGCTGGGGTTTTGGTCGGGCAGTTTTTGGCTCTCGTCTGAATTGGTGATTTTGTCTTTCTCAATGGGCATAAAGCGGTTGCATAAACGCGCGGCCTGGTTGCCGCACACCTCCTTGTACGAAGCCCCGGCATTTTGTTTATTACCAAATCATGAAGAAACCCCGTTTTGGGGCTCATTTCCGGAAATGAGCCCCAAAACGGGGTTTCTATTTTATGCGCTTACAAGTATAGCCTTCCCCAAAGGAAAAAGGAAAACGCGGGCGGCTTAGTTTTCGCTGAAGGGCTCCAGTTTGATTTTCTCAATCATGAGGTATTTCTTGAAGTCATGCAGCATGCGGGCCATCTCCTTGTCTTTTTCTTCCATGCCGGCTTTCTCGGCATCGGCGGCTTCTATGGCCGTTCTGAGCTGTTCCAGGCTCTGGCTCATGTGGTCGCGGGCGCCCTGGGCACGGGTTTTCAGTTCGTCCTCCATTTCGGCGGAGCCAATGTTGTTGTCCAGTTCCTGCAGGCAGACTTCCAGAAAGGGAATCATGTCCCAGGGGTTGTTGGGGCGGTTCCAGGTGAACTCAATGTTGCAGCGGCGGCATTTGTAGCGGTTGAGTTTCCAGTTGGCCTCATTGGTGACCACGCCCACTTTCTTGAGCAGGTCCATTTTGTTGCAGGTGGGGCACTGGGCGTGGTCCTCAATAATGCCTTTGAGGGTTTCATGCTTCTCCAGCACCTGCTGCCGGAAATCAGCGTGGTTGTAGATTTTCTCGGTGAGGCGTTCGCAGGCGGCGTTCAGGTCCTGGTGTTCCTGGGTCAGGCTTCCCTCCTCGGCTAGCCGCTCGCCGCGCTTCTTAAAGAATTGGATGAGTTTGATGACTTCGCGTTCGTTCTCCGTTAAATGCTGCTTCATAGGTGCGTGGGGTGTCTATAATGGGCAAAGATACGCAAAAGCTGCCATGGAATTGCTGGTATCTGCAAGTTCTGCCCAGGCCTTAAAGCGGTTCCGTTTTCGGCCTTATTTCCAGAAACAAGCCCGAAAACCGAAGTCTTCTACCTCCATCCAAAGTATAGACGCATTCGCTTCATTTACAGAAAGTTACGAAATAAATTCAGGGATAGGCAGTAGCCGAAGGGCAAAAGAAAAGCCTCTCCCGCTTGGTAGCGGAAGAGGCTCTCTGAGAACTGGAGCAGGCGGAACAAATGTCAACGTTTTCTGTAGCATATCCCCCAATAGGCACCAGATCTTTTTGACGCCCCCATTTGCATGGGAGTGACCGCCGCTCCATTATATTTTTCAGCAGACTGTTTCTGCTTTTTTTACTTGTGACAAAGGTACTTGTTTCTGCCAGCAGGGTTTCAGAAATTCGGTGAAAGGGTTATTTCTCCGGTTGAATCTAAGCCCGTACAAGGTAAACTATTTCTTCTGAACAAAACAAGTGTTTTGGGTAAGAAAAAAGTGGGGCAGCCCAAACATTCGCTCAAAACCCTGAAGCATATCCCCCAATATTTTTCAGTTAATTCTCGCTCGCCGGTTTGCACCGGCGTGCTAGCTGCCCACACTTTCAATTTTTTTCAGCAGACGGTTTCTGCTGTGATTCTGATGTAAAATTAGCACGGCGCTTTTTGATTTTTAAACCTATTCGGCAAGTGCTGTATTTTGCCCGTTAAACCGCTGATTTTCTTAGCTGAATCCTGTATTTGGAATGGTTTAAACGGCGGCGGCAAATCCTGTATTCGTCTAAAAATAAAATACTTTTTAACTAAAGATGGAAGGCCCGCCACAAGGCAAATAGAACAATATTTAAGCAAATATAGACGAAAGTAATATACACTTACCTATATCTAATTCTGTATTAAAATATTTATATTGCACAGCAAAAATATAAATCCGAATATTAACGAGTGGTTTGAACTTAAGTTTCAGATATAGTTGTTACCGCCATGAATTTAGCCAATGTAACATCACTTTTCTAACCAGGTCAGGTTTTGCAAGTTGGTTGAATGCTTCTGAATCTTAACAGGTTAGTCCTATTTAAATCTTGTATATGAAACAAAATTATACTCTTTTAGCTTTAGTAGGTTCCTTCACCAAAAAGCCGTTCCCCCTGGCCTTTCTGCTTCCAATTCACCTGATTTCATTCTTGTTTTTATCCAGACGCCCGGCTTTGGCGGTCTGCGCATAACTTCTTCCTTTCCGGTACGCATCCCCCCTTCAGGCTACCGTTTCTATAGTTATATTTTTCGCCCAACATTGAATATTTCTTAATGTCGCTATGTCGCATTTGAAAAGAACTTACCTTATATTACTGTTACTGTTTATTTGTAGCAGCGCCTCTTTTGCCCAGAATTGTGTTGACGCGCCAGATGCCAGACTGGAAGACGCCGATGGAGCTAACTTCATCAATTGCTCTTCTTCAGTGGGCAACAAAGACTATGTTTTAACGGTCAATAATATTTCTTCCACGCAGGCCACCAACCAGTCTTATGTGATTGATTGGGGAGACAACTCTTCCAATACGTATCCGGCTTCTTTCACCACTGCCAGCCACACGTACAAGACGCAGGGGAAATTCACCCTCAAGCTGACGGTTAAAAGTGCATCTGGCTGTTTGGAGACCACATCTTACACCGTTTTCAGCGGTAGTAACCCAGGAATTGGCCTGGCCAGCCCAGGAAACACCTCTGACTGCGCCCCCGCCGTATTTACCTTCAAAATAACCAACACAGAAAACAATTCGCCCACTACTACTTACAAGATCTGGTTTGATGACGGAACGCCCCCGCGCTACTTTACCCAAGCCACCCTGCGCGACACCATCTCCCATGTTTTCGCTATTTCTTCCAAAGGAACCACCAACGGTTTCTCTATGTATGCAGAGGCGTCTAATGAGTGTTTAACCACGCCTGCCAGAATCAGCGGTATCATTGTCTCTACCAAACCAGTTGCGGGCTTTAGCTTTGGCCCTGGCTCCCCACTTTGCGTAAACCAGAAGGTAGATTTTAAGGACACTTCCACCGGCGGCTTTAACGGCAACAACCCTAACAACAGCGGCTCTTACAGACGTAACTGGTCTATCACGCCCAGCACCGGTTGGAGTTATTCCACCGGGAATGCCACCTCTGAGCAGCCGTCCATCATTTTCCACCAGGCCGGCGTGTACGTCATGAAACTGGCGGTGACTCCTTTGGGAAGCAACCCATCCTGCCAAGGAGATGAAATCACCAAAACCATATTGGTGCAGGAACCCACCCAAGCCGCTTTCAACCTATTGCCAGATAAAACCGATGGCTGTGCCCCCAACCTGGTACGGACCGAGAACCTGACCCCGGGCACCTTTGTAAATTACAACTGGACCATTTCACCCGCCGAAGGCGTGACCTTTGCCTCTGGCACCGCCACCTCGGCCAATCCAGAGTTCCTGTTCTCTGCTTCTGGTAAATACACGGTTACCCTGACCGCCACCAACGCCTGCGGAGTCACCACTGCCAACCGTGAGATTGTGATCCGGGACAAACCGGTAGTTTCGCTACCCGCTGCTGCTTCTTACTGTGGCCCTCAGACCATTTCCTTCTCAGCGGCCAACGCAGCCCATGCCCCGGTCTTTGATGCGCAGGGCGGCACCATTATCCGTTACCTGTGGACCTTACCCGCAGGGGCAGACGCCCGGTTTGAGAACCCAGCCATGGCCGACCAAGCCAACCCCACCATTCTGTTCACCCAGCCTGGGGTGTACGAAGTAAAAGCCCAGGTTTGGAATGAATGCGGCGCTTCCAGCACGGCTACCCAAACCATCACCATCAATGCCTTACCATTGGCCCCTACGGTGGCCAGCGCGCTTATCTGCCAAGGTACCACGGCTACCTTAGAAGCCCAAGGCAATGGCTCTACCTACCGGTGGTTTGCCAGCCCTACTGCCACTACTGCTTTGTTTACTGGCCAAACGTTTACCACTCCAGCGCTTTCAGCTACCACTACGTATTATGTAGAAGCGGTTTCAGCCAATGACTGCGTAAGCTCGGCCCGTACCGCAGTGACGGTAACTGTTCAACCGCTTCCGGCTGCCCCAATTGCTGCAGATGTAACAGCCTGCGCGAATACCACCGTGACTTTAAGGGCCACTGTCACCAGCGGTGTGGCAACCTGGTTTGCTGAGCCTACCGGCGGGACCGCCTTGGGCACCGGTGAAACGTTTATAACGCCTGGCTTAACCACCACTACTACGTATTATGTAGCGGCTATCACTCCGGAAGGTTGTGCTTCTCCTTCCCGCACGGCAGTAAAAGTAACGGTACAACCCGCCATTGCCGGCAACACTATTGGTCAAGCCCACACCTTGTGTATGGGAGGCACCGCTACTGCCCTTACCGGCACGCCTTTGACCGGGGGCACCGGCAGCTTCTCTTATCTTTGGGAAAGTAGCTTGGACGGAACCACATTTGCCAACGCAGCCGGCTCACGCACCTCCGCCAATTACAGCCCGGGTAAAATCACCCAAACAACCTGGTACCGCCGCCGCGTGACTTCCGGCACATGCGTGAGTTTCTCCAATGTGGTGAAAGTATCTGTAGTTCCGCCGGTTGCCAACAACACCATCCTTACCCCAGACCTTGTCATCTGCTCCGGAACCGCACCAATGCGCCTGCAAGGTGAAGTACCTTCCGGCGGAAACGGTGGCACTCCTACCTACCTGTGGGAAATGAGCACTACCAGCGCTACTTCGGGCTTTACAACGGCCACTGGCACCAGCACCGGTGTTTCTTATCAGCCTGCTACTTTAACCAAAACCACCTGGTACCGCAGAAAAGTAACCATTGATGGCTGTATGGATGTTTCACAGGCAATAGCAGTCTCCGTGAACCCACTGTCTTTGCCACCCACGGCTGCCAGTGCGACCATTTGCAGCGGCACTACCGCTACGTTAACCGCCACCGCGCCAGGTGGTCCTTATGAATGGTACACCGCGGCCACCGGCGGCACGCTGTTGCACACCGGCGACGCCTTTACAACTCCGGCGCTCACCACCACTACTTCTTATTATGTACAGAGCACGGCTACGGGCGGCTGTACTGTAGCCCGGACGCAAGTAAAAGTCACGGTGCAGGCTCCTATTGCCACCAACACTATTTCACAAACCCAGGAAATCTGCGAAGGCGCCACGCCAACCGCCCTTACCGGTACCAAACCAGTAGGCGGAAACGGCGTGCCGGTCTACCTCTGGGAAATAAGCACCGATGGCCAAACGTATTCTACCGCTCCGGGCATAAGCAATGGTCAGCACTATGCGCCAGCTGCCCTTACGGCTACCACGTGGTTCCGTCGTAAAGTGACAATGGGCGCGTGTACAGCTTATTCCAACGAAATCAAGATTGGAGTGACGCCTAGCATTGCGCCTATTACAATGCCTGCTGACCTTTCTGTATGTGCGGGATCGCCGGTTCCGGCCCTGTCTTTTGGCGATGCTTCCGGCGGCACCGGTACCTTCACTTATAAATGGGAGAAAAGCACCACCAGCGCTACCACCGGTTTCACTGATGCCACAGGTTCGTTCAGAAATGCCACCTATGCCCCAGGCGTGATTTCTACCACCACCTGGTACAGACGCATCACCTATTCCGGCAGCTGCCAACTGACCAGCGGGGCCATGAAAGTGACGGTCTTGCCGTTGCCAACTGTGCCAACTGCTGCCGTAGCTAACACCACCATTTGCCAAGGCACTTCTACTGTAGTAACGGCCACACCGGCTAACTCAGACTACCAAGTGCAGTGGTTTGACGCCGCCACCGGCGGTACGCTCTTGCATGAAGGCAATGCCTATACAACTCCGGCACTTACCACTAATACCGCTTACTATGCTCAGACCGTAGCTTTGAGCGGTTGCCCGTCCGCTACCAGAGTGGCCGTGAAAGTAACTGTGAACCCGGTGATCACTAATAATACCGTACCGACAGGGCACACCATCTGTGCAGGCGCAACTTCCCCGCAATTGGTTGGCAGCGTGCCTTCCGGCGGAACCGGTACTTTTGTGTACGCCTGGGAAATGAGCACCACCAGCGCATCAACGGGTTTTGGGCCTATCACCGGTATCATCAGCACGCAGGTTAATTTCAACCCGGGTACGCTCACCCAGACTACCTGGTACCGTAGAAAAGTAACGTCCGGAGCCTGCTCAGACTATTCTGAGGCTGTGAAAGTAGAAGTGCAGCCAGCCATAGAGCAGAACACCATCTCCGCTGAACAAAGCATTTGCGCAGGCGAAACCCCAGCCACTTTGGTGGGAACCTTACCAGTGGGCGGAACCGGTGACTTTACCTATATCTGGGAAATGAGCACCAACAGCGCCACGTCTGGATTCACGGTTATCCCTAACGCCGACGGCAAGGATTTCGCGCCGGCTGCCCTGACCAAAGACACCTGGTTCCGAAGAAAAGTAACGTCTGGTGCTTGCGCCAATGTGATCAGCAATGTGGTGAAAGTGTCGGTGGCGCAGTTGCCGGCCAACCCTGTGGTACAGGCCGCCACGGTTTGCCATGCAGAAAGAGTGACATTGGTAGTGAAGAGCCCGGTGACCGGAGTGACGTACCAATGGTTTGAGGCTGCCACCGGCGGTTCTGCCCTGGCCGCAGGCACGTCTTTCACCACAGGCAACCTCACCCAAAGCGTTATCTATTATGCGCAGGCCTTGGCAGGAAGTGGTTGCACCAGCGCCCGCATTGCCGTGGCGGTAACTGTGCAGGAGCCTCTGGGCAACAACTCGCTTTCCCAAAACCAACAAGTGTGCGCCGGCACGGCCGCTGTTCTTCTCACCGGCTCTACCCCAACGGGTGGAAGCAGCACCTACACCTACCAATGGGAAAGCAGCCAGGACGGCGTGAATTTCATCATTGCGTCAGGTTCCAGCCAGGGCATCAACTACAACCCTGGCACGCTGTACCAAACCATGTGGTACCGCCGCGTGGTGAAATCCGGGGGTTGTGTGCCGTTGGTAAGTGCGCCAGTGAAGGTATTGGTGAATCCACCTATGTCTAACAACTTCATCACCGCCGACCAGGTGATTTATGGCAACACGCGCCCGGCTCCTTTCTCGGGCACTACCCCTTCTGGCGGCGATGGCGCTTATGTCTATGAATGGCAGTCAAGCACAGATGGCCGCACGTTTACTTCAATTGACACCAACGGCGCTACCAGAACCTACACCTCCAGCCCGTTAACCCAGACTACCTGGTTCAGAAGAATGGTCTTGTCTGGTGGTTGTCAGAACATCAGCAATGTGGTGAAAGTGACGGTGAGCGAACTTGTTTCGCAGAACACCATTACCGCTGATCAGAACATTTGCGCGGGTGCAGCCCCGGAGACGTTGTTAGGTTCTTCACCGCTTGGCGGAGATGGCACCTTCAATTATGGCTGGGAAATTAGTACCACCAGCGCCACGGCCGGTTTCACCACTGCCCCCGGCACCGCAGATGACATGCACTACACGCCTGGCGTGTTAAACCAGACCACGTGGTTTAGAAGAAAAGTAAGTTCGGGCTCCAGCACCTTGGTTTCTAACATTGTGAAGGTAACCGTAGTGAAGGCACTTGCCCAGAACACGGTTTCCGGGGAACAGACGGTCTGCGTGGGCTCTGCGCCGGCCAGGTTGATCGGTTCCTTACCAACGGGTGGTACTGGCACATTTACTTACGTGTGGGAAATGAGTACTACTAATGAAACGGCAGGTTTCATTACGGCCACAGGCACCAACACAGAACAACATTACACGCCGGGTGCGTTGGTGCGAACCACCTGGTTCCGGAGAAAAGTACTTTCAGGAGGTTGCAATGTTTCTGAAAGCAATACCATTCAAGTGACAGCCACGCCGCTACCAGTAGCTCCTTCGGCTATGAACCAGGTTATCTGTGCCGGCAATTCTGCCACCGTGGTAGCCAGCGGCACCACCGCCGGAGCCGTGGTTGAATGGTATGACCAGGCCACAGGCGGCAGGTTGTTACATTCCGGAACTTCTTACACTACACCGGCACTGACCGCCTCCACCATGGTGTACATGCAGGCAGTAGCCCAGAACTGTGCCAGTGAACGCGTGGCGGTGCAGTTAACCGTACCAGGCGCCACCGCCAATGCCGGCGCAGACGCCACCATTGAAACGGGGCAGTCAGTGGAGTTGCGGGCCTCAGGCGGGGTAACTTACCAGTGGTCGCCTACCACCGGCTTGAGCAGCGACAAAATTGCCAACCCAGTGGCCACGCCTACCAAAACCATTACCTATAAAGTGACAGTGACCACCGCCGATGGCTGTACTTCTACCGATGAAGTGGTGGTGAACGTGTTGGATCCAATCAAGGTCCACAATGGCTTCACCCCGAACGGTGATACCTTCAATGACACCTGGGAGATTCCTGAACTGAAAGACTACCCGAGCTGCACCGTGGAGGTGTACAACCGTTGGGGCAACAAGGTGTTTGAGTCTAAAGGCTATACACAGCCTTGGGATGGCCGCACCAACGGACAAGCCCTGCCCGCTGCTACCTATTATTACATCATTAAGCTAGACGGGAAAGAGCGCATTCTGTCAGGCAACGTTACTATTATTAAGTAAGCACCCATGAAAAAGCTTGCATTATTCGCCGCCTTGCTGTTGGGCATGTTCCAGGCCACGGCTCAGCAGAAACCGCAGTACAGCCAGTATCTGTTCAACAATTACCTGCTCAACCCGGCCTTGTCTGGCATTGAGAGCTACACAGATGTGCGCATGGGCACCCGCCGCCAGTGGGTAGGCATTGACGGAGCCCCGGTCACATATTACCTGAGTGCGCACACGTCGCTGGGTACCAGTGACCGGAACGCGCCTACCGGGCAGCAGACAGGCAAAGGCTTCATTCCGAAGATGCCGGTGGCTAACTCCCGCAAAAACAAATACCACAAGTCGCGGCCACACCACGGGTTTGGGGCCATGGCACAGGTAGACAGAACCGGGCCGTTGAGCAACAGCAGCCTGACTGCTACCTACGCCTACCACCACCCTTTGACCAGACGCATTAACATGTCAGTGGGTATAGCCAGTGGTTTGGTGCAGTCCAAGTTGGACGGCAACGCCATCCGGATGGGCCGTGAAAACGACCCCGCCATGCAGCACGGCCAACTGACCAAAACCAAGTTTGACCTGGGCCTGGGGACCTGGATCTATTCAGACAATTTCTATGTGGGTTTTTCTGCGGCCCAATTGCTCACCGACAAAATCAAAAAAGACGAAGGCCTGGATGCTGCCCAGCATGAGTTGCAGCCCCACTTCTTCGGGACGGCCGGGTACCGCCTGCGTATAAGATATGACCTGAGCCTGGAGCCGTCGGTGATGGTGAAGTTGGCCAACCCAAGCCCCGCGGCCGTGGATTTCAACCTGAAAACCACCTATGCCAACCGCATCTGGGCTGGGGTTTCTTACCGGCACCAGGACGCCGTAGCCGTGATGACCGGTATGAACGTGAACCACATCCTGGACATCGGCTATTCTTATGACCTGACCACCTCAGAATTGAGCAACGCCAGCGCCGGAAGCCATGAACTTATTGTAGGCATCAAGCTTCATAACAAAGGCCGGCTTCTCTGCCCGCAGTGGCTCTGGTAGTTTAACTTTTACATTTTACAGAACCCCCTTCCGTTTTCGGGCTCATTTTCAGAAATGAGCCCGAAAACGGAAGGGGGTTCTGCTTTCAGCCTACTCTCCTTTCCAAAGACTACAGCCTAAGGAATCACCTTATCTTTATTTCTTTTCCCGAGGTGAACCCAATTGTCTCTGTGTAATTATCTGCTTGAAAGTACCCTTTCTCTGAAGCCCCAATATCCATTGCTCAATTTCCCAAATTGGACGCTTGAACACTCCCTTTTGGAGGCGCACTCCTGAAAAGGCAAGCTGGGCTCAAGTAAGTTATCTGTAGTGAATCAGGTTTAAGGCTCACCGTAATAAGACTCCCCTCTCCAATTTTCGCGAAGCATCTAGTGCTGAGTTCTCGCAAATGTCAATCAATAGGTCTTCCTACTGACTTGCTGCTCAACTTATACTATATATTCAATATTCTATATTCCTGAAATAAATTTCACCCAAACACTTTTATAACATTTATCAAAGAATAAATCAAGACCAGAATTATAACTTTACCAACAAGTTAATTATATAATAATCATAAAGACGCCTAAAACCAATATTCTACAAAACTCAATTTGAATCAAGGCGTTAAAGACCATATAAGAAATTTAAACATTACCAAGATTACAAAACCAAGCCAACCCCTACCAAGCATCCATATTGTTCAACAACTTATTCTTACCACTATGAAAAACTTTACTCTAACTGTTTTCTTTTTAGTTGCTTTGACTGTTAGCGCAGTTGCCCAGAATGCCCCTTCCAACCCAGCTTTGGACAAAGCCAGCAGCACCATTACCCGCCTGATGGTAGAATCTATGGGCTTAAATGAAAACGAATACATCAAACTCAAGAACCTAAACCAGGAACGGTTGGCCAAGACCACCGAGGCTGACAAAATGTACGCCGATGATGCGGAGATGCGTGACGTTCGTCTGAGAGAAATTGAAGATGATTTTGAAACCAAACTGTTCAAAATGTTGAATGGCCGTCAGGTAGAAGCTTACTCGTCGTTCAAGTCAAAACCAGAGGCTAACTTTCTTTCTTTAGCCAAAGAAGCTTCGGCTTCACCTAAAAAATAAGCGTATCCCCCATACGCCAAAACAGGAAAAGGGCACTCTAACGGGTGCCCTTTTCCTGTTTTGGCGCCATCTATCCTTCTCATGTTCAGTCAATATGTGTTACAAATCCTCAACTTGGTATAACTACGGAATCTTGCTGAAAACCCATTTTAGACTAACCTAGCCTTGGCTGGAATCGTAAAGAACGTACCTTGATTTTCTAGAGGTTTCTCCCTTATGCAGGGCTTCAGAGAAAAGGTTGACAAGTACAGGAAGACAATGGGCAACTCCACACTTTTAGCGATTTTCTTTTCTGTTTTTCTAGGCGCGGCCTCCGCTAACGCGCAAGCAATTTCCCCGGCCCACCGGCTAGCCGACCGCCTTTCGCAGGAAATGGGCGCTAGCCTCAGCCTTCATGAAGATGCGTTTATCAAAGTAAGGCAGTTCAACCGCGACCGTCTGGCCAAACTTCAGGCTCTCAATGGGCAGGCGGGCAAACTCAGCGCCCGGGAAATGGATTTGCGGCTTGACCAGATTGAGCAGGAATACAATGAACGCATGTTTCACCTGCTCAACGCCAGGCAGTACATGAGCTACAAACGCTTTAGGGAAAACCGCCTAGAATTTACCCGTCCGTCCCAGGCGCTTGCCTCTGCCCGGCGGTAAAGGCACAAAATACTTTCCGTTTTCGGGCTCATTTTCAGAAATGAGCCCGAAAACGGAAACGGTCGCCGTACCGCAGATGCGCCACTTTCTGTTACCTTTGCCCTATGGGGCACACGGTAATCATTGGCAACGGCATAACCGGCATCACGGCCGCCATCACGCTTAGAAAGCTGCGCCCCCAGGAACGCATCACCATCATCTCCGGAGAAACACCTTACCCCATTGCCCGCACCGCGTTCATGTATGTGTACATGGGCCAATTGCGGTCGCAGCACTTGCAGACGCATGAACCGTGGTTCTGGAAAGAAAACCAGTTGGACCTATTATTTGCGAGGGTACAAAAACTGCATCCAGCGGAGAAAACCATGGCCTTGGAGAACGGCGAAACGCTGGCCTATGACCAATTGCTGCTGGCCACCGGTTCTGTGTACAGAACGCTGCCTTGCCCCGGAATTGATGCTTCTGGCGTGCACGGCTTATACAGTTTTCAGGATTTAACACAGATTGAAGAAGCCACCAAAGGCATAAAATCAGCCGTGCTGGTGGGCGGCGGCCTTATTGGCGTGGAACTGGCGGAAATGCTCCGGTGCAGAGGCATTTCGGTGACCATGTTCATCCGGGAAAAACATTACTGGGGCAGCAACTTGCCGCCGGAGGAAGCCAACCTGATCACGGCCCATCTCCAACACCAAGGTGTACAACTGCTTTTCCAAACCCAGATTGCCGAGGTGCTTTCTGATGCAGCCGGAAAAGTCAAAGCCGTTAAAACCACCGCCGGGCAAGAGATTCCTTGTGAATTTGTGGGTTTGGCCATTGGCGCGCAGCCTTCCATAGAACTAGCCAAGGAGGCAGGGCTTGAAACCCAGATGGGCATTCTGGTGAACGAATTTCTGGAGACCAGCCAGCCTGGCATCTACGCCGCTGGTGATTGTGCTCAATTCAAGAACCCGAAGACCGGCCACCCAGCCGTGGAGCAACTCTGGTACACAGGCAGAATGCAAGGCGAAACCGTGGCACACACCCTCAGCGGGCATAAAACCGCTTATGAACGCGGCGTGTGGTTTAATTCTGCTAAATTTTTTGAGGTGGAATACCAGAGTTACGGCCAGGTTCCCGCTGTTATTCCGCCAGACACCGAATCTTTGCTATGGCAAGAGCCTAAAAGCAACAGAAGCATCAGAATTTATTTCGAGAAGGAGACCGAAGCGGTAACCGGATTCAACCTGCTGAATGTGCGGTTCCGGCAGGAAGTCTGTGAACGCTGGATCAAGGAAAAATCTACGTTGGAAACGGTTCTTGCCCAACTGAAACAAGCCGCCTTTGACGCCGAATTCCACCGCTTGCCTCTCTCTGCCCTTTTTACCGTATACAACCAATACCGTCGCCAACCAGCGCAGTAACCTAAACCAACGCTTTCGCCTATGGAATGGTCCAAAATCATCAACCCCAAACAGATGAACTCGTTTCAGTTCGTCGCGCTCACCGGCATTCTTATGTCTGGGCTGGCCCATGTTTTTCTGAACCTGTGGGGCAAGGAAGTGGACTCGTTCAATTACCTGTACCTGTGCTGGGGCTTGCTGTTTGTCTTCGGGACGTATAAAAACCTGACCAACAACCCCGAGGACGACCATCACCATCATCACCACCATTAAGAGAAACGCGCCTGGCAGAACCATGAACCAAAACCTTCCGGCACGTTTCAAGTTCTGCTGTTAAACTGGCGTTCAGCCGAAAGTAAAGCACTACGTTTACCCTTTGTTCCCACTCCCTTGAAAGACCATTCCTTTGCCCTAGGCCACTCAGAAAACGCCGCCCTTTCTATGGCCGAGCGTTTCTCCCTGTTTCTTGTGGTGGCGGGCGTGGTATTGGGACTGATGCCTTTGGGGGCGCCGTGGCTGGGAAGTTGGCCGCTGGTGGCCGGAATTTCAATGGTGACGGCGGGCGGGCTCTGGTATTTTTACCTACGGTTCTGGCAGAAGCCGCACCTGGCCAACGTGGGCGTCTGGTCACAAGGCCAAACCTCAAAAGGCTGGAGCGCCTGGGTGGTGGCGCTGCTGTTGACCGGGTTTTACGTGTTGCTGTACTGGTTCCCCTGGGTGCTAGATGGCCTGATTAGAACCACCGACGGCCTCAGCTTCTGGCTCCGAAATAAACCTGCTGACAATTGGTTTCTATACGGCACATTCTACACGTTTGCGGTGCTCTTGATGGGCGTGCGGGCGCTTTTAAAATATCGGCACAGCCGTTACCAACTCATTAGAACGTGCTCAGTGATGTTTTTCCAGTTGGTGTTCGCCTACCTGCTGCCGCATCTTATGGTGATGTTCCAGCAACCCGAGTTCTACTTCAGTTATTTCTGGCCCCTCAAATACGAATATCTTTGGCCCGATTCTGTGGCTAGTTTGGCGCAGCAGCCGGGCGGCGTGGGCGTATTCTTGATTTTCTGGAGCGTGACCTTGTCGTTTCTGGCTACGCCGGTCTTGACTTATTTCTACGGAAAGCGCTGGTACTGCAGCTGGGTCTGCGGCTGCGGCGGCCTGGCTGAAACCGCCGGTGATCCCTACCGTCACCTCGCAGACCGTTCCCGGAAAGCCTGGCGCTGGGAAGTGCGCTTGGTGTATTCCATTCTGGCGGCCATTATTTTAATCACCATTCTGCTCTGGGCCAACAGTTTTCTCAAAGGTGCCATTCTGGGTCATTTATCGGGGTCTTTTGCGCAGTGGTACGGGTTTTTCATTGGGTCTATTTTTGCCGGCGTCATTGGCGTGGGCTTTTATCCCTTGCTGGGTTCCAGAGTTTGGTGTCGGTTTGGGTGCCCCATGGCGGCGTATTTGGGGTTGCTGCAGAAGCACTTCTCACGGTTCAGAATTACCACTAACGGCGGCCAGTGCATTTCCTGCGGAAACTGCTCCACCTTCTGCGAGATGGGGATTGACGTGCGCCACTACGCCCAGAAAGGCGAACCCATCATAAGGGCGGCCTGCGTGGGCTGCGGCATGTGCGCCACCGTCTGCCCGCGGGGCGTCTTGAAACTGGAGAACGGCCCCACCCAAGGAAGATACGACGCTAGCCAACTAATTCACCCAGACAACCTGCGTATTCTGTCTTAACACAGTTTCCGTTTTCGGGCCCGTTTCTAGAAATGAAGCCGAAAACGGCAGAAAATATTTGCGTGCTTCTTGCCGTCTTTCGTGCGCCGCCTTATCTTGGGAAGACATTATCAAACCTGCCATGACCAGAGACGAAGCCGTTCAAATCCTGCACCACTACACCAAAGGCGACAGCCTCCTTCGCCACGCCCGCACCGTGGAACTGGTCATGCGCGCCTACGCCCAAAAGCTCAACCAAGACCTGGAACTCTGGGGCAACACCGGCCTGCTCCATGACGCTGACTACGAAGCCCACCCAGACCGCCACCCGCACTTGATTGTAGACCTGCTCCGCGACAAAGGCGAAGAAGAAATGGCCCACGCCATCTCTGCGCACTACAGCCACTGGGGCGTTTCACATGATTCTATGTTAGACAAAGCCTTGCTGGGCTGTGACGAAATCACTGGTTTCGTAGTCGCCTGCGCCCAGGTGCGGCCGCAACGCCTGGAAGGCCTGGAAGCGAAATCGGTGCTCAAGAAACTGAAACAGGCCAGCTTTGCCGCATCTGTGGACCGCAACGAAGTAAAACTAGGCGTGGAACTGCTGGCTGTAGACCTTGCGGAACATATTGACTTTATCATTCAAGCCCTTCAACCGCATGCCGAAGAATTGCAGCTGCAGTCTGTGGAGGCAAAAACAGAATAGCAAAACGCAGCGACAAATTAGTGCCTTGTGTTTATAGAAATTCAATTGCTAGTTTTAGCTGCATTTTCAATTTATAGGCCCAAAACGATATTTGGCAAAGACACTCGTAGGAGCTTCGCACGCTACGAGGACTTTTGAGCAGGCGGTAATCGGAACCTCAACTGTAGAGACAAGGCAGTGCCTTGTCTCTACATAAGTTACTGCCGCAAGTTTAGGCGCAGCCGTAACTTGTGGCTATACATGTTGTGAGTTTATCAACTCACGTCAGTTGGTAAACTGACCAAGTTGGTTACCACAAGTTACGCTGCCGCTAAACTTGCGGTAGTAAAAGAAAATTGCGTTTCCGCCTCCATTTCTAAAATAGAGCCTAGAAACGTAATAGACCTCACAGGTTTTGGAAACCTGTGAGGTCTTACCTGGCAGACTGCAGTCATGGCCAAGACCGGCAGTGCGAGGGGGAAGGCGGGACCTCGCGGCCGTGAGCGCTCGGAGCCCAGTTATGGAAAAGACTGTCTTGTAGAACTTAGGATGAAACTGTTATTTGGAAGGAAAGCAAACTGCGTACACAAAAGCAGCTAGAAACGCAGTTCAGGTTGTTGGTGATAACACCAACAATGGCGAAAAATGCATGCCCAAGTCAAGTATCAGAAAGAATCTTCGTTAGATCCCTCGGTAGCTACGCTCGTTCCTTTCGGCTCCCGCCTCAGGAATACTCTGGATGACTCACCACTTCTTTACACCTGCGCTACTTTAAATTGCGTCACCGTTACGCTTTCCCAAACTTTCTCCAGAATATAAGGTTCCTGGTCCATCCATTGCTGAAGGGCTTCGTCAGAGGCAAACTGCATGACCAGCGTGGAGCCTATCATATTGCCTTCGTCGTTGAGCATGGCGCCGCCCAGAATGAAATTGCCGGAGTCTTTGTACTTTTTAATCGCCTCAAAGTGGAAGGGTCGAACCGCCATGCGGTGGTCCAAGGCGCCCGGGGTGGTGTAATCGAGGCCGGTAATTAAATATTGCTTCATGGTTCTGATTTCAGATTTAAAACTTTGGACAAGATAAGGGCAAAGCAAGAACTGCCCAAGCTAGCCAGGTTTAATTCTGCTGTGAATCATACGTTCATTCTACGGTACCATTTCCTTTTTTGGCTTCGTTTTCAGAATTGAGCCCGAAAACGGAAAGTAAATCCTGAGAACGATGCTTACTTTTTAAAAATTTATATTAATTATGCTTCTGCATAAGCCGAGGTTCATTCCTTCGCTTCGGTTACTGCTAAATTCTGGTAAAGCACGCATTTCATCACCCCCGCTTATGAAAAAATCCTTCTCGTTTCTATTTGTTCTATTGTTCCTGTTGAGCACCCGCGGGCTTCAGGCGCAGGTGCAGGCGCCGTTTCAGTTCGCGTTTGTGTCAGACACGCACATCGGTTCGCCCAACGGCGGGGCCGAGGAAGATTTGCGCCGCACCGTGGCCGACATCAACAGCCTGCCCAATATTTCCTTCGTGATACTAACTGGCGATATCACCGAGATGGGCACAGACCAGGAACTCAAGCTGGCTAAAGAGATTCTGAGTGCGCTGAAAGTGCCCTACTACATTCTGCCGGGAAACCATGACACGGGCTGGTCAGAATCTGGAGGGGTGAGTTTCATCAGGGAATTTGGCTATGACAAGTTTGCGTTTGAGCACCAGGGCGTCAAGTTCATTGGATGTTCCAGCGGACCGTACGTGCGCATGTCAGACGGGCACATTCCCAGAGATGCCGTGGTTTGGCTGGACAGTGTGCTGGCGGCCACGCCAAAATCGCAACCCATCGTCTTCGCCAACCATTACCCCCTGGACAACGGCCTGGACAATTGGTACGAGGCCATTGACCGGTTGAAAAAACAGAACACCCAGTTCACCATCTGCGGCCATTTACACACCAACAAAAAAGACAACGTTGAAGGAATAGAAGCCACCGTGGGACGTTCCAATTTGCGCGCCAAAGCTGAATTTGGCGGGTACAATCTGGTGCAGATGCGGCAAGATTCGGCGCTGTTTGCAGAGCGCACGCCGGGCTTAGAAACCAAACCAGTTTGGCGCAGAATCGCGCTGGGGGCCAAGACCTATGCAGCGGGCAATCCGTTTCCGAGGCCATCGTATGACATCAACAAAACCTACCCCAGCGTTAAAAAAGCCTGGAGCTACCATTCTGATGCCAACGTGATCTCCACGCCGGTGGTGCACAAAGGCCTGGTGATTTTTGGGAACAGCGTGGGCAAAATTGAAGCGCTTCGTGAAAAAGACGGGAAAGTGGCTTGGACCTATAAAACGGGCGGCGGTATTTTCTCTTCGCCAGCCATGCACAAAGACCTGGTGATTCTGGGTTCCGGAGACGGAAATATCTACGCGCTCCATTCCAAAACCGGCAAACTGGCCTGGAAAACCACAGCTGGGGCCTCGGTCTTAGGCTCGCCGCTGGTGGACAAAGGCGTGGCGTACATTGGTGCCTCAGACGGAAAATTCAGGGCGCTGGATGCGGCCACGGGCAAAGAAATCTGGGCATTCTCAGAGTTGGAAGGTGCGGTGGTGAGCACGCCGCTGCTGTATGAAGGCAAAGTCATCTTCGGGGCCTGGGATAGGCATTTATACGCGTTGAACCAGAAAGACGGCAGCTTGGCCTGGAAATGGAACAATGGCTCGCCCAACCGCATGTTCTCGCCGGCCATGGTTATTCCGGTGGCCCATGACGGCGTTGTCTACATTGTGGCCCCAGACCGGTTCATCACCGCCCTTGACAGCAACACCGGCCAAACACTCTGGCGCAGCAAAGAAGCCACCGTGCGTGAATCTTTAGGAATGTCTGCCGACAAAAAATGGCTCTACGGCAAAACCATGCAAGACGAAATAGTGGCCTACCCCACCAGCAATTCTGAGGCAAAAGTAGCCTGGCGCCTGAAAGCCGGCTTTGGGTACGAGCACGTGCCCTCCATGCTACTGGAACGCGACGGTGCCGTTTTCTTCGGGACCAAGAGCGGTGTGGTCTACAGCATTAATCCAGAGACGCAGCAAGTAAACTGGGCGCACAAAATTGACAATTCCATGATTAATACCGTGAACGTGCTAGGCAAGAAAAAACTGGTAGCCGCCAGCATGGACGGCAAAGTGGAATTGCTGGAGTATTAATGTTTTGGTTTTCCGTTTTTAGCCTCGTTTTTGGAAATGAGCCCCAAAACGGAAAACCAAAATCCCCTCTCCCTCTGGGAGAGGGTTAGGGTGAGGGTGTAATATTAAGCAAATATCTATCTCTTACCGTCATAGACAAGGCGGTGCCTGGTCTCTACAAATCAAACCTCCCGCAAGTTACCCTGGCGCTAAACTTGCGGGGGATAATGGAGCATTCCATCTAAACATTTTCCGTTTTTGGCTCCGTTTTCAGAAATGGGGTCGAAAACGGAATTTTGCGTTCAAAGCCCTATCTTTCTGAAACAATTGACCGTCATGTGATTAAACCTTTGCTGCCAGATTCACTCTAACCCATTCAGACTTTCCTCCCCCAGCGCCGCATGACGTTTTCTTTCCGCTTCGCCCTTTTCTTCCTTCTTTTCCTTATTGCTGGCTGGCAAACCAAAGCGGCCATTAGCGTGAAAAACGTGGCGTTTCAGACTAGCGCGGGCGTGCCCGTGACGGGGCAAGTGATGGAGGCCACCACCAAAATACCGGTCGGGTTTGCCACCGTGGCGTTGTTGGATGCGGCAGGGAAACCAGTGTATGGCACGGCAGCAGATGCAAATGGGCAATTCACGTTTCCGAAAGTTGCGGCGGGCGCGTATCAAGTATCCATCAGTTTTATTGGCTTTGCCACCAAACTGCAACCCGTGACGGTGAGCGCGGCGGGCGCGTTGGCACTGGGCCAGATCTTCCTGGAAACCGACAGCAAGAAACTGGAGGAAGTGGTGATTACCGGTGAGAAAAACCTGATTCAGGAAACCGATGACGGACTGGTCTACAACGCTGAAAACGACATCACCAACCTGGGCGGCACCGCTACGGATGTGCTCAAGAAAGTGCCCATGCTCTCAGTGGACATTGACGGCAATGTGGAAATGCGCGGCAGCAACAAAATAAAAATCCTGATTAACGGAAAGCCGTCCACCATGCTTTCAGACAATCTGGCCGAGGCGCTGGAACAAATTCCGGCAGATTTAATTCAGAGCGTGGAAGTAATCACCAGCCCCAGTGCCAAGTATGAAGCCGAAGGCAGCGCGGGCGTGGTCAACATCATCACTAAGAAAAGCACCTTAGAAGGGTTTACCGGCTCTCTGAACGCCACGGCGGGCAACAGAAGCAACAACCTGAACAGTAATTTCAACTGGCGGCGCAGAGGTTTGGGCCTTAGGGCCAGCGCGGGCGGAAACCTAAATGATAGGTTCGGGAACAGTGAAAGTGACCAGATTTACTTTGAATCACGCCAGATTTCGCAGCGCAGTAATTATGAAAACGACGGGACTTCGCGCTACGGGCAATTGTCAGCGGACTATGAAGTGAACGAAAAGAATACGCTGGGCGGAAGCCTGCGCCTAAACGGCAGCAACTCGCAGAACGCGCGCTCGCTGCAATCCATTGAGACAAACCCCGAAGGCGCCATCACCCGCCAACTGCACCGCGACATCAACACAGACGGCCACAGCAACAACCTGGAAGGCAACCTGTTCTACCGAAGAACCTTCGCGCGTAAAAACCAGGAATTTGAGTTCCTCACCACCTTCAACACCAACACCAACGACAGCGATTATGACTTGCTGGAGGAAAACGGACTGGGCCTTATCACCAACCGGCAGGAAAACCTGAACCACAGCGGCACGCGGGAGATGACATTTAAAGCCGATTACACGCACCCGTTTGAGAAATACGGTCAGGTGGAAGTGGGCGCGCGGTCGGTGCTGCGGAGTTCAGAGACAGATTATCGGTTTTCTTCTGCTCCTGGCTTAGAGGCGCCGCTGGTGCAGGACCCACGGCGGTCTAACCAGTTTGTGTATGACCAGAATGTGCACGCTGCCTATTTTTCGTACACGCTCAGAGTTGATAAAAAGTACATTCTACGGGTGGGCGGGCGCTATGAATACACCACGGTGCACGGCAATTTCAAGACCACCAACACGGTGCTGGACAAGCCTTTCAGCAATTTCATGCCCAACATCATGTTTCGGCGCACGTTCAAAAACGACCACCAGTTGCGCCTGAGCTACAGCACCAGAATCCAGCGTCCGCCCATTGGGCAATTGAACCCGTACATCAATGACAGCAACCCGTTCAGTATCCGGTACGGTAACCCAGATCTGGAAGCCGAACTCACGCACAACACTGAAATCAATTACAGCTGGCTAGTCAAGAGCCTTACCTTCAACGCGTCTGCGTACTGGCGGCAGACCAACAATGACATCGGTTCTTACCAATTTGTGGTGATTGCCGAAGACACCGTGCAGCACAACACGTTCCGGAACATAGGTAAAAACGCCACCTACGGCTCCAACTTGTCTATGACGCTGCGGTTCAAGCAGAAAGGCCAGTGGGGCGTGAACGGCAACGTGTATTACTCAGACCTGAACCCCGGCGAGGGCCGCCCGCGCCGAAGCGGTTTCATGTACAACCTCAACACCAACGTGTCTTACCGCTTCACCAAGGAACTGAGCGTGCAGGCGGCGGCTTCGTACAATTCCGCGCGCATCAGTTTGCAGAGCCGAAGCACAGGCAACCAAAGCTACAGCCTGGGCGTGCGCAAGGAATTCTGGAACCGGAAAGCGGGCATCAGCCTGAACATGGAGAATTTTCTGCAACAAGCCATTGAGGTACGCACCACCGTGCAGAACCCGCTCTGGACCAGCAGCAGCCTCAACAGCAACTACAACCGCGTGGTTCGGCTCACGTTCAACTACCGGTTCGGGAAGATGGAGCTCAAAGGCCAGAAGGAACTTGAGAAACTCACCGGTCCGGAGCGCCCTCGCAACCGCTAGCAGGTTCGGCCTTTGCCAGCGCGTTTGAATTTGCTTTCAGCCGAAGGCCATGCCTGAAATCTGCCGCCGCCTGCGTATCTTTAACGCAGACTTAACCAACCGCCGCCCATGACCAACAATGACATCATGAAGAAACTGCGCGTGGCCCTGCAGCTCCGCGACGACGATATAGTGAACATCCTGAAACTGGTGGACTTCAACGTGACTAAAAGCGAGCTGGGCGCCATCTTCCGGCAAGAAGACCACGCCAACTATAAACCCTGCGGCGACCAGCTTTTAAGAAACTTTTTGAACGGCCTGGTGATTCACCTGCGTGGCCCCCAGGCACCCCGCATCCCTAAACCTGAAGGTGAACCTAAGAAACCAAACAGCGCGCCGCCCCGGTCAGATAAGCCGAGGAGGTAGTGTTTAGTTGTTAGTGATTAGTTTTTGGTGATTGATGATTGCCTAAATTCAACTTCTCCCCTTTTGTCATCCTGAAAGGAACTTGTGGGCTAGCTAGGAAAGCCATAACCCTATCGTGATTCTCCCCTTGAGGGGAGCGCAGAGGGGTGTATAAATCTGGTATTAAATTATCTGATATTAGAGGATTTTAATGTTCACGCTCTTTGCAACGGCAGAACTAATCCCATTCTATAAAATAACGACTAGAAATATTGTTCTCCTGTGTAAACACCCCTCTGCACTCCCCTCAAGGGGAGAATCGCGTTTTGGCAAATTCTGCTACTTAGGACATGTCGTTTTCGGCTCCGTTTTCAGAAACGAGCCCGAAAACGGAAATCCCTGAAACACAATCTACCGCTTTCCCCAAGCGTTGAGTTTCCAAGTCTGATAAGCAAATCTATCTTCCCACTTCGCCCATGAAAAACCTGTTGCTGGTGTTGCTGCTGTTTCCGGTGCTGTTTGGGCAAGACACGTTTAAGCAGGAACAGTTGCGGTTTGAGCGCGTGCGGGCGGCGTATGCGCAGAAGCAGGCAACCGTGGCGAATTTGCTAAAGAAGAAGAACCTGACTGCCAAAAATCTGAACCTGTACCTGCGCGCCTTTAAGCAGGAACGCGTCTTGGAGGTCTGGGCGAAACAGAAAGCAGATTCGGCCTTTCAGTTGCTCACCACGTATCCGTTCTGCGGAAACTCGGGCACGCTGGGCCCCAAACGGCAGGAAGGCGACCGGCAAATCCCTGAAGGCTTTTACTACATTGACCGCTTCAACCCCAACAGCAATTTCCATCTTTCCTTGGGCATCAATTACCCCAACGCCGCCGACAGCCTGCGCAACGCAGGCCGGAAACTGGGCGGTGATATTTTCCTGCACGGCGACTGCGTGACCATTGGCTGCATCGCGCTCACAGATGACAAAATCAAGGAGGTGTACGTGCTGGCATTGGAAGCCTTTAACCAAGGACAGACCCAGATTCCGGTACATATTTTTCCGGTGCGGTTTTCCACGTCGGCTTATGGTCAGCTTAAAATGCAATACGCCAATTCACAAGCCCTTTTGCGTTTCTGGGAAAACCTGCAGCTTGGCTACCAGCACTTTGAACAGAAAAAGACTGTGCCTGAAGTGCTGGTAAACCGCCAGGGATTCTATACATTTAGCCGGTAAGAAAACGCCAATGGTCAATTAAATGGATATTTCAATTAAACCAGACCTTCCTTTCAGAAATGGATTTTTGAAAGTCCTTGGCCGGGCAATAGCTGGTACTCTGCCATTTTTTCTTGTATTTCAGGCCATACGTTTCTATAAAGGTTATGAAGGAACAGAACCACTTTTCATTGGCTTTGTCAGGTATGTTCGAGAAGACTTTTTGTTTTTATCTGGAATAACTCTTTTTGCAGTGCTTTTGGTTGTTTGGGATTCTTATAACAAGATAAAAAAGATAGAGGAAATAGAAACTGAGATTGAATCAGGCAATGTAACTATCACCTATAGAAATCTGCTCAGCCGAAAAACAAAAAGGGAGTCAATTAAAAAACGGCAATTGCGCTTTAACTTGAATAAGAAAAAGTGTAAGGCAGAAATATCCCATAAATTAACAGAACCCTTTCTGTTAAACTCTTCTACTGGATTCAGTTTGGGGAAGCTGCAAGAACTGGAAATGTTGATAGCAAAAGACGATAATAAAGCACCTTGAGCAATCTTTTCCTTATTAGTTGAAACAAGCATAAAGCTACAAACCATACATAAGGAAATTTACTTTTATTCAATAAAACATCACGGCTTAATAGAAACAGAATCTAAAAAAACCAAACATCTTACCGCCCATGGAAAACGCATTCGTGCCGCAAGGCTACCAGACCATAATGCCGTATCTGATTGTGCCCCACGCAGATCGTTTTTTGGATTTTCTCAGAGATGTGTTTGGGGCCGAAGAAAAACTCAGAGCCAACCGCGAAGACGGCCAGATCATGCACGCCGAAGTCTCCATTGGCGGCAGCACCTTGATGATAGCCGAGGCCAACGATGACTGGTCCGCACAGCCGGCCGGTCTGTACATTCACGTCTCAGATGCTGATGCCACCTATAAAAAAGCCCTCGCTGAAGGCGCCACCTCTGTGATGGAACCGCGTGACCAGGATTACGGAAGAAGCGGCGGCGTAAAAGACCCCTTCGGGAACACGTGGTGGATTACGAACGCAGCCAAAAACCCCGTTTAAATTGAATTAAAGCACTTTCTAAAAAAATGTTGTACACGATGTTGTACACTCTTCATATAATTTAGCGTACATTTGACATATCCAAAACGGTCAAAACGCTATGAAAAAACCCACCACCAAGGCAGTATTGAGATTGAATAAGGCAAAGGATAAAGGCTTTATCAATGTGCGCTACACCTATGACAGAGAATACTATCCCTTCCCTACTGGTTACAGTGTGAATGTCTGTGATTTTGATGCCAAGCGTGAGAGGGTAAATTTTAATGTTTCAGGCTCTTCTGAAATCAACGCCAAAATAAAAGAGTTAAAAATAACACTTGAACATCTGGCAAACCAATACATAGAGCAAGGAAAGGCACCTACTATTGGGTTGATGAAAGAAGCCTACCAAGAGACAAAAGATTTTGAAATACAGTATAGAGAAGAAAAAGAAAAACAGGAAGGGGGCGCAAGTATCTTTTTAGGTGGCATTGAAAAAAATGAGCAAAAAATATTAGACCTGCTTGCAGAGATTGAAACAGTCAAACAGGAAAACGAATTTCTGAAGCTAAGAACTGTTGAAACGCTGCCACTTGTTGACCTTAATTATCTATTAGAGAAAGCACCAGAAGCCACAACAGAAACCGCAGCCAAAAAACTCTTTTTAGATACCCTTAACGCCTATGTATTGGAAAAAACGGGTGTTGGTATCAAAGCCACTAAAGAAGAGCTTGCAGAGCACCCTAGGGCTAAAAAAGGCACAAACAAAGTTCTAAGGAGTTGGGGTAAAACTTTGGTTGAATTCATTGATTCAAAATTCGTCAAAAAAGCTGGTTTAGAAATAAGTTTCCAGAACCTCAGTTCACAGTTTTACGACACTTACGCCAAATTCTGCCAGTCCCCAATTGAAGATGGGGGAAAGGATTTTTATAATAACACCTTCGGCACCCATGTAAAACGGCTTAAATCTTGGTTGAATTGGGTTACAGATTCAGAGTTAGGAATACCAGTAGATACACGCTACAAAAAGAAATTTATAATTTTAGAAGAAGATATTGAGGTAATATCAATGCCGTTAGAAGAGATTGAACTTTTCTATAATTGGGAAGCACCAGCCCGCACTGAATGGGACTCTATACGCTACAGACAGTTCCAAGACTTCACACTTTTTAGCGTCCTGACTTCGCTACGAATATCCGATGTCAAAGCATCAAAAGGGCTACGCATAGTTGATGGTTATTTAAATGGCAAGGCACAAAAAACTGGTAATGCTTTTAGAATACCCCTCAATCTTGATTCAAGGATTGAAGAGTTGTTGGAAAAATATGACTATCGCATTGGTGAACTATTCTGTGAGGTAACATACAACAGGGAAATCAAGAAACTACTTCAAAGGTTTTTCGATGAACACCAGATGTACCAAAGACCCATTATCCAGACTAGGCACAAATACATCAACCAAAAACCCATAACCTCAGAACACAAAATGGCTGATTTATGGGCGAGTCACTCCAATCGCAGGTCACACGTGTCACATTTTAGCCAGTTTTATGATGATGGTCTGGTAATGAAGTGGATGGGCACCAAGAGTTTAAAAGAATATCTCAAATACAAGAAAGAAACTACTGAAGAGGTAAGGAACAAAGTTGAGCAAGGGAAGAAAAGTAATTAGTAACACCAAGAGAGCACCCCTAACAAGGTGCTCTTTTTTATTACCTTGAATTTTGCGTTTTAAGGCACCACCAAGCAATTATAATTATCTTCTGGTATCAATACTTGATTTAAAAAGAAAAAGCCACCATGATACATACATGGTAGCCCGTTCTTTAAACTCTCAATAGATATTTATTTTGTGATAGTGTACAAACCCAACTATCAGGTTTTTTCGACAATGTACAAACCCATTGACAGGTTATAACCAATTTTATGTTTTGTTATCGACAAATAAAAAACGATTTTAAAGCCCCTCTAAGCCTTTCCATTTATTAACCCTTACTAACTACCATCCACAATAGTTAATAGCGTGACGGTACCTTTAAAAGCTAATTTTACCCATCCAATCGCTCCAACTAATCCACCCTTTGTCTTTATATACTTCGTCAGGGTTTGAAGGTATATTATCAGGTTTCAATCCAGAATCACAGTATTCTTTCCATATTTTTTTAAGTTCAATTTCTTGCACTTCAAAATTTGTTTTAGTCTCTTCCATTGTCTTTACTTTTAAATAGTGGTAATAAATTATAATCTTTATTTTCTTCTTAATTATTTAGGGTTGCTACTAACTTAATTGCTAGGAATTTTCTTAAACACAATTTCCGCTTTTCACCCTCACTAATTTCCAGATATATTATTGATTTATTTTTAGTGCCCATGACATTCTTTTTAGTGCTAGATATAGCACAAAGGTAAAGGGTTGAATTACCTCTTGTCAATAGCGGAATTAAAGTTCATTGAACATTGATATGAACCAAAATAGCCGTTTTATAAATAGTGGGTTTGCATGGAGAATTGAGGGATTTTTGACTGATGAAATTAATTAATTCTAGGAAGGTTTGAAAAATGCAATTGTCAGGACATAAAAAAGGGGAACCCATGAAAGATTCCCCTTTTCCCTATTTCTAATTGATACTATCCTAGCGGGTGTTGTTTCGGTTTGCGCCCACGCTTCGCACCACCACCAGATGTTTTAGCTGTCATTGATTCTGGTATTGCGTCAAGAGCCTTATTCATTTGCGCAAAGATTCCTATCATGGTTTGCACGTCTTCAATGTTCTTGCATTCCTTGACAACTTCCATTTGCATCTTGTCTAACTTACTTTTCAACTGTTGTTTCATCTTCTTAATTAATTTAGGTGGTTAATAATGGTAAATATAGGAATTGGTTTAATACTACCTATTACCATTAGTTCTTTCTCTCTTCTCTCTCTTTACTATTCTAGGTTAAGTATTACTCATTATAAGGGTTCCTATTAACTAATAAGTATTAAAAAAAAAAGAAAGGTAAATGTTAACAAAATGCACAATTCATTGATACACTGATTGTTAACAAATTGCACAATTGATACACTTGATAACAATTTGCACCAAATCAATCACTGAACAGCACTTAACAAGTCTTTAAAATATTAAGACTCTGCATGTTAACAAAATGCACCACTAGAAATCCAAGTTAACAAAATGCACCTAGGGCAATACTTTTATTATTAACAAAATGCACCAACCTAGAATTAATTAATTCCTTGTTAACAAAATGCACCTAGCAGAAATTTAGAATATTTTTCTCCCCTCTTTTTATTTAAGAATCTCAAAACATAATATTGGTCAAAGCCAAAAGATTGATTTTGTCTTTTTTTATAGTCAAACTGATTTTTGCAAAACTTTTGACTATTTAATTAAAACAGGTAGCTGGTAGGGTTTCTCTTCAAATTCTCAACCCATTAAACTTTCCCTACCAGCCCTGTATAAAAATTAATTAAAAGTTTGTGCCGTGAGAAAGCATTGAAGAGCAAAGAATAATTGAAGAGAATAAAAGATTAAAATTATCATGGGAAGAAAAAGAAAATCATTCGACAAAGAAATCAATTGCATAATACCTCAAAACCTAAAAGGAGTATTAAAGGAATTAATTAATTCAGTATCTAAAAAGAATATCACAGATATACACTTAGGAACCTACCTAAAAATTATTGACATAATCACAACTAAGCAAGATGAAGACGCTAACGGTTTTGTCTCCCTCAATGCCCAAATAATGCAGAAAAATTTTGGTGGCAGGTATAGCACTGCAATCCATGACCTGCAAAGGCTGCAAATCATTGAGACTAGAAAGAATGGCAGGGGCACTGATAGATATTCAAACGATTTACATGAGTCAAAAGAATTTAGGTTAACTGATAGTTTCAGGAATGAAGAGTTGGTGTTAGTAAAGGCTCTTAAAAGGATATCAACCACCAAACCAAAAAAGGACATTGAAGACAGTAAGACAGCCTCAATGTTAGCAAATGTTGGGTTTCCTGAATACTCATTCCTTCTGGCAAACCTACACCTACTTAGTTTCGATTCTGAGGCTGTTGAGAGAGACATGAACCATTGGTTGAGTACTGGTGCCATTATCAAGAGTAGTGCATTCACAGCAATCAGACAAGAGAAGTACAGAAGACAGGTTGAAGACCTCAATGCAGATGAAATCAATTTCTCAATTAAACTAAGTGGCAAGATTTACACACCCCTAACCTACTCAGCTAGAGCAATCAGAAAACACCTAGTTGTAAGGGGCTACACTGGTGAGCTACTGCAATCAGATGTAAGCTCTACGCACGTCCTGTTGACCTTACCAGACATGAGGCAATATAAGGCCACACTTACCAACCCTGAATCAATCAAAGAACTTGAACAGGTAGAAAAGCTGGTTGCCACTGGTGCATTCTATGTCCATCTATCAAACCAAATAAGGGAAGAGGGTGTGACTATCAAAGATGAAAAGGAAAATTTTTTAAAACTGGTGTGCAACTTCCCAACCTACCAGTTAAACCCCTACAAAATAGCATTTGATAAGTTATACCCAGTGTTCTCAGAATTCCTAAAGGTTATTAGAAATGGCAAGCCATTTACTACGGTAATGAACCCAATAGAGGCAGAGTTATTCAATAATAGGATTGCGCATAGGGTGGTGACTGAACTAGGCACAAAGACATTCCTAGCAGGTATTTTTGATGCATTCATCTATAAAGCTGAAGACAGAGAAGCCATTGAGAAAATCATGAATGAAGAGGTATATAAGTACACAGGACTAAAAAACATGGTAAAAACTACCAGCCTCAATGAAGAGTCTGAGAAAAGTATTTCCTACCCTATAGAACCAGAAGTAGGAACACCAGAACCATTAATAAAGGTGAAAGATGTAGAAATAATAAAAGTGGTGGTACCTGATGAAAAACCAATTGAGGCACTATTTAAAATAGAAAAACATGAAACAATGAGTAACAATACACACCAATTCGGAAAATATAAGAGGCACAAAGACGGTCAGATATATGATTATGGTTATGATGAATGGAGCAAAGAAGAGGCAATAGAAAGAGCATTCATAAATTACCCTCAACTAAAAACAGATAATGAATTTTATAATAAGAATTTCAAAAACTTCATTGAGTATGACCGTTTTGCATGGAATTACTCACCAGAATTCAGAGACAGACTAAGAATGAGGTTGATTACCAGAATAGGCATAATGCAGGAATTAGAAGAGCAAAAAAATAAAGCAGCATAAACAACTAATATTAAAATTTATAACAATATGAGAAGAGAAGAAAGAATTAAACAACAGAAGAGAAAAGATATTGTAGTAATGAAAATGATATATAACCACAAATCATTTATTAACAGTATAAAAGAAAGCCTAGAGATGGCAGTACATCTTGAAGAGTACCTTAAAGCAGGAAACTATTTAAAAACTATAAAAATTTATGAAGCCAAATTAAAAATTTTGAAAACTTATAAAAAAGGGGATTTAAAGTTTGAACTAAAAGATTTATTCTAAAATGACAACTCAACAATTAGAACTATTTACAACTGAGAGACAGCCTAGACTTAAAAACCTATTGGTTCCAATAAATAACAAAGCCTCAATTACTGGTGACTATTTAAGATTGAGAAAAGAACAGCCCAAAGAAACTTCAACCAGAGTACTGGTATTTGATGTTTTCATGAGGTTTGGCACTACTTATGGCATTAACCCTTTAAAGACTCTGACAATAAGATATAATGAATCTGGCATCATTGAAAGTAAAATGACAGTCAAGAAGGCTAACAAAGAAGATAGGGCATTTGGCTACACTTATTCCCAAGAGAAGCTAGACTCAATGCATAAACTTTTGACTGAATCATTAATAAATTAAAATAACACTATTTATTAAAAAGAATAAAGACAACGTATTTAATTAAAAGACACCATGACTAACAACAAACCAAAACTAACTGATAAAGAGAAAGCCTTAATTAAGGTTCTATTGAGCCTTTAAAAAATAAAATCAATTATTTTCTTCTATTTCCATCTAAAACACCTTAAAACCCTATCACTTTTTATTTTTCACCTATTTAATAATAGAAAGACTTAAAACAATGGATATAAGAACAATTAGGGAAATCATTAAGACCTCACAACAATTCAAAACAGAAGTTAAACAGGACTTTAAAGAAATGAAAGGATTGATTAAAGAAGCTCAATCACACATCGACACAATTAAAATAAAATTAGCTGAAGCCGAAAGAATATTAGCAGAAGCAATAGAATTAAATAATAAATAAAATATGGGAGAAAAAAAAGGGATTTATATATTAAATGGTTTAAGTGGAACAATTAGCAGAATTACGAATTTATTAAGTATAACAATTAATATAACAGAAATTTTACAATTAGTTGCAGATACAACGTACTCAAATTCAGAAGCAGAAAAAATAGAAAATGAGATTGAAAAAATTCATTATTTATTTGAAGAAAGTGCAGAAACAATAATACAATCAAAAATTAATAAAATAGAATTAAATAATAATGATTAATAAACAAATGATAATTGGGCTAGTGATATTGCTAGCCCTACTCTACCTAATACTAGCATTCACCCTACACAGCATTGCAGTTATATTACTATTGATATTAATAGACAGATTGACAGATGTTAAAAATAACCAAAGAAAGAATTAGCATGAATACAATTGAGAGAAACCAACATAAACAAAAAAGAATTCAATAAGAACTTTACACATTACCTAACATTACCAGAAGATAAAAGAGAAAGATATTTTGGAAAGTTTATATATAACGACTTACTAACCATAATCAATAACGCTGTTAGCCGTTTCCAGTTTAATAATGAAGATGAATATATTAAAGATGACATTACATCTGAATTACTTTTCCACTTCCTGAATAAAAAAGAGCGAATAGATAAATTCAGTGGCAACATATACAACGCACTATTCACACTATTTAGAAATAGGATTCTTGATATGCTAAGAACCCAAAAGGTGCAAAACAAAAGGGATGCATTAGTAACAGCAGATATAATCAGGAAAAATATAGCAAACCAGAATTCAAATATTATAGATGAAGATGAAATATTGATTTAATGGATAATAGTAAATTTTACACCTCAACAGCATGGAGAAAATTACGTGCAAGAAAATTAGCTAATGACCCTCTATGCACACATTGCCAGAAGAAAGGAATAATAACCCTAGGTTCTGACATTGACCACGTTTTGAGTATAGCTAAAAGGCCAGATTTAAAACTTGATTACGATAACCTACAAACACTCTGTAAATCCTGTCATTCAATCAAAACATCTTCAGAGAACAAGAGGCCAACAGAAGTTAATAAGTTGAATGATTGGCTTAAAACACTGTTAAAATAGCAGGACAATAAATACAAGTATAAACCAAGGAATAATTAATTAAATCAATTATAAACCTTAAAAACAAAAAGATATGAATACGAATAATGAATCAAATAGAATTTTGGAAAAATATAAAAGGCTTCAATGGCGAATATCAAGTTAGCAACCTAGGAAGAGTTAAGAGTTTAAAATTCAATAAGGAAAAAGAATTAAGACAAACTGTTGATGGTACTGGATATTTAACAGTTACATTATATCAAGATAAAAAAGGAAAGACATTTAAGGTACACAATCTTGTTTTAAATAATTTTTCAGAACCTATTGAGGGTAAGAGTTTATGTGACCATTTATCAGGTGTCAAGACAGACAATAGATTAGAAAACCTCAGATGGGTTACAGTAAGAGAGAACCAGCAAAATAGAGTAAATAAAAAGAACGGCAACACAACATCTAAATATATTGGTGTTTGTATATGCAGCACCTACAATTATATCAAAGCGTCTATAATGGTTGATAAAAAATCAAAACATTTAGGGACATTTAAAACAGAGGTTGAGGCAGCTAGAGCCTACGACATGGCCTTAATTAATTTAGGATTAGCACCAGTTAACATTCCAAATTAAAAAATAATTTATTTTCGTTAATATATTCACAGGGGGGCGTTAGTAATTTCAAAAAACGCCTCCCTTCAAACCATGCACCCCTCTCGCTCTCACTAAATCGGCCACAAGGGGGGTACCCCCTATAAATAGCTAATAAATGAAAGACAACACCGAAAAAAAAGGCAAACTGATACGCAAACAGATAGAAATATATTTGACTGAAAAGGGGTATAATATTGATGCATTCAGCTATCTAATTGAAATGTTTGTAACTGAGTATAGAATCTATCTACAGGCGGTCACAGCTATCAGTGTTGAAGGTCTTACAGTGGCTGGAAATGGAGATGGTACATTTCGTGTTAAAAATCCCAATGTAACTACCAAGAATGAATCATTAAAGAACATCCAAAGCATTAGCAAACAGATGGGGTTATCAGTACATGACAGCTTAATATTTAAGTTACTGAATGAAGGAAATGAGAATGATGAAGATGGTTTTGATTACCTGAATTACAATAAGAATTGAAGCAATATTTAACCTTAATTGAAAGACGAACAAAGAAAATATATTGATGCCCAACTAGCTAAATTAGAACACTATGTAACAGGTGTTATTGATGGTACTATCCTGACTAACCAAGATATCAAACTTGCTGTTGAACGCTATAAAAGAGACAGGCTCAACCCTATCTATACATTCAGGTTAGACAAGCTAGACAAGTTCTTTTACTTTCTCTCATACATCAAAATCAATCAGGATAACCAGTACACCACCTTTCAACCAGAACCCTTTCAGGTCTTCTACCTTGCCAATATTTACGGCTTCTACTACACTGACACTGAAGATAGACGTTTCACCACGTCCTTTCTTTCAATCGCTAGGAAGGCAGGTAAGAGCACCTTGGCATGTATACAGGCTCTTTATCATTTGGCTGGTGACAATGCGCTAGATGCGCAGGTATACCTAATCAGTGATACTAGAGAACTAGCTAACAACTCTCTCAAGATTACAAAGGACTTAGTTAGCAATTCAGCAGCATTAAAGAAGAGAATCAGGAATCTATTCTATAGTCTAAGATACAAGACTAGCAAAACCAACTCTTTTATTAAATCTTCAACTGGTGACCCTGAAAAGCTTAACTCAATTAGGCCAAATTTCGCACTGTTAGACGAGACACATTTATTCAATGATAGCCAACTGCCAGACATGTTAAAGTCAGGTCAGATAGGCATTAAAAGCCCGTTAATGTCAATGACTTCAACCAGAGGTTTTTTACTTAATGGACATTTTCAGTTTGATTATGAGCAACACTTAAAAAAGGTGTTGAGGCAAGAGAAGGAAGACGAAAATATATTTATAATGATGTTTGGCCTAGATTCAATTGAAGAAATAAATGACCCTTCAACGTAGATAAAGGCAAACCCATCATTATCTAATCCAAAGATTATAAGGCTTAAAGAATTAACTGATTTATACGAGCAAAAGAGATATAGTAAATCAAGTTTAATCAACTTCATTACACTTAATCTCAACATGTTTTTCGCAAATCTTGATGAGGTATTTATTGAGGAAGAAATATTGGATAGAGTATGGGTTAATAGCCATGATGAAGATTCATTATTAGGTGAAGATTGCTATTTAGGGTTTGACCTTTCATCAACCAGAGACATTACTTCTGTTAGTTTGATGTTTCCACCAACTGACACTAACCCTAAATTCAGATTCAAGAATTTTAATATCAAGACAAACAACATTAAAAACAGGGTTAGAAAAAATGGGTTTGATTTGTCACCATTTATTGAGTCTGGTGAACTGGTTGAGGTAGATTCACCGACAATAGACTATGACTATATATTTGATTTAATTTCAGGTTTAGCAGAAAGATATAATATTCTCAAAGTTGGTTACGACATGTGGAGCGCAGCACTATTAACACCAAAATTAAAAAATGAAGGGTTAATGTGTGAGGCAGTTAGTCAGAGTGTAGGTGGTTTATCAGGTGCAACTAAGTATCTGGAAAAAATAATTTATGATGAAGATGTATTGATTGATAATGCACTCAATAAATGGATGTTTGGTAACATTCGCCTATACTTTGATTCAAACGGCAATGTCAAGCCAATGAAAAATAAAAAAGGATGTGATACTATTGACGGTGTAATGGCTATGCTTAATTGTCTATCTGTTTATTTGAAAGATATCAATGAAGATAAATTGGTTTTCTAATTCACCTTTCTTTCTATTACGTTAATTACTACAATTAACACTAATTAAATTGGGCATTTTACAAAATTTATTCACTAAAGCGACAAACAATATTACTGTTTTCCATCCTGAAATGTTGATGGGTGACTCTAATGCAAATTATTCTGGTGAATACATCTCTACGCTGGTGACTTGTCAAAAGGTTATAGCGCAGCAATTAGCTAAACTACCTTTAGAGGTATACTTAAAGGACACTGAGAAAGGCAAGGTTAAACACAAACAACACAAGCTATATAAACTCCTGCATTCAGCACCAAACGCCTACACAACGTCCTATAATTTCATTCAAATGATGTTAATGCAGATGCTAGATACTGGCAATGCATTTGCAAAGATTTTGAGGGATTCAAAAGGCAATGTTATTAGTTTAGAAATCATTCCTAACAGTGAGATTAAAGGATATAAGATTACAGGTAACAACCTCTATTACTACAGGTTGAAGGATGGTAATAAAAATGGTGAAACTCTACATAATGATGACGTGATACACCTCAGATTCATTTCATCAATTGGTGTCATGGGCATTAACCCCGTTGAGGTTATCTATCAGGAATTGAATAACATTTGGCATGGCAGAACAACGCTAAATTCAACCTATAAAAACAATTTGAATATTGATAAATACATCTCTTCAGACATTTTGAATTTCGGTACTAAAGGAGTTCAAGAAGCTGTTGACAATATCAAGAAAGAATATTCTGGTTCATTGAATACACGCAAGGTTCCAGTATTACCAGCAGGTTTTAAAGTCAATTCAATCACTGGTGGTTCAATCCAAGATGCCCAGATACTAGAATCAATGCACTTTAGCAAACGTGATATTTCGGCTCTCTACGGGGTGCCTCTACACTTCCTGAATGCAGATGGTGGTTCTTATGCATCCTTAGAACAAAACAACCTAGCGTTTAAAACTAACACCCTTGCCCCTATTTCAAGAATGATTAAACAGGAATTAGAGAATAAGTTGTTATCTGATATGGAAATTGATGCAGGTGTATCTATTGAATTTAATTTCAATGGCAACATGGAATCTGACATGGCTACAAGAGTCAATTATTTCAAATCAATGCAATCAATGGGCGCAATCACTGCAAATGAGATAGCAACATTAGAAGGCTTTGAAACTTTTGAGGGTGGTGACAAGCATTATCTACAGGCGCAATATATAGCGGTAGAAGACCAAAATACAACACAAGAAAATGAAGGAAAAGAGAATATTATTTAAGGCAACAGAAAGCGAAAATACCAGAGCATCAACAGATGAATCTGGTAATAAAATAATTGAGGGTTACGCTTCAGTGTTTAACCAGCGTTCTAAATTGCTATTTGAAAACGGCAAAATCTTTTATGAAGTAATTGAGCGTTCTGCATTTGATAGCGTTCTAGCTTCTTCTGATTTAGATGTAGTGTTGACATACCAGCATAACAGGAATGAACCTTTGGCACGTTTGAATAAAAGCAAAAACGTTAATTCACTTGAATTGTCAGTAGATGAATTCGGTTTGAAATTCAGAGCAACATTAAATAACTCAACTGTTAGTAATGACACTTATGAAAGGGTTAAATCTGGTGACTTGTTTGAATGTTCTTTTGTTTTTACGGTATCAAAAGACAATGAAAGATGGGTAACTGAGGGCGAAGATACAGTTAGGTATATCAGTGAGGTTTCAGGTTTATATGATGTTTCGGTTGTGGTTGATGGTGCTTATGCTAACACTGATTTAGAGGTAGCTGAAAGAAGTTATAATGAATTTACCAAAGTAGAAGAGCCTAAAATATTTGATACTTATTACGATGCATTTAAAATTGAAATATTAAAATTAAAATAAATAAAAATTACGTTTATATAAGAAACTAAAATACTAAATGAAAAGAATTACAGAACTAAAAAATCAAAGAAACTCTACAATTGAAAAAATGAAAGCTATTACTACCCTCGCAGAAACAGAAGGTAGAATGAAGACTGAATTGGAATTGAGAGACTGGAATACTGCTAAAGAATTAGTAGAAGCTTTGAAAGTTGAAATTGAAACTTTGGAAGCTGAACAAGAATTGAATAAAGAAGAAGTAAAAAAAGAGGTTGAGGCTGAAGTGAAAGAAGAAGGTAGAAGTTTTGACGCTCTTAAAGCTTTGAGAGATGTTCTTGAAGGTAGAAGCAATGTAAGTAAATTCAATATCCCTGAACTTAGAAGCTACACCAAGGCTAGCCATGCAGACCATTATGATAAGGTAACCAATTTTACTTCAGTTAGTGAGGGTGGAATCCTTGAAAAATTGGGCGTAACCATGTACCCTAACTCTAAGGCCAATATTGGTTTGGTATTCTCTAAATCGACAGGTGCGGCATTTTATGCCGAGGGTGCAGCAGTTGCAGATTCTGCTAAAGACTTGAAATATGCTACGCTATCTGCTAGACGTGTTCAAGGCTCCATGACATTTTCAAGAGAGTATCTTGCCCAGACAGCTACCAACGCTGAGTTCCTTATGCAAGTTGAAAACGCTATTGGTTGGGCTATCTCTGGTGAATTGGCTAACCAAGTTATCAATGATGCTACTTTGACTTTGGCAGGTAGAGCCTCAGGAGCTACCAAGACTACATTGACTTATGAAGATGCTATGTTGCTTCAAGGTTCAGTAGATATTGAAGATTTCACTAATGCTAGGTTTGTTGCTGGAAAGTCTCTTTACTACGGCATGAAGACACTTAAGAAAGATGCTGGTTCAGGATTGTTCCTAGCTGAAAACTCAATGGTTGACGGTGTGCCAGTGGTGAACGCAGGTTCTAAATTGAGTGCTAACAAATTAATCTTTGGTGACTTCAAACATGCACACGTTGCAACCTTCGGTGACGGTGTTGAAATCCTAGTTGACCCTTATTCTTTGGCCTCAACAGGACAGGTTAAAATTACTTACACTGTTATGGCAGATGCTAAAGTAAATCCTTACGCTTTCCGTTCAATTCAGAACGTCCTTTAGTATTAAGATAATTATTTTTATCTACTTAAAGTGCAGTCCCAAAAGGGCTGCATTTTTTGTTTTAAACCCTACTATACGTTTATGATTACAAAGGTATAATATATTGAAAACTATAGTTAAAAATATTGAGCATTTGCATATAACATTAAATGAGATTAAACAGCATTTAAGGATTAGCCCTAACTACACAGACGAAGACACGCAGTTAATTACACTGTTGAATGTAGCTACTTCTGAAGCTGAATCATTCATTGATAATAATATTGCATTCAAGGAATTGGAAAGTAAAATAAAGAACTTTGAATCTAGCGAAATTGAGATTGAGCAAGGTAATTTAAAAGAGGTGGTATCAATCATGGCAGATAATATAGCCATTACTGATTATGAATTAGATATCAATGAATTTAATTTCAACATTTCATTTAGTGGCAATATCACAGCTTCTGAGTTGGTAATTACCTATAAAGCTGGAACTAATGAGACATCAAAAGTACATGCTATCAATCAAGCTATTTTAATACGCATAGCGGATAGATACGAGGTAACAAGGAGTTCATACCACACCGCAGGATATAACACCAACACGGCCTTTGAATCGCTTCTAATGCCCTACCGCAAAATATTAATGTTCTAATCAATGTTAAGCCATAAACTAAAACACAAAATAGAGATTTGGGAAACTGTCAAGGTTAAAGATAGTATTGGTGCCACTACAACTACATCAAATTATATTGATAGTGTCTATTCAGATGCTGTCATTGAAGCTGGTACGGTTGCTACAAATGAAGACAGGGTGTTGTTCACCACCAAGGGTACATTCATAGTAAGGAATTACCCAACCATCACATATAACCATTACATCAAATTTAATTCAGATGTATTTAAAATAATCAGTATTCAGGATTTATTAGACGGTACTGGCAGGAAAATAACGGCCTTCAAAAATGATTAAAATGGATTTTACAGGTGCATCTGATATTGAAAAGATATTGGACAACCTACCCTTGAAGATGCAAGCCAAAATATTGAAGGCTATTAATGTTGAGGGTGCAAAGATTGTGCAAAAGGAGATAATCAGGAGCGCACCTTCTGGCAGTGAGATTCCAGAGTCAATTATACTGGTAGGTGACAAAGAGAACACAACGGGTGTGTATGTTACCCCAGATGGACGCACTGCATATTATGTTAGGTGGCTGGAATATGGCACTGTAAAGAGACAGACAGACAAGAAATTTAATAGGGGTGTCATGAACCCTCAACCATTTGTAAAATCTGCCATTGACAGGAGTACACCACAGGCACTTGAATATATAACAAAGAATTACGCTGAATTGGTGAATAAATATCTAACCAAGGAAGTCAAAACAATAAACCGTAAGAATAAAAAGAATGGACTGTGATTAATTTAATTGAAGAAATATATAATAAACTTTTAGCAATCACTGATAGCGTACATTTTTTGGAATTACCGTTGGGTATTGATGAAACTTCAACGCAAATAGTTTATGAGGTTAATGAAAGCGCATCATTCAATACATTGGATGTAAATAACTATGCCAATACTTTAGATTTAAAAGTCAAGATATTCAACCAAGATGCAGCAACATTAATAGGTTTGGCAGAACAGGTAAAAGGGGAATTACTCAACACCTTCTTTATCCACACCAAGGACATAGTTTATAAATCAAGTGTACCAATTTTCCAAGACCCAGACTTGAATACCAAGCAGCTTACACTGCTATTCACTGTCTACCATGATGCAGAGGTTAACACACCCTCTGTATGCCTACCTGTTACTATCCTGAATCCTGACGGCTCTACTACCTTCATTCCTTCAGGCGGCTCTTTTACGGTGCCTATACCACCACCAGCCGAACCTGTGACCATTACTAACCCTAATGATGGTTCTAGTGTAACGGTGCCTTCTGGTGGCTCCTACGTGGTTCCTGTTGTGCCTATCCCAGATGTTACCATAGTTAATCCTAATGATGGTTCTAGTGTAACGGCAGAAGCTGGCAGTACCTATACCCTACCTATGATTCAAGAAGAGATAGATTTGATATTCAACTATCCTTCCAACACAGAGCTTTCCATAGCAGCGACAGTTTCAAGCGCAGCTACTTACACATCAAATACACTAGTAAATGTGGGTGCTGTAGTGTATAAGAAGAATGGGGCAGTAACAGCCTTGCCATTTGCATTAATTGCTGGTGACGGGTTGACGGTTGAAATAACAAAGACGAATACGGCTAACACTGCATCTGTCACACTAAAGAATTACTAATTAAATGCAGTTAATAAGGAGAAAGAAGTTTAATTTTTATTCAGCAAAGACATTACAGAATTTAATCATCGTAAATAAATATGCACTTTTTGACGATGTTAATGATTATCTAAATATCACATCAGAAGATAGAGATAAACTATACTCATTAATCAATGACACTGTTACCATCGAGTTCAGGATGCGCAACGCTTACGGTACTGGTACTGACAGCGGGGCGGTAATGGGAATCAGAGGTAGTTCTTCTAATGAATTCTTGATTTGGTTAGGAAATTACACAAGCAACGTATCTAGTGAATGGTTGACAGTTAGTTGTTCTAACACAAGCAGTAGCAGCAACACGTCAGCCTTGATGTGTGCCAGACCATCGTATATCACACATACTACTTGGGTACACATTGCAATAGTAATGTCACCTAATTACTGGAAAATATATATTGATGGTGTTGAGGCTACCTATGCAAACCAGACTACTTTTAACGGCCTAAAACAAGGAACATTCAAGGATTTCGGGATTCTAGGTGCTACTGCTATTGGTCAGAGGTCAAACGACACAGGCTGGTATGGTGGTGGTTTAAGCGATTTTAGAATATGGAATACAGAAAGGACATTACCAGAGATTAATGCATTCAGAACTAAGTCTATAACAACCCCAACGACAGGTTTAATAATGAATTTATTGTTAAATGGTGATGGTAATGACAATTCTGGTAATTCAATCAATGCAACTCCCACTAATGGTGTAGCATTTCCATATAAAACCAAAACGGCAGCAAGTTTTGACGGTGTAAATGATTACATACCTATAGACAATGTAACATCTTTGTTAAATACGACAAACAGTCAAACTATTGAATTCTGGATTAGACCTAAAGCATCTAGTGTGCGTGTGATTGCAGGATTCAAAAACGCAAATAATATATACTTATTAATCACGTTTGCTGACTGGACTTCTGCAATCCAAGGTGAATCAATAAGCATTAGAAGTGATGATATAGTTGTAGGTGTCACTAGCACAACTGTTTCACAGATGGTGAATGTATGGAGCCACGCAGCGATAGTGTTAAAAAACAATGAATGGTTGTTTTATATAAATGGCGTATTGCAAACTACTGGAAACAGTAATAACGATTTAACAAGAGGGAATTTAAGTAGCAACGTGCCTAACTTAAATACAGGTGTGATAGGTACGAGATTGCCAAATTTTGCAAATCATTTCATAGGTGACATTCACGATTTCAGAATATGGAATACAGAAAGAACACAAGCGCAGATAGTCGATAATATGAATATTACAATTACAACACCACAGGAAAATCTTGTGGTTAATTATACATTAGATAATACATTTGATGATTTATCAGGCAACAACTTTCACACTGTTGGCATGAATGGTATATCATTCATAGAAAGAGATTAATAAATATAATTATGAAACAATACGGATTAAAATTCCAATATCTTCTGGTTTTATCGTATTAGATAATATGGAAGAATGGAAAGAAATCAATCAATACCCTAATTATGAAATATCTAATAGAGGTGAAGTAAGAAGTAAAAATTACAGTAGAACTGGTAAAACAAAAGTTTTAAAGCCAACAAGAAACAAATCAACGGGCTATTTATATATCTCGCTTAGTAGTGGTGGCAAATACAAAACATTTAATATCCACAGGTTATTAGCAATCACATTTTTAAATAACAAAAATAATTTGCCGTTTGTAAATCATAAAAATGGAATAAAGACTGATAACAGAATTGAAAACTTAGAATGGTGTACACCAAAGCAAAATATGGTTCACGCATGGGAAAATGGCTTGATAAATAGCGACCATTGCATTAAACCTATAGAAGTTTATTCCTATTTAACTAATAAATTAATTTCAGTAGAAATAAGCCAATCACATACAGCAAGAAAGTATAATTTAAATAAAGGAAATATCTATTCAGTTTTAAAAGGAAAAGCAAATCAAACTAAAGGATATTATTTTAAATACAATCAATAAAAAATTATGAAAATGTACGGATTAATCACAGAGGAATTCATAACACCAGAGATAGCATTGCTATTTCCAGTGGTATCTAATTTCAATTTCAACCACATTTTAGAATCAGTGGCTATAACAGATGCTTCTGGTCAGGAATCAGAGGTGCTAAAAAAATGGATAACCTTTAGATGGTTAGAATCAGACGAAAATGGATTCACACCAGAGCAAATCACTATAATCAATAACGCCAAAAGCCACTTCAACGCAAACCACACATTACAAATTGATTTCGATGTAATAGGCAATAATGAATGGGCTATAGGCTTTATTTCCGAGATTTAAGCATTCACAGGTATTACGTTTATTATAGAAATATAATATAACAATATGCCTTTAAATGAAATACAAAGCAAAGAATTAGCAATTGAATACAACGGTAAAATAATTGCAAGAGCAACATCATTTTCGTTAGAAATTAGCAGAGAAGAAATTGACGTGACTACCCTTGATTCTGGTGGATGGTCTAAAAAAATCGGTGGAATGAAAAACTGGTCGGCATCTACTGATGCACTGGTATTGAGAGGTACTGAAGCTGGTAAAACTGAATTCCATGAACTCTTTACCTCAATGGTAGGCTCTGACAATCCAGTGTCTTTAATTCTGTCTTCAGATGTAACTGGTGACAAGTGTTATAGAGGTAATGCCTTGATAACATCATTATCACAATCTGGGAGTTTAGGCGAAGTAATGACCTATTCAGTGTCTTTCTCTGGTTCAGATGAACTAATCCAAGAAACAGTACCAGCCCCGTTACCATAAACCCCAACAGGAACTACTGGTTATTCAGTAGTTCCTTTATTACCATTAGATAAAAACAATTAAATATAAATATGATAAAAATATTAGAACACAAATCAATTGACGAAAATGGGGAAGACTCTATTGTTAAAATCCCTATTACAGTTTCGTTTTCAGCTATTAAAAATTTTCAAAATAAAACAGGTAAATCAATTGCAGAGTTTTCCGATGACATGGAAGATGCATTTGCTCTATTCTACTATAGTTATGTTGCAGGTTGCAAGACTCTAAAGAATCAAGGGTTTAAAGTTCGTTATGAATTTGATGAATTTGACCCCGTATTTGACGAATTGGCAAAACAGTTTATTGATGTTGTACCTGATTTTTTCCCTGACCAAAAAAAAGACTAGTCAATCCTAGTGCATCAACAGAAGACATTGAAGATGTACTGGAAATGATTAATAAGGATGTCAATTACTTTATTGCTTACATTGTAAATTACACTGCATTGAATCTTAAAGATGTGTTGGTAATGACCCCTAAAGAGGCAGAACCTTTCATCTACATGCAGGATAAAATAATTTATGAAGAGTATAAAAGGAATGCGGATTTATTGAGGCTTCAGACATATTACATAGTAGCACCACACGTAAAGTTCAAGGAAGCGAATATCAAAAAACCATCAGATTTAATCAACTATCCTTGGGATAAGAAACTAGTTATCACAATCAAGCTAGAGGACTATACAGAAGACAAATTCATTGAATTAGAAAAGAGATATTTAAACAAACAAAGGAACCTGCTATAAATTGCAGGTTTTTTTATGCCCCACGTTTATTAGTACAATAGATTAATATAACATGGCAAATAATGGCGTTTTAGCTGACCTTTCATTAAGAATTAGTGCGAACACAGCAGAGTTAAAAACAGGATTAGACAAGGCGCAATCTGGAATCAACAAATTTGCAACCAAGGCAAAAGAAGATTCTAAAAGTGTAGGGCAAGGATTCAGTAATATCAAGGATAGCCTTGGTAATATGGCTAGTACCATTGGCAGCAAATTAAGCGAAATGACAGGCGGTTTAGGTGACATGGCTGGTTCATTTACTGGTATTATTTCTGGTGTCAAAAATGCAACGGCTGGCATGAATCTATTTAAAGTCGCAATGGCAAGTACTGGCGTTGGTCTGTTGGTGGTTGGTCTGGCAGCATTAGTAACCTATTTCACCCAAACTTCAGACGGTTCAAAGCTATTATCTCAAGGTATGGCAGGACTAAAAGCGGTGGTGAAAGTTGTGATTGATACACTTGCAGATTTTGGTAAAGTTCTGGTTAACGTCTTCTCAAATCCAACAGAGAGTTTAAAGAAATTCGGTAACTTAATTAAGGGTTTTATAATTGATAAATTCCAACAGTTGATTGGCGGTTTAAAAGGTATCGGTACTGCCTTCAAATTATTGTTTGAGGGTAAATTCCAACAAGCAGCAACGGTTGCAGGTCAATCATTAAAAGATATAGTGAATGCCACTAATCCTGTTGCGTGGGCAATGGATGGTTTAGGTGTTGCAGTTGATGCTGTTAAAAAGAAATACGGTGAAGCATCCAAAGAGGCTAAACAAGCAATTGAATTAGAGAGACAGGCACAGAAACTAGCACAGGATAAATTAAAATGGAATGTTGAAGAGGGCAAAATACTTGCCCAATTAAAGGCCAATAAACTCAAGATTGCAGAAGAGGATAAATACAGTGCAGCAGAGAGAATAAAATTTATCACTCAATCTGAAGCACTGGCAAAAAGAGTAGGTAATACAAACATTGCATTAGCCCAAAGGGAATTCGCAATCAAAAAAGCCTTGGATTCTTTGGGGAATAACATGCTTGAGGACTTACAGGCAACTAATGAATTAGAGAGGGCTATTTCAGATAAACAAGGTGAGGCTAAGGAGTTATTAGAAGAAATTGCAGGACAGAGGGTAACGGTAAAGGAGCAGTTAAAAGGCGAGGTAGCAGAGCATAAAACGCTGGTAGAATTACAGAAAGAATATAATAAAGCTGTTAAAGCTGGTTCAATTCAAAAGTTAGAAACTAAGACAGATGCAGGAATCAAGCTACCTGCATTAAAACCAATTGATTTAAGTGTTAAGCTAAAGGGCATTGACCCTAAAGAAGTTGAATCAGTATTTGAACCTATTGACAGTGCTACCAGAAGTCTATTAGACAGAATGAATAGTGCAGCATCTGAATTAAGCAGTGGCATTAGGGATAGCCTGAATTCTGCAATTGGTGGTTTTGCATCTGCCATTGGCGGTGCATTGGCTGGTGACACTTCAGCCTTTAAAGGTTTCTTGGATGGTATGCTAATGATGGTTATAGACTTTGCTTCCAACTTTGGTAAGCTCCTAATCTCAATAGGTACAGCCAAGGTAGCACTAGAGAGTTTAGCCATTAGCGGCATAGGTGCCATAGTGGCGGGTGGTGCTCTAGTGGCTCTAACTAGTATGGCTAGTGCTATGCTTGCCAAGGGTGCTATGCCAGCGTTTGCAAACGGTGGTATCTCTTCTGGTGGTTTGGCTATGGTTGGAGAGAGAGGCCCAGAACTAGTATCATTACCTAGTGGTGCCAATGTTACAAGAGCGAACAAGACAGAACAGTTATTGAGCAAATCAAATAATGTTCAGGTAACTGGCAGGATTGAAACTAGTGGGGAAAGTCTTATTCTCCTAATTGAAGAAACAAAAAGGAGAAACGGCAACAGGTTCTAATACATCAAAAATAATAGATATAGGTTAATTAAACATCAAATTGAGTTACAATATTAAATACAAAGTAGAATATAACACCAAGACTAATAAGAACATTAAAGTAAATATTCTGAAGAAGGATTATACTGGCGATGTTACCAATATTGAGTATATAAATTCCAGTATTTCGCTAAAATACAAACCTTCAGAAGATGCTGTTATAGGCTCTGAATTATCATTTAGTTTTATTGTCAAGGATAAAGCACCTTTTTTAGATTTAATCCAAAGTAATTACAAAGACTACAAGGCGCAATATTATATTGACGGTGTATTGTTTTGGTCAGGCTATTTAGTGATTGACAATATCACTACTTCATATTATGATTACCAATATACTATAAATCTTTCCTTTGCAGATGCATTAGCGGAATTAGACAGGTACAAAGTAACCAATAATGAGGGTGGCGAAATTTCAGGTCGCTATACTTTACTTTCATGGATTAAGAACTCAATTAAATACACTGATTTAGAGTTAGACTTTGCTATTATTAACAACACCAAAGAGGTTGATTTGATGGTAGGTGTGAATGACAATGCATTGGCCTTGGCTTCATTGAGTTCCAAGAGGTTCAAGGATGTAAAAGATGGTAAGATTGAGATAACAGACGCTAAAACTGTTATTAATGAAATACTGAAGGCGTTTAACTGCAAATTGTTTCAGGCGAATAATAAAATCTATATAGTAAATGAATTAGAGACTGATTCACCAGTGCATTACTATGCCTATTCTGACCTTACCCAACAGAGCGTGGGAGTTAACACCAATTCAATTGACTTATCTTCTTACTTTTTCGATACATCAAACGAATTAACCAAAGAACGCCCACTGAAAACGGCTACCATTACTTTCTTGAATAAGAACACGCAGGAATCACTGGTGGAAAACGGTGATTTCTCTACAACTGATTTATCATTCTTTACTTTCACTGGTATTGAGACAGCTATTAACCAAGGCGCACTAGATATTCTTATTAACCAGCCTTTTGGTTCCACTGTAAAAGGCACAATTACCACTGGTTTAATGGACGTTGCCAGCAGAAGTGCGAATGATATAATTAAATTATCGTTTGACGGTAGGTTGCAGGCTATAGATTACGATGGAACCAATGTAACAAGACCAATAACCAACGTAACGTTTGAGTTGAGGGTGTTTAAAAACGGGGTTGAGTTCTGGTACACTACTCTAATGATGCAATTGGGTACATGGGTTAATTATACCTATGATATACCCTATACTGAGGGTGGTGACTATCATGTTACTTTGACAAATAGAACGGCATCCCCTACCCCTTTCTACTCTATTGAATTCAGGATGGATAATCTATCTTTTATACCTGTTTTCGGCTCTTCTGGTGGCGTTGGTGACGCTGGTGACGTAATTACCTATGATGAACAATTCAGTGCAACCAACACCCCTTCAACGGCAATTGATTTAGATGAATCTTTAGAGGTTATGGTTGGTGACGGATTGCAGAAAAATGACATCTCAAACCTGTACGTTGGGAATGAATTAACGGCACGTTGGAACACCTTTAACAGGACAGAGAATCTACGTCTTCAGCAGTTAGTACCAGTGAATCTATTGAGACTGAAGCAGGGGTATAGGAACAGGTTGAGACTTACGGTAATTGCCAATAATTTCTTGGTTTTTGATTATAATACTCAGATTTTATTTGATGGTAAGAGGTATAAAATAACAGATTATTCTGTCACCTATTCTACAATCCATTTTACATACTCTTTAACTCTATTAGAGTTATTTACTGAAGATGTATTTTGGGATTTGACAGGGTACAACCTTACGTCTGTAAACGGTGAAAAAGCAGCATCTGAGATTGCAGTTACTGAGACTGACCCAACGGTGGGCGGTCACATTAAGAACATCACTATTGAAGATATCAATAAATGGAATGACAGGATTAAAACTGATTATGAATTGCCAGAGGCATCTGATACGGTGTTGGGTGGTGTTAAAGTCGGGGAAAATCTAAGTATTACAGATGGGGTTTTGAGTGTTGACCCTGAATTGGTCAGTGCTGTGAATACTGCTACAGACGTATCATATAATAACCAAATTGTAATTGGCGAAATAGTTACAACAGTGAATAATACGGCTATCCTTGCCTCTAATTTAGAGATTGACATGGGTAATGTTATTACTGAAGTAACTGTGTTAGGTAACCAAATTTCAGGTATTGACAACCGTGTAAATGAGTTGAATGTTTATATTGACAGTGTAGCCAGTAATTCAGATGTAATTAGTACTGAATTATCAGAAGTAGTTAACACAGTAGACGGTATATCCAACAGTATATCAGATACCGTTACAACTGTCAATAATTTAAATTACACTGTTGATTCTCTAGTAAGCAATGTTGATATTATTTCTACTGATATAACAGAAATAGTTAATACAGTAGATGGTATTGGAAATGACCTATCTGACATTAATACTAATGTAAACAATTTGGCTTTTACTGTTGATGTTATAGCCCAAGATGTTGCAGATTTAAAAGCTAATGGCGGTGGTGGTACTGGTGGTAGTGACTATGTATTGCCGAAAGCTACCAACCTGACATTGGGCGGTGTTGTGGTGGGTAATAACCTAACAATTGATTCTAATGGTATTGTTAATGTTCCCTTGGCAACTGCCAATACTAACGGATTAATGCAGGATAATGATAAATTTAAACTAGACCGTTTCCAGTTTCCTAACGAAGTATTCTCAGATTTAAAGATTGACGGTAAATCACTGGATTTTCTTGCAAACGGAATTAAAAGAGTAGAACCAGACCCCGTGGCAATCGGGAGAGGGTACAACATCATTACTGGAAATGATTCGGTTTGGTCTATCTCATGGGCGCATTTATCTAATGATATTGGCAGTTTGCAAACAGGTTTAAATAGCTTGGTTAATACTGTTGATGGTATAGCGAATGATGTAGCGGATTTAAAGGCTAATAGTGGTACTGGTGGTGGTGGAACTGTCTCTAATAAGTATTCATTTGCTGACATAGGAACTAACTTTATTTCACAGCTATACGCACAGGGTACAAGTATTTCAATCCTGTCAATTAACGGGCAAAGTATTGCATCAGGCTCCCTTAGCACTACTAACACCTTTGCGGCTGGTGCCAATGCTGAAGTGGTATTGGGTAAATATGTGAAGGTGACAGCGAACAATAATGGGATATTTGGTGTGGCACTAAATCCCGCCAACGTTTACACGTACCGTCAGAATTTTAAAGGCTTGTTCCGTTTTGCTCTGACACAGGCATTGTCTAACAGTTTCGTCAATATTGGGTTCTCAAATAACCAAAATATTTTGAACACAGGTTATACCACTGGTGACATACTTTTCAGGTGCCAACACCCCAACAGTACAGGATGGACGTTTCTTGCTGGTGACGAGACAGGAACAAAAGAGACAGCAGTACTAGACCAAAACGGTGTGCCTATGGTTGTTAACCACAGTTTGGCCTACACTGCCTACATCTGGTACAATGCAGATGAATCTACGGTGACAGGTGAATTGCAGTGCTTTGACATGTTCGGAAACGTGACGAAATCACAGCCAATTACCCACAGCATAAAGACTTGGAACAATTCAATGGCATATTCTGATGCATTGGCTAAATATATGACACAGTACCCATTGATGAAATTAAGGGCCACTGACGGTACATTGCCAAGCATCTCAGTAAAGCAGATAATAACAAGTATTGATTTACCTAATTGATAATATCGTTAATTAACTAAAGTATTGTATGAAATCTTTAATAGATTGGGTAAAACCTTCATTGTCTGGTGAGGACAATAAATTAAGTATAAGGAGACTATTGGCACTGGTTATAGGGTTAGTCTATAACTATTGCCTAGTCCACTATGTAGTTAATAATAATGGCGAAATGTATGTATTTTTCGCTATCCTGACGTGCGCTGTTGTATTCATGATGCTGTTGAATATCATTTACCCTTCCCATATTATCAAGGCAATCAAGGAATTTAAAAATAAGAACAAAGAAACAGATGAAAGTGTATAAATGGAAATTGAATTGATTTTAAAGATAATAGGTTATGCATTCGCCCTAGTGGGAATATATGTAACATTAAATAACAAGATTTCTAAATTAGAGTTACTTGCACAAACAGACAAAGAAGACATTGAGCGTTTAAATACAATTGTAAGTTCACAGGTTAAGACAATATCAGTGCTAGAACCACAGGTAAACACCAATACCCAAAATATAGCCAAAATTGATAATTTAATTCAAAACGAATTGAAGGAAATAAAGGATATGTTGATTCAACTTAGAATAGAAAATGCAATAGCAAAAGCAAAGGAGAAAACAAATGATTAAATACCTAACACTTTTCCTTGCAATCCTCTTCTTTACATCATGTAAATCAGTAAAAACAAATACAGACACTATAGAGAAGACTGAAACCACTATTCAATACAAGCCATTTGAGGTATCAACACCACCTTCCAGCCTTAAAGACACCGTAACTATCAGTAAAATTACAAGTGCTCCCAAAGGCTCTGTAATAGCCCAAAAAACCAAGGGCAAATTATCTTACAAGCTTGTAAAGAAGTCAGAAAATGAAGTTGAATTGGATGTTGTGCATGCTGGTGTTGATACTGTTGTTTATGTTCCAGAAGTAACTACTATTGTCAATAAAGAATCTGTAAAGACTATAAGCGAGAAACCATCAAAATTTAAATCATTGGTTGATAGTACCTCTTATTTCATTACAGGGGTTGTGATTCTGTTATTCGGTCTTTTCTTCTGGTTTAGAAGATAATAATTGCCACGTTAATCTAATAGATGATTAATGAAACAATTAAAAATGAATATCAGATAACATACTCTGGCAAATGGCTGTCAATAAATCAAGCTTACAACTCCAACAGGTTTTCTAGAGGTAAGGTTAAAAACGATTTTAAAGCTATCTACAAGCCTTTATTATTAGAACTAGGGATTACCTCACAAATACAAAAATATTGCCTTGAGGTAAGGTATTGGAGCAAATTAGATAGTCTTAATGTTTCGGCAGGATTAAAGATTTTTGAAGATTCGGCAGTTGAATTAGGATTAATAATCAATGATGACAAAAGGTTTGGCAAAGGTATTACCATCATTCCAGACAGCACTTTAAAGCACAACACTTATATAGTAAAAATAATAGAATTGAATTAAGTAAAGATTACATTGAAAGTAAATATAACTAGAACTAAATACCAACACCGTCAGACATTAGGAGAGCTTGTAGTACTGAATGATAAAGGCCAAAAGGTGTTCAACTGCAAAACCTTGGAGCTACCAGACTTGAACAACAAACGAAAGGTTTCCTGCATTCCTAAAGGCACCTACACAGTAGTAAAAAGGAAGTCCCCCAAATATGGAAGCCACTTCCATATAACGAACGTGCCCAACAGAGACATGATATTAATTCACCTAGGCAACTACTTTACAGACATCTTAGGCTGCGTTCTGGTGGGCAAGGCTCTTACAGATTTGAACAAAGACGGTTACCATGATGTGACTAGCAGCAAAGATACAATGAAGAGCCTGTTGGGTCTACTCCCTGATGAATTTGAATTGAAAGTTGAATAAAAAAAAGGGTATGGCAAATAACCACACCCTTCCCTTAGTATATTTGAAAAATTTTAATCTAAAACTGCACCAGTTTTCATTTCACCAAAATTCAGACTGTTGAAAATAAACCCGAGTTCCTTTTCATCCTCCTTTAAATCTGGATGGACATAAACATTATTCCTACCTGATTTTATAAAAACATGATGGGACTTCCAGAAGTATTCTAGTAAACCCTGAACATTATCACTCAAATCGGACTTCAAGTTGATAAAATGAATTTCCTTACCCCCAATAATTTCTGTTATTTTCCAATAATCGAATACTTTGTACCACATACATTATTTAATTAATAGTTTCTAAATTTATTTAAGTTCGCTTAGCAGTGTCTTAACTTATTCAAGCCAATCTCTTTATCTCAGGTATTTCCCCTAGAATATAACTTTGATATATATTATTCATCTGTTATTGCTTGTATGGAAACTGAACTCCATAAAAATTAGTTCAAAAGCACAAAAAAAATTTAGATTCAAAAATGGTCAGCCAGAGAGGACTTGCCAATAAGACACCATGAATATATTATTGGGGCTGTTGCCTGTGAATTTAAAATTAAAATAAATTATTTTTCAATTTTTAAAGCAACAGTTAAAGTATATGGTTTTTTCTCCAAATCTATAAAAGAAATTAATTTATTGGCAGTATTAACCCATTTTAAATTTCCATCTTTTTTCCAAGAAGCATTAAATGTTTTAATAAAGTCAACAACTTCTTCATCCGTTATTTCTAAAGTGGCACTTACGCAAATAGAATTTCCTTTATGAAGCACAATACTTAGTTCATTTGTCGTTAAACTTTTCATTGAATAAGTATACAGTTCAAAATATTCACTTGCAGTTCTATTTACAGTTTCTAGTTTCAACCCTTTTTTAGCCAAATCCTCTTTAACAGCATCACCACTACTCCCCACGTAATGGTAAGGAAATTGGCCGTATGAAAGAATGGGAACAAAAAGTAACAAGCATATAATTAGCAAATTTTTCATTATTGTTTTTTTTAATTTTATTGAATAGTTAGTTGATAAGCTAAATATAGGCAAGTTTCAATAATTTCCAAAAAGGCTTTAAGTGTTACATTTTTGTATAGATAAATTAGCCTGACAACTTCTAGCTATACAAATCTTAAAATTAAAATTTAGTTTGCGGTTTTCTGTATCTTTAAAAAACGGAAAACAGATGAATAGATTTAGTAGAATCCTGCAAGGGGTAAAATTGAAGCTCCTACCCTTTACTCCACCAATAGCGATTTTATCCCTTGGTTTGCTTTGTATCTTCCATTATGTATTGCCAAATCTTGATTTTGAGGCTGGCACAACCACTTCAATCACTATCCTTGTATCTACCCTAGGTTTTCTGTTTGCAGTGTTTCAAGTGGTGTTAAACATCATTATTCAAGGTATTAGGAACAAAGCATCATTAAGGCATACTGAGTACAAAGAGATGTTAAATCTTCTGAACACCATTTCAGATGAAATCAATAAAGGCTTGAATGATGACGAACTCATGACCAAATCCAAGATTTTTGATTTCGGGGATGTATTGAAGATGAAGCAGAATCTATTTAGGAACTTTATAGTAAATAATAACACCTACCTGTTTAAAGGGATTCAGGAAAATAAGGTAGTTAAGGATATGAATAACAGGTTTAGTGAAATTCTTATCCATATTGCAATGTACCACAGTAAAGTCAAGGCAATTGAAAACAGCCATAAGCACAAGGATTCACCAAACAGTGCCCAAATGGAGATTTTTAAAGAATATCTAGACTTTCACAATAGGGGCAGGGAATTGTTTGTCATCTATAATGATTTGAAGCACCCAATGCTCAGAGAGATGCAACGATACTTATTGTAGAAATTTTTTCTATAAATTTTTGTGTATAACATTTTATGGTATTTTGCCAGTTCGTGTATAACAAATGTTACACATTCTTTACTAAAACCCTCTCCATTTGATTTAAACGCATGTTTTACATTCAATCTGGTTTTCCGTGGTGGATTACCACAACCCAGCCAAAGGCTTAATCAAGTAGAGTGAAAATGAAAAGGAATTTGGTTGTAATGCTTGCTTTCATTTCTTCTCTGACCATTTATTCATGCGATAGCAAAGAAGAAAGTAGGGCGAAGTCTGTAGAAAAATCAACTTTAAATTCTAGCAAGTTGGAGGATGGAGAAAGTAAGGAAAGTGCAGTAACCGAAGGACCTATAAAGGCCAGCAAACAGGCTAATAGAGAAACAGACACCAAATACAGAGGGATGAAGTGGGTAACTGAGAATACTATTTCTCCTATAGACCCAAAATGCTTTGACTCCCTGGAATTCTTAAAGGAAGGGCAAATTTATGTCTATGACTGTGAAATGGACTGGCACTTTCTAGGTGATTACTATGTAAAGAATGACACTATTAAAATTGAGATAGTTGAGGCGCAATTTGAGGTGGAGAATACTGATGGTTATCAGCCTTCGTCCATTTGGTCTTTAAAAGAGAAAGATAAAAAACTAGCTGTAGTTTCCATTAGGTTAATGAGAAACTCAAAATGGGAAGAGATTGCCACAGAAGAGCTAAAGAAAAAACTCAATTTTAAGCAGGTAAAATAACTTTGGCTTTACTTTGCGAACAGAATTTTACGTTTTCAGGCTCTAAACCTGAAACAACGCCCAAACTGAATATCTATGTGGACCTGTACCACCTGCGGCCAGCAGTTTCTCAGAAACAATCAAAGCCATTCCTGCCTTGACAAAACCGAGGCCGATTTTCTGCGGGGCAAATCTGAGGTGACGGTGGGCTTGTACCAGCATTTTCTGGCGCAGTACCGCACCATTGGCGATTTCAAGATTCATCCGTCCAAGAGCATGATTTCGCTGGCCAAAAACACGCGCTTCTGCTCGGTGCACCAGTTAGGCCGAAATTTTCTGGATGTTTGTATTCCCTTGCCCAAAGTCTTTCCTGACACGCTTTGTTTTCACAAAATTGGCCACATTGACAAACAGGTGAACCATTACGTGCGGTTTTATGACAAAGAAGACCTGAACGAGGAAGTACTGCACTACATGAAAATGGCCTATGACCTGGACGCTGCCAAAGCCGAAAAGCAATCCACCCAACCTTCATAATCTTAACGGCAAAGGACGATAATTTCCGTTTTTGGCTTCGTTTCCAAAAATGAGCCCGAAATCGGAAAAACCGTCGTTAACAGTTGCAGGTAAAATCACGGGGCGTGAACCGGTTAGACGCCACCTCGCCCACCTTTACCAGTTGGTCAAACGGAATCTCCTGGCCAGAAGCCAGTTCCAAGAAGAAGCCGCCTTCCCGCGCTTCCACGTTTTTGATCAAGGTGGTGACGGTCAGAAATTCATGGATGTCACTCTGGTACTGCACTTTCACAAACTTTCGCTTCTCTACTGCTTCCTGCACGGCGGCCATTAACTGCGTGTCCATACTTTCTGATTTTTGTTTTCGGTTAGTAGCTATACGCCAATCTGTGGCAGTTGTCCATTTATAAACCTTGGTGTGAATTTAGCTTCTTCTCTAAACAAATTAGTATACTTTCCGTTTTCGGGCTCAATTCTGGAAATAAGCCCGAAAACGGAGCCCGAAGGATAATGCGTATCTTTGCCGGAGTTGGCTGTTCGCTTGCCTGGTGCTTGAGAACCTGCCCGAAAATCGCGCGCCATGAATAGATTTCTGAATAGAAAAACGTCTTCGGAACTGCTGCTAAGCCTCCAGCAAAATGGCGTGCCTACTGACTATGATTTTGAGCGGCACAGGCTGCTGGTGCAAGACGCCAGCGGCCAGGAACTGGCGCAGTTCCGGTTGCCCATCACGGTGCCGGTGCCACCTATAGCAACTGCAGAAAAGGTGCGGTACGTGATTCTGTTGGTGCAGAGCGGCAGTTGCGCGGTAGGCTATTTTGAAGACGGCAAAAACCTGGACCACAAAGTGATACGGGCGTACATGGTGCGTAAAAAGCAAGGCAAGAGCCAGATCAAACACCTCAAAACCAAGGGCAAGTCCAGGGCCGGGTCACGGGTGCGGCTGGAGGAAACCCTGGAATTCTTTGAGGCCATCAACACGCGGTTACAGGTGTATTTCAAACAGCACCAAGTAGACCGCGTGGCCATCAGTTGCTCCAAAATTCTGGTGCCGTACTTGTTTGGGTCACAGGTGGCCACGCCCTTTGACCAGCATGACCCGCGTCTGCTTAAAATACCCATGCACGTACACACGCCCATCTATGAAATTCTGCTGGAGGTGAACCGGTTCCTGCTCAAAGGTGAACTCATCTATGAACCGCAGCACCATGCCTTTCTGGCTTCACTCCTTCCCTTCTTACAAACTGAAAACTCTCATGACTCAGAAGGGCATATCTCCAGCTTACCCAATTAATAATATTTTTTATAAATATCGTTTCAACAACTTATGTCAACTTGATTTTTCAGAGGAATTTGTTGTATTTGGCTCTTGAACCTAGTTAAACTCTCTCTACCATGCGTTGCTTCCATTAAGTTGCCTTTATAGGTGTTCGCCATACTTTCCCCCTGATTTTTTTTACCCTTAGGCATTCCTTCCTTACACGTATCTGGCATTAACCCATGGAGCAACTACTTGTCCCTCCGGCAGAGGAGGCACTTAAAGAGGCAGTAGAATTTGAGCGTTTTTCAAGGCTTTCGCCTGATCTCCATTGCGTTTTCAATGGGCATGGCACCTTGCTCCACATCAACCACACCTGCACGGCCGTTTTAGGGTTCGCGCCCCAGGAACTGGTGGGCAAATCTTACGCAGAATTCCTTTTCCTGCCCGAAGTATCAGCAATTACCCAACCCTGGAAAAACCGCGCCAGGGCCGGTCAGCAGCAGACCACTACCCACACTTTCCGGAGAAAAGATGGCCGCGCCGTTACGCTTGCCTGCACCACCCAGTGGGTGAGTGACGAAGGCGTTTGGTACGCGGTGGCCCGGGTGGCCGCCCCTGCCGTAGCGCTGGCGGAGCTTCCCCCTACGCCCCGTAAAAGCGCAGACGACGGGCACCGCTACAAGTCCTTGTTTGACCACCACCCAGACGCCGCTTTCTCCCTGGACATTGACGGCTATATTAAAGCGGTGAACGCGGCCGGCTGCGCTTTGCTGCAGTTGCAGGAAGCGCAGGTGGTGCAGCAACACTTCACCATGTTTATCCATGAAAAGCAGTTGGACCAGTGCCTTAATATGTTCTGGAGCAGTATTTCAGGCAAGGCGGCGCACGTGGAAACCATTTTCATCAGCCTCAAAGAACTTAAGGTAGACATCAGCCTCACGGTGATTCCCATTCACCAGAATGACCAGATTGTGGGCGTGTATGCCTTAGTCCGGAACATAAGCCAGGCCAAGCGGGCCGAACGGGAATTGCAAAAACTCTCAGCGGTGGCTAGCAAGATCAAGAACCCCATTCTGGTCACTGACCGGCGCGGGCGCATTGAATGGGTGAACGCCGCGTTTACCACAGACACCGGGTACCGCCTGGACGAAATCAAAGGCCTGAAACCTACCCAGGTGCTCACTGGCCCAGACACGCGCATGGACGCCTACCGGGACATGGCCGAAAAGGTGACCAAAAACAAAGGGTTGGTGCGGGAGGAATTTCTAAAATACAACAAAGACGGCTCTGTTGCCTGGCTGCACCTGGAACTTACCCCTATTCTAGATGAAAAAGGGAACCTGAACCGGGTGGTCACCATTGCCACTGACATCACCGATATTAAAAAATCACAGCAGGAACGCATCAGGCTCACTGATGTGCTGTTGCGCCAGAACAAAGACCTGCAGCAGTTTGGGTACATTGTGTCACACAACCTAAGAGCCCCGGTAGCCAACATTATGGGTTTGGTTGATCTGTTGGCGGTGCACCGGCAAGAACCCGCCTTTGTAGACAAGATCATAGACAACCTGAAAGGCGCCTCGCACCACCTGGACAGCGTGATACGGGACCTCAACCACATCCTCACCCTGCGTTCAGACCTGGTGGAAACCAAGGAGAAAATCAATCTGCAGGAACTCACCAATGACATTCTCAACAGCGTACGGCAGCAACTGGAAGGCTCCAAAGCCTTGGTAGAACTGGACTTTGTGCCGGAGAGCTACCTGACCTCGGTGCGAAGCTACATCACCAGCATTCTGCAGAATTTGATCACCAACGCCATTAAGTACCGGTCGCCGGAGCGGCAACTGAAACTGTCTTTGCGCACGTATTACCAGAAGAAAGGCGGCCTTTGCCTGGAGGTGCAGGACAACGGCCTGGGCATTAACCTGCACAAAGAGAAAAACAACGTGTTCAAACTCTACAAACGCTTCCACTTCCACACTGAGGGCAAAGGCCTTGGGCTACATTTAGTAAAAACCCAGATTGAGGCATTGGGCGGCAAAATCTCAGTCAATAGCACCGTGGGCGAAGGCACCACTTTCACCGTGCATTTCAAAAAGTGACTACATCGGTAATAAACCTTTCCAGATTGGTTTTAGCAGTAAAATGCAACTTAGGTCCATCATTCCCGTTTTAGATAGCTGTTCCTTAACCTAATTCTACAACACAGCTATGAAAAACTTGAAATACCTGGCAGCCTTGGCGGTAGCCGCCCTGCTGCAGACCACTACCGTTCAGGCAGAAACCACCACTACGCAAGACACCACCCAGACCACCACCAACAAACAGCGCGCTAAAACCGGTACCAAGCAAGTGGGCCATGGCGCGAAGTCTGTAGGCAAAGGCACTAAGAACCTGGCCGTAAGCGGCGCCAAAGCCACCGGCAAAGGCGTTAAGAAAGTAGGCAAAGGCGCTAAGAAAGCCGGTAAAGCCGTGAAGAACACCACCAAGAAAGGCGTGAATAAAGTAGACGAGAAAATTGACTAAGTTATTTTGAGCATAAAAAAAGCCACACCTATAAGTGTGGCTTTTTTTATGCTCGGCTGTTTTGGTGCTCATTTCCAGAAACGAGCCCGAAAACGCAGTTACACCGCCACTTCTAACTTATAGCCGCGCCCGTGCACCGTGGTGATTTTCACGGTGCTGTCGGCTTGCAGGTATTTGCGGAGGCGGGAGATGAACACGTCCAGGCTGCGGCCCACAAAATAGCCATCGTCTTGCCAAAGGCGCTGCAGAATCTCCTCGCGCTTCAAGAGCTGGTGGGCGTTCTGCGCGAAGAGCCGCATCAGTTCGGCTTCGCGGTGGGTGAGTGTGTACGTCTGGCCCGCCACGTGCAATTGCAGGTTGTTGAATTCCAGCCAAGAAGTCCCGAAGGCATGCATGTCTGCCATTTTTGCATTCTCTGCCGCCGTAGTTTCTGGCTGTGGCTGGGTTCGGCGCAAAATGGCTTTCACGCGGTACACCAGTTCCTCCAACCCGAAAGGTTTGGTCAGATAATCATCGCAGCCCAATTCAAAGCCTTGCAACCTGTCGGCTTTCAGGGCTTTTGCTGTGAGGAACATGAACGGCGTCTGCAGGCTTTGGTCGCGCAACTGCTGGGCCAGCGTGAACCCGTCCAGCTTGGGCAGCATCACATCCAGCACGCAGAGGTCAAATCTTTGCTCAGCCAAGGCCTGCAGACCGTCTTCCCCGTCCGGGCAGAGCGTAACCAAAAAACCTGCGCTTTCCAAACTGTCTTGCAGCAGGAAACCCAAACTGGGATCGTCTTCCACTACCAGAATGTGTGCCATCACTTCCGCTGCGTTTTAGGGTTCATTTTCAAAATAGGGGCGAAAAACGGAAAAGAAAGCAAGGCGTGTGGAGGCAAGGCGGCTCTAGATCTCTACCATTCATTCCCCAACAATCATCAATGATCAATCAACAATTAAATAGGCAAAACCAACCTGAAACACGTTCCTTCCTGCTCCGCACTCTCTACCGTCACCTGCCCATGGTGGGCATCCATGATGGCTTTCACGTAGCTCAACCCCAGCCCGAAGCCTTTCACGTCATGCACATTGCCGGTGGGCACGCGGTAGAATTTATCGAACAGAAACTTCTGAAACTCCTTCTTGATGCCGACGCCGCGGTCTTTAATGCTGATTAAGACGCCCTGTTCCACGTCACGGGTGCTCACTTCAATGTCCGGGGCCTGGGGCGAATATTTCTCGGCATTGTCCAATAGGCTGTAGAGCGCATTGGCCACATGCAGGCTGTCGGCGTGAACCAGCGGCTGGGTGGCTTGCAAGTCTAGTCTAAGGTGCCCGACGCGCTGCTGCAGCCGGGGAGCCAGGTTGTCAGAAGTCTGTTGCAGGAGCGCGTGCAGGTCTACGGTTTCCTTTTTGAGCACCAGCTCGCGGCTTTCCATGGTGGCCATCTGCAGCACACGCTCCACCTGCGCACGCAGGCGTTCGTTCTCAGAATAAATCAGTTCGTGGTAGCGGGTGAGGCGTTCGGCGGGCAGGGTTTCGGCGCGTTTGCGCAGCACCTCGCTGGCCAGCCCAATGTTGGTGATAGGCGTCTGCAGTTCATGGGTGAGGTTGTTGATGAAATCAGTTTTGAGTTCAGCCAAGCGCTTTTCGCGCAGAATCTGCACCATGGTATACGCGAAGAACAGCACCACCACCAGCAAAGCGCCGCTGCTGTACCACCAGAATTCCATTTCCTTTAGAATAAACGAGGTCTTGGTAGGGAACACCACCGCCAAATTATACATCGGCGCAGAACCTTCCTTTTCATGTTTAATCACCGGCGATTCCTCTTGCGCAGCCGCCATCTGCCGGGTGGCCGGCACAAACCGCCCGAACATCAAGGTATCATCCAGACCATTGTACAACCCGAATTCATACGGTTCCTTCAGCTGCCGCTGAGCCAGTTGCTGCTGTAATAACTCAGCGGCCTGCGCCGGGTCTATCGGGGCGTTCAGCTCGGCAATGAAGTAGTTGGATGCCAGTTGCTGAATAGGTTTGGCCGTGGCGGGCGACTGTCCGTTCTGGGTCAGCAATTGGTCGGCCACATTGGTGAGCGCCACCTGCACGCTGTGGTTGAACGCCCGCTCCTGTGCACTGTAGGCCTTGGAAAGCCACACGCCCTGCGTACCTAGCAACGCCACCAGCGACAGGCTAGCCAGCACCAGAATGATTTGGATTTTCTTCCTGCTCATGGCTTAAAAGTACAGAATTTCCGGAGGCCTTCTATGTTATTAACATCTCATTAACATCTTTTTACAAACCGTTAACCTAGGTGCGTGAAGGAACAAGGTATGTTTGCAAGAGCCCCACCCCAACCCCTCCCCAACGGAGAGGGACTTTCTGGACAATACGTTTTCGGGCTCATTTTCAGAAATGAAGCCAAAAACGGAAAACGTGTGAAGCCATGAAAACTAACTCAAATAGTCACGCAATCCGTCCCCCTTTGAAGGGGGTAGGGGGATGACAAAGACGCCTCAAATAAGAAGAACGAAGCCTATGAAACGAAATCTCCCGCAAGTTTAGCGGCAGCGTAACTTGTGGGAATACACTTGGTCAGTTTATCAACTGACGTGAGTTTATAAACTCACAACTTGGAACACCACAAGTTACGCTGCCGCTAAACTTGCGGGAGAGAAATGATATAAATCCGCGCCATAGAAAAAACCTCAGCAAGAGTTATCATCCCCCTACCCCCTTCAAAGGGGGACGAAATGCGAGCTATCCAAATATTAAAAGCAAACCTATGACCACATCCACTAAAACCACGCCAGCAACAGCTTCAAAAACCACCTTTCTATTCAACAAACGCCAGTTCACTCCGCTGTTCATAGGCATGGGCTTGGTGGCGCTCGGTTTCCTCCTAATGGCCACCGATAGTCATCCGCAGGGCTACGGTTTTCAAGGGCTCACGCTGGCGCCGCTGTTGGTGATAACTGGCCTGGCCATTCCGTTTTGGGGCATTTTCAGGAAAAACAGCCCGAAAACGCATCAGCCGGAAAGCCCCTCTCCGCTGGGGAGGGGTTGGGGTGGGGCTTTCAACCTCCTCACCGGCTGGCTGGTGGCCTTGCTGGCGTTGGCGGTGTACGTGGTCACGCTGGAGCCCAGCACCAGTTTCTGGGATACCGGCGAGTTCATTGCGGCGGCCTACAAACTGCAGGTGCCGCACCCGCCGGGAGCCCCGCTGTTCCTGCTGATTGGGCGGCTGTTCACGCTGTTGAGTTTCGGTGAGGTGACCCAGGTGGCGTGGTGCATGAACCTGCTGTCGGCTATTTGCAGCGCGGGCACGGTGTTGTTTCTGTTCTGGAGCATTACACTTTTGGGACTACGTCTTATACCAATTTCGGCCGAAGGGCCTACAACTGCCCAACGCATTTTGCTCTTGGCCAGCGGTGCGGTGGGGGCGCTGGCGTTTGCGTTCACCGACTCGTTCTGGTTTAGCGCGGTAGAGGCCGAGGTGTACGGCATGTCGTCGTTTTTTACGGCCATTGTGGTGTGGGCGGCGCTCAAATGGCAAGCCGATACGCAGTTCCATAAACCGGAAGCTGACCGGTGGTTGCTCTTTCTGGCGTATCTGGTGGGACTGTCCATTGGCGTGCATTTGCTCAATCTGGTAGCCCTTCCGGCTTTGGCGCTGCTGATTTACTTCCAGAAATATACCCCAACTAAAATCGGGATTGTGGCGGCCTTGGCGGTGGGCGGCGCGCTGGTGCTGGCCGTGATGGAAGGCGTGATTCCGGGCTTGCCCAGTATGGCGGGTGCGTTTGAGGTGTTCTTTGTCAATAACATGGGGGTACCCTACGGGGGCGGTGCGGTTATCTTTCTGTTGCTGTTGGTTGCTGGAGTTGTCTTCGGACTGCGTTGGGCGAAGATACATCAGAAAGCCTTGCTGCATAGTTCATTGGTGGCGTTTATTCTAGTGTTGCTGGGCTATTCGTCTTACTTAATGGTGCCTATCCGGAGCGGCTACAATCCGCCTATTGACGAAAACAACCCCGAGAACATTCTGTCTTTTGTGAGTTACCTCAAGCGCGAGCAGTACGGGTCGAGGCCGCTGGTGTACGGGCCGCAGTTCAACGCGGAGGCGCAAACCTATGAAAACACCGGCAAGGTATTCGCGCCGAAAGACGGGAAATATGTGGTGGTAGACCAGAAGTTTGAGAGTGTATATGACGACAAGGACAAAAACCTGCTGCCGCGCCTGTACTCTGACCAGCCGGTGCACCTGCGGGCCTACCAACATTGGGTAGACGTACGGCCAGGGCAGAAACCAACCTTCGGCCAAAACCTGAGTTTCCTGTGGAACTACCAGCTGGGGCACATGTACTGGCGGTACTTCGGGTGGAATTTTATTGGCCGTGAGAGCGATGTCATGCATGCCGGCGTGCTGTGGCCCTGGGAAGGAGAGCAGGAAGTGCCGGAGCCAATGGCCAGCAGCCCCTACCGCAACCAATTTTTCATGCTGCCGTTTCTGCTGGGCGTTTTCGGGCTCTATTTTCAATTCAGGCGCAAAACCACAGACGCGCGGGTGGTGCTCCTGCTGTTTTTCTTCACCGGCGTGGCCATTGTGCTGTACCTCAACCAGCCGCCCTTGGAACCCCGGGAGCGCGACTATACCTTTGCGGGCTCTTACTACGCGTTCAGCATCTGGATAGGCCTGGGCGTGTTGGCATTGGCCGAAGGAGTTCGAAAACTGGTAAAATCTGCCATTACGGCGGCAGTGTTGGCTATTGTTCTGGCGCTTTCCGTACCAATCATCCTCATCGCTGAAGGCTGGGATGATCATGATCGTTCTGACAGGTACCACGCCTTGGAAGCTGCCAAAAACCTATTGAGCAGTGTGGCGTCCAATGCCATTCTGTTCACCAACGGCGACAATGACACGTTCCCGCTGTGGTATGCGCAGGAAGTGGAAGGTTTCAGGACCGATGTGCGGGTGCTAGTCATGACCTACCTCAACACCGATTGGTACGCCGAGCAGGCCATGCGCCCGCAGAACGCCTCGGCCCCGCTGCCTACCACCTTAGATTTGCCGCACTACGCTTTCAGCAAGAACAATTACCTGCCTTTTGTACCCAACCCCAGCGTGCAAGACAGCGGCATGGACCTGAACCAATACCTGAATCTGCTCCAACAAAACCACCCCGCCCTGCGAGTACAAACTCAAGACGGAAGAACCCTGAATGTGCTGCCCACTAAAAAATTAAGCCTGCGAATAGACAAGAATGCGGTTTTACAAGCTGGTTATGTATCACCAGAAAGGGAAAACCAAATACCAGCCGCCATAACCTGGGAACTGAAAACCGAGGCGCTGGAAAAAAAGCACCTGTTCATGCTGGACTTGCTTGCCTCCAACAACTGGCAACGGCCCATCTATTTCTCGGGTACTGGCGCAGAAACCGCTGAGCTGGGTTTGACTCCTTTTTTACAACTGGAAGGCCAGGCCCTGCGCGTGGTTCCGGCCCGTAACCCAGACCCGCAAGCTGAATTTTATGTAGACCGCGCCCGTACACACGAAAGCCTGATGAAGAATTTCCGGTTTACCGGTTTAGATAAAAGCGACCACCCGTATGAAGAGAATTTCGTGACGCAGGTGGTGCCGGGCTACCGACGGAATTTCGCGGAATTGGCGACGGCGCACCTGCAGGCCGGTGATGTGGCGCGGGCGCAGCACGTCTTGAAAACCTGCCTACAGAAAATCCCTGACCATGGTGCACCGCATAATTTCGAGAGCGTGAGTTTAGTGCTGCCTTTGGCGCAATCGGGATTTAAGCAAAAAGCAGGGGAACTGGCAGGTTTACTGGCCCGACGGTTTGAAGCGCAGCTTAATTATTACCGAACCCAACCTGCCTATTTTGACCGCGAAAAGCAATTGAATCTGTTCGGGCTGCAGAATCTGGTGCAGTCGGCCCACGCCAGCGGTTTGTCCAAGGCCAAGCAGTACGAGGAAATGTTTATGCGGGAGTACAATCTGTTGAGGCAATGAAACGATGGACTTTTAAGGATTCAGAAATAAAAAGACTAGTCCCCTTCCCTTTTTGTCATCTTGGAAAGATCTTGTGGGCAAGCTAGAAAAGCCAGTGGTAAACTCTAATTCAGTTTGCCACCAAGATCCTTTCAGGATGACAAAGTAACATGGCGCGGATTTACTTCAGTGACTTTCAAATTTTGGTTAGTCACGGAAGTAAATCCGCGCCATAGTTTACTTCTAAAGGCCTCTACTTCTATTGATGGGAGTTTTTAGTGGGAGTTATCAGCTTTTCGTCAAAATAAAGCTTCATATACCTTAAACAAATCAATACGGAATCTCCAGCGCCTGAAAAAGCCGTTCCTCTAGGTCGGCCAAGGTACTGAACCCGCGGGAAATCAAGCGCGGACCAAGCGGGTGCTCCAGGTACACACTGGGCAGGGTAGTCACGCCCAGTTGCTCTACCCGGCTGAACTCCTGGCGGGTTTGCTGATAAATTTCATCGGTCTCAAATACGGCCAGAAACAGGTTCTCAGAAACCCCGAAGGGCCGTACCACGTCCACCAGCACTTCGGGCCGACTGATGTCGCGGCGGTCTGCGTAGAAGGCAGAGTGAATGGCGCGCAGCACCTCCAGGGTAAGGCTAGGCCGCAAGTGCCTGACCGTCAAAATCGCCCGGCAGGCGGGCTCCGTGTCATACAGAATTTCCTGCTGCAGAAAAAAAGAATAGTCAAATGGCAGGTGTGATTTTTCCTGCACCCGGTGCCAACTGATGGCCAGCTTATCTTTCTCTTCCACGGTTAGCGGCGCCTGCGGATACGGCCGCAATCCACCCACCAGCACCTTCACCTGCAGCCTGCCAAACCACAGCGCGCGCAAACGGCGCATGACGGGCGTAAACCCATAGCACCAGGCGCACATGGGGTCTGTGACATACAAGAGCGAGGGAGTGGCAGGAAGCTGGGTCATAGGCGTATTAGGTTGGTGTACCTTCATCTACGAGGAACCACTCCCTTTTGGGTTCAGCATAAATACGTAAACCAACCGCGTGAATTACTGTTTTCGGGCTCATTTCTGAAAACGAGCCCGAAAACGGAAACTCAAACTTCCATTATTTAAACAAGCTGTACCGCAGCCCCAAAAACGTTCTGATGCCTTGTAAGGAACTGTAGTTGTAACTGGGGTCAAAGGTGTACCCGTTCGGGTTGGTGACAGGGTCATTGGCGGTTTTGTCAAACGGGTCAAAGGCGCGCATGATTGGGTCTTTGGGCACGAAGTCCAGCAGGTTTTTCACACCGCCAAACACTTCTATGCCATTCCCGAATTTCTTGGTCAGCTGCACATTCATGATGCTGAACCACGGTGAGTACTCCGGCCGGTAATCATTGGGCAGGATAGGCAAGCGCATAGGGCCGGTGAAGGTACCAGTGAAATCAATCACAAACTGCCCCGGAAACGTGTAGCCCACCAGGAAATTCCCCGACCATTCCGGTGCGTGCAACTGCTGCTTTTTCACTAATGGTCCCTCTCCTTCTGCTGCTTCTTTCTGGTACACCTGCATGTAGGTCACGCCTGCCTGCACCTTCAACGGAATATAAAAAGACAGCTCACTGTTCACAGAAACACCTCTGGAAATGGCGTGGCCGCGCAGGTTGCGGTAGATGATCTTGTCTGGGTCCGTGTCGAAGTCGCCGATGATCTTGTTGCTGAAATAGGAGTAAAACCCGGTTACATCTACCGTTACTAAGAACGGTTCCAGCGGTGCTTGCCACACGTAGTTCAGGTTGCTGTTAAGGGATTGTTCCGGATTCAGTTCTTCAGGCACTTCCACCTCGCGGGCACCGGTGAGGGCGGCATGGTCTTCGGTGAACAGGCTCACCACGCGGTAACCCGTCCCGAAGCTTCCCCTGAACGTATGCTGCGGGCTCGGCGACCATTTCAACGCCACCCTGGGCGACTGGATGTGCCCGTGCCGTTTGTCATAGTCATAGCGGTAGCCTAGTAGGAGTTTGTGTTTCTTCGTGAGGCTCCATTCATCCTGCACAAACAGCCCAGGCAAGGGCGTAGTAGCGGGCTGATTCTCCCCTTGCGTATTGGCCGTACCAACCGTGTTGTCATCATAATGCGTGTACCTAAAAGAGCTGCCTACCAACAAATTGTGACTCAACCCTATCTGCTTGTCCCAGTACACTTGCCCGAAGGCCACGTACTGGTCCGCGTGAAACGGCATGGTACCGTAGAAAGAATTCTGTTTGTGCCCGTTAAGTGAGAGCTGCGCCATAATTTTCTCCCGAACCGGCAACTGGTACATGCCAATCAGTTCCCAGCGTTTGGTGTAGATGCTTTCACCGTACACCTGGTCTGAGCCGCGGTCTGCTTTCGTCCAATTGGTCTGTCCGCCCCAGCGGTCTTCGTAGACATAGCGTGCCGCCATACTAGCCTGCCGGTTCTCCTCCCGCTCAAAATCCCATTTATTGAACACCGAGATGCGTTGCTGCAGGGTGAGGTCTGTAAAGCCGTCTTCGTTTTTGTCTACCTTGTTCTGGAAGTGGAAGTAATTGATGCCCAGTAACCCGTGCGCCTTGCCTGCTTTCACTTTCAACCCTACGTCTGTACTCAGTTCCTGCCAAGACGTGGCGAAGACTTCGGCACTGACTTTGGGAGCTTTCAGGGCGCTCTTGGTAATCACGTTGATAATGCCGCCCATGGCCTCTGACCCGTACAAAGAGGCCGCCGGGCCTTTCACCACTTCCAGCCGTTCTACCAAACTGTTCGGGATTCCGTTGAGACCGTACACGGTGGCTAAGCTGCTGACAATGGGCATGCCGTCAATCAGAATCAGCGTGTAGGCGCCTTCCATTCCGTTGATGTGAATGTCGCCGGTGTTGCACACGTTGCAGTTGAGCTGGGGCTGCACGCCGTTAATCATGACCACCGCCTCAAACAAAGTAGGCGTCGGGTTTTTCTTGAAATAGCTGGGCGTGTAGACTTCCACGGGCACCGCACTTTCCAGACGGCTGATTTCCTTCATGGTGCCAGTGACCACCACTTCACTTAACGCGCCCTGCGTTGGTCTTAAGGAGATGGCATAGCTGGTTTTTCCCGCTTGAATGGAAACTGTGTCATTTCGGTAGCCCAGGAAAGAGACCACCAGCTTTTGGTTTTGAGCAGACCCTGGAACAGACAGCTTGAACCTTCCTTTTTCATCGGTCATGGTGCCATTGGTAGTTTCCAGCAGGCGTACTGTGCAGAAACCCAGCGGCTCCAGCGTCTGCCCATCTTTCACCGTGCCGGAAATGGAAAGGCTCTGGGCTAAAAGTTGAAAGGGTAATAGTATGACAAAGAGAAGCAGTATTTTTCTATTCATAAATAATAAAGCAAGTCACAATAAATATTTAGACAAACCTAAACATTTATTACGATTGATTTATACTTATGTTTAGAGAAGGTTTATAGTGAATGAATTTCAGGGACCCAATTAATCTTAACATGCTCTAGTTGTGGCATAAAGCTAGAGTAGGAACCCACCCCTAACCCCTCCGAGGAGGGGAATTTCTGGTATTGGCATTAATGGAATCAAGGGTCTCTCAATATGTATTTTGCCGAAAAAATCTAATTCAAAAGAAGTAGCACTTAAATTCATGGAAGAACCTCACCAACAGTATGAACTATTCCCCTCCTCGGAGGGGTTAGGGGTGGGTAAAAAGACGCCCGCCCATGCGCCGAACCATCATTCCCTACAAGCCCTATCTAAAAGAACTGGCTAAAAAACTCAGACAGAACAGTACGTTAGCTGAGATTCTTCTTTGGGATGTACTGAAAAATAAAGGAGTGCTCGGCCTTGACTTCGACCGGCAGAAACCCTTGGACAGTTACATTGTGGATTTCTATTGCAAGGAGTTACAATTGGCCATTGAGATTGACGGCGACAGTCATGACTACACTTTTGAAGAAGATGAACTTCGGCAACAACGGTTGGAGAGTCTGGGCGTGCGCTTACTCCGGTTTACTGATGAAGAAGTAAAGCAAGACATGGGCAATGTGCTGCGTACAATTGAGATTTGGGTGGAAGAGAAGAGGGAACAAAAAAAGCCTTTATGACCTCCTGTTGTAAGAACCCACCCCTACCCCTCCGAGGAGGGGAGTATCGGGAATGCGTGGAGGTAAAGTGGAAACATGAAAGTTGGCTTTTGGTTTTACTCCAATTAAGAACTTCACTCTTGCGGAAAATAGTACCAATACAATTAAGTCAATCAATTAGGGAAGTTCACTTCAACCTATTTCCAGATCAAACCTTCTTAATCAACCATTCCTAACCAACCTCACCTAAAAGCAAAATACCACCAACACCCTTTCCCCAATACCCCATAAAAACGAAGCAACTCCCCTCCTCGGAGGGGTAGGGGTGGGTTCCTACGCATTGCCCCAAAACAAAAAAATCCCGTTTTCGGCCTCATTTCACAAAACGAGGCCAAAAACGGGATTCCAAAAAGCCCCTCTCCGTTGGGGAGGGGTTGGGGTGGGGCTACTTCTTCTTAGGCTTCTTCTTTTTCTTGGGGGCGTTCTCAAATTCCTCTACTTCTTTCAAAAGCGCTTTCAAATCTGGCTTTACCTCGGCAGAGAAGTCAATGGTGGCGGAGTAGTCGTTTTTCTCAATGTCCAGCACTTTGATGGGTTTGCCCAGGTACTCTTCAATCACGTCTAAGATGGGTTTTTCCTCTGGGCTGCAGAACGACACAGATTTGCCTTTGTGGGTGCCGCGGCCGGTGCGGCCTACGCGGTGCACGTAGTTTTCGGGGACGTCTGGCAGGTCATAGTTCACCACGTACTCCACCAGCGGGATGTCAATGCCACGCGAACTCACGTCGGTGGCAATCAGGACGGTCACGTCGCCTTTCCGGAAGCGGTTGAGGGCGGCCAGGCGGTCTACCTGTTCTTTGTCGCCGTGCAGGGTTTCGGTTTTGATGCCCACGCGTTCCATGGCCAGGTGCACGCGCTCGGCTCTGACCTTGGTACGCACGAAGACCAGTATCTTCTTGCCTTCGTTCTCTTTGATGACGCGCTCCAGAAAGAAGCGTTTGTCATCCATGCCGATGTAGGCCACCGAGTGGTCCACGTTCTTAGATACGGGGTCTTTGGGCGAAATCTGGATTCTGATGGGTTTGGTCACCAGCGAGTACGCCAGGTCTTTGATGTATTCATTGATGGTGGCCGAGAAAAACAGCGTCTGCCGCTTGCGGGGCAAATGGCGCAGCACGTCTCTAATGTCTTTGATAAAGCCCAGGTCCAGCATGTGGTCGGCTTCGTCTAGCACCAGTATCTCTACGCGCTCCAGCCTGATGTGGCCTTGGCTCACCAGGTCAAACATACGGCCGGGCGTGGCCACCAGCACATCAATGCCGTCTTCCAGTTTAGAAATTTGCGGCGCCTGCTCCACCCCGCCAAACACGGTCATGGTTTCTACGCGGGTGTGTTTGCCCAGCGTGTGGAAGACTTCGGTGATTTGGATGGCGAGCTCACGGGTGGGCACCATGACCAGACACTTAATGCCGTCTTGCCGCGCGTACTGCTTGCGTTCATGCAGCATGTGCAGCACGGGTATGGCGAAGGCCGCCGTCTTGCCCGTTCCCGTCTGGGCGATGGCCAGCACGTCTTCGCCCCGCAGAATGGGCGGTATGGCCTTGAACTGAATGTCTGTGGGTTTCTTGAAGCCCAGTTTGTCCAGGGCTTTCTTAATGGCGGGGTTGATGGAGTAATCGTCGAATTTCATGGGCGCACGGGTGTCGGTGGAGGGAACCGAGGTTCAAAGCGTTTCGCCTTGTACGGCGTACCGGCAGAAACTTCTACAAAGGTGCGATTTCTTTCTGGGATATGCAGGGGGATGTGGTGGTTTGGGAAGTGGTAATGCGTTTTTGGGCTGGTTTTTGGAAATGAGGTGGAAAATAGAGTGGAACATTATATATTGAACATTGAAAATAATATTTAATATTAAAAGTGTATAACGATTTATTGTGTTAAGAAAATTTTAAAAGTTGAGAATTGAAAAAAGCAAAAATTTATATTGATGAATTTGGGAATACTCACTTAGACTTATCAAAAGGTGGGACATTCAGCCATTTTGTTTACACTTCTGTTATAATTTCAGAGGACAATGAAGAAAAGGCACGGTTACTTCGAACCGAAGTTTGCAAGAAATTCAAATTAGGGCCTGACATAAAATCAAACAATCTTGGGGATAAAAAATATTTCTACAAACGTTTAGATATTCTTAAATATCTAGTTGAAAATTTAGACTTTACAATTGACGTACTTGTAATTGACAAGAAACATATTGATCGTGAAGATGGAGGGCTTAGATTCAAGAAAGTGTTTTATAAATACTTTCAAAAAATTTTTATAACAAAATACAATCAACTTTATGATTCTTATGATATAATTCCTGATAAAGTAGGTGAAGAATTCGCGAGTGAACTTGAATTATTTGTTCGAAACCAAGCAGTTTTCCTCGACTTATTCAATCAAGATAGAACATATAAAATCTCTGATGATATAAAAGGTGAAAAACTTATACAGTTAGCAGATATTATATCTGGCTCAATAGGAAAAATATACTGTACAAGTCATGCGAGCGAAAGAATGGAGGATATATTTAATATTATACATTCAAGATTATCAGTACAACATTTTCCTTATAAATCAAATTACGAAATTAAAACTTCAGAAAAGGATAGAGAAAAAGATGTACTAATAAGAAGGTTAAGTCAGGACATAATTGAAAAATACGTAAAGTCTACTGAAGGCAAAACTGAAAGTTTAGGTCTTAACTTAGTAGAATATTTAGCGATTCAAAATAGAATGGATCCTAGGCGCTTAGTACCCAGTTATGAAATATTAACCTATTTACGTCATTTCAACCCTAATTTAACAGACGACAAATTAAGATCGACTATTCGGGATTTGAGATACAAGGGACTTTTTATAATTAGCCATAAAGGTCAGCCAGGTTACAAACTAGCCAGCAGCTATGATGATATTATAGAACATTTTAATCATTTTATGAGATATGTTCTTCCTATGTTAGAAAAACTTAAAGCCATAAATGAGAAAATGACTAATTCATCATTTAATGAACTAAACCCTTTAGAAAAAGATGCAAGATTCCAATTGGTTAAAAACTTAATAGGACAAATTAAGAGCAACTAACTTCTTGTCTCAATTTATTATCAACTTTGGCCACTTGATTTATTTAACCTCTTTCTACCATTGCAAGAAAAACACTAATAAACAATAAAGAATAATGAGAAAAACAGTTTTTATTTCATCTACATACTTAGATCTTAAAGAAGAAAGAAAAAAAGTTTGGGACAGCCTTGAAAAGTTTGATGTCGCTGTTAAAGGAATGGAGCAATTTGGGGCGAGAAAAACAACTCCTTTAGAAACTTGTTTGGCAGAAGTTGAGCAGTCAGACATATATGTAGGAATTATTGGGATGAGGTATGGAAGCGAAGAACCTAATTCAGAAAAATCTTATTCTCAATTGGAATATGAAAAAGCAATCGAACGAAATTTAGAAATACTAATCTATCTAATAGACGAAGAAAATTCAACAGTAAAGCCTAGTCTTATTCAATTCGACAAAATTCCTAAGCTGAATAACTTCAAAGCAATACTAAAAGAAAAACATACAATTGATACATTCTCAAATCCACAAGATTTAGTTTCTAAACTCCAAAGACAATTTTCGGAATATCTTACGCCGAAAAAAGAAGCAATCATTGAGAATGAATATGATAATACAAAAAAAATTCTTGATTTATTTTTTTTGGCTCCTGCAATCTACTCGGGCAGGGAAATTAAACTAAAGGTTAAATTTACCGGAAAACCAAAACCAGTTTCTAAAGCTATTTGTCAGAATTTTAATTTTGAGTTTGGAAAGACTATCGTAAATCAGATATCCGTGCTTTTCCCGGTTTTTGAATTCAAAAACTTTAAATACATATTTATTGAATTTAGGCATTTAGAGGATTTCATAGCTTTAGACAAAGAAATAGAATATGAAATTTTCGCAAATATTTTATTTAAAGATGAAAAAGTCACCTCACTTACAACAGATTTTAGAGACAGGATTGAGAGAGTATATGATGAAAATTATTACGGAGTTCAAGATGAATACTATGATCAAGAACCACCAGAACCATATTATGACATTTTGAGAATTGGTGACGGACAAATTGCCTTAACTCTTAAAGATATTAAAGAGCAAGAAACTGCAAGCTATAAACATTAATCAAAAAATGGTTTAACTGTTATATTTATCATCAAAGGTTATGCTTGATTGAGACAATTATATATTCCTAATTACTACATTTAGATAACTTCAAACCATTACTAATTTATCGCCATCCAAAATGAAACCCCTCCTTCTCACCCTCTTCCTCCTCACAACCACCACCTTCGGCTTTAGTCAAGGGTTGACCAACGCGCAGATAGACGAGTTGGCGCAGCGCACCATGCAGGCGTTCAACGTGCCGGGCCTAGCGGTGGGCGTAGTGAAAGACGGGAAAGTGGTGCACGCCAAAGGCTACGGGGTACGGAGTTTGAACAGCTGGGAGAAAACAGATGAACACACGCGCTTCGGGATAGCCTCTAACACCAAGGCGTTCACGGCCACGGCGCTGGGGCTGCTGGTAGATGCGGGCAAACTGACCTGGGATGACAAGGTGCAGGACTATATTCCGGAGTTCAAGCTGTACAACCCGTACGTGAGCGAGGAATTCACCATCAGGGATTTGCTCACTCACCGCAGCGGGCTGGGGCTGGGCGCCGGTGATTTAATGCTCTGGCCAGACTCCTCAGATTTCACGCTCAAAGACATTATCCATAACCTGCGCTACCTCAAACCCACGTCGTCTTTCAGAACCAAGTATGACTATGACAACAACCTCTACCTGGTAGCCGGCGAAGTGGTGGCCCGCGTCTCTGGCAAAAGCTGGGAAGCCTTTGTGGAAGAACGCATTCTGCACCCCGTGGGCATGACCAATTCGGGCGCCACCTACTACCGCCTCAAAGACAAAACCAACGTGATTGACGGCCACGCAGCGGTGGAAGGCACCGTGAAAGTAGTGGCCCGCCACCAATCTACCGTAGACGCCGCCGCCGGAAGCATTTACAGCAGCGTAGCAGATTTAAACAAATGGGTGCAGGTTCTCCTGAACCAGGGCCAACTGCCCAACGGCCAGCAATTGATGTCCAAAGCCGTGCACCAGGAACTCTGGACACCCCAGACCTTAATGCCGGTGCGCAGCCCGGGGCCGTACAACACGCATTTTGCGGCCTACGGCTTGGGCTTCAGTATCTCAGACGTAAAAGGCTACAAGCAACTCAACCACACCGGCGGGCTGGAAGGCATGGTCACCCAAATCACTATGATTCCGGAATTGAACCTGGGTATTGTGGTCTTGACCAACCAGCAGGAAGGCGGCGCGTTCAGGGCCATTGCCGACCAAATCAAAGACAGCTACTTCCAGATGACCGGCACCGACCGCGTGACCCAATACGCCCAAGCCCGCCAACAAGCCCTTGCCAACGCCGGAAACGTGACCAGCGCCATCTGGAAAGACATTGCCACCGCGCAGAAGCAGCAGAAAAAGAACCCAGACTACAGCGCTTATATAGGCACCTACCGTGACCCTTGGCTGGGCGAGGTGACTATTTCCCTCAAAAACGGCGGGCTCTGGTTTGATTCCAAGCGGTCGCCCAAGCTCACCGGCCAACTCTTCGCCTACAGAGGCACCACCTACGTAGTCAAATGGAAAGACCGCAGCCTAGACGCTGACGCCTTCGTGAATTTTTCCCTGGACACCCAAGGCCGCGCCGCCGGCATGACTATGAACGCCATCTCGCCGCTCACAGATTTCAGCTATGATTTCCAGGATTTGAATTTTACCAGAACTGCTCCTAATTAGGAATTGAGAATTAGGAATTAGGAATGATGAAGACGAAGCAGCCCGCGTTCCGTTTTTGGCTTCGTTTTGGGAAATGAGCCTGAAAACGGAAAATTGTTGTTGTTGGTTGTTGATTGCTTTTTGGAATAGCGCAAATTCACCGTGGATTCTCCCCTTGAGGGGAGCGTAGAGGGGTGTTTACACAGGAGAGCATTTATTCTTGTTCTCTTCAATCCAATGGAAAATTTCGTCTAGCACATACCCAATTCTTCGCTTTACATCAATATCTTCAAACCTGAGAATTCTCACACCATACGCTTTCAATTCCTCCTCCCGGTGGGAATCGTAATCCACTTTTTCATCATGGCTGTCACCGTCCACTTCAATGGCTAATTGCAATTCGTGGCTGTAGAAATCTACGATGTAGGTGAGCATTGGTACCTGTCGGTGAAATTGGAATCCCAGTTTTCTGTCCTTGATTTCCTGCCAAAGTAAAACCTCAGACAAGGTGCTGTTCTTGCGCATGTGTTTCGCTTTTTCTTTGAGGTCTTGCCGGTATGGAATGATTTTGTTGGGCATGAATGATTATACGAAATGCGTATTTGCAGGTGTAAACACCCCTCTGCGCTCCCCTCAAGGGGAGAATCTGCGTTTAGTAAGCTTTATCCTAAGAAGCAATCAGCTACTATCCATTAACAATTAGGCCCGTTTTCGGGCTCATTTTCAGAAATGAAGCCGAAAACGGAAAGATAACTTCGCTTTCTATTCTACGCCGTGGCCAATTCCAGCAGCACATCATAATAAGGCCGGTTTACCATTTTTGATTTGAGCCAGGCGTAGAAACTCATGGAAGGCAGGTCTTCCTGTTGGTTGGCTTCAAAGTCAAGGCTTTCCTCTACCTGTTGCAGAAACGCTTTTTTGGAGGCCACATCTGGTTGCAGGAAAAGTTGCTCCAGGAGCAGCAGGAACATGAAGGCGTTTTTGTAGAGCGGCTGTTCCAGCACATCGGCGTAGTGGCGCTTGATCCCTTTGATCTGTTCCAGGGCCAGATCTGGGTTCCCGAACTCGTATTGAATAATCAACTCCCCCAGCTTTTTTTTGAGCACCCACTCGCGGCCCATCAGTTTTTCGCACCACCGGTCTGAGCGGTTAATGTAGACCAGCGTGTTGTTGGCTTTCTGGAATTGGCCGCTGGCGAAGTACAGGAAACTGAGGCCCAACCTGGCCGTGAGCATATCACGGGGCTGCAACAGGTTGATCTTCGTTTTCAGCAAATCCTCTAAAGCCAGAATGGCCTGGGGCAGGTTTTTTAGAAAGGCTTCGTTGGCAGATTTTAAAAAAATGTATTTGGTATAGAAGGCGGCAAAATACGGCTTGGCCTCGTGCTGCAGGGCCTGGTGGAGGTCCTCTAAATACTGGTTTGACTTTTGGAATTTTCGGGTGCGGTACAATACGTGCGCGATCATGTACAGCAGGCTCACCTTGTAAAACTGCTGTGCCTTGGAGAACCCGTGCGTGGCCATGGCGTGTTGGTACTGCCCTAGAATATAGGTCTCAAACGAATAGAAATCTTTGGTGGCCAACACCGCGCTGCGCGTGATCTGCATGAGTTTGTACAACAAAGAAGGCCGTCGGCTGACCGCGTTGGTGAGGCCGTAGAGGTGCAGCACTTCTAGCATGGTGGCCTCAAACTGCAGAAACCTTCCCTCCTTTTTGGCCTGTTCTAACCGCTGGTAAATGAGGCTGCTGGCTATGTTGGCACGTTCGTCCTCGTCGGCGTTCTGTTTGTTGGCTTTCCATTTCAGAATGATAGCATTCAGGTCATCGGCGGCGGGGCGGTTGGCGTTTTCTATCTGCAGGTTATAGACGGCGTTCAGGAGTTCGCACTGTTCGTTCTGTTGGGCAATTTTCTCGGCTTTGCGCAGCATGTTCCAGGCCAGGCGGTCGGCTTGGGCGTCAAAAAGGTACTGGGCCAGAGAGAGCAGGCCCATGACGGTAGAGCTGGCGGTGGGGTCCTCGGCCATGCGTTTAAGCATGATGAACTCGGTGAGGTGCTGCATGAGCCGCTTGCGCAGGGCGTAATAGGCGGTGTTGTTGGGATCCTCAGGGTACAGTTTTTGGATGAGCTCCTGCGGCGGGTATTTTTTCTTCTGCAGCAGCAGCTTGAACAGCTCCACATCTTTGCGGTTCTTCTTCTTTTTAAGTCGCTGCATGAACTGCACAAATTCCCGCGCATCTTCTTCTGAAAGCGTTTCAATGGTAGTCTTCAGGTCATCCATATGGCAGAAAGGCGTTGGCGTTATTAATGATTAGGTAACAGGATTTTTGCAGAGACATACGTTGCGGTTGGCAGGCATTCTTGTTCCAGGGAGGCAAGACGCAAGGTATTGCGTCTCTACAATAACCTACCCCAAGTTTAGCAGTACTGTAAGCCATTTTCCTCCTCTAAAGATAACCAAAATCTCAAATCCAAAAGTAATAATTCACAAATACACATCATTCATTATCAGACATTTATAGCATAAAATTCCAAATCAAAAAGTCTGATAACTTACAAACAAAGCTGCGAAGGGCTAGGCACGCGACCTACATTTGGTTACTTCTCACTGGAATTAACCTTTCAAGCCATGAAAAAACAATTACTCACCCTGTGTTTCAGTTTGTTGGCCTTGGGCACGTTTGCGCAGGACATCATCATCAAGAAAACCGGCGAAGAAATATCGGCCAAGGTTCTGGAGATTACCCCGGAGGTGATCAAGTATAAACGCTTTGACTACCCAGACGGGCCCACTATTTTCCTGCTGAAGCAAGAGGTTTTCATGGTTAAGTATGCCAACGGGCAAAAGGAAATTATCACGCCCGCGGCTACCGCCACGCCCTCTCCTACTACTACCGGCAATGCTACTTCAAACCCCTATGAAACCGAAACCAACCAGAACATTAAGCTGGGCGGCCCGCGTATTGGCTTCACGTTTATCACGGGTGACTTGGCATCAGAGTTAAAAGAGGAACACAGCATCTCGCCGTTTCTCACGCAGTTTGGCTGGCAGTTTGAGACGCGGGTGTTCACCACCTCCAGCGGTTTCTCTGGCCTGGCCGAGGTGATTCCGTTGGTGGCCGGCATGGAACAGGGCAAGTTTCTGCCCAGCGTGAGTGCGTTGTTCGGGTTTAGGGCGCCCAAGGGGTTTGAGCTGGGCCTGGGGCCAAATTTGTCTATGACCGGGTCGGCGCTGGTAGTGGCGGTGGGCACCAATTTTCAGTCAGAGGGCATCAACTTTCCGGTGAACCTGGCGGTGGTGCCCAACAAAGACGGCATGCGGTTCAGTCTGCTGTTCGGGTTTAATTCACGCACAAACTAGTTGGCGGCCATGAAAACGTTTATAGGTTGCCTTTTGCTGGTATTGGGGAGTTTGCTGGCCCAGGGCCAGGATGTTATCTTGAAAAACAACGGCGATGAACTGAAGGTCAAAGTTCTGGAAATCAACCTGAGTTACATCTTGTACAAACTGCCGGCAAATGGCTCAGACAGTGTGTTCCAGATCGGGAAAGCGGAAGTGTTCATGGTTTCTTATGCCAACGGGCAGAAAGACGTAATGTCCGCTTCAAATCCGGTAGCGGAAAGCCCGGCGCCAAGGTCTCCGGCAGAATTCACGTGGCTGGGCAGGCAAGACGCCCGGCGCTATTACAGTGGCAACAAGGCGCTGTGGGGCAGCATGGCCGCCTCCACCATCGGTTTTCTGCCGGTGCCCATTGTGGTGGCGGTGATGAAACCTAAAATGTCCCACGAGGCCGTTTCAGATGTGGTCTTGCTCGCCAACCCGGCGTATGTACGCGCCTACCAGAAACAGGCCCACCGCACCAAAGTGGGCCAAACGGCCTTAGGCACCGCGCTGGGGTTGGTCTGTTATGGATTGCTCATCAACGCTGCCGGCCCGCACTAGCGTTTTGGGGCTCATTTCCGGAAATGAGCCCCAAAACAGGAAAATAGCCCCAGAAATAGTATCTTAATCCTAAATTTAAAATGCGTCTATGAAAACCGGGAATGTGCGGGCCGTCTGGCTTTTGTGTCTGTTGTGTATGATGGCCTTGATGCCGGCCTGCCAGCTAAGCCGATTTGTGTTTTACAACTTCGCTGATATCACTGACCACAAGATTTTCCCGGCGCGCCCGCTCACGGCCAGCCCCACGCCGTTCAGGTTTCAAACCACAGCTTCGCCCAAAGCACCCAAGAAAATCGTCCCCCCCGACGGCCCGGAAATGGATATAGACGCGTTTTTGGCCCAGAACAAAACCGTGGCGTTCCTGATCATCAAGAATGACACCCTTCAGTATGAAAAATACTTTAACGGCTATGAACAGAGCAGCGTGGTGGCCTCCTTTTCCATGGCCAAATCAGTAACGTCTATGCTCATTGGGTGCGCGCTGGAAGACGGTTTCATCAAATCTATTGACGAACCGATGACCAATTACCTGCCCGAGCTCAAGAAAAACGGACTGGAGAAGGTCACCATCAAACACCTGTTGCAGATGACCGCCGGCATTAACTTCAATGAAAGTTACGTGAACCCGTTTGGGGACGCGGCCAGCTTTTACTACGGTAGGCATTTGCGCAAATACATTAGGGAAATGAAACCCAAATCAGCGCCAGGCCAGGAGTTTGACTACGTTTCGGGGAGTACGCAGCTGCTGGGCGCGGTGCTGGAACAGGCCCTGCCCAACAAAAACGTGACGCAGTATTTACAGCAGAAAATCTGGGCCCCGCTGCAGATGGAATATGACGCCAGCTGGAGCTTAGATAAAAAGCATGAGGGCCTGGAGAAAACCTTCTGCTGCCTGAACGCCCGCGCCCGCGACTTCGCCAAACTGGGAAGACTTTACCTCAAGCAAGGCAACTGGCAAGGAAAACAGGTGGTGCCCCAGGCATGGGTCAAAGAGTCCACCAAAGTAGACACCTCCAACGGCAGCGCCTGGCACTACCAATACCAGTGGTGGCTCCCCAGCAAGTCTGGCGATTACATGATGCAGGGCATTCTGGGGCAGTTTGTGTACGTGAACCCCGCCAAAGACCTGATCATAGTGCGCCTGGGCGAAGACCACGGTAACGCCAATTGGCCCCACATTTTCATGACCATTGCCGCCTCTTACTAGCGTTTTGGGGCTCATTTCTGGAAATGAGCCCCAAAACACAGGAGTTTTCAAAGTTGAATTTCGACTGATAAAAATTACATAGGCGCACCAATCACCGAGAGCACGCCGTTGGCCAGGCAGTCTTTCCAGTAGGTGAGAAAAGAGCGTTCGCGGCGGCGCTGCACCGAGATGGTGCCTTTGCGGGGCGCTTTGCCATCGTCTTCGCTCTCAGATTTTAACACAATTTTATTGGCGATAAACGATTTTATCTTCTTCCCGAAGGACTGCTTTTTCTCCTTGCCCTTGGAAAGCAGGTCAATCTGGAACTCATCATACTGCAGTTGCATGACGCCGCTGGCCGTGTTGCGGGTGAGATTCACGTTGAAATAGCCGCGCTGCAACACGCCGCTTTTCACGCGCACCAGCATGCTGGGTTCCACCATGGGGTTCAGAATAGCCGGATAGCCTTTGCCAATACTGCCTTCCAATGAATGCGAGGCCGCGGGGTCCAGCAGGGGCATTTTGACGGTGGCCTGCATGGCCGCTTTGCCCATAATCAGGCCGCTGGCTTTTAGAATGGCTGGTTTGCTGCGCGAGATGTAGTTTTTGTCATTGGTGAAATTGGTGAGCGTGAGGTCAATGTTGGAGCCGGTCACGTAGCCGGGCCGCTGGGCTTTCTCCGCCAATTCCTCGTAGCGCACAAACAGATTCTCTACCCGCACTTTTCTGATGTTCAGCCCAAACGGCAACTGCCGCACTACGTCATGCGGAAGCTTTCCTTCGCCTTTGGCCGGTAAGATTTTAGCGTTTTTGTAGGCTTGCACCTTGGGCTTCTGCACCACTACCGCCGCCATGGCCACGTTCCCGTTTTTGTAATACGCATGGAAGTTCACCTTGCTCAAGGTCACAGCCGGTACCTGCACCTGAAACCGCGTGGCCGCCTCACCCGCCAACCTGGACATCTGGGCCGCACTCCGCAAGGGCACCAACCTAAGATTGGCCAGGCTTATGTTTTGATCTTTGGTATTGGCTTGGATAGCCCCAGTTTTGATTTGGTAATTTCCCTCTGGCGTTACATAAGACCCAGATTTCACCGAAAAATCAATCTCTTTGCTGTAAAAAGCCCGGCTGGCATCTTGGAACGAGGCGCTGTCCAACTGAAGGTCGGTGACGGTAGTCTGCACTCCTGCTAAGGTAAGGTCTGGTTGTTTACTGCTGGCGGTTTGATGCCATTTGAAGGTGCCGTTGGTGACGGAAATCTCCTGTAAGCGCAAGGCACGGAGCTGCTGACCCACCGTTTCATGCAACGGCTGGGAAGTGGTGTCTTTTTTCATGGACCGCAATTCCAGCCTGGGGTCTTTAAGCGAAATGTGGCTGGCCCCAAGGTCGCCGCCAAACAGCAGTTTATAAAACGGAATTCCCTTGACCTGCACCTGCATAACGTGCAGCGTGGCCAGCTTAGAAGAAGCGTTTTTTGGGTTTTCCTTCTGCAGTTTTTCCCACACTTCCGGCTTGGGCAAAAGCTGCACGGAGTCTAAGGTAGCGGTCCCCGCCAGCAAGGAAAGATTCAGTTGACCCACTTGCAACGCATAAACGCCTTTTGATTGGGTATCCACTTGCTCCACCAGTTTTTTCTGGGCCCAGGGATTCAGGTTCTTCGCCAACAGCCAAATGGCCAGCGCCAGAAACACCACCACCCCGCCTGCCACCAGCAGGATTTTTCTGTACTTACGCGTTCTGGTTAGGTTGGCCATACGTTAAAATTCTCCTCTTCTACGGGTTAGGGTAGAGAATGATAACCTACATAACCAACTTTGCCCTGGGTTGTTCAAACCGCTCTGTTAGAAAACCACCTGTAATAAAAAACGCCGCCCAACCCCATCACGCTTGTCAAAGATCTCCGTTTTGGGGCTCATTTCCAGAAATGAGCCCCAAAACAAAAGGCCAGCAAATGCTGGCCTTTTGTTCTTATTAGAAATCTAGTGGTTTAGCTTTTTTTGTCTTGGCTTCTCTCGCCCATTTTCTTAGGGAAGCCTTTTTTCTTGCCTCTGTGCTCTCCGTTGCCTTTTGTCTGGCGGTCGGCTTCATACTGGGCGTACTGCTGCGGAGTCAAAATGCTTCTCAATTCCTGGTTGTACTGGTCATGCTTGGCTTTCATGGCCTGACGCTGCGCCTGGCTGATTTGCTCGCCTTGGCCACGCTGTCCGCGGGTCATGGGTCTTTCGCTTTGCTGGCGCAGGTACAAGGCCTGCAACTTGGCTTGCTGATCAGCCGAGAGGTTGTACTTCTTGGTCAGCATCTCCGTCCTCTTGGCGGCTCTTTCTGCCGGGCTTTTCATCTGACGGTCGCCTTTTACCTGGCCGGCCCGCTCTGTTCTGTGCTGTCTGTCTTTTTTAGGGGCTGTCTGGGCGAACGAAGTTCCTGCTACCATTACTCCTAACGCGATCATTGCTGCTAACTTTTTCATCTGCTTTCTTTATTTGAGGGTTACTTTTCCAGACTAAATTTCTTAAACCCGAGGGGTTTCATCTTCTTAGTTGTTTCCCCTTATTCAAACTGCGTGCCAAAGTCAGAATCAGGAGCTTTTTATTTCAAGCAACCATCCCAACCAATAGATTTTCAGCGCTTTACGATTCACCCCCTGGGTATCAACTTATTTACTTCTGAGATTTCCTTTCAGCACCTGATTAAAATAACACTCAGACATCTTCTTTTTTAAGTCGGATTTCTAATCACTGAAATATAAACACCCTGAGAGTTGCATACTTTCCTGCTATCACTCTAACAAGACTGAACTGAGGAACCGTTTTCGGGCTCGTTTACCAGAATGAGCCCGAAAACGGAAAATCCAATTCCTCCTTCATTGTGTATTTTCCTGTCCAATTCCTGGTCCAGACTCCCTGAGCTGGTTTAAAAACAAAAAGGGAGAGGCTACCTCTTCAGCCTAAATAAAAGAAGTCATCCTTACTTGGTTTCATAATTGGCAACGGGCGGAGAGTTTTATTTTTTTCGCAGTAAAAAAGGCATTTCACGCCATCGTTGGCATTAATTTCATGTTTCTGACCCTTCCCTTTTTGAATTTCGAAATTTATTCCCCAATTTAATGCAATCGATTGCGCATACTGCTATCTTATTCCCCTTAAACGGTTACCCCATATGAAAAACCTTTACTGTTCTGTTTTCGCCTTATTCATGCTGCTTTCGGCTTCGCCTATTGAAGCAAATGCCCAGCAACTCGCATTTCCAGGCGCTGAGGGTTTCGGCAAATATGCCTCCGGTGGCCGTGGCGGCAAGGTAGTGGAAGTCTCCAACCTGAATGACTCCGGCCCCGGCAGCTTTCGGCAGGCCTTTCTGGAGTTCCCCGGTGAGCCCATCACCATTGTGTTCAAAGTGGGTGGCGTGATTAGGCTGGAGTCCCAGATAAAAGTAAACCGCTCCCACATCACCATTGCGGGCCAGACCGCCCCCGGCGACGGCATTGTGCTCACCGGCCATTCGTTTATCATCAACGGCGCGCGGGCGGTCAGCCAGGGCGGTAACCACGGCAACATCATCATCCGGTACCTGCGGTCACGGCCAGGGTACGTGGGGCCCACCGGCGTGTACGGTTTTGACATGGAGAACTGCCAGAACGTGATGGTGGACCATTGCTCGTTCAGTTGGGCCAATGAAGAGAACGCCGCCATGTATGACACCAAGAACACCACCGTGCAGTGGTCAATTGTGAGCGAAGGTTTGTACAATGCGGGCCATGCCAAGGGGGTGCGGTCTTACGGCGGCGTGTGGGGCGGGCAGTACGCCTCTTACCATCACAATCTTATTGCGCACAACGTGAGCCGTACCATCAGGTTCAACGGAGCCCGCGCCCATGACACCATTGCCCTTATTGATTACCGCAACAACGTGATTTACAACTGGGGCAGCACCAGTGCCGCGTATGGCGGGGAAGTGGAAATTACCAACGGCAAATCACAGGTGAACATGGTGAACAACTACTACAAAAAAGGACCCGCCACGTCCAGCACGCTGCGGTTTTTTCAGGCGAGTTACAACGCAGACATCGCCAAAGGTATTGGGGAATGGTACGTGGCCGGCAACGTGATGGAAGGCAACGCCACCCTCAACGCCGACAACTGGGCCGGGGTGGATGTAAGCAAAATTCCGACCGCAGACCGCGCCAAGATGAAAGCACTGACCCCGTTTGCCGTGACGGCGGCCTTGCCGGAGCAATCGGCGGAAGACGCATACCAGGCGGTTTTGGCCGGCGCTGGGGCCATTATTCCGGCACGTGACGCCGTAGACGCCCGCGTGGTGGAGGAAACCCGCACGGGTACGGCCACAGGCATGGGCTCGTATGCCAAGGCTGGCATCATTGACGCGCCCTCGGCGGTAGGCGGCCTGCCTACCTACGCCGCAGCCACCGCGCCAGCAGACACTGACCATGACGGCATGCCCGATGCCTGGGAAATAAGCAAGGGCCTCAACCCCAACGACCCCGAAGACCGCAACGCAGACCTGGACAACGACGGCTACACCAACCTGGAGATGTATTTGAACCAGGCCGCCACTTTGCTGTCTTCGCGTACTGAGCGCTCCCATTCCATGAAGGTGTACCCCGTACCAACCAATTCCCATCTGGTGCTGGACCTGGGCTTGCCGGCCAAACCGCAGGCAGTAGTTACCGTGGTGGATCTCACCGGCAAAGAAGTGTTCCGTAAAACTGTTTCGCCAGCTTTTGAAACTGGCTATGAAGTGAACGTGGCCTCGCTTAAAAAAGGAATCTACCTGGTGCGCGTAACCATGGGAGACAAAATCCTGACCCACCGCCTAGTGAAGGAATAATTGAACGCCTGGGCCATATAGCCCGATAGATAGCGCTTAAAACGCCTGCCGCGTCAAGAAATCTTGAGGTGGCAGGCGTTTCTATTTGCGCCAGAAAAAACAGCCACTTCTCTGAAGGCCAACCACTTGCCTCCTTTGTACAAACCAAAAACTATGTATGCCTGGCTTAAAACAAAGCAGAAAAGAACCTTGTTGGTTTTATAAAGGTTAGAGAGAGTACGGGTTCTTCGGCCTTTGGCCAAACAGGGTTCCTTCTCAGAAGCATGCATTTCCCAGAAACGCACCAGAGAACCCGCCCAGATTTTAAAAGCCCAGATGGACAATACCTTCGGATTACCTATCATACCAGCCAATGAACAAGACCGCCTGGCCAAACTCAGAAGCTATGACATTCTAGATACTTACCAGGAAGAAGGCCCTTTCAAGCACATTGCGGCCATGGCCTCGCGCATGTTCAACGTGCCTATTGCTTTGATCAACCTGGTGGAGAAAGACTACGTTGTGACCAGGCAAGCCGTGGGCATGGAGCCGGGCACCCAGGTTCCCAGAGGCACCAGCCTGTGCTCGCTGGCCATTTTGCGGGACCATTCCACGGTTTTTGAGAATGCCCTGGAGGAACCTTGCCTGTTGTCTAACCCTTTGGTCACCGGTGATTTCAACTTGCGGTTTTACGCTGCCGCTCCGCTCACTACCGCCGACGGCTATAACATTGGCGCCCTCTGCCTGGTAGACAAAGAGCCCCGCACCTTCACTGAAGTTGACCAGAAAATACTGGAGAACCTGGCCTCAGTGGTCATGGATGAAATTCAACGCGGCAACCAATCTTGATTTATGCGTTGGCAAAAGGCAGGCAGTGACAACCTGACAAAAACGAAAAGCCTCTTTGCGCGATGCAAAGAGGCTTTTCGTTTAAAAGAAAGTGATCCCGCTGGGGTCACGATTTCCGTACTTTAAAAGGTTTTTACTGCAAAAAAGCTATTTAATGGCTGTTTTAATGCACATTTGCGGTACGAAACCTTACGGTACGAAATTTAAGATGGATAATTAACATGGCTACATGCAAAGCATTTTTAAAGGATAAGAATAAGAACAACGAGTATAAAGTTTGGGTAAAGTACACCCACCAATCAGCATGGAAACCATTTAGCACAGGGATTACTATTTTACCTGAGCATTTTGACAAGGAAGACGGCAGAGTCCTTGAGTCACACCCGAATCATACCCCATTCAACGCAATTATACATGCGCTATCCTCTCACCTCTTGTCTCTGGCTAAAACGTTAGAATCAAAATTCACGAAACCGTCACCCGACAACGTAAGGCTATTGTATGACGAGAACCCTTTCATACATAATAAGCGCACCCTCAAACAACAGGAAGAAAAGAGAAAGGAAACTGAGAGCAAAGGAAAAAAGACAGTCAAAAGTAGGTATAGGAACTTAAAACCCATCAAAGACATGTCCCTGAAAGAGTTCCTAAGAACTGACATAGACTCTCAATGGCATAAGAAGTTGATGCAAAAGCATGGAGAGCCGACAGTCATCCAAGACATACATGGTAACGACCACATAGTAACTCAAATCTATGCCTTGGATTACATCAGGATTCTCACGCCCCAATTCAAGTCCAATGACACTCGAATGGCCTATTTGGATTTTAAGCGGTATGCAGATATTTTCATAGAAGAGTCAACCGACATATCGGAAAGCACAAGAAAGCAAAGGAGAAGCTGGTTAAACACCATTCTTGAGTTTTCCCTTCAGACAGATATAGCACTCACGTGGGATAATTTCAATCAGGACTTCTACAAAAGCTACGGCAGGTGGTTGATGTACGGAAAACGTGATGGTATAAATGAAAATGACTTGTACAACAACAGCTTTGGAAGCCATGTCAAGCGGCTAACTACCTTCCTTGGTTGGTGCGAGAAGGAATGCGATATAACTGTAAATGAGCGTTACAAGGATTACAAAGTCTTAAGTGAGGAAAAGGAAATCATTTCCCTAGACCCTCAAGAGATAAACATGCTTTGGGAGTATCAGATGCCAGAAGTAAAAGGTCTGGAAAATAAGCCTTGGAGGTTAGTACAGGACATTGCAGTTTTTGGCACGCTTACGGGATTGAGGATAAGTGACATCAAACGCAGCAGATTCAACCTCGACATATTAAAGAGAGACAAAGCGTTAGAAGCTAAAACGCTGAAAAACAAGGGAAATTACTACATACCACTACAGCTAGACTCAAGAATAGAACTTATACTAAAGAAGTATGAGTACAACTTAAATATCATACAGGAGCAGGAGTTTAATAAACTTATCAAGGTCGTGCTTAAACACATGAACCAACACCATGATATACATCAGACACCAATCACCTTCTATAGATATAAATTCAGAGAAGAGTTTAAGTTTGAAAGACTGAAACATGACCTGTACAGTAGTCACTCCAACAGGCGGTCAGCAGTCACCAACTGGCATTTTGAGTTAGGGCTTTCCGAACAAGAAATCCTTGTCATACTGGGTAGCAAGAGCATCACAGAACTCAAGAAATATATATCTAAAAACCCTTTCAAGGTTAAAGAAAGCGTTCTCAGAAAAGTAAGAGAACATCAAGACAGCACTAACACCAACCTTTAACTAAACAAAAAAGGGAAGTTAGCATTAATTAAGATGCTACCTTCCCTTTATTATTTATAACCTTTTTAAAGCAAATCCAACACTATCCACAGCAACTACTACCTTCTTGGATTGGTGGACATGGAACGGTGGCGTAACTACAAAAGACGCAACAGTCTCCAAGCTTAGGCTTCAATACTTCCTTACAGTGGTCACATTGGTAAAAATACTGACAGGCATCCGTAGGCATCTGCTCTTCTTTTTGATGTCCACAATTAGGACATGTAATCTTCGATACAAGTATAACTGTTGACATCTACTTTTTATTGATTGCAGTCACTTTATATCCAGTAGCTTTTACCGCATTTTCTATCTGTTTTACATCTGTTATGGTCTTATCAAACCAAACAGTTGTATTGCCATTTGCATAAGAGGTTTCCACTTTCTGAATACCTTTCAGTTTATTTACCTCACCGTTAACGTGTCCTTCACAGGCACTACAAGTCATGCCAGTTATCTTTAACTCAACAGCCTGAACACTTCCTTTCTTAGCACCAACCTGTTGTACTGGCGCTTGGGAATAGAAAACATGGGCATAAGATGGGAAAGCCAGCATAGCAACGGCAAACATGGTAATGATAGACAGGAATAATTTGGTTTGCATAAATTTAGGTTTTGAGGTTAAATCACAATCACAATCAGGTTTTACAGCTGGGTTAAGATTTTTGTACCAAGCAAACCCTAATACAAGTATGGTTAAGCCAATCAAGAAAGGTCTTAATGGCTCAAGCCATGAAAAAGAGGCGGCAACACCACTAGTTCCAGCTACCAAAGCAAGCAGTGGCGTAATACAACACATTGAAGCCGCTAACGCTGCAAGCAAACCAGTTCCCAACCAAACCTTCCCTTCTGACGCATCCTGACTTCTTAAAGAGACTCGTTTTTGTTTCATAAAACCTTATCAACTTTTGTTTGGGTGATAAATGCTAAATGCGGATGCAGGTGCAATTCTGCTTCAGGCGCAAGGGAGTAGTACACTGTTTGGGCTACCTTTTTAGTGTTAACGAGGTTGCCTTCCTTTAACTTCCGCAGGTGTTGTGACACAGCTGGAACGGTCATTGCCAGAATATCACTTATATCGCATGGACACAGTTCACCTTCTTCTTTTAGAAGAAAAAGTATTTTAAAGCGAACTTCATTCCCTGCTAGGTTCAAGGTGTTTGCAACATGGTGCAATGAGTCGGCCAAGTCCTCTAATTTTCTTTTACAGGAATTTATTTGGCTCTCGTCAGCATACACTCTTATACACGAAGAACTACTAGTTTGCTTCATTTGTCAGATGCGACTTTAATTATGTCAGGCACAAAGGTAAGAACAAATTTATTATTTAAGAAAAAACTTAAATACTCTTTTTGTATATCTTATTTTCACTATATTTGTTACATAACTACAACGAGCGTAGAGATTTTGTAACATGAGAGATTTAAAGGATATAGTTGTCTACTACAGAGTATCAACCAAGAGACAAGGTGAAAGCGGTCTAGGCTTAGAGGCACAACGTACTTACGTTAAACACTTTTACTCTCAAGAACCAATCAAAGAATTTGTTGAAACGGTAAGTGGCAAAGAGATAACCAACAGACCAATGCTGTTAGAAGCTATCAAATTATGTAAGCAACGCAATGCTACCTTGGTGGTTGCGAAAGTAGACCGTTTATCTAGAACAACAGAACAAGCCTTACAAATCTATGCGGAACTGGAAGAGCGCTTGGAGAGCTGTGACATGCCTAACCTTGATAAATTTTCCTTGACCTTGTTCATGGCGATAGCCGACAGAGAACGTCAACTTATAAGCTTACGCACCAAAGCAGCCCTTGACGAAAAGAGAAAAATACACGGTGAATGGAGAAAACCATCTGAAGCCTTCAGGAGTGGCAAGGCATCACCAGCAGGAATCGTAGCAATAAAGGGAAAAGCAAAATCAAACCTTAACAACAGAAAAGCCCAAGCATTGGTAAAATCATTACGGGACTTCCAAAACCTTACTTGGAGAGAAATTGCAGATGAACTAAATAAAGGAGCTTTTAAGACTAGCAAGGGTGGCACCTTCCAAGCTACTCAAGCAATGAGATTATACAAGAGTGCCCAGTAAAAGAACTTATTTAATCTTTCTTAATATAGTATTTTTTATATACTCTAAAACGCAATACTTGAGTACCTTCACGTACTTTAATCCCTCTTTACTTAGCAAGATTTGCACTTTTATTCTATAAAAGTCACTGCAGAACGTTTACAGACGGCAAATCATAGGGTGTTTGAACTCACCAGCCCGAAAGAGACCCACTCCGCCACGGTTATAAAAACCCTCTCCCAGCCCTCTTCCTGCATTATCTTGTAAATACACCGACAACTAATGTATCCCGCCACTTGCTGAAAACCCATTTCAAAAAAACTAACGCCCTACTACACATACATAATTTTTATAATTTTTCCAGTTTTGTTATAGGATTTTTTTAATTCGCTTTTTATTTAGATTTTCTAAAACATATGATTGGCCTGTTACCCCACAAAAGGTCTATAGGCATGTACCCTTTTATAATTATAGGAACAAAGGGGCCATTTTTGTTCCATAGTATAACAACCTTATGAGTTTAAACTAAGATGCTCATAAGGAATTAAAATTTTAAACATGAAACCCGTTAACTCTTATGACAAGATAACTCTTGGTCTAAACAAAGCACTTGACTTCAATCACCAGTATGACTGCAAAAAAACCTACAGCAACACTGGCGAATTGCTTCAGCTGTCACATCAACAGGTAGGAATGAGCATCACCATAGACTACCAGAGAAGCTTCACTAGAATCACGCTCTCAAGCAAATTCTTAAAAGCAAAAGCATTAGGACTTATTACCTTGGACACATTTTCAGATATGTACAGGGAAGTATCAAAGGTTGTAAGCATATCATCTGCTGAGTTGGAAGAGAGCATATTCCAAAAGGGAGAGGTGACACAGGATGTAACTGTGGACAGCCCTTCAGATGCTATAGGATACCTATACACGCTTGCTAAAAAGCAAATGGCCTATAAGATTCCAAAGAGGTGCTACAAGCATGGTGGTAAGGAATGCTCATTTTACATGAAGAAGAATAACCTTAGCAGGAAGTACATAGATTACCTATCAATATATGATAAAGAGGTAGAACAACTTAACCCCGAGATAAAGGCAAACCAAGCGTACCTAAACTCATTATCTTCTGAAGACCGACACAGATTCCAGCAAGCATTAAAAGGGAAGGTTAGGTTTGAGGTGAAATTTAATAGTGCTCACATGGTGCGCCACCATCTAAAACTAACTAAGGATGTGAGACCTACCTTTAAAGCAGTCTTAGATTCTGAAGTGCCAGTAGTGGCTAATATGGTTCAGAAGGTTTTCAAGGACACCGAACCGAACCACCAAGAGCAGTATAAACCTAAAAACATGAACCAGTTGTCCTATTACCTTGCTCTAAAGGAGAATAAGTTTGACTTAAACCAAACAAGAGAGTACCTAAGAACTCAGTTTGGTGACGTAAAGTTGAGCAGAATAATGAAGAAGGTTGCTGAGGTATTGGTAAGCGCCACCTTGATACCTAATGAAACGTGCTCAACGGCCTACCAGACGATTTTAAAACTGCTCACCCATCAGTAAACGCCTCTAGTACCCAAAGTGTCTTAGAACGCTTAAAAAGCCAAACCCCAAACCAACTCATACAAGCATCCATGAAATGGTTTGATAATGGGACGGTACGGTAAAAACGGGAACGTACCGTAAAAAGTGTTAAAAAGGGAATATTACGGTACGAAGAATTGCGGTACGAAGAAATTCATACCAAAAATAAAAGCCTGTAAATCAATGACTTACAGGCTAAGAGATAATTTAAAAAGTGATTCCGCTGGGATTCGAACCCAGGACCCATACATTAAAAGTGTATTGCTCTACCAGCTGAGCTACAGAATCTTTTACTACCTTTGCTTAGAAGGGCGTTACCCTCAATTGCGATGCAAAAGTAAAATCCCTTTCTGTAAATGCCAAACATTTTCCGCAAATTATACTGGCTTTTTTGTGCGGCCCTGCTCTGCCTGGCGCAACCGGTTCTGGCTCAAGCTCCTGCAAAAAACCTGCAACACGCCGATTCTCTCTACGCCCAGCGTCAATACACCCAAGCCTTTGCCGTTTACGAGCGGTTACTGACCAAAAACGAAGTCTACACGCCCCAGATGCTCCTCAAAATGGCCTACATTCAGGAAGGCCTGCAGCAGTACACCCAGTCTATGTATTACCTGCAGCTGTACTACAGCAAGAACCCCAGCCGGTCGGTACTCCGGAAGATGGAGGAAGTGGGCCAGCAGCAGCAACTCTCCGGGTATGCCTACACCGACTGGGATTTCTTCAAGACACAGTTCTACAAGTACTACGCCACGCTGCTGGAACTCTTGTTGCTGGCGGCGGCGGTGTTCCTTACGTTCCTGCTTATGGGCTGGTACAGGAAAAGGCCTGTGGCGCGCAGTTGGCAATGGGGCTTTCTAGGCTACCTGGCCTTTGTGTTTTACTTCGCCAACTTTCTTTCATTGGGGCAGCAAGGCATTATTACCACCGCCCATGTGCCCATTATGGCGGCGCCCTCTGCCGGGGCCGGACTGGTGGCTACGGCCAGCCTGGGGCACAAGGTGGCCATTCTGGGCGAGGAAGACATCTGGTACCGCATAGAGTGGCAAGACCAAACCGCCTATATCCGGAAGTTTAACCTGCTGCTGCTTCCCCAACCGCTGAGCCAGGAACTGCTGTAAGAATCTTCTTTTACTTGTTTCGTACCAAAGGCGCAGGGCTGCGCAACTGAAGGGATTTCGGCTTCTTCAGTTTCAGGTAAAATGCCAGTTTTGCTGAGGATAAATTGAAGGGGGAGCTGTCTTCCTTAATCTTCATTGGACATCGTTGATATTCTAACTAAGCAGACGAATGAACGATACTTTTTGTCCTCTCGGAAAGATCTAGGTGCGGGGAAAGGAAAGGTTATTTTTGTCTCACACTCCCACTCTTAATTTGAGAACCAATCCCAAGATTTCCAGAGGAAGGCGTTTTGGGGCTCATTTCTGGAAATGAGCCCTAAAACGGAAAGGCTATTTGAAAGGGGAATCTGGTTCTTTCTTCATGTGGTTGAAGACTAGCTTGTCAGTGAGGGCGGGCAGCCACTTGCTCAGGAAGACGGTGAGTTTGCCTTGGCCGGTCATTACCAGCTCCCTTTTGCGCCGCAAGGTGCCTTCCAGAATCTTCTCAGCCACTTCCTCGGCGGTCATCATCTTGCCTTCATCGCGCGGCGATTCGCCCTGCTGCTGCCCGTTGGCGGCCAGAGCGGTGTTTCTGATGTTGGAAGCCGTGAACCCAGGACAGGCCACCATCACGTGCAGGCCCTGGTGAAGCGTTTCGGTGCGCAAGGCGCCCAGGAAACCCTGCATGGCAAACTTAGACGCCGAATACCCCGTGCGCCCCGGCAAGCCCTGGAAACCGGCAATAGAAGACACGCCAATGACTGAGCCCTTGGTTGACAAAAGATGTGGCAAGGCATATTTGGTACAATACACGGTTCCCCAGAAGTTGATGTCCATGAGTTGCCGAATCACGCCCAAGTCCACATCCTGGAACAAGGCCCGCATGCTGATGCCGGCGTTGTTGACCAGCACGTCTATCCGTCCAAAGCTGGCCACCGTTTGCGCAATAAGTTGCTGGCAGTCTGTTTCCACGCTCACGTCACCGGGCACGGCCAGATAGGTGACCCTGCCTGTTGCCAGTTCCTGGCCGGTCTCCTGCAGTTTCTGCGCGTTTCTGGCGGAGATGACCACCGTGGCCCCCGCCTTCCCGTAGGCCAGCGCACAGGCCCGCCCAATGCCCGAGGAACCGCCCGTGACAATGACCACTTTGCCTTTCATGTTCTCTTTCATAGTTACTACCGTTCAGGCTGCAAAACTACAAGAACTTTCAGGATTGTCAGATTGTGGAAAAGCAAAAGACTAGTTCCGTTTTCGGCTCCGTTTCTGGAAATGAGCCCGAAAACGGAATCAGCTTTTGGTAGCTGGCGGTTTTTTATTCCTTTCGGCCGAAATCAAATTTACCTGCATAAGTTAGCCCTGCACAAAAAAAGAAGGCTCCCAGATCTGCATCTGGGAGCCTTCTATAAAATTGGTTGGCCGGGGCCGCTGAATTTAGTTTTTCACCAATCTGGTTTGGAAGCTCTCGCCGTTGGCTTCAATTTTCACCAAGTACACACCGGCGGCGGCATTGTTGAATTTAGAAGACAGTTGCTCGTTCAAGGCTTTCTCAGTGCCGGTGGCGCTCAACAAAACAGTTCCGCTCACGGTGTACACCGTCATGGCCACTTTGCCAGAAGACAAGTTGGCTGGTAACTGCAACTTGAAGGTTCCGTTGGCCGGGTTAGGATAGATGTTCAGGTTACCCGCTTTGAAATCTTTGATGCTGGTAGTAGTACCTGGCGTTACCGAAGCAAATGTAGTTCCTACTCTTATTTCATCAATCTCAACTTTTGGGGTTCCGGAGGAAGAGGCGGACATAAAACCGTTTCTCAATCCAATTGACTGGAATCTGGTAGCAGAGTTGGTACCACTAGAGTTAGACACACCGTTGGTTGGCTCTGTCGCGCCAAGAGTTGGGTTCACCCAAAGTGTTGCCATATCATTTCCATCCTTAATCTCAAATTTCACCACTACCAGCACAGAAGTACCAAAAGTAAGATCTAAAGGAAAATCTGTTTGGGTAGGAGTACCTCCAGAAATATTCTGAATAGCCAACCGATAACCAGTTCCTGATTTTTTAGCATGCAATCTACCGAACAGGTTAGTGTTGGCGGCACCTGCGTCATTACCAAAGTGCATAAAGTAATCAGGCGTATCACCTAATTGGGTGTCATCAAGAACTTTGATAATGGCTGAATAATAAGCAGTGGTAGTACCGGCCGGAATAGTCCCGGAAATATCAGCGTTCACATCTCTACTAGTGGCAGCTGCGGCTGGCAACAAAATTCTATTGCCTGTAGAAGCAGTTAAGCCTGGATAAGACAAGCTACCTTCTAAAATTGCGATTGGGCCAGAGCCACTATGGGTTACCCACCCGTTACCACCTTCTACTGCCGGATCTCCAATAGCGCCTGTTCTTGCAAAACCCTCATAAAAAACAGGGGTAGTGGTCCCTTGGGCCATTGCGCTTGAACATTCTAATGTAAATCCTGCAGCCAATAAGAAACTCAGCTTTTGTAGATTTTTAATCATAATAATTAAGTTAGGATGGTTTGTAATGCAAATGGTGGCACCAGCTAGCCGTTCGCTTATTGCAAGGGCAGACGTCTAAATGGTGAAGCAAATGTAAGGATAAGGCGTAAACTCTGTGTTATGTAATAATTATTTTTTTCAGCTGGCTGCCTTGCCTGCACGAGGGCATTCAGTTTCCGTTTTTGGCCTTGTTTCTGAAAATGAGCCCGAAAACGGAAAACCTGAAGCATGTAATAAGGGCACAAAAAAAGCCCTTCGGGGTAAAACGAAGGGCTTTCTTTTAGCATTTTCAGAATAGACTAGTTTTTCACCACTCTGGTCTGGTAGCTGTTGCCGTTGCTTTCAAGGCGCACAATGTACACCCCGTTGGCGGCGGCGCTCAGTTTGGTGGCCAGTTCCTGGTTGAGTTTCTGCTCAGAGCCGGCGGTTTTCAGGAGCACTTTCCCTTCCAGGCTGTAGACGGTCAGGCCTACCTCGCCGTTGGCCAGGCTGGCGGGCAGCTGCAGTTTCACGCTTCCGGAGGTAGGGTTTGGGTACAAGCCAATATTAGCAGTGGCGAAGTCTTTCACGCTGGTGGTAGTTCCTGGAGTTACCGCATCAAATGATGGGCCTACCCTCACTTCGTCAATTTCCAGGTTTCCGGTTCCCTGGCCATTGGTGTTGTTCTGCCGAAAGGCTATTCCCCCTAAAGTTGTGGTAGCCACGCCGGCAGTTGCCGTGTACGTTGGCGCCGGTTCCTGCGCCGCTCCTAGCGTGGGATTCACCCATATGCTGGAGGAGTTGTTCCCCAGGTCATGCTTGAACACAATAAGCACAGTTTGACCAATGGTATAGTTGGTGGGGTTGGTGCCGTACATCTCAGTACCGGAGACTGGGGTAGGAACGCCGTCAAGGGTATTGTTCAGGATACCCACGTTAAAGGTGTTGGGCGCGCTGCCCGCTCTCACGTAGATTCTTGCCTGGTAAGGCGTTACCCCCAGAGACCGCACAAAGTGCATAAAGTAATTCCCAATGGTTTCATTTCCCCGCAAAGAGGCGCCGTCCACTACATTCAACAGGAACGAACCATACAGTTCACCTGTGGTCACCGGGGTGGCGAACATCTTGTTGATGTACTCATTGTTGGTGGCCTTTAAGGCTACTTTGTTGCCGGTAGAAGCGGCCAAACCGGGATAGGTCAGGCTGCCGGCCTCTAGCATGGTTTGCCCGGAAGTACCTATGTTGGCGTATTCCCAACCGTTGTGGCCAGACACGGTGCCGGTTCCAGAGAATGCGTCATGGAACTCCTGGGCAGAAACAGAAATGCTGCCCACGCCCAAAAAGGCGACCAGCGATAAACTTAATTTTTGTAAAGGTTTCATCATACAGTTTTGTTTGGTGTTGGTGTTTAGGGGTGGTTTTATGCAGAAGCTGCCTTTTTCTGCTTGAATTCAGCAGCTGCCCGGTTGACAAATATAGAATTCTTCGCCAAAAGAACCCTTTTTGATAGTAAAAAAGTAACGAAAGTAGGTTTTTGCCTCGTTCCGGTGTCACTTGTCATCAGCCAAATCAAGAAAAAAAACAGCCTCTGAAAAGTGGTTTTAACCACTGCGGAAATTTATTTAAAAATAATTTTCAAACTACTGAAATACAAATATTTACACTCCTTAAATCATTGCTTAAAATGCAACTAACTACCTTGGTCAGGTGTTTTTAAAACATGAAGAAGGTAACAGAGGATCAAGTGATTCCGCTCTTCCCGGAGGAGCAAAAGACGCAGGACTCGGCATGGCAGAAATCTATTCCGGCCCAGGTGTTCCTGAACTATTTTTTCGCGATTAACTACCATATAAACCACAGTGCCGAAGAGTCTGGCCTCAACCACCAGGTCTTCTTACGGTCCCATACCGCCGACTTGTCTGAACAGGATTTGAAGGCGCTGGCCAAGACCTTGCTCAATTCCTGGAGCACCGAATACGCCTTGCGTGCCACCGCTGAGTTGGGCGATGAAACCTACCTGCGCAATGCCCTGCACTGGACATTCCCGCAGGCGTACTACTCAGTGTTTGCCGGTTTGCAGGCGTTTCTGTACACGCTGGGCATCAAGACTAGCCATGAAGCCGTTTTGCGCCGCGAGGCGGGCCGTTTGGTGGTGAAGAATGCGTACCCACGGGCCATCGGGTTTTATGCGGCGGGCGCGTACAATGACTTCAGCATTCACCGGTTGCCGTTGGCGGGCTACAAGGCGGGTTTGCAGATTGCCGGCAAAGAGATTGAGGCACAGGCACAGATTGGGCAGTTCTTGCGCACCACGCGTAAAATGAAGGCCACCACCATACGGGCGCAGGTGCAGAGCAATCCGGCCACGGCCATCAAGAGCAGCAAAACCGGCGAGGTACTGAACAAATGGTCGGCGCAGCACTGGCAGCAGATTACCTGGCGCATGGGCTACACCACGCTGTTTGATCTGCTGGGCCGCTTGCGCATTTCGGCGTCACAGAAAGAGATTGACCGTTTTGTGGAGGCCGAGATTGATTTCAAGCTGTTCCATGAAAGTTTGCTTTCTATTGTGAGTTACCTCAACGGGATTCATGAAAGCTACATCGCCAAGGCCATGGGGCTAGAGAAATACCAGCAATTGGTAAGTGAACTGCCCCAGCATTTACAGAACAGCTTTGTGCAGGCGCGCCTGAAAGAACAGATTGAACCGCTTTTCTCAGAAGGCACTACCACTATGCAACTGGCCGTGGCCGCTTAATACTATGCAAAGAAGCACCTCCTGGGCGGTGATTCTTTTTTAAATCCGTTTTCGGGCTCATTTCCAGAAATGAGCCCGAAAACGGATTTTTTATTTTCAGGCACTTCCGAAGGCTTTGATTTGCTCCCGCTGTTTGGAGTCTTCCGGAAGGTGACTCCGAACTAACCATGATTCAGCAGGAACTGCGTTCCGGACCGGTGGCAAGAACAGTTCTACAGGACAATGGAACGCCTTTGCTCCGCTCAAACAGGGAGTCAGAGACTCCCATTCCACTATAAGTCTGGAGTCACCCTACGGAAGACTCCAGACAGCGAAGGTTTGAGCGGTGCTTCTTTTTTTACATCCGTTTTCGGGCTCATTTCTGGAAATGAGGCCGAAAACGGATTTTTTATTTTCAGGCACTTCCGAAAGCTTTGATTTGCACGCCCTGCGCCCCGGCTTCGGTGAGGGCCTGTTGCGCGCAGTGCCTGATTTGGTTTAGTTTCAGTTCATGCCCTTCAAACAAAGCCAGCACTTCCGGGGCCACGGCGCCAGGGTCGGCGGCGGCCTGCATCTGGCCGGCCTGTTCAATGGTAAAACAGAGCGCCTTTATTTTTTCTCCCTTGAACTTGACCTGCGAGGCGTTGAATTTGATGAGGTTCTGCTTCAGGTAATCGCGCACAAAATCGCCTTCATCAATGTCTGTGTCGGCTAATCTTATGACTTCCTCGTAACTGCGTTTGTGCAGGAATTCCTGCAAAGTTGGCTGCAGCGCCTTTCGTACCTGCGGGTCACTGATTTGGTGGGCATACACCAGAATATTGAAAATCCAGCGCAAGGTGCCGTCATTTTCTTCAAACGTAAGCGTCAATTCACATTTCATACTTGGGGGGAAATTGATGTTGCTGTCTTAAACGATGAAACCTTATGAAAGATTAAAAAGACGGGCTTTGGAAATGACCTTCTCTTCTGCTCTGCGTTTTTGGCCCCGTTTCTGGAAATGAGCCCGAAAACAGAATCAGTTTTCGTATTCAATCCATGAATAGGCCCCGGCTTTAGCCGGGGTAAACAGCGAAGGTATAAATTGGCTTTAGCCAAATACATTGATTGGCTAAAGCCGAAATCGTTTACATAAAGTACCCTGGCTAAAGCCAGGGCCTATTTAAATCGGTTTTAAGATATATTTGGTAGCCCTTTATTCTAGCGTTTTGAATGGGCTAGCAGAAGATATATAAAAACCATTTCTACATTCCAACTCTCCCCTCTCCGTGGGAGAGGGGCCGGGGGTGAGGTCCCTCCGTTTTTGCCTTCATTTCCCAAAACGAGCCCCGAAACGTAGCTCCAGAAAAGCCCCTCTCCGTTGGGGAGGGGTTGGGGTGGGGCCTCATTTTTGCATTTCGGCCCAGAACCACGCTATGTCTGCGAATTATTTCCGAAATTCGCGGTTTGATTTTTAGAATCCACTGAACCACACGTTTCCATGCATTTAAGCGAACAGGAACTACGCCGCCGCCATGAGCGCGAAGAGCTCCAGAAAATGGGCATCAACCCCTACCCTTCTGAACTTTTTGACGTGACCGCCACGGCCTTAGACATAAAAGAAAACTACAGCCCAGACGCCAACAATTACCAGGAAGTAAGCCTGGCCGGCCGCCTGATGAGCCGCCGCGTGATGGGCAAAGCCTCGTTTGCGGAGCTCATGGACAGCTCCGGCCGCATCCAGATCTATGTGAGCCGCGATGACATCGCCCCGGGCGAAAACAAGGACCTTTACAACACCGTGTTCAAGAAAATGCTGGACATTGGCGACTTCATTGGCGTGAAAGGCTACGTGTTCAAAACCCAGGTTGGCGAAACCTCGGTACACGTGACAGAACTGACCTTGCTGGCCAAATCCCTGAAACCGCTGCCTATTGTAAAGCGCGAAGTAGACGAAAACGGCGTGGAGCACGTGTATGACGCGTTCACCGACCCAGAATTGCGCTACCGTCAGCGGTACGTGGACTTGGTGGTGAACCCGCACGTGAAAGAGGCCTTTATCAAGCGTACCAAGCTGGTGAACACCATGCGCGAGTATCTAAACGAACGTGGTTATTTAGAGGTGGAAACGCCTATTTTGCAGCCTTTGTACGGCGGAGCCGCAGCGCGTCCGTTCAAGACGCACCACAACACGCTGGACATGACCTTGTACCTGCGCATCGCCAATGAGTTGTACCTCAAGCGGTTAATTGTAGGTGGTTTTGACGGGGTGTACGAGTTCTCCAAAGACTTCAGGAACGAAGGCATGAGCCGCTTCCACAACCCGGAGTTCACCCAAGTGGAGCTGTACGTAGCCTACAAAGACTACTACTGGATGATGGACTTGGTAGAGGAGATGGTGGAGAAAGTAGCCTTGGCATTGCACGGAACTACGGAAGTGCAGGTAGGCGAAAACATCATCAACTTCGCGCGGCCTTGGAAGCGTTTCACCATGTTTGAGGCCATTCAGCATTTTACCGGCATTGACATCTCTGAGATGGACGAAGCCCAACTGCGTGAAACCGCCGCCAGCCTCAATATCAAGCTTGACCCCAACATTGGCAAAGGCAAGATCATTGACGAGATCTTCGGGGAGAAGTGTGAGGCGCAGCTGATTCAGCCTACGTTTATCACTGACTACCCTGTAGAAATGAGCCCGCTGGCCAAGAAACACCGCAGCAAAGAAGGTTTGGTGGAGCGCTTTGAAGCCATCTGCAACGGCAAGGAAATCTGCAACGCCTTCTCTGAGCTCAACGACCCCATTGACCAGCGCGCCCGCTTTGAAGAACAGCTGGAACTAGGCAAACGCGGCGACACCGAGGCCATGGTGCTAGACGAAGATTTCCTGCGTGCCCTGGAATACGGCATGCCGCCAACCGCCGGTTTGGGCATTGGCATTGACCGCCTGAGCATGATCATGACCAACTCGCACTCCATTCAAGACGTGCTGTTCTTCCCACAGATGAAACCAGAGAACAACTCTTAATGTGCTGATGATTTAATGTGCTGATGTGCTAATTTGCCTTCGGCGAAATAGCACAAACGAAAGGCCGCTCTTTAACTAACTAGAGCGGCCTTTTCTGTTTTCGGGCTCATTTCTGGAAATGAGCACAAAAACAAAAATGTTTTCGCACTTTGCATACCCTTTATAGGGGGACGGAATGTGTAAACATCAGATTTCAGATGGTACAACTTAAACAGCAACTCGTTTTTGGCTCCGTTTTCAGAATTGAGCTCTAAAACGGAAATGGTATAAAAGCAGAAAGGCTTCCCCGTCTGGGAAGCCTTTCTTAATATTGGTTAATTGACTTGCGTTAAACTTTTGATGTGGCTTTCGCCGGTGTGGTATTAAATCCTTGCTGTATCCCTTTCGTTTTTTGAATCCGTCAGTTTCACCAACAAGTTTTGATTTAACGTTACAAACATCTATTTAATGCCGTTCATTTAACCAACTGTTATACCTTCTTTAACGAGGCTGCCACACAGAGGTTACAGAACCGCGAAAGAATTTCAGAAAAATTTAGGCAGTGGCGTTGGTTCCGCCGCCAGATCCTTTAGAGTCACCGCCAGAAGCTTTCTTGCGTCCGCCACGGCTGGCGTCAGAGTCTGCATTTTGGTCACCGCCAGCAGTATTGCCAGTGGCGCCTACGTTTCCGCCGGACTCATTGCCAGATAAGTGAGAAGTAGCCGTGGTGGTAGAGCCTGAGGAGGTTACGTTAGACCCGCCGTTGCCTGAGTCGCTGCCTGTACCGCCTTTGCGGCCCAACATGGCGCCTGCGCTGGTGCTCAAGGCCTGCAACTGCTCCATGCCCGCCTGTAATTTAGATTCAAGGTCAGCACCTAGTTTAGAGGCACTTTTCTTGAGGGTACCGCGCGTGGCTTCACCTGCTTCCGGGGCCATCAAGATTCCTGCAATCACCCCGGCACTGGCGCCTGCCAGCAAAGCCAGAATGATCTTTCCGCTATTGTCTTTCATGAGTTTTACGTTTTAGTTGAAATGGGTTCTTCCTGTTTAAAAGGAACAACGCCGTTTTGGCGTCATTGCTTCTAAACGGTATTTATACTATTTGGTTTTGCCAGCCGGCAGTTACCTAGCAGCATACCAGGCAGTGGTTTAGCCGCGGTTTCCGTCTGCGGTAACGCCGGTAGAGGCGTCTGCGCCCACAGACATGGTAGAGGTGCTGTCAGCGCCCAGGCCATTGAGCATGCTGGCGATGCCGCTGAATTTCTCCAGGTACGTGGCCACCTGCCCGTTGAAGCCTTCTGCCACCTGACCGGCAATTTTCAAAAGGCCTTCACGTGACTCTTTCCCGGCACTGGGGGCCATTAATAAACCGGCAATTACACCTGCGGCGGCACCAGCAGCGGCAGCGATCAAAACTTTGGAGTTGTCGTTCATGGTTATGATAAATAAGGGTTTGTTAACAAGTTGTTCGGCGTTCTATTTTGAAACGACCGAAGGCCAGAAATATACCTTCACAAATATATATTCTAATCTATATTTAAGCAGTACGGAATACACAAGGAAGGGGTTAATGTTTTTTCCATCTTTACAGCAACATTCCCATTGGGCCACTAGCACAGCCTTCTACCACTTTCGCCGTATATAGGCAAACAGCTATCTTATCTATGAAAAAACTTTTGACATTTCTTCCCCTGGCCGCCCTGGCGCTTGCCATAGGCTGCAAGCCCACTCAGGAGACCGCCGCCGCCTGCATTGACCTTGCCAAAATTGACAATGAGCGCGCCTGCACCATGCAGTATGACCCTGTCTGCGGTTGCGATGGCAAGACTTACGGCAACGCCTGTTCCGCCCAAACCAAAGGCCTGCTGTCTTACACCAAAGGCGCCTGCCCAGACTCCACCAACGCCAACTAAGCCATGTCTGAGAAACGATATTTCCTGCAGAATGCCCCGTTCAGGGTGCCCACCACAGACGGAAAGCTGATTGAAGAGCACTTCGGGCTGGCCAGCACCAAAACACAGGCCTTGAGCGTGGCCCACATGGTGGCACCGCCGCATTGGTCAGAGCCGCACCAAACCCCCGAGTTTGACGAGGTAACCATTGTGCTCCGCGGCAAAAAACAGATTGAAATTGACGGCGAAACCCTGGTACTCTCTGCCGGACAGACTTTGCTCATCAAAGCCGGTGCCCGCATTCAATACGCCAACCCCTTTGACGAGGAAGTGGAATACTGGTCCATCTGCGTACCGGCCTTCGACATCAACACTGTGAACCGTGAAGACGACTAATTAATGTGCTAATTGGGAAATTTGAGGATGTGGAAATGGTTTTCGCTTAGGCGATGATGCGTTTTCGGCCTTGTTTTCAGAAATGAGCCCGAAAACAGAGAAGCCACTGACAAATTCATCGGCTTCTCTGTTTTATAAAAATGATGGCAAGAGTTCTTATCCTTACTTTCTCAAATTGAATATCAGCACATCAGCACATTAGGAACGAGTCCATTACGTCAAAGCCAGTAACTCCTTCGCGCTTTGGTAGGCGTTTTCTGAGGGGTTGGCGCCGGCAATCATCTGGGCTATTTCCTGCACGCGTTCCTGGTGCGTGAGCTGCCTGATCCGGCTGACGGTGCGCTCGGCGCGGTCTTCTTTGTAGACGAAATAATGCGTATCGCCCTGCGCGGCCATTTGGGGTAAGTGCGAAATACAGATCAGTTGGTGCTTTTTGGCCATTTGTTGCATCATGCGCCCCACCTTCACGGCAATCTCTCCGGAAATACCGGTGTCAATTTCGTCAAAGATAATAGTAGGCAGCGCAGTTTTGTCGGCGAGCAAATATTTTACGCAGAGCATCAAACGCGAGAATTCACCGCCCGAAGCGGCTTTGCTCAAGGTCTGCGGCGCGGCGCCTTTGTTCGCGCTGAACAGAATATTTACCACGTCAATGCCGGTGGGGCTAGGTGCGGCGGTTTTGTGGTCAATGACCACGCGCGCGTTGGGCATGCCCAGTTCTGAGAGCAAGCTGTGCAGTTCCGTCTCAAACACGGGGAACACCTGTGTGCGTGATTGAGAAAGCTGAGTGGCAAAATCTTCTACTTCCTGCAACGCGGCGGCCAGGGCTTTTTTGTTTTTCTCTATGGCCATGTCCAGGTTCAGCACGCTGCCTACTTTCTGCTCCAGGTCTGCCTGAATGGCCAACAGTTCGTCAATGGTTTTGACCTGATGCTTACGTTGCAGCGTGTAAATCAAATCCAGGCGTTCCTGAAGTTGCTCGGCCCGTTGCGGGTCGGCCTCGGTTTTGCGCTCCGCGTCTTCCAGTTCGCCGGCAATGTCAGAGAGTTCAATGAAACAGCTGTCCAGGCGGGCCTTCAAGGTCTGAAAATTATCCCCGAACTCCGTGAGCTGGTTCACCAGGTGCCCGGCATCTTTCATGGCTGAGGCCGCGTTGTATTCGCTCTCAGAAAGGTATTGCAGGGCCTGGCTCAGCTTCAGCTTAATTTCCTCGGCGTGTTCCAGTTGCTTGAGTTCCTGTTCGTTGGTTTCCTGTTCCTCGGGCTGCAGGTTGGCTTCTGTCAATTCATTCAACAGAAACGTGTGGTAGTCCAGCTCTTTTTGCGATTGCGCCAGTTGGTTTTGCAGGTCCTGGTTTTCGCGGTCCAGCTTTTTATAAGTGCGGTACGAAGATTGGTAACGGGCTTTCAGGCTTTCGTTCTGCGCAAACAAATCCAGGATGTTCAGCTGGTAACCTTGATCGCCCAGAAGCAGCGTGTCATGCTGCGAGTGTACGTCCATTAAATGTTCGCCAATCTTACGCAGCGTGTCAAGGGTGACGGGCGTGTCATTGATGAACGCGCGCGATTTACCGCTGGGGCTGATTTCGCGGCGAAGTAAACTCACGGGCTCAAAGTCCAGGTCCTCTTCCTCAAAAAAGCCTTGCAACTGGTACTCAGAAATATTGAAGGAACCCTCAATTACGCACTTCTCGGCTTGGTTGAAGAGCAGTTTGGAGTCGGCGCGGTTGCCCAGCAGCAGGCCAATGGCCCCCAGCATGATGGACTTTCCGGCCCCGGTCTCACCCGTGATGATGTTGAGCAAAGGGCTTGGCTGAAGCTCCAGCTTCTCAATTAAGGCGTAATTTTTTATCTTAAGATCTACAAGCATACAGTAGATGAGCAGTGTTCTGGCGTTGAAAAATGGGACCGGTTTGCGTAAACAAAGATGCTAAATTATTTAGTCTATCACTAAGAAAAATAGCGTCAATGCAGGCAAATATCTTACATTAAACGAAAGGCGTCACCCCCCCGTGGTAGCCTTACCATACGGTTTAACTAGGCCGCAAGGATACAGATGTTTGCCAACTCATGCAACGCCGCCAAGCGCCATTCAATTCTACCTTTCAGAAAGATTTTCTGTTTTCGGGCTCATTTACAGAAATGAGCCCGAAAACAGAAATCACACATCACCAAAAGGCTTTCTTTTTGGTCTGGAGCAAATTTGAATTGTTGCTGATAACACCAATTAGAGCAGGAAACTGGTTTTGAGATGTGCCGTTTTCTGCCTGTAGAGACGCAATACCTTGCGTCTCCACGCATACCCACTTCTGCCTTCTTTCACCTAAAATAAACATCCGACATTATAATTTTCATGGCCAAAGAGAGCAAAAGAAAAAAGACGCAAGGTATTGCGTCTCTACTGTTGGGGTTTGCCCACTAAACTTCCGTTTTCGGGCTCATTTCTGGAAATGAAGCCGAAAACGGAAATTAACGCTGTAGCAGCACATCGTATTTTGGCCGGTTGGTGGGGTCCATTTGGGTGAGCAGTTCGTAGGCTTGCTGTTTTTGGGCGGGCGTGGCGGTGGAGAACGTGCTGGAAAGTTCGCTGGCCTTGGCCTCAAAAAATGCCCGCATCACCGCTGTGCCGGGGCGCAACCGCACCATCTGCTGAATGTTCTTGAGAGACTCCAGAATATTCTGGCGGGCGCGTTCGCGGTCTTGGGTGAGAAGGTCCAGGCCCTGGCGGTGGTAGGTGTACAGGGCGGCCCTGAACGGCTCAAACTGCGGGTCAATCAAATTGTTCAACAACCAATAGCGGTTGCGGTTGTCTTCGTTGGCGCTCCAACCGGGCCCGCCCCCGCCTGAAGAAACCAGGTTGATGATGTTGTTGGCCTCAGAATACGCCCCTGCCCCACCTAACCTGGCAAAGCTGTCGTGGTCCATTCCGATGATGGTGTAGGCGTAAAAAGAAAGCAGCGCGGTTAAGTTGCTGGTGTAAGTGTTGGGCGCGTATTGCAGCGGCTGCGCCGGGTTGTACTCAAACTCAAACTTGGTGTCTACAAACGAGAAAACCGTGGTTTCATAGCCGCTGCCGTACGTGGGCCGACTGGCCACAATCTGGGCGTTGGCCTCAAAATACCCCACCCGCGGCATGGCGCGCACCGTGATGAACAACTTGCACCGTATGCGCTCTTCGGGCCGGTACGAGTCATTAGTCCAGCGGGTGTTGTTCATGATTTCGGCCATGGCGTTTTGCATCTGCTGGAAAATCTGCCGGTCGGTGGCCTGCACCTGATCACTGTTCACCACCACTTCGGTCTGCAGTTCCTGCGCCTGTGCGCCCAACGAGAACAGCAGGCAGAAAAGCACGGCCTTTATCAATCTTGCGTACATGCCCATTCAGTTTTTATAGATTCCAGAATATCCTGCGCCACCGCCGCCTTGGGTTTAAGGTCAAAAACTTCTACCGCCTTGTGGGTGACAATGGTAATTTTGTTGGTGTCATGCTTGAACCCGGCGCCGGCGTCTCTCAAGGAGTTAAGCACTACCATGTTCAGGTTTTTCTTGAGCAGTTTGCCTTTGGCGTTCTCCAGTTCCTGGTCGGTTTCCAGCGCGAAGCCTACGGCAAACTGCCCCGCCTTTTTGGTTTTGCCCAGGGTAGCTGCTATATCAACGTTCTTCACCAGCTCAATGGTAAAGGTGGCATCGTTTTTTTTTATTTTGGAGGTGGCGGTGTCTTTGGGTTTGTAGTCGGCCACGGCGGCGGCGAAGATCCAGAGGTCAGCCTGCGCGGCAAACTGCTGGCAGGCGGCAAACATCTCATCGGCGGTCATCACGGCGGTGACCTGTACGTTGGGGTGCTCCAGTTTTAAGGCCGTGGGCCCTGCCACCAGTTGCACCTGCGCTCCCTGCTCAGCCAAAGATTGCGCCAGCGCGAAGCCCATTTTACCGGTGCTGTGGTTGCCAATAAACCGCACAGGGTCCAATGGTTCATACGTGGGCCCGGCCGTGATGAGAACGTGTTTGCCGTTAAACAAGGGTGTGAGGGGTAAAATGCTGCTGTAAAATGGCGACTATTTCTTCAGGCTCGGCCAGGCGCCCCTGCCCTACCAGACCACTGGCCAATTCCCCGTGCCCGGCGTCAATCAGGTGGTTTCCGTAAGACTGTAACAGCCTGAAATTCTCCTGCACGGCCGGGTGCTGGTACATGTCCAGGTCCATGGCCGGGGCCACAAACACCGGGCAGCGCGCCGAAAGGTACGTAGCCGTCAACAGGTTATCACAGAGCCCGCGCGCGAACTTGCCTACCGTGTTGGCGCTGGCCGGGGCCACCACCAGGGCATCGGCCCACAAACCCAACTCCACGTGGTTGTGCCACAGACCAGACTGGTCCTCGCGCACGAACTGGGTGAGCACGGGGCGTTTGGAGAGCGTGGCCAGCGTGACCGGGGTTATAAAAGCAGAAGCAGAAGTGGTCAGGATCACCTGCACTTCTGCTTCTGCTTTTATGAGCAGGCGCACCAACAAAGCCGCTTTGTACGCCGCAATGCTGCCACACACGCCCAAGATTATTTTCTTATGCCGAAGCATTCAGAATGCTAATTAAAACGCGGACGTAGTCTGCGCTTCGTCATCTGCCTGGCGGAAATACACCTTGCCTTCAATGAACTCCTCAATGGCCATGTTGGTAGGCTTAGGCATACGCTCATAGTACTTGGAGATTTCAATCTGCTCGCGGTTCTCAAACACCTCTTCCAGATTGTCAACAGTGGTTGCAAACTCGGCTAATTTTGAGTTCAATTCTTCTTTCACCTTCACCGCAATCTGGTTGGCGCGCTTGGAGATGATGGAAACGGATTGGTATACGTTGCCGGTCTCTACCGCCAGGTCAGAAATGTTGCGGGTCACGATGGATGCTGGAACTTGTGCCATATATCTAATGAATTGGGATTAATACGAATTTATTGTTTTGGGGCGGCCGTGGCCGTCTGGTTCTTTTTCAATTTCTCCAGCGACTGGCGGGTAGACTCATACAAGCCTTCTGCCGTACGCAGGAACTTGCTTTTTGGGTACGCATCTACAAAGTTCTGGTAGTACGTGATCACTTCCTGGTAGCGCTCGGCCTGTTTTTCCTCCACGCTTATTTTGGCGTAGTTGTACTGGGCGTCAATCTTGAGGTACATGGCCTCTTCAATGAACTCAGAAGACGGGTAGTTCTTCCGGAAGTTGTCCATGGCAATCACCGCCGCCCTAAAGTACTGCGGGTCATAGCTGGTGAGTTTGTAGTTGAGTTTGGCGTTCTCAAAAGACTTCACCTCTACCTTGCGGGCCAGTTCCTCATACGTTTTGTTGGCCTCCTCCATGTACTTACTCTTGGGGTAGCGGCGCATGAACTCCTGCAGGGCGGCCATGGCCTGGATGGTGCTCTGCTGGTCAAGGTAAGACTCCGGCGACTCATAGCTTAAAGACCGGGCATTCATGAACGCGGCTTCCTCGGCGTACTGGCTTCTGGGGAAGGTTTGCCCAAACGCGTTGAAATGGAATGAGCTCTCCAGGTAAAAACCTTGCTGGTATTTGGTGTAGGCGTACAGAAAATTGGCGCGCTCATACTCGCTGCGGCCTTTTAAGAGCGGCATGAGGTCTTCCAGCAAAGCGCCGGCTTTCTCCCATTCCTTCTCTTCATAATAAGACAGGGCGGCGGCGTATTTCTTGTCTACGTCGTCGCTCTTCAAGATTTTACTGTAATTGCTGCAACCGCTCAGCAGGATAACTGTGAGCAAAAAGGGCAAAAGGGAAAGAATGCGTTTGGTCATAAGCGCGCAAAAATAACGAAAATCTTTTAGAGTATCTTCAAACTTTGATTTTGTACCCGAAATTGAAAGCCACCGCCCAACGTCCATGTTTCAGTAAACGTCGGGCCTAACTTAAAATGTATGGTGGCTATCCCCGGGCTTCCTTCTTTTTAGGCACCGCTGGTTTCTTGCTTTTCACCGGAGGTTTGGCTGGGGCTTTCTTTGGTTCTGCGGGTTTGGGCAGGCGGCTGGCCAACACAAACGACAAGGTGGGCTTTTCCTCGGCGCGCCACATAAAGCCTTTCAGCCGTTTCTCAGGCTCTTCCAGTTCATGTGGCGGTACCAGTTTGGCGTCTGGCTCTGTCAAAAACGTGATGCTCTTGACCTGGCCTTGCTCAAACAGCATGCGCATGTCACTGCAAAACGCCCGGTTCATACCCATGGTGGTGGTATCGCCCTGCAAGGCGAAGTACAAACTCTCGCCGTTGCCGTTTACGTCTATGCGCCGCATCTTGCCCTCGTTGAAATAAGCCGTAATGCGCCGACCTTTGACCTGGTTGAAATTCAAAAGCGTGTCTTGCGAGATAGCGAAGGCGTTGCCGTACATGAGCATGCGGTCCATGGTCTTGTTGCGGAGGTGGAGTTGCACGCTGTCTGAGGTCATCTGGTTTTTGTTGGCCCACAGGCGGGGGTTGCGGCTCATGTAGATCACAGAATCGGCCATGTTGTAGGTCAGGGAATCACAGAGGCCCTGCAGGTCAGACTTGAAAATACGCACATCGCGGTACGCGTACAGGGTGCCTTTCTTGGCCTTGTCTTTGTTTTCCACGGAATACAAGGTGTCTGCCGAGAGGTACATGGTGTCTTTCTCTGAGATGCTGCGCATGACCGGACTTCCGTACACTTTTGACCGTCCGTCGGCGCGCCAATACAGTGCGGTTTGCCCGGTAATGACCGTGTTTTCTTTGATAGAGGTCATGCTCACTTTATTGGAGGCCGTGTAGTATTCCTTCAGCTTGTCATAAGTCAGGGTTTCGCCTTTGATCAAATAATCTGGGGTTTTGATGCTGGCGTTCCCCCTGAAGTTGGACTCGCGGGTGACCGTGTTGTAGGTGCCCCGATTAGCAAACAAGATACCGTCCGGAGACTTAATGGTAGTAGGCCCGAAGAACTCCACCACTTTGGTGATGGTGTTGTACGCCATGGTATCAGAGACCACTTCAGCGTTCTGCCCGTTATAGACTACATTTTTCCGGAACGAAAGCACTTTGTCTGTAGACGTATAGGTCCCGAACTGGCTTTTGATGGTGTAATCTGGCCCTACAATGTTCCCAGCCTGGGTGTAATAGGCGCGCTTGGCATCCAGGTCATAGTCCACTGAGGGCGTGGTCAAAGTCATGCCCTGGTCCCGCAGCACCACGTTGCCGCGCAGGTTGGCCACACGGCGGGTGCCGTCATAGCTGCCGGTTTGGCTGGTGGCGTCCAGGCCTTCCTGGGTGATGTGCACATTCCCGAACACTTCCATGCGGTTTCGGTCTTTGGCGTATTGGTAGGCCGAGTCTGAGGTGACGGTAGTGGTGCCCTGGCGCATGACCACGTTGCCAATCAGTCTACGCACTTCCTCGCCGTTGTAGGTGCCGGCCTGCAGGCTGTTGGCCGACACGTCTACCGGTTGCCCGCTCTGCCCGAAACTGACGGTGAGAGAAAATAAAAATAAAAGAGATACTAAAACTACCTTTGTGGTATTCATCAATGCTTGCTAAATAAGAACCTGGCTGGGGCGGCCGTTTTTCAAGACTTAACCCACAGCGTACAAGTGCTGAACAAAACTACTAAGAGCCTGGGGAAATTCACCTATGGCCCTGCAAAAAGAATGCCTTGTTCAGGTTCTGGCCTTTTCTTTTTCTCACATGCTGCAGAAAGTACAACACTATATAGAGCGCCATCAGCTGGCCACCCCAGAAACTAAAATACTGGCGGCCGTGAGCGGCGGACTGGATTCCGTGGTGCTCACCGACCTTTTACACCGCCTCAAACTGCCCTTTGCCGTGCTGCACTGCAACTTCGGGTTGCGGGGCGAAGAATCTGACGCCGATGAACTCTTCGTGCGCAAACTGGCCAAATCGCATGACGCGCCTTTTTACAGCGAGCAGTTCCAGACCGAGGCGTTCGCGCAACAGGAGGGCATTTCCATTCAGATGGCGGCCCGCGCCCTGCGTTACCAGTGGTTTGAGCAAATGCGAAAGCAGTTGGGCTATGACGTAATCGCCACGGCGCACCACCAGTCAGACGCGCTGGAAACCGTTTTACTGAACCTGACCCGCGGCACCGGCCTGGCGGGTTTGCACGGTATTCTTCCCAAAAACGGTCATTTAATCAGACCCCTGCTGGGCCTCACCAAAGACGACCTCTATGACTGGCTAGTAGCCAAACGGTTGGCCTGGCGGGAAGATTCCAGCAACGAAAGCACCAAATATGCCCGCAATCTGGTCCGCCACGAGGTCATTCCGCAGCTCAAGACCCTGAACCCCAATTTAGAGGAAACCTTCGCGCAAACGTTAGAAAGACTGCAAGGGGCCGAGGCTGTGTTTTTGGCCTCGTTTCTGGAAATGAAGGCAAAAACGCAACGTGAAGAGAACGGCGCCACCTACTTGCGTATTGCCCCGCTGCTGGAATGCCCCGCGCCCTTGGTCATACTCCACGAATTCCTGAAATCCTTCACCTTCAACTATGTGCAGACCCAGGAAATTGCCGCAGCCTTTGACGCACTCTCCGGCACCACGTTTAATTCGCCTACGCACGTGCTGGTGAAAGACCGCGAAGAACTGGTGATCACGCGCAAAGCCCTGGAGGTTTTCGGGAGCATACTTATTCCGGAGGAAGCCACTGACATCACGTTTGGCCCGTATACCGCCACGCTCACCCGCAAACCCAAACCAGAAAACTACAAAGTCCCGCGCGACAAATTCACCACCGCCTTAGATGCTAACTTGGTGAAACTGCCCCTCAAACTCCGCCCCTGGAAGCAAGGCGACTGGTTTATCCCGCTAGGCATGAACGGCAAGAAAAAAGTAAGCGACCTGCTGATTGACAAGAAAGTACCCGCCAATCTAAAGGCAGAGGTTTGGGTTTTGGTCTCAGACGCTTCCCTGGCCTGGGTCATTGGCCAACAGCTGGACAACCGTTTCAAAGTCACAGAAGCTACGCAGGAAGTTCTTGAAATCAGCGTGAAGCGGAATTGATTGGTCATTTCTGTTTTCGGCCTCCATTTTGGAAATGAAGCCCAAAACGCAAGAACTAAATCCCCTATCCCTCTGGGAGAGGGTTAGGGTGAGGGAGCATTCACCAAAGGATGTATGTCAGCTTTAATATTTTTTAACCTGCGCCTGCCAAACGCGGATTTTCCCCTTGAGGTAATTTACACAGGAAAGCACGCATTTCGTCCCCCTTTGAAGGGGGTAGGGGGATGACAAAGTTGGTTATAGAACCATCTGCCTCAACTAAAACACAATAAAAATGATTCTCGGAAATGCTAATTATCAGCATAGTTCATCATCCCCCTACCCCCTTCAAAGGTTGACAACCTGTTAATGAAAGCAATGCGTAGTGGGACAGGTCAAGCCCTGTCCCTACATTATCAAAATCGCCATTTCAACCTTTCCCGTTTTCAGCCCCATTTCCAGAATTGGGCCCAAAAACGGAAGCTTATACTTGACCTCCAACAATAAACAGGCATTTCCTTTTCTACCTAACGCACATTTGCCTAATTTTACCCGCGTAGAATTTCAAAACACCTAACCAACCATACAAAATGAAAGTAACCGTTGTTGGAGCGGGTAACGTAGGCGCCACGTGCGCTGATGTGCTGGCTTACCGCGAAATCGCCAATGAAGTAGTGTTAGTGGATATCAAAGAAGGGTTCGCCGAAGGCAAGGCCTTGGATATCTGGCAGAAATCACCCATCAACCTGTATGACACCCGCACCGTGGGCGTGACCAATGATTACACCCGCACCGCGAACTCAGATGTGGTGGTGATCACTTCCGGTTTACCGCGCAAGCCCGGCATGACCCGCGATGATTTGATCAGCACCAACGCCGGTATTGTTCGTTCTGTGACTGAGAATGTGATCAAGCACAGCCCGGAGGCCATCATCATTGTGGTGTCTAACCCGCTGGACGTGATGACCTACGCCGCGCACATTACCTCTAAACTGCCCCGCACCAAAGTAATGGGCATGGCCGGCATCTTAGACACCGCCCGTTACCGCGCTTTCCTGGCCGAGGAATTGAATGTGTCTCCCAAAGATATTCAAGCAGTATTAATGGGTGGCCACGGCGATACCATGGTTCCATTACCACGCTACACCACCGTAGGCGGTATTCCGGTAACCGAACTGATTGATCCTGCTAAATTGGACGCCATTGTAGACCGCACCAAGAACGGTGGTGGAGAACTGGTGAAACTGATGGGCACGTCGGCTTGGTATGCGCCAGGTTCTGCCGCTGCGCAAATGGTAGAAGCCATTGTGCGTGACCAGAAGCGCGTGTTCCCGGTATGTATCAAGCTGGAAGGCGAATATGGCATCACCGGCACCTACCTTGGCGTACCGGTAATCCTGGGCAAAAACGGCGTGGAGAAAGTAATTGAATTACAACTGAACGAAGACGAAATGGCCTTGTTAACTGCCTCTGAGAAAGCCGTGCGCGAAGTGATGGATGTGTTAGACAACATGCCCGCCAACGCGTAAGCACCGCTTTAAATAGATAGTTTGAAAAGCCTGGCCCACGTGGTCAGGCTTTTTTATTTCCTGTTTTCGGGCTCATTTCTGGAATTGAGCCCGAAAACGCATTCTCGGTGCGGCATGCTCTGTACGGACAGGTCGCGACCTGTCCCAGGCGGAAGCTTAAGCAAGCTGCTTGCTATGAAAACCCACGTAGCCCCCATTTTCCCTCCGGAGCAAACTACCAAACAAAGCCAGCGCAGAGGACAGGTCAAGCCCTGTCCGTACGGCACTCAAAATCCCAGCGCCTTGCCTAAACACTTTCTTTTCGCTATATTAGGCACATAACCCTGAAAACGATGGAATTTGAACCTTGGTGGATTTGGCTGGTAGCCGGCATTCTGCTCATAGTGGGCGAAATGTTCACGGTCAGTTTTTACTTTCTCTGGCTGGGCATCGCCGCGCTGGTAGCCGCCGTGCTGGCCTATCTCTTCCCTGAAAACAGCTGGCTTCCGCCCATGGCCGCCAGCATTACGGGCTTGCTGTTGATTTTCTTCACCAAGCCGCTCACCGCCCGCGCCCGCCAGGCAAAAGGCTTCCAGGATCCCGCCCAGGCCATGGCCAACCGCGTAGGCGAAATTGTGGAACCCGTCACCCCCACCCGTCTGGGCCTTGTCAAAGTAGGCACTGAGGTTTGGTCGGCCAGCGCCCAGGAATACCTGCAGCCAGGCCAGCAGGTCATGGTGGTGAGCCAGAGCAGCACCGTGTTGCAAGTGAAACCCATGGCAAACGACAACCAGGGGTTCCCGGGCCACGGAACCGCCGTGTAAATCTTCAGCAAACACTGTTATCCTACTCATTATATACGCATACACCCTTCACCATACTTTCTACCTATGACCACACCCCTCATTATTCTTGGCGCTGTCATCTTATTGATGATGATGTCTATCCGGATCATTCAACAGCAGCGCGTGGCGGTGGTGGAGCGGTTCGGGAAGTTCCAGCGCCTCATGCACCCTGGCCTCAACCTGTTCATCCCGTTCATGGACCGCGTGCGCGTGTACCATGACCTGCGCATTCAGCAGACCAACGTGCCGCCGCAATCTGTAATCACCCGTGATAACGTGCAGGTCTTAATTGATACCATTGTGTTCTACCAGGTAGTAGGCCCCGAGCAGGCCACCTACGGCATTTTTGACTACGTTTTAGGCGTGCGAAACATCACCACCGCCACCATGCGCCAAATAATTGGCAATCTGGAATTAGATGAAACTCTGTCTGGCCGTGAACGAATTTCCGCAGAGATTAGAACCGCCCTAGACGAAGCCACCGAGAAATGGGGCGTGCGCATTGAACGCGTGGAGGTCATCGACATTAAACCACCGCTGGACATTCAGGAAGCCATGGACAAGCAGATGAAAGCCGAGCGGAACCGCCGGGCCACCATCTTAGAGGCCGAAGCCGCCAAACAAGACATGATCCTGCGGGCCGAAGGTGACAAAACCAGCAAAATCCTCCGTGCCGAAGGCGAACGCGCCTCCGCGGAGTTACAAGCCCTGGGCGAGGCCCGCGCCATCTCAGACGTGGCTGAAGCCGAGAAACGCCGCATCCAACTCCTGATTGAAGGCGGCCTGGACGACCGGGTTCTGACCTACAAATCCTTCGAGGCGCTGGAGAAAATAGCCATGGGCCCGGCCAACAAAATTTTCATCCCAACCACTGCCGTTGAATCGCTGGGCAGCATAGGGGCCATCGGTGAAATGCTGAAAGCCAGCGCCGCCAGCAAATCCTAAGCTGTTTTCGGGCTCATTTCCAGAAATGAGGCCGAAAACGGAAACCCATAAAACAGAAATGCCAGCCTCACCTGAAGCTGGCATTTTTTGTTACCGGTATTCCAGATTGTAGGGGCGTATTGCATACGCCCAACCCGCTTGCCTTTATAAAAATGCTTGCTATGCAACTATAACTTCCTATGATTGAAACGTAATTGCCTCGGCCACCGCCAGGGCGTATGCAATACGCCCTACATTAAAATCTACCAGAACAAACAATCAGCAATCAACAATTTACTTCTGGCTGGCTTTGAAGAGTTTCTGTTTTTCTTCCTTGGTCAGGCTCTCGTAGCCCGAAATGGAGATTTTGTCCAGAATCTGGTCTATTTCCATTTGGGAAGGGTTGGCGCTGGTGCCCGCTGCGGCCGGGCTGGCGTTGGTGGTGGCGCTGTACGGTCGGCTGGGGTTGTTGTAGCTCACCTTTAGCGGCGATTTCTTGTTAAACAAACCTCTGAAAAAGCCCAGGACCGCCTGCACCGGCCTTCCCCAGTCATTGCCGCGCTGCAGTTGCTGAATGTAGAGGAAACCCAGAAAAGCACCGCCCAAGTGAGCAATGTTTCCGCCGGCGTTGCTGCCCACGGCCCCAGAAATAGAGAGCAGCACCATAACCGCGGCAATGTATTTGATTTTAACCGGACCAATTAAAATAAGATTGAACGTGAAGTTGGGCAACAGCGTGGCGGCGGCCACCATCACGGCAATCACGCTGCCCGAGGCGCCCATCATAAACGAGCTTCCGCGCAACTCTAAATACGGAATGGTGTTGTAGGTGAGCAAATAGAAAAGTCCACCGGCCAAGCCGCCCAGCACATATAAATTCACCAGACGTTTATCGCCCAGGTATTCCCGTATCAGCATGCCAAACCAGTACAGGTTGAGCATGTTGAACAGAATATGGAAGAACTCCAGGTGCGTAAAGAAATACGTGAACAGCGTCCAGGGCCGGAACAGGAACAACGGCAGGTAAGACGTGATGCTCAGGTAGGTCATCAGGTAGTCAAAGGCCGCGCCAGATCCGCTCAAGGTCATGATGGTGCGCAGAATGATCAGCACGGCAAACACCACCACATTGATGAAAATGAGCTGGTGCAGGGCGTTGTTCCCCCGGCTGAACGCCGATTTGATATCGTCAAAAATACTGGTCATAGGTTAGTAAAAGTTTTTGCGGTTTCGTTCCCACAGCTTCAGGAGAATAAACGCGAAGAGCATGCCCCCAATGTGCGCGAAGTGCGCCACGTTGTCGCCGGGTGCCCGCTGTACCCCGGCATACAGTTCATACGCGCCATACAGCAGTACGAAATATTTGGCCTTGATGGGGAACGGAATGAAGAGCAACATTAACTCCGTATTGGGGAACAGCATGCCAAAGGCCATCAAAATCCCGAATACCGCCCCCGAGGCGCCCACCATCTGGCCGTTGATGACGGCATTAGAAACTTGATTTGTTATTCCAGTAGCTTGATTGATTGCAGCGGTATTTGTGGGATTTCTATAAAAATCGACCAAAAATTGCTCCAGAGGCTTAATATTAGCACCGGCAGAGTCTAAAAAACGCTTAAAATCAATTGGATCATGGTTCTGAAGAAAAGCTGAGGCATACTCTAAGGTATTACTAACCTCAACATACCTAATGCCTGAATACAGCAAGCTGGCCCCTATCCCAGTGATCAAATAAAACGTCAGAAAGCGCTTGCCGCCCCAGTGACGCTCCAGCATGGGCCCAAAAATGAACAAGCTGAACATGTTGCTGAACAAGTGTATCATACTCTGCTGCGAATGCATAAACATGTGCGTCACGAACTGGAAGGGCTTAAAATAGTCCGAGCGAATATCATGCAGTGAAAACAAATTCTCTTCAAACAACCTGTTCGTGGCGAAATACATCAGCACGTTTAGAATCAACAGGTTACGCACCATGGGCGTGATAGGAGGCATAGTCTCTTTTTATAGGTTTAAACCGAAAAGGTGCTTTCCCTTTTCCGGTTGATTTAATCCTGGCAGTACGTTTGGTTCAACATGCGCGTACCCCACTTTGTCATCTTGAAAAGATCTCGGTGGCAAGCTAGTCAAGCTCTAAGTAACCGCCATTGCCGTTCGCCACCAAGATCCTTTCAGGATGACAAAAGTGAGATAGACTTGTTTATCCTGCCGGACTGAATTTCTGTTTTTGGCTTCATTTCCAGAAACGGAGCCAAAAACGCATTTGCCCTTGTTGGTGTTCTCGCCAAAAAGTAGAATTGCCGAAACAAGGTTTATTTCTGCAAAAGGGTTTGTTGGTGAGAACACCAACAAAGGCGGCGAATTAAGTCAAATTCAATAAACTGTTTCCGGTTTCCCTAATTTCTGTTTTTGCCTTCATTTCTGAAAACGAGCCCGAAAACGCATTTCTAGTTACGTCCAAACAATTCCTGCAACTGCGCCATCTGCAGAATGACTAGCGTTTTTTGGCCGCCCGGCGTGTAATTGGGCACTTTGCAGGCGAACAACTGGTCTACCAGCGCGTTCATTTCCTGGTCGCCCAGGCGACCGGTGAGCCGCGAGGCCACGCGTTTAGCCATGGAACGCGCCAGGTTCTCCTGTCGGTCTACCTTTAACGTGCTCAGGTTGTTTTTATATTGCTCTAACAGGCCTTCAATCAGTTCGCGTTCATCGCGCAGCGGAATCTCCGCCGGAATGCCATTCACCGCAATGGTGTTCTGCCCGAATTCATGCAACACAAAGCCCAGCGCACTGAACTCCTCCGACAATTCCATCACCAGCGAGAAATCACTGGGCGACAACTGCAAGGTCTGTGGGAACAACAATTGCTGTGACGCACCGCTGCGTTTGCCCAATGCAAGGCTGTATTTCTCGTAGAGAATACGTTCCTGCGCCGCCTGCTGGTCCACCATCATCAGCCCAGATTTCACCTGCACCAGTATGTACTTCTGATGCACCTGCAAAGTTTTGGAACCGCCCGTCATGCTGCCCAACGTGGCCGGAAACGCTTCTTCGTCGGTAAACAACTTGGCGGTTTCATCATTTTCTGCGAAGGCTTGCGCGTACCGTAAACTGCTGGGCTGGAAATAACTTTCGTCTCTACTCCCGGCAGTGGCACGACTTTCAACCGTATTGCTTCCGCTGGCGGCGTTGGTTCTACCTCCGGAATAAGAAGGCTCCCCTCCGGCCTGCGGCGCGCGGGCTGGCGAAGTGAAAGACGTATCAAAATCCATAGACGCCGGAAACTTCATGGGCTGCAGCGGAATGTAGTTCACATCGGCCCCAAAGTCCAGCGACGGCGCGATGTTGTGCAGACCCAGGCTCTGTTTCACGGCGGCGCGCACAATGGCGTAGACTGTTTTCTCGTCCTCAAACTTAATCTCAGTTTTGGTGGGGTGCACGTTGATGTCAATCGTTTCAGGCGCTATTTCCAGAAACAAGACGTAAAACGGAAAGCTGTCTTTGGGCAACAGGCCCTCAAAGGCAGTGAGCACTGCGTGGTTCAGGTACTGGCTTTTGATGTAGCGGTTGTTCACAAAAAAGAACTGCTCGCCGCGGCTTTTCTTGGCATGTTCGGGCTTACCCACGTACCCTTTGATGGTTAGAAACGGCGTGGTTTCCTCACAGGCAGCCAACTGCTCTTTGTACTCCTTCCCGAAGATGCTCACAATGCGCTGGCTCAGTTTTCCGGCGGGCAAGTTCATCACCTCCACCTCGTTCTGGTACAGCGTGAACGCCATCTCTGGATTAGCTAAGGCAACCCGCTGGAACTCGTCTAGAATATGGCGCATTTCCACGGGGTTGCTTTTCAAGAAGTTGCGGCGGGCGGGCACATTGAAAAACAGGTTCTTCACGCAGACAATGGTGCCTTCGGCCATGGCCACGGGTTCCTGTTTCAGCACTTCGTTGCCTTCAATGGTTAGGCACGTGCCCAGTTCGGTGCCGCGGGCGCGGGTTTTTAGCTCTACCTGCGCCACGGCCGCAATAGACGCCATCGCCTCCCCCCTGAAACCCATGGTCTTTATCCGGAATAAATCTTCGGTGGTCTTGATTTTGGAGGTGGCGTGGCGCTCAAAACACATGCGCGCGTCGGTCTCGGTCATGCCCAAACCATTATCTACCACCTGAATCAGCTGCTTGCCGGCGTCCTTGACAATCAGTTGAATACTGGTACTCTGCGCGTCTACGCTGTTCTCCAACAACTCCTTCACCACGCTTGCCGGGCGCTGCACCACCTCGCCCGCGGCGATTTGGTTAGCCAGGTAATCGGGTAATAAACGGATGATATCTGCCATACTCTCTCTTCTGCGTAGTTTTTATTCGTTCCTTGCCGCCCTTCCTCCAACGAGGCATAATGCCTGTAGGTCAGATTTCTTTGTGCGGGAAGGCAAATTTCAGTAATATTACAAGTTCAAACAGGGCCGGTTGGTTTGCTGTTTTCCTCCTTCGGCTTCTTTGGCTCTCACGCGGCAACTTCTTGGCTTTTAGCCGATGACGCTTGAAAAACAAAGAACCTCAGCGGCTCAAATTCCTCTTTCATAGAAAGGCGTTTTTGGGCTCTGTTTTATAAATGAACGGGAAAACGCCACCGGCGCGCGGGCTTGAAATCCTCTGCGAAATTAGCCCTATGAAAACGTTATTCAAATTAAATTACGCGTTGCGAAATGCTAAATAAATATAGCCTGGGGCTGTTGGCGGTGGTGATGGGCGCCTGGGGAGTGCTTTCGGGGTTTACCCCCAAGGGCAAGGGCAGCATCTCCCTGCAAGAGCAGCGCTGGGTAGACAGTGTGTACCAGACGCTTACCCCCGACCAACGGCTGGGGCAGTTGTTCATGGTGGCTGCGTATTCCAATAAATCGGCGGCGCACGTGCGGGAGATTGAAAATTTGGTGACCCAGTACGGTATTGGCGGCATCATGTTCATGCAGGGCGGCCCCGTGCGCCAGGCCAAGCTCACCAACCGGTACCAAGCCCTGGCCAAAGTACCGCTTTTGATTTCCCTGGATGCCGAGTGGGGCCTGGAGATGCGCCTGGACAGCAGCATGCACTTCGCCAAGCAGATGACCCTGGGGGCGCTGCCCGATGACCGCTACGTGTACATGATGGGCCGCGAGATTGCCATCAAACTCAAGCGCCTGGGCGTACACGTGAATTTCTCGCCGGTGGTGGACGTGAACAGCAACCCCAATAACCCCGTCATCGGTAACCGCTCCTTCGGGGAAAGCAAAGAACAGGTCACGGCCCGCAGCATCGCCTATATCAAAGGTTTGCAAGACCACGGCATTATTGCCGTCGCCAAACATTTCCCCGGCCACGGCGACACCGACGCTGATTCCCATTTCTCGTTGCCAGTTCTCTCCCATGACATGGCCCGCCTTACTGATGTGGAATTGTATCCTTTCCGGAGGTCGTTTGACGCCGGCGTGATGGGTGTGATGGTGGCGCATTTGCACGTGCCCAAGCTAGATTCCATTGCCAACCGTGCCGCCACGCTGTCGCCATATCTGGTGAACGATTTGCTCAAGGGCAAGATGCAGTATGAAGGCCTGGTCTTCACCGATGCCCTGAACATGAAAGGCGTGACCCGCTACCACAAACCAGGTGAAGTTGACGCTTTAGCTCTGAAAGCGGGCAATGACGTATTGCTTTTTTCTGAAGATGTGCCTAAAGCCTTCGCCAGCATTAAAAAAGCTCTGGCCGACAGCACCTTGACCGAGCGGGACATTGAAGTAAAAGTGCGCAAGATGCTGCACGCCAAGTACTGGGCCGGCCTGAACCAACTCACGCCCGTTGACACAGAAAACCTTTCGGCAGACTTGAGCCGGCCGGTGAGCGCCGTGTTACAGCAGCAGTTGTACGAGCAGGCCGTGACCGTAGTGGCCAACAAAAACAACCTCCTGCCCTTCCGGGCGCTGGACACGCTTCAGTTTGCCTCGGTGGCCATTGGCGCTGGACTCAACAACCACTTCACCCGCACGCTGGAGAAATACGCCCCGTTCCGGAAGTTTGCCATCTCCAGTCGCTTTGCGCCAGACACGGTGTACACCAGCATTAAAAAGCAATTAGGCGAAGCCAACGTGGTGGTGGTTTCCTTGCACGGCCTGACCAATGCGCCGGAACGCAACTTCGGCCTGTCTGGCAATGCGCTTGGGTTTATCAGGGAATTACAGCGCGACCCCAGCAGAAAAGTGATTGTGGTGGTGATGGGCAACGCCTACAGCCTCAAGAATTTTGAAGGCTCAGATTGGTTGGTGTGCGGCTACGAGGACAATGACGTGGTGCAGCGCGTGGTGCCGCAGATTCTGTTCGGGGCTTTGCCGGCGCATGGGCGGTTACCAGTCACGGCTTCGCCGAGATTCAAAGCCGGAATGGGCATTTCTACGCCTTCCATCAGCCGCCTGCGGTATTCATTGCCCGAGAGCGTGGGCATGAACTCAGACATTCTTAAGCAGATTGACAACATTGCCCTGGAAGCCATTGCCTACGCGGCCACGCCCGGCTGCCAGGTGCTGGTGGTGAAAGACGGTACGGTGGTCATGGACAAAGCTTACGGCCATTACACCTATGACAAAAATCAGCCGGTCACCGAGAAAACCATCTATGACCTGGCTTCCATCACCAAAGTAGCCGCCACGCTGCAGGCGGTGATGTTCCTGAAAGACCAAGGCCAACTGAAACTGGATGCCAAACTGGTGACCTACCTGCCCGAGCTAAAAGGCTCCAACAAAGCCAATCTTTTGGTGCGAGACGTATTACTACATCAAGCCGGACTGCTGGCCTACGCGCCCTACTGGTCCAGAACGTTAAAAGCCGGAGTGCCGAACCCCATTTATTATGACACTGTTTTCTCGGAATCCTTCCCCAACGAAGTATCGCCGAATCTCTACGCCAACAAACGATTAGAAGACTCGGTTTGGACGTGGATTGTGAAATCTGATTTAGTAGGGAAACGGGTAGCCTCCGGCAAATTTGAGTACCGTTACTCCGACTTAGGGTTTCATCTGATGAAACGAGTGGCCGAACGGCTCCTGAACCAACCTTTGCCAGACTTCCTGGAGCAGAATTTCTACGGTCCATTGGGCGCGCATTCCCTGACGTTCAACCCGCTCAACAAATTCCTGAAAGAGCAGATTGCCCCCACCGCTGCTACCTCAGATTATAAAAATGGTGTACCGTTGCAAGGCACCGTGCATGATGGCAACGCCGCGCTGTTGGGCGGTAAAGCGGGCCACGCTGGTTTATTCTCCAACGCCAACGACCTGGCCATTCTCCTGCAGATGGATTTACAGAACGGTGCCTACGGTGGGCAGCAGTATTTCAAAACGCCGGTGGTAACTGAGTTCGCTCAGAATACCAGCACCACTGACAACCGCCGCGGCCTGGGCTGGGACAAACCAGAACCAGAGGGCAACGGCCCTACTTCAGATTTAGCCCCGCTAAGCACGTTTGGCCACACGGGCTTTACCGGAACCGGCGCCTGGCTGGACCCCGAAAACAATATCATCTATATCTTTCTTTCTAACCGTGTGTACCCAGACGCTGAGAACGATAGGCTGCTGAAATACAACATCCGCACGCGCATACATGATGTGGTGTATCAATCGTTAGAACCAAAAATGTAACTTCGCGCCAAAGACGCATACAATGAAGATAGGAATTGTTTGTTACCCCACCTTTGGCGGCAGCGGCGTAGTGGCTACTGAACTAGGCAAAGAACTGGCCGGCAAAGGTCATAAAGTCCATTTCATCACCTATAGTCAGCCCGCCCGGCTAGATTATTTCAACGAGAACTTATTTTACCACGAGGTCAACATTCCCAATTACCCGCTGTTCCAGTACGCGCCCTATGAACTGGCCTTAGCTAGCAAAATGGTAGACATTGTGCAGTTTGAGAAGCTGGATGTGTTGCATGTGCATTACGCCATTCCGCACGCCTCGGCGGCGTACATGGCCAAGCAGATTCTCCGCACCAAAGGCATACAGATTCCGGTCATTACCACATTGCACGGCACAGACATTACGCTGGTGGGCAAAGACGCGTCGTATGAACCGGTGGTCACTTTTTCTATCAACCAGTCAGACGCGGTCACTTCTGTGTCGGAAGACCTCCGTGCGGAGACGTACAAGCATTTCCCGATTGAGAAAGACATTGTGGTCATTCCTAACTTTATCAGCTTAGACCGTTTCCAGAAGCAGCGCAAAGACCATTTCAAGAGTGCTATTGCGCCGTTTGGCGAAAAACTGCTGGTGCACACCTCCAACTTCAGGGGCGTGAAACGCATTGGCGATGTCATCAAGATTTTCTACAAGGTGCGCGAGCAAATGCCATCTAAACTTTTGCTGGTAGGCGATGGACCTGAGCGCCCCAAGATGGAAAACCTCTGCCGCAAGCTCAACATCTGCCAGGACGTTCGTTTCTTAGGAAAGCTGGAAGCCGTGGAAGAACTCCTCTCAGTGGCCGATGTCTTTTTGATGCCGTCTGAAAAGGAAAGCTTCGGATTGGCCGCCTTGGAGGCCATGGCCTGTGAAGTGCCCGTTATTTCCTCCAACGCCGGTGGTTTGCCAGAACTGAATGTGCATGGCGTGACCGGTTTTGTGAGCAACGTGGGCGATGTGAAAGATATGGTCAAGAACACGCTGTTCCTGCTGCAAGACGACCAACTGCCCACCTTCAAAGCCAATGCCCTGGCCCGCGCCAAGGAATTTGAGATTGGTAAAATAGTGCCCATGTATGAAGCTGTGTACCAGCAAGCCATTGAATTTGTAAAGGCACAGGTATAGTTTCCGTTTTTGGCCTCGTTTTTTGGAAATGAGCCTGAAAACGGAACAAGGCATGCGCTGCATTTTCTTTCAATCCATCACTAGCTGAAATACGTCTAACTCCCTCTTCGTATGAAAATCAAGCTTTTATTTCTGGTTAGTGTTCTCTTCTTAAGTGGGTTCACCAGCCAAAAGCCTGCTCCTGTCACTGATTTTCTGCAGGTGAAAGGTCCGCTCACGTTCCAGAAAACGGACCATGCGTTGGCTTGGTCATCGCACCCTACGGCTTCCTATTATAAACAGGAATACCTTCCGGCGGGCCAAACGGTGGAGAAGTTCACCCAGATGCTTCTGCTGGAAGCCTTGGTGGGTGATTTGAGCGTGATGGACGTGGCCAAAGCGCAAGTGCGCATGCTGGAGGAACGGAAAAAGACCGATGCCGTGGCCCAGTACCAGGTCATTGAAAACCCCGAAAACGGGGAAATCATCCTTGACTTCACCATGAGCGCCGGCACCGCCAAAGCAGTTTCTGTGGTGGAGTGGAGCGCCTACCGTTACAAAGCGTTTACAGATAAAAACGGAACGAAGGGCGTCATGCTCTTCGGGGTTTCCAAAAGAGGCTATGATGCCGCTATTCCAGACTTTTTCAAAATCTTGCAAGCAGAACGCGCCGACATTATCAATGCCTTGGGTGCGTATGACGTGCCTTCTATTACTGTCAGCAAATAAGCCGCTTTCCGTTTTTGGCTTCGTTTTTGGAAATGAGGCTGAAAACGGGAAGTTTAGATTGTCATTCTTTCGTATCTTTAAGAAAGCCAACGGTCAAAGAGATGAACATACAGACGTTAAAATACGAACTGATTGAGTGGGTGACGCAAACCAATGACGATGCCCTATTGAAGGCTTTGAAAAATATCAAAGACGCCAATATTTCCTCTGGCACCTGGATTGAAGAATTATCGCCGCAGGAAACGGAATCCATTAAGCGAGGCCTGGCCGACCATGAAAAAGGAGACGTTTTAACGAGCCAGGAATTCTGGGCAAGTCATGAAAGCAAGATTTGACATTCGTTGGTAAAAAGAATCTAAAACCCGGTTCACCAACATTGTCCAATATTTGAGGGAAGAATGGTCAGAAAAAGAGGTCAAAAAATTTATTAAACGCCTGCAGGAGTTTGAGAAAATTGTGGTTTTATTTCCTGAACTGTATGCTACCTCCAAGGGTGATTTGAAACGGGCAGTTTTAAGCAAACATAATTCAGTGCTTTATCAAATAGACGATAAAAAGCAGCTGATTAGAGTAATTACAATCTTTGACAACCGGCAACACCCTTCCAAACTCAAGTAGACTTACTTGATCCAACCATTTTTCCGTTTTCGGCCCCGTTTCCAGAAATGAGCCCGAAAACGGATTTCTTCTCTTACATTCACCCATTCATTCATTCCCACATTAGCACATTAACCAAGTGAAACCCGACCATTCCTTAGAAAATCCCTGGACTGTTCTTGAATCGAAACCGGTGTACAGCAACCCCTGGATCAGCGTGCGCGAAGACCAGGTACTCAACCCCAGCGGCGGAAACGGCATCTACGGCGTGGTGCACATGAAGAACAAAGCCATCGGCATTATTCCCATTGACGAGCAAGGCAACACGTGGCTGGTGGGCCAATACCGCTACCCGCTGAACGAATATTCCTGGGAGATTCCCATGGGCGGCGGGCCGGAGGAACTAGACGTGCTGGAATCTGCCAAGCGCGAACTGAAAGAGGAAACCGGATTCACCGCCGCGGAGTGGACCAAGATTGCGCGCATTCATACCTCTAACTCGGTCACAGACGAGGAAGGCTTTATTTTTCTGGCCGAGGAACTGACCGCCGGCGAGACGGAACTGGAGGAAACCGAAGACATCAAAATCTGGAAACTGCCCTTGTCTGAAGCCGTGAAAATGGCCATGAACGACGAGATTACCGATGCCATCAGCGTGGCTGGGCTGCTTAAAGCCGAGAAGATTCTCCTGGCCCGCATGCCGAAATAACTGTTCCGTGGCACTAACTTTCTAAACTGCGCGTTGCCGTTTTAGCCCTCATTTCTGAAAACGAGCCCAAAAACGGAGCTTACCAAATAGAAAGGTGGTGTATGTGTCAATAATTCGTAATTTTGAAGGGATGGAAACGCTTAAGAAAATAGGAAAAAGTGCGTATTCTGTGTGGTGTACCACATGGTTCGTTATTCCATTCATCACATCGTATCCGCTTTTCAGGTTTTTCATTTCCAAACCGCACAAATACAAGCATGCCCACATGCTCAATAGGTTGTGGTCCAAAATTCAGTTGCGCATGTACCTAATGCCGGTTCGCGTGACAGGTCAAGAGCATCTGGACCCCAAGCAGCTATATGTGTTCGCGCCGAACCACAGTTCCTACATTGATATTCCCATGATTCTGGCAGCCATACCCGGTTTCCTGAATTTTGTGGGCAAGAAAGCGCTCACCAAAGTGCCGCTCTGGGGAAAAATCTACGAAGCGCTCTACATTTCGGTGGACCGCGACAGCCCGATCAGCAGCGCCAAAGCCTACATTGCCAGCAAAAAAAGCATTGAAGCGGGCCGAAGTGTGGTGATTTTCCCGGAAGGCAAGATTTCGCCGGAATCAGGTCACAATCTGTTGCCGTTTAAAGACGGTCCGTTCAAGCTGGCCATTGAAAAACAGATACCGTTGGTGCCAATCACTATGCCCTACAACCACCTGTTTCTGCCAGACGTGAAAGGCAAACTGATCATCAGGTACCATGCCCTGGAAATGATCATTCATCCGCCAATTCCTACTACTGGGCTGACCATGGCAGATCTGGAGTTTTTGAAGGAGCAGACGTTCACCCTTATTCAATCTGAATTACACGCTAAAAACAATGAGCACCAACATAGAAACCTTGCGCCAGTTAGCGCACTTAGCGCGGCTGGAGTTTGATGAGACCAAAGAGCAGGAAATGCTCAAAGACCTTAACAACATCCTCAATTGGGTAGACCAACTCCGCGCCCTGGACACGCAAAATGTGGAACCGCTGGTACACATGTCTGAAGAAGTGAATGTGATGCGAGAAGACGTGGCCCAGAACACCGTTCGGCATGAAGACGCCTTGCGATTGGCCCCGCGCAAAGACTCAGATTATTTCAGAGTTCCTAAAGTGATGGAATAACCTGCATGGCGCTTCTCACGTTCTGGCAAGCCCTGGAGCCCGCAAGACGGGCACTGTATCTATTTCTTTTCGCCTTGGTCTTATCGGCCATGGGCCTGGCTATTTACGGCTACTTTGCGGGCAACCAACTGGTGTTCCCGCTGGTTAAACAGGCTGAACTTTTCCCCGCCGAAGCCCATCTCTCCCCTTCCTCGCCCCTGCTGGTCCCCGTCCGGACGGAAGTAAATGCGTATTTAATCTCAGAACAGTATGCCCTGGGCAACATGCACCTGCCTGCCTGGGCTACCTGGGCCTATGCAATGGGGCTAGCCATAGCGCTGGTCATTTTCTGGACGGTAGCCAGTACCTTGCAGCGCATTCCGTATTACGTGGCGGTGGCTCTGGGTATGTTGTGGCTGTCTACCTTCAATTTAGATTTGCTGGGCAACTTCTCTGGAAACAGTCGTCTTTTATTGGTTTTGGTGTTGGCCATTTTGGGCGGAGGCAGCTTTCTGTTCCAGGCCTTCTGGACCCGCGCCACGTTTCTGATCCGGTTGCTGTTCTTCACGGTGGCGGTGGCTTTGCTGAGTGGCCTTCTTATTTACCTTTCGCCGCTTGCCCCTTTCCTGACTGCCTTGCACGTGGTGAACTACAGCACCGTGGGTTCCCTGATAGCGTCTTTTCTGTTCATGGTATTGGTGGCCTATGAGAACCTGCATGGGCTCCTGTGGTTCAACACCCAGGCCCAGACGCCCGCCCGTCGGTTTGGGTTGTGGCAGTATATTTTGATCAGCGTGTTGTATCTGGGAAATTTGCTGATACTGTACCTGCAACAAACCGGCTTGCTCCAGATTGATTACACGGGTATTGATGCGTTGCTGATTCTGCTGGCCTCTGCCTTGGTGGGGTTCTGGGGTTTGCGGCAGCGCGAGGTGCAGTATGCCAGCTTCCTTTCCTTTGCCACGCATGCAGCACCGCTGTATTTCCTGTTCGCGCTTCTTACCTTTTTAAATTTGGGCTATGCGCTCCTGATGGCCAATGACCCCATTATGTCGGCGTACCGAAGTGCGGTCATTTTATCACATTTGGCGTTGGGCGTGGCTTTCTTTCTGTATGTGCTGGCCAATTACGCGCATTTGATGAAACAGAAACTGCGGGTGTTCAAAGTGGTGTATGACCCCAGGCGGCTTTCGTTTTTCACAGTTTATTTGATGGGGGTGGTACTGTTGGGTATTATGGTGGTCAGGAGCAATTACTCGCTGTACTTCCAGGGCATGGCCGGCTACTACAATTACCTTGGTGACTTGTATCAGCAAACCGAAGAAGAGCCTCTGCTAGCCGAGCAATTTTACCTGGAAGGCAGCATTCAGGCCAGAAACAACCTGCGCTCCAGCCTTTCTCTGGCCGATATGTACCACCAGGCCGGCATGCGCACCCTGGAAATAAACCGCCTGCGCGACATCTTATCAAGAAAACCTTCCGCAGAAGCCTCTTTGCGGCTAGCCAGTTTGTACACAGGCCAACAGGATTTGTTTGAGCAACTCAAAGTACTGCAGGAAGGCACCAGAAATTTCCCAGACCATGCGCCCTTACTGAACAACTTAGGCCTGGTGTTTGGCACCACTACCCTGGTAGATTCGGCGGCGCATTACCTGGAGAAAGCCTTGCAGCACAGCGCAGAACCAGAGGTCATTCAGGCTAACCAGTTAACGTTCCTTTTCCAGCGCAGCTACCTGAAACAAGCCAAGGAATTCGCTGAACAGTACAAGTCCGGCACCTATGGCCCTTTGGTCTGTAACCGGCTGGCCCTTTCCTGGATTATGGGCAGCGCCGTGCCTACGCAACTTCCTTCGGCAGGCCCAGACAGCATTTTGACGTCTCAGGAATTTGCCGGTTTCTGGGTACGGGCCCTGCACCCGCGCGTACCGAAAGATACCACCGTGCTCAGCCAGATTTCAAAATACCTGCGGCAGGAACAGAACCATAACTTTGCAGATGACCTCACGCTGGCCCAGGCGTTGGTGTTGCAGCGGCAAAACAAGGCCACTTTCGCCAAGGCCACTTTAGAGCAATTAGCCGAAAGCAGCGAGGCCGGCGCGGGATATTACTATGACATTCTGGGCCAATGGATGCTGCAGAACAAATTATATTCCCTGGCAGCCACATATTTCCAGAGTGCCCTGAACAAAGGCTACCGTGACGCGCAATTACATGGCGTGGTGGCGCTGGCCCTGGCCGGCGAAACAAACCAGGCCGTCCAGTTAGCATTGGGGAGCAACCAATACCCAGAACCTTGGCAACAGAAAGCCGCCACCCAACTGGCCATTGCCTCGCAGATGTCTCCTGAACAAGCGGTGGCCGCCCCTGACTCTATAAAAATACCCTTCCTGCAGTTGCGGTCGGGCACCCTGCCAGTGAAACAGATGGAGGAAGTGGCCGCGCAGATTACCACATCTGCCTTGGCGCCGGTGGCAGCTTTGCCGCTTATTGACCGTTATCTAAAAGAAAATAATTTGATTGCGGCGCATAATCTATTGCAGGCCCATTTTCCGGCTTCGTTCCCTAAAAACAATCTCAAATCAGAGGCCAACCTACTACAGGCCGAACTCTGGTGGAAAGCCCAGCAGTGGCCGGACATTGAGAAGCAGGTGCCCAAGCTATATTTCGCACCGAAAGACGCCGGGGCGGCCCTTTATTACCAGGCTTTGCTGGCCCAGCGTAATAAACAAACCGCCAAAGCGACTAATCTTTTTGAAGCCCTGGTGCAACGCGCGCCTTGGTCAGAAACCGGGCAATTGGCCGCCGCCAATTTCTTCACCAGCCATGAAAAACCTTTGCGCGCCTATGACCTTTTGCTAGAGGCCATCAGCTACAACCCCAGTTCTGTGCCCTTGCGCAAAGCGTTTGTACGGGTGGCCTTGGGCCAGGGGCTCAGAGAATATGCCTTGCAGGGCCTGGAGGAACTGGAACGTCTTCTTCCGCCCGCGGAAATGCTTGCCTTTAAAAACGAAATTGATGCCCAGTTGCGCGCCAGTGAGGCCCTGCGACAGGATTGGCAATAACCTTGAACGCCCTATGAGCACTATCATCAAAACCGAGCACATCTCCAAAATCTACCAGATGGGCAATGAGCGCATCAACGCCTTGCAGTCTGTTTCCATTGAGATAAAAAAAGGAGAATATGTGGCCTTCATGGGTCCTTCGGGGTCCGGCAAGTCCACGCTCATGAACATCATTGGCTGCCTGGACACGCCCACCGACGGCACGTACATCTTGAATGGCAATGACGTGAGCAACATGGTAGACAACGAGCTGGCCACCGTGCGCAACAAAGAGATTGGGTTTGTGTTCCAGACCTTCAACCTCTTGCCACGCTCCACGTCTCTGGACAATGTGGCTTTGCCGTTGATTTATGCCGGTTACGGAAAATCTGAGCGCGAGGAACGGGCCATGGAAGCTTTGAACAGCGTAGGCCTGGGTTCCAGGGCCATGCACAAACCCAATGAACTTTCTGGTGGGCAGCGCCAGCGCGTGGCCATTGCCCGGGCCTTGGTGAATGACCCCAGTATTATCTTGGCAGATGAACCCACCGGCAACTTAGATACCAAAACATCTTACGAGATCATGGGTTTGTTTGAAGCCCTGCATGCCAAAGGCAACACCATCATTATGGTGACCCATGAAGACGACATAGCGCATTACGCCCACCGCATTGTGCGCCTGCGCGATGGATTGGTGGAAACCGACCTGGCAAACGATAACATTACCGTGCCCGCCCTGCAAGCGGCTGGCCACATCTTTGGCGAATGAAAATCTACACCAAAACCGGCGACAAAGGCGAAACCTCTTTGATTGGCGGTACCCGCGTAAAAAAATCACACCTGCGCATTGAGGCTTACGGCACCGTTGATGAACTCAACGCGTTCATTGGCGTGGTGCGCGACCAGGAAGTAAACCAGAACCGCGCGGCGCTTTTCTCTGAGATACAGGATCGGCTTTTCACCATCGGTTCCACCCTGGCTACTGACCCAGACAAGAACGTGAAAATGCAGACCCCAGATTTGCATGACACCGACATTCAGTTTCTGGAAGTGCAGATGGACGCGCTGGAGCAAAACCTGCCGGAACTGCGCAATTTTATTTTACCGGGTGGCCATCCGGCGGTTTCGTTTTGCCACGTAGCCCGCACGGTCTGCCGGCGTGCCGAGCGAACGGCCATTGCGCTGAGCGAAGAATCTGAGGTGTCTGACTTAGTTATTAAATATTTAAACCGGCTCTCAGACTTCCTGTTCATGTTAGGCCGGGCCAACAGTTTTGAATTAGGGGTAAAAGAAATAACTTGGAAGCCCAGGGTGTGACGCTTTTTTTCATTCCTGGCCTCCAAAATCACGTATAACCTGCATACCCCATAAAATCCTATGCAAACCGACCAAATGTCCATTTCTACCACGGTAACTTCGGCCAGCAAACTGGCTTCGCTTGATTTAGATAACTTACAGTTCGGGAAAGTGTTCGCAGACCACATGTTGGTCATGGACTATGAAAACGGTGCCTGGCAAGAACCAAAGATTCTGCCCTACGGCCCCATTGAAGTGAGTCCGGCCATGGCGGCACTGCATTATGGCCAAGCCTTGTTTGAGGGCATGAAAGCCTATAAAAACCAACAAGGCCAGGTGCAATTGTTTCGGCCGCAGGCCAACTGGGCACGCCTGAACGAGTCTGCCAAACGCCTGTGCATGCCCGAAATACCAGAAGAGGTGTTCATGGAAGGTCTAAAACAACTCATCTCCTTAGACGCTGACTGGGTGCCGCAACGCGCCGGTTTCTCGCTCTACATCAGGCCGTTTATGTTCGGGTCTGAAGGGCTGTTGGGCGTTCGGCCCGCGGACCAATACAAGTTCATGGTGTTCTGCAGCCCTGCCAGCAGCTATTACGCCGAGCCGGTGCGCGTGAAGATTGAAGAACACTACACCCGCGCCGTGGAAGGCGGCTTTGGCTTCGCGAAGGCGGCCGGAAACTACGGTGGCTCTTTGTTACCGGCTAAATTGGCAAATGAACAAGGCTTCCACCAAATCATCTGGACCGACGGCCGCGAGCACAACTACATTGAGGAATCTGGCACCATGAACGTGATGTTTGTGTTGGACGGCACCTTGGTGACGCCCGCGCTGAGCACTTCCATTCTGGCCGGAATCACCCGTGACAGCGTGCTGCAGCTGGCCCGCGACTGGGGCATGAAAGTGGAAGAACGCCGCATTCCCATCAAAGAAATTGTAGACGCGTACCACAGCGGCAAACTGGAAGACGCTTTTGGCACAGGTACAGCGGCCACTATCGCCCATATCAAATCCATCATGCACCAAGATCTGGAAATGATGCTGCTGCCCGTGGCTGAGCGCAAATTCTCCAACAAGGTATCGCAGGAACTTGACAACATCCGCTACGGAATATCGCCTGACCCACACGGCTGGATGGTGCCGGTGCAGTAAACATTCGGTGAAGTTTAAAAATAGGAAGTAGCAGCTTTTGTGTTGTTACTTCCTATTTTTGTGTAAACATATATTGAGTATATAATAAACCATGAAAAAAAGTATGGCACTGGTATTAATGCTGCTAGGGAGTATGATGGTAGTAATTGGGTTCATCCTTTACACAAAAAATAATGATGAGGCAAAGCAGCATATTTCTCAAAATCACAGATCATCTGAATTAGAACCGATTGCAGAAAATCAGGTAGAAAATAACTTAAAGGAAGAAAAAAACCAGACAGAAAAAAAATTAGACAATAGTAGACCATCTCCAGTAAAAACTAGCATTGGCTCAACAGACTCTACATTCCAGAAGGACCTAAACCAACCACAACCTTCTTCCCAAGAAGGTAACAACAAGTCAAAAGGAGACGCTTTTGAAAAGTTTATTGTTCAGAAATTCAATAGAAAGTTTTTCACAATCAAAGAATGGGCAGGTGACAAATATGTTAATGGCAGATTTGCTGAAACAACGTTAAACCCTGACTTAATTTTGGAACTTGAATTAAATTCCTCTAAATACTCATTAGCTGTTGAATGTAAATGGAAACAGAACTTTTATAAAAATGGTGTAGAATTTGCCACGAAAGAACAAGTAGAAAGGTATAAAAACTACGAAACAAAAAATGGAATTCCAGTTTTTCTCGCAATTGGTATAGGAGGAAAACCATCAGCCCCAGAAAATTTATATATTATTCCTTTATCAAAGATTGACAACAACTTTTTAAGGCTAGAACAGCTAGAGCTTTATAAGAAATCAGACGATAAAAAATTCTTTTTTGATATAAATACTAAGGATTTACGGTAGTTAAATCTCGTTTTCGGGCTCATTTCCAGAAACGGAGCCAAAAACGCAAATCATCACCACATCAGCACATTTCCAAATAGCACATCAGCACATTCAAAAATTAGCACATTAACACCATGACCCAAGACCAGATAAAGGAATTGAAAGGCCGCGTAGAGGCGTTGAGGAGGTATCTTTGACTATGATGCCAAGAAAGAACAGGTTCTAGCCATTGAGCAACAGAGCACCGCGCCAGATTTCTGGGACGACCCCAAAAAGTCTGAACTCATTCTCAAGGAAGCCAAGAGCCTCAAGACCTGGACCGATGACTTCGAGCAGACGAACAAGGCGGTAGAAGACGTGGAAGTCTTGTTTGACTTCTACAAAGAAGGCGACGTGTCTGAGGAAGACATCAACAAAGAATTCAAGGCCGCCGAGGAAGTGGTGGAAGCCCTGGAATTCAAACGCATGCTCAGCAACGAAGAAGACCAACTGGGCGCGGTATTGGAGGTGAACTCGGGCGCAGGCGGCACTGAAAGCCAGGACTGGGCCGAGATGCTCTACCGCATGTACCTCATGTGGGGCGAGCGCAAAGGCTACACCGTGAAACAGATTGACTTTCAGCCGGGTGAAGGTGCGGGCATCAAATCGGCTACGCTGCAGTTTGACGGCGACTTTGCCTACGGGTATTTGAAAGCCGAGATTGGCGTCCACCGTTTGGTGCGCATTTCGCCGTTTGACTCGGGCGGGCGAAGACATACTTCCTTTGCCTCGGTATTTTCTTACCCGGTGGTGGATGATACCATTGAGATCACCGTGAACCCCGGCGATATTGAGTGGGACACCTACCGCGCGGGCGGCGCCGGTGGTCAGAACGTGAACAAGGTAGAAACAGCCGTGCGCCTGAAACACAAACCCACGGGCATCACCATTGCCGTGCAGATTGAGCGAAGCCAGCTTATGAACAAGGAGCACGCCATCAGAATGCTCAAGTCGCAGCTCTACCAGATTGAGATCAACAAGCGCAACGAGGAACGTGACAAAGTAGAAAGCACCAAGAAACGCATTGACTTCGGGTCACAGATCAGGAACTACGTGTTGCACCCCTACAAACTCATCAAAGACATACGCACCGGCGTAGAACGCACCGATGTGCAGAACGTGCTGGACGGCGACTTGGATGATTACATCAAAGCCTTCCTGATGCAGAGTTAACCTGTCACTTTCCTATCATATGAAAATCCGTCGCGCTGTTTAAAACCTGCCCGGCGGATTTTCTATTTCTGCGGTGTTCCTGTTTTTGGCTTCGTTTCTGGAAATGAGGCCAAAAACGGAAATTCGGATTTGAGCAAAGTGTCAACCACGGTAGCGCCGGCTTCGGGCTTTGGCCTTTAAGAAATCTGACAGCACAATTGAAACGAACACGGCCGGGGGCAAGCACATGAAGATTATCTTGATAGGTTCCATAGAACTATAAAAGCGAAAAGTTAATTGCGGGTGAAAGTGACTGCCTCTGACGTTTGGCTGGCGAGTGGCTCCTTCTCCATTGGATCTGAGGATTTACTCGCGTTTACCTGCCTGGCAGTGGCGTCTTTCTGGGGTTGCTGTTGCGTGAGGCTCCCCATCACCAAGATGCCGATTAACACGAAAATTCTAAATAAAAAGTGCATTACACAGGTGTTTTGATAACGTTTTTACCCTTGCAAATACGGTTTGGCCTGCCATTTCATCATTACCAAAACATCATCTTTTTGTTACCAAAGCCAATGGTTACCAGGCACTTCTTTTTATTGATGCGCGGCAGATGAAAAAGGAACTGTAGGTTTTGCCTTCCTGTTAAAAAGCCATAGCCCGGCCTTAGCTGTCATTGCTTTGCTGGGTTCGTTTTAACACATCTCCTTCCATGGCTTTTTTTGGTTTGCTACCTATAAAGAAAAGAATAGCCTCCTGGGCTACCAGAAGTGCGCTGCTCTCCTTGGTAATGGGCACCTTGTCGGCTACTACCGGTCCGGGGGCGCAGACGCCACCATTGGTGTTGGTGGCAGAACCCTTGCCCTTCACTCCTACTGAGTTTTACATTGCTGATGTGGTGGATGCCCGGCCCCAGACCAAAGCGGTAGCGTATTTGCTGCCCACCAGCGCCGTTCCCCTAACTGCCACTACCAAACCGCAGGCTCTGGACTTTGCCGGCGGTACTGCCCCGGCGGTGGAACGCTACCTTAAGGCCAGCCTTCCGCAGAATATCAAACACCGCCCGGTGGTCATGACGCTCAAAGAATATAAACTCACCGAAACCACTGACGGCAAAGGCAAGATTGATGGCAAGGCAGACATTGCGGTGGCGTTTGCCGTTCGGCGGCAAGGAAAACTGCTGCATCTCTTTGACTATAAAAGCGGGGTCAGCTACAAGCGCGCCGGGCATCAGCAAGTCCAGATTGAGCCCATCTTGCGCAGGACCCTGGCCAGCTCATTGACTTATCTTCACCAGTGGATGGAAAAAGAACTTCCGCACAATGAAAATCTGGCCCGGGAGATTAAAGTCACCTACCAAAACTACACTCGCCAAACCGATGATGACACGCTCTTCTATGACCCGAAGCGTCCCTTGGCTTGGTCAGATTTTCAGGGCGGCAGTAGAATTTCTGGTAGTGGTTTAGAAAGTATGATGGGATAAAAGCTGACAGTGAGTTGTTTAAGATGATGGAATGTTCGAAGTCCTCATCAAAATAAACTGTCCCCACTGCCAGAGCAGTAAGGTAGTAAAAAACGGAAAGAAAAAGAACGGTGCCCAGAACCTGCTATGCCACAGCTGCAGAAAGCAGTTCCAGGCCACGTACCAGTACAAAGGCGCCGATCCGGCCACAAAGCAGCTAATGGTGCGGCTTTTGGAGCGCAACAACGGCATCCGCGACATAGAGGCGCTGCTGGGGGTGAGCCGCAAGTGCATACTGGACAACCTGTGCCGGCAAGGCAGCCGACTCAGCATCGCACCGGCGCGGCGCTGCTACGAGTCGGTGCAGATAGACGAGGTCTGGAGCTACGTGGGCAGGCGCAGGAAAGGGAAGTACTGGCTTTTGTATGCCTACTGCCCCGAGACGGATGAGGTTTTGGCTTACAGTTGCGGCCCCAGGAGCGCAGCAACTGTGAGGAAGCTGCTCAAGAAGCTGGAGAAAGCACACATTGGAGAATACTGCACCGACCATTGGAGAGCCTTCGCCCAGGTGATACCTACAGAGAAACACAAGGTGGGCAAGGCTTACACAAAAAATATAGAAGGGGTAAATACCTGCCTCAGGGCCAGGAACAGGAGGCTGGTCAGGAAAACGACCTGCTTCTCCAAGAAAAAGGAGAACCATGATGCGAGCTTAAACCTAATGTTCAACTACCGAAACAACCAAAAATCAAAGCATCATACATTGTAAACCACTACCGAATTTCTGGGCAGAACGCCGCGCAGATTTTCCCCGGCTTGTCCAATGACATTCAGTCTACGGTGAAGAACGGCGTGATTTACGTGCAGGTGTCCATCAAGGCCTATGCCCTGCGGAGTTTGTCAAAAGTGCTGCCTTCAGCCATGACTGCGTACACGCTCAACCATGAACAGCGGCATTTTGACATTGTGCGCCTTGTGACCGAGCACTACAAACAACGCATAAAACCAGAGAAACTCAGCCTGGAAGATTACGAGAGCCAAATCAAATACCAGTACCTGGAAGCCATCTGGGAACTGGACAGCCTGCAGAAGGAATACGACAAGGCTACCAGCGGCGGCCTCAACCGCATCGCCCAGGAACAATGGAACCAGAAACTAGACGCTGAGTTGACCTCGCTGAAGGTGAAGTAGACTACACAGGAATGGCCCCTCCCCAATGGAGAGGGGAGTTTTGGGATTGCTTGGGCGAAGTAGGTTGCTGGCAGAGACACTCGTAGGAGCTTCGCGCACTACGAGGTCTTTGGAGACCACCCCCAGCCCCTCTTAAAACAGGAGGGGAGTTTTGGGAATATGCAGCCGCAAAAGTGAGCAATGCGTGTGAGACAAGGCAGTGCCTGGTCTCTACAATTTAATCACCGCAAGTTTAGGCGCAGCCGTAACTTGTGGTAGGGAATGATACTCGCGTTTTCGGCTCTATTTCCAATCCAGAGCCTGAAAACGCAACTTACAGAAAGGCTCCCCTCCTGTTTTAGGAGGGGCTGGGGGTGGTCACCTTTTCCAGCCTTTCTATCGAGCGCCTAAGCAGGTTCCATCGCCGGCAGGCGGGTGCCGAAGGCACCAGGAAGCTGGTACAGCGCGAGAGGGGAAGGCGGGGCCTCGCGGCCGTGAGCGCTCGGAGCCCGGCTATGCAAAAGGCCGTCCTGTAGAACTCAGGAGCAAACGGTGATTTGGAAGGAAAGCAAAGGGCGTTCACGAAAGCTGGTTGAGCCGCAGTTCAGGTTGTTGGCCCCTATGAACACCAACAACGGCGAAGGGAATTGCTCGCTCCATCAAAGCAACACTCTTCGTTAGATACTTCAACAGGCTCAAGATAACCTCGAACTGGGAAATGATTTAGGTCACGGTAGATCGAATATTAACAACCCTATTGATTGCTACAAGAAAGTTACTCCAGCACTTCCCAGCAGACCAACAAAAAAGCCGCCTGAACCAAAAAGGCCCAGGCGACTTCCAAAGTAAAAACCAAGAAATGACTATCCGAAAATCTCGTTCAGCACACCGGCTAACCGGATTCCACCCTTCAGCAATTGCTGGTTCATGGTGGCCACGTGGTCAAAGTTGTAGCGGTAGCTTAGTTTCTCTTCGGGCTTGGTGATGCCTTTGTAGAGTTGGTCTGCGATCTGGTAAGACTCAAAAAACCACTCGTGGGCCATGTTTTTCTGCCAGGCCTTGATCTGGTCTTTGGAGCTGCAGTTCAAGACGGTGGCGTACTCGGTGTAGCTCAGTTCCTGGTATTCAATCAATTGGCTGTCCCAAACGCGGTGGAGGTTGCTGGGGCTGTTGAACCACTCCACGCGTATGCGGTTTCCGCCTAAATCCTCTGGACGGCCCACGTGCATGGGTTGGTGCACATCGCCTATCAGGTGAATCAGGATTTTAAGGTACATCTGCTTGGCGTTCTGCGCCAGCTCTGGTTTCTTCAACTCACCAATCAGGAAATTGATTCTGGTGTAGGCGTTGGTGGTGGTGTCTTGCTTGAGGTGCGTTTCCACCTGTTGGGCGGTCATGCCTTCCTTCAGGTTCACGTAGTGCCAGTTGTCTAAGTACTTGAACGCCGGATCAGACTTGATGAAATCTGGCCAGTTGCTGGACATGGCAATGGACTCGCCCAGAAGCTTGCGCACGTTGTTTTTGGCTTTCTTAGACATGTTGCGTTCGGCAATTTCGCCAACCACGCGGTGGCCAATCATGCCCCAGCCCATGGACTGCAGCGGCAAATACACAAACAGCGCTAACAGAAGCGCCTTTTTCAATAGGTTCGTCACCATTTGGTTTTTATGCTTTTTTAGTTAAATCCTGCGTAAAAGTAGGCGAAATTTAGCAGATAGGGAAAGCTGCATCAGAGACTTTCCGTTTTAGGCTTCATTTCTGGAAATGAGCCCGAAAACGCTAGAAATCCCGAACCGAACACACCACCGCCTGGGCCAACTTAGGGTTCTCCATCAGCTGCAAAACCTTGGCCGCCACTTTTTCAGGAGTCACCAGATCACCTTGGGTTTTGAAGTCTCTGAACTGCTGCACGCTGCTGAACTGGGCGGGGTCTGCGTCTCTGATTTGTTCCTGCATCTCAGTGTCAATCAAACCCGGCGACAAGGAGAACACTTTTACGCCGGTACCCAGTTTGTCCTGTTCAATTTGGGCGGTTTGGGAAAGCATGTCCAGCGCGGCTTTGGAGGCGCAGTACGCGGCCCAACCGTCTTTGGCCTTCTGCCCGGCGCCAGAACTGATGTTCACCACCAGTTTCTCTATGCCGGAGCGGTGCTGGTAGCTTTGCAGGAACAGGTTCATGAACATGGCCGGCACAATCACATTCACGTCAAAGACAAACTCAAAATGCTCGTTCTTGCTTTGGCCCATGTACCCGATTTCGCCCAGCACGCCGGCGTTGTTGACCAGCACCAATTGGGTGGCGTCTGGGAATTCGCCGAAGACCTTGTGCAGGTTGTGCTCCACCCCGGCAATGTCTGAGAAATCCAAAGGCTGGTGGCGGTAACGGTCATGTGTGAGGGTACAATTGCGCGACACGCCAATGACAAAGTTCTGGCTGTCTTTGAGCAGGGCCTCGGCCAAGGCCTTGCCTAGCCCGCGGCTGGTTCCGGTAATGATATAGTAGCGCATTTTAATTAAGAATTGGGAATTAGGAATTAGGAATTAAGGATTCAGACTAAGTTAAGTGCCTTTCCAATTTTGTTTGGGTTGCCAGGTGGGGTCAAAAGCTTTGGCCTCCGGCCCGAAATGCCCTAAATTAATGGTTATACCGCTGCTTTTGTCATTGCTCTGCGCTTTGTCTAGAATGAGGCAGAAAGCAATAAGGGCTTCATAATCTGTGCCATCATCAGCTATGATTTGGTGATTGTCGCCGTTGAACCAGGAAACCGATTGTTTGTCCCACCAGGCAATCTGCCGCCCGTCTTTGTACACCGATACTTTGCGCCCTTTCTGTCCATAGATATCATAAGCGCTGCCGCCCACGTAACATTGGAAATGGCGTTTCCAGACCGAGGCGGTGGTAAATCTAGCCTCAGAACCGCCGTCAAACGCCAAATGGTATTCAGTATTGAACCAAGCCCATTGCTGCTGCATGACCACGCTGGGCAGGTCATTGCCCACCTTGTACACTTCCAGCTTGGCCAGCCAACTGACTACCGCGCTGGTGGCATAATACGCTTCCTGCTGGTTTAGGAAGATGCGGTATTTGTCCCGTACTGAAAGTTTCTGTTGGTTGATGTCTATGACCATGGGTCGGTCTGCTGCTGGCCTATCTGGGACTACGCAAATTTTGACGAAACAGCGAAAAACCTGCTTCTGAAAATTCAAATTCCCGTTTTCGGGCTCATTTCCAGAAATGAAGCCAAAAACGGAAAGAGCCGCCACCAAATGGCAGCGGCTCTTTTTATGAATTGATGTTAGATCGCCAAGGCCTTTCTAGTTCGCCCACAAGATCCATTAAGGATGACAAATGAAGGGAAATCAGGATGAGAAAATTTGGCGAAAGGTGGATGAAATTCCTAACCAACAAATGAACCCAAAGTTCAGACGGCCAAAGAAAAACTAATTCCTAATTCCTAATTCCTAATTCCTAATTCCTAATTCCTAATTCCTAATTCTACAAAATGTATTGGCTCAGGTCGCGATTCTTGACCATGTCTCTAAGGCGTTCTTCTACCAGTTCTGGGGTGATCAGTAACCGCGCGTTGGGCGGAATCACGTCGGGCACGTCAAAGAGGATATCGTTGAGCAGGCGACTCATGACCGTGTGCAGGCGGCGCGCGCCAATGTTCTCCACTTCGGCGTTGACCTCAAACGCGATTTCAGCCAGCTTGTGCAGAGACTCGTCTGAGAAACTCAGTTCCACGTCTTCAGACCGAAGCAGTTCTTCATATTGCTTGGTGAGTGCGTTTTTGGGGAATTTCAGAATCTGGTAGAAATCGTCTTTGCTCAGGGGCTGCAGTTCTACTCTAATGGGGAAACGCCCTTGCAACTCCGGTATCAAATCTGACGGTTTGGCTACGTGAAACGCGCCCGCTGCGATGAACAGAATATGGTCGGTTTTGATAACGCCGTATTTGGTGTTCACGGTGCTGCCTTCCACAATGGGGAGTAGGTCGCGTTGCACGCCTTCACGGCTCACGTCTGGGCCGCTGCCGCCTTTGCCGCTGGCGCTGGCCACTTTGTCAATCTCGTCAATGAAGATGACACCCGCGTTCTCGGCTTTGGCAATGGCTTCTTCCTTCACCTCGTCCATGTCAATGAGTTTGGCGGCTTCTTCTTCTAACAAGATTTTGCGCGCCTCGGCGATGGTGACTTTGCGTTTCTTGGTTTTCTTGGGCATCATGTTCCCAATCATTTCCTGAATGCCGGCCATCTGCATTTCATCCATGCCCGGCCCCATCACGCCCACGCCCGAAGACGAACTCTGCGACACCTTAATATCAATCTTACGGTCTTCCAGCTCGCCATTCCTGATTTTCTCCCTGAACCGCTCGCGGGTGCGCTCGTTCAGTTCGGCATCATTGTCCGGTACGTCAGAAGAACTGTTGCCAGAACCACCGAAGCCCATCATATCGCCCCGGTTTCCCGACTGCGTGATGGGCGGAATAAGTGCGTCAAGAATAATATCTTCCACCAACAGCGCGGCCTGCACTTTCACCTCTTCTTTCTTGCGGGTCTTCACCATGTTCACCGATTGCTCCACCAGGTCGCGTACCATGCTTTCCACGTCACGGCCCACGTAACCTACTTCGGTGAATTTAGAGGCTTCTACTTTGGTGAACGGCGCATCAGCTATGTTAGCCAAACGGCGCGCAATCTCGGTTTTACCCACGCCGGTGGCGCCAATCATGAGAATGTTGTTGGGCACAATTTCATTTTGCATCTCGGGGGCGGCGTGCATGCGGCGCCAGCGGTTACGCAGCGCTATGGCCACGTTGCGTTTGGCGTCATGCTGCCCGATGATGTATTTATCCAATTCCGCCACAATCTGGGCGGGCGTTAAGTATTTGCTTGCGTCTAACATGCGGTTTTAAGGTTGTGCGGAAGCGTGCGCTGGGCACAGCCTCCCATTTGTTCACGTGTTGTTTAGTTCTTGGTGCCGTTTGTTGAGTAACTCACTCTCTAACGGCTGCCATAAAAAAGTTGTTAGAAATGACTCCAACAACTGGTCCTACTTACTTTCCGTTTTTGGCCTCATTTTCAGAAATGAAGCCAAAAACGGAGTTTTATTTGTTGCTAAGGTCTGTCTAGTTCGCCCACAAGATCCTTTCAGGATGACAAACGGGGGAGGCAAATCAGTCCAATTTCTTCTTCAGGAAACGGTTCAAATCAGCGGTTAAAGTGATGTAGTTGCTGGCCCCGGCCACGTGGAAATTGGCGTACGTGTAGTCAAACCGAAGGGCGCTGATTTTGATGGACGCCCCAAAGGAGAAACCCGCCATGCCGCCCACGTTCTCCACCACCAGTTCTTTACGGCGCAAATGGTTGTAGCCGGCGCGCAGGTTGAAGCCTTGCCCCAGCAGAAATTCGCCGCCCACCACAAAGTGGCGCGCCAGCTTATCTGTAAAGGTTTTCTCTTCCTTCACCTCCTCGTTGTTCTCGTTGATGGCGCCCTTCTTGGCAGGGTCTAGGTAGACAATATCAAAGCGGTGCAGGTTATGCGCCGTGAGCGACAGCCGGAAAGGCGCGTGCTCAGGTTTGTAGCTGGCTCCTAATTGAATGTCCAGCGGCAAGTCTTCGCGCTCGCCATTGCCGTAGGGCTTCACCATCACACCCAGGTTTTTAATGGCCAGACCCACTATAAAATCCTGTTCGGGGTGTTTGAAGGTACCGCCCAAATCAACGGCGGTGGCCACGGCCTGATCGCCTGCAATGCTGGAGACGGCTACTTTGGCGGTGGCGCCCAGCGTGAACGTTTCAATGGTAGCGGCATGCGACAGCGTGATGGCATAATCCCGCACATTAAACGTACCTTCCTCCTCGCCCGCGGCATTGGTCTGGGTGAAGTCGCCATAGTTCAGGTATTGCACGCCAACAGCATTCCGGCCAAGTTTGGGGCTTTCAAATACGTACTGGAAGTTGCTCTGGCCAACGTCTGCCAGGTAATTCAGGTAGGTGAACGACAGCAGATTGTTGGTTTTGCCTTGCATGAGCGCGGGGTTGGCGCTCACCGCGTTCACTTCCTCCAAACCCGACGAGATGTTCACGCCGCCCAGGGCCGCCTGCCGCGCATGTGTGGGGACCTCCAGAAACCGGAACGCGTACCGCCCTCCCATCTGGGCCTGGACCACTTGAACCGCGGCCATTACCAACAGCCCCAACAGGAAGATGCGTTTTTGCATGCGTTTTGAAAATTGAGCCCGAAAACGGGTGAATTGTTGATTGTTAATTGCTGATTGTTTCCATCACTCGGGAAAGGTAGAAAATCAGCAAAAGTAGAACTACTTCAAGCTAAATTATCCGGCAACAGGAAAATCACACTTCAGCCTTGGCCAGTTTCTCTTCTTCGCGCACTTTCAGTTCCAGCGGCTTGGCCACTTTCTCTGGCAGCAGCGCAAATTCCAATACTTCGTCCACGCGGTCCACGTAGTGAATGTTGAGGCCGGCAATGTAGTGCGCAGCAATCTCGTTCACATCTTTGCGGTTTTTCTGGCAGAGAATCACGTCTGTAATGCCCGCGCGTTTGGCCGCCAAAATTTTCTCTTTGATTCCACCCACCGGCAACACTTTGCCGCGCAGCGTAATCTCGCCGGTCATGGCCAAATGACTACGCACCTTGCGTTGCGTAAACACAGAGGCAATGGACGTAAAAATGGCAATCCCGGCGCTTGGCCCGTCCTTCGGCACCGCCCCTTCGGGGAAGTGGATGTGCAGGTCATATTGGTCAAACAAGCGGTAATCAATGCCCAATTCATCGGCGCGGGCGCGTAAATAAGAAACGGCAGTCATAGCAGATTCTTTCATCACGTCCCCCAATTGACCAGACAGGGTTATTTTTCCTTTGCCGCGGCTCAACAGAGATTCAATGAACAGGATGTCACCACCCACAGAAGTCCAGGCCAAACCTGTCACCACGCCCGCAGTTTCATTGTCCTGGTACATGTCTTTGTCGAAAATCTCCGGGCCCAGAATACGTAGCACGTCTTTGGCTTCCAGTTTGGCCGGGAACTCCTCTTCCATGGCTTTGGATTTGGCAATGTTCCTGATGACGGCGCCCAATTTCCGCTCCAGATTTCTAACGCCAGACTCGCGGGTATAGTCTTCAATCACCTTCTGAATTGCGCCCGTAGACAAAGCCACGTCTTTGGCTTTGAGGCCGTGGTCTTCCTTGAGTTTAGAGATTAAATGGCGTTTGGCAATCTCAATCTTTTCTTCAATGGTGTAGCCCGTCACCTCAATAATCTCCATGCGGTCACGCAAGGCGGGATGAATGGTATCCAGTGAGTTAGCAGTGGCGATGAACAGAACTTTAGACAAGTCATATTCCACTTCCAGGTAATTGTCTGCGAAGGTATGGTTCTGCTCCGGGTCCAATACTTCCAGTAACGCGCTAGACGGGTCGCCACGGTGGTCTGAGTTGAGCTTGTCCACTTCGTCCAGAATCATGACCGGATTAGACGAGCCCACTTTCTTAATCTGGCTGATGATCCGGCCCGGCATGGCACCCACGTAGGTTTTGCGGTGACCTCTGATTTCAGCTTCATCACGTACGCCGCCCAAGGCAATGCGCACATATTTTCTACCCAAAGCTTTCGCTACAGACCGGCCCAGCGAGGTTTTCCCAACGCCCGGAGGTCCGTATAGGCAGAGAATAGGCGCTTTCATGTCGTTTTTCAGCTTTAAAACGGCCAAATACTCCAGAATGCGCTCTTTCACTTTCTCCAGGCCATAATGGTCGGCGTCCAGAATTTTCTTGGTGCGCTTGAGGTTGAAGTTGTCTTTGGTATAGTCGCTCCAGGGTAAGTCCAGCAGGAACTCGCAGTAATTGAGGGCGATTGGGTATTCTGCACTCTGCGGATTGCTGCGGCCCAGTTTGTCCAATTCTTTGTTGAAATGCTTGGCGACGGCTTCGGGCCATTTTTTCTTGAGGGCGGTGGCACGCATTTTCTCCACTTCCTGCTCCGGGCCGTCCATACCCAACTCGTCTTGCAAGACTTTGATTTGCTGACGCAAGAAATAGTCGCGCTGCTGCTCGTCTATGTCAATGTGTACCTTGCTGTGAATTTCTTGCTTGATCTCCAGCATCTGGATTTCGCGCATCATCAACTGCAGTAACGTAGTGCCACGCTCCACACCGTCGTTGATTTCCAGCAGTTTCTGCTTCTGGGCCACTTCCACGTTGATGTTGCTGGACAGAAAATGGGTCAGGAAACTGGGGCTGTCAATGTTGTCAAGGGCCACCTGGGCTTCCTGCGGAATCTCGGGGTTCAGCTTTAAGATTTTAGCGGCCGCCTCTTGCAGGGACTGCACCAAGGCTTTCACTTCTTTGCTGGTTTTGTTGGGGAACACTTCGGGGCAGTAAGACACTTTGGCCGTCATGAACGGGTCTTCCTGCACTATTTCCTCTACCTTGAACCGGCTTTGCCCTTGTATGATGATGGTGGTATTGCCGTCGGGCAGCACCAGCATCTTCAGAATCTTGGCCATGGTGCCCACCGTGTACAAATCTTCCGGCGACGGGTCCTCGGCGGACATGTTCTTCTGCGCCACCACGCCCACGGTTTTGTCGCCGCGGTAGGCTTTGCGCACCAGGCGCACAGATTTCTTCCGGCTCACGGTAATGGGAATCACCACGCCCGGGAAAAGCACCGTGTTGCGGACCGGTAAAAGCGATAAAATTTCTGGTTTATTTTTTTCAGCGCCCTCACCGTCTTCCAGTTCTGTGGTGATAATGGAAATCAACTCGCCATTACCATCGTCAGACAAATCAGACAACATGAGTTGCTGTAATAGATTCTCTTGGGTATAATTCATAAAAAACGTCTCTGGAGGTGCCAATTTGGCAGCATCTCTCCCTTCTTTTCAACAGTTTGCCTTGAAGATATATACTTCTCAAGACCTGTGCCAATGTAGCGGGGCAAATCTTGCAGCTTTCTTTTATAATTAGATACAGAAAGGAGTATATTTGGTACTGCTAACCGTGGGTTGGCCGCTTACACCTGTTCGCCCAAATCTGTATGTTTCGCCTGTTCCTCTGCTTTTTTCTTCTGTGCGCCACTGGTTCTGTCACGCTGGGGCAAACCAAGAATCTGTTGCGGCTGAAGCAGAAACCCGTCTCAGACTCTTTGCGCAAGAAGCTTCCGGCCGCCGAACTGGTGCTGGATTTCCCCAACATCAATGAAACGCCTTATTACTTCCACAAAGGCAAACTGGCGCAAATACAAAAGCTGGAGCAACGGCAGAACTGGGAAAAAGTAATGCCCCTGCTGGAGGAGTACGTGGGTAATTTTGGCATAGAGAATTTCTACAAAGACACCAAGCTGCTGTGGCGTCTGGGCCAGCTGTATGAACGCGAGGGCCAGCGCCAAAAAGCCATTGCCTATTACCGGCTGGTGCTCAAGCACCACCGCACAGACGTGCGCCAGATTCAGCTTTACTATGATTCTCTGGAAGAGAAAAACAAGGATCTGTACGTGCCCCTGGAGTATTACTATGAACTGGTGGAGTACCGCAAATCTGTGAACACCTACAAACCGCCGCGCGGCGTGTACACCAACATGGGCGAGTCCATCAACTCCAAAGACGAAGATTACGGCCCCACCGTACACGCCGATGAAGACGTATTCATCTATACTTCGCGCCGCAAGAACAACAAAGCCCGCGGCACCGACGAAGACCTGTATTTTTCCAAATATGAAAACGGGTTCTGGACTGCGGCCCAATCGTTCGGCAAACCCATCAACAGCATTTACAACGAAGGTTCTGCCTGCCTGAGCCGCGACGGCAAGACCATGTTCTTCGCGCGCTGTGACAGCCCCGACGGTTTTGGCAACTGTGACCTCTACCAGGCCGTGAAATTAGCCGACGGCTCCTGGGGCCAGATCAAGAACCTTGGTGCCTCAGTGAACAGCAAGGCCTGGGATTCGCAACCGTCCCTGTCCCCGTCTGAAGACACCTTGTATTTCGCCTCTGACCGGATTGGCGGCTTTGGCCTCTCTGACATTTACTTCACCGCCAAACTCAGAAATGGCATGTGGGGTCCCGCGCAGAATTTGGGACCTGTGGTAAACACCCGGGAAAGCGAAGTGAGCCCATATTTTCACCCTTTGCATCAAGTATTATATTTCAGTTCCAGGGGGCAATTGCTCAATTTCGGGGATTTTGACATCTACAAGACCTACCGCGTGAACGGCAACTGGCAGGAACCGCGCAACGTGGGTCCGCTGGTGAACGGCAAAGGCAGCGAGTATTACTTCACCATCAATTCGGCCTCCACCAACCTGTATTACGCGCGCTCAGAGCCCAAAGACCTCAAGAACCTAGATTTGTATTCGTTCCCGCTGCCCATGGAGGCGCACCCCCTCGCAGTGACCAAACTCACAGGGGTGCTCACCGACTCCATCACCAACAAACCGCTCAACGGCATCATCTCCATCATTGACCTGGACAACGGCATTGAGGTGGCGTCTAAATACCTGCGCGAAGACGGTTCCTTTGACTTTGACCTCATTGACAACAGCCGCTACATGATGCTGATTCAGAGCCCCGATTTCTTCTCCATTGAGAAAGAGATTGACCTCAAGAATGACACCGTCTTGAAAATCATGACCACGCTCATAGACTACAGCATTCCGCTTATTTTCAAGAACCTGGAGTTTGACGAAGGCAAAGCCGACATTAAGGACCACATGAAAAATACACTTGACCGCATTGTGCTGTTTATGGTGGACCACCCGCAGATCAGATTAAGCATTGAAGGCCACACAGATGCCAGCGGCGACCCCAATGCCAACCAAGAACTATCGCAGTGGCGGGCCTTCTCCATTCAGCGGTACATTGAGGAAAAGGGCAAGCTGGCGCCCGGCCGCATTGACGCCATTGGCAAAGGCAGCTCAGAACCCATCAAACCCGAAGTTACCCTGGAAGACCGTGCCGTGAACCGCCGTGTGGAATTCAAGTTGATTAGACCCAAACCCGTAGGCGGCGACAACGGCACCGGCGACTGGTAACCGTTTTCGGGCTCTGTTTAGGAAGTGGAGCCGAAAACAGGAATTGGTTCTGTAGTTTCACCACCCCCGGCCCATCATAAGACAGGGAAGCCCCACCCCCAATCCCTCCCCAATGGAGAGGGGAGTTTTTTTGGAATGCTTAGGACTAGGCAGAGGCACGCGTAAGAGCTGCGTGCGTTATGAGGTCTTGTGAGCAGGCGTGTGAATGAAACGCAAATATTCAGCTATTGTAAACATCCCCCTTCGCCCCCTTCAAAGGGGGAGTATCTGGAATGCGTAGCTGCAAAAGAGAGCAATGCGTTAGAGACAAGGCAGTGCCTGGTCTCTACAGTAGTTACTGCCGCAAGTTTAGCGACAGCGTAACTTGTGGCTTAGCATGTTGTGAGTTTATAAACTCACGTCAGTTGATAAACTGACCAAGTGGGTTACCACAAGTTACGCTGTCGCTAAACTTGCGGCAGGGTTGTTTACTAGGAAAGGATACTTGCATTTTCGCCCCTATTTCCAATCCAGAGCCCCAAAACGCAATTGGCGCAGACCTCACAGGTTTCCAAAACCTGTGAGGTCTTTTGAGCAGGCGGCACTGCTGATGCCCAAAACGCAGACTGCCTCATGCACCTTTTTCCAGCCTTTCCATCGAGCGCCTAAGCAGGTTCCGTCGCCGCCAGGCGGGTGCCGAAGGCGTCAGGAAGCTGGTACAGCGCGAGAGGGGAAGGCGGGGCATCGCGGCCGTGAGCGCTCGGAGCCCAGCTATGGAAAAGGCCGTCTTGTAGAACTCAGGAGCAAACAGAAATTTGGAAGGAAGGCAAATTGCGTGCACAGAAATAGCAACTGGGAACGCAATTCAGGTTTTCAGTGAGAACACCAACAACGGCGAAGACGGCGGGGAGAAAGTGAAATTTAATCAAAGCATCACGCTTCGTTAGATCCTTCGACAAGCTCAGGATGACAGCAGGAAGTGGCGAAGAGTGCTGCTCAGGATGAAAAGGGAGCTATTCTAATATCTACAATTAACCCACAGTTACTTCTTCTTACAAACCCACCACATGCTGTGATTCCCCGGCGCGGGAAAGGACGGAGCGCTTCTTGCCGCCTACCTCTACATTCACAATATTGGTCTGGTCTGTGAACACCTCCATTAATAAAGCATTCTGCACATAGACTTGCCCAGCGGGAACTTGACCCGCCGGAATCTCCACGTAAATCCAGAGGGCATCGGCTTCTTCCTGTACACCTATGAATTTATGTACAGGTTTCTTGCCTTTGGCGGCGGAGATGGAAAGATGGGCTTGCACGTACTCAGCAATCAGCTGGTTCACGCGGGCGGAACGGTCCAGGCGCACCACGGTTTTGGCGCGGCGGCTCAGGGCTTCCTCCAGGTCATCAGCGAAAACACGGACCGCTAGTTCAAACGTTTGGGTTTTGGGGTTGTAGCGGGCGTCTGTAATGCTGGTGTGGAATTCATGCGCCCAGGCCGGCAAAGCCAACAGAAGGCCAAGTATCAACCCTAGTATTCCTTTCGCTTTCTGTGGCATAGTCTGTGGGTGTAAAACAGAGAAAGACGCCAAAAGCGCCTTCTCCTTATATTTTTTAAATCAAAATCGCTTACTTAAACAGCAACTTGAAGAAGTCATTGCCAATAGCGAAGGCCATTAAGGCCAACAGCAACACCATGCCTACTTTCTGCGCGTTCTCCAGGAACTTGTCTGAGGGCTTGCGTCCCGAGATCATTTCATAAGTCAGGAACATAACGTGGCCACCGTCCAGGGCCGGAATGGGCAGGAAGTTCATGAACGCCAGCACCATGGACAACATGGCCGTGATGGTCCAGAAGTTAATCCAGGAGAAGTCACCGCCGAAGGTTTGGGCAATCATCATAGGGCCGCCAATGGATTTGGAAGCCGACGCCTCGCCGCTGAAAATTTTCCCGAACCCTTTGATCTGGGTGGAGATGATCATGTAGGCCCGATCCATACCCGCCGGAATAGACTCTAGCAGGCCATACTCACGGGTGGCACGGGGCAGCAACGGCTTCGGGTTGAAGCCCAGGGTGCCGTTCTCTTCAATGGTCACGTTTTTAGTGAAGGTTTGCCCCTCACGCTCCACAGAAATAGGAATGGTTTTGTTCGCGCTTTGCTTTAAAGCCGCCTGCAACTGGTCAAAGAACTGAATGGGTTGGTTGCCAATGCGCACAATTTTGTCACCTTTCTGCAAGCCAACTGTAGAGGCCGGCGAACCCGCCTGCACGCGCTCTACTATAAATGGCTCGCGGGGCATGATGAATGTGGTTTTCTCCTCGTCAATGAGTTGGTCCATCAGGTTATTGGGGATCTTAATCTCCAACTGCTGGCCATTGCGATCCACGGTGTAGGTACTGTTGCTGCCCAATAAGACATCTGGGCTAACGGCGTCACTGAATTCCACAATGGGTTTTCCGTTCACGGCAATGATCTTGTCACCGTCTTGCAGGCCAATGCGTTTGGCGGTCTGGTTGGTGACAATGCCGTATTTCACGTCTTTGGCCAACAGATAGCTTTCGCCATACATGTAAGTGAGCGCCGCGAAGATGATGATGCCCGTGATCACGTTGAAGATAATACCGCCCATCATGACAATGAGGCGCTGCCAGGCTGGTTTGGCCCTGAATTCCCAGGGTTGCGGCTCCTGCGCCAGCGCGGCGGTGTCCAGGGACTCATCTACCATGCCGGAGATTTTCACGAAACCGCCCAGCGGAATCATGCCAATCATGTACTCGGTCTCTCCTACTTGCTTGCTCACCAGTTTGGGCGGAAACCCGATGGCGTATTTTTCAACCCGCATGCCAAACCATTTGGCGGTGAGCATGTGGCCCAATTCATGTATTCCTACTAAGATGGTCAGCCCCAGAATTAACTGGCCGGCCATTACTAAAACATCCATTTATAACGCTTATGAGGTAAACACCTGAAGAACTCAGGCTCCAGGCAATTGTTTTAAACTAAGGTTAGGGCAAGAAAAACGGCTTACCCGTTCACCAATTCCTGCGCCATTCGGCGGGTCTCCTGGTCTGTGTGCACCAGGTCACTGAGCGAAGGCGTGGCAATATACGCAACTTTGGCGAGACAGTCAGAAATGAGGTCAGACATAGCCAGAAAGCCGATCTCGTCGCGCAGGTACGCCGCCACCGCCACTTCATTGGCCGCATTGAGCACACACGGCGCGTTTCCGCCTTTCTCCATGGCGCTGTAGGCCAAGGCCAGGTTGCGGAAGGTCTCCAAATCTGGCTGCTCAAACGTGAGTGTGGGATAATCCAGGAAACTGAACCGCGGGAAATCAGATTTTAACCGGTTAGGGTAATGCAGCGCATACTGAATAGGCAATTTCATGTCGGGCAGGCCCAGCTGCGCTTTCAAAGAACCGTCTTCAAACTGAACGAGCGAATGCACAATAGATTGCGGATGCACCACTACTTCAATCTGTTCATTCTTGAGCCCGAACAACCACTTGGCTTCCATCACTTCCAGGCCCTTGTTCATGAGGGAGGCCGAGTCAATGGTAATTTTAGCGCCCATGTCCCAGTTAGGGTGCTTGAGCGCCTGTGCCTTGGTCACCGTCTGTAAGAAGTTTCGGTCTTTGCCTCTGAACGGACCACCCGAGGCGGTCAAGATGATTTTCTCAATTGGGTTGTGGAATTCGCCGGCCAGGCATTGGAATATGGCGCTGTGCTCAGAATCTACGGGGTAAATGTTCACGCCTTTCTCGCGCGCCAGTTGCGTGATCAGTTGACCGGCCACCACCAGCGTTTCCTTGTTCGCCAGCGCAATGGACTTGCCCGCCTCAATGGCTTTGATGGTAGACTCCAGCCCGGCGTAACCCACCATGGCAGTGAGCACAATGTCAATGGAGTCCATCTCTACCACGCTGTTCACGGCGTTCATGCCGGCGTAGACCTTGATAGGGTGCGACGCCAGCGCCTCACGCACGGTTTCATACAACTCGTCTTTGGTGATGACCACCGCGTTGGGCTGAAATTCAATGGCCTGCTGAATCAATAAATCTGCGTTGCTGTGGGCCGTGAGCACCTCCACCTCAAAGGCGTCTGGCTGGGCTTTTATCACGTCCAAGGCCTGTGTCCCAATGGAACCCGTCGCGCCTAAAATGGCTACTCTTTTCTTCATGTACTCTTCTTAACCCCGTTTTTGGGCTGCGTTTGCGAAATTAGGGGAAAAACGGGAGTTTGGGCGAAAATTGATTTCGATGTATATGTTTAGTTTCTCTATTAGGCAATAAAAGCTGCATGGTTGGACACCAAACTTCTATAAAAACCTTAACAATGCTATAAGAAAAAACGCTGTACTGAACGCTAAATAAATTGCAATCCACCACCAAGAATCAGAAAGGTCTTCACCTTTGAATTTTAAAAATATGGCTTCTTCCCGTCTCTTAAGCAGATACGTTATCAAAGTAGACAACAACAAGCCAGCTCCAAAAGCTAATTCAAACTCAAAAGCAATCTCTCCAAAAAATTTCCTAAAAACTGAATAAGCAAATACTAATAATGTACTAGAATTTAGGAATGCAATTAAGAAAAAAAGCCGAGGGCCATGGTCATAAGTGTCTTTTCCTTTATGTAAGGACTTCTGAATTACTGCATAATAGAAAAACTCAATATAAAACAGCATAAACTCCTTATATTCAAAACTATAACTTTCCGGTTTTTGCCCTCATTTCCAGAAATGAGCCCGAAAACGGAGTGATCCTATTCCTTGATTTCCTTGAGGAGCAGTTTGTCAATCTTGCTTCCGTCCAGGTCTATGACTTCAATCTCAAAGTTGTTGTACACAAACTTTTCGCCGGTGGCGGGGAGGCGGTTGAGGTAATGGCTCACAAAGCCGGCCAGGGTCTCAAAGTCAGACGTGTCCTTCTTGATGAACTCCCGCTTCAGCTTGCGGTTAAGGTCTCTGATGGGCATGCTGCCGCTCACCAATATGGACTTGTCTTCCCTTACCAAAAAGGTGTTCTCCAGTATCTCGTCCAGGTCCGGAATGTCGCCCACAATGGCTTCCAGAATGTCATGGAGCGTGACAATGCCTTCCACAGACCCAAATTCATCTACCACAATGCCCAGGTACTGCTTATGGTTTTTGAACAAGTTGAGCACGGCGCTGGCAAACATGGTCTCAGGCACAAAAATGGGTTTCTTGAGCAGGCCCTGGAGCGGGAGTTTGTCGGTGAGCAGGTTCTCATAGAAGTCTTTGGAGTGCAGCACGCCCACCACCTGGTCCTGGCGTTTGTCATACACCGGAAACTTGGAATGGGCGCTCAGGCGCATTTTCTCCTTTATTTCTTCCATGGTCTCATGCAGGCTCACCCACTCCACGTCTATGCGGTGGGTTTTGAGGTGCTTGGCCCGCTGCTCAGAATAATGGAAGATGTTCTGGTGCAGGTCTGTCTCCTCTTTGGCCAAAATGCCCTGCTTGCCGGCGGTTTTAATGATCTGCCGAAGTTCTTCCTCAGACATTTTCTCCTCTTCGGCCACTTTCACGCGCAGCAGTTTCATGACCAGGTTGGTGGAGATAGAAAGCAGTTTGACCAGCGGCAACGTGGCTTTAGTGAAGGCTTTAATGATGGGCGCCACAAACAGGGCAATGCGCTCACTGTTGCCCATGGCCAGGGTTTTGGGAATGAGTTCGCCTATCACAATGGAGAAATAGGTGATCAGGCCCACTACAATAATGATAGAGAGCGTATCTGCGTACGGCGCCAGGAACGGCACCTGCACCAGCACGGTCCGCATGTCATCAGAGAGCGCCGCGCCGCCATACGCCCCCAGCACCACCCCAATCAACGTAATGCCCACCTGCACCGCCGACAGGAAATCCTCGGGCTCGGCCAGCAAGTCCAGCACCGTCTGGGCGCTTTTGCTGCCTTCCATGGCCTTCCGCTTCATGCGGTCCTTCCGCACAGAAATAATGGAGATTTCTGACAGCGCGAAGAAGCCGTTCAATAAGGTGAGCGTGACAACAATGAGAATTTCCATACAAAAGAAATGGTATCAGGCTTGATTCTGAAGGTGAGATTAAACGTAAAAACTATTTCTGTTTTGGGGCTCATTTCTGAAAATGAGCCCCAAAACGCAATGCCACTCATCTACCCCATTACCGCCAATAATCCATCGGCTAGGGTACGGTCATTGCTCAGGCGTGGCACTTTGTTCTGGCCGCCTAGTTTGCCCAGGCCCTTCATGTAACGTTGGAAGGCGTCTGGCGGCAGGGCGGTCACTTTCAGGTTGGCCAGAATATTCCCCGTAATGAGGTCATCATAATAGGAATTACGCTTGCGCAGGTGCCAGTTGAGGGCTTTAGAAAAACGCTCAGCGTCATGCGGCGGCGTGTCAAAGGCAATCAGCCATTCATGGTAAGACGGCGCCTCATTTTGGCTCACGAAGGGCGCCACAGTGAACTCGGTCACGGCTACCTCAGGAAACTCGGCCATGGCGTCTTGCAGGGCTCCTTCCACCTCCTCGGCTATCACGTGCTCGCCAAACGCCGAGATAAAATGCTTGAGCCGGCCGCTCACCACCAACTTATGCGGAAAAAGCGAGGTAAACTTGACGGTGTCGCCAATGGAATAGCCCCAGAGCCCGGCGTTGCTGTTAACGATAAGCGCGTAGTTCACGCCCGTTTTCACTTCGGCCAGGCCCAGGCGGGTAGGATTGGGTTGGTGGAATTCATCGGCGGGCACAAACTCAAAGAAAATACCGCTGTTGGCCAGCACCAAAAGGCTGGGGTCTTCCTGCACGTTCTGGTACGCAAAAAAGCCCTCAGACGCCGGAAACGTCTCAATAGAGTCTACTTTCCTGCCGATGCTCTCAAACAGCTTGGCCTTGTATGGCGCGAAGTTCACGCCCCCGTACACAAACAGGTTGAAGTCTGGGAACACGTCTTTGATTTGCTTGCCGGTGCGCGCCATGATTTTGTCAAAGTACATCTGCACCCACGGCGGAATGCCCGAAATCAAGGTCATCTGTTGGTCAATGGTCTCGTTAATAATGGCGTCCAGCTTGGTTTCCCAGTCTTCCAGGCAGTTGGTGGTATAGCTGGGCAGTTGGTTTTTGCGCAAATAAGAGGGCACGTGGTGGTTCACAATGCCAGACAGCCGCCCCGTGTTAATACCCGCCACCTGCTCCAGCACGGGGCTCCCGCTCAGGAAAATCAGTTTACCGTTGAGAAACTGAGACCGGCCCGTTTCATGAATGTAGTTGAGCAGCGCGTTCTTGCCGCCGTTGATGTGGTTGGGAATGGAATCTGGCGTAATGGGAATGTATTTGGTGCCCGAGGTAGTGCCAGACGTTTTGGCGAAATACAGCGGTTTGCCCGGCCACAGCACGTTGGCCTCGCCTTCCTTCACGCGGTCAAAATACGGGCGTAGCGCCTCATAATCACGCACGGGCACGGCCTGTTTAAACTCCAGGTGGTTCTGTATGTCCTGAAAATGATGGTCTCTCCCGAATGCCGTGGTAGCTGCTTTTTTAATGAGTTGCCTGAACACCTGCTGCTGCGTTTCATTGGGGCGTTCCACCCAGGCCTGCTGCTGTACGTTGGCCCAGGAGGCCAACGGCTTGCTCAACATTGCTTTTATTCCCATATGTCTTGGTCTGTGGTCCTGAAAAGGTCTGTTTCTACCTCTAATTCGGCTTTGTGCATCTGGTTTTTTCTTGAAATTCCAAAGCAGCGGTAAGCCCACGCGCGTTGCTGAGAACGGTCTGGGCACTCGCTGGTTTACAGAGGCAAGAGGTAAAGATACAACTCTCCGGCAAAGCAGGACCATCTTCCAGCACTTGCGTAAACTCTGTTTTAGGCTTCGTTTCCAGAAATGAGACCAAAAACGGACTTCGGTCAAAAATATATTTCAGTTTTTATTATTATAATTATTCCAACAATTCATAATTATAATTTCTGGGATATTTGCTGCTATTTAGAAGGAAGTATAATTATAACAACATAGTTTTATGTCTGTACATGAAAATGCAGTATGCTTTATAAAACATGCCTGATAAAGCCGTAAATTGCGGCGGAAAACAAATGTATAGATTTAGAGTTATAGCCTTACCCCCCTCAGAAAGATTAGCCAGCCTGCTGAATCACAAACCCAACTTGCGCCATAAATAGGCTTTACCCCATTTTACTCAAGAATATGACAATCCCAATTACGCACGCTGAGCAAACCGCCGGTCCTCGCCTGCTTCAGGCTAATGCTGCGGTGGGATTTCTACCCGTTCAGGATCTTCAGGCGTTCACGGCCATGGCGGCGGCTATTTGCCAGAGCCAGGCCGCGTTTGTTTCTTTTATAGACGCAGGAAGCCAACACTGCACCACGCTGGTCAATGGCCAAAACGTGGAAACACCTTTGGCCAACTCGCTTTTCGGGCTTAGTTTACAGGATCCCTTGCGTGTGCTGGTGGTGGAAAATATACAGGCCGATACGCGCACGGCACAAGTAAACAAGTTGGCTGGCTTCCCGCCCGTTGGTTTTTACGCGTCTGTGCCACTGCCAACTGCCGCGGGTGAGGTTTGGGGAATATTAACGGTCATGGACGCTCGGCCTAAAACTTTGCTTGCCGCGCAACTAACCGCGTTGCAGGCCTTAGGCGAACAGATTTGCGCAAAAGTTGACTTGCAGCAGCAGGTGGAGCAGTTGCAGGGCCAGGCCCAGAGCTTGCAGCAGGCCAATGAACAGCTAGACGCATATGCCGCCATGATTTCGCATGACCTCAAGGCGCCGCTCCAGAACATGACCGGCCTGATCCAGAACCTGCAGGAGCACCACGCCAACCTGGAACCAACGGCCCGGCACTTGATTCATCTGGTACAGGACTCGGCGCAGCGTTTGCTCCAGATGGTGACGGGCGTGCTGGAATACTCCAAAGTAACCGAGCTCACGCCGCAGCTCAGCAGCAGTTTTCACCTGGGCCAGATGGTAACCGAAGTGGTGGATTTGCTCTCGCCGCCGGACAACATCACCATCAACTACGCCAATAACCTTCCGCAGATTACCACGTCGCGGGCGGCGCTGCAGCAGATTTTCCTGAATCTGTTCAGCAACGCCATTCAGTACAATGACAAAAGCCAGGGAATTATTGACGTGCATTTCAAGGAACACCCGCACCGCTACGAATTCACCGTGGAAGACAACGGCCGCGGTATTCCGGTCACGCACCAGAAACGCATTTTCAGGGTGTTCCAAACCTTCCGGAAAAGCCGCACTGAGAATGTGGGCACCGGCATTGGCCTCTCTACGGTCAAGAAACTGGTAGAAAAGCTGGGCGGCGAGGTTGAAATCTCATCTGAGCCGGGCGTGGGTTCCAAGTTCTCCTTCAGCATCCAGAAAAAGTTGTTCAGCGTGAACTAGTGCCAGGCAGCGGGCTTTTTAACCTTCTTTCCCCTTTCCTCATCACAGTACATTTCCAAAAAATGGCCAAGCCGTTTTCGGGCTCATTTCTGAAAATGAAGCCCAAAACGGAAATTCTTCTTTTATTTACGGTTGATGTCTGAGCACCAGCACCAGCGCGTGGGCTGGCATTTGTTGTACAAGGCGAGGTTTAGAAAATCGATCTCCCTGAAATCAAAGTAAACTTAAAGGCCCGTATTCAAGTACCTACCAATAAAACCTACAACACCTACAACTATGGCAAACAACACTGGACAAGCCACCTGGGAAGGCGGCCTCAAAGAAGGAAAAGGCACCATTAAAAGTCAAAGTGGCACCCTGGACGGACGTTTCTCGTTTGGCTCACGGTTTGAGGAAGACGTGACCGGCACCAACCCTGAAGAACTGATTGCGGCTGCCCACGCGGGCTGTTATTCTATGTTCCTGAGCGCGTTGCTGGAAGGCGACGGCACCCCGGCCACCTCGGTAAACACCACGGCCAAAATCTCCATGGGCAAAGACGACACCGGCCCGTTCATCAGCCGCATTGACCTCACCTGTGACGCCACCGTACCCGGCCTGTCTGACGATAAACTGCAGGAACTAGCCCAGAAAGCCAAGGAAGGCTGCCCTATCTCACGCGCGCTGGCCTCTGTGCCTGAAATCACACTCAAAGCAACTTTGAAAGGCTAACCCACCGCCCGTGCGGTATTAAATTTTTGCTATCTTTGCGGCATACATCGTTTGCATGAAATCACTGGCTAGAGTAGGGTTGCGGCCATCACGTGACCATAAAATTTCGTTTGGGGTGCAGTTGGCCTTGGTGCTGCTGTGGTTGTCTTATGGGCTTTTCCTGGTCTTCACAGAACCCGGCAACGCCACCAATGACCGGCATTTTATCCATTACATTTTTCTGGGTCTAGCCCTGGGCTACCTGGTCTTCATTTTGGCGCAGAACACCTCATTGTTCGGCACGCAGTCTTATTTAGAGATTACACCGGCCTATGTGGTGGAGAAACGCGGGCACTTCAAGAAGAAAATAGCCATTCCGTTGCAAGATGTCACGGCCATTAACATGAACAACACGCAGGCCCGCTTTACCATGCGCGACGGCTCTAAGTGCAGCATTGAACTGAAACTGGTGAGCACCCGCAAAAGCCAGCGCCTGGTCAAAGACAAACTGAACGAAGTGGCCCGCAAACATGACATTCCGGTTACCGACACGTCTACCAATAACCGGCGTTAACATTACATAGCGTTTTCGGGCTCATTTCCAGAAACGAAGCCAAAAACAGAAAGGCCATCCCTGCAAAGAGATGGCCTTTCTGTTTTAAGTAGTAGCTGAAGATTAGTCCAGGTTTGGCTGCGGCGTGGTGCGCAGGTAGGGCTTGATGACGGTATGGCCCTTCGGGAATTTTGCTTCCACGTCTTCCTGCTTCACCGACGGCAGAATCACGCAGTCCTGGCCATTTTCCCAGTTGGCCGGCGTGGCCACGCTGTGGTTGGCGGTCAGCTGCAAAGAGTCAATCACCCGCAGAATCTCCGCGAAGTTACGCCCCGTAGACGCCGGGTAGGTAAAAATCAGCTTCACTTTTTTGTCGGCGCCAATCACAAACACAGAGCGCACGGTGGCCGTGTCGCTGGCGTTGGGGTGGATCATGTCATACAGATCGGCCACTTTCTTCTCCGGGTCGGCAATAATGGGGAAGTTCACGGTGGTGTTCTGCGTCTCATTGATGTCCTGGATCCAGCCGTGGTGCGAGTCAATGGGGTCCACGCTCAGGGCCGCCACTTTCACGCCGCGGCGGTCAAATTCACCTTTAATCTTGGCTACTGCGCCCAATTCTGTGGTACACACCGGCGTATAATCACGCGGATGCGAAAACAGGACCGCCCAGCTGCCTTCAATCCATTCATGGAAATTTATGGTGCCTTCTGAGGTTTCTGCTGTAAAATCTGGCGCAATGTCGCCTAACCGTAATGCCATAGTTTTAAATTTCTTTCGTGGTACAATGTCTTTCTACCGAGTTCTTCCAACGGCTTCTCCCCGTTTTCGTTTGCCTTGGCCATCTCTATAGATGAAGTAGACAAATAAAAGCACCAATTACTGAAAACGCAATCCTTATTTCAAAAAAGTATTGAGTTGGTAACAGCCCGCTGGTTTGGTTGATTTTCTTGTGAGGAATGGAATAGGTGTGAGGAAGTAAGCGTGTTCTATTTAGCTGGAAAGTATCTTGTACTACATGGACCACCCCCAACCCCTCCTAATACAGGAGGGGAGTTTTTTTGGAATGTGGGGAGCAGCAGAAAGCCATGCGTGGGAGACAAGGCGGTGCCTGGTCTCTACAGTTGGAAACCCAGTTTCGGCTTTATTTCCATTTTAGAGCCCGAAAACGGAATTGGCAGAGACACTCGTAGGAGCTGCGCACACTACGAGGTCTTTTGAGCAGGCGTCTGTTGTGACCTCAACCGTAGAGACAAGGCAGTGCCTTGTCTCTACAACCGGCACACGCATTTCGCAGTTTCGCCTCCATTTCCAATTTAGAGCCTGAAAACGCAATCTATCCAATTTAATAAACGCAGACTGCCTAACCATCGCACTGTTTCCAGGCTTTCCATCGAGCGCCTCGCGGGTTGGCCTTGTATGGCTGGGGCTAAGGACAAAGAACAGATTTGGCCAAGACGGGCAGTGCGAGAGGGGAAGGCGGGGCCTCGCGGCCGTGAGCGCTCGGAGCCGGGCTATGAAAAAGGTGGTCTTGTGAGGCAAGGGATGAAACGGCGGTTTGGAAGGAAAGCAAACTGCGTGCACAAAAACTGGTTGAACCGCTGTCTTGGTCGTTGGTGATAACAACAACGGCAAACGGATAAGTTATCTGCACGCACAACTAATCCATCAGAAAGAATCTTCGTTAGACCCTTCTACAGGCTCAGGATGATTTTTTGAGTTAAAAGTGGCGCCGCAAGCTAAGGATGACTAGAAAAAGGAAAAGCTATTTTTGGCTTCGTTTTCAGAAATGAGCCCGAAAACGGAGAAAAAAGAAAGAATTAAATCTGATTGGCTTCTTCTTCAATCATCAAGGCCGTCACTTGTGAGAAGTTAGCCAGAAAGGTAGTATCTAAAATATCACAGGTTGCATCACGCACGCGCTTCATCAAGAGTCTGATTTCACAGGTAGCCTCGTCCACGCACTCCTCGCATTTCTTATAGTAGAGATGACTCACGCAATGAACGGGCGCCAATGGACCGTCAATCATGCGTATCACGTTCCCCACGGAAATGGTAGCCGGGTCTTTCACCAGCAGGTAGCCGCCATTCTTGCCGCGGGTGCTTTGTACTATCTGCTGCACCTTGAGGTCTACTAGAATGGCTTCCAGAAATTTGCGAGGAATACGCTCAGCGGTGGCAATTTCAGAAATCATCACAAGGCCACGGTCATGCTGCTTCGCCAGGTAGAGAAGGGCTTTGAGCGCGTATTTGGCCTTTTTTGAAATCATGGGTAGACAGTGAACAAAGGTGATTACACCGCTTTCACCTTGAACTTCTTCTGTAGTTCCTGAATGGAGGCTTTGAATTTTTTGTCGGTGTCAATCATGTCTGAGACGGTCTGCACCGAGTGAATCACGGTGGAGTGGTCACGACCCCCGAAATGGAACCCGATAGACTTGAGCGAGTGCGCGGTGTATTCCTTCGCGAAGTACATGGCTACCTGGCGGGCCGTCACAATCTCCTTCTTGCGGGTTTTGGCTTTTAATGAATCCAGGCTCACCTGGAAATACTCGGCCACGGTTTTCTGGATGAAGTCCAAGTTTACCTCGGTCTCTACGTCTTCAATAATATGCTTAAGCGCGCCTTTGGCCAGTTCCAGGTCAATTTCCTTGCGGTTCAGGCTAGACTGGGCTATCAAAGAAATCAAGACGCCTTCCAGTTCCCGCACGTTGGTGTCTACGCTGTAAGCCAGGTATTCAATCACGTTGTCTGGAATGTGAATACCATCACTCTGCATCTTTTTGTAGATGATGGCCATGCGGGTCTCAAAGTCTGGGCTCTGCAAATCTGCAGTGAGGCCCCATTTGAAACGGGACAACAGACGCTCTTCCAAGCCTTTCAAATCACGCGGCGGACAGTCTGAGGTCATTACAATCTGCTTGCCGCTCTGGTGCAAGTGGTTGAAGATGTGGAAGAACATTTCCTGGGTTTTCTCTTTGCCGCTCAGGAACTGCACATCATCAATAATCAAAATATCTACCAGCAGGTAGAAATTGGCGAAATCCTGCACGTTGTTGGTCTTGAGAGACTCAATGAACTGGTTCACGAATTTCTCTGAGGACACGTACAGCACAAACTTGTCTGGGTTGTTGGTCTTGATGTGGTTGCCAATGGCCTGCACCAAGTGCGTCTTGCCTAAACCTACGCCACCATACACCATTAACGGGTTGAAAGACGTAGTACCGGGTTTGTTGGCCACGGCGTAGCCCGCAGAACGCGCTAATCTATTGCAATCGCCTTCAATATAATTCTCAAAGGTGTAGCTCTGGTTCAGCTGCGAGTTGAAGAAGTGCCGGTCAATGGCCTTGCTTTCAAACGGATTTTTCAGGAAAGAGCGCTCTGGGCTGTAGGAATTCACCACGGCGCTGGGCACTTTCTTGGTTGGTATGTTAACCGTCTGCGGCTTGCTGTGGTCGTTGCCCTGGTCTACTATGATGGAGTATTCCAGACGGCCTTCGCCGCCCAACTCCTGGTAGACCACTTTCTTGAGCAGGCCCACGTAATGCTCCTCCAGCCATTCATAGAAAAACTGGCTGGGGACCTGAATGGTCAAGACGTTGCCGGCCAAAGACAATGGCACAATCGGCTCAAACCACGTCTTGTAGCTTTGCTCGCCTATATTGTCTTTGATAACCTGTAAACAGTTATGCCAGACGGTTGTACAGTCT